>NZ_JARUXP010000001.1:0-334660 GCF_031451315.1 Caballeronia sp. LZ032
GATAGGCCCATTTCATATTGAAACTGGGAGTTTCGCAACTGCTTATCTGCACCTATCCGCACGCTGCGCTTGGCTTCGCGCGATTCTGCAAGACCGACTAGATAACATTTGCGAGTTGGAGATATATCGGTATATGTGCGAATGACGGCCGCTTAACGCGCAACACTGGTGGCGCAGACCCATATCCAGAAATATCAAAGCAAAGTAGCGTAGTTATTCTTGTGTCGCCTTTTTCCGCTCGACTTGTACGCCGCATCGGTTCCGCTTGTACCGTACATCGCCTGCACTTGTAATCCGCATCGCTCTAACTTGTACTCCACATCGCTGTCCGGAAAATCAGGCAGAGAACGGCCGGCGGCGCATCGCATTATTGTGAGTTGATGGCTTGCATAGTCTTGATAGACTCAGTAATCAATGTAGCCGAGCTAGCAGGGCTTTGAACTCGCAAACCTCATTAACGCGTAGTTTTCGATACCTCGTGAGCGCGCTGACACAACTGACCCGAATCGGCTGTGTTCGGATTGCGCTACCTCGACAGACTGCCTGGCGAAATTGCCAAGCGTGACATGTTGCCTGCGGAAGTTAAGGTCAAACGTCGTTCCTTGGCGAGCCAGTCGCACCGCACTTCAAGAATTTTTTTCTGCGGCTATGTTGTCGCGTCTGGGCAACCAGGCGTTCGAAGTGATTCTAGTTGGGTGTCTGCATCAGGAAAGCTCGCATCCTGCATCTGGCTGACCAGGGGGCGATGAGCACCGAAACGCACGGAGTTGCACTCTAGCCCGGCGTGCCATACCTGCCCTTTGTTCCGCTCAGCACCGGACGACAGTGCGACCGCCATTGGGTCGGGTGCTAGACACGCTGATGCATGAAAGATTGGCGCCCGAGAACTCCGCAATGTTGCCTACCATGAATCGGCCCATAAAATGGTCTACGAACAATTCGGTGGCGCTGGCGACGCGCTCCTGTGGAAAAACGAGACCGCGAAGCCGGAGAAGATGGCGCGGGTTGGGCAGTTTCGTCCTCGCATGTGTCTCGAGGCGGTGCGGACGGTTGGAATAGCGTCTGGCGTTTCTGTTCCTGACCTACCCGAGAAGTAGAAGGTACTCGTCGGCATCGCTCGCCGGGTGGCAGAGGAAATTCTCAGCGACGACACGGACGATGCTGATGCAATCGCCGATGCCCTTCTTTTCAAAATCTCGAATGGAGAAGCCTTTGCTTCCGACCTCGCTGATGAGCATCACGGACATCGATAATTGTGAGCTGAGCTACCAGGTCATCGAAGAGGCTGCGCGGATTTCGCGCGAGGGGTGGCTGTTCGTACAACAGGAGGCGGAGCATCTGATTGCGTCCGCCGCCGAGTAAATCTTCTTCCCCGGTCTTCGCCTCTAACTTTGTGACGGTGCTCGGGGTCTCAGGAACGCATGCTGGCGGCAGCGCCTCGTCAGCGAGGCTACTGTCGTTGCTCAACAAAAGCCGCGGCACTGCGCAGTACCAGCTTTGCATCGCCACGCATGAGTGCCTGTAGCGGTGTCGAACTGCCGAGCGACGCGTTCGGGGTCGTAAAGTAGCTCCACTTGCTCCAGCCGGTGAGGTCACCCAGCCGTCTCGATACCTTCGCCAAAGTCTTACGGTCCAGCTCATCGACCAGGAAGAACGCCGGATAGTAGGCGTCCCTCCCAATCTCAACGCTGAACAGGCGACGGGCGGCGAGGTCCTTGGCCAGCCTGTGCTCGGAGATGCCCGAGGCCGTGAGGAAGTCTGTTAAGTGCAGAAGCTTTCCCTTGGCGATAAGGGCGTAACGTGCCGACTTACTGCGCTTTGAACCGCGTTTGCCGCCATTCGATGCCGACTGCATTCGACCATGAGTCGAGCTGACTTCCAGGTTCAAGGCCGTTGACAGGCCAGCGATTCGCATGAGACGGATTTTGAAAAGCCTGCCCAGCTCTGCATCTGGAATCTCAAGAAGCGCAGCAGCGGCCGTGGGGTCGAACAAGACTGCTGCCACGGCGGCCATGTGTATAACTCGCAAGGCCCGGGCGTCGTGATGCGCACTATCTTGGCTTCCATCACTCGCCATCCGTGCCATCCGCTTCTCCCTGGAAATGCGACTTCTTAACAGTCCATGTCTGATGCGCGAGGTTGAACTCGCGTGCGACCTGCTCGCCTTTGCCGCCGGGCGTTGATGGCGGTGCCCAGACTGTCGGAAGCGCCTCTGCCGATAAATCGAGGTCGACTTTCAAAGGGTAGTGCCGTAGGAGACTCGCAGCGACCGACTGTACAAGGCCGTGAATCGTAACTTCGTCCGCGCGCGAGAGTATCTCCAGGAAATCGCGGGTACCGAGTACAGCTTTGGTTCGCTCAGCCGGCGTGGTCATTACGGCCTCTGCACTAGCGACTCGGCCGTGACATCTGTGTAGGACGTGATGTCGTTGACCTTGCACCACCGTTCCCAGAGATACCGTCCGTTCTCGGACCATCCACGAGGTCCAACAAGCTGATAGACGCGCCCAGACGACGTGACGCCGCGTAGTACGGCCGGGTCGAACTCTTGAATGGCGGTGCTGACACGGCCGGTGAGGTTGCGCACATCGCAGCCCACGAAGTGCCTGGAGCCAAGTTGCGTTTCCAGGATTTGCCAGTCGGAAATTGACATCTCAGGCTCAGCGCTGACATCCGCCACTCTCCAGACAGGCATGGTTACCTCCAAGTCTCAAGGGGCAGGGCGTTCCATCACGCAATATGATGCCGGTCCGCATTGCCGGAGCAGCCCGCGACGCACTCTGACGACCAAAGTGTCTTCACGAGCCACCGTCACCGTGCGTTTTTACACGCGCTCCGCACAGGGCAAAATATAGACTTGCCATGAAGAAAAGCAAGAAATTTTTGTCCGCGGCGCTGGCTTACCGAGCCGACGCTCCCGCGACGGCGGCCTCAATCATGTCTTGACTGTCGAGAAAGAAATGGAGGTCAGGGAATCGGCAGACCGTGGCACATTGAAGAAACAATGCAGTGGAAAGCGTTCCGTCCACTATCTGGCCCTTCAATGTCACGGCGGCCACCTCGACGCCGATTTCGGCCAGGCGCTGAGAAAGCAGGATATGGTTCAGCCATGGCTGGGCCACGAGTTCCGTCTGCATGACGTCAGCGGCACACTTTTCCCAGGTGTTGCCGCTGCGCAGGGGAACAGTCCATCGCTCGGGGTATTGGTTGTCCGAGGCGGCCAAGCTCTGAAGGAAGAAGGAAAAGCGGAAGGTGCCGCGCTGGATTTTGCCTTCCACAGAACGTGACGATTCGGACAAGCCCATAGTATTTAGCGCGTCGGCAAGTTGTGCGTAACTGACGTCGCGGCGTGCCAACGCGACCCGGATGGCGCGTGAGGCGAGCTTTGACCAATGAGCGTCAACAGTTCCAGGGGGCGCAGAATTCCGCATAGCCATATATCATAAAATGCGTGTAAAAACACACGCATACGTCGATTGTGAATGCTGCAGTGAGGTTCCGCAACCGTTGCGGCTGGACAGAATGCAGTGAGGACTGAAGCGACGCGGTCATCGCCGTCAGCAAACGTATAACGGGCAAGGGACTATTCGCCAAGTTTACACACGCGTACTGGTCGCGCTACGGCGATTCGTTGCAAAGCCTGGGTCGCACGCGCAATCCGACTCTGACTTTTGCTAGTGCATTGTTTCAGGCGACCATTCGCGCACGACGCACCACCGTTCCTGCGCACGCCTTTGCAATTCACCCCGCGCCACGGCATGACGCATTTGTTTCCGAACACCGGGAGAAGTCGGTTGGCCGAGCTACTATAGGACTTGAAAGTCCGGATGGCCGTCGGCGGAAACGGTGGTGTAATGCTCGATTTCTCGGGCGTCAGAGGCGCCGCAACGGGAACCGCGACGCTAGCTCGAACCTTGGGAAAGCCGGTATATTGGCAATCTCAAAACGCTTCAAATCACTTCCCGGGGATTACAGGTGTCGCACACGCTCACGGCAAAAGAACAAACGCTGCAAAAAATCTTCAGCGACGAGTATGTATTTACCATCCCGGGCTATCAGCGCCCTTACTCCTGGGGAAACGACCAGGCGCAAGAGCTCCTGGACGACTTGCTGAGTGCGCTCGACGCGTCCCCGGAACAACTTGCCGACGGTGTGCCTTATTTCCTCGGGAGCATCGTTCTCATCAAAAGCGAAACGTCGCCTGACGCCACCGTAGTCGATGGTCAACAGCGCCTGACGACATTGACGCTACTGCTTTCAGCCATCAGAGCCACAATCAGTGACCGTGCCGTGCAAGCCGGCATCACCAAGCGTATTTACGAGCACGGCGACGTTGTCTCAGCCACCGAGGCGAGCTACCGGCTTTCATTGCGCGAGCGAGACAGAGACTTCTTCCGTCAATATGTTCAACATGAGGACGGTCTCACCAAACTCATTGAACTCAATTCGACGCTGCCCAGTGCGCAGGCGCGCCTGCGGGCAAACGCCAAGGTTTTCATGAGCGGACTGGTGAACCTGGGAGAACCCAAGCTCAAACGGCTCGTTCAGTTCATCATCACGCGTTGCTACCTTGTCACCGTGGCGACTCCCGACCTCGATTCGGCGTACCGCATCTTCGGTGTTCTCAACAGTCGCGGCCTGGACTTGAGCGCAACGGACATTTTGAAGGCGGAAATCATTGGGGGCATCGAATCTGGTCTTCGTGAGACGTACACGAAGAAGTGGGAAGACGCCGAGGAGGACCTGGGGCGCGACGAGTTTGGCGACCTGTTCAGCCATATTCGCATGGTCTATCGCAAAGCCAAACCGCAAGGGACTTTGCTCAAGGAATTCAAGGAGCACGTTACGCAGGCGACCACGCCGCAGACATTTGTCGACACGGTTTTGCTGCCGATGGCGCAGGCGCTTGCCGCTCTCAGCGGCGCGGATTACGCAAGCACACAGCATGCGGAACTGGTGAACGAGCATCTGCGTTGGCTCAACAAGCTGGAATTCAAGGACTGGCTGCCGCCTGCCTTGGCGTTTTACGTACGGCATGCCGAGCAACCGGCTACGATGCTGGCTTTCTTCCGTGACCTCGAACGCCTGGCGTATTCGATGCTCGCGCGGAAAACTGGCGTCAACGGTCGTGTTGAGCGTTTTTCTGCACTGACGGGGGCTATCGAAAATGGCCAGAATCTGTTCGCCGAGGCGTCACCGCTGCAACTGTCTCCGAGTGAGCAATACGACACCTATTCGGTACTGAACGGCCCACTGTATGACACCCATTCTGCGCGGGCAGTGGCGCTGCTGCTTTTGCGCCTGGACCGTCTTTTGTCCGATGGCGCCGCGGTCTACGAGCATGACGTCGTCTCGGTGGAGCACGTAATGCCCCAACAGCCTGCTCCGAACAGTCAATGGGCGACCTGGGTTCCCGACACGAAAATCTATCAAAGCTGGGTCCATCGGCTTGGTAACCTCGTTCTGTTAAGTCGCAAGAAAAATAGCTCCGCGAGCAACCGCGAGTTTGCCTGGAAGAAAAATTCGTATTTCACCAAAGGGGGCGTTTCCGGTTTCGCCCTTACTACACAGGTGCTGCAGCATCCGGAGTGGACGGCCAATGTCATGCAAGCGCAGCAGACTTTGGTAATGAACGTGTTCGAGACGCACTGGCGACTGGAAGAACGAAAGAGCAAGGCAGAAGTTGCAAAGGAGCTGCTGGCCGAGCTGTCATCGGATAGCAACGGCATCTACTTCGAGCTCGAAAGTGCCAAGCACGGTCTCGTCGCACTCGCGCGGAAAAGTACCAGCTCTTTCACCGTTCTCGCACAGTCGCAAGCGCGGTTGGGATGGTCGGGACAGCCGCACTCATATCAGCAGTTGCGAGAAAGTCTGCAAAGTCTTGGCTCCTTGCAACAGTCGTCGGACGGCTCCCATCTGGTCTTCGCGCAGGATGTGGCGTTTGTCAGTCCCAGTGCAGCATCCGCTACGGTCCTGGGTAGAACCGACAATGGGCGCAATTCATGGCGACTCAAAGGAACGTCGATTACTTATGCCGCGTGGCACGACAACCTGCCGACCAGCCAGCCGTCAGCCGAGACCGAACCGATGCCCCTGATTTTTGATGACGTCGGTTCGCCATGAACCAGTCGGCGAAGCTCATACGGTACAGTCGCTGAACACCCGAACCTTGTCGCGCCGGCCCAAACACCGGGTCGGTGTGACGGGCGGCGCAGACGTCAAGCTCTGCCGATAAGCACCGGCGCCGAGTGACCCTCGGTCCGCCGCTACCGCAGGCTGCAGGTCGATACATTGCATAACAGCGTCATCCATGTTCGGCAGCGAATCTGCCCACGATGCTTAAGACGGCACTATCCCGATGGTCATCTCATTGATTTAATCCGCAAGGTCCGCCGACTGCCATTCGACGAAGAGCATTCGTTCGACCTCGAGCATGGTCGTTTCGTACGTCCGAAGCAGGTCGGCGAGATACGCCTGGTCAATCAACTCTACTGAGTTCAAATTCGCATTCTCTTGTGCCTGCGCATTAAAGAATTGATTTGTGACGCAGACTTTCTCGAACGAGACATTCGGGTGCCTGCGCCGGTAGAACGCTTCACCCGCCACAACTTCCTTTACAGCGTCCCAACCGAGTTTCGTACCATCAGTTCCGCTGGTCTTGGCCTGAATAAGCTGACCTCGTTTCCCGTCGATGGCCACAATGTCGACACCATTGTCATTCGTGCCCGGTGTCCGATAGCAGTTGAATCCGCGCTTACTCCAGAGTGCGCCGACGAGACACTCGAAATGCTGCCATCCCATACGAAGCGCCATGTCCAAAGTGATGCGCTCATCCAGGCCGCTGGTCTGTGAATGTGGCACAACGTCTGCGATATTGAAATCGCCCGGCGCTACGTCTCCCGCACCGTTAAGCATGTCCTCTGATAGCCCTCGCTTGTGGGCAAGCAACTGGTCAAGCTTGACATCGAACGTCGTGAAATCGTCCGCCCAAACAGTTGGATAGTAGACGTACACCGGCTTCTTCTGATTGATGCGGTACGCGCGGTCGGTCGCCTGGTCTTCCTTGGCGGGATTCCAGGTGCGTGAGTAGTGAACAACATGGTTCGCCGCCTGGATGTTCACGCCAAATCCAACGGCCACGGGCGAAAGCACCAAAACGCCGAAGCCCGGCGCTTCTTGAAAGGCTTTGATTCTCTTTTGCCGACTGGCGACATGAGTCGATGACGCACTCGTGTCCCCGTTGATGATGTCGGGACGATAGCTGAACTCCGCTTCGATGTAGTGCTGCAGAAGTCGCTGAATCTCCCGGAACTCGCAAAAGACGATTGCCTTCTCGCCCTTCGCCCTGATTTCGGAGAGCTGCTTGAGCAGCCAGTCGAGCTTCGGAGATTTCGCGCGATAGTCGCCCATCGGCTCCGGCTTGAACACGCTCAAGCCGTGTACTCTCGGGTCGGTACACACCAGCCTGAGATAATGAAGCAATCCAAGGTGATTTTTGAACGGCGTCGTATGGTCAGGCTCTTTGCGCCGTTTAAAGCCGTCGACCGCTTTCGCGTAAAGGTTGCGCTGAACGCCCGAAATTGGGAGCCGCCGGCATTCTTCGACCACAATTTTCGGCGGCAGCCCCGTATCGACCTCGGTCTTCAGGCGCCGGAGAATTTGCGGTGAGATGCGAGCGCGCAGCTCTTCGACACGGGACTTTTCTTCGTCCGTCTTCGCCTCAATCGGCTTCCGATACCGCTCACCAAAATCGTTCAGTGCACCCAGCAAGCCCGGCTGCACGTAGTCGAAAAGGCACCACATATCGGCGAGTGTGTTTTCGACCGGTGTCCCCGTGCAGGCAATCCTGAACGCCACGTTTTGCTTCTTGGCGGCCCTGGTTACCATTGCCGCTGGATTCTTGATGCGCTGTGCCTCGTCGCACACCATCAACGACCACTTCTGCGCGGCGAACGAAAACTCCAGGTCGCGCAATGTTTCGTACGTCGTCAATACGACTTTGGCATCGCCAATCCAGTTGGGCTTCAAAAACTTGACCAGACCATCCTCAGTCTGCAGACGCTGGTCTATCTGGCCGCGTGGTACGCGAAACTCGGCAAGACTCTCGCCGTACGCAGTCAACAGCGGCAATGCCCCCGGCTGAAAAAACTTGTTAGCTTCCTCCGCCCAGTTTTCCAGCAATGAGACAGGCGCGACCACCAGCATGGGATTCATGTTGGCGTCCTTCTCCAGCAACCAGGCCATGAGCGCCAGCAACTGGAAGGTTTTGCCCAGCCCCATGTCGTCTGCAAGGATGGCGCCGCGGACCTGGTAATCGGTTTGCAGACTGAAGAGATGCTGCATCCACGCGAGGCCTGTCTGTTGATGCGGCAGCAAGGCGAAGCCTGGGCGAATGCTTTGCGGAAGCTTCGGACTCGCCGGTACAGACTGTAGCGCCTCACGACGCAGCTCCTCGTATTCGAGTGCCTGGATGTTCGCGCGGAGAACTAGCTGCTTCTTGGTCGCCTGTTCGCTGCGGCGTTTGCGTTGATTCTCCGGGTCAAACTGCTTGCCCGATTCCAAATCGGAGAAAAGGCTTTCGAACGTGGAGATGATTTCTTTCGCATCCGACAGCGAAATAGGGTCCTTGAGCCAGCCAACGTCGAGCTTTGCCACGCCTTTCGCGTCAGCTTCCAGTACGTCGTTCTTCAGTTTCTCGATGGCCGGCTTGTTGGTCGGCACCGCTACCGGCTCGCCACCGTCTTTTGGCTGGTAAACAATGACGGGCAGGATGTTCTCAGGAAACCAACCCTCACCTTCATCCTTCTTCGCGATATACGGCGAATGGTAGGGCTTTTCTACACCAATCGATTCGATGCGCGTCGAGTAGCCTCCCAGGTCATGGACCTGAGCGTAGGAGACCAGCGTGGGAGGGGTGCGACGTTGCGCGAGTGCAGCCGACAATTCCTTGAGGTGCAGCTCCGAATCCCCCTGCAGAGCAAGGTCGTAACCCTGCCAGGCAAGCAGTTGGTGGCCAAGCGCGAGCGACCGGGAAAGAGCCGAGACGAACGTGGAAAGCTCGTTGTCGTCGAGCCAATGCGTCTTCGAGGAGGTCGGTCCACTCGCCACGGCCGATTCAACAAGCAGGCCGACGCGCAGTGCATAGCCCGCAGCGTCGCGCTCGAACGTCGGTACAAAGCGTTCGTAGTCGAGACCGGCGTCTTCGCGAGCGCGCTCGAACTGCGACTCTTCGATGACGTCGACGGCATCAGCGCCCAGCGCCGCGTAGGGATTGAGCAAAAACGCCTGTGCCCGTGAGCCGGCGACGCGCCGTCCGGGCAAGCGCTTGATTTCACGAAGCACCGTCTTCACTTTCGGCGTGACTAGAACCTGGACGATTCCTTCTCGGGTCGTGATGTCATATCGGTCACGAATCTCGCGAGCCCTGTCAAAGGTGTCGAGCCAGTCGTCTGGTGCGCCGTCGAAGCTTGGCTCGATTTCGACTACGTGGTCGTCCGCCACTTCGACCGACCGCCTCAGACCGATATTGAGCTTTTCGGGACTCAACACCACCGAGCGGTAGAGAAAATCATCGAGTCCGGCTTCGGCGTCAAGCGCGAGCTTGCGAATCCGCCCCCAACCTTGCCGGTTGGCCAAATCGGAGCGGTCCTCGTCACCACGGCGCGAGAACGCAACCACCGCTTTGAAAAGCTTCCATTGCCCGGGGCGCATCAGCGTCTCTGTGGTGCCTTCCGACATCACCGGCCCCGTGAGAGTGCCTTGAAATTCGCGGCCACCATCGACGCGCCATCCATCTACCGCAATACCGAACTCGCGGTCGACCAGCGAATGGCCGCTTCGCAGGTATGGACGGAACTCGGTGAGCGGTGGAATTCGAAAAACGTCGCGCAGCTGCCCGTAGTCCTGCCGCTCGAGGATTTCATATACCGACTGCCAGTCCAACAAGAATCCGTCCTCGACCGGGTTGGCGAGGCCGTCATCGGTGAGCTGCGTGAGGTAGCCCCCGACGAGGTCTCCGTCGACCATCGCACCCGGGCCTTCCATTCGACGGGTCAGAACGATGCCCTTATCCGACCACTGTCGCTCCCAGGTCGCGACGTCTCGGGCTTTTGCCGGCTTGAATAACTTGAACACAGTTTCGCCTTATTTCCACCAACCCTTGCCCGGCTTCACATGGAAGCCCCAATCCGCCAGGACCTGGCCGATATGCCCATCGTCCTCGTCTCCGCGAACCCACAAGTTTCCGCCGAGTGCAGTCCGGTCATCGATTTGCAGACCATGCGTTGCCGCGAATCGCTTGAGCGCGACATGCGAGTAGGATTCGTGCGTTGCAGTGTGGTTCTGCGTCGAGCGAGTGTTCTCGCGAGACGTGCCCAGACTCGTCGGCCGCGTGCGTTCGTTAGCAGCCTGGCTTCTGGTAGAAGAACGTGAGGTGTCGACAGAGGGGAGAATCTGAAAACTCTCGCGAAGCGTTGCCTCGAACATATCCTCCCAGCGATTCCAGCCATGAATGCCATCCCCGTGCTTGAGCCAGAGCATGCGATTCGAACGTTTGAGCGAATTCCGCTCGTCTTTCCCGAGCTTCAATGTCTGACTCGTATTGAAGGGCAGCGAACGACTGGCGTCATAGCCATAAAACGCGTTTCCGAGGCCACTAAACTCCACCGCGACCAGCTTACCCATCGTCATGATGAAAGCGTTGTTGGCACCGGAGGCGTCGAGTTCGCGAGTCAGACCCTTCATTTTCTTACGCAGCGCGACGAGGTCAGGTTCACGCGAATTACGTGCGGTTGAGCCTAATGCAAACTCGATGTCATCAATGGACTTGACATATCGCTTCCAGAATTCCATTCGGCGACGGTCGGCGAGCCCGTCCTCTGCCAGCTTCGTAAAGAAGGTCTCGATAAATTCGAGCTTCAACCAGTCAGAGACCATTGTTCGAGCCGCGGGCACGACGCCGCCCCATCGTGTCGCATTTGACGGCAACCACGGATTGCCCCACCAGGTAACAGCATGGTCACGAAGTCTGGGATGGAGCGGGCTGCCAGAGACCCGTGCGTATCGGTCAAGGAGCAGAATCGTTCCTCGGTCGCGGAGCACTTCGTTATGGGCTAGCAGGCCGAGCAAGCGAGGTAACAGGCTCACAAACGCGTTGTCGTCAAGTTTCGTCGCGCCCTCAACCTGCGTCAGCACGAGCTGGCGCAAGAACCATGACTCTTTTCCGATTTGAAGCTGCTCACAAATGCGGTCGATATGCGATTCGTCACCGCGCAGCAGCTGGCTCACATAGGGAGTGCAGGGCGCTTCGTTGAAAAGCTGTCGATTCTCAATTGCTGTGTCAACCCATGCGGGGCCCGGTCTGCTGTCTCGTATCTCACGGTTGCGGTCGTGAAGATAGTCCCGCAAAGTCAACCAATTCTTCTTTCCGGCGGGCGCCGCTTCAGGCGCGTCCACGTCGTAAGTGAAATAGCTCTTTGCGAGTCCTTGATAGCAGCGCCTATATGACGCTGTCCTGGCTATGTAGCCGTCGACACTGTCGAGGACACGCTGCAAGCGTGGTCGGTCCTCCATGACGCACTCACCTTGAGGGCGGTGCGGAATGCATAAGCCAAAGGACAGTAAGTATGCGTCGCGGAACGTGGGCACTTCCTGGCTATTCCAGTATCGTCGGACCGCGTCGAGCTGATGGTCGTGCACGGGTTCCCGGCCGCCACCTGATTTTGCACGCGCTTTCAGTTCCTCAAGAAGTGCGTCGATTTCATCGCTCAAGCGAATCGGTTGCGTCTCCTCGCTGACGGACGATTGCAGTAAGGACGCGAGGTAGCTCAGTGCATTCATCGCAGTGCGCAGTCGCCAAAGTTCCCCGATTGCACCGGGACCGCAGCTCTTTCTTCGCCAACACCCAGAAACTCGAGACGCATCTCGACGCGGCGACTCTCTTCGTCCGTCTCCTTCGAATCATTGAACGAATATCCGCCGACCAGGAACAGGTTTCGTACGTCTTCCTTCTGGTTCTCGACGAGCAGACTCGCACCAGCCGTAGCAAACATGCTGCACAACACCCGCTCGCTGCGCTGAAGGCTGAGATTAAGATTGCTCAGGTATGTACCGGTTCTATCGGTGTAGCCTTCGACAACCACGCGCTTAAGTACGCGTTTGCCCAGGTCACCGTTCGCCAAGGTCAGGATTTCGGGAACGAATTGACGCAACACGGCTTCCTGCTCGGGCGCCAGATTTGATTTTCCAAATGCAAAGCGCGCGCGGTCTCCAAAATCGATGACATGCCGGTCACGGTCTATCTTGATGCCGTTATAGCGCTTAGATGCAGCTTGAAACCGGTCAAGAATTAGCTCGATGTCCTTCCGATGCTGCTCTTCGCGCTTTTCCTTCTCCGTTACATTCTTCGTCACGGCCAGCAATGCCACCCCCATGACCACGAGAAAGAGCACCATCAGCGCTGTCATCAAGTCAGCAAAGGAAATCCAGAAGGGTTTCTCCGCCTCGTCACGGCTTCCTCGCTTGACGACGATTTGACTTCCAAACATCGTCTACCTCCGCGCCGGCGTCAGGGTTCCCATCGCGGCAAGCGTGACTTCCAGCTCACCGACTGCTGACGAAAGCAACCCCACTGCCGAAGTCAGTTTTGTATGGAACTCGGCATTCGCTTTATCCAGCGTGCGCTTCACTTCAGTCGCGAACGCGCCGTGTGCATCTGCCAGAACGCGGCTCACACCGGCGAGGTATTCGTCGGCCTGCTTTTGCGCCGCGCCGAGATGGCCGGTAGATGTTTCGATTCGATTGAGAATGTCGCCAGTCAATGCGGCCTCTCTTCGTGCGGACTCGACGGTGGCGCGCAACTCCGTGACAAGTTGGCCGATGCTGTCGCGATGAGCGCGATAGTCGCCCAGAAATTCCTGGATGGCTCCCGCCCCGCTTGTCAGATTCCCCGCCGTTGCGGCGAGCTTGGTCGAGACATCGGCGGTTTGACCCATGACGCTGGCGACGCGCTCGCCAGCGGCGGCGAAGTTTCGCGACGCCGTACCCAATGCTTCAGCGCCAGCGTGCATACGGTCTACCGATGAAGCGGTGGTCTGGGTCAAGGTAGCGACGCTTTGCGCCATCTGCGTCGTCGCAACACCCAGTTCCTTGACAACGGCATCGACGGATTCGGACATTGCTGTAACAGCCCCAGTCGCACGCTCAGACATGGCGCTCTCGCGTGCCCGATTATTCTCAAATACTTCTTTCTGCGCGCCACTCAGTGTGGTCAGCATCTCTCCCACATGCGTGCCAAGCGTTTCGAGCGTCGTCTGCAATTTCTGGCTCGTCTCCGACTGAGATGTCGCGACTAATTGACGCAGTTGCTCGATGAATGCAGCCGATTGGGCGTTCATTGCCTCCTGTCGCGACTCCATCTTCTCGATGGCCTCCGCCATGCGCTGCGCCATCGCATCTGTCGAACGTTGGCTCGAAGCTTCGATGTTCGAGACCAGGGTGTGCAAGGTGGTAACGGCTTGCTGGATGCTCTGGGCGGTTTGCTGGTTAAGTTCGGTAAGCCCCGAAATCTGGCCGCCAAACAAGTCATTTAGACGTTGGCTGAAGCTCGTCATCACGTCCTGCAGCATCCGTCCGGCGCTTGCGCTCTGGTCGCCGCTGGCGCTTTTGACCGTTGCTGCAATTTCATCGAGCGGGCCTTTGAGACCCTGCTGGATGCTCTCCGCGATAACCTGTCCAAGAGCCGCATTGTTCTGGCGACCCGCCTCCGCGACCAGTGCGGTTTGTTCTTTGCTCGCCTCGATTTGCGCGTTAGTCAACTCACGCAGCAGCTCTCCCATCTCCTTGACGAGAGCGTCCTTCAATATTTTGGATTGGCTCGCCGACTCCTCCGATGCCTTGACCAGGCGCGCCAGGTATTCTTCGCCGGCCCCCGCCTCAAAGCGCGCGTCAATCGCATGAACGATTTCTTCTGTACGTCGGTACAGCGAGGCAAGGAGAAGCTTTTCGAAGAGCGTAGTTAGCATCGCCGCAGCGATTGCCGAGGCGGACACAAGAAACGCCTCTCCCACCGAATGCATAAGTGATTCGAGGCTGCCGCGCACGGTCGCCGCGTTATCGCTGATTTGGAAAGCGTGAAGGCCTTCTATCAGCCCGCTGAATGTCCCGATGATACCGATGCCAGTAAAAATTCCGGGAACATGCTTAAAAAATTCGGTGCGCAAGCGGCTGTCGACGACGACCTGGCTGTTGAAATACAGCTCGGCGGGCACGGTGGCGCGTACGGCGCGCACGACCATCTGTCCATCGCGCTCCTCACGCTGAACGTGCAACGATTCGGCATACTCGTTCCAGAGATGCGCGAGCCGACGGTCGCCAGCGAATACCGCCTCAAACTGTGAAGGGTAATTTCCGTCTTCGAACCTTTCAATGCGACGCTGAATAGAGCGCAGCCGAGCCAGATGCCTTATCGCCGGACCGAAGAAAAACGCAATGACAGCAACCACGAGGGCGGCCAGAAATGCGCCCGTGACGAGTGCGGGCGTCGGTACCCCCGCAATTAACGACTGGATGTTCAACTTCGGTCTCCCCGGTTAAGGGCTTGTTTTGTTAGCGTGTTTTCCTCGGCGCCTCCCTCTCCAGACGCGCTTCGGCAGCCAAACGACCGCTCCGGTCAAAATCGGCAGGCAGTCAGGCCATTTGCTCAATATTACGGCATATTATTCCGAATATTAACGGAGAAGCGTTTGGATACTACGAGCATGAGCTGATGTGCAAGGGATTCGCGTCGTGGACGGGTCAGACTTTCCAACAATGTTCTAAATCCACCCAACATACTTGGCTTTGGCTGTTCGAGGAGCCTGCGCATCCGGTCAGAAAATGGAACTGGAATATTGCTTCGGTCGGACCGCGGTGCTCGCTGAAACATCTGGCGAAGGGAAGGGAGCTTGCTACGCATTCGCAGATACTGTATAAATATACAGTGTTGAGTCGGCACCTGTTCGGATGCCCATACCCGAGCCGCTTGGGCGGGCTAAAGGCGCGGCATGTTAGGTAGTTGCTGAGATAGACTTGCGGGATTTGCTCATACGGAACGTGAGCTTCCCGAGTAACCAACTACCTAAACAGACCGGGACTTTGACGCACCGAGTTGCCAGCGCGTCGCCCCGGCGCGAGAGACCGACATGCCAATCCAGCTTCACCATAGCGTCATTCACGGGTTCACAAAGGAGGCGGGACAGCGAGACGCGACCGTCGAAAAGAAGGACCGCTTGCTCGACAACACTTTGCCCGCTGTGTTTTCACTCGTCGAAGGCATGGTGAATCTTTTTGGAAAACGGGAGAGTCGTCAGGTTTGGGGCCGCTTTGCGCACGACCGGCGTGAGGGGCCCTTTCCCACGGGTTTTTCGGGCTACGCCGGCGGTGTGCGAGGCGCTGAAGCATTTCTCGAACTGTCGGGCGTCCTCGTTGACGAGATTATGCGCATGGCGCTCGAGCAGCAGGCCTCGACCGGCGGCCACATCCTGTGCGCGGATTATGAGACCGAGGAGGGTCATCCGCGATTCATAGTTGCCATGATTAAGCAGCGAAGTGGCTTGCAGCTGACCCACGACCTCGTGCCGGTCAGCGTGACCGAAGTGGACATGTCGAAGCTTCATCAGGCCGCGCTAATACGGGTCGATGAATACCTTGCTACAGCCGCCGCGCCTGGTGTGCACGCTGAAGAAGGCGAGCCGGAAGATGTCGACTATCTGTCTTTCGTAGCGAAGAAAGCGGATGGCTCATCTGGATATTTCAAGAGTGCGCTGGGCTGCGCAATTGGCGTGTCATCCACCACCGCGACGACACGGCTGTATACGGCTGTAGATAAAGTGTTCGCCGAGAATGAACAGTTGCGGCCCTTCAGGCGTCCCGCCAGGGAACGTCTGACGGAGTTCCTGCGACAACGCCTGGGCGCCAATATTGTAGTGACCATGGAGGACGTGGAGGCGGTGATTGACCGCGTTGTGCCCCCGGAGCATGCGGAGCATGTGCGTGACATCGCACAGGTTCTGAACAGCGACCGCTTCAAGGTGCCGGAGAGTTTTCACGCTCAAGAAAGTGTCGTGAAAAGCCATAGCAAGGTCTCTTTGGACAACGGTCGGATTTTCCTGAAGTTTGATAGGTCGATGCTTGGCCAGGAACCCCAGTCCGAGCTGTATTTCGATGAGGCAGGCCGGACGTTGACTATCCAGAACCTGGATGAAGACATGATGGCCAGATTGCGTCTAACACTTGCTGGTGGGTGAGACGATGTTTGACGATGTCGTTGCCCTTTATCGAGCACTCAACCGCCCGAATTTAACGCCGGGCTACTCGTACGCCTTCGAAGGCGAACTGGACATCCAGACAAAGCAACTGGCGGAGCGTTGCGAGCGCCTCGACGCGGCGTTCGGCAGTGTCGAGATGTTCGATGAGGGTGGCGGACACTTTCGCATTGACGTGCAGCTTCCAACAAACGAGCAGGGGCGTGTGTTTCATAGCATCGCGGATTTGCTCCGGCATTCGCCGAAGATAGCTTTCGGCGCGCTGCCAGCGAACTTTTACGTTGCTGACCTGAATTACTGCTCGCTCGACGCTGACAAGCCCGAGAAAATTACGAGGCTTGAGAAGCTCGCACAGTTCATCCGGTTGCTGTCTCAAATCGCCGATGACAAGGTTGACTTCGGGAGCAGGGTCAACAGACTGCTCTTCATTCTGCCGACCGATGCCACGAAAGTCCGTAAGACCGCATTGGCCGAAATACAGGTCGAGGAGAAAGCGCTCGACTTCGACCTTAACCATCTCAGCTTACTTGGGTTGCTTGCATCGGAGGGGAATGCAAACAAACTGCACCTCGAAGAGCGTCAACTCATCATACGCAGCGCAATTGCGGATTCCCTGGCGGGAGCTGAGCACGGCTCAAACGACTTGACTTTTCTGTGCGAGCACTGGCCTGACATTCGGCGAAAATATCTGGCCAACTTTCAGGCGTACATCCAGAACTTCGCGTTCGAAGATGTACGGAAAAAAATCGTAGATTCGGAGCTCGAATACGCGTCGAAGCTCACTGGTGCTTTCGGTGATATTGCCGGAAAACTGCTGGCGTTGCCGGTGTCGATTGCAGGTGTCGCGGCCTTGGACAAGCTCACGACGAACACGGAATTCGTCGCAGGTTGCGTAGGGCTTTGCCTTGTGACGGTCGTTCTGCTTGCCGTGCTGGAGAACGTACGGCATCAGATTGACCGTCTGCAGTCAGGATACGAGTATGTTTTCGGGCCCGTACTCGGCAAAGTGAAAACCTATCCTACAAAACTGCGCCGCGAGCTCGAGAAACGCGAGAACTCTCTGGCCAGACAAGCCCGTCTAACACGCCGCACTTTCCGCTTGTTCATGTGGCTTACCCTCATGCCAGCTCTGGGAGCGGCCTGGAAAGCGTGGCTCCGGTACCCCGAGATAGAGGAGATGCTTCGTGCGGCTTGTTCGTTCGCCGCGGCTGTTATCAACAACATCGTGAACCACATCCACTAGGTAGCGTAATGAAGAGCAATCTAGCGCATCAAAGACCGGCACACTGAGTTGCAGCAGCTTGGTGCTAACGCCTTAGGTCGAACGATAGGCTTATATGTTGCACGCAAGCAGCTGTGTTGGTGTTTTTCGAAGCATCAATGGATTCAAGCGAGTCGTGAAACAATGACTCGTGGGGGTTTCCCTTCTCGGAGACGCTCTGCGACGTAAATTCCAAGGATACCGCTTCCGCCAACCGCTAGCATCGAGAGCGCGAATGGAATCATGCCACGCAGTCCGGATGTCAGATTGATGAGTGGAATATTCAACCTGCTATAAATCGACATAAGGGCAAATCCACTTACGAGTGCACAGAACAAGGCTGCGGCCCTGCGCTCTTCGATTGTTGCTCCCCACAATATTTGACCTCGACATCCTAGACAAACGAACTGCTTTTCGCGGAAACCTGTCGTGCAGTGTGGGCAGGTGTAGTCCGATTGTGCTGGAGTAGTTACGACGGGGCGCGGACTTCCCATTTCGTCGTCAGCGAATTTCTCGGCTTGGCGCTTCCATTCCTCGAGGAGGCTGACTGGATACCGTACTTCATCGGAATCAATCTTCTTCGCGCAGATGCTGCACAGCCAGATGCCGTTGGCAGCAGCCTTCCTTTTTTCGCTAGTCAGCGTCGGCTCATAACGGGGTCCATTAGGGCTGGCCGCGGTGATGTGGGCAGCAATGCCGGTTATCACAACCTTCGACAAATCAGAGTGAGGCCCCATCGTCTGACGTCGGCATTTCGGATTTGAACAAAAGCTGTGAACGCGCTGACGTAACGCGTTGACTACTGATGGCGAAAAATTATCGCGAGAGTGCATCGTGCGGGCCTTGTCGACAGGACAAGTATCGAAAGTTCGGCTATTGCATACCTTGTATCCGATACGACGCGTACTTTACGCTAAATACGAGCACTTCGACGATTGTTTCGTGTTGAACGCTCCGTCTCAGCGCTTGGGCAGCGTGGGCTGTGCGATGGACTTTTGGCTGGTTTGACTACGGGGCGTGCGGTGCGAACCGCGGTCGTGCCTGGGTTTGGCTAGACGGCCGCGCTGAACTGCTGCTGGTCGAGAGAAATGGTCGCAATGATGGACTCAAACTCGACCATCAAATCCGGATGATGCTGGGCGACGTACAGGCGTGCAGATTCGTTTTCCAGGAGTTTCGCGAGATACCCTTTGGCGAGTACCAGATTCAACACGTCCTGACCGTAATTCTGCTCCACCAGTTTGTATTGCCCTTGCAAGTTGCTCATTTCCCGCTCCATTTTTGCCATTTGCTCCGGGCTGACCCCGGTCAGTTTGCGCGGCTTTTTGCCCTCCACGAGAAGCCCCGCTGGCGTAGCAACCAGTAATGCCTCGGCGTACGCAACGGACACATTGTTCGCAGCCACCATCAACTCGACGCATTCAACTTGTCTCGTCGGCTTCATTTTGCGGATAGCGCGAACAAGTTCCGCCGAAAACTGACGGTCGCCGAGAAGTTCGGCCGCTTCCGGGCATACGCCATCGAGGAGCGACATCTTCTTTATGATTTGGGATACGTCCACGGAAAGTGCTTTCGCCAACCGCTCCGGCGATACGCCTCTCTCAATTACGCGCCGTATCATGTAGTGCTCCTGGATTGTCGACAGGCGATTGACACGGTTGTTATAGGTGTAGCTCTCATCGTCGGTCGCGACAAGGCAGGCGGCGCGCTCATGCTTGAGGTCCTGGATAGCGAGTAAGCGCAGATGGCCATCGAGAAGAACATGTTGCCCGGAAGACTGGTCCGCAGCCATTACAGAGAGCGGTTCAATGAGTCCCACCTCCTCAATGGAGGCTCTTATCTGCTTGAATTTACGCGACTCGACGACGGGTGCTGCAATCCTGCGCGATGGCAAGATACTGGAAACAGGCACCAACAATGGCTCGGGAATAAATCCAAGAGTGACGCCAGTCATGTAGCACTCCCGCTTGGCCAAACACGCTCGGCAAGGTACTTAGGCAGGCTGGCCAGCCCTTCCGCGCGCAAGAGGTTGATGAAGTTTTCGTCAGCAAGCAGTTGCCTCAATGCACCGACGACAAACAAGAGTCGCTGTTGTGTGAATTCGGCCTTCCTGACCATGGATTTCTGGCGTTCTACTTCACGCTCATACGTTCGCACAAGACTCGATGTCGTGACGGCGGCAGATTTACTGGTCATATTGTGCGCCGTGCTTCGTCCAAGTGCCTTTCTTCGCTCAATGACACGACGGGCGCTCATCAGTTGCTTGCCCCGCAATTTTCCCGATTCGTACGCCTCCTGGAGCGCTGCCTGTATCTCGGCATCGTCGTCGCCGGCTCCGACGATGATGAGGGCGGCATTCAGGGGAACGAGGCCTTTCTCCACCGCCACCACAAGTCTTTCTTCACCCTGATGCAGCAGCGTAAGGATGCCGTGAACGTAGGTCGCCGTAAGCCCTGTCTTTTCGGCGATGACCTTTGGCGCATATCCCTGTTCCTGCAATTGCCGAATGCCAGCGAGCCGTTCGAGAGGGCGACACTGTCTGCGCGCGATGTTTTCAGTCAGACTCATGACGAACGCGTCCTCGTCGCTGACGCTGACAACGAGCGCGGGGATGGTCGCCTCTCCAAGCGAGCGGAATGCCTTTAATCGGCCTTCGCCGCACACAAGCAGATATTTCTCTACGCCGCTGGTCGTGGCTCGCGGCGTGACCACGATAGGTTTTTTGAGACCGATGGTCTTGATGTTGTCGACGATTTCTTTGAAAACGCGACCATTGCGTTCTCGCGGATTGATAACTTCAATCTGGGAGATGGGGACCATCCGGATTTCTCCGGGCTGCTGCCGCGAATTCACGCTACTCTCCTGAGACGGGCGCGTTCGGCCATGCCATACAAGTAATCCAACGTATCGAAGCGATAGCTCTCAAACTCGATGGGATTCTGGTCCGCCAGATGAATGCGAGGCTGGCAAAAATCCAGATGTGGCAATAGGTAGTAGTCCAGCGTCGATTCGTTGGTCTGGTCGAGTCGCACGGCTACTGTGATGTCCGGCAGTAGGCTGGTATCAAAGCGCACCTTCCAGTGATTGCGCCCATTGTCATGTGCTTGACACCGCGCGAGCACGATGCAGGCTGTGAACTCCTCGTTGACCGTCAGGAGGTCAGTTGCGGGGTCGCGTATCACTGTGCCACCCAAATCCGCGATTTTCGTTTCCGTTTGCGAGACGATTTGCGGATGGAGTTGCCGCAGGAAGCGGTTGGTTTCGATATAACGGTAATCCCGGCCGGGTGTGAAACCAACCGTCTGGTACGCGCGAATCAGACTGCCAAAACGGTACACGTAGACCGACGTGGATGGCATGCCATCGGTTTCATCAATCACGACACCAGAAAGAAATCCTCGACTTCGATACAGGCCGCGCAGCCGCTCGATTAATTCCTCGTTTGAATAGCGACGCGCCCGGGCTCTCATGATGCCTTGAGCCGTGTAGAACGTCTCGCTCGGAACAATTGCCTGAAATGCACCTTCTTTTCGAATCCACATATCAGGTGTGTTGGTCACACGCATCTTCTTCAGCTTGAACGACACACGGTTGTACACGTTATTGCCGATGTATTTCTCGTTGGTCAACACCTCGCGTACCGTGGCTCGTGTCCATTCCCGGTCGAGGTCAGTCCGAACGCGCATACCGTTCAGACGCGCGGCGATTTCGTATTCGTCGAGCGACCCATCGATGAACCAGTCATAAATCAGGTTGACCGTTCGCACCTCGCTTTCCGGTCCTGGCATGAGAATTACCCGGTCTGTCTGCAAACTCTTATGTTCGCCGCGGCGCAGTTCTGCTTTCATGAGACCATGGTCGTCGACCAAGACGCGGCGCAGTCCGTAGCCGGCGGGACCTCCTTGCCGAAACCCCATCTCAATCAGACGGCACTGGCCCGCGAAGACTTTCGCCGACAATTCGCGGCTGTACTCGCCAGCCATCGCCCTTTTCACGCCTTTCACGATGGTCGAGACGGGCGACCCGTCGTTCTCAAACTGCTCTGCGCAATACGCGACGTGAATGCCGGCGCGCCGGCAGATGTACTCGTAATAAGCGCTCTCGTCGGCATCCTGGAATCGCCCCCACCTGCTCACGTCGTAGACGAGGATGACGCAAAAATCAGCGCTGCCATTGGCGACATCGGAGAT
Organism: Caballeronia sp. LZ032; assembly: GCF_031451315.1. Classification (NCBI taxonomy): domain Bacteria; kingdom Pseudomonadati; phylum Pseudomonadota; class Betaproteobacteria; order Burkholderiales; family Burkholderiaceae; genus Caballeronia; species Caballeronia sp. LZ032. The sequence goes on from NZ_JARUXP010000001.1 coordinate 21,753, forward strand.
GAGGTTTTGAAGTGCCTGCCTGCCGTCAATTCGAAGGCCGCTTTTGCCTTCATCGGCATAGGTGCGGACGATTTGGAGTCCACGGCGGGCAGCATACTCTCGGATTCGGTCGCGCTGATTCTCGGTGGAATACTGCTGGTGTTCGGTCGACATGCGTACGTATTCCGCTGCGCGCCCGGCAGAAGAACTGGCGTCGACCGGCGCATCCGCGCTATTGAATGACATGCTCCACCCCGCAACTCAAACACGGACAGGCCGCACGCATCGGACGCAAGTGAACGCCCGATGCGAACCATCGAATGGTCGCGGTCGAAAGCGAACGGCGACAAGGCAAAGGTAGCAGGCTCGAAACCAATGCGTATCAAGTCATCTATTTGCAATCACGTCGGCGGCGCAGTCGGCGTAGACAGCACGGCGATGTGAACGGTCCACGCGTCCATTTTTGCAACGCCGGCGTCAGCCGCGCGAGACAGCAGGTAGAAGCCAGAGTCCAGCGGCCGGGGAAGCTTGATGACGTCCATATTTGCAATTGGCCTGGAGGCCCGCCGCGCATTGCGCAATCGCTGCATACTGCGGTTGCGCTCGCAATACGCCGGATGCGCACCCCGATATTCACGCCAGTAGCGCGAGTGGCCCGCGCGCCATTTCGCCTGGGCGCGAGCCTGGTTGTCGCGATAGTCACTGTCGTTACGGAGCCGGTTGCTCTGCCAGTCGCGTCGCCGGGCGCGCTGACAAGCCTCCGAGGAGCAATATCGTTGGCGGGGGACATGCGGCAGCGGCGCAAACGCGTTGCCACAGGCAAGGCAAAAGCGGGTCGATTTCACGGGCCCCTCCAGGTCAGGTGACGACGGGCGTACGCAGAGGTTCCGACCTGTCACGGCGGACTCTGGTGTGTTAGAGACATACATTTTTCGGACAGACTTGCGGGCGAATCACACACTTTTCGGACAAGTCACGGCCGTCTATGCTTGGAATCGCACATGTTTCGGTCCGCCCAAAGTCATTGGTCAGCACGAATCCGCGCACATACCCAAGCGCCGAGTGGATGTGACCCAATGGGCGCGGAAGTCAGAACGCGCACCGCGCAACCGCCGCATGCTGCGGCTACGCTAGTAATACCGGCGGGCAATTTGCGGCTGCGGCGCGAACGCGTTGCCGCGAGCAAGGCAGAGGCGGGTCGAGTTCATGGGGCCCTCTCGGTCGTGGCTCGACGGGCGCATGCGGCCGTCTCGACCCGCCAGCGAAATCACTGGCTTGGCAAGGGATGGAGAAGGAGCATCCGTGCGCGTCCAGCAGATTCCCATCACCCGCGAAAATCGCTAGAATCTCCTTACTTCAAGCGCAGTTTTTCGAAAAAACGCGCGCGTGCGCGAGCGCCGTCCGCGGACGGGAGAGCTCGTTTCCGGGCTTCGAGCACACCCGCATTTGACGTGGCCTTGGTCGGAATTTCTCGGCTTATGGGTCCGTTTTTCTCAGGTTATTCATCCGCGTCGGCTCGGGAGCCTTCTCTGGCAATGGCCAGTTTCTCGGGATATGCGACCGTCTACAGGTAGGTAGGCAGACCCCGTTCCCGGTCCCACAAACCCGTGATCGCACGATGCGTCACGGGTTTTTCTTTGTCGATGAACATTGTCTGAGCCATGACCGCAATCGGCCCATCCGAGATTCTGCAAAGCGTTGAGAACTTGAACATCTGGCGACGCAATGGTGAGCGAGCGCCTCACAAGCCGCTTCTGATACTGATGGCGCTTGCCTTGTTCCAGCAGGGCGTCAGGGACATACCTTTTCGCGAATACGAGAGTCGTCTTTGCGAACTGTTGAGAGAATTCGCGCCCGAGCGCCGCACGCTCTATCCCGAGCTTCCCTTCGTACGCTTGAAGAATGACGCGATCTGGGAGGTCACGCTCGGCGCAAATCGCGAGCACGTCCTGCGCGAAAACGATTTGACCAAAGGGCAACTGCGAAACCTGGACGCAACCGGACATTTCTCACCCGACGTTCAGACATTCCTGCAAAGCGACCCCAAGGCAATCACGACGATTGCCCGCGTACTGCTCACTGCTCATTTCCCGGAGAGCATCCATAGCGACATTCTTGATGCCGTCGGTCTCGTCCTCGATGACCCAACCGCACACACGAATGGAGCCGATATCGCCGAAGCGAAACGCCGCCGCAACCCCGCATTCCGCGAAGCGGTCCTGACCGCCTACCAGTATCGATGCGCCCTATGCGATCTGGACTTGCGCATCGGCAACATCACAATCGGTCTCGAAGCCGCACACATCAAGTGGCACCAGGCGAGCGGCCCGGATGTCGTCGAGAACGGTATCGCGCTGTGCTGCCTGCATCACAAGCTCTTTGATATCGGCGCCTTCACGCTCGGCGATCATCGGCGCGTGCTGGTGTCGGAGAAAGCCCACGGCGGCCGAAGTTTCGAAGAGATTCTCCTCCGACACCACGGCGGCCAACTAAACGCGCCCGTGCGAACCGAACACCACCCCGCGGGAAGCTTCGTCGAGTGGCATCGAGAGCAGGTGTTCAAGGGCAGCGCGCGACCGCTCTGAAGCCCAAGCTCAAACCACCTCCGCCCCTCGCGCCGTCAACAGCTCCCGCAACACCGAGCGATGACACCGCGCCTCATCCTCGCAATAGCATCCCAGCGCCATGTTCGTCTGATGCGACAGTGCGGCCAATAGATCCAGCGTCCTGCTCGCATCCGGCGCGGCCATCTCCGCCTTGAACTTCCTCACGAACGCGTGCCATTCCTTGTCGCTCTCGGCATGAAGCGCTGCGGTCACCAAGTCCTGCGTCGGCGACAGCACCGGATACCACACGTCATAGAAATCGCGCTTCGCGAAGTCCGCCTTGGGCACCCCACGCGGCGGCCTGCGCACCGTGCCAATACGCAAGCCTTCATCCGCTGCGCGCGGCGTTCCCAGTCTCACGATTCGAATCGCCATCTCTCGTTCTCCCTTGGCAGGCGCCATCGCCCGAGCATAACCCCGGAAAGCCATCTGAAAGCCCTCCATCCCTGCCTAAGCGAAAACCGCCGCCATCCCGTATCGTTTCGGATTATTCTTCTTCCGCTTAATCCGGATTCAGCGCCGTGCCCACCGAAGAACGTCCTCAAGACCAAGAGCTGCCCCACGATCCCGACGCCCCGATGACCCCGCTCGAACGGCGCGGCATGGCGGCGATCCTGTTGTCGGTCGCGCTCGCGACGCTCGACACGGCCATTGCCAACACCGCGCTGCCGGCCATCGCCGCTGATCTGCATACGACGCCCGCCGCGTCCGTCTGGATCATCAACGCGTATCAGCTCGCGATGGTCGCGACGCTGCTGCCGTTCGCCGCGCTCGGCGGCATTCTCGGGCATCGTCGTGTGTACCTGGGCGGGCTGGTGCTGTTCCTGTTCTCGTCGGCGCTGTGCGCGTTCTCCTGGTCCCTGCCGACGCTCGTCGCCGCGCGCCTGCTGCAAGGTCTCGGCGCGAGCGCCATCATGAGCGTCAACGCCGCGCTCATCAGCGCCATCTTTCCGCCGCATCGGCTGGGGCGCGGCGTCGGGCTGAACGCGCTGGTCGTCGGCATCGCATTCGCCGTCGGGCCGACGGTCGCGTCCATCGTGCTCTCGCTAGGCACCTGGCCGTGGCTGTTCGCGGTGAATCTGCCGGTCGGCGTGTTCGCGCTGATGATTGCGTGGCCGTCGTTGCCGCAGACCAAACGTGCCGAGCACGGCTTCGATCGCGTGGCGGCCTTGCTCAACGTCATTACGTTCGCGTCGCTGATCTTCGCGCTCGGCGAGGCGTCGCAGCGCGCGCCTACGCAGATCGTGCTCGCATCGTTCGGCGTGACGCTGGTGGCGGGCGTGTTGCTGTTGCGCCGCGAACGCGGTCATCCCGCGCCGATGCTGCCCGTCGATCTCTTCCGCCGCCCCATGTTCGCCCTCTCGACGATGACCGCGATCTGCTCGTTCGCCGCGCAGGGGCTCGCGTTCGTGTCGTTGCCGTTTTTCTTCGAGAGCGTGCTCGGCCGCAGTCAGGTCGAGACCGGATTCCTGATGACGCCGTGGTCCGCGCTGGTCGCGCTGATGGCGCCGATTGCCGGCCGTCTGTCCGACCGGCAATCGCCAGGCTTGCTCGGCGGAATCGGACTCGCGCTGCTGTGCGTGGGGATGGTGTCGCTGGCCATGCTGCCCGCGCAGCCGCACGTGCTGGAGATCTGCATCCGCATGGCCATATGCGGTGCGGGCTTCGGGTTCTTTCAGTCGCCGAACCTGAAGGCGTTCATGTCGAGCGCGCCGCGTGAACGCAGCGGCGGCGCGAGCGGCGTGATTGCGACCTCGCGTCTGATCGGACAGGCGACGGGCGCGGCGCTCGTCGCCTTGTGTTTCAGCATTGCCGGCAAGCATGGACCGACGCTCGCGCTGTCGCTGGGCGCGGCCTTCGCGGGCGCGGGCAGTATCGCGAGCGGCCTGCGGTTGATGACGCGCAATCCCGCGAACCCGACGTCCAAGCCGGACAACATCGCCGGCGGTCCCTCGCAGAAAGTCTGAACCTGCCTACATGCGGCGCACTTTCACCTTGCGCCCCTTGAGCTTGCCATTGCCGAGCCGGCGCACGGCGTCATCGGCGACGCCGCGTTCGACCGCCACGTAAGTGACCATGTCCATCACGTTGATCTTGCCGATCTGCTTGCCGTCGAAGCCCGCTTCGCCGGTGAGCGCGCCTAGCACGTCGCCGGGACGGATCTTGTCCTTGCGGCCGCCGAGGATCTGAAGCGTCGCCATCGGCGGCTTGAGATGCCCGGGCTCGGCCGACGTCAGTTCGGCCAGCGGATGCCACTCCACCTCGGCGCGCTGCGCCTGTTCGATCGAACCGACGCGCCCCATTTCATCCATGCTCGCCAGCGACAGCGCCCAGCCTTCCTGATCCGCCCGTCCCGTCCGGCCGATCCGATGCACGTGCACTTCCGGATCCGGCGTGACATCGACGTTGATGACTGCTTCGAGCTGAGCGATGTCGAGACCGCGCGCGGCGACATCGGTTGCAACCAGCACCGAGCAACTGCGGTTGGCGAATTGCACGAGCACCTGATCGCGCTCGCGCTGTTCGAGTTCGCCGTGCAGCGTCAGCGCTTCAAAGCCTTGTGCAAGGAGGACATCGAGCAGATCGCGGCATTGCTGCTTGGTGTTGCAGAACGCGAGCGTGCTGACCGGGCGATAGTGATCCAGCAACAGGCCGACGGCATGCAGGCGTTCGTGATCGGCGACCTCATAGAAGCGCTGCTTGATCTTCGCGTTGCTGTGTTGCTCGACGAGCTTGATCTCGCGCGGATTGCGCAGGAACTGCTGGCTCAGCTTGGCGATGCCTTCCGGATAGGTTGCCGAAAACAGCAAGGTCTGGCGATCCTTCGGACATTGACGCGCAACCGATGCGATGTCGTCGAAGAAGCCCATGTCGAGCATGCGGTCGGCTTCGTCGAGCACGAGGGTGCGCACGGCGTCGAGTGCGAGCGTGCCGCGCCCGAGGTGATCCATGATGCGCCCCGGCGTGCCGACGGCAATATGCGCGCCGTGTTCGAGGCTCGCGATCTGCGGGCGCATTGGCGTGCCGCCGCAGAGCGTCAGCACTTTCACGTTGTCCTCGGCGCGCGCGAGACGGCGGATTTCCTGCGTGACCTGGTCGGCGAGTTCGCGGGTCGGACAGAGCACGAGAGCTTGCACGGCGAATTGCTTCGGATCGAGCTTGGCGAGCAGCGGCAGCGTGAACGCGGCGGTCTTGCCGCTGCCGGTCTTCGCCTGCGCAATGAGGTCGTGGCCCGCGAGTGCCGGCGGCAGACTGGCGGCCTGGATCGGCGTCATCGATTGATAGCCGAGCTGCTGCAGGTTCGCCTGCATCGCGGGCGTGAGCGGCAGGCTGCTGAAAGAGGTGTCGGTGGTCATGTCGATCAGCGCTCGCCGTGGGGCGGGACGTCGCGAAGTTGTTCGTAGGAGACTTGGCCGTCGGCCGCTTCGTGACGGGCGACGTAGTTGCGCGCGCCGCACATCGGGCAGCGGAACAGGAGGCCTTGGCCCTCGTTCTTGATGACGACGTCCGACGGCTCCCACTGTGCTTCGCAGGACTGGTTTCGGCAGGTGAACATGTTCGATGGTTCTCGTTGTTGCATCGCGCGCGGGCGCGGTGTGCGCTCGGCGGCGTGATTGCTTCGTTCAAACACGGAAGTGTACGCGTCTCGCGAGGCGAGGCGGTCGGCGTGGGCTTTTGGGGCGTCGTGGAAAGTCAGCAAGAAATGCTAAAGCGGGTCGTGCTACTTTTTGAGCATCGAACTGACTTGTTCCCGGAGCACGGCATGCGCGAGAAGCTTTACGAGACGCGGCTCGCGCGCGTGGTGACTTATATCCACGATCATCTCGACGACGAACTCGATCTCAATCGTCTCGCCGAGGTGGCGTGTCTGTCGCCGTATCACTGGCATCGGATCTATCACGGATTCTATGGCGAGACGGCGGCGGCGACCGTGCGGCGCTTGCGTTTGCATCGTGCGGCGAACGAGTTGCTGCATGGTGAGGCGCAGATCGATTCAATCGCCACGCGGGCCGGATACAGCAGCGCGCAAGCGTTCTCGCGGGCGTTTCAGGCGAGTTACCGGATGGCGCCGGGGCAATTCCGGAACGAGGGCGGCGCTTCGATGTTCGGAGCGATCGATGGAATCCGATCGGAGGAGGGAGCGATGCAACAACATCAGGTCGATATTCGTACGCAGGAAGGATTCAGTGTCGCGGCGATCGAGCATCGGGGCGATTACATGGGCATCGGTCGCGCGTTCGAGATGCTGTTTCACTGGCTGGCGACGCGCGGTCTCATCGATCCCCGGGCAAGGTCGCTCGGCATCTATTTCGACGATCCCTCAGCGGTGCCGGCTGAGGAACTGCGGTCGATGGCATGCTGCGAGTTGTTCGAGCCCGACGCGGTGAAGTTCGAGGCGCCGGTGTCGCGTGTTGAGGTTGCTGGTGGCGAGTTTGCGGTGCTCACGCATGTCGGGCCTTATGCGCAGCTTTGCTTCGCGTATCAGTGGCTGTATGGGGAGTGGCTGCCGAAGTCGGGCAGGGAAACCGGCGATGCGCCGGTGTTCGAGGTGTATCTCAACGATCCGAGAGGGACCGCGCCGGCGGATCTGGTCACGGAGATCTGGGTGGGGGTGAGGTAGGTGATTCGACAGATCCCCGCAAAGCAAAAAGCCCAGTCACGAGGACTGGGCTTTTGCATGAATCGGGTGGTGGGGCGTGAGTGACTCGAACACTCGACCTACGGATTAAGAGTCCGCTGCTCTACCAACTGAGCTAACGCCCCAACAGAAGCGAAATTATAGCGGTGGTTTTCTGAACAGCGCAAGCCCATTTTCGCAAATTTCTGAAAAATTCCTGTGCACCGCGTCATGGCGGAGAGGCCCAACCCACCTCACCCGCCCGTTATCATTGGCGAATTCCCCGCCCTACGCCCAAGCCAAAACAAACCTCATGGACGATCCCGCCATCCGCGCCTTGCTCGACAGCATTCTCGCGCCCTGGGTCAAAGACCTGCACCTCACCCCGGCCGATATCACCGCCGACGCCGTCACCCTCCGCCTGCCCCATTCCGATCACTTGCGCCACGCAGGCGGCGTCATCTGCGGCCAGGTCTTCATGGCCGCCGCCGATACCGCGATGGTCGTCGCCATCTCGCACGTGATGGGCGGTTTCTCGCCGATGACCACCGTCTCCCTGAACACCACCTTCATGCGCCCGGTAAAGTCCGGCGACGTCCTCGTCACCGCCCGCGTGCAAAAGCGCGGCCGCAATCTCGTTTTCGGCGACATCGAAATGCGCGACGCGCAAGGCGAGCTCGCCGCCCACGCCACGACAACCTACGCACTCATCAACCAATAAATGTTCGACCAAGTCGTATTCGCGGGCGGCGGCAACCGCTGCTGGTGGCAAGCCGGCTTCTGGGACGTCATCCGGCCCGAGCTGAACCTGAAGCCGCGCATCATCGCGGGCATCTCGGCGGGCGCCGCCACGGCCTGCATGCTCTACACGAACGAATCGCGCCGCGTGATGGCGTACTACGCCCACGTCCTGCGCGACAACACGAGAAACGCCTACTGGGGCAACCTGCTGCGCGGCGAGTCGGTGTTCCCGCATTACCGCATCTACCGGCAGGCGCTGCTCGACATCTTCGCCGACCGCTTTGCTGAACTCCGGCATGCGCCCGAGATCCGCATCGGCGTGTCGCATCTGCCGCGCTGGCTCGGCGCGCGCAGTGCGGTCGCGGCCGGTCTCATCGCGTACAACATCGAGAAGTACCTGCGCAAGACGCTCCATCCGACGCTCGGCCAGACGCTCGGTTTCCATCCGGAGTTCGTCAAGGCACAGGACTGCGCCACGGTCGAGGATCTCGCCGACCTCATCCTGCAATCGTCGAGCACGCCGCCGTTCACGCCGATCCTGCGTCGCCAGGGCCGTCCCGTGCTGGACGGCGGCATGGTCGACAACGTGCCCGTCTCCGCGCTCGATGCCGCGCCGGGTCTCGTCCTCGTCATGGTCACGCGGCTCTATCCGCGCGAGCGCATGTTCGTCGTGCCGCATGGCGCGCAGCGGCGCATCTACATTCAGCCGTCGCGCAAGGTGCCGATTTCAAGCTGGGACTACACGAGTCCGTCCCAGATGCAACATGCTTACGACCTGGGCCGCGCCGACGCCGATGACTTCCTCGAACGCCTGCCGCGTCTCATGGAAACCGCATCGCAACCTGTCTGAAGATGAGGAGCACATCGTGGCGAAGCAGCACACCTATGAACTGACCGTCGACTGGACGGGCAACCTGGGATCGGGCACCTCCGCCTACGACGCCTATTCGCGCGATCACCTCGTGCGCATCGGCAGCAAGACGGCGATAGAAGGTTCGAGCGATCCCGCCTTCCGCGGCAATCCCGCGCGTCACAATCCGGAGGAGTTGTTCGTGGCGTCGCTGTCGTCGTGCCACATGCTCTGGTATCTGCATCTGTGCGCGACGAAAGGCATCGTCGTGACCGGCTACGTCGATGAAGCCGTCGGCACCATGCAGGAGGAAGCGCAGGGCCATGGCCGCTTCGTCGATGTGCTGCTGCGCCCGCACGTGACCATCGGCGCGGGCGGCGATCCGGCTCTCGCGGCGCGCCTGCATGAAGAGGCGCATCGCTATTGCTTCATCGCCAACTCGGTGAACTGTCCGGTCCGTTGCGAGCCCGCCATCGATATATCAACGCTATGACACCGCGCTAGCGCCGTCGCACGTGCTGCAACGCTTCCTTGTTTGAGACGCTCGACGTGTCGCCGGCATCGAACGCAAGGATGTTCTTGAACGCGGCGCTGAAGTACAGCTCGTAGCTCTCGCGCTCCACATACCCGATGTGCGGCGTGCAGATCACGTTCTCCAGCCGCAGCAGGCCATAGCCTTGCAGGATCGGCTCGCTCTCGAAGACATCCACCGCCACCATGCCCGGCCGGTTGTGATGCAGCGCGTTCAGCAGCGCATTGTCTTCCAGCAGTTCGGCGCGGCTCGTGTTGACGAACAGCGCCGTGGGCTTCATCCGCATCAGATCGTCTTGCTTGACCATGCCCGTGGTCTCTTCGGACAGACGCAGGTGCAGCGTCAGCACGTCGCTCTGTTCGAAGAGCGCTTCGCGGCTCTCGGCGACCGCATGACCATCTTCACGCGCGGCAGTCTGTGAATGCTCCCGGCCATACACGAGCACGTTCATGCCGAACGCCTTGCCATAGCCCGCCACCAGCTTGCCGATCTTGCCGTAGCCCCAGATGCCGAGCGTCTGGCCGCGCAGCACCTGGCCGAGACCGAAGTTCGGCGGCAGCGCCGACGTCTTCAGGCCGGATTGCTGCCACGCGCCCTGTTTGAGATTGGCGACGTACTGCGGAATGCGTCGTTGCGCCGCCATGATGAGCGCCCACGTGAGCTCCGCCGGCGCCACCGGCGAACCCGTGCCCTCGAGCACCGCGATGCCGCGTTCGGTACAGGCATCGATATCGATGTGCCCGCCGCCTGCCCGTCCGGTCTGGCTGATCATGCGCAGCTTCGGGCACTTGTCGAGCAGCTGCGAACTGATGCGCGTCCGTTCGCGAATCAGCACGAGGGCGTCGACTTCCGAAAGTCTGCTGGCCAACTGTCCGAGCCCGCGCACCGTGTTATTGAAGACTTTTACCTCATGGTCATCGAGCAGATGGAAGCAATCGAGCTTCCGGACGGCGTCCTGGTAGTCGTCGAGGATGGCGATTTTCATGGGCATTGGTTGGCTTTTGTTAGGCATCAAACGTGCTGTATTTCGGGCAAGCGCGAGAATAGAGCACTTGAATTCGGGTTAATACCGACAAATTGTGCTCCGGCGGCCCTGCTTCGATGCATCACGGCACCCGCGCGATGCGATGTTATGCTTGACTCCCACATTTCAGGAGCCCTGTATCTCAGCGCCAAAGAAAGAATTTCAGCGCAACTTGCGGAAACCACGGTAATCCGCGACGAGACCGGCCACTTAGTATCTCTTTTTAACAGTTTGTTCCTTCGCGACGCAAGCCGTGGAGCAGTACGGCACTTATGCTGAAGGATTCATGCCCGTGACGCCGCAACGGCTGGCGAACCGCATTTCGTGCGATGAATCCGTCCATCGCGACCGCACGAAAACGCCCGGCGGTTCGCCTCGCAAGCCTCTCGCACGCAGCGTCTGAGGGCCCAGGTTTTCATTGCAGAGAACGGAGACAAGCTCGATGAACCAGCCCGCAGTAGTCGAAGACCACAATAACAAGTCCATCGAAGTCGATGCGCCGGCGCATGTCCGGCACCGCAAGCTCATCGAATGGGTGCAGCGCATCGCCGCCGTGACGAAGCCGGACCGTATCGAATGGTGCGACGGCTCGCAGGAAGAATACGACCGGCTCTGCCAGCAGATGGTCGATGCCGGCACGATGAAGAAGCTCAACCCCGAGAAGCGCCCCAACTCTTTCCTCGCGTGCTCGGATCCGTCCGACGTGGCGCGCGTCGAGGACCGCACGTTCATCTGCTCGCAGCGTCGTGAAGACGCCGGCCCCACGAACAACTGGATCGATCCGCAGGAAATGCGCGTCACGCTCGACGGCCTGTTCGACGGCTGCATGCGCGGCCGCACCATGTACGTCGTACCGTTCTCGATGGGCCCGCTCGGCTCGCCGATCGCGCATATCGGCGTGGAGTTGTCGGACAGTCCGTACGTCGTGACGAACATGCGCATCATGACGCGCATGGGCCGCGCGGTGTACGACGTGCTCGGCGAGGAAGGCGAGTTCGTGCCGTGCGTGCACTCGGTGGGCGCGCCGCTGGCGGACGGCCGCCAGGAGGTGCCCTGGCCGTGCAACGACACGAAGTACATCGTCCACTTTCCGGAATCGCGCGAGATCTGGAGCTTCGGCTCGGGCTACGGCGGCAATGCGCTGCTCGGCAAGAAGTGCTTTGCGCTGCGCATCGCCTCGACGATGGGCCGCGACGAAGGCTGGCTCGCCGAACACATGCTGATTCTCGGCGTGACGTCGCCGCAGGGGCGCAAGTATCACGTCGCGGCGGCGTTTCCGTCGGCGTGCGGCAAGACCAACTTCGCGATGCTGATTCCGCCGAGCGACCTGAACGGCTGGAAGGTGACGACCATCGGCGACGACATCGCGTGGATCAAGCCGGGCCGCGACGGCCGCCTGTACGCGATCAATCCGGAAGCGGGCTACTTCGGCGTCGCGCCGGGCACGAGCGAGAAGACCAACTTCAACGCGATGGCCACGCTGAAGGAGAACGTGATCTTCACGAACGTAGCGCTCACCGATGACGGCGATGTCTGGTGGGAAGGCATGACGGATACGCCGCCCGCGCATCTGATCGACTGGCAGGGCCGCGACTGGACGCCGGCGATCGCGAAGGAAACGGGCGCAAAGGCTGCGCATCCGAACGCGCGTTTCACGGCGCCGGCGTCGCAGTGTCCGTCGATCGACGCGGACTGGGAGAATCCGGCCGGCGTGCCGATCGACGCGTTCATCTTCGGCGGCCGCCGCTCCAACACGGTGCCGCTGGTGACGGAAGCACGCGACTGGAACGAAGGCGTCTACATGGCCGCGACGATGGGCTCCGAAACCACGGCGGCCGCGGCGGGGCAGCAGGGCGTCGTGCGCCGCGACCCGTTCGCGATGCTGCCGTTCTGCGGCTACAACATGGCGGACTATTTCGGCCACTGGCTCAAGATGGGCGAGCGCCTGGACGCGATGAACGCGAAAGTGCCGAAGTTCTTCTGCGTGAACTGGTTCCGCAAGGGCGACGACGGCAAGTTCGTGTGGCCGGGTTTCGGCGAAAACATGCGCGTGCTGAACTGGATGATTGGCCGGATCGAAGGCACGGCGCAGGGCGAGGAGCACGCGTTCGGCATTTCGCCGCGCTACGAGGACATCGACTGGGGCGCGCTCGGTTTCTCGCGCGAGCAGTTCGAACAGGTCATTTCGGTCAATGACACGGCCTGGCGCGACGAACTTGCCCTGCACGACGAGCTCTTCACGAAGTTGCAGCAGGGACTTCCGGGCGCTTTGCCGCAGGCCAAGGCAGGGATGGAGAAGCGTCTGGCGGCTTGAACCGGTTTGATCGGCGGGGCGATCAGTCGCGGCATGTGCCGGATTGGTAACGCCGATCAAATCAATCCCCAATATAGGGCCCGCCGTCGCGGGCCCGTTTTCTGCGCATCTACACCGGCAAAATCCGCCGCGCCAGCCTCGACAAAATTCCGCTTGCAGGAATCCGGCCGATCAAGCGTTGTGTGATCCGCAACAATCGGTGATCTTTCATCTGCGTAACAGGCCCCGCCGACCGTTTTTTTTCGACTTTTTCCGGTTTCCCGGCAACTTCTGCACGAAACGCCCAGTCCTAGGATAATCCTGAATTGCGTTGCAGCAGAATTCAAGCCGCATGGCGGCAGGAGTTGTCTTATGGATCATTTGCAGTCGATGAGAGTGTTCGTCCGCGTCGCCGATCTGGGGAGTTTCGCCCGGGCCGCGAGCGCGATGGACATCTCCAATGCAGTGGCGACCCGTCACGTTGCGGACCTCGAAGGTCGCCTCGGCACGCGTCTTCTGAATCGCACGACGCGCAGTCTCTCGCTCACCGAGTCCGGTCAGGTTTATCTGGAGCGGGCGCGGCAAATTCTCGACGAACTCGAAGACGTCGAACAAATGGTGGTGGCGCGCAATCACGAACCGCTGGGTTCGCTGCGAATCGTCGCGCCGGTGGTCTTCGGCTTGCACAATCTCGCGCCGGTGTTGCAGACCTACGCCCAGCGCTATCCGAAAGTCATTCCGGACGTGACGCTGGTGGACCGCCAGGTCGATCTGGTCGAGGAAGGCTTTGATGTCGGCATCGTCATCGCGCGGCAGGTGAAGAGCGCGAGCGTCGTGACGCGGCGCCTGACGACGGGTTGCATGACCGTCTGCGCGACGCCCGCGTACCTGGAGAAACACGGTACGCCGACGCGCCCCGAACATCTGCTCGAACATCCGTGCCTGAGCCTGCCTTCGGAATATTGGGGCGACGAGCGCGTGTTCACGGGTCCGGAAGGCGAAGTGCGCGTGCGGCCGCAGAACGTGATCATCGCGAACAACACCGAGATGCTGAGACAGTTCGCGCTGCTCGGCATGGGCATCGCGATCCTGCCGAGTTATCTGATCGGCAACGATACGACGCGCGGCCAGCTCGTGCGCCTGCTCGGCGATCATCAATTGCCGCAGGTCGAGATCAATGTCGCGTATCCGAGCCGGCGTCACTTGCCGGCGAAGGTGCGTACCTTCATCGATCATCTGGTCGAGCATTTCAGCCAGACGCCGAATCACCAGCTCGGCGAGCAATGGATTCGCGACGGCCGTGGCCAGCCGGTCGCGCCGGCGGCTCAGTCGCACTACGAGCACGCCGACGACGAACCGGCCCCGCCTCCGCGTGCGCGTCCGATCGATGGCGAACTGGGCCCCAAGCTCGCCAAGCCCTCACGGACGCGTGGGCGGGTGCCGGCGGCATCGCCGTTCTGAAAGGCTCGCGCCAGGCGCAGATGAAAAACAACCCCCGCGAAGATGCTTCGCGGGGGTTTTTCTTTGGGACCGGCGGAACCGGCTGAACCGCCGGCCAGGGAACTGAAACGCGCTCAGCTCGTCTTGCGCGCCGTGGTCTTCTTCGCGGCAGCTTTCTTCGCGGGCGCCTTCTTGGCGGCGGCAGGCTTGACGCGCGTGGTCTTGGCGGCCACGGCGACGTCGCTGTCGCCGGCATCGTCGCCGCTGTCCACCGGCGCTTCGGCCGACGCCGCGCCACGCTTCGCAGCGGCCGACTTCGCCGCCGGCTTGCCTTCCTTCTTCTCGAATTCGAAGCCGATCTTGCCGTCCGGCTGCTTGACGAGAAACGCCTTGAAGTTACGTCCGGTACGCGACGACTTGAAGCCCGTCAGCAGGTCCGTGCGGCCTTCGCCGAGCAGCTTCTGCATCTGCTCACGCGCGATTTCCTGTTGCAGGATGACCTTGCCCGAACGGAAGTCGCAGGTCTTCGGATTCGCGACCGAGTTCTCGCACACATAGCTCATGCCGTGCTCGAACACCCGCGACCGGCACTTCGGACAGGCGCCGACCGGCGTCTGCTCGGAGAAATCGGGCGGTTCGCCGTCTTCGCCGCCGCTGTCCTGGCCGAAGTCGAATTCGAGCTTGTAGTTCTTGATCTCGTCGTCGAGCGCGAGCTTGAGAATGGCCGAGAACGGCCGGCCCATCTTGCTGCGGAAACCCGACAGCGGGCCGATGGTCTTCTCGCGCAACAACTCCTCGACTTCGGGAATCTCGAACTGCCGGCCGCCCGGAATCTTCGAGATCGAAAATTCGCACTTGGTGCAGGCGAAGCGGCGATAGTTCTCCTTCACCTGCGAGCCGCAGTGCGGGCAGGGCGTTTCGAGCGTCGCGTAATCGCCGGGGATCGTGTCGGAGTCGTATTCCTTCGCCCGCTTGACGATGGTCTGCGTCATGCGCGCGATTTCCTGCATGAAGGCATCGCGATGCAGGTTGCCACGTTCCATCTGCGAGAGCTTGTGCTCCCATTGACCGGTCAGCTCGGGCGCGGTGAGTTCCTCGACGCCGAGACCGCGCAGCAGCGTCATCAGCTGGAACGCCTTGGCGGTCGGAATCAGCTCGCGGCCTTCGCGCACCATGTACTTTTCGCCGAGCAGCCCTTCGATGATCGCCGCGCGCGTGGCCGGCGTGCCGAGCCCCTTCGCGGCCATCGCATCGCGCAACTCTTCGTCTTCAACGAGCTTGCCCGCGCCTTCCATGGCCGAGAGCAGCGACGCTTCGTTGTAGCGCGCCGGCGGCTTGGTCACGAGGCCGTGAGCGGCGACCTTCTCGACATCGACCTTCTCGTCCTTCTGCACCGGCACGAGATTGCCGTCCTCGCCCGCGGCTTCGCGGCCGTAGATCTGCAGCCAGCCCGGCTCGACGAGCACCTTGCCTTCGGTCTTGAAGTGATGCCCGGCGACCTCGGTGATACGCGTGGTCACGAGGAATTCCGCAGCCGGGAAGAACACGGCCAGGAAGCGCTTGACCACCAGGTCGTACAGCTTCTGCTCCGGCTCGGACAGCGCCTTCGGGGCCTGGAGCGTCGGGATGATGGCGAAGTGATCGCTGATCTTCGAGTTGTCGAAGATGCGCTTGTTCGGCTTCACCCAGCCCTTGTCCAGCACCTGCTTGGCAAACGGCAGATAGTTATTGCTGTCCTTGAGCATGGTCATGGTGTCCTTGACCGT
The DNA here is from genome assembly GCF_031451315.1 of Caballeronia sp. LZ032. NCBI lineage: Bacteria > Pseudomonadati > Pseudomonadota > Betaproteobacteria > Burkholderiales > Burkholderiaceae > Caballeronia > Caballeronia sp. LZ032. Next base: position 37,602 of record NZ_JARUXP010000001.1, read on the forward strand.
GCTCAGGTAGTCCTCGGGCAGCGCGCGTGCATCGGTACGCGGATAGGTGAGGACCTTGTGCTTTTCGTACAGCGCCTGCGCGAGACCGAGGGTGTTCTTCGCCGAGAAGCCGAAGCGGCTGTTGGCTTCGCGCTGCAAGCTCGTCAGGTCGAACAGCAGCGGCGACATCTGCGTGGACGGCTTCGATTCTTCCGTGACGGTGCCGGTCTTGCCACGGCAGGCCGCCACGACCGATTCCGCCGCCGCCAGGCTCCACAGGCGCGAATCGCGCTGCTCGGGGTCGTTCTCGACCCGCTTGAACTTTGGATCGAACCAGCGACCTTCATACAGGCCCTTCGCGGCGATGAATTCGGCGCGCACTTCCCAATAGTCGCGCGGCACGAAGCGACGGATTTTCTCTTCACGTTCAACGACGATCGACAAGGTTGGCGTCTGAACGCGTCCGACCGTGGTCAGGAAGAACCCGCCGCCCTTGCTGTTGAACGCGGTCATCGCGCGCGTGCCGTTGATGCCGACCAGCCAGTCGGCTTCGGAGCGGCAGCGGGCGGCGTCGGCGAGCGGTTGCATGTCGGCGTCGCTGCGCAAGTTCGCGAAACCTTCGCGGATCGCGGCGGGCGTCATCGATTGCAGCCAGAGCCGCTGGACCGGATGCTTGGCCTTCGCGTGCTGCGCGATCAGGCGGAAGATCAGTTCGCCCTCGCGCCCCGCGTCACATGCGTTGATGAGACGGTCGACGTCCTTGCGCTTCATCAGCTTGGTCAGCACCTTGAGGCGCGACTCGCTTTTGGCGATCGGATTCAGGTCGAAATGCGGCGGAATGACCGGCAGATTGGCAAAGCTCCACTTGCCGCGCTTGACGTCGTATTCCTCGGGCGCGGCGATCTCCAGCAAGTGGCCGACGGCCGACGAGAGCACGTAGTCGTCGCTCTCGTAGTACTCGTCATGCTTGGTGAAGCCGCCCAGCGCCCGCGCGATGTCGTTCGCGACGGAGGGCTTCTCAGCGATGATCAGGGCTTTGGACATGACTCAATAAATTTGGTAACTGGCAGCGGCCCAGTTTGGGCTGCTTCAACGACCGCTTTATAGCACAGGCTTTGCGCGGTGGGCGCCGAAGCGCGATGGCGGCGTTGCGGCCGGCTGCCTGAAAAGGTGAATTGAACATGGCGTTGCGCGCGATTCGTGCCCGCATTTTGTCTGCTCCCTGTCCCTTTTTACGCGCTCGCTTCACATCCCGCGCCGGGCCGGGCGACGGTCACGCCATGGCAAGCGTGGGCCGCAGCTTGGGCGCGCCGGCCATATCGGGCAGCGCGGTGAGATCGGTCAGCAGACGCTGGACGATCGACGCTTGCGGCAGCACGGTGCCGAAGAAACGGGTCGTGACCGAATCCTCGATCAGAATCGTCGGAAAATTTTCCACGTCGAGGTCGTCGAGAAGGTCGGCATGATTTTCAATGTCGATCCACGCGAAACAGATGTCGGGATGAGAGTCCGCCAGCGCGTTGAAACCGTCCAGATACTCGCGGCACGTGCCGCACCATTCGGCGCACAGGCAGGCGACGAACAGCGTGCCGGGCTCGGCGACGCGCTCAGCGATGCGCTCGGCATCGGTATCGAGATTCAGCGCGGGCATGGTTTCAACGAAATCCTCTTGTTCGACGGCGGGGACAGCGCATTTTTTCGCGAATGTAGCATGACGCCGCGTTACGGTCGCCCTACTGCCATGTAGCGCCCGCCCGGCAGCGGCGCCACGTGGCCGCTCATTTCGAGCTGTAGCAGCATGCCTTGCAGCGCCGCGCCGTCGAACTGGGTGCGCGCGGCGAGTATTTCAAGGGTTGCCGGCGCGTGGCCGAGCGCGGCGAGCACTCGCGCGGTCTGTTCGCCGGGTTGGCTTTCCGAGGGCAAGCGCGCCGAAGCCCACGACGCGCTGACCGGCTGCGGTGCCGCGCTGCGGCTTGCGGCGGCGGTGGCTGGCGTCGGAAAGCCGAATTCCTCGAGGATCTCCTCCGGCGTTTCCACAAGCTTGGCGCCTTGCTTGATCAGCCGGTGGCATCCCTGGGCCAGCGGCGCGTGAATGGAACCGGGAAGCGCGAAGACGTCGCGCCCCATTTCGTTGGCGAGGCGGGCCGTAATGAGCGAGCCGGAGCGCATCGCAGCCTCGACGATCAGCACGCCGCCCGACAGGCCCGCAATCAGCCGGTTGCGTTGCGGAAAGTTGGCCGACCGCGCGGGCGTGCCGAGCGGCCATTCGGACAGGATGGCGCCGTCCCGGGCGATCTCGTGCGCGAGCCCGCGATGCGCAGCCGGATAGACGAGATCCGCGCCCGTGCCGATCACGGCGACGGTGCCGGCGGCGCTGCCCAGCGCGCCGCGATGCGCGGCGGCGTCGATCCCGAGCGCCAGCCCGGAAATCACGGCGAGCCCCGCGCCCGACAGCGCATGCGCGAACCGGCGCGCGTCCTCAAGACCTTGCGGCGTGGCATGCCGGCTGCCGACGATGGCCACCGCGCGTGCCTGCAGCCGCTCGAGCCGGCCTTTTGCGTACAGCAGCGCGGGCGGATCGGGCATGTTGAGCAAGGCCTGCGGATAGTCGCTGTCGGCGAGCGTCAGGATGCGGTTGCCCGGCTCGGCCGCCCACGCCAGCGCCCCTTCAATATAGCGGCCGAACGGTGTCCCTTCGATTTCGGCCGGCGGCCCCAGCACGGCTTCGGCGGCGCCCGGACCGGCGACCTGCGCGAGCGACGCGAAACTCTTCGTCAGCACTTCGCACGGCCCGCCGAAAGCCGCGAGCAACAGACGCAGAGCGAGTGGCCGCAATCCGCGGGCATGCGCGAGCCGCAGCCACGCGCGAAGTTCTTCGGCGGCGGGCGTCGAGGCGCTGGCCTCGGTCGGCGGGGCGGCGGTCGTCATGTTAAGATTTTTGATCCGAAAGGCATTGAAAGACGTCGCTTGGCCTCTTGCTCAGGCCTGATGCGACGCGTACGGGCCGCTTGCCGGCGGCGTTGAATCCAGCAGATTCACCCGCATATTTTTTGGCAGGCCGCCCCTTCCCCGCAACCTGGCCGAATGGCCGATTTACACGCGTCGCGGCGCGCGTAGACAATCCGAATCATGGCTCTGCTCAAGATACTCAACTACCCGGACAAGCGCCTGAACAAGGTGGCGAAGCCCGTCGCCGTCGTGGACGACCGCATCCGCAAGCTCGTCGCCGACATGGCCGAGACCATGTACGCCGCACCGGGCGTCGGCCTTGCCGCAACTCAGGTGGACGTGCATGAGCGCGTGATCGTGATCGACACCTCGGACGCGCATGACGAGCTGATGGTCTTCATCAATCCGGAAATCGTGTGGTCGAGCGAGGGCAAGAAGGAGTGGGAAGAAGGGTGTCTGTCGGTGCCGGGCATCTATGACTTCGTGGAGCGGCCGGACAAGGTGCGCGTGAAGGCGCTCAACGAAAAGGGCGAAACCTTCGAGATCGACTGCGAGGGGCTCCTTGCCGTGTGCATCCAGCACGAAATGGATCATCTGGCAGGTCACGTGTTCGTCGAATACCTGTCTACGCTCAAGCAGACGCGCATTCGCGGCAAGATGAAGAAGCTGGAAAAGGCGCTGTAATCCATGAGCCAGTCGCTGCGTGTGGTTTTCGCCGGTACGCCCGAGTTCGCTGCCGCCGCGCTGGCGGCCATTCATGCAGCGGGCTTTGCCGTGCCTCTTGTGCTGACGCAGCCGGACCGGCCAGCGGGACGCGGCATGAAGCTGACTGCCAGCCCGGTCAAGCGTTTTGCCGTCGAGCACGGTCTGGCCGTCGCGCAACCTACGTCGCTGCGCCGCGCGGGCAAGTATCCGCAGGAAGCCGCCGAAGCCATCGATCTGTTGAAGGCCACGCCGCATGACGTGATGGTGGTCGCCGCGTATGGCCTGATCCTGCCGCAGGAAGTGCTCGACATTGCGCCGCGCGGCGCCATCAACATCCACGCGTCGCTGCTGCCGCGCTGGCGGGGCGCCGCGCCGATCCATCGCGCGATTGAGGCGGGCGACGCCGAAACCGGCATCACGCTGATGCAGATGGACGCCGGCCTCGACACGGGCGCGATGATCCGCGAAGGGCGCACGGCCATTCTTCCCGACGATTCCACTGCGTCGCTGCACGACCGGCTCGCGCAGATGGGCGCGGAACTGATCGTGGCTGCGCTGCGCGACCTGGAACGCGACGGCGCGCTGCCGTCCACGCCTCAGCCGGAAGAGGGCGTCACATATGCCGAGAAGATCGCCAAGAACGAAGCGGCGCTCGACTGGCGACGCTCCGCCACGGAACTCGGGCGCCAGATCCGCGCGCTCGATCCCTTCCCCGGCGCGGTCGGCACGCTGGACGGCGCGGCGATCAAGATCTGGGCGGCTCGGCCCGTCGAGTCTGACGCGTCTCAGGGCGACGCCGGCACGATCGCAGAGATCGGTCCGGACGGCATTGTCGTGACGTGCGGCAGCGGCGCGCTCAGGCTCACGCAATTGCAAAAACCGGGCGGCAAGCGTCTGCCCTCGCGCGAGTTTCTTGCCGGCGCACCGCTGGTCAAGGGGCAGCGTTTCACGCTGATCTGACGGACGTTCAAACAGGCGCGGCGCTAAAATAAAGAGCGGTCAACACGCGCCTGTCTGTCTGGAGTTCCCGATGCTCGGCATTACCGGTTTCACCTTCTTCCTTATCGCTGTTTTCCTGCTGAACGTCACGCCGGGTCCCGACACGGCCTATATCGTCGGGCGGAGCGTCGCGCAGGGGCGCGGCGCGGGCGTCGTGTCGGCGCTCGGCATTTCCGCAGGCTGCATCGTGCACACGCTTGCCACTGCGTTCGGCCTGACGGCGATTCTCGCGGCATCGGCTACGGCTTTCACCGTCGTCAAGATTGCCGGCGCGATTTATCTGATTTATCTCGGCGTCCGTTTGCTGTTCGCGACGCACGAGGACACGGCCGCTTCCCGCGAGGCGCAAGCGCCCCAAAGGTCCGCGCCGAAGCCGCTGCACCGGCTGTTTGCGCAAGGCTTCATCACCAACGTGCTGAATCCTAAAGTCGTGCTGTTCTTTGTCTCCTTCTTTCCGCAATTCGTTGCCGCCGATAGTCAGCACAAGACGCTCGCCTTCCTGACGCTCGGCATGGTGTTCATTGCCATGAGCACGGTCTGGAACAGCTTCGTTGCCTGGATTGCAGGCAGCGTGACTGAACGCTTCGCCGGCAAGACGGGGGTGCGCAAATGGCTCGACCGCACGGTCGGCGGCGCCTTTGTCGGGCTGGGCATCAAGCTCGCGACGTCGCATCGATAAATCTCGTCCGGCCAATTGAATTATCGACGAACACCCCTATCTAACATTTTGCTTACAATCATCGTTCCGGCCACCTTGGCCGGGAGCACCGCGCCTCGGGCGCACCGTACATAGGGAGAGGAGTTCCGCGTATGTTCAACTGGGTCAAAACCGCGATGCTGATGGCTGCGATCACGGCCCTCTTCGCCGTGATCGGCGGCGTGATCGGCGGGTCGAAGGGCATGATGCTCGCGCTGCTCATCGCGCTGGGCATGAATTTCTTTTCATACTGGTTCTCGGACAAGATGGTCCTGCGCATGTACAACGCGCAGGAAGTGGACGAGACCACCGCGCCGCAGTTCTATCGCATGGTGCGGGAGCTGGCCACGCGGGCGCAGCTGCCGATGCCGCGCGTCTACCTGATCAACGAAGACGCGCCGAATGCGTTCGCGACGGGCCGCAATCCGGAGCACGCTGCCGTGGCGGCGACCACGGGCATTCTGCGCGTGCTGTCCGAGCGTGAAATGCGCGGCGTGATGGCGCACGAACTGGCGCACGTGAAGCACCGCGACATCCTGATCTCGACCATCTCGGCCACCATGGCCGGCGCCATTTCCGCGCTCGCGAACTTCGCGATGTTCTTCGGCGGACGTGACTCGGAAGGCCGGCCGTCGAATCCCATCGCGAGCATTCTGGTGGCGATTCTCGCGCCGATCGCGGGCGCCATGATCCAGATGGCCATCTCGCGGGCGCGCGAGTTCGAAGCGGATCGCGGGGGCGCCGAGATTTCGGGCGATCCGCAATCGCTCGCAAGCGCGCTCGAGAAGATCCACGCCTATGCGTCCGGCGTGCCGTTCCCGGCGGCGGAAGCGCATCCGGCCACCGCGCAGATGATGATCATGAATCCGCTCTCGGGCGGCGGCATCGCCAATCTGTTCTCGACGCACCCGGCCACCGAAGAGCGCGTCGCGCGCTTGATGGAAATGGCGCGCACTGGCCGCTTCTGACGCTTCCAGGCGTGTGACGAAGGCCGTTCCGGTCATGCCGGAACGGCCTTTTTTTGCGTGTCGAACATGTCTCGCCGCTGCGTGTCCGGGCGCCCGAATCCTGCACGTTACAATCCCCGTTCCACGCAAGCTGTCCGCTTGCCGTCCGACCGTTTCCGTTTCCTCATGACCGAACAGCCTTCCCGCCGGCCCGCCGCCGCGCACGCACGCCTGAGCGCGCTTCGCCTCGCGCCCGATTCACTCGGGTTCGCGCTCGATTGCGCGGCGCAGGCCGTCGGCGCGGTGCGTGCGGGCTCGGCATTGCCGGCGGCGTTGCAGACGGTCATCGCGGCATCGAAGCAGGCGAGCGCGCGCGGCGCGGTGCAGGACATCGCGTATCGCACGATGCGCCGCCTCGCTCTCGCCGACGCCCTGCTGCGCAAGCTCGTGAAGAAGGCGCCGCCGCCGCACGTCGGCAACGTGCTGTGCTGCGCGTTCACGCTACTCGCCGATGACGAAGCCCACGCCGCCTACGCGCCCTTCACCGTGGTGGATCAGGCGGTGGGCGCAATCGCGGCGCGCCGCGAATTCGCCTTCGCGAAGGGCCTGGTGAACGCAGTGCTGCGCAGCTTCCTGCGCGAGCGCGACGCGTTGATCGACGGAGCCCGCGCGCAGCCCGTCGCGCGCTGGAACTACCCGCAGTGGTGGATCGACGCGGTGCAGCGCGCGCAGCACGAGGCCTGGGAACACATTCTCGAAGCGGGCAACCATCAGGGGCCGCTGACCTTGCGCGTGAATGCGCGCCGGGCGAGCATCGAAGCGTACCTGTCGCGCCTGCATGAAGCCCATCTCGAAGCCGATGTCGCCGGCCCGCACGCAGTGCGGCTGAGAACGCCGCTTGCCGTGGACCGCATTCCCGGTTTCGACGAAGGCGTCGTCTCGGTGCAGGACGCGGGCGCGCAAGTCGCCGCGCAACTGCTCGGCGTGCAGGACGGCATGCGGGTGCTCGATGCCTGCGCGGCGCCCGGCGGCAAGACGGGTCATATCCTCGAACTGGCGAATGTCGATCTGATCGCGCTGGAGAGCGACGCCGAGCGGGCCAGGCGCATCAGAGAGAATCTCGTGCGTCTGAAGCTCGAAGCGCACATCCAGACCGGCGACGCCGGCGAACCGGCGCACTGGTTCGACGGCAAGCCGTTCGACCGCATTCTCGCCGACGTGCCCTGTTCGGCCTCGGGCATCGTGCGTCGTCATCCGGACATTCGCTGGCTGCGGCGCGAGTCGGACATTGCCGCGCTCGTCGCCGAACAGCGGCGCATCCTGTCCGCGCTGTGGCCGTTGCTGGCGAAGGGCGGCGAGCTGCTCTACGTCACGTGCTCGATCTTTCCCGAGGAAGGCGAGGAGCAGGCCCGCTGGTTTGGAACGGTCCATGAAGATGCGGTACGATTGGACGCGCCGGGGCAATTGCTGCCGACAGCGGCGCACGCAAGCGCGGGCGCGGCGCACGGTTTACCGGACGGTACAAATCTCGCAGGCTCTGTTCCGGTCGAGGCGCCAGGCGCCGGTTCATCGTCCGGTCGGCACGCGGCGGCCATCGCGGATCACGACGGATTCTTCTACGCGCGCTTTCAGAAACGGTGACGATCAAACGCTTCCTTCCGCTCAGGCTCGCGGCTGTCATCTGGACTGCGCTGGCGTTCTGGCTGAGTTTCGCCGCGCCCAATGCCGCCCACGCCGAAACCATCGGCGTGCAGCGCGCATCGTTGCAGGCGGACAGCAACGGCTGGAGCCTCGACGCGCATTTCGACTTCGACCTCAACAGCAGCCTCGAAGAAGCCGTGAATCGCAGCGTGCCGCTCTATTTCACGATCGACTTCAATTTGTCGCGGCCGCGCTGGTACTGGTTCGACGAAGAGCCGGTCAACGTGTCGCAAAGCATTCGCCTGTCCTTCCAGCCGCTGACCAACGAATATCGCGTGTCCACGGGCGGCTTGCAGTTGCGTTTCGCCTCGCTCGACGAAGCGCTCGCCGTCATCAAGCATGTCACTTCGTGGCATGTGATCGACCGCAATCAGGTGCATGGCGGAGAAACCTATACCGCATCGGTGCGCATGCAACTCGACATCGCGCTGATGCCCAAGCCGTTCCAGATCGACGCAGTGAACAACCGCGACTGGAACCTCGCTTCCGACTGGAAGCGCTTCACCTTTACGGCGGCAGAACGTGCGAAATAGATTTCGACGCGGCCGCACGGACATGAAGAGTTTCGTTGTCCGCTTGCTGGTCTCCACGGTGGCGATCACGGCAGTGCTCCTGCTCGTGATGCTCGCGCTCGCAAGCGCGAACACGGAGTTCTTCGACCGCTACTACGGCTGGCTGTATGCGGCCAACGTCGCGGTGGCCATCGTCTTCATGCTGATCGTCATCGCCCTGTTCATCATCATCGTGACGCGGGTGAGACAGGGGCGCTTCGGCACGCGGCTGCTCGCCAAGCTCGCGTTCATCTTCGCGCTCGTCGGCGTGGTGCCGGGCGCGATCATCTATGTGGTTTCGTATCAGTTCGTCTCGCGCAGCATCGAGTCGTGGTTCGACGTCAATGTGGAGACCGCCCTCACGTCGGGCCTGACGCTCGGGCGCGGCATGCTTGAAACCTCGCTCGCCGACTTCAAGAACCGCGGCCGGCAAATGAGCGACCAGCTCGCGAGCGCGGATCCGTCGAGCCTCACGCTCGCGCTGCTGCGTCTGCGCGACCAGTACGGCGTGCAGGATGCCGTGGTGTTCGAGCGTCCGCGCGATCAATACAACCGCGAAGACCTGTCGGTGAATGGCGGCTCGTCGCGCGTGCCGGGATTGCGCACGGTCGCGCAGGCATCGGGCAACTACTACGCGCTGCTGCCCGCCAACGAGCCCACCGGCACGATGCTCAAGCAGGCGCAGGATCATCCGTATGGCGCGATCGAAGGCGAGATCGACGGCGATCCAAGCTCGAACGGGCCAAAGGGCGCACTGCGGCTGCGCGTGGTCACGAAGATTCCCGATCCGTCCACCACGACGGAATTCCAGCACGTCGACCGCTTCCTGCAGATCGAGCAGCCCGTCAGTCAGGAGCTTGCGCGCAACGCGGATGCCGTGCAGCGCGCGTATCGCGAGTATCAGGAGAAGCGCCTCGGGCGCACCGGTCTGCGCAAGATGTATATCGGCACGCTGACGCTCGCGTTGTTCCTCGCCACCTTCATTGCGATGATGCTGGCGCTCGCGCTCGGCAATCAGCTTGCGCGGCCGCTGTTCCTGCTGGCGCAGGGCACGAAGGAGGTCGCGGAAGGCGACTACACGCCGAAGCGGGAAATCAATTCGCGCGATGAACTCGGCTTCCTCACGCAGTCCTTCAACGCGATGACGCGCCAGCTGTCCGAGGCGCGCGCGGCGGTCGAGAACAATCGCATTGCGCTGGAACATTCGAAGGCTTATCTCGAAAGTATTCTCGCGAACCTGACGGCGGGCGTGTTCGTGTTCGATCGCCAGTTCCGTCTCACTACCGCGAATCGCGGCGCGGAACGCATCTTCCGCCAGCAGTTCGGCGCGCTGCTGAATCACCCGCTCGACCAGATCGGCGTGCTGGCCGAATTCGGCGCGATGGTCAGGAAGGCGTTTGCCGAACGCGATGCGGCGGCGGGTGGCAGCGATCATCGGATCGGCGACCGCGGCCACTGGCAGCAGCAGGTGGCGGTGACGGTGCCGGGCGAGAACGATCCGCTCACGCTGCTGGTGCGCGGCACGCAGCTGCTGGGTGTGACCGAGAGCGATTCCGACGATGCGGAAACCACCGGCTACGTGGTCGTGTTCGACGACATCTCCGATGTCATCTCCGCGCAGCGTTCGGTGGCGTGGGGCGAAGTCGCGCGGCGGCTCGCGCACGAGATCAAGAATCCGCTCACGCCCATTCAACTCTCGGCCGAGCGCCTGCAGATGAAGCTCGCCGACAAGCTCGCGCAGCCGGATGCCGAGGTGCTGAAGCGCGCATCGACCACCATCGTCAATCAGGTGCAGGCGATGAAGCAGATGGTCGACGACTTCCGCGAATACGCGCGCACGCCGCCCGCGGTGCTCGGCAACCTGCAACTGAACGATCTCGTCGCCGAGGTGCTGACCTTGTATGGCATCGAAGACGGCAAGACGCCGATCAAGGTCGATCTCACGAAACTGCCGGTGATCCGCGGCGATGCCACGCAGATCCGCCAGGTGATTCACAACCTGCTGCAGAACGCACAGGATGCGGTGGCGGACGTCGCGGAGCCGCGCGTGCTGCTCGAAACGAGAACAGTAGAATATGGCGAGCCCGATGCCTCCGGACATGCGCGTGTCGCGGTTCGGCTGACGGTATCGGACAATGGTCCGGGCTTTCCGGCGCGCATTCTGTCGCGCGCGTTCGAGCCTTACGTGACAACGAAGGCGAAAGGCACGGGCCTGGGACTTGCAACGGTGAAGAAGATCGTCGATGAGCACGGCGCGCGCATCGACATACGCAACCGCTCGAAGGCCGCGGATGTGGTTGAAGGCGCGCAGATATCGATCCTGTTTCTCCAGCTGGCGGACGATACCGCGGCGCCCGGCGCCACGGCATCGGGCGGCGGAGCGGCGGCGAGTCACGGAACGACAAAAGCAACAGTGCAGACAAGGGCAGCGTAAATGGCAACCATCCTGGTGGTAGACGATGAAATGGGGATCCGGGAACTGCTTTCGGAGATCCTGAGCGACGAGGGCCATGTCGTGGACGTGGCGGAAAACGCGCAGCACGCGCGCGACTACCGTCTGCAACAGACGCCCGATCTCGTGCTGCTCGACATCTGGATGCCCGATACCGACGGCGTCACCCTGCTCAAGGAGTGGGCCGCGCAGGGCAAGCTCACGATGCCGGTGATCATGATGTCGGGTCACGCGACCATCGACACGGCGGTCGAGGCGACGAAGATCGGCGCGCTCAATTTCCTGGAGAAGCCGATCGCGCTGCAGAAGCTGCTGAAGGCGGTCGAGCAGGGTCTGGCTCACGGCACGGCGCCGGCGCCGGTCGCGATCCCGGCGAAGCCGCCGGCGGGCGCGGGCGCGGTGGGCGTGCCGGTGGCCGCGGCGCTGCCGAGCGCGTCGGGCATGGGCGCCGGTTTGTCGAGCGAGGCGGCAGCGGGCGCGGCGCAAGGGCAGGCGGGACAAACGGCGTCCATCTCGTTCGACATCCCGTTGCGCGATGCCCGCGACGCCTTCGAACGCGCCTACTTCGAGTATCACCTCGCGCGCGAGAACGGCAGCATGACGCGCGTGGCGGAGAAGACCGGCCTGGAACGCACGCACTTGTATCGCAAGCTGAAGCAACTGGGCGTGGACCTCGGCAAGAACAAGAACGAAGTCTGATTCCGCTGGCTTCGTCGTGTGCGCCGTGCATTCCAACGCCTCTTTGCACCGCAGCGAGCAAAAAGTTGCGTCAGGGGGCTTGAGGCGTGTGTCGGATGCTGCTATAGTTTCACCTCTTCGTTGGCCCGGTAGCTCAGTTGGTAGAGCAGCGGATTGAAAATCCGCGTGTCGATGGTTCGATTCCGTCCCAGGCCACCAGAATGCTAAAAGCCCGAGAGTCTTTCGCTCTCGGGCTTTTTCTTTGTGGCGTGTCGCCAGAGGGTCCTTCATAGGATCCAGCGCAGTTGCTTTGCAGTTGCGTTATCCGGCCCCGCGCCCAGCTCGGCGAATCCCTGCCTCGCGTGCTAAAATTCGCGCCGAATTAAGGACTTGCCTCGTCCTCGGACCCGCAAGTCCTTTTCTTTTCGACGCTCCGAGCGGTCGCACCGTGCATCGCGCGGCATCACGCGAGCTTTCCCGTTCCGCTATCGACGGCATAAAAGGGCGTGCAGGTCCGGGCGCAGGTCGCCGGCCTATACTGGACGCGCGGGGCGTCGCCGCCCGCGCCGCTCATCGCGAATTCCGGTCGTTCCGACTTCCTGACGGCGCGCGACGCCATTCTCATACACGCAGTACGGAGTTTTCACGGTGACTCGGACAGACGCTAAAGACAGTGCGCTTGTGCTGTTCTCGGGCGGCCAGGATTCGGCCACGTGCCTGGCCTGGGCGCTCGAACGCTACAGAACGGTTGAAACGCTGGGCTTCGATTACGGGCAGCGGCATCGCGTCGAACTGGAATGCCGCGACGGTTTTCGCGCCGCGATCGCGCGCGAGTTTCCGCAGTGGAGCGAGCGTCTTGGCGAGGATCACATGGTCGATCTCTCGGTGCTCGGCGCGATCAGCGAAACCGCAATGACGCGCGAGATCGAGATCGAGGCCACCGCGAACGGCCTGCCGAATACCTTCGTGCCGGGCCGCAATCTGCTGTTCATGACGATTGCTGCGGCGCTGGCGTATCGGCGTGGATTGAAGGTGCTGGTCGGTGGCATGTGCGAGACGGATTTCTCGGGCTATCCCGATTGCCGCGACGACACCATGAAAGCGCTGCAAGTCGCGCTCAATCTGGGCATGGAGACGCGCTACGCGCTGGAGACGCCGCTCATGTGGCTCGACAAGGCCGACACCTGGCGTCTCGCGGAAACGCTCGGCGGCGAGGCGCTGGTCGAACTGGTGCGCGTCGAAACCCATACCTGCTATGTCGGCGAGCGCGCGGAACTGCATGACTGGGGTTTCGGCTGCGGTCAGTGTCCGGCCTGCAAGCTGCGCAAGCGGGGTTACGAGGCGTATCGCGCGGGCGAGCAGGTCACCGAAGCGCCGGTCTGATTTTTTATTCGAGGTTCACAGGGCAGTCATGACGTACGCGGTCAAGGAAATCTTCTACACGTTGCAGGGCGAAGGCGCCAACGCCGGGCGTCCGGCCGTGTTCTGCCGTTTCGCGGGCTGCAACCTGTGGTCGGGGCGCGAGGAAGATCGCGCGGAAGCCGTCTGCCAGTTTTGCGACACCGATTTCGTCGGCACCGACGGCGAGAATGGCGGCAAGTACCGCACGCCCGCCGACCTCGTCGCGAAGATCGCCTCGCTGTGGCCGCAAGGCGCGCAACACAAGTTCGTCGTGTGCACCGGCGGCGAGCCGATGCTGCAGATCGACGCGCCCTTCGTCGACGCGCTTCATGAAGCCGGCTTCGAGATGGCGATCGAGACGAACGGCTCGCTACCCGTGCTGGAGAGCATCGACTGGATCTGCGTGAGCCCGAAGGCGGACGCGCCGCTCGTCGTGACGAAGGGCAACGAACTGAAGGTCGTGGTGCCGCAGGACAATCAGCGACTTGCCGACTACGAGAAGCTCGACTTCGACTACTTCCTCGTGCAACCGATGGACGGTCCGTCACGCGACCTGAACACGCGGCTCGCAATCGACTGGTGCAAGCGTCATCCGAAATGGCGGCTGTCGATGCAGACCCACAAATACCTGAACATCCCCTGAAACGCCGTGCAGACGATCACCCGAAAACTCGAATTCGACGCGGGCCACCGCATTCCCGATCACCGCAGCCAGTGCCGTAATCTGCATGGCCATCGCTATGTGCTCGAAATCACGCTGCAAGGCGATCTCGTCGACGTGGAAGGCGCGCCGGACCGCGGCATGGTGATGGACTTCGCCGACGTCAAGGCGCTCGCGATGGAGCATCTCGTCAACCAGTGGGACCATGCGTTCATCGTCTATTCGGGCGACACCAAGGTGCGCGAGTTCCTGCAAACGCTGACGGATCACAAGACGGTCGTGCTCGACCGCATTCCGACGGTGGAGAACCTGGCGGCCGTCGCGTTCGACATCCTCGCCAACGTCTACGATGCGCATTACGGCGTCAATCTGAAGCTGAAGCGCCTGCGCCTGTACGAGACGCCGAACTGCTGGGCCGACGTCGAGCGCAGCTGAAGCGTCGGGCCGTCGCGGGCGAGAGCACGTCCGACGCCCGCGCTTGTGTCACGGTATGATCGTCCGGTAAGTCGCCACCCTCCACGGCGACACGACACGGAGCGCACGCATGCCGTCACTTCTTTCGTCGTTCTTCTCCCTGCGGCCGCGCGCAGTGTCCCTCTCACTCCACGAGGGAGCCGCGCGATGAGCACCTTCACGAATCCCATCAAGCAGCGGCTCGCCGAGCCGGGTCCCCTCTTCGGCCTGTGGCTGTCGCTCGGCAGCGCCGATGGCGCCGAAGCGCTCGCGCACGCGGGCTTCGACTGGCTCTGCATCGACATGGAGCACTCGCCGAACGATAGCGTCGACGTGGTCGCGCAACTCCGCGCGATCGCCGCCGCGCATCTGCCGAGCGAGCCGATCGTGCGCGTGCCATCCGGCGAAGGCTGGCTCGTGAAGCGCGCGCTCGATGCGGGCGCGCGCACGCTGATGTTCCCCAACGTGCAATCGGCGGAAGAGGCGGCGCGCATCGTGCGCCTCACGCAATATCCGACCGAGGCGGCGCTCGATGGCCTGCGCGGCGTCGCGGGCGCGGTGCGCGCCGCGGCCTTCGGCATGCGGCGCGATTACGTGACGACGGCCAACGCGCAGATCGTGACCATCGTGCAGATCGAATCGGTGGCGGCGCTGGACGCCGTCGATGAGATCGCGGCGACGCCGGGCGTCGACTGTCTGTTTATCGGGCCGGCCGATCTGGCGGCGAGTCTCGGCCATCTCGGCGACGGCAAGCATCCCGACGTGCAGGCCGCGATCACGAAGATCGCCGACGCGGCGCAGCGCGCGGGCATCGCGAGCGGCATCTTCGCGATGGATGCCGCCAGCGCGAAGCAGTACGCGCAGGCGGGCATCAAGCTGGTCGCGATCGGCGCCGACGTGATGTGGCTGTTGAAGGCGACGCGCCAGGCGTTGCAGGAGGCGAGATCATGAACACCGCGCCGGCATGGGTGATCGCGGCGATGAGTCTGTCGCTGGCGGCAGCTTGGGCGCATGCCGACACCGCGCCCAAGCCGACCGATCTCGCCACGCAAAACGCCGTCGCCGATTACAACGCCGGCAATCTCGCCGCGGCGCGTTCGGAATTCCGGCGCGCGGCACAAAAAGGCAGCCGGCTCGCCGAGTTCAATTACGCGATGATGCTGCTCAACGGCGAAGGCGGTCCGGCGGATGTGCCCGAAGGCAAGAAGTGGCTGCGGCGCGCGGCGGACGCCAACATGACGCACGCGCAGTACGTGTACGGCAAGATGTACGACGATGGCCAGTTCGTCGATAAGGATCCGGCGGAAGCGCATCGCTGGTTCCTGCGCGCGGCGAATCAGGGGCACGTGCAGGCGGAACTGGCGCTCGCCAACCAGTTTCTCGATGGCCGCGGCACCGCGCGCGACAACACGCAGGCTTTCACCTGGTACAAGAAGGCCGCGCAGGGCGGCGACATGACGGCGCAGTACGTGGCGGGATCGTTCTATGAACGCGGCGGCGATGGCGTCGAACGCAATTTGAACGTGGCGCGGGCCTACTATGCGGCGGCGGCGGCGCAGGGCGATCCGGCCGCGAAGCTCAAGTATCTGCAACTGAGCGCCGAGCTCGAACAGCAGAAACCGCAATAAGTCGCGGTGTGGACTAGCTCTGCATCAGCCGCTTCTGCCGCGCGACGCTCATGATCAGTCCGACCGCCACGCCGAGCGTCGCGAGCGCGGTTCCGCCGTAGCTCATGAACGGCAGCGGCACGCCGACCACCGGCAAAATTCCGCTCACCATGCCGATGTTCACGAACGCGTAGGTAAAGAACGCAAGCGTGAGCGACCCGGCCAGCAGCCGCCCGAAGAAGGTCGCGCCGTTCGCCGCGATGAACAGCCCGCGCGCGACCAGCGCCATGTAGAGGAAGAGCAGCACGAGCCCGCCCGCGAGCCCGAACTCCTCGGAGAACACGGCGAAGATGAAGTCGGTGTGCTTCTCGGGAATGAACTCCAGGTGGGCCTGCGTGCCCTGCAGCCAGCCCTTGCCCAGCGTGCCGCCCGAGCCGATGGCAATGACCGCCTGAATGGTGTGGAAGCCCTTGCCGAGCGGATCGGAAGTCGGATCGAGCAGCGTGCAG
Source organism: Caballeronia sp. LZ032 (assembly GCF_031451315.1). Classification (NCBI taxonomy): domain Bacteria; kingdom Pseudomonadati; phylum Pseudomonadota; class Betaproteobacteria; order Burkholderiales; family Burkholderiaceae; genus Caballeronia; species Caballeronia sp. LZ032. Next base: position 53,891 of record NZ_JARUXP010000001.1, read on the forward strand.
ATGCGGTGCTTCTGGTAGTCGTGCATCATCGGCCAGTTGACGTCCGGCTGGCAGATGCGGTTCTGGAACACCGCGACGCACGCAATCACCACGACGCCTGCCGCGAGCACCGGCAGGATCAGCTTGAAGCTGAGACCCGCGAAATAGATGACGAACACGCCCGCCGCGAACACGAGCACCGCCGTGCCGAGATCGGGTTGCTTGGCGATCAGCGCGACCGGCAGCATCAGGATCACGAAGCCGACCACGTAATCCCACCAGCGGATGTTGCTCTCGCGCTTCTGGTAGTACCAGGCGAGCATCAGCGGCATCGCGATCTTCATGATCTCCGAGGGCTGGATCACCACGCCGACGTTGAGCCAGCGTTTCGCGCCCTTGCGCGTGAGTCCGAAGGTGGCGACCGCGATCAGCAGCGCGACGCCGACCGTATAGAGCGGCACGGCGAAGCGCATCAGGGTTTGCGGCGGGATGTTGGCGAGCACCCACATCAGGCCGAAGGTCAGCATGATGTTGCGCAGCTGGTCTTCCACGCGCCCGGGCACGTCGAGACTCGCGCTGTACAGCGTCACGATGCCGACGCACAGCAGCAGGAACACGATGAGCGCGAGCGGTTTGTCGAAGCCCGCGAACATGCGCTTGGCGCGGTCGAGCCACTCGCGCTTGTCGAATTGCATGTGCAGTTGCATGACGGTTTCCTTTATTCGTCGATGCCGCCGGTCGGCGCAAGCACGCGCACGCCGTCGTTTTCGTTGCCGCGCACCATCGAGGGCGCGCTTTCCGCCGGGCGTTTCTTCGGCGCGGGCGTGCGGCCGGGCGCGGACGCGGGCAGCGCCGCGGCGGACGCGGCGCGCGGCTTCTGCGCTTTCGCCGCGGAGGCGGGCTGCGCCGGCGCCGAAGCCGCTTTCGCGACAGCGGGATTCGAGGCCGCCTGCGGCGAAAACGCCGGCGACGACTTCGCGACCGACGCGGGCAACGCAGCCGCGGCGGGCGACTCGGTGCCGCCGATCATCGGCAGGCCGGCATCAGTCGTGGCGGACGCCGCGGCGGCCACGGCAGCCGCTTCGGCGCCCGGCTTGAGGCGGTCGACGAGGTAGTAGTCGAGCACCTTGCGCGCGATCGGACCCGCCGATTCCGCGCCCCAGCCGCCGTTCTCGACGATCAGCGCAAGCGCGATCGTCGGATGGTCCGCCGGCGCGAACGCAGTGAACAGCGCGTGGTCGCGCAGATGCTCGGCGAGCGCATGGCCCTTGTAGTTCGAGCCTTGCAGCGAATAGACCTGCGCCGTGCCGGTCTTGCCCGCCGCCTGATACGGCGCGCCCGCGAACACTTTCGCTGCGGTGCCGTTGTTGACGACGCCTTCCAGCGCGCGCTTGATGAAGTCGATGTCCTTCTGCTGCACGTTGATCTTGTTGCTCGGATCGCGCACGACGACGCGCATGGCCTTGCTGATCGGATTCTCGATGTCGCGCACGAGGTGCGGCTTCATCACGACGCCGTTGTTCGCCAGGGTGGCCATCGCGTGCGCGAGTTGCAGGATCGTGAACGAGTTGTAGCCCTGGCCGATGCCCAGGCTGATGGTTTCGCCCTCATACCAGCGCTGCTGTTCCGGCCGGCGATACGCCTTGCGCTTCCATTCGGTGGACGGCAGGATGCCGCGCGCCTCGCCCGCGATGTCGATGCCGGTGATCTGGCCGAAGCCCCACGGCTTCATGAAGTTGGCCATCGCGTTCACGCCGAGGTCGTGGGCCAGCATGTAGAAGTAAGTGTCGTTGGATACGACGATCGCGCGGTTCATGTCCACCCAGCCCTGACCCGAACGCACGTCGTTGCGGAAGGTGTGACCGCCGAAGGTGTACGAGCCCGGATCCTGGAAGCCCCAGCCCGGCGTGCGCTTGTGCAGCGTGAGCGCGGCCAGCGCCATGAACGGCTTGTAGGTGGAGCCCGGCGGATAGGTGCCGTGCAGCGGCCGGTTCAGCAGCGGGTGATCCGGCGAGTTGTTGAGCGCGTCCCAGGTCTGCTGGTCGATGCCGTCGACGAAGGAGTTAGGATCGAAGCTCGGCGCCGAGACGAACGCGAGCACGTCGCCGGTGGACGGCTCGATTGCGACGAGCGCGCCGCGCTTGCCCGCGAAGGCCTGCTCGGCCACCTGCTGCAAGCCGATGTCCAGCGACAGCACGAGGTTGTTGCCAGGCGTGGCCTGCGTGCGCGACATCGTGCGCACCGGACGGCCGCCCGCCGTCACTTCCACTTCCTCGAAGCCGGTCAGTCCGTGCAGCTCGGTTTCGTAACTCTGCTCGACGCCGATCTTGCCTACGTAATCCGTGCCCTTATAGTTGTTGGCATCGAGGCGCGGATCGTAGTGGTCGGAGTTTTCGTCGTTGGCGTCGCTGGCGTCGTCGATGCGTTCCTGATCGCGCTGCGAAATGCGCCCGATGTAACCGATCACGTGTGCGGCCGTCATGCCGAGCGGATATTGCCGGAACAGCCGCGCGCGCACTTCGACGCCGGGAAAGCGGAAGCGCTGCGCGGTGAACTTGGCGACTTCGTCGTCGGTGAGACGCGTGCGGATCGGCAGGCTTTCGAAGTTCTTCGAGTCTTCCAGCAGCTTCTTGAAGCGCCGGCGGTCGCGTGAGTCGATCGGGATGACTTGCGCGAGCTCGTCGATCACTTCGTCGAGCGTGCCGTTGATCTTCGATGGCGTGATTTCGAGCGTGTACGCCGAGTAGTTCTTCGCCAGGATCACGCCGTTGCGGTCGGTGATGATGCCGCGATTCGGGACGATCGGCGCCACCGAGATGCGGTTCTCGTTCGCCTGCAATGAATACTTGCTGAAGTGCCAGACCTGCAGATACAGGAAACGCAAGCCGATCAGCCCGAAGCAGACGAACACGAACAGGCCCGCCGCCGCGACGCGGAGGCGGAACCTGGACAACTGTTGCTCGGTGTTCTTGATTTCGGTCATGCGCGTTGTGTGCTTCTTGTGTGCTTCGTGTGCGATCCGGTCGGCTCGGGTCTCGCGATTCAAGTGTAGTCCGCGCGCGGGCGCTGCATCGGCTGGCGCCAGATTGCGGCGGCGGGGCCGGTCAGATCGGGCGGGTGTCGTCCGGATCGGCGGCGCGGCGCTGCGGCATCAGCAGGAAGAAGCTCGCGACCGGCCACAGCAGCGCTTCCACGAAACCGTTGATCAGATAGCTCCAGCCCGGAAAGGCGGCGCCCGTCATCAGGCGGATCACGAACGGCACCAGATGCGCGCCGACCAGCAAAGGCGCCACGACGAACATCTGCACCGGCAGCGCCATCCACAGCACGCGACGGTGGATGGTGATCGCGCCGTAGGACAGCAGCGTGTAGGCCAGCGCGTGCTCGCCCAGCAGGTTGGCATTGTGGACGTCCATCAGGATGCCCAGCATGAACGCGATGCCCATGCCGACCTTGCGCGGCTGATGCACGTTCCAGAACAGCAGCACGAGCGCGACGAAGTCCGGCACGCCGATCAGGCGTCCCCACGGCATCAGGTTCAGCAGGAAGGCGGCGGCCAGGCTGAAGGTGATGAAGTACGGATTGACCGGCTGCAGGATGTATTGCGGGCGGTTCATCGCGCGGCTCCCGATGACGCGGGCTTGGGCATGTGCGCTTTCTTCGACGGCCGCGCCGCCGGATTCGATGCCGCCTTCGGCGCGGCGGCCTTCGCGGCGGGTTTTTCAGCCGGCTTCCCTGCGGGCTTTTCCGCCGCTGCGGGCGCGGAGCCCGCCGCTGGCGCCGATGCGCCGCTGGCCCCGGCTGCCACCGCCGCCGATTTCGCCGTGGGCTTCTTCTTGCCCTTGTTTTCCTTCGCTTCCCTGGCCGCGGCGGCAGCTTCCACTTCGACCGGATTCGGCGGCTCGTTACGGTTGTAGTGCAGCACGAGCAGCTGGCGCGCGCCGCGCACCGCCGCCACCGGCACGCAGACCACGCGTGCGAACGCCGTGTCGGCCTGCTTGTCGACGCGCAGCACCTTCGCGACCGGCAGCCCCGGCGGATAGATGCCGTCGAGGCCGCTGGTCACGAGGTCGTCGCCGGCTTGTACGTCGGCGCTGATGGGCACGAAGCGCAGGTCGAGCGTGTCGCCCTTCGGCGTGCCGTAGATGACGCTGCGCAAGCCCGTGCGGGCGATCTGCACCGGCACGGCCTGATCCTTGTCCGTGAGCAGTGTGACCTCCGACTGCAACGGGAACACGCGCGTCACCTGGCCGATCACGCCGTCTTCAGTGACCACCGGCGCGCCGTCCTGGATGTTCTGCTGCGAACCCTTGCCGATCACGACCTTCTGCGTGAAGGGATCGCGCGTGTCGTACTGGATCTCGGCGGGGGTTTCGTCGGTCGAGGCGCGCGATTGCAGGTTCAACAGCGCGCGCAGATGCGCGTTCTCGACGGCGAGTTGCGCCGCGTCGCCGGCCTTCACGGAGAGTTCGAGGTTCTTGTCGGCGAGCTTCTTGTTCTCGCTGCGCAATGTGGCGCTGGTCACGGCGAGATCCGCCGCGCCCATGAAGATGTCGCGCGGCACGAGCGCGGCGCGCTGCAGCGGATAGAGCCCCGCGCCGAGCATGCCGCGCACGATTTCCAGCGTGCTGAAACGCGCGTCCGAGACGAGCAGTGCGATCGCAAGGACCACAAAGAAGATCAGGCGCGCGAGCGCGGAAGGGCCTTGCTTGAAAAGGGGCGGCGGACTGTATTCCATGGTCGGCGCCGAGGGCGTGAACGGATGGATCGATGCTGCAGGCTTGGCCGCTCGAAGCGGGGCCTGCCCTACGCGGGTTCGACAACGGCCCGGACGCCTGCCGGACCGTGTTCGCGTCGCGTTACGCGGGACATTGTAGTGGCCGTGCCGGAGGCCGCGCAGATTGTCCGCAGACGGGTGTCCGCGCAAGTATCAGCGGGCGTTGCGGCGGCACTGCCACGGAGCGGCACGGAGCGTCTTACTCGTAGGAGAAGATGCTGCCGAGCTTGTCCATGCGCTCGAGCGCCATGCCCGAGCCGCGCACCACGCAGGTCAGCGGGTCTTCGGCGACGAGCACCGGCAGGCCGGTTTCTTCGGCGAGCAGGCGGTCGAGGTCGCGCAGGAGGGCGCCGCCGCCTGTCAGCATCATGCCGCGCTCCGCGATGTCCGCGCCGAGTTCCGGCGGCGTCTGTTCCAGCGCGATCTTCACCGACGACACGATCTGGTTCAGCGGATCCGTCAGCGCTTCGAGAATTTCATTGCTCGAAATAGTGAAGCTGCGCGGAATGCCTTCCGAGAGGTTGCGGCCCTTGACTTCCATTTCCTTGACTTCGGAGCCGGGGAAGGCCGAACCGATTTCCTTCTTGATGGCTTCGGCGGTTTGCTCGCCGATCAGCATGCCGTAGTTGCGGCGGATGTAGTTGACGATGGCTTCGTCGAACTTGTCGCCGCCCACGCGCACCGAGCCCTTGTACACGATGCCGCCCAGCGAGATGACGCCGACTTCCGTCGTGCCGCCGCCGATGTCGACCACCATGGAGCCAGTGGCTTCCGACACGGGCAGGCCCGCACCGATGGCCGCGGCCATGGGTTCTTCGATCAGGTACACCTGGGAGGCGCCGGCGCCGTGCGCGGCTTCCTTGATGGCGCGGCGCTCGACCTGGGTGGAGCCGCACGGCACGCAGATGATGATGCGCGGCGACGGCGAGAACATGCGGGATTCGTGCGCGGTCTTGATGAACTGCTTGATCATCTGCTCGGTGACGGTGAAGTCGGCGATCACGCCGTCCTTCATCGGCCGGATGGCTTCGATGTTGCCGGGCACCTTGCCGAGCATCTGCTTGGCTTCCTTGCCGACCGCCTGGATGGTCTTCTTGCCGTTGGGACCGCCTTCCTGGCGAATGGAAACGACCGAGGGCTCGTCGAGGACGATGCCTTTGCCGCGCATGTAGATCAGCGTGTTGGCGGTGCCGAGGTCAATCGCCAGGTCGTTGGAGAAATAGCTGCGCAAAAAACCGAACATTCAAAAATCCTGTCTCGCTGGGGATGGCCGTTCGTCGCTCGGAGCGCCGGAAACGGCAGCGGAAAAGTAACGGTTTGCGGGGCGGCGAACCGACGCCGCAAGCTGCAAAACCGGGAGAAAATCTACCGCAGATTGGATGGTCCGATGCAAACGTTTCTCGCAAGGGACGAATCCAGGGAGAAAGCCGCTGACAGGCCGATCCAGAGGTGAGTCGAACGTGTAATGATACCTTATAATTTGGGGGCATCTACAGGAAATGGATGGCATCCGCCGTCATCCCCAAGCCTGCTTCCGAGGGCTCCTTCCAGATTCGTAACTGGCTGACGCAGCTAGAGTTTTCGCAACTGGGGCTGTCCACGCTTTTCTCCGGTGATCCCATGTCTTTGACCCTGACCGACGTAAAACGCATCGCGCATCTGGCGCGGCTCGAACTGCCCGACCACGAAGCCGAACCCACACTCGCGCGGCTCAATGACTTCTTCGGCCTCGTCGAGCAGATGCAGGCCGTCGATACAACCGGCATCGAACCGCTCGCGCATCCGATCGAACAGATCGAGGAAGTCGCGCTGCGTCTGCGCGACGACGCTGTCTCAGAGCGCGTTGATCGCCAAGAGTTCCAGCGTTCCGCGCCTGCCGTGCAGGACGGCCTGTATCTCGTGCCCAAGGTGATCGAATAAGTCACGGCCGCCGGCGCCCTGCGCCGGACTGGGCGACACAGCGACATCGCGCGCGGCCACCAGGACCGCGCCCATCAGGGAACTGCAATGCATCAAAAAAGCTTGACCGAATTGCGCGCCGCGCTCGACTCGAAGGACATCTCCGCAGTCGAGCTGGCGCAAACGTATCTGCAGCGCATCGAGGCCGCGAAGGACCTGAATGCGTTCATCGGCGTGGATCGCGAACTCACGCTCGAACAGGCGAAGGCCGCCGACGCGCTCATCGCCCAGGGCAATGCCGGCGCGCTGACCGGCGTGCCGGTGGCGCACAAGGACGTGTTCGTCACGCGCGGCTGGGCGTCCACGGCCGGCTCGCGCATGCTGGAAAACTATGCGAGCCCGTTCGATGCCACCGTCGTCGCGCGCCTGAAGCAGGCCGGCATGGTCACGCTCGGCAAGACCAACATGGACGAGTTCGCGATGGGCTCGTCGAACGAGAACTCGTACTTCGGCGCGGTCAAGAATCCGTGGGACACGAAGGCCGTGCCGGGCGGCTCGTCGGGCGGTTCGGCGGCGGCGGTGGCCGCGCGTCTCGCGCCTGCCGCGACCGGCACCGACACCGGCGGTTCCATCCGCCAGCCCGCGTCGTTCTCGGGCATCACGGGCATCAAGCCTACGTATGGCCGCGTGTCGCGCTACGGCATGATCGCGTTCGCGTCGTCGCTGGATCAGGGCGGCCCGATGGCGCAGAGCGCCGCCGACTGCGCGCTCCTGCTCAACGCAATGTCCGGCTTCGACGAGCGCGATTCCACCAGCCTCGAACGCGAGAGCGAGGACTACACGCGCCATCTCGGCACGAGCTGGAACGGTTCGGACGACGCGAGCCAGCCGCTCAAGGGCCTGCGCATCGGCTTGCCGAAGGAGTATTTCGGCGCGGGCCTGGCCGACGACGTGCGCGCGTCCATCGACGCCGCGCTGAAGCAATACGAAGCGCTCGGCGCCACGCTCGTCGACGTCTCGCTGCCGCAGACCGAGCTCTCCATCCCGGTGTACTACATCATTGCGCCGGCAGAAGCGTCGTCGAACCTGTCGCGTTTCGACGGCGTGCGCTACGGGCATCGCGCGGCCGATTACCGCGACCTGCTCGACATGTACAAGAAGTCGCGCGCGGAGGGCTTCGGGCCGGAAGTGAAGCGCCGCATCCTGGTGGGCGCCTACGTGCTGTCGCACGGCTACTACGACGCGTACTACCTGCAGGCGCAGAAGATCCGCCGCATCATCGCGCGTGACTTCCAGGAAGCGTTCACGAAGTGCGACGTCATCATGGGGCCGGTGGCGCCGTCGGTGGCGTGGAATCTCGGCGAAAAGGCCGACGATCCCGTGCAGATGTATCTCGCCGACATCTACACGCTGTCCGTGAGTCTCGCGGGCCTGCCCGGCATGAGCGTGCCGTGCGGCTTCGGCGCGGGCGCGAACGCGCAGCGCCCGGTCGGCCTGCAGATCATCGGCAACTATTTCAACGAAGCCCGGATGCTCCAGGTCGCTGACGCGTATCAGCGCGCGACCGACTGGCACCGTAAGGCACCATCGGCAGCGGGAGTCTGATCATGCAGTGGGAAGTCGTCATCGGTCTGGAAACGCACGCGCAGCTTTCCACCGTCTCCAAGATTTTTTCCGGCACGGCCACGCAGTTCGGCGCGGCGCCGAACACGCAGGCCAGCCCCGTCGATCTCGCGCTGCCCGGCGTGCTGCCGGTGATGAACCGCGGCGCCGTGGAGCGCGCGATCCGCTTCGGCCTCGCCATCGGCGCGCACATCGCGCCGCGCAGCATCTTCGCGCGCAAGAACTACTTCTATCCGGACCTGCCGAAGGGCTATCAGATCAGCCAGTACGAGATTCCGGTCGTGCAGGGCGGACAACTCACCATCCAGGTTCCGGCCAACGAAAAGGCCGGCAAGGAAGCCTATTCGAAGACCGTCAACCTGACGCGCGCGCATCTGGAAGAGGACGCGGGCAAGTCGCTGCACGAAGACTTCGCGGGCATGACGGGCATCGACTTGAACCGCGCGGGCACGCCGCTGCTCGAGATCGTCACCGAGCCGGAAATGCGCAGCGCCGCGGAAGCGGTCGCGTATGCGAAGGCGCTGCACGGTCTCGTGATGTGGCTCGGCATCTGCGACGGCAACATGCAGGAAGGCTCGTTCCGCTGCGACGCGAACGTCTCGGTCCGGCCGATGGGGCAAGCCGAGTTCGGCACGCGCGCCGAAATCAAGAACCTGAACTCGTTCCGCTTTCTCGAAGAAGCCATTCAGTATGAAGTGCGCCGCCAGATCGAACTGATCGAGGACGGCGGCACGGTGGTGCAGGAGACGCGTCTGTACGACCCGGACAAGCGCGAAACCCGCTCAATGCGCAGCAAGGAAGACGCGCACGATTACCGCTATTTCCCGGACCCGGACCTGATGCCGCTGGTGATCGAGGCGTCGTGGATCGAGCGCGTGAAGGGCGAGATGCCGGAGCTGCCGGCGAACATGCAGCAGCGCTTCGTCGAGTCCTACGGCCTCACGCCGTACGACGCGGGCGTGCTGACGGCATCGAAGGCGATGGCGTCGTACTTCGAGGCGCTCGTGCAGAAGGCCGGCGCGAACCAGGCGAAGATCGCCGCGAACTGGATCATGGGCGATGTGTCGGCCCAGTTGAACCGCGAGTCGCTGGAGATCGGCGAGTCGCCGGTGTCGAGCGCGCAACTGGCGCTGATCATCCAGCGCATCGCGGACGGCACCATCTCGAACAAGATCGGCAAGGACATCTTCCTGTCGATCTGGGAAGAGAAGGCCACCGACGAAGGCGCGGCGGACCGCATCATCGAGGCGAAGGGACTGAAGCAGATCTCGGACACCGGCGCGCTCGAAGCGATCATCGACGACGTGCTCGCGGCGAACCAGAAGTCGGTCGAGGAATTCCGCGCCGGCAAGGAAAAGGCGTTCAACGCGCTGATCGGCCAGGCGATGAAGGCGACAAAGGGCAAAGCCAACCCACAGCAAGTCAACGAATTGCTGAAGAAGAAGCTATCCTGAGCATCCGAATCACGCATGAACGGGCTGCTGCCGGTTAAGCCTGGCCGCAGCCCGTTTTCATTGGCGACGCCAAAGAACAGACATGGCAAAGAAACCTGAACTGGACGATTTCCGCGTCCCTTTCTTCGACGCGGACAAGAAGCTGAAGCCCTTCGACCTGAGCGCCGTCGATCCCGCCGCGAAGCCGTTTTCGCTCGGCTCGAAGGACGCGGACCGCGAACGGCTCGCGGCGATCGGCGCGCAGCTCGACGACCTGCAGGAAAAGCTCCATGCGCAGCGTCGTCAGCGCGTGCTGCTCGTGCTGCAAGGCATGGACACGAGCGGCAAGGACGGCACCGTGCGCGCGGTGTTCCATGACGTCGATCCGCTCGGCTTGCGCATCGTGCCGTTTCGCGCGCCGTCGGAACGCGAAGCCGCGCATGACTTCCTGTGGCGCGTGCACGCGCAGGCGCCGATGGCCGGCGAATTCGCGGTCTTCAACCGCAGCCACTACGAAGACGTGCTCGTGCCGCGCGTGCTGAAGACCATCGACGCCGACGAATGCGAGCGCCGTTATCGTCATATCCGCGACTTCGAGGCGCTGCTCGCGGACAGCGGCACGACGATCGTCAAATGCTTCCTGCATATTTCGAAGGACGAGCAGCGCGAACGCTTGCAGGCGCGCATCGACGATCCGACCAAGCACTGGAAGTTCGACGTCTCCGACCTCGAAGCGCGCAAGCAATGGGACGCGTATCAGGACGCCTACGCCGCCGCGCTCGGCGCGACCTCGACGGAAGAAGCGCCGTGGACCATCATTCCGGCCGACTCGAAGACGCATCGCAACCTGATGGTGGCGGAACTGCTGCTGCGCACGATGCAGGGCATGAAGCTGGAATTCCCGGCGGCAAAGGAATCGCTGAAGGGCGTGAAGGTGGAATGAGTCGGGAAGATCGAGAAGAACAACCCAGGCAACGAACCCAACAAAAAGGAAGCGTATGTTCCGCGTGATCACCGCCAATCTCAACGGCATCCGTTCGGCCGCGAAGAAAGGCTTTTTCGACTGGTTCGGCGAGCAGAAATCCGACGTCGTGTGCGTGCAGGAAATCAAGTGCTCGCAGGACGACCTGACGCCCGAATTCCTCGCGCCGCACGGCTTTCAAGGCTACTTCCAGCATGCGGTGAAGAAGGGCTACAGCGGCGCGGGCCTGTACACGCGCCATGAACCGGACGACGTGATCATTGGCTTCGGCTCGGCGGAATTCGATCCGGAAGGGCGCTATGTGGAAGCGCGCTTCGGCAAGCTCTCGGTGGTCTCCGTGTACGTGCCGTCCGGCTCCAGCGGCGACGAGCGCCAGCAGGCGAAGTACCGCTTCATGGACGAGTTCATGCCGCATCTCACCGAGCTTTCGCAAGAGCGCGAAGTGATCGTGTGCGGCGACGTGAACATCGTTCACAAGGAAATCGACATCAAGAACTGGAAGAGCAACCAGAAGAATTCAGGCTGCCTGCCCGAGGAGCGTGCGTGGCTCACGAAGCTCTTCGACGACGTCGGCTATGTCGACGTGTTCCGCACCCTCGACACGCGCCCCGAGCAGTACACGTGGTGGAGCAATCGCGGCCAGGCGTATGCGAAGAACGTCGGGTGGCGTATCGACTATCAGATCGCAACGCAGGAAGTGGCCGCCACGGCGAAGCAGACCTCGGTCTTCCGCGACATCAAGTTCAGCGATCACGCGCCGCTGACCGTCGATTACGACTGGAAACTGGGCAAGAAGAAGTAATGCAGGCGGGGCTCAGCGGCCGGACTTCTTGAACCGGCCGAGTCCCGCATAGTTCGGCAACTGGTCGATGGTCTTGCCGACCGCCTTCGCATACAGCGGCATCATGTCCGGCATGCGCTTGAGCAGATCCTGCCTGCGGTCCGGCCCGTAGGGATGCAGCCAGATGAAACCGTCGTCGCTGCGGCGCGTGCCGGTATCGATCTTGTTCCACAACGTGACGGCTGCGCGCGGATCGTAGCCCGCGCGCGATGCAATCTCGCTGCCGATGACATCGGCCTCGGTTTCGTCGGCGGGGGAATAGCGCATCGACATCAGTTGGTCGCCGATATCCGGCTGTTGCGACCCATAGTTCGACAAACCCAGATACTGCGGCATCGCGCCCGCGCCCAGTTGCGCGGCCTGCTGCCTGCCGAGCCGCTCGCGCGCGTGCTCGCGCAGCGCGTGGGCGATGTCGTGGCCGATCATCATGCCGATCTCGTTGTCGTTCAGATGAAGCCTGTCGATCAGCCCGCTATACACGATGATCTTCCCGCCCGGCAGACACACCATGCGCTCGTCGGACGACTTGATGACGTTGATTTCCCACTTCCAGTTCTTCGCGCGGTCGTTCCACTTGAGCGCGAACGGAATCTCGTGATTCGCGATGTCGCGCACGCGCTTGACCAGCGGATTCGTGTCCGGCAGAAGCGTCTTGTCGCGCTGGGCGTCGTGGATGACCTGCGCGTATTCCTGCGCGGATTGTGCTTCGAGCGTCGCGGGCGGAATCAGATTGCGAAACAGTGCGGTATTGCCGAAACGAATCTGGTTGTTCGGCGCGGTGTACGGCGCCGGCATGCTCTTCTCGTCCTGAGCGTGCGCGGACAAGGGCGCGCAAGTCGCCCATGCCAGTACGCAAAGCAAGGCTCGGCGCGAGTAAGACACCGTCATCGTTGAGTTCTCCAGGGCGCGATTTTGGGCAACAGTAACATGCCCGGCAGCGACAGCGCGACGCAGATCAGGAAGTACGGAAACCAGCCGGCCTCGCTCACGAGATAGCCGCTGCCCGCTGCGGCAAAGGTGCGCGGCACGGCCGCGAGGCTTGTGAAAAGCGCGAATTGCGTCGCGGTGTAGCGCGGGTCCGTGGTGCTCGCAATGTACGCGGTGAAGGTGGCGAGCGTGAGGCCGGTCGCGAAGGTTTCGAAGCCGTACAGCACGGCGAGCGCCAGCGGCGAAGGCCCGATCTTCGCGAGCCACGCGAAGCCGAGCGTCGCGATGATCTGCAATGCGCCGAAGATCCACAGCCCGCGCGCGATGCCGATCTTCACCAGCGCAATGCCGCCGAGCAGGCCGCCCGCGATGCTTGCCCAGAACGCGACCGCCTTGGCGATCACGCCGATCTGCGTGAGCGAGAAGCCGATGTCGAGGAAGAACTTGGTGGCGAGCGCGGTCGCCATGGTGTCGCCGAGCTTGTACAGGAAGATGAAGCCGAGCACGAGCAGGGCGGCGCGCCAGCCGTCGCGCGTGACGAATTCGTGAAACGGCTCGACGATCGCTTCGCGCAGGCTCTTCGGCGGCGTGCCGTGAATCTGCGGCTCCTTGACGACGAGCGTCATGATGAGCCCCGGCAGCATGAAGGCGGCGGTGATGATGAACACCGTCTTCCACGGCAGGAAGCCCGCGAGGATCAGCGACAGCGAGCCGGGCACCAGCCCCGCGACCTTGTAGGCGTTGACATGGACGGCATTGCCGAGACCTTGCTCGGTGTCGGCGAGCAGTTCGCGCCGGTAGGCGTCGATGACGATATCCTGACTGGCGCCGAAGAACGCCACCAGCGCGGCCACTGCCGCCACGGACCAGATGTTCTGTTCCGGCGAGAAGAACCCGAACGAGCCGATCGCCAGCATGACGAGCACTTGCGTGACGAACATCCAGCCGCGCCGCCGGCCCGGACGCCAGCCCGGAAAGCGCGGGACGAAGCGGTCCATCAGCGGCGACCAGACGAACTTCCACGTGTACGGCAGTCCGATCAGCGCGAACAGGCCGATCTCCTTCACATTGACGTGAGCGGTGGTGAGCCAGGCCTGCAACAGGCTGAACAGCGTGAACAGCGGCAATCCGGACGTGAAGCCGAGAAAGACGCAGATGAGGATGCGCGTGTTGAGAAACGCGCGCCAGCCTGGATGTTCTTCGTGAGCGGTTAGAGCGGGCGCCTCGTGTGGCGTATCGGGCATGTCGTGTACGGGCAGTGGTCGATGCGTGAGCGCACCGGCGGCTTTTACCGGCGCTTCACGCGATAGACCGCAAGACTACCACGCCAGTTCGCGCCCCAACGGACCACCTGCCCGCCATGCAGCACCACGCGATCCAGGATCTCGATGCCCACTTCCGGCGCCAGCGCCTCGAAGTCCTCGATGGTCAGCACGCGCACGTTCGGCGTGTTGTGCCATTGATAGGGCAGCGAGCGCGACACCGGCATGCGTCCCTGCAATACCGAGAGCCGGTGCTGCCAGTAGCCGAAATTCGGAAACGACACGATGCATTGACGCCCGACGCGTACGGTTTCGCGCAGGATCGCGGCCGTCTGGTGAATGGTCTGCAAGGTCTGCGAGAGGACCGCGAAGTCGAAGCTGTCGTCCTCGAAGAGCCGCAGGCCGTCTTCGAGATTCTGCTGGATCACGTTCACGCCCTTCTGCGCGCACGCGAGCACGCCGGCATCGTTGATCTCGATGCCATAGCCCGTCACGTCGAGCTCCTCGCCGAGCAGCGAGAGCAGTGAGCCGTCGCCGCAGCCGAGATCGAGCACGGTCGAGCGCGGCTCCACCCAGCGCGCGATGGCGCGAAAATCCGAACGCAGCGCGAGCGAATCGAGTGTGTTCTGGTTCATGCGCCGATCTCCGTGGCAATGCGCTCGTAATAGGCGCGCATCAGGTTGTGATAGCGCGCGTCGTCGAGCAGGAAGGCGTCGTGGCCGTGCGGCGCATCGATTTCGGCGTAGCTCACCGTGCGCTTGTTGTCGAGCAGCGCCTTGACGATCTCGCGCGAGCGCGCCGGCGCGAAACGCCAGTCGGTCGTGAAGCTCGTGACGAGATACTTGGCCTGCGTGTTGGCCAGCGCCTTTGTGAGATCTCCGTCGAAGGCCTTCGCGGGATCGAAATAATCCAGCGCGCGCGTGATCAGCAGGTAGGTGTTCGCGTCGAAGTATTCCGCGAACTTGTCCGCCTGATAGCGCAGATACGACTCCACTTCGAACTCGACGTCGAAGTTGAAGTTGTAGGCATCGAGCGCGCCTTCGGCTCGCCGCAGCGCGCGGCCGAATTTCACGGCCATGTCGTCGTCGGAGAGATAGGTGATGTGGCCGATCATGCGCGCGACGCGCAGGCCGCGGCGCGGCTTCACATCGTGCGCGTAGTAGTCGCCGCCGTGGAAGTCGGGATCGGAGAGGATCGCGGAGCGCGCCGTTTCGTTGAACGCGATGTTCTGCGCGGAGAGCTTCGGCGTCGAGGCCACGACGATGCAATGCCCGAGCCGCTCCGGATACATCATGCTCCACGCCATCGCCTGCATGCCGCCGAGACTGCCGCCCATCACCGCTGCGAAGCGCTCGATGCCGAAGCGATCGGCCACGCGGGCCTGCGCATGCACCCAGTCTTCCACCGTGATGACGGGAAAGCGCGCGCCGTAGGGTTTGCCGGTGGCGTGATCGACGCTCATCGGGCCGGTCGAGCCGAAGCACGAGCCGAGATTGTTCACGCCGATGACGAAGAAGCGGTTCGTGTCGAGCGGTTTGCCCGGCCCGACCATGTTGTCCCACCAGCCGACGTTCTTCGGTTCGCCGGCATACACGCCCGCGACGTGATGCGAGGCGTTGAGCGCATGGCACACGAGCACGGCATTCGAGCGCGCGGAGTTGAGTTCGCCATAGGTTTCGACGACCAGTTCATAGTCGGCGAGCGACGAGCCGTTCTGCATGGCAAGCGGCTCGGTGAAGCGCAGGGTCTGGGGCGTGACGATGCCGATCGATTCCATTCATTCCGCCTTGTTCGAGCGGCTAAACGGGTGTCGGCGATGCGCGAGGGAAAGCGTGCGCGGCTGACGACCTCTTTAGCCGCATTTATAGTGAACCTCGCGATGATGCCCCGTGAGGTTCGCGCGCCCGCAATCGAGTCAGCAAATCGGCGCGTGTGAGTGATACGAGAAAATCTCGTTAGCGAGGAAGTATAGCGGAAAACGTCATAAGGCCGCCGGGGCGGCGCCTGGCTCAGCGCATTGCGCTGCCGCGCATGCCGAGCGTCAGTGCGCGCAGCGAGCGCACCGTGCGGTCCACGTAATGCGGCCGTCCGATGCCCGGCAGGCGCGTCGACAAACCGCCGCTCGAGGTCTTCGCCACCGGCAAGTGCCCGACGATCCACACCGTGCGGATGCCGAGCCGCCGGTAACTCTTCAGATGGCCGCGCGTGTCCTCGACCAGGATCGCGTCGCGCAGATGCACGTGGGCGCGGCGCATTTCCCGGCGCAGCATCGTCGCGTCGGGCTTGGCGCGCCAGCGCTCGCCTTCGCGCATGTCCTCGATGGCGATCACGCGCTCGAACAGCCGGCCGATGCCCAGTTCCGCCATGACCGCGCGCGCATAGAGCGTCGGCGCGTTGGTGAGCACGATCTTGCGGCCCGGCAAGGCGCGCAGCATGCGCGTGAGGCCGCGCTCGGCGCGCACCATCGAAGGCAGGTCGGGAAAGGTGTGCACCACGCGCAGGAAGTCGGCGGGATCGACGCCATGATGCTTGACGAGACCCAGCAGCGTCGCGCCGTAGCGCACCGTGTAGCCGACGCGCAGCCGGTTGGCTTCGTCGATGTCCACGCCCAGCCGGTCGATGATGTACTGCGTCATGCCGCGGTTGATCGCCGGGAAGATGGCGTGCGAAGCGTGATGGAGCGTGTTGTCGAGGTCGAAGAGCCAGACGGGGCCGCGCGTTTTCACGTGACGACGGCGAGCGGGACGTTGCGGAGTCATGGTGTTGTTGCCGGGCGCCAAAGAAAACGCCCGCGCGGGGCGGGCGTCGGGAGGGATGCGATGCGGCTCAATGCGAGCGGATCATCGTGCCGAACGGCTGTTCGGTCAGGATTTCGAGCAGCACCGAATGTTCGATGCGGCCGTCGATGATGTGCACCGAGCGCACGCCGCTCTTCGCGGCGTCGAGCGCGGAGGAGATCTTCGGCAGCATGCCGCCGGAGATGGTGCCGTCCGCGAACAGCGAGTCGATCTCGCGTGCGGACAGGTCCGTAAGCAGGTTGCCTTCCTTGTCCATCACGCCGGGGATGTTCGTCATCATGACGAGCTTTTCGGCGTTGAGCACGACGGCGAGCTTGCCCGCGACGAGGTCCGCGTTGATGTTGTACGAGAGGCCGTCTTCGCCGAAGCCGATGGGCGAGATGACCGGAATGAACGCGTCGTCCTGGAGCGCCTTCACGACAGCCGGATTGATCGCCTCGACTTCGCCCACCTGGCCGATGTCGATAAACTGGCCCGGATTATCGCGATCCGGCATCATCAGCTTGCGCGCGTGGATCAGGGCGCCGTCCTTGCCGGTCAGGCCCACCGCGTGACCGCCGAAGTGATTGATCAGCGTGACGATGTCCTGCTGCACTTCGCCGCCGAGCACCCATTCGACCACTTCCATGGTTTCTTCGTCGGTGACGCGCATGCCCTGGATGAAGGTGCCCTGCTTGCCGATCTTCTTCAGCGCCTGGTCGATCTGCGGACCGCCGCCGTGCACGATCACCGGATTGATGCCGACCAGCTTCAGCAGGATCACGTCGCGCGCGAAGCCCTGCTTGAGGCGCTCTTCGGTCATGGCATTGCCGCCGTATTTGATCACGACCGTCTTGCCGTGATACTGACGGATATAGGGCAGCGCCTCGGCCAGGATTTCGGCCTTCAGGGTCGGGGCGATTTGCGTGAGGTCGGGAAGCTCGGACATGGCGGCAAATGAGGCGAGGAGCGTTTAAACACGCGGAATTGTACAGGACTGACGCGACGCAGCAGGACGAATTGCCGCGTGCCGCCTCAGCGTCTCCGGCGGGCTGCCGGGCATGCGATCATCGTTCAGGCAGAACCGTGACGAGATGATGAACATGGCTTTCGAAAAGACCGCCGCACAGACGCCGCCGGTCACGCCGGCCGGCGCACAGACCTGCGCGATTTGCGGCGCGGCGTTACGCTGCGGCGTTTTGGCCGGCGACCCGGCCTGCTGGTGCGCGGCGCTTCCGGCATTGCCGCCCGACCGGCTGCAGGCGGGCGCTACGTGCCTGTGTCCGTCGTGTCTTGCAGCCGCGCTCGAGCGTGCCGGCCTTCCCGGTTAGCAGAGCGCATGCCGTGCCGCCCGGGTGCGACAAATCGCGCCAGATGCCGCTGCAAGCCTGATGCAAGCGGGATAATGTCGCCAGGGCGCACGCCTGTGCCCGGCGTTCCGCCACGCGTCGACGGATACTCAATCAGATGCATCGCATAACCACCACCGGACGGGTCAATCTCGGTCATCTCTTCTGGCTTCGCTCGCTCGCGATCATCGGCCAGCTGACGAGCATCGCCGTCGTGCAGATCTTCTACGGCGCGAAACTGCCGCTGCCGGCCATGCTGCTCGTCATCGCGCTCGAAATGCTGTTCAACGGCCTCACCTGGCTGCGGGTCTCGCGGGCACGGCCGGAGACCAACATGGAGCTGTTCGGCCAGATGTGCGTCGATCTCGGCGCGCTCTCGGCCCTGCTGTTCCTCTCGGGCGGCGCAACCAATCCGTTTGTCACGCTCTATCTGCCGTCGCTGGCCATTGCCGCCGCGATCCTGCCGTGGGTCATGATGACCTGCCTCGCGCTGTTCGCCGTCGCCTGCTACGCGCTGCTCAGCTACAACTACGTGCCGCTCAATATGGAGAACCCGGCCAACCTGTTCGACTATTTCCGCATGGGGCTGTGGGTCAACTTCATGGTGAGCGTCGGGCTGATCGGCTGGTTCGTCGCGCGCATGTCGCGGGCGCTGCGCGTGCGCGACGCCGCCCTCGCCGACGCCCAGCAGCGCCACCTGCGCGACGAACGGGCCGTGGCGCTCGGCGTCCAGGCCGCCACGGTGGCGCACGAAATGGGCACGCCGCTGTCGACCATCGCGATGCTGTCCGAGGAACTGCGCGATTCCGCCGCCCACGACCGCAACCTCGCGCCCTACGCCGCGGATTTCGAACTGCTCGAACAGCAGATGGCGCTGTGCACGTCGGCGCTCGCGCGCCTGCGCAGCCGCGCGACCGGACCGTCCAGCCGCCAGGCGCTGGACGAATGGCTCGCCAGCTTCATCGAGCAATGGCGGCTGCGGCATCCGCAGGTGAAGTTCGCGCAGATTGGCGCGGCGCCCGCGGAGGCGTCGATCGACGACCCGGTGGCCGTCGGCCAGATCCTCACCATCCTGCTCGACAACGCGGCGCGCGCCAGCAGTGAATCAGTGACCTTGCAGGCGAGCGCCGAAACCATCGATGCCGCGCCGTGCGTGCGTTTCGACGTCGCCGACCGCGGCCCCGGCATTCCGCCCGCGTTGCGCGTGGCGCTCGGCGCGGCGCCGGTGGACAGCACGCAGGGCGGACATGGCGTCGGTCTGTATCTGGCGTTCGCGGCGGCGGCGCGGCTGGGCGGATCGATCGAACTGCACGATGGCGAGCCGCACGGCACGCGCGCGGTGCTGCGTCTGCCGAATCGCGGCGCGGCGGCGCAGGCGGAACGAACTGAACGAAGCAAGGCGGCCTGAACTCGAATCGGGACGCTACGGGTGAATCACGGAGAAAACAGCATGAGCGATACCAACTTTCTGATCATCGACGACGACGAAGTCTTTGCCGGCATCCTCGCCCGCGGTCTCACGCGGCGCGGCTACACCGCGCATCAGGCGCACGACGCGGATGAAGCCCTGAAGCTCGCGAACCAGCACAAGTTCGGGCAGATCACGGTGGACCTGCATCTCGGCAACGATTCCGGCCTGCGGCTGGTGGCGCCGCTGCGCGATCTGCAACCCGATGCGCGCATTCTCGTGCTGACCGGTTACGCGAGCATCGCGACGGCGGTGCAGGCCGTGAAGGACGGCGCGGACAACTATCTGGCGAAGCCGGCGAACGTCGAGACGATTCTCGCGGCGCTCCACGAGCAGGCCAGCGAGCAGACGGCCGAGGAAGCCATCGAGAACCCGACGCTGCTGTCCGTGGCGCGGCTCGAATGGGAACATATCCAGCGGGCGCTGGCCGAGAACAACGGCAATATCTCCGCGACGGCGCGCGCGCTCAACATGCATCGGCGCACGCTGCAGCGCAAGCTGGCGAAGAAGCCGGTACGGCAGTAAGCGGGAAGCGGCTTTTGGGGGCATGGCTGTGGCGGTCTCACGCCACAGTCAAAACGCAAACCGATCGCTCAAAAAAAACGCCCAAGCCGGGGAGGCCATGGGCGGGAATCGGAGAGTTGCAACGACACCATGCGCGATCGGAATGTGCCAACTTCGTGCGCGAACATCGACACACGCGCACAAACAGCATACGTGCCGCGTTTCCCCCTCCCTATCAGAGAACTCTCAATCGAAGGTCTGGACTCAGCCGCTGCAATCAGATCGCAGCGGCCTGAAATCCCTGCTTCTGGATCACTTGTTTACAGGCGCCTTCCAGCGCATATCCCGCCCGCGTTATCTCCTCCATACGCACTCAAGAACGTCCGACGCCCAGCCGTAACCACGCTGTGCGCGGACCGGCGTTCGCGCTGCGCTGTCCATGGACGCCGTCCGTGGAGCGTGCAAGAGGAGACATCGATGAAATGGTTTGACCGCCTGTCCGTGCTCAACAAGCTGTTGCTGTCGTTCGCGGTGGTGATCCTGTTCACTGCGTGCGTGGGCGCCACCGGCGTGGTGTCGCTCGCGAAGATGAACGGCCTGATCGGCGAGATCGGCGAACGTCATCTGGACGGGGTGTATTGGGTCGAGGAAATCAACAAGCACAAGCTCGACACGGACCTCGCCGCCGCGAACCTGACTTTCGCCGACGACGCCGGCAAGACCAAACTGAAGGAAGGCATGTCGACGTCGCTCGACGACATGCACCGCGCCTTCGAACGCGTGCGTCCGACGATTCTCTCCGCCGAAGGCGCCGCGCTCTACGATGCCGCGCATCAGTCGGTGTCGGCGTGGGAGGACATTGTGCTGATGCAGATGGGCAAAAAGCCCATGCCGATCGACGTCGACCAGATGGGCCTCATTGGCCGCGCGATCGCGTCGAGCGAGAAAGCGCGCGCTTCGCTGGAGCGGCTCGCCGACTTCAAGCGCAAGCGCGCGACCGAGGCGCGCCAGCATGCGGCGTCGGAGTACGAGACGATGCGCGCCGTGATGCTGGCGCTGGTGCTCGGCGCGATGGCCGCGGGCGCGTTGCTCGCGGTGCTGATCGGCCGGCGCCTGGCGGCGCAGCTCGGCGGCGAGCCGGGCTATGCGGCGGACATCGCCGACCGCATCGCGCGCGGCGACCTGACCACGCGTGTCGCCACGCGTCCCGGCGACGAGCGCAGCATGCTCGCGAGCCTCGGCAACATGAGCGTGAAACTGGCGGACATCGTCGGCGGCATTCGTCATTCGAGCGATTCGATCCTGCATGCGTCGCGCGAGATCGCGCAGGGCAACACGGATCTTTCGCAGCGCACCGAGGAGCAGGCCGCGTCGCTCGCGGAAACGGCGTCAAGCATGGAGCAGCTCACGCAGACGGTACGTCAGAACGCCGATCACGCAGATGAGGCCAGCGGTCTCGCGCGCGGCGCATCCGACATCTCGGCGCGCGGCAGCGAACTCGTCGGCGATGTGGCCGGCACCATGCGCGAGCTGGCCGCCGGGTCGAGGCGCATGACGGACATCATCGGCGTGATCGAGGGCATCGCGTTCCAGACCAACATCCTCGCGCTGAATGCGGCGGTGGAAGCGGCGCGCGCCGGAGAAGAAGGGCGCGGCTTTGCGGTGGTCGCGGGCGAAGTGCGTGCGCTCGCGCAGCGCAGCGCGACCTCGGCGAAGGAAATCAAGGAACTGATCGAGGCGTCCACGGCGCGTGTCGACAGCGGCGCGGCGCTCGCCGAACGCGCCGGCACGACGATGGCTGAGGTCACCCACGCCGTGCAGCGCGTGACGGACATCATGGCGCAGATTTCGTCGGCATCGCACGAGCAGAGTTCGGGCATCGAGCAGGTGAACCTGGCCGTCGCGCAGATGGATCAGGTGACGCAGCAGAACGCGGCGCTGGTCGAAGAGGCCGCCGCGGCCGCCGGCGCGATGGCCGATCAGGCCGAGCAGTTGAAGCACGCGGTAGCGGTGTTCACCTTGCAGCACGCCTGAGCGGGCGGGCGCGTGGCGGGCGGGCGACGCCCGAACGGCCGTATCATCGGCTCGCTTGCCACCCGACAGCCCGCTCCGTACACTCGCGCCTGATTTTTCATCAGAGCGCCGCACGGACGGCGCTTCATCGCCGCACAGGAGGCCCGCCCATGTCCGATTCCTTCTTCCCCCGCTGGCCGGTCCAGCCCGATGCCCGCGAGGGCCGCGTGGTGGCGCCCGACGAGCGTCTGCCCTGGCCGCAGATGATCGCGATGGGCGTGCAGCACGTCGTCGCGATGTTCGGCTCGACCGTGCTCGCGCCGCTCCTGATGGGCTTCGATCCCAATCTGTGCATCTTCATGTCGGGCATCGGCACGCTGCTGTTCTTCGTGCTCGTCGGCGGGCGCGTGCCGAGCTATCTCGGTTCGAGCTTCGCGTTCATCGGACTCGTGATCGCGGTGACGGGCTACGGCGGACAAGGGCCGAACCTCAACATTCCGGTGGCGCTGGGCGGCATCATCGCGTGCGGCGTGGCTTACGCGATCATCGGCGTGATCGTCGCGGCGGTCGGCACGAAATGGATCGAGGCCTTGATGCCGCCGGTCGTGACGGGCTCCATCGTCTGCGTGATCGGGCTGAATCTGGCGCCGATCGCCGTAAAGGGCGTGATGGGCAGCAGCTTCGAGTCGTGGATGGCGCTGGTCACCGTGCTGTGCGTCGGCGCGGTCGCGGTGTTCGCGCGCGGCATGGCGCAGCGCCTGCTGATCCTGATCGGCCTCGCCATCGCGTATTTCATCTATGCGGCGCTGACCAACGGCATGAGCATGGGCAAGCCCATCGACTTCGCGGTGGTCGCGAATGCCGCCTGGTTCGGCATGCCACACTTCACCGCGCCCGTGTTCGAAGCCCCCGCGATGACCCTGCTCGCGCCCGTCGCGATCATCCTGGTCGCGGAGAATCTCGGCCACATCAAGGCGGTCGGCGCGATGACCGGCAAGAGCCTCGACAAGTACATCGGCCGGGCGTTCATCGGCGACGGTCTCGCGACGATCGTTTCCGGCTTCGCAGGCGGCACTGGCGTGACGACGTATGCCGAGAACATCGGCGTGATGGCGGTCACCAAGATCTATTCGACGCTCGTGTTCGTGATCGCCGCGCTGTTCGCGATCGTGCTCGGTTTCTCGCCGAAGTTCGGCGCGCTGATCCAGACGATTCCGGGCCCGGTGCTGGGCGGCGTGTCTATCGTCGTGTTCGGGCTGATCGCGGTGACGGGCGCGCGCATCTGGGTCGTCAACAAGGTCGACTTCTCCGACAACCGCAATCTGATCGTCGCGGCGGTCACGCTCGTGCTCGGCACCGGCGATTTCACGCTGAAGCTCGGCGGCTTCGCGCTCGGCGGGATCGGGACCGCGACGTTCGGCGCGATTATTTTCTATGCGCTGCTGCGCCGTCGCGGGGCGGGGGTGGTCTGAAGCAGGTCGCCTGCCGGTCTGCGTGAACGCGCGGACTGGCGGCGCTTACCCCGCCGTCCCCCGCTTGCGGTTCACGATCGCCGTCTCCGACAGATCCACTTCCCGCAGCAGCTTGTTCAAGGTCTCGTCGTTGATGTCCTGCGCGGCGCGCAGCCGGAGCAGCTCGGCCCGCTCCGCGCGCAGCGCCGCCATCTTCAGCCGCGTTTCCATCAATTCGCTCTTCTTCGCGGCCACGCGCGGCGCTTCGTCTTCGCCGAGCGACTCCAGCCTGCGCCGGTACATGCCCATCACGCGCGCGGTGGAATCGGCGCAGCGCGCGGAAGCGGCGGCATCCATCTCCTCGACCATTTCGTCATGACTTTCGTCGATGGCGCGAATCGCCGCCTGCGCCGCGCGGCGGCGCGCCATGCGTTCCTCCGCCGCATGCGGATTACGCTCGCGCTCGATGCCGTTCAGCATGATCGGCAGCCCGACCACCGCGATCAGCAGCGACACCAGAATCACCGCCGACGCAATGAAGATCGCCAGATCGCGCCCGGCGAGCGGCGCGCCGTTGTCGAGCGTCACCGGCAGCGAGAGCACGCCCGCGAGCGTCACCGCGCCGCGCACGCCGCTGATGGTCGTCAGCGCGAGCGTCCGAAAACCCGGCTCGGCGCTTTCGAGTCCCTGCTTCGCGGTCCGGCGTGCCGCGAGCCAGCGCAGCGAATACACCCACACGAAGCGCAGCGCATACAGCGCGACCAGCGTGGCGACCACATAACCGAGCAGCAGGCCGACCTGCGCGTTGCCGTCGCGATGCGCCTCGATCAGCGCCCGCCCGAGGATGTGCGGGAACTGCAGGCCGAGCAGGATGAAGACCATGCCGTTGAAGACGAACTCGATCATCGTCCAGGTGCTGGTCATGCGCACCCGCACCGCGCTCGGGAGGCTGGGGCGCAGGCTCTGGATGTTCATCACCATGCCCGCCGACACCGCCGCCAGGATGCCCGAGCACCCCGCCCGCTCGGCGACGACATAGGCGGCGAACGGAATCAGGATGGTCAGGATGACGCCCGCGGCGGGGTCGTCGTCCTCGGAGAACTTGAGCAGGCGCGCGGGAATCTCGGTCACGGCCCAGCTGATCACCGCGCCGATCGACAGCCCGCCCGCCGCGATGAGGAAGAAGCTGATGGTGGCGTCGCGCATCGAGAACATGCCGGTCAGCGCGGCGGCGATCGCGAATTTCAGCGCGACGAGGCCGGACGCGTCGTTCATCAGCGCCTCGCCTTCGAGGATGTTCATGAGGCCCGCCGGAATGCGCTTGCGTCCGGCAATGCCCGTCAACGCGACGGCGTCGGTCGGCGAAAGCACGGCGGCGAGCGCGAAGGCGACGGGCAGCGGCATCGACGGGATCATGGCGTGCAGGAAATAGCCGAGCACGCCGACGGTGAGGAACACCAGCCCGAGCGCGAGCATCAGGATCGCGCGGCGCTGCAGATAGAGCTCGCGTTTCGGAATGCGCCAGCCGTCGGCGAACAGCAGCGGCGGGATGAACAGCAGCATGAACAGATCGGGATCGAACGTGACGTGCAGCCCGAACTTCGGCCAGGCGAGACACGCGCCGATGGCAATCTGGATCAGCGGCAGCGGCAGCTTGACGGGCAGCAGGCTCAGGCCGAGGCCCGAGAGCGCCACGGCCAGCAGCAGGATGAGGACGGTAAAGACGATTTCCATATGTGCGCTACAGCACGACGCCTGCGCCCGGCGGGCGCGCGCGGCGTCTAGCATTGATGGGACGAGCCGAAAGTTTAGCCCGTGCGTGCGCCGCAGGCAGCGATGGGGGCGCTTCCGCTTTTGCACCGATGCGGTGCGTTTGCACGACGAATGGCCTGAGGACGGTGCATTCCGGCGGCAAAAGCACGACGAAACGGGCCGCGCTTTGAGCATGGAGCTTGCTTTAGCGAAAGCCACGGGACACCGAGACTCCCGACGAGATCATCGAGGGCTGTTCTTATGAAGACGTTACGGGACGGATCCGGCAAGGGTCCGGCGGCAGCAACGACGCAAGGCACGCGCAGGTCGAGCGCGCTTCGCCGAACGCAGCAGGCGAGGGTATCGACATGGTGATCGCAAACCCCGAGAAGTCGACGATTTCCGCGCGCAGTTTCGAACTGGGCGTGATGTCGGGTTTCGACCGCTATTCGGTCGAGCATGGCGACTGGACGCTCTCCAGCGTGTTCCAGCCGGTCTTCAGCCTCTCGCACATGCGCGCGGTCGGCTATGAAGGCTTGCTGCGCGCGCACGACGGCTTCGATCGGCCGGTGTCGCCGCTCGACGTGTTCGGCCAGGCATCGCGCATCGGCGAGGCGCTGCAGATCGACCGGCTCGCGCAGGCCCTGCACCTCGAAAACTTCAAGATGCTCGGCGCGCAGACCGAATGGCTGTTCCTCAACGTGCATCCGGGCGCGCTGACCGAGCCGTACCACGCCGCCGCGCTGATGGCGAACCTCAAGCGCCTGCACATCGAGCCGCGTCGCGTGGTGCTCGAAGTGCTGGAGCAAAGCGCGGAAGACATCGAGCGGCTCGCGCTCGCCGTGCAGCAGTTCCGCGAGCAGGGCTTCTTGATCGCGCTCGACGACTTCGGCGCCGGGCACACCAATATCGAGCGCATCTGGCAACTCGATCCGGATATCGTCAAGCTCGACCGCGTGATGCTGTCGCACGCGGGCCATAACGTGCACGCGCCGCTGTCGCCGCGTTCGATCAAGCAGCGGCAGAACATGGAGGCGGTGCTGTCGGGCATCGTGTCGCTGCTGCACGAGGCGGGCAAGCTCGTGCTGATCGAAGGGGTCGAGACGGAGCACGAAGCGCAGCTCGCGCTCGCCAGCGGCGCGGACTTCGTGCAGGGCTTTTTCTTTGCGCGGCCGCATCCGGGGCTCGCGGACGGCGCCCACGCACAGACGATCATCGGCGAGCTGACGGAACGCTATCGCTTGCAGACGGAAGCGCGGGAACGGCGCGTCGCCACGCGGCTGCAGCCGTATATCCGCGCCTTCGAGCGCGCGGCCGAGCGGCTCGCGGCGGGCGAACCGCTCGACGAAGTCTGCTGGAACTTCCTGGCGCTCGACAATGCCGCGCGGTGTTTCCTGCTCGACCAGAACGGCAAGCAGAGCGGCCGCAATGTCGTGCTGCGCGCGGATCGCGCGGCGCACGAGGCGCGCTTCCTGCCGCTGATCGACGCGCAGGGCGCCAACTGGCTGCGCCGGCCGTACTTCCGGGCGGCGCTCGGCGACCCGGAGCGGGTCCACGTGACGAAGCCGTATCTGTCGATCAACGAGGCGATGCCGTGCGTCACGCTGTCGGTCGAGACACGTTCCGGAGGGCGGCGCTGCGTGCTGTGCGGCGACATCGACTGGCTTCCCGACGATCTCGCCGACTGAACCCGCGCCTTATTTCGCCACCACGACCGGAATGCCCTTGAGCGACGCCGCGCCCTTCATCGTATCGAGGGCGGCGCGCACGGCGTCGCCGGTCGCCGCTTCGATGCCGATGCGCGCCGCCACGTCGCGCTCGCTGCGCTTGACCATCGCGACGTTGGCCAGCTTCACGTGACCATAGCCGCGCACGCGCTCGTACAGTGACGCAAGGGCGTGCACGTCCTGGGCGTTCGCCGCGTCGAGCCGGGCGAGCGCGCGCGTCATGGTGCTTTCGAAGTCATCGGCCAGGCGGCGTTCCATGCGGCGTTCGAGCGTCCGTCCGAACACATCGAGCGGCGTGCCGCGCAGCATGCGCAGCTTCGCAAGGCCGCCGAAGACCGGCCACATCCACTGGCCGAACACTTTCTTCTTGGGCACGCCGCCATGCCCCGCGTGCGACAGCGCCGGCGGCGCGAGATTGAACTTGACGGTGTAGTTCTCGCCTGCCGTGCCTTCGAACTGCGCGGCCAGCGCGGCGCGGAACGACGGATCCGCATGCAGGCGCGCCACCTCGTATTCGTCCTTCACCGCGAGCAGCTTGTAGAACGAGATCGCGATGGCGCGTGCCAGCGCTTCGTTGCCCGCCGCCGCGTTCACCAGCTTGCGGAAACGCGTGACGTACTTCGCGCCGCCGTAGGCGAGCAGGCGTTCTTCGCGATCGCGGATGAGTTCCGGCAGCGACATCTGTTCCATCGTCACGTGCGGGGCGCTCACCTGCGCCGTCAAGGCTTCTAGCGCCGTTGGGTCCGCTGCGGCCAGGCGGCCGATGGCAAACGCCAGCTTGTTCGCGCCGACCGCGACATTGTTGAGTTCCAGAGCGCGCATCAGCGCCGCGAGCGAGAGCGGCACGAGGCCGAGCTGCCACGCGAAGCCCAGCATCAGGATGTTCGCGCCGATGGTGTCGCCCAGGAAGCGCTGCGCCAGCGCCTGTGCATCGCAACTGCGCATGGCGTCGTGCGCGCCGGGACCGGCCGCGTGACGCAGCTTGTCGAGCAGGGCATCCGCGTGAAGACTGGCCTCGGGGTTCTGCACGAAGGTGGCATTCGGAATCGCGTGCGTGTTCACGACGATCTTCGTGCGATCGTGCCGGACCGTCTGCAAGGCCTCCGGGCTCGCGCCGACCACGAGATCGCAGGCGAGCAGCAGGTCGGCCTGCTGGGTGTCGATGCGCACCTGGTTGAGCAGCGCATCGGTGGCGGCGAAGCGCACGAACGACAACACCGAGCCGCCCTTCTGCGCAAAGCCCATGAAGTCAAGCACCGACGCGCTCTTGCCTTCCAGATGCGCCGCCATGCTGATGAGCGCGCCCACCGTCACGACGCCCGTGCCGCCGACGCCCGTCACGAGGATGTCGTAGGGCGCGTCGTCGAGCCGGGTTGCGGGCGGCGTCAACGCATCGACGCGGCGCGCGAGTTCCGCCGGATCGAACGCATGGCCTTCGGCCTTTTTCAGCTTCGCGCCTTCGAGCGTGACGAAGCTCGGACAGAAGCCGTTCACGCACGAATAATCCTTGTTGCACGACGACTGGTCGATGCGGCGCTTGCGTCCCAGCTCCGTCTCGACCGGTTCCACCGACAAACAATTCGACTGCACGCCGCAATCGCCGCAGCCTTCGCAGACGGCTTCGTTGATGAACAGGCGCTTGTCCGGATCGGGAAACTCGCCTTTCTTGCGGCGGCGGCGCTTCTCCGCCGCGCAGGTCTGGTCGTAGATCAGCACGGTCACGCCCGGCGTGTCGCGCAGGCGGCGCTGGACCTCGTCGAGCTGGCCGCGGTGATGAAACGTCGTGCCGCGCGGAAACTGGTCCTCGTGGCCCTGGTACTTCTCCGGTTCGTCGCTGACAACTACCAGCAGCGCAATGCCTTCCGCTTCCACCTGACGGGCGATCTGCGGCACGGAGATGCTGCCGTCGACCGGCTGGCCGCCGGTCATCGCGACGGCGTCGTTGTAGAGGATCTTGTAGGTGATGTTGGCCTTCGCCGCCACCGCCTGACGGATCGCGAGAATGCCCGAATGGAAGTAGGTGCCGTCGCCGAGGTTCTGGAACACGTGCGGCGTTTTGGTGAACATCGAGTGCGACGCCCAGTCGACGCCTTCGCCGCCCATCTGGATCAGGCCGGTCGTGTCGCGCTCCATCCACGACGCCATGAAGTGGCAGCCGATGCCCGCATGCGCAATCGATCCTTCCGGCACCTTCGTCGACGTGTTGTGCGGGCAGCCCGAGCAGAAGTAGGGCGTGCGCTTCACGGCGTCGGCGACGTTCGAGAGAATCGGCGGCGCGACCAGATCGACCACCTTGTCGCGGCGATCCAGCGCGGGCTTGTGATGCGCAAGCCATTGCGCGAACACGGGCAGCACCCGCGACGGCCGCAGTTCGCCGAGTGCGCTCAGCAGCGCGGCGCCGTCCCGCGCATGCTTGCCGATCACCACCGGGCGGGCGCCGTCGGTGCGGTTGTACAGATGCTCCTTGATCTGCTGCTCGACGACCGGTCCTTTTTCCTCGATCACGAGCACTTCGCTCAGGCCGACGACGAACTGTTCAAGGCGCGTCGTCTCCAGCGGATACGACAGCCCGACCTTGTAGATGCGCACGCCGGCGGCGTCGAGATCGGCGACGGTCAGGTCCAGGCGGCGCAAGGCTTCCATCAGGTCGAGATGGGCCTTGCCGCAGGTGACGATGCCCACGTTGGCGCGCGGACTCTGCGCGATCCACTTGTCGATGCTGTTCGTGCGCGCGAAGTGGCGCACCGCGTCGAGCTTGGCGGCGAGGCGCGCTTCGATCGTCAGGCTCGGCAGGTCGGGCCAGCGGTTGTGCAGGCCGCCGGCGGGCGGCGTGAAGTTGCCGGGCGCGGTCCAGTCGCGGCGGACGGCGTCGAGATCGACGGTCGAGCCGGATTCGACGGTCTCCGAGATCGCCTTGAAGCCGACCCACGCGCCCGAGAAGCGCGACAGCGCCCAGCCGTACAGGCCGAACTCCAGCATGTCCGCGACGTTCGACGGATTCACCACCGGCATGTGCCACGAGATCATCGTCTGGTCGCTCTGATGCGGCATCGACGACGACACGCAGCCGTGGTCGTCGCCCGCCACGACCAGCACGCCGCCATGCGGCGACGAGCCGTAGGCGTTGCCGTGCTTGAGGGCGTCGCCGGCGCGATCGACGCCCGGTCCCTTGCCGTACCACATCGCGAACACGCCATCGACGGTGCGTTCCGGGTCGGACTCCACGCGCTGCGTGCCGAGCACCGCGGTGCCGCCGAGTTCCTCGTTGATGGCGGGCAGAAAGCGCACGTCGTGCGACGCGAGCAGTTTCTTCGCCTTCCACAACTGCTGGTCCACCATGCCGAGCGGCGAGCCTCGATAACCGCTGATGAAGCCGGCGGTGTTCAGGTCCGCCGCGCGGTCCTGTTCGCGCTGCATCAGCACGAGGCGCACGAGGGCTTGCGTGCCCGTCAGGAAGATGCGGCCGTGCGTGGCGCTCAGGTTGTCGCCGAGTTGATAGTCCGACAGCGCGGGAGCAAGGCAGGCATCGGCGGGGACGCGAGCGTTCATGGAATCTCCGGTCTCGTTTTGGTATGTGGGGCAATGCGTCATTCTTTGCCGCCGAAAGCGGAATGTTTTTGCGCACTGTCCGGGATTCGGCTGGAATCAAGAAACAGATGGATTAATTGCCGCCGAAACGAGAGAAATCTTCTCGATCGGGCTCGCGTGCGCGTTAACCCGGATCGTTCAGACCACGTCGGATGGAGTTTTGGTACTAACCTGAACGACACTGAAACCCGCGAAGAAGACGAGACCGATGAAGCTCTACTACTGGCCGAAGACGCGCGCCTTTCGCGCGCTGTGGATGCTCGAGGAAATGCGTGTGCCGTACGAACTCGAGTACGTGAACATTCGCGCGGGTGCGCAGAACGGCGCTGACTTCAGCCGCGTCAATCCGATGTCGAAACTGCCGGCGCTCGAGGACGGCGGCGTGCGCGTGGCGGAATCGGGCGCGGTGCTGCTGTATCTGGCGGATCGCTATCCGGACAGCGGGCTGGGCGTGCCCGTCGACGATCCGGCGCGCGGTCGTTTCCTGCAATGGATGTTTTTCACCGGCTCCTGCCTGGAGCCCGCGATGGCCGAGCGCATGACCGGCGCGCCGGGCAACACGGTGAGTTTCGGCTGGGGTGATCTGGCGCGGGTCGAGCATGCGATCGAAAGCGCGCTGGAGGAGGGGCCGTGGCTGCTCGGCGAGCAGTTCACCGCCGCCGATGTACTCGCGGCGAGCACGCTGCAGATTGCGCTGGTCGCGAAGCTGATTCCGCCGGAGGGCGTGCTGTTCGAGTACGTCGAGCGCTCGCTGGCGCGCGAAGGTCATGAGCGTGCATTGGCGATCGACCGTCGCGAGGCCGCGCGGCTTGCGCCTGCTGCTCAGGCGGGCGTGGCGCACGCGTCACGCTGAGCGGAATCAGGGAAAGGCGCGCGGCTTCGGAATGCCCGCGCCGGCTTCGATATCCGCCACGCCGCGCTGATGCGCAAGCTCGACGGCTTCGGCGCGATCAACCAGCCCTTCGTCGCCGCCGACCGTCTGCCACGCCTGCACCGCCTTGTCGTGATGGCGGATTTCGTACTCCGCGTCCCAGCGCGAGCCTTGCAGCTCGACCGGTCTCACGTGGATCGCATAGACGCCGTAAAGGAAGATCTGCTCCGGCATGGTGTCCTCCATTGCAGTCAGCAGCGGCCGCGAGGCAATGAGCCAAGCGCCGCCTGGCCGCTATAGTTCGATTTCCCCGAGAATCCGGTGCGCGAGCGCGCGCGCTTCGTCGAGTGCTTCTTCTTCGTTGCCCGAGGCGGCGTCCACTTCGAAGACCTTCGCCTCGGTGTCCTCGCCGTCGTCGCGCGTGAGCGAAACGAGGCCCTGGAACTGACCGTCGTCGATGGCGCGCACGCCGATCTGCGCGGTGTAGATGCCTTTCGTGTAGGTGGTGTCTTCCATGGTGGATACGCCTCCGGGCAAGGACGAATCCATGCTAGCACGCGGATATGCGACGCGTATGACGCCGTCCTGCCGCTTTATTTCAGCAGCGCTTCGACTTCGTCGAGCGTCGGCGAATGCGCACCCGAATGACGACAGGCCGCCGCACCCGCCGCGAGCGCGAACCTCAGATGCTCCGGCCAGTCGCCGTGGCGCGCCATCAGGCTGTAGAGCAATCCGCCGATGGAAGCATCGCCGGCCCCGACCGTATCCGCCACTTCCACGCTCGGCGGACGCGCGCTGAATTGCTCGTCGCCGGCGTAGAGCGTGGCCTGCGCGGAGCCGCGCGTGACGAGCAGGGTGGCCTGCGGATTCATCGCGCGAATCGCGGCAAGCGCGTCCGGCTCGGATTTGTCCTTGAACAGCATGTGCAGGTCTTCGTCCGAGACCTTGATGAGGTCGGCGAGCCCGGCCATGTTGCGCAGGATCGGCTCGTAGCCGTGCTCCATCAGGTTGCGGTAGTTCGGATCGAAGCTGATTTTCACGCCGTGCTCGCGCAACTGCCGGGCGAGCGCCGCCAGCGTGGCGCCGAGCGGCTGGCGCACGAGACTGATGCAGCCGAAGTGCGCCCACTTCACCCGCTCCATCCAGCCTTGCGGCAGGCGCGACGGATCGAAGGCGAGATCGGCGCCGTTCTCGCCCATGAAGTAATAGGTAGGCGGCTGCGTCTTGTGGACGATGGCCAGCAGCGGCGGGCGCTCGACGCGCTGCATGAAGCGCATGTCGAGGCCGCACGCGACGCTGGCTTCCCACAGGTCGTCAGAAAAGTTGTCGGTGCCGAGCGAGCCGGCGCATGCGGTCGGCAGGCCGAGGCGCGCGACCGCGCGGGCCACGTTCCAGCCCGCGCCGCCCGGACGCGAGAGCCAGCTCGACACGTCCGTGCGGATCATGTCGGTGAGGATGTCGCCGGCGGAGACGAATTGCGGAAAGGTGCTGTGCTCGCTTGCCATCGATTTCACCGTGAATGTTGTGACGGGGCGAGCGCGTTCAGCACTTCGTAGCACGCGCCCATGGTGTGATAGTCGGTCTTGCCCGCGGGACTTTTTTCGTCGCCGTACTTGCGGTTGTCGCAGGTCAGGATGCGATACCACGCGCCGTATTCGTGATCGACGAAATGCGCCCAGCTGTAGCGCCAGAGTTCGTCGTAGCAGTCCCAGAAACGCTCCCGGCCCGTGCGGGCGCCGAGCAGCGCCGCCGCCGCGAAGCTCTCCGCCTGGACCCAGAAATACTTGTCGTGGTCGCAGATCGTGTCGTCGGGACCGAAGCCGTAATACAGGCCGCCGTGCCGGCTGTCCCACGCGCGGTTGAAACCGGCGTCGAACAGTTCCACTGCGCGCGGCGCGAGCCACGGCAGCGCGCGATGCCGCTCCAGGATCAGCAGGAGCTTCGCCCATTCGGTCTGATGACCGGGCTGGAAGCCCCACGGACGGAAGATGTTCGAACTGTCCGACTCGTTGTAGTGCCAGTCCACCGACCAGTCGGGCCGGAAGTGCTCCCACACGAGCCCGTTCGACAGCCGGGCCTGGCGCAGCGTGATGTTGCCCGCGATCTTCTCGGCGCGGTCGAGGTAGACCACATGGCCGGTTGCCTCGTAGGCGGCCAGCAGCGCCTCGGTGGCGTGCATGTTGGCGTTCTGCCCGCGATAGTCGGAAAGACGCCAGTCGGGCGTGGCTTCGTCGGCGTACAGGCCGGCGTCGGCGTCCCAGAAGCGGCGCTCCATCAGCGCGAAGGTTTCGTCGATCATTGGCCGGGCTTCGTCGATGCCCGCCATCGCCGCATGCGCGCACGCGAGCAGCACGAAGGCCATGCCGTAGCAGTGGCGCGTGCCGTCGAGGGTGCGTTTCTGGCCGTCGCGCCACTCGATTTCCCAGTCGTAGCCCTCCAGCGCCGCGTCCCAGTGCGCCGCGCGCAGGAAGCCGAACGCGTGCCGCGCGTCGTCCTGATGGCGCGCGTCGCCGAAATGCCGGTACGCCATCGCGTAGTTGAAGACGAAACGCGTGCTGCTGACGAGGTGGCGCGTCGTGGGGTTGTAGACGCTGCCGTCGTCCTTGAAGAAGTGGAAGAAGCCGCCGGACGGGTCGCGGGCGTGGGGCGCGTAGAACGCGAGCGTGTCGCGCACGTGCGCGAGCAGGAAGTCGTGGCTGCGAAAGTCGATCGCGCGTTCTGCCGGCGCTGCTTCCGCGAGGGCGGGTGAGGCAGTCATGTTCATGGCGTGCTGATGTCCTGGTTCGCGTGCTGTCTTGATGCCGGTTTCCCCTGAGGGCCCGCGCCGGAACTCGCGCGCGGGATGAAGTCGACTGCGACGAGCGTATCGGCCTGATTCGGCGGCCCCGACGTGTCCTCCAGCAGCAGTTCGACGCCGCGGCGCCCGAGCGCTTCCTTGTCGATGGCGACGGTCGAGAGCGGCGGCGTGCTCTGCGCGGCGGCGGGAATGTCGTCGAAACCCACGAACGCGATGTCTTCCGGCACGCGCAAGCCATGAGCGAGACAGACCCGCATCGCGGCGAGGGCCGCTGCATCGTTATAGGCGAAAACGGCGTCGGGCAGCGGCGCGGATTGCGCGCGTGCATCGGCGATCAGGCGTTCCATGGCGTCGGCGGCGGCGAGATCGGCGGGCAGACCCGGCTGGGTCATGATTTCGAGCATCGGATCGAACAGGAGGCCCGCGTCGAAATAAGCCTTGCGATAGCCCAGCGCGCGCTGCGCGATGCTGTGATGCGCGAGCGAGCCGCCAATGAACGCGATGCGCCGCCGCCCCGACGCGAACAGATGCTGCATCGCGAGCGAGGCGCCTCGGGCGTTGTCGATGTTGACGGAGCGGAAACCCGGCGCGCGCAGGTCGATGAGCACGGTCGGGCGCGCAAGCGCATGCAGGTGCGCGAGCAATTCCGGCTCGACGAAACCCGCGACGGCAATGGCGTCGGGCGCATGGAGCCGCATTTGTTGCGCGAGATCCTGGGTGGGGCCGGCGGTGAGCACGGATGGCACCAGCCGGCGTTCGCGGCAGGCTTCCTCGAAGCCGTTCAGCACGTGCGAGAAGAATGGGCTGACGGCGAAGTTGTTGTGTTGCCGGTGCAGCAGGAAGGTCACGCGGCGAATGCGAGTGCGCAATTGCGCGGAGTCATAGCCCAGTTGCTGCGCCACTTCGACGACGCGTATGCGCGTGGCCTCGGACAGCCCGGGTTGATTTTTGAGCGCGCGCGAAACGGTGCCGATCGAGACGCTGGCGGCGCGTGCGACATCGCGAATGGTGGTGGCCATCGTAGTGTTCCTGTCTCCGCTATGGCCGGCGCGTTTGATATTTGCTGTTTATCGCGACTGCCGGGTTTATTCTGATCTCGGCGATTGTATAGTAAAAATCGCGGCAGAAAACCCGCATCAAGCTAGGAGAAAACCACGATCACCCTGATGTATAAGCGATTCCTTGCAGTTTGTTTGTTTAGTAAAACCACAAAACATTACTCCAGACCTTCGCGTTCATGGACGGATCGCGCGTCTCGCGTCCATACGTCGAGCACCAGGTCGTCGTCCTGATAGCGGCAAAGATGCGGCAGGCTCAGGCGGTCGCGCAGCGTGGCGTGGACATCGTCGCCGATGCGCGGCCAGCCCGCGATCTCTTTGCGCCAGTGACATGCGACAACCGCGCCGGAGGCTGACAGGCGTTCGTGCAGGAAGTCGGCGACGCGCATCAACTGCGGCTCGTCCAGGTAATAGCCAATCTCGCTCATCACGACGAGATCCACCGAGCCGGAAGGCCAGACGTCCGGCCATTGCATCTGCTCGACACTCACGTTCACCAGGCGCGAGATGCGCCGGCGCGTGAGTTCCACGGCTTGTTCCGCGATGTCGGCGGCAAGAAGTTCGCCGCAACGCGAGGCGAGCAACGCGGTCAGTTCACCGTTGCCGCAGCCCGGTTCGAAGGCACGTGCGTAATACTCTTCGGGCAGCGCCGCGAGCGTGAGCGCCCGCTTGCGCCGTTCGTACCAGCGCTCTCTGATTTTCCAGGGGTCTTCGCTCTCCTGATACAGGGTGTCGAAGTGCTGCTTGCTCTCGTGGCCGGGCGCGCTCATATCAGTACGACCTCGAAAGGGCGCGTGAGCCGCGCCAGCACATGATCCGGCAAGACCGGTGTACGGCCCATCGCTGCGTCGGGCTCGATCTGGCTGCGGAAGGCCTGCACGGCCCGCAGTTTGCGCGCGTGGGTTGCTTCGTCGAGCACGATCCGCCGCGCACGGCTCCAGGGCACGCGGGTGTCGTCGGGCGACGCCCAATGCCAGGTCCACAGCGGCACCTCGACACAGGGCAGCTCCAGCGCACCCGCGGCTGCGTGTACGGCACGCCCGGCGGCTTCGTGATCGGGATGGCCGTCGTTGCGCCAGGTGGTGAATACCACGTCACCGGGTTGCAGAAGCCGCGACAGGCGCTCCGCCAGGACCGGTTCGAACTGCCTGGCGCCGCCGTCCTGCAGTCCGAGCCGGACAACCTGTACCTGACGCAGATGCAGGCGTTGCAGCGCGTCCTTGGTTTCCTGCGGGCGTTCCCGTGCGAGCCGCTCGGCAGGCCAGCCATGCGAATCGGGATGGCTGGCGGTGCCGTCGGTGACGGCGACGATCAGGATGCTCCGGCTGAGTTGCGACAGCCGCGCGAGCAGTCCGCCGGTGCCGAGCACCTCGTCGTCCGGATGAGGCGCGACGATGACCGCGCGCGCGCCAAACGGCACGAGCTCCGCTGGCTCGACCTCCGGTAGCGCGCTAAGGCGGGCCCAGCCTTGCCATGCCGACTCGGGCGTACCGTCGCCAACGATGGCGCGGTCGTGGCCGTTGGTGTCGTGTTCGGATTCGGCTGGCGCTCTCGTGGTCACACTTGCCATGAAGTCTCTTCCTCCTCGATGACGCATTCAGCGAGCGCGGCTTCGTCGCGCTCTGCGTGGCTTTGTCGAATGAATACCGGTAGATCCGCCATCAACTGCGCGAAGTGCGGGTCGCGACACAACGGCCCGGCGCCCAGTGCACGCCCCGCGCGCTCGACGACGCGCGCCGCCGCGCGTTCCGCCGCGAGCCGGGCGCGCATCGCGTGTGCCATGGCGTGCGCATGCGGCTCGCGATCGATGTGCGTTGCGGTCTCGCGCAGCAGGGCGGCCGTTGCGCTGAGCGTCGTATCGATTGCGCCGAGATGGGCGAGCTTGTAGGGCGCGGGGCGCTTGCGTACGTCGCGCGCGACGAACTGTGCGATGGCCGCCGCAGCACCAAACCAGCATGCGGCGATGCCCGCGCCGCCCTGCCATAAACCGGGGCGCTCCAGATACGCGCGCGCGCCGCCGATGCGCCGCGCAGGGACGTGCTCGAAGCGCACTTCGACGCTTGCGCTGGCCCGCATGCCGACGGCGCTCCAGCCGGAGCCGCTGACCGTCACGCCGGGATGATCCAGCGCGACAGCGGCGATAATCGGCTCGCCCGCTTCGTTCCAGGCGGTCACGAGCGCGTGCGTGACGGATGCCGCCCCTGAGCACCAGGCCTTTGTGCCCTGCAATAGCACGGATTCGGCGCTTGCTTCGCCGAGGGCGGAGAGCCGTGCATCCGGTGGCTCGGCGGCCCACACGGCCCAGGCCTTGCCTGCTTCGGGTTCGTGGCCATCGAGCTCGGCGAGGATGGCGACGGCATCCGTGTGGCCTTCGTACAGCTTGACTAGCGAGAGGTCGAATCCGGCGACCGCGCCGAGCGCGCGCCACCGCGCAGCGGTTTCGCCTTGACCGGGCAGCGGCGGGCGGTCGAGCCGCGCGTCGATCAGTGCGCGTAGTGCCTGGCCCGTTGCCTCGGCGCTGCCGCGTTCAAACGGCAGCGTGGCAAGGAACGCGCGCAAGGCGCCCGCTTCCGCGCGAGGCGTGCCAAGTGTCTCTGCCCGATTCATTGTTTGCGCCCTGGCTGGTACGGCGCGCGTGCTGTTTGCATGGTTCCCTCACGGCTCTGCTGCGTGTCATGACAGAAGTGTGGCAAGGGACATGCCCGGCCGCCATTCAGCCGGAAGGCATAGGCAAAAGCGACGGATGTCCGTCAGCGAAAGTGTGCGAATGCTTGATGGAGCGCCGACGGTTTGGCTTATGCCATCCGGCCGAATCGACGGCGACGCGCAGCCGGCGTCAAATGACACAAAGGCCGCGCGGGGCGGCCTTCGTCAGGAATGGAGCGGGAATGGAACGGTTCAGCGTTGCGCGGGCGCACCGGCGCTTTCGCCTTTGCGCACGGGTTCAGCGGCGGTCTTGCGTGCGCCCCAGCGCTGCGCGAGCACGGCACAGACCATCAACTGGATCTGGTGGAACAGCATCAGCGGCAGGACCACCGCACCCACGGCGTGCGAAGCGAAGATCACTTTTGCCATTGGAATGCCTGAGGCAAGGCTCTTTTTCGAGCCGCAGAAGATGATGGTGATCTGGTCTGCGCGGCTGAAGCCCATACGCTTCGCGGTGAATGCCGTGATGAAAAGCGCCGCTGCCAGCAGCAGGATGTTGACGGCCACGAGGCCCGCGAGCGTGCCGAGCGAGATTGAATGCCAGATGCCTTCGTTCACTGCCTCGCTGAAGGCAACGTAGACGACCAGCAGGATCGAGCCCTGATCCACGAACTTGAGGATGGCGCGATGCGCGTCCACCCATCTGCCGATGGCCGGGCGCAGCAATTGTCCTGCGATGAAAGGCACCAGCAGTTGCAGCGTGATATTGCCGACCGTGTGCCATGGCGAGCCCGTTGTTGCGCCGTGATTGCTCACCACGAGTCCGACGAGCGCAGGCGTGATGAAAATGCCGAGCAGACTCGAGGCCGACGCGCTGCAGACGGCCGCCGGCACGTTGCCCTTGGCCATCGAAGTGAACGCAATGGAGGACTGCACCGTGGAGGGCAAGGTGCACAGGAACAGGATGCCGGTGTAGAGCGCGGGCGTGACGAGCGGCGTCAGCACCGGTTTGAGTACGAGTCCGAGCAGGGGAAACAGCGCGAACGTGCTGAGCAGGACAACCACGTGCAGTCGCCAATGCGTTGCACCCGCCACGATGGCTTCGCGCGAGAGTTTTGCGCCGTGCAGGAAGAACAGCAATCCAATGGCGTCGTTGGTGATCCAGTTGAACGCAACCGCGTCGCGGCCGCGGCACGGCATGTTTATGTAGATAATGACGGTGCCGACGAGCGCCAGCGTGAAGTTGTCGGGAAGGAGTTTGGGCCGTGCCATTCAGGATTCTCGCGCGTGGGGAAACCGGTCGGTCATGCGTCGCGGTTCCAGCGTCGTATTAGTGAATACCATGATTTTCGCCCGGGACGGATTGAATTGGCAAATTCATTTGCTGGAGTGATTAATGCGCGTGGCGCATGAAATCTGGCCTTTGAGCACCGCAATCTGTCCGCAGCGGACACACTTGCAGCGCTATGTTTCAGCAACAGAAAACCGACGATTTTCCTCACATGATTAAGCATCCAAAAAGGCAGGTCGGAAGGAAAAACTCTGACGTAACATGGTGTTACAACCATCGAGCGGACATAACACTTTTTGGCTCGACTGCCGTCGCAGCGCCCAATAAATTGTTGAATACACCGGTTTGCAGGTCATGCCCATCCGTTTTCAGCGGCATGAGCTGACCGCTCCGACCAAAGCCGGTGGTTCGCTGAATGGGCAGGTTCGAGGCGCAAGCATCGGGCCACAATCCACCTGTTTGCGAACGAGGATATCGGTCGGATCTTGGCAGTTTCGACATGACGCTCACAGGCTTTCGCAACACGACCCGGCTTTTCGCAACCGCTGCGCTCGGCGCACTCGCGGTGGCGGGTTCGCTCGCGCTCGCGGGGCCGCGTGTCGAATGGCTGTCACCCGCAGTGTTTGACAACTCCGCCGCCAGCAGGCAATCGTTGCACTACACGCCTGTCTCGTCGAAAGACGGCCTGACGCCCGTCAGCGCCGAAGTCCGCACGGTCCCGCAGGTGGATCAGGCGGCTCCGTTGCACGGCGCCGGTTCCATTCGCGCCGACATCACCCGCTACAACGAAGAACGCAGCCTGCCGCGCCCGCCGGGACGGCCGTCGGATGCCGGCCGCGCGCCGGTCAACGGCAATTTCCGCAACTGATCGCTTGACGCTTCCTCGCGTGTCCTGAACCGGCACGTCGGGTGCGCTCGTCCGCGCGCGGAACGACAAAAAAATTGTCCGTCCAGTTCCGCTGTCATATTGACGCAATCTCGCCACAGTTAAGCGTCCGCTTTCTCATAAATATTTCCCTCCTTTATCCGCGCAAGGACAATGCGCCCTGCGCGGATGAATGTCGCATTTCACTACTTCGCCAGGCTTGTTTTCTCTCGATCAGGCGCGCCCCTCTTGGCCGCGCGCCGACATGATCCGCGAGCTCCGCGCGGCTGACGGCGATGCGCCTCGCGTGCGTCCCGGGCGCGCACGGCATGAAGTATCCGAATCGCTATACCCGCAATAACCAAAAACATTTTTGACCGGAAAAATGGTCCGTAAAGATGGTGCCGCTCCACACGCGATGCCTCTCTCGCCCATTCACCGTCAACCGGTCAGACGAGGCGAGTGCAACGCTCCTCGCCCGCCACGCATTCAATTTTCGACAAAGACAGGAGAGTTCATGAAGCCAACCGTCAACCGTGCGCCGAAGACTACGGTGAAGACAACGGTCAAGGCCACAGTGGTCGCCGCAGCGCTGCTCGGCATGTTCGCGGCGGGATCCGCGCAGGCGCAGTCGAGCGTTTCGCTCTACGGCCAGGTCGACGAATGGGTCGGCGCCACCAAGTTTCCGGGCAGCGATCGCGCATGGAATGTGAGCGGCGGCGGCATGTCGACGTCTTACTGGGGCATGAAGGGCGCCGAAGATCTCGGCGGCGGCTACAAGGCCATCTTCACGCTGGAAAGCTTCTTCCGCGCGCAAAACGGCCAGTACGGCCGCTTTCAGGGCGACACCTTCTTCGCGCGTAACTCCTACGTCGGCATTCAAGGCCCGATCGGCACGTTCACGGCTGGCCGCCTGACGACGCAACTCTTCGTCTCGACGATCCTGTTCAACCCCTTCGTCGATTCGTACGTGTTCTCGCCGATGGTCTATCACGTGTTTCTCGGCCAGGGCACGTTCCCGACCTACACGACGGACCAGGGCGTGACGGGCGATTCGGGCTGGAACAACGCGGTGCAGTACACATCGCCTGACTTCAATGGCCTGTCGGGCAGCGTGATGTACGCGTTCGGCAACAACGCCGGCGATGGCCGCTCGAAGAAGTACAGTGCGCAGTTCCTGTATTTCCACGGCCCGTTCGCGGCCACCGGCGTCTACCAGTACGTCAACTTCAACAACGCGCCGGGCGACCTGCCGACCTCCAACGCCTTCACGATCCCCGGCTTCAAGAGCCAGAGCGTAGGCCAGCTGGGCGCGTCGTTCGACATGAAGTTCGTCAAGTTCTTCGCGCAGTACATGTACACGAAGAACGACATCGATGTCGGCACCTTCCACGTCAACACGGGGCAAGGCGGCGTGACCGTGCCGCTCGGCCCGGGCACGGTGATGGCGTCCTACGCGTACTCGCGCAGCAACGGCGGCCTCGATCAGACGCACAAGAGCTGGGCGCTCGGCTACGACTATCCGCTCTCGAAGCGCACCGATGTCTACGCGGCCTACCTGAACGACAAGTACACCAGCATCTCGTCGGGCGATACCTTCGGCGTCGGCA
Source organism: Caballeronia sp. LZ032 (assembly GCF_031451315.1). Classification (NCBI taxonomy): domain Bacteria; kingdom Pseudomonadati; phylum Pseudomonadota; class Betaproteobacteria; order Burkholderiales; family Burkholderiaceae; genus Caballeronia; species Caballeronia sp. LZ032. The sequence goes on from NZ_JARUXP010000001.1 coordinate 95,381, forward strand.
TCCGCGCGAAGTTCTGACGCGCGCGTTTTTCGCCTCGTCAAACGAAACACCGCGCCTCGTGCGCGGTGTTTTGTTCTCAGCAGCCGGCGATCGAAACCGGAAAGCGAAACTCAGCCGATCGCCAGCCGCGCTTTCGCGTCGTCGTATTCGCTCTTCAGCCGGGCGACGAGTTCCGCGACGCTCGGCACGTCGCTCATCAGTCCGACTCCCTGTCCCGCGCCCCAGATGTCCTTCCACGCCTTCGCCTTGGGATCGGCGAAATTCATCGCGGTCTTGTCGGAGACGGGCAGCGCGTCGGGGTCCAGGCCCGCGTTGACGATGCTCTCGCGAATGTAGTTGCCGTGTACGCCGGTGAAGAGATTGGTGTAGATGATGTCGGCGGCATTCGCCTCGACGATCGCGCGCTTGTAGCTTTCCTGCGCATGCGCCTCCTGCGTGGCGATGAAGCGCGTGCCCATGTACGCGAGATCGGCGCCCATGGCCTGCGCCGCCAGAATCGAGCCGCCGTTGGCAATGGCGCCCGACAGCACGATGGGACCGTCGAACATGCGCCGCACTTCGCCGACGAGCGCAAAGGGAGAGGTCGTGCCCGCGTGTCCGCCCGCGCCGGCCGCGACGAGGATCAGCCCGTCGACGCCGGCTTCGAGCGCCTTCTGCGCGTGCCTGATATTGATGACGTCATGCAGGACGATGCCGCCATACGAGTGCACGGCGTCAATCATTTCCTTGACCGGCGCGCGCAGGCTCGTGATGAAGATCGGCACCTTGTGCTCGACGCATACGCGCACGTCCTGTTCGAGCCGTGCATTCGACTGGTGAACGATCTGGTTCACCGCAACCGGCCCGATGACCGCGTCGGGATGGGCTGCCTTGTGCTCGGCGAGCGACGCCTGGATCTGCGTGAGCCATTCATCGAGCATTTCGGCGGGGCGGGCATTGAGCGCCGGGAACGATCCGACGATGCCTGCCTTGCACTGCGCCAGCACCAGTTCCGGATAACTGACGATGAACATGGGCGAACCGACGACCGGCAAGGCAAGGTGCTGCAGGATGGCGGGCAGGGCCATGGCACGAGTCTCCAGAAAGGGGCGCGAGCGGTGTTGAGTGATTTTACGAGCAAGGGTCGCGTTGCGGCACGCACGATCGCGTGCCGCGAACGGTCGTTCGATTGTAAATGAAACAGGCTGCGTGACCACTCGGGGCGTTCCCGAAGAAGTCTTCGGTTTTGCGGTTTCATGGCGCTGCCGCCATCAGTCACGGAAGCCCCGCGCCTACAATGTTCCGCAACGCCACGAGCCCGTAACAACCATGTCTTTCGCAGACTACGAAACGTTCAGCGTTGCTGCAGGAGACGTCGATATCGTCGGAATGAAGGGCGGCGACGGACCTCCGCTGCTGCTGTTGCATGGACATCCGCAAACTCACGAGATCTGGCATCGATGTGCCGATGAACTGGCTCGCCATTTCACGGTGATCGCCACCGATCTGCGCGGTTACGGCGCATCGGGCAAGCCGCCCAGCGACGCGCGGCACACCCCCTATTCGAAGCGCGCGATGGCCGCCGATCAGGTCGCGGTAATGCGCCATTTCGGCTTCGAACGTTTCCTGGTGTGCGCGCACGATCGCGGCGCGCGGGTCGCTCATCGCATGGCCCTGGATTTTCCCGACGCGGTGGACCGGCTGATGCTGCTGGACATCGCGCCGACGCTCGCCATGTATGAAGCCACTGATCGCGCCTTCGCGACCGCGTACTTCCACTGGTTCTTCCTGATTCAGCCGGCGCCGTTGCCGGAACTGCTGATCGGCGGCAATCCCGACGCCTATATCGAGCGCGTGATGGGCAACCGTCACGCAGGCCTCGCGCCGTTCGCGCCGCATGCGCTGCAGGCGTATCGCGACGCGCTGAAATCGCCGGGCGCGATCTTCGGCATGTGCGAGGACTATCGCGCGTCGGCGGGCATCGACCTCGAACACGATCGCGCCGATCTCGAGCGCGGCGTGAAGATCGGCTGTCCGTTGCGCGTGCTGTGGGGGCAGGAAGGCGTGATCGCGCAATGCTTCGATGCGCTTGCCGAGTGGCGGCGCGTCGCGCGCGACGTGAGCGGCCGCGCATTGCCGTGCGGGCACTATATTCCCGAGGAACAGCCGGACGCCTTGCTCGCCGAAATGCTCGCGTTCTTTGCCGCCGAATCCGCCTGAACCGCGCAACGGAACATCGTCTTACACGGGGTCAGGTGAGCGAAAATGTTCTGTAGGGAAAGCACCGATGCACGTGAAAATGTGTCGCGCTACGATACGCTGGACGTTGATCACGTCCCTATGATTCCGCCGCTTGCCGTAGCTGACAAGCGGCTTTCTTTTTGAGCGCGTGGTCCTGGCAATGCGCCTGTTCAGGCCGCCGACACACACTCGCCGCTCACCTTCACCGCACCGCTGCGCGCCAGTTCCCCGACGAACTTCTCCAGCAACGCCCGCTGTTGCGCGGCAGGCGCGAGCGCTTCGGCGGCGGCGCGCATCGCGCGGGCCTCCGCGGTCATCGCGACGATGGCGTCGAGCGTCATCGTGCGGACTTCCATCAGCCGGAACACGATCAGCACCTTGAGCGCGTTCTTCGCGTTGCGGGCCGGGTCGGCTTGCAGATAGTCGAGCCGCGACACGGCGGTGTCGAGTGCGCGGGCGACGTCGGTGAACGGCGCGCCGTGGCCCGGAATCACGACATCGATATCGAGCGTGGCGATCAGATCCAGCACCGCGCGCGCTTCCACGAAACCGCTCTCGCCTTCCAGTTCCGGAAAGATCACCCCGAAGCCGTTTTCCCACAACGCGTCGGCGCTGATCAGCACGCGCATTTCCGGGCAATACAGCATCAGCGAATGCGGATCGTGACCCGGCGCGCCGAGCGCGTTCCACGCGAAGCCGCCAAGTTCGAGCGTCGCGCCCTGCGCGAGCGTGCCGCTCAGGGCGAAGCGCTCGCAGTGCTGGCCGGTCGCGCGAAAGGACAGCGCCTCTTCGTCCCAGGCGCGCACGGCCTGCGCGTCGCCGGCGGGCACCAGCGTGTCGCACGCGTAGGTCCGTTGCAGCAGCGCGTTGCCGCCGCAGTGATCGGAATGAAGGTGCGTATTGACGATCAGGTCGAGCGGACGCGCGCCCAGTGTCTGCTGCACCAGCGCGAGCGTCTGCGGCGCATGCGCGGCATAGCCGGTGTCGACGATGGCCGTGCCGTCGGCGCTCGCGAACAGCACGTTGTTCGACGAGAGCCAGCCCCGTTCGAACACCGTCATGACTTCACGCAGCGGCTGCGGCAATGGATTCATGTCGTGCGCTCCAGCGGCATCACGACGATGGTCGCGGTCGCTTCGATGACCGTCTCGCCGGACTGATTGCGCGCACTGCCTTCGAGCTTCACCAGGTCGCCGTTGAGGCTGGCTTTCCATTTCGCGTCGATGACTTGCCAGCGCATCGTCAGCGTGTCGTTCGCTTTCACCGCGCGCCTGAGACGGATGCCGAACTCGAGGCCGAGCGGCTGCGCGAAGGTCGAGAAATGCGCGGCGATCAACGCCATCAGATGCGCGGTCGGCTGCGTACCCGACGCGATCAGCGAGCCGAAACGGCTGGCGCGCGCGTAGGCGTCGTCGTGATGCAGCGGGTTCGTGTCGTTGACGAGCGTGGCGAACTGCCGGATGGAGTTGGGCGGCAGCGTAAGCGTCGCTTCGAACGATGCGCCGATCGTCACGACACGCGCACCCTGGCGACGGCTCTCCACGCGCGCCAGCACCGCGCGTTTCTCGCTGTCGCCGCACGATGCCCAGGCGGCGATCTCGTCGATGGTGCGCAGGCAGCCTTCGCAGAAACCCGTTTCCGGATTCATGCGGCAGACGTCCACGCACGGCGACGCCACGTCGCTCATGATTCCGCGGTTTCGCGCAGGGCGACGTCGGCCACCGGCGCGCCGGTCAGCTCGATCAGTTCCTGCGGCGACAGATTGAACACCGCATGCGGATGACCGGCCGCGGCCCACAGGCTGTCGAGCGCGAGCAGGTCGGCGTCGATCAGCGTGACCGGCTCGACCGCATGGCCGATCGGGCAGACGCCGCCGATCGCGTAGCCGGTCTTCTCGCGCACGAACTTCGCGTCCGCACGCGCCAGTTCGCCCACGCGCGCGGCCACTTTCGCTTCATCGACGCGATTCGCGCCGCTCGCGATCACCAGCACGGGCGCATCGTCCTTGCGCCGGCGAAACAGAATCGACTTGGCGATCTGCGCGACCGAGCAGCCGAGCCCGGCCGCCGCTTCGGCCGAGGTCTTGCCGGTCTCGGGCAGCATCACGACATCATGCGGATGGCCGCGTTCCTTGAGTAACAGCGCGACGCGGCGCGCGGATTCAGGCAATTGATCGATCATTGGGGTTTTCCGGAGGTCAGACACAGGCTGCGGCGCCGTCGCGTTTCCTGGTGAGGAGCGCGCGGCCCGCGCGCGAAGAACTGGTCTTGCCGATCGCGCGCGAAATGAAGTCACCGATCTCGATGAGTTCATCGAGGTCGATGCCCGTCTCGATGCCCAGGCCGTTCAGCAGATACACGACATCTTCCGTCGCGACGTTGCCCGTCGCGCCCTTCGCGTACGGACAGCCGCCCAATCCCGCTACCGACGCGTGAAAGATCTCGATGCCTTCGAGCAGCGACGCATAGACATTGCCGACGGCCTGACCGTAGGTATCGTGAAAATGGCCGGACAAGCGCTCGCGCGGAAATGCCTTCGATGCCGCCGCCATTACTTCGCGCGTGCGCTTCGGCGTGCCGACGCCGATGGTATCGGCGATATCGATTTCGTCGCAGCCGAGCGCCTTGAAGCGTTCGACCACATCCACCACGGACGCGACGCTCACTTCGCCCTGATACGGACAGCCGAGTGCGCACGAGACGCTGCCGCGCAGACGGATGCCCGCTTCCTTCGCGGCCAGCGCGACCGGTTCGAAGCGCGCGACGCTCTCCGCGATGCTGCAATTGATGTTCTTCTGCGAGAAGGCTTCGCTGGCCGCGCCGAAGATCACGATTTCGTCGGCTCGCGCTTCGAGCGCGCCTTCGAAGCCGCGCATGTTCGGCGTGAGCACGGAGTAGATCGTGCCCGGACGACGCTCGATGCCGGACATGACGGCGTTGGCATCGGCCATCTGCGGCACCCATTTGGGCGACACGAACGAGGTGGCCTCGACATTCACGATGCCCGCCCGCGCGAGCCGGTTGACGAGTTCGATCTTGGTCTCGGTGGGCACGAACTCTTTCTCGTTCTGCAGGCCGTCGCGCGGCCCGACTTCGACGATCTTCACTTTGGCTGGAATCATGCTTGTCTCCTGAAGAGGATTGTGGCGCGTGGCGCTTGCCGAATCATGATGCCGCCATTTTCCGGTTTACTCGCCGCGATTGCCAGAGAAGACTTTTTTGGCAGCAATGCAAGGACTCGGGCAGTGACCGCCGTTGGCAAGCATGTCGCCTGCAATGCACTCGCATGCATGCGGCGATGTGGACGCTCACGGCAGCCGCGAACGCCGAGACTGCGATAAACCTGAGCGAAGTCAATCGCATTGTGCAATTTCGTCCCGCCACGGGGTCGCTCGGCAGAGCGCTTGAATAAAATCCGGCCTCCGAAGTGAAACGTATCGACGGTACATACCGTGTCCGGTCTGTTCTCGAGGCTTTCACTTCGCTTTTACGCGAGCCGAAGATGAGGCAGCTCAATGAGATTCGACTTGCTTCCACTCACCGAAACTCAGGCGCGGGCCGTCAGGCATGCCGTCCCGGCCTCTGGTCGGCGCGCGGTGTTTCGATTGCCAGGCGTGCCCGACAGCGAACGTCTCGCGCGCGCGCTGACACGGGTCGCCGAACAATGCCAGGCCTTGCGCTGGCGCGTCGTCGACAGCGAGGACGGACCACGGTATCAGGTGCACGAGTACGGGCTCAACAAGCTGGAAGTCATCGATCTCGACGTTGCCGACGAGTTGGGCGTGATATCGACGATCAACATGCTCGGCGACCGTCCCTTGCGGATCGACACAGGCGCGCCGTGGGCAATGACGTTGTTGCGTGGCCAGACAGCAAGCTTCCTGGTGTTCGTCTGTCATCCGGGCCTGCTCGAACGTTTTTCGCTGCAGCCGCTCTTTCGCGCTTTATCCCAAGCGTTTTCGGATGAGCCGGTCGATGCAAGACTCAGTCTCGATCAGCAAGCCTTGGCTTCTGCAGATCGACACAGTCGGTCGCGATGACCATTTCTTCCACGCCGGCGGGAATTCGCTGCTCGCTACACGCATGCAGGCCCGGGTGCTTGCCCGTACCGGACTCGCATTCCAGATGTCCGCGTTCTACCGGTCGCCGACGATCTCGGGGCTCGTGGCAGGCGCAGCGCGGGACGACATCGCGCGGGCCGTCGCCGATGCTGCTGCTCCGGTTGCTCCGGACGTCGGTACTCATCGCGAAGCGGGCGCGAAGTCGATACGCAACGTGATCCTGACCGGCGCGAGCGGTTTTTTCGGCATTCATTTGCTGAGTGAACTGACGCGTCAGGTCGACCGGGTGTTCTGCCTGCAACGCTGTGACACGGCTCGTGCGGGGCATGCGCGGCTCGAGCGCGAAGCGCGCACCGCGGGACTCGCGATCGACTTCACGCACATGGAGGTCGTGCAGGCGGATCTGACGCTGCCCCAGGCCGGCCTTTCCGACGCGGACTGGCACCGTCTTGCGGGCGAAGGCGATGCCGTGTGGCATTGTGGCGCGCACGTGCACCATCTGCTTGGCTACAGCAGCCTGAAGGCGGCGAATGTCGACAGCACGGAAAACCTGTTGCGCCTGGCCGTGACCACACGCCGCAAACCGTTCTGCTTCGTCTCGACCATGTCGGTGCCGCTGATGCTCGAAGGCGTAGCGAGTGCGGAGGAACAGGTCGGCACGGAGCGGCCGGCCTCCGACAATGGCTATCTGCTGGGCAAATGGGTCAGCGAGCAGCGTGTCGCCGCCTATGCCCGCGCAGCGGGACTGCCGGTGACCATCGCTCGCATCGGCAACGTCACCGGCCACAGCAAGAGCGGCTACAGCAACTATCGTAACAATCACTTCTGGCTGTTCAACCAGAGCTGTGTGCAATTCGGCGCGTACCCGGACAACGGACAGATGATCGAGATGACACCCGTCGACGTGCTCGCGCGAGCGCTTGGCGCGCTTGCGCTCCATCCGCGTGCCGGATTGCACGTCGCGAACCTGCAGAACCCGGCGCGAATCGGACAGCGGTGAATGGTTCGACGCGTTGAGCAAACTCGGGCTCGTCGCGAAGGCGGAAGCACCCGGCGAGTGGCAACTGCGTCTTGCGGGGCAGGATGCGTCGAGTGGCCTCGCGCTGCTGCGCGAGTTCTACACCGGCGACCTGTCCTGGCACGACATGCCGGTTGAGCAGGCCGGCACGATCGCCTTGCTCGCACAATTCGACATCGATCTGACGGCGGACTACGCGCGCCTGATTGATGTCTATACGTGCTATTTGCTGGGCGAGCGGTTCTTAACGGTGAAGGAGGCGGCTCTCGCCGCCACGTGATCATCGCCCGGGCAAGAGGGGTGGGCGCGGTCTGTCGGCCGGTCCGCGCCCCGGTCTCAATATCCGCGCCCGATATCGACGATGCCGCTGATCGGTTCGCCGCGTGCCAGCGCCCGGATCTTGCCGGCGATCTGCACGATGCTCTCCTTCTGCAGCGTTTCCGCCGCAATATGCGGCGTGACCGACACGCGCGGATGCGTCCAGTACGGATGATCCTGCGGCAGCGGTTCGGTGTGGAACACATCGAGCGTCGCGGCGGCGATCTGGCCGCTGTCGAGCGCGGCGAGCAGATCCGCATCGACGAGATGCGGGCCGCGCGCCAGGTTCACCACGTAGGCGCCGCGCGCGAGCCTGCCGAACGTGCGAGCGTTCAGGATACCCTCGGTGTCCGGCGTATGCGGCAACAGGTTGATGAGCACCTGTACGGTGTCGAGGAACGTGTCGAACTGCTCGTGTCCCGCGTACACCTGCACGCCTGCGATGTCCTTGGGCGAACGGCTGTAGCCGCGCACCGGCACGCCGAGCGCAAGCAGGCGCCGCGCGACTTCCGCACCCAGCACGCCGAGACCCAGCACGCCGACCGTGAACGACTCGCGCGCGTGCTGCTCCAGCTTCTTCCAGCGCCCTTCGCGCTGCAGCAGATCATATTCGTCGAAGCGGCGCAGATAGCGCAGCACGCAGTAGACCGCGTACTCGATCATCTGCTGCGACATGCCCGTGTCTTCCAGGCGCACGAGCTGCGCATTCGGCGGCAGCGTGCCCGGCTGCTGGCGCTCCACGTCGAGGATCGCATCGACGCCGGCGCCGAGATTGAACACCGCCTTCAGGTCCGGACGGTTCGCGAACAGCTCGCGCGGGGCGCGCCAGACGATTGCGTAATCGGCGGGCGCGGTGTCGCCGGGCGTCCAGACGCGCAGGTCCGCGTCCGGCAACTCTCGTCGCAGGCCGCCCAGCCAGCCGTCGAGATCGGCGTTCTGCTCGTAGAAGATGATTTTCATGAGCGCGCCTGATCAGTTCGCGTGCGTGTGCGCATGCGAGTGCGCAGACTCGTGACCGCAACCGCGTTCCGCCTGCTCCGCGCCGGCATGCTGCGCGTGCTGGGCGCGCATGCCCAGCCGCTCGATCAGCTTGCGGTCGGCTTCCGCTTGCGGATTGCTCGTGGTCAGCAACTGATCGCCGTAGAAGATTGAATTCGCGCCTGCTGCGAAGCACAGCGCCTGCAGGGCTTCGTCCATTTGTTCGCGGCCGGCGGAGAGGCGCACCATCGCCTTCGGCATCGTGATGCGCGCAACCGCGATCGTGCGCACGAACTCGAACGGATCCAGCGCTTCGGTGCCGGTGAGCGGCGTGCCCGCGACCTGCACGAGATTGTTGATCGGCACGGATTCCGGATACGGGCTCAGGTTGGCGAGCTGCGAGATCAGCCCCGCGCGTTCGCGGCGCGATTCACCCATGCCCACGATACCGCCGCAGCACACGTTGATGCCCGCGTCGCGCACGTGTTCGAGCGTATCGAGGCGGTCCTGATAGGTACGCGTCGAAATGATCTGGCCGTAGAACTCGGGCGACGTATCGAGGTTGTGGTTGTAGTAGTCGAGGCCGGCGTCGCGCAGCCCTTGCGCCTGATGCGCTTCCAGCATGCCGAGCGTCACGCAGGTTTCGAGGCCCATCGCCTTCACGCCGCGGATCATGTCCTTGATCGGTTCGAGGTGACGGTCCTTCGGATTGCGCCACGCGGCGCCCATGCAGAAGCGCGTCGCGCCGTTGGACTTGGCGATTTCGGCCGACTTCAGCACCTCGTCGACATCCATCAGCTTCTCGGCCTTGAGGCCGGTGTCGTGATGCACCGACTGCGGACAATAGGCGCAGTCTTCCTCGCAGCCGCCGGTCTTGATCGACAGCAGCGTGGACAGCTGCACGGCGTTCGGATCGAAGTGTTCGCGATGCACGGTCTGCGCGCGATACAGCAGGTCGTTGAACGGCAGGTCGTACAGCGCGACGACATCGGCGACGCGCCAGCGTTGCAGCGGTTGCGGAGTGAGCGTGGCGGTCGTCTCGGTGGCGGTGTGCTGGGTCATGAAATCAATCCTTGTGTTGAAGCGGGTGTGTCAGGGCGCCGATGTCGAGCGCGGCGGCGGCGCGGCTCGCATCTGCCGGCGCGAGATGCGGGATGACGCCGAGCAGCGGCGCGTGCAGGCGTTGTTCGAGTGTGGCGATGTTCTCGTCGGGGTAGAGCATGTCCGGGTCCACGCCGTTCGCGACCCAGCCGGCGAGCGTCAGGCCGCGCGCGGCAATCGCTTCGGCGGTCAGCAGCGCATGGCTGATGCAGCCGAGCCGCATGCCGACGACGAGCACCACCGGCAGATTCAGCGCGACGGCGAGATCGGCGGTGTCGTGCGTGTCGTCGAGCGGCACGAGAAAGCCGCCGACGCCTTCCACCACGACGACATCCGCCTGCGTCACGGCGAAGCGATGCGCCTCGACAATGCGCCCGATATCCAGCGCGATGCCTTCGCGCGCGGCGGCGATATGCGGCGCGATCGGCTCGCGCATCATGAACGGCGTGCGGATCTCGTTCGGCAACGCGACGTTCGCGGCTGCGTCCAGTTGATCGGCGTCTTCGTTGTGCAGCACGCCGTCGCGCAGGACGGCGCCCGAAGCGATCGGCTTCATCGCGGCGGCGCGCAGTCCGGCGCGCGCGAAGCCGTGCAGCAACGCGGCGGAGACGAGTGTCTTGCCGATCTCCGTATCGGTTCCGGCGACGAAAAAGGACAAGGCGGTCATAGCGTGGTCAAGGCGTGGTCGAGGCGCGCGAGATCGTCCTCGTTGTGCGCGGCGGACAGTGAAATGCGCAGGCGCGAGGTGCCGGCGGGCACGGTCGGAGGACGGATCGCGGGTACCCAGAGGCCCTGGCGGTCCAGCGCAGCGGCTATGTCGAGGGTCTCGTCGTTGCCGCCGATCACGAGCGGCTGCACGGCCGTATGGGAATCGACCGGCAGCCAGCGCGTCCGTTTCAGCATCGCGCGCGTGGTGTCGATGAGCGCGGCGAGATGCGTGCGGCGCGCGTCGCCTTCCTCGCCCGCGATGATCTTCACGCTCGCCGACACCGCATGCGCAACCGCCGGCGGCGACGCGGTCGTGAAGATGTATGGACGCGCGCGCTGCACGAGCCATTCGATCACCGTCTCATGCGCGGCAACGAACGCGCCGGAGACGCCCGCGGCCTTGCCGAGCGTGCCGACATAGACGAGATGCGGCGAACGCAGCGCGAGTGCGGCGAGCGCGCCGCGCCCTTGCGGGCCGAGCACGCCGAAGCCGTGCGCATCGTCGACGATGAGCCACGCGCCGTAGCGTTCCGCCAGCTCGACGAGACGCGCGAGCGGGGCGATGTCGCCGTCCATGCTGAACACGGTGTCGGTCACGATGAGCCGGGTCGCGGCTTCGTCGCGCGAGGCGTCGAGCATGGCGTCGAGCGCTTCCATGTCGGCGTGCGGATAGATCTGCGTCTGCGCGCGCGCCAGCCGCACGCCGTCGATGAGTGATGCGTGGTTCAGCGCGTCCGAGAACACCAGCGTGCCGCGTCCGGCGAGCGCGGTGACGATCGCGAGATTGGCCATGTAGCCGGTGCTGAAGTACAGCGCGCGCGGGTTGTCGACGAAGTCGCCCGAGAACGCGGCAAGCTCGTCCTCCAGACGCGCGTGCGCCCGGGAATGGCCGCCGAGCAGGTGCGAGCCGCCGCTGCCCGCGCCATACAGCGCCGCGCCTTCGGCCAGCGCCGCCCGCAGCGCTTCATGCGCGGCGAGACCGAGATAGTCGTTGCTCGCAAATCCGATGATGTCGCGGCCATCCACATTCAGATGCGCCGAGCACGCGCCGTCGATGATCTTGCGGCGACGCCGCAGACCGCGCGCGTCGATGTCGGCGAGGCCTTGGTTCAGCGTGTGATAAAGCGCCTGCGAGGTGTCCTTCATGCGGCCTCTCCGGCCAGCGTGGCATCGAGCGTCTCGCGTGTGCGGCTTGCGAGCAGCAGCAGTTCGTCATCGCTCAGGATGTACGGCGGCATCAGATAGACCGTCTTGCCGATCGGCCGCATCAGCAGTTCGCGCTGCAAGCCTTGCGCGAAGAAACGGCGCGAGAACGTGGGGTCGTCGGTGCTCACGTCGAACGCGAAGATCGTGCCGCGCTCGCGCAGTTTGCTCACGCGCGGATGCGCGGCGAGCGGCTGCAAGGCTTCGCGCAGCAAAGCCGACTTGCGGCGGTTCTCCGTCAATACGGCGTCGCGCTCGAACAGGTCGAGCGTGGCGAGTGCCGCGCGGCAGGCGAGCGGATTGCCCGTGTACGAATGCGAATGCAGGAAGCCGCGCGTGACGTCGTCGTCGTAGAAGACGGCGTAGATCTCGTCGCGGGTCAGCACGATGGACAGCGGCAGGTAACCGCCGCTGATGCCCTTGGACAGGCAGATGAAATCGGGCCATATGCCGGCCTGCTCGCACGCGAAGAACGTGCCGGTGCGGCCGCAGCCGACCGCGATTTCATCGGCGATCAGATGCACGTCGAACGCATCGCACAGTGCGCGCAGGCGCGTGAGATAGGACGCGTCGTACATCGCCATGCCGGCGGCGCACTGCACGAGCGGCTCGACAATCACCGCCGCCAACTGCGGCGCGCGTTGTTCGAAGAGCGTGCGCATGGCGTCGAGCGCCGCGTCTTCGCCGACCGCCGCCGGCGACGCCACCACATGCGCGTGGCGGATCAGCGGGTCGTAGGCGTCCTTGAAAAGCGCGACATCGGTCACGCCGAGCGCGCCGATGGTTTCGCCGTGATAGCTGTTCGCCAGACACGCGAACTCGCGCTTCTCGCTCCGGCCGCGATTGCGCCAGGCGTGAAAGCTCATCTTCAGCGCGATCTCGACGGCCGACGCGCCGTCCGATGCAAAGAAGGCGTGGCCGAGCGTGTGCTGCGTCAGTGCCGAAAGACGCTCGGCCAGTTCGATGGCGGGCGCATGCGTGCAGCCCGCGAGCATCGCGTGTTCGAGCGTGTCGAGTTGCTCCTTGAGCGCCCGGTTGATGTCGTCGTTCGCGTGGCCGAAGAGATTGACCCACCACGAACTGATCGCGTCGAGATAGCGCGTGCCCTGCGGATCGTAGAGCCACGCGCCCTTGCCGCGCGCGATCGGTACGAGCGGCACGCGCTCGTGATGTTTCATCTGGGTGCACGGATGCCACACGGCTGCGAGCGAGCGTGCAACCCAGTCCTGATTGGCTTCGATAGTCAAAAACAGCTCCAGGGCCCGCGCGCGCAGCGGGCCGGATACGTCGCGCAGGCGTTGGGCGCCTGCGTGGCGGTTGAATTGCGGGGGAAAACTGCGCCCGTCAATTATCGCTAAAAGCGCCGCCACCTTCCGTAATCGGAAGGTTTTTGGGCCGTGCACCTGCGCGCAATGGAAATGCAAGAAAACGCTATGGCCCGTAACTTCGCCGATTTCGTCGCTTAACCGGACGATCGGGCGCTGAAGATGTAAAAACGCCGGCGCGGAGGCCGGCGTTCGAAAGACAGCAGAAGCGGTGAAGCGTCAGCGCGATGCGGTCTGCGTCTGGGCCTGCTGATCGTTCCAGACCACACGGTTGTTCACCGCGTACAGCTTGCACGGGTCGGCGCTTTGCCGTTCGCAGCTGGCAATGGCCACGGCCATCGGGTCGTCACCGCCTTCGGCCCACGACCACGCGCCGGAATCCGACACGGCGAACGCGCGGCTCGAGTACTGCGACAGGAAATTGCGATAGCCCGCACGGCCGTTTTCGTCGATGAACGGCACGGCTTGCACCGAGTCGAGGTTGGCGAAGTCGCTGGCCTTCGGCATGCTCGGCTCCGACACCTGGTACTGCACGGCAGTCGGCATGCCGATCTGCGTGAGAAAGGTCTTCACGCGCGGCCACCAGATCTGCACGCCGTCGCGGTCGCCGACCAGACGATGCGCGTCGTTCTTGTAGTTGCCGAAATCGATCAGGTTGGCGCGCGCGCCGTGCGACGTGAAGGCCGTGAACATCTGCGCCGACAGATCGCCTTGCCAGACCGAGTCGTTGTCGCCGTAGAGCCACAGCGACGGCAGGCGCACGTTCTGGCCGTAGTCGCCGAATGCGCTGACGAGATTTTTCTGCCAGCCTTCGCATTCGTCCTGGCGCAGGCCGCCGGAGAAGTTGATGAGGCCGCGCACGCCCGGGGCGGCGATGGCGTCGCGCGCGCCGTAGGCGATGGTCGTCAGGCCACCGTGCGAGGTGCCCGCCACGACGATATGCGTCTTGTCGACGTACGACTGCGCGCTCATGTAGGCGACCGTCGCGGCGACGTCCTCGGCTTGCGCGAAGCCGTTTGCTTCGACATCGCAGCCGTGACCCGCGTAGTCGCCGCCCGAACCTGCGAAGCCGCGGCGGTTCGGCACGACCACGACATAGCCGTGACGCACGAATTCACGGGCCAGCGCGACCGGCCGGTTGCGCGGCTGCGCATGCGAGTCGCCGGGAAGCTTGCCGTGATTGAAGACGATCATCGGGAACGGGCCCGCGCCGTCCGGCTTGAACACGGTGGTCTGGAGCGCGATGTCGGCTTCGGGGATCTCGATGACGGCTTCGTTCAGGCCGCTCGCGGCGGCGGGAAGGCCGGCATCGAGGGAATCGGGAATCTGCGGAAGCGCCTGGCCAAATGCGGGAGCCTGGAGACCTTCGGACTGACGTACCCCGCCGATGGGTTCGGCGCGCGCGCCGGATGTGACGAACGACGTCGCGAGCGAGCACACCACGCTGCATCCGACTAACCAGGTTCTGATCGCCATCCGTGAACTCCGACCGCACTTTCCAAAGAGACATTGATACGGCTTGGCCCCAACGTGCGTTTTGAAGTCACAAACCTGTCGCGCTGCTCTGCGTGAGCAGTATCGGTTGCGGTATCCGGGAGTCATGCCCTGAACAGGCATGACAAATGGCTTCAAAACAGGACTTCAGTACGGGGCTTCGCTGCGAGCGCCGGGCGCGAGAATGACTGCGCCCTGACCTGAACAGATTAACTGTTCAAAATTGCGCTGCACAATAAGCGTTACCCCGTAACTGTTTAATCTGAAAGGAATATCAGGAAATTAATACCGTGGGAAAGCGCACGTTTCTTAAAGGTATATTTACTTTTCGCGAACCTGTCCGTCGACATAAATCCAGTCGCCGGCGCCGTTCCGCTCGAAGCGGCTCGCCTCATGAAGACGATGCGCCCGGCCACCCGTCTTGTAGCGTGCGACGAACTCTACTTCCGCGTGCGCTTCGTCGATCTGCTGGTGGCGCCGGATCTGCAAGCCGAGCCAGCGGGTGTGGGTGGTGTCGGAGGCATCGAGGTCGGGCGGGCAGGTCGACGCAGCCCAGGTGGCGCGCAGCCAGGCCGTGTTGCCGAGCACGTAGGCGGTGTAGCGCGAACGCATCAGTTCCAGTGCGGTGGCGGGCATTTCTCCACGTTCGATGAAGCGGCCGCAGCAGGCTTCGTAACGCGGCGCGGGCGCCTTTGGTGCGTTAGGTCGAGCATCCGGCGCCGCGCCGCCGCAGGGGCATTCCTCGGGCGCAATCATTCGACCCCCGGCATCGCGACGTAACGCGGCTGCGCGCGCACGCGGTCGAGCCACGCGCGGATGGCCGGATAGCGCGACAGGTCCACGTTCGCTTCATTGGCGACATGTGTATAGGCGTAGAGCGCGATATCGGCGACCGTGTAGCGCTCGCCGACGAAGAACGTCCGCGTCGCGAGATGCTGTTCCATCACGTCGAGCGCGCGGTAGGAGCCGGCGATCCTGTCGGGAAGGCGCGCGTCGTCGGGCTGCTTCAGGAATTGCAGGATGAAGCGCGCGACCGCGATATACGGCTCATGGCTGTATTGCTCGAAAAACATCCACTGCAAGACCTGCGCGCGTTCCAGACGGTCATCGGGCAGGAGCGGCGTGCCATCGGCGAGATAGCACAGGATGGCGTTCGATTCGGACAGGATCGTGTGTTCGTCGATGATGAGCACCGGCACCTTGCCGTTCGGATTGATCTTCCGAAAGGCCTCGGTGCGGGTCGCGCCGTTCATCATGTCGACTTCATGCCAGACATAGGGCAGGCCCAGTTGTTCGACCGCGAGGCGCACCTTGTGGCAATTGCCGGACGGCGAGACGCCGTGTACTTGATAGGTCACGAGCGGGTTTCCTTTCATTACCTTCGAATTTTGTCTGATCACCACTCAAGCTTCGTGCCGTCGTACTGGACGAAGGTTCCGTTGAACTGATCGCGCATGGCGCCGGCTTCGGCGATCACGGCGCGCATGCCGGACACGCTGTGCGCGACGTCGATCGCCGCGCTCGCCCCGCCCATTTCCGTACGCACCCAGCCGGGATGCAGCGCGATGCAGGTCGAATGCCGCGATTCGAGCGACGCCGTCTTCAACGCCGAATTGAGCGCCGCCTTGCTCGCGCGATAAAGCCAGCCGGTCGTGCCGCTCGCCTCGCCGATGCTGCCCATCTTGCTCGACACGACCGCGAGCACACCATGGGCGGCGTCGGTGAGCGGCAGGAGCACGGGGATCAACTGCATCGGGCCGCGGACGTTGGTGTGCATGACCTGATCGAAATCGTCGGCGCTGATCGTCTCGACGCCTTCGCTGCGCGGTCCGTAGACGCCCGAGACGAGGATCGCGACATCGATGCGCTCTTCGTCGAGCTGCCACGCCAGGGCGCCGATCTGCTCGGGCTGGGTGACGTCGACGGAGAAGGTCTGCGCGCCGAGCGCGTCGAGGGCGGAGAGCGCGGCCTTGTCGCGGGCGGTGGCGAGCACGCGCCAGCCGTCGCGGCAATACTCGCGTGCGAATTCGTGGCCGAGGCCGCGGGAAGCGCCGACGATCAGGACGGTTTTCATGGGCGAAGTTTTCCTTGGGGAGTTGATTTTCGGAATATAGCGCGTGAGAAGCGCTTGCGCTTCGGCTAGGATGCGTCGGGGGATGAACGGGGCGGAACCTGGCCGTTCGGATGACTAGTCATGCTGATCGATTTCGCGAAAGATGAAGCGTCCGGGGCCGCTTTGGAGGGAGGAAGGGATGGATAGAGTGGAATTCAAGGTTGTGCAGAGTGAGTGGCCGGCTCACATCAGGAAGGAATGGGTCGAGGAGTTGCGCGCGGAGGTCAAGGCCGAGCGCGAAGCGCTGGCATTGGCTCGGAAAATTCTGGGAAAGGAGGATCCGCCGGATCTGAACGAGCGCTTCATCGACCATCTCATGAATTTTCCTGGGATCGATTGTGAGGACGAGATCTTCGCGCGGTATCCGAATGAACCGTCCGTGGTTGCCACGGAAGGAGGAAAGTAATGGATAGAGTGGAATTCAAAGTTGTGAAGGGTAAGTGGCCGTCTTGGCTCAGCAAGGAATACGTTGAAGAGCTTCGCGAGCGCGGGAAGCCCAGGCGTGAAGCGCTGGCATTGGCTCGGAAAATTCTGGGCAAGGAGGATCCGCCGGATCTGAATGAGCGCTTCATCAACGCTCTTTTGAATTTTCCCGAGATCGACTGCGAAGACGACATCTTTGCAAGACATCCCGGCCGGGGAGACTCGGATGTATCTGGCTGACACGAACGTCATCAGTGAGACGGGACGACTGCATCGCGCGAACAAAGGCGTTCGCGCGTTCTTCCGGCAGGCTGAGATCGACAAACGTGACATTCACCTGTCGGTTATCACCGTTGGAGAACTTCGCCGTGGCGTGGAGCAGCTCCGTCGGCGAGGCGACTCTATGCAGGCCGGGAGGATCGAAGCCTGGGTGAAGAATGTCCTGGTCGAATACGAAGGCAAGTTTCTGTCGGTCGATCAGGAAATCGGTGACCTGTGGGGCAAGATTCGTTCGCAGCATCCGGAGCCTGCTGTGGACAAGCTCATCGCTGCGACGGCAATCTTCCATGGCCTCACCGTAGTCACGCGTAACGTCCGGGACTTCGATGTAACGGGCGTAGACGCGATCAACCCCTTCGACGACTGACGCGACTGGGGGCCGGTCCGGCACGCACTCCAACCAGACCGGCCGCGACACTCAAACCATCTCCAAGCCCATCGCCGTCGCTTCCCCGCCGCCGATACACAGACTCGCCACCCCGCGCTTCAACCCGCGCGCCTTCAACGCGCCGAGCAGCGTTACCAGAATCCGCGCCCCGGACGCACCGATCGGATGCCCCAGCGCACACGCACCGCCATTCACATTCACCTTGTCGTGCGGCAGATCGTGCTCGCGCATCGCGGCCATCGTCACCACGGCGAAGGCTTCGTTGATCTCGTACAGATCCACGTCCCCCGCGCGCCAGCCGTTCTTCTCGAACAGCGCGCGAATCGCCCCAACGGGCGCCGTCGTAAACAGCGCCGGCTGTTGCGCGAACGTGCTGTGCCCGACGACCCGCGCGAGCGGCGACACCCCCAGCCGCTCCGCCGTCGATTCACGCATCATCACGAGCGCGGCCGCGCCATCGGAGATCGACGACGAATTGGCCGCCGTCACCGTGCCGTCCTTCGCGAACGCCGGCTTGAGCGACGGGATCTTCTCCACGTTCGCCTTGAACGGCTGCTCGTCGCGCTGGATCACGACGTCGCCCTTCCTGCCCTGCACCGTCACCGGCGCGATCTCCCAGCCGAACGAACCGTCTTCGTTCGCCCGCCGCGCGCGGTTGAGCGATTCGATCGCGAACGCATCCTGCGATTCGCGCGAGAACGCATACGATGACGCACACTGCTCCGCGAACGTGCCCATCAGACGGCCTTTCTCATACGCGTCCTCGAGTCCGTCGAGGAACATGTGGTCCAGCACCTGGCCGTGTCCCATGCGCATGCCGCCGCGCGCCTTCGGCAGCAGATACGGCGCGTTGGTCATGCTCTCCATCCCGCCCGCGACGATCACCTCGGCCGAGCCCGCCAGCAGCATGTCGTGCGCGAACATCGCGGCGCGCATGCCCGAGCCGCACATCTTGTTGATGGTCGTGCAGCCGGTGGCGAGCGGCAGGCCGGCGCCGAGCGCCGCCTGTCGCGCGGGCGCCTGTCCCTGTCCGGCCGGCAGCACGCAGCCCATGATCGCTTCCTGGATCTGCTCGGGCGCGATGCCGGCACGCTCGCGCGCCGCGGCGATCGCTGCCGCGCCCAGTTGCGCTGCCGTCAGCGACGCGAATTCGCCCTGAAACGCGGCCATCGGCGTACGCGCCGCTGCCACGATGACTACCGGATCACTGCGTGTCTCACTCATGTTTGAGCTCCTTGATGACGCCTTGAATGACGGCGGGAACGTCGCCCAGACGCGCGGCCTGCGCCGCATCGGACGCGAGGACGTCGTTCTCCGCGGAATGCGCGCCGCTGCGGCTCATCGCGGCGATGCACGACTGATACACCGGATCGACCTCGGCCGGCGCGCTGATCATCATGCCCATGTTGCGCAGCCGGCCATCGTGCACGCCGTAGGTCCAGCCATGCACGGTGAGCGTCTGGCCGCGCGCCCATGCATCGCCGACGATGGTCGTGCGGCACACGTTGATGGCCTGCTCGATCGTGTTCAACTCCACCAGCCGGCGATGCCGCGCCTCGCCCATCGGCCATTCGTCGAGCAGCGCGGCGTGCTTCTCGCGCACGTCCTCGACATGACGCAGCCAGTTGTCGGCGAGGCCCACGCGCCGGCCCACCAGCGCCGCGCCCACGCCCGAGCAGCCGTAGTGACCGACGACCATGATGTGCTTCACCTTCAGCACATCGACGGCGAACTGGATCACCGACAAGGCATTGAGATCCGAGTGCACCACCACGTTCGCGATGTTCCGGTGCACGAACACCTCGCCCGGCGGCAAGCCGATGATCTGATTGGCCGGCACGCGCGAGTCCGAGCAGCCGATCCACAGATACTCGGGCGCCTGCTGATGCGCGAGGCGCTGGAAGAACTCGGCGTCTTCCGCCAGCTTGCGCTCGACCCAGCTCTGGTTATTCGAGAACAGATGGGCGAGGGGATTGGAAGCGTCGTCGTGGTCGTGATTGGAGTTCATGTTCGATAGTCGATGCAGGGATGCGCGGCCTTCAGGCGCCGGGCGCATCCGTTCGACCGGATGCGCCGAACCGTTCCGGATAGCGGACGCAGAATCGGACATCCCGGTCATAGGGAAAAAAGTCGGCGAGTTCGCCGCGCAGCAACTGCTCCTTGTGACGCTGCCAGAGCGCGGGATCGAAGAAATCCGCGTGATGGCGCATGAACGCTGCGCGCACGCGCGGATCGCCGAGCAGAAACGTGCCGTACGTCTCGGGAAAGATGTCGTGCGGCCCGACGGTATACCACGGTTCGCCGGACAGCTCGTCTTCCTCGTGGCGCGGCGGCGGCACGCGGCGGACGTTGCAGTCAGTCAGGTACTCGATTTCATCGTAGTCGTAGAACACCACGCGGCCATGACGCGTCACGCCGAAGTTCTTGTACAGCATGTCGCCGGGGAAGATGTTCGCCTGGATCAGCTGCTTGATCGCGTCGCCGTATTCCTTGATGCCGTGCTCGATCGCTTCGTCGCTGCCGTTCTGCAGGAACAGGTTGAGCGGCACCATGCGGCGCTCGATATATACATGGCGGATCACCAGGTTGTTCCCTTCATATTCGATCATCGACGGCGCGTCGCGCTCCAGTTCGCGGATCAGCGCGTCGTCGAGGCGCGCGAGCGGCAGCGCGACGCTCGAATATTCGAGCGTGTCGGCCATGCGGCCGAGGCGGTCGTGCCGTTTCACGAGCTGATAGCGGTCCTGGATCTTTTCGCGCGTGGTTTCCTTCGGCGGCGGGAACGCGTCCTTGATGAGCTTGAACACATACGGAAACGAGGGCAGCGTGAAGACGATCATCACGAGGCCCTTGATGCCGGGCGCGACAATGAAGCGGTCGCTTGAATGCGACAGATGGTGCAGCAGGTCGCGATAGAAATCGTTCTTGCCCTGCTTCTGCAAGCCGACCGAAGTGGAGATCTCGGCCTTCGGCTTGCGCGGCATGATGGTGCTCAGGAACTGCACGAACGCGGACGGCACTTCCATGTCAACCAGAAAATACGAGTGCGAGAAGCTGAAGATGATCAGCACCTGCTCGGGCGACAGCAGCACGGTATCGAGCGCGAGCTGCCCGGGGTGCGCATGACGGATCGCGATGGTGAACGGCAGCAGCGCATCGCCGTTGATGATGCGGCCCACGATATACGCCGCCTTGTTGCGGAAGAACAGCGACGACAGCACATGAATCTGGAAGTTGGGCGCGGGCGTGAGCGTGCCGAATGCGTCGCGCAGCGCCGCCAGGATGCATTGCACATCGCGCGTCAGGTCCTCGAACGGCGTCTCCAGCTGGAAGTTCGTGACGATGCGTTCGAGCGTCCCGGCAAGCCCGTCCTTCTCCGGGTAATACGCGCGATACGTGGGCTTCGCGGCGGGCTCGTCGTTCTCGATGTATTCCGTCGAGATTGCGGGCCGCACGAAGATGAAGTCGTTGTTGAAGTACGAGCGATGCAGGATCTTGCAGCACACCGAGTTGAAGAAGGTCTCGGCGCACTCGGGTTGACGGTGTGTCGTCAACAGGCCGATGTAGTGCAGCTTGATCTGCTGCCAGACGTCGTCATCGATGTTCTCGGCGTCATATTCGTCCTCGAGCCGCATCACGCATTCCGCCACGCGCTCGTCGTAGGACGCGATGCGATCGCGCGCCAACTGCTGCAAGGCCGGCCAGTCGCCGCGCTCGAACAGCGGCTTGGCGCGGATGGCGGCGTCGCGGAACACGCGGTAATGGCGATCGAATCCTTCGAGCATCGTCTGCGCGACGTCGAAGCCGATTTGCGACGAGAGCAGCTTGGGGAAGTGATTCATGCCGGCGTGCGCCTCCGAAGAAATCAGCTCATGCCGCCCTGGGCTTGCGCGGACGCTTTTCCGCGCCCGCCGTGAGAAGCGCACGGCCTTGTTCCTCGTAGGCGGCGAGTTCGGCCAGCGTCGTGTTCAGGTCTTCCAGCTGACGTTCGAGCACTTCCCGGTGCGCCGCGATGGTATCGACGAAAGCCTGCAGCTGCGTGTGCGTGCCGGTGGGCGAGTCGTACAGATCGAGCAGCGTGCGGATTTCCGATAGCGTGAAGCCAAGGCGCTTGCCGCGCAACGTGAGCTTCAGACGCGTGCGGTCGCGCGGCGAATACACGCGCCGCAAGCCGTTCGACCCCGCGCGCTGCGGCGCGAGCAAGCCTTGGTCTTCGTAGAAACGAATGGCGCGCGGCGTGACGTCGAACTCGCGCGCCAGGTCGGTGATGGTGTAGTGCGTCGGTTGAGTCATCGCGGCCGGCAGCGCAAAAGCGCACGCAACGTTAGAATGGACGTTTACGTTATCGTCAACTTCGCCAGATTGCAACGCGGCGCAAACCCGGAGGCAAGGACCGAATGAACGCACTCGAAAGCCAGCTCGACTATGTTTTTGCGGACGAATTGCCGGAGGCCGGCGGCGTCAAGGAAGTCGCGCCGGGTGTGTTCTGGCTGCGCATGCCGTTGCCGTTCGCACTCGATCACATCAACCTCTGGCTGCTGCGTGACGAGATCGACGGCGAGCATGGCTGGACCGTGGTCGATTGCGGGATTTCGAACGAGACCATCCGCGCGAACTGGGAACGGGTGTTCGATACCGTGCTCGATGACCTACCGGTGCTGCGTGTGATCGTCACGCACTGTCATCCGGACCATCTTGGCCTCGCCGACTGGATCTGCAAGGGCGGCGACAGGCAGCGCTGGAACGTGCGCTTGTGGATTTCGCTCGGCGAGTACGCGATGGGCCGCGTGATGGCCGCGGGCGACGGCTCGAATGCGGGCGGCGAGCGCGCGGCGGCGCATTTCGCGGCGCACGGCCTGACCGACGAAGCCTCGCTCGATGCGCTGCGCAAGCGCGACAGCTACTATCCGACCCTGGTCCCTTCCATTCCGCATGAATACCGCCGCATTCGCGACAATGATGTCATCCGCATCGGCGGGCGCGACTGGACGGTGGTCGCGGGCTTCGGCCATTCGCCGGAGCATAGCGCGCTGTTCTGCGCGGCGGACAAGCTGCTGATTTCAGGCGACATGGTGTTGCCGCGCATCTCGACGAACGTCTCCGTGTTCGCGCTGGAACCGGAAAGCAATCCGCTGGCGCTGTTTCTGGAATCGCTTGGCCGCTACGAGCCGATGCCCGCGGAGACGCTCGCGCTGCCGTCACACGGCAAGCCGTTTCGGGGCGTGCGGACGCGCATCGGGCAACTGCGCGACCATCATCGCGCGCGTCTGGCGGAAGTGCGCGAGGCGTGCATGGAGAAGCCGTGCAGCGCCGCAGATATCGTGCCGATCATGTTCAAGCGCAAGCTCGACATCCATCAGATGACGTTCGCGCTCGGCGAGGCGCTTGCGCACCTGCATGTGCTCTGGCTCGATGGAACGCTCAGGCGCCAGACCGGCGATGACGGTGTGATCCGCTTCGCGCCGGCCTGACCGGCATTTACTGCACCGACACGCCACCCAGGTTCAGCCGCCCGAACGGGCTTACGTTGAAGCCGCTGACGTTGGCGCGCGTGAGTGCGGCGGCAGTCGGATAGACGAGCGGAATCCACAGCGCCTGATCGTGAATGATCTTCTGCGCGCCATCGTACGACTGCGTGCGTTTGGCGACATCCGGCGTCGCCTTGCCGTCGGCGATGAGCTTGTCGAGTTGCGAGTCGCAGTAGCGCGCGAAGTTGATGCCGGACTTCACCGCGTTGCAACTGAACAGCGGTGACAGATAGTTGTCGGGGTCGCCGTTGTCGCCTGCCCAGCCCATGAAGAGCATGTCGTGCTGGCCGAGCTTCGCCGAGCGGATCAGCTCGCCCCACTCGATCACTTTCACCTGCGCCTTCACGCCGATCTTCGCCAGGTCGGCCTGCAGCAACTCGGCGCCGACCTTCGGATTCGGGTTCAGCACGCTGCCGTTCGGACGCACCCAGATGGTCGTGTCGAAGCCGCTCGGAAAGCCCGCTTCGGCGAGCAGCTTCTTCGCGGCATCGGGCGAGTATTTGTAGGCCGCGATGTTCTTGTCGTAGCTCCACGTGTTCGGCGGATACGGATTCACCGCGGCCGTGCCGGTGTTGTCGAACACGGTCTTCATGTAGGTCGTGCGATCGAACGCCATGTTGATCGCCTGCCGCACCTTGGGATTGTCGAGCGGCTTCTTCTCCGTATTGAGCGCAACGAACGCGGTCATGAAGGCCGGCGTTTCGCTCACTTTCAGCGCGTGGTCCTTCTTTGCGTCGGTGACGTCCTGCGGCTTCGGCGAAAGCGCGATCTGGCATTCACCCGCCTTGATCTTCTGCGCGCGCACGGCCGCGTCCGGCGTGATCGCGTAGATCAGCCGGTCGATCTTCAGCTTCGGTCCCCAGTAGGCCGGATTCACGTCGTAACGGATCACCGAGTCCTTCGTATAGCTCTTCAGCGCGAACGGACCGGTGCCCACCGGCTTGCTGTTCAGGTCGGTCTGCTGGTTCGCCTTCAGCAGCTTGTCGGCGTATTCGGCCGAATAGATGGAGGCGAAACCCATCGTGAGGATCGGCACGAAGGTGGCGTTGGGCTCGTTGAGTTCGAATTTCACGGTGTGGTCATCGACCTTCGTCACGGCCTTGATGAGCTTCACGAGGCCCATCGACTGCGCATGCGGAAAACCGCTTGCGCCCGCGATCTTGTGCCACGGATTGCTGTCGTCGAGCATGCGCGAGAAGGTGAACACGACGTCGTCGGCGTCGAGCGCCCGCGTCGGCTTGAACCATTCGGTCGTCTGGAACTGCACGTTCGGACGCAGATGGAAGGTGTACGTGAGGCCGTCGCTGCTCACGTCCCACTTCTCGGCGAGCGCGGGCGCGACCTTCTTCGCGACTTCGTCGTAGGCGACGAGCGTGTTGAAGATGACATCGGCGGAAGCGTTGGTGGTCACGAGCGAATTGAACTGCACGACGTCGAAGCCGTCCGGGCTCGCTTCGGTGCAGATGGTGAGCGGCTTGGACAGCGCGATGCCCGGCGCGGCGAGCAGGATGGCCGCGGCAGTGGCGGCGACGAGTGTCAGGCGCATGAGATCTCCCGTGACCCGATGGTCACACGGCGTTTCGTTCTTGTTGGCGGATCAGGTCCGATGACGGTCGGCAGGCGCAGCAAGCAGCGCGCCCGGCGCGGCCAGCATAGCGAATGCTCGTTGCATCGACAACGATTCGATCCGCATACGCATATTCCTGCCATGAGCCAGGCGAGAAGGCGCGGCTTGCCGAAACCGGAGGCATCGGGCTACACTTGCGCCGTCTTTGGGGAGTAGCCTTCCTTCGTGCGCGAAGGAGAACGCGTCAACATCCTCGGCCCTGCTGCCGTGGCGCGTTCGACCGGACTGGTTTGGCGAGACCATCGATGCACTGCGTCGTTCCTGGCCGGACGGCGCGTGGTGCATCGTGGTTCGCTCAGCGTCCGGCCGTGGAAAGATCGTGTCCCTACAACTACAACGTCTCCTTCTCACGCGTCTTTCGGCGCTTCCGCCGCGTTCGTCGCATTGCTTCATGCGAGGTGCCGCATGACGATGCTCTTCATCGAACTCGCACTGATGCTCGCGATCATCCTGATCGCGTCCGAACTCTTCACCAACGCGCTCGAACATCTCGGCGAGCGGCTCGGCATTTCCGAAGGCGTGACCGGCTCGCTGTTCGCTGCCGTCGGCACCGCGCTGCCCGAAACCACGGTGCCGATCATCGCCTTGCTCGGCGGCACGCCCAGTCGCGCGGTCAACGAGGAAATCGGCGTCGGCGCGATTCTCGGTGCGCCGCTGATGCTCGCAACGCTCTCCACCTGCCTGATGACGATTGCGGTGCTCAAGTCGCGCGGCTTGCAAGGACGGATCGTGCCGGAGCGCAGCGGCTTCACGCGGGATCTCAACTTCTTCCTGTTTGCGTTTTTGATCGCGTGCGCGGCGATGTTCATCCCGCATCACGCATGGCCCGTGCGAGCGATGTTCGCGGCGGGCCTCGTCGGGCTATACGTCATGTATGTCATCTCGACGTTCAGGGCCTCGGCGAACCTGGTCGAAAGCGGACACGGCACCGAAGCGCCCGAGGCGCTGTTCGCTTCGCGCCTGGGATTGAAGACGTCCATGGGCAGCATCATGCTGCAGTTCCTGGTCGGCATCGTGTTGCTGGTGGGCGGCGCGAAGGGCTTCATTCACGGCGTCGAAGGGGTGTCGCAGGCGCTTGGAATCTCCGCGCTGCTGCTGTCGCTGATCATCATTCCGATCGCCACCGAATTGCCCGAGAAGGTGAACAGCATCCTGTGGGCGCGCAGAGGGAAGGACACGCTCGCGTTCGGCAACATCACGGGCGCGATGGTGTTCCAGGGCACCTTGCTGCCCGCGATCGGCATCATGCTGACGCCGTGGGAACCGCGTGTCGAAGTGCTGACCGGCGTGTTGATCACGCTGGCGGCGGCGGCGTGGCTGCGCTTCAATGCGAAGCCGAATGGCGTGGTGCTGTGGGCGCTGCTCGGGAACGGCGTGCTGTATGCGGCGTATCTGGCGCTGACGCTGGGTCGATAAAGCCCGACAGATCAAGCCCCGCCACAAATAAGAATGCCCGCGCGAGGCGGGCATCAAGAGCGAAGCAGCGCGCCCGACATCGGCGCGTTGTTCTTGTTGTTCTTGTGTTATCGGCGCGGCAGCTGAAAACTTTAGAAGCGCGCGGCTTGTTGATAGCGGCTTGCGGCCTTGGCGCCGTCCATCGAACGGCGATAGTTCGCGGCGAGCGCCGTCTGCGCCAACTGCGCGCGCGATGCAACGGCATCGATGCTCGCCTGGATCTTGCGGATGACCGCGAGCGACTCCGCCGGCTGCTCGGCCCGCAGCGCCATGACGAGCGGTGCGCGCGCTTCGGTCAGCTCGGCGGCGCGCGCCCAGTCTTCGTTGCCCACTGCCGTTTCGATGGCCTCGGTCAGTGACCAGGCTTCCTGAATCAGTTCGTGCTGGTTCATGTCCGGTCCTTAGCTCTTGTTGGTGGCCAGCGCGCCGGCGCTGTTGGTGCCGCCGAAGAGGGCGGTCAGATAGCTCGACTGCGTGGCCATCGACGACATCAACGAGTTGAGCGCCGTGAACTGGTCGTTGTACGAGGTGGTCAGCTGCGCGGTGTACGCGGTGAGCTGCGTCTGCTGATCGGCGATG
Organism: Caballeronia sp. LZ032; assembly: GCF_031451315.1. NCBI lineage: Bacteria > Pseudomonadati > Pseudomonadota > Betaproteobacteria > Burkholderiales > Burkholderiaceae > Caballeronia > Caballeronia sp. LZ032. Next base: position 122,198 of record NZ_JARUXP010000001.1, read on the forward strand.
CTGGTCAGGTCGTCGTTGAGCGCGGTCGTGCGCGTGTCGATAATGCCGCCGGTCTGCAGGAACGCCGTCAGGCTCGTGTTCAGTTGAGCGGCCACGCCGTCGGTCGTGTTGAAGAGCGAGGCGACCGTGCCGCTGCTGTTGGTGAGCGCGTTGGTGAGCGCGTCTTCGTCGGTCGAAAGCGTGCCGTCCGGCTGCAGCGTGATGCCGATCGACGCCAGGTTCACCTTGCCCGTGCCGACGCCGATGCCCTTGCTGATCGTGCTGGAGATCGTATTCTTGATGGTGTTCATCATCGAGTCGCCGAGCAGCGCGCCTTGCGAGCTGGCGGTCGAATCGAACGACGTCAGCGACGACGCCGTGCTGATGAAGTTGTTGTAGGCGGTGACGAAGGCATCGATGGCGGTCTTCTGGCCGGTGACGTCCTGGCCGATCGTGAGCGTCTGCGTCGTGCCGACGGAGTCCGCGGTGATGTTCATCGTGACGCCCGTCACCGCTTCCTTGATCGTGTTGCTCGAACTCGTGACCGGCGTGCCGGCCACCGTCAGGTGCGAGTCCACACCCGCGCTGGATTGCGTCCAGCCGCTGGTGCTGCTGATGGTGGTGTGTTCGGGAACGGTGATGGTCTTGGTCGGGTCGGTCGGGTCCGGATCGGTGGTTGTGGTGGACGAGCTGACCTGAAGCTTGTTGATGGCGGAGGTGCTGCTGTCCGCGGTGACATCGACGCCGATCTGATTGCCGAGACCGGTCGACGTGGAGCGCAGCACGAGGTGCGCGCCGTCCGAGCCGTTGACGATGGTCGCGGTGACGCCGGGATTGTCGGACGCCGAGTTGATCGCCGACACGATGCCCGACAGCGTGTTGTTGCTGCTGTCGAGCTTGATCGTGCTGCTGTTGTTGCCGACCTTCAGCGTGATCGAGCCGGTGCCGAGCGCGTCGGTGGTCGAGAACGTGCCGGACGTGAGCGATTGCGCCGAGGCGATGTTCTGCACGTTGACCGCGTAGCTGCCGGCCACGGCCGTGGTGTCGGCGCTGCCGGTGAGGCCCTTGCCGTCGGCGGTGGCGGTGAACGAGCCGAGCGTCTTGCCGTTGGCGAGATTCGTGATCGAGCTTTGCAGCAGCGACAGCACGGACTTGAGCGTGCCGATCGCGGTGAGCTGCGTGTTGTCGGCGGTCTTCTTGTTGTTGAGCGCGTCGGTCTGGCCTGCGACCTTCGCGTTGACGATCGCGGTGACGAGCGAGTTCACGTCCATCGTCGAGTTGGTGGAACCGCTGATGATCGACTGTGCGGCCTGTTGTACGGCGCTGGTCGGATCGACAGTGGAACCCGATGTCGTGGCTACGGTGGTCATGTGTGCTCCGCTCGTATTACTTCGCGATCGTTTGGAATGAGGCGGAAGTCGTCATCTTCCGAAAACGCGCACAGGGAGACGAGCTCCCTTTGCGCTGACTGCTTTGCTGCTTTGCTGCTTTGTTGCTTCCGGCGCGCATTGTACTGGCTGATGCGCGCCGGTTACAGCGTCGGCCGTGATGCTTAGCCGAGGAGCTTCAGAACTTGCTGGGGCATCGAGTTCGCTTGAGCCAGCACCGAGATACCAGCTTGTTGCAGCACTTGAGCCTTCGACAGGTTCGCGGTTTCCTGCGCGAAGTTCGCGTCGGTGATCTGCGACTGTGCCGACGACAGGTTGGTCGACTGAGCCGTCTGCGTCGAAGCGATCGACGAGAAACGGTTCTGTGCGGCGCCGAGGTCAGCTTGAATCGAGTTGACGCTGTCGAGGGCGTTGTCGATCGATTCGATCGCCAGGTTCGCGCCGTTGGCCTTCGTCAGGTCGATGTCGGAGACCTTCGGGGGAACGTTCTGCGCATTGGCTTGAGCGATGCCGTCAGCGGCGCCCGTGGCGTTTGCGTTGTCCGCAAGCGCGCCCTTGCCGGTCAGCGTGCCGCCGGTCGTGTCGAACAGACCGGTCACCGACGCGCTGATGTCGGTTTCCGCGCCGTTTGCATCCACACCCTTGAAGGTGAAGCCGCCAGCGCCGTCGCCATAGATGTTGACGCTGCTGTAGGCCGGCGTGTCTGCCGAGCCAGCGACCGTGCCATCGGCCTTGAGCGAGATCGACACGCTGCCGAGCTTGGTCGTCGGCGAGGTCGTGGTGGCGGTGGCGACGTTAGCTGCGTCGTTCTGAACGGCCGTGATGTCCGTTTGGTCCGCGCCGCCGGTGGTCGTCGTCAGCGCCGTGCCCGTCAGGGTTGCGACACCGCCGGCATTGGGCGTTTGCGTGAAGAGCTTGCTTGCGTCGGCCGTGGACAGGTACGAGCCGCTTTCCGTGCCGTTGGCGACCGTCTTGAACTTGTAGCCGCCGTTGCCATCGGCATAGACATTGATGCCGGTGATGTCCGTGGCTGCACCCGTGCCCGCGCCCGACAGATCCGGAAGCAGACCGTTCGAATCGAGGGCGATCGTTGCGCCGAGCTTCGTGTCGGCGGCGGCATACGTCGTCGTCGTCGTTTGCACGTTCGCAGCCGAGGCGGCCTTGATTGCAGCCGTTTGGGTCGTCGAGGCGCCAACCAGCGCACCCTTTGCCGTCAGCGAGAGCGCCGTGCCCGTGCCCGTGGTCGTACCCGAGAACAGGGCGGTCGTTGCCGCGCTCGACAGCGCCTGGTTGTTCTGGTCGGTGAACGTGAAGCCGCCCTTGCCGTCAGCCAGCACGTTGATCGACGTGATGTCGGCCTTGGCCGTACCCGTCGTTGCAGCGCCCGCGCTCGTCAGGCTCAGGCCCGACAGCGTGCCGATCGTCGCGCCCTTCTGCGGCAGACCGCCACCGAGTTGAGCAGCCGACACGCCGTTGCTCAGATCGATACCGATGGTCTGGCCGACGTTCGCGCCAACCTGGAACGACACCGTGCCAGCCGAGCCGTCGAGCACGTTCGTGCCGTTGTAGGTCGTTTGCGAAGCGATACGGTTCACTTCAGCGATACGCTGCGTCACTTCCTTTTGCAGCGAAGCCTGGTCGCTCGACGAGAGCGAGCCGCTCGAAGCCTGCACGGCCAGCTGGCGAATACGTTGCAGGTTGTCCGAGATCTGCGACAGGCCCGAAGCAGCCGTCTGGGTCATCGAGACGCCGTCGTTGGCGTTCGACACACCTTGGTTCAAACCGTTGATCTGCGAGGTCATGCGCGAGGCGATTGCCTGGCCTGCTGCATCGTCGGCCGCGCTGTTGATGCGCTTGCCCGACGAGAGGCGGGTGATCGCCGAAGACAGCGCGCTTTGCGTGCTGTTGAGGTTCTGCTGAGCAACCAGCGAGTTGATATTGCTATTGATACCGATCATTTGTTCTCTCCTGGGAGACTAATCTGGCTTTGGCTAATGGCACCGAGTTGTTGCCTGGCGGTCCTGCGCTCGGTGATAGCCGGCCGCCTACTTGAGGTTATCGGGCCACTCGAAAAAAACTTAAGGCCGGGCTAACCGATTTGTGTAACGAATAGTGTCGAAAGCCTTCGAAGGCCCGCCCAGCAAGCCTTCCGAATCACGCGTATGCTTTTTAGTCCCTCTTCCACGCGGATTCGGAGCATTCATGCAGACACGTAATGTCGGTATATCGGAATTGAAAGTCGCGCCTTTAGTTTTTGGCGGCAATGTATTTGGCTGGACCGCCGATGAACGCACGTCGTTTTCCATCCTCGATGCATTTGTCGACCACGGTCTCAATTTCATCGATACCGCCGACGTTTATTCCGCCTGGGTCGAAGGTCATCAGGGCGGTGAATCCGAGACGATCATCGGCAAGTGGTTCAAGGAGAGCGGCAAGCGCCACAAGATCGTGCTCGCGACGAAGGTGGGCAAGCTCAGCACGCGCCCGGGGCTGACGGCGGCGAACATCGCCGCCGCCGCCGACGATTCGCTCCGACGCCTGAAGACCGATTACATCGATGTCTATTTCTCGCATCACGATGACGAGGCCACCCCGCTCGACGAGACGCTCAACGCCTATCAGAAGCTGATCCAGGCGGGGAAGGTGAGGGTGATCGGCGCGTCGAACTATACGGGCGAGCGTCTGGAGGAAGTCTTGAAGGTCGCGAAGGATTCGGGCCTGCCCGCCTATCAGATCCTTCAGCCGGAATACAACTTGTACGATCGCGAAGGCTATGAGACCGGACTCGAGCCGGTCGTGCAGAAAAATGACGTGGCAGTCGTGCCTTACTACGCGCTCGCAAGCGGCTTTCTGTCGGGCAAGTACCGCTCGAAGGCGGATACGCAGAACAAGGCGCGCGGCTCGCGCGTCGAGAAATATCTGGATGCACGCGGCCTGAAAATCCTTGATGCACTCGACGAAGTCGCGAAGCGCAACGACACGACACCCGCGACGATCTCGCTCGCGTGGCTCATCGCGCGGCCAAGTATCACGGCGCCGATCGCGAGCGCCACGTCCGTGGCACAACTGGAAAGCCTCGCGGCCGCGACGCGCCTTGTCCTGTCGAGCGAAGATGTCGAACTGCTCGACGAAGCCAGTGCGTGGCAGAAATAATCTGTCACATCAAGGAGTTGGGCGGCGCGAAGTGTTGGCAGCGGCGCGCTGTTCTGGTAACATCGCGCCCGAATCGAGAAATGTGCCCGTTTTCCTGCCTTCGCAGCCGAATGACCAAGTCAAAATCGACAACGTCAACATCCGGCGGCGAACGGCTCCGAAACGCGCGTTCACGTCGTTCTTTCGAATGCGCATGCCGCTTCGGCGGCTGAATCCCAACTCTCTCTGTTCCGGCCTCCGTGGCCGCTTTGCTCGTGTCCGTCGCGGCGCGCTGTCTGGTGTGATCCAGCGCCGCGTCCGGTGGACGATCGGAGTGCCGGGGCGCGGCGATTTTGTCGTCGCGCGCTTAGAAATACGTTTAGCAAACCAGGATTTACATGACTACTATCGTCCTCAAAGAAAACGAGCCGTTCGATGTCGCGATTCGGCGTTTCCGCCGCACCATCGAGCGCAACGGCACCATCGCCGAACTGCGCGAGCGCCAGTCGTACGAAAAGCCGACCACCGCGCGCAAGCGCAAGAAGGCAGCTGCCGTCGCGCGTCTGCGCAAGCGCCTGCGCAGCCAGATGCTGCCGAAGAAGATGCACTAAGCATCGCGTGCAAGTCGGGGAGCCGCAATTCCTCGGCTTGCATGGCAAAAAGGCGGTGCGACCCGTGAGGGCGCACCGCCTTGTTGCTTGTACGTGAGAGAAACCGGCGTCAGACGAACGCGTGCCGCCTGCCGAGCGCCGCCAGCAGATGCGGCCACTCTTCCACGTCGGCGTCGTCGTGAACCTGTTCGAGTTCGATCAGCAAATCAATGATGTTGGGATCGTAGGCGTTCACATTCGACGCGTAGAGCGCGCGCATCAGCTCGCCATCCTGCGCATGCCGGTAGTAGGAAATGCCGACACCTTCCAGCGCCGCCTCGTACAGATCGTCACGCACGAGCGAACCAATCGCGCACTTGCGGCCTTCCGGGCTGCGCAGGCGGCAGGATCCATTGTCATCTTCGGACACCGCGCGCTGGGTCAGCAAATGCGTGCTGACGCGGTCGTAAATGTCCTTCGGGCTCAACATCTTCATCGGGCTCAACATCACTACACCTACTGTGCTCAGGCAGCCGTTTTCAGAAGTTCGGCGGAAAGCCCGAACTGACGTGCGATCGACGAAAGACGCTCGCGCCATTCCCACTTGCCGAAGACGTCGTGCACGTTCTGCAGGCAAGAGAGCAATTCGACGGTATTGGGATCGAACACGTTGATGCGCGCACGTAGCAGCGCGCGCTTGAGCGCCGCGACACCGACATCCATATAGGCCGGCACATGCTCGGGCGGTTTTGCGATGTAGCGGATGGGCACGCCTTCCATCGCCGTGATGTAGTCGCGCGGCCTGATGAACCGGCCGACAGGGCAGCCGCCGCAGTAACCGCGATAGGCGCCGCCGCCATGCGGGAGCAATGCGGCTTGTCCCTGCATGAACAGATGCTGTACGGCGCTGTTGAAAATCTCCTGATGGGTCAGGAAGTTCAAGCTTTTCATGATCTTCTCCCCTGCGCCCCTGCGCAGCGGCCATGCGTTTGAATTCGAGAACCTGCACCTGCTGCTCCGGAACGGCGGCGTTGTTGCGATGTCCAGCAACATAAAAAAACGCTGATGCCCTCCGGTCACTGCTTCGAACACGGCGCTTTTCCCGGCCTGGGCGTTCGGTCTCACTGTCGCCCTGTGTGCTCGCGTCGGATTTCTACACTCGATGAACGATCCGTACACCGTCTTTATAACGGTTCGGCCCGGTAAAAAGGTGCGCCAGCGCACGCGAGGACGCCATTTTTACACGTACCGTACGTTCGTGCAGTGCGGAAAACCCGGTCAAATGCCTTGCTGTTCGGGGTTTCGCGCGTGCTTCACTGCAAAAAAACACGCTTCCATCAGGACTTTCCCTAGCAAAGAACAATCGCCCTCGAAAATGTGGCCAAAACAGCTAAAACTTGCCGCGCGTGTTGAACTTCACTTCGACCTTGGCGACGCGCTCTTGCGTCTGGTTCTGGCAAAGGTCCGCGCGATGCATTCGGCCGCGTGATCGTTGACCATGCCAGTCGCTTGCATGAAGGCATAGCAGATGGTCGTGCCGACGAATTTGCAGCCGTACTGCTTGAGGGCGCGGCTCAGGGCATCCGACTCGGGTGTCGAGGCGGGCGTGGGATGCTTCGCGTCGCGCGGGGTATCGATGGTGACGCCGTCGACAAACGACCAGATGAACTCCGCGAACGACCCGTGCTCTTTCTGGATCTGCAGGACCGCGCGCGCGTTGAGCACCGCTGACGTCACCTTCGCGCGATTGCGCACGATGCGCGCGTCCTGCACGAGCCGCTCGATGTCCTCATCCGTGAAGCGTGCCACGCGCCCGATGTCGAAATTCGCGAACAAGGCGCGGTATCCGTCGCGCTTGTTGAGGATGGTCGACCAGGACAATCCCGCCTGCGCGCCCTCGAGTACCAGCATCTCGAACAGATGCTGGTCGTCGCGCGACGGCACGCCCCATTCATGGTCGTGGTAGTCGATCATCGCGTCGGTGGTTGCCCACGCGCAGCGGGCGGGTTGGGTGTCTGCCATGTGCGGTTCCCGGTGGTCATCAAGGTCGCGTCAGCATAGCGGAACGTTCTCGTCCCGCCACCTCGTCCATTCGGCTAATTGGCGCAGGCCGCCGCGGCCGGTAAGCTGGCGTCCATGAAATCCATTTCGACTTTGACTTCCTCCACGGCAACTGACGCATTCCTGCTCGGCATTGATGGCGGCGGCAGCGGTACACGCGTGATCCTCGCGGACGCGCATGGCGTTGAGCTCGCACGCGCCAGCGGCGGCCCGTCGGGTCTCGGGCTCGGCGTCGAGCGGGCGTGGAAATCCATCGAGGACGCATGCCGTAGCGCGTTCACCAACGCGGCGCTGCCGTTCGACTGGCGTGCTTGCGCACTCGGCTGCGGCCTCGCCGGCGTGAACAATGCCGATTGGCTCGCGGGCTTTCTCGCGGCCGCGCCCGAAGTGCGCGCGTTGCGTGTCGAGAGCGACGCCTACACCACCGTGGTCGGCGCACATGGCGGCGAACCTGGCGTGATCGTCGCACTGGGCACGGGCAGCATCGCGGCTTCGCTGGATCAGGAAGGAGTGTGTCGCATAGCCGGCGGCTACGGTTTTCCGAGCGGCGACGAGGCCAGCGGTGCCTGGCTCGGGCTGCGCGCAGTGGTTCATCTGCAGCGCGTGCTCGACGGCCGTGCCGCAGAAGACGGCTGGTCTCGTGAATTGCTCGCCCGAACCGGCGCGACGGATCGCGACAGTCTCGTCGTGTGGCTGTGCAACGCGAACCAGACCGCCTACGCCACGCTCGCACCCAGCGTCTTTGCGTTTCGCGATCATCCCGCCGCCGCACGGTTGCTCGCGCAGGCCGGCCAGGAAATCGAAGCGCTCGTGGCCGCGCTCGACCCGCACGGCGCCTTGCCGATTGCCTTGTGCGGCGGGCTCGCCGTTCCATACGAACCGTTTGTTTCGCTTGATCTGCGTGAGCGGATGCGCGCGCCGCGTGCGGATTCGGCTGCGGGCGCGCTTGAACTGGCGCGCCGGGCGGCGTCCGAGTCCGGAGAGGCAGCCGGCACTGCGCGATAAAATGGCGCACTTCGCGGCAGGTTCCCTCCGCTCATCGCTCCGCACAGGGCGCGCGCAACCAGGTATGCAGTGTACGCAGCGCACCCGGCGCCTGAGCCCACGACAAAGGCAGGCATGTACTCGGCCATTGCAACCGATCTCGACGGCACGCTTCTGAACAGCGACCACCAGCTCGATCCCTTCACCGCCGAAACCGTGCGCACGCTGGCCGCGCGCGGCGTGCCCATCGTCATTGCGACGGGACGGCATTATCGCGACGTCGCCGGCATTCGCGACGTGCTCGGCGTCGACGCGTATCTGATTACGTCGAACGGCGCGCGCGTGCATGCGCCGGGCGATCAGCGCATCTACTCGCGCGATCTCGACCCGGCCGCCGTACGGCGCCTCGTGCAGCCGGATCTCACGGGCACGCATGGGCGCGTCATCGTGAATCTGTTCGCCGACGACGCCTGGCTGATCGACCGCCATGCGCCCGAACTGCTGGTCTTTCACCAGGATTCGGGATTTAAGTATGAAGTGATGGATCTGCGCGAGCACGACGGCGAGAACATCGCGAAGGTGCTGTACATCGGCGAGCCGGCGGATCTCAAGGAAGTCGCGGCGAATCTGGAGCGCGAGTTTGGCGACTCGCTGTATGTCACCTATTCGCTGCCGGATTGTCTAGAAGTCATGACCTCCGACGTCTCGAAAGGCCGCGCGCTGCGTTTCGTGCTGGAGCGGCTCGACGTCGATCCGTCGCAGTGCGTTGCTTTCGGCGACAACATGAACGACATCGATCTTCTCGAAACCGCAGGGCATCCGTTCATGATGAACAACGCCAATCCGGACCTTATCAAGCGGCTGCCCGATGTGCCGCGCATCGGCAACAATTTCGAGGCGGGGGTTGCGCATCAGTTGCGCAAGCTGTTCGGGGTTCATGACGAGCTGGCCTCGCCGGGTTACCCGCAGGACTGAGCGCCGGACCCGGCGAAATGCAAGACGGGCGGCTGGTGTGGTCCAGCCGCCCGTCGCGCTTGAGTGGTCTCCCGCGAGTGGGGCATCCGCGTGCTTAGCCGCGATGTCCCCAGTTGTTGCCATAGCCGCGATGATCCCAGCCGGTGCGATTCCAGTGACCTTGATCACGGCCGTCGTGCCAGCGCGGTGCTTCATGACGGTAGTACGGCGCGCGGTACGCCGGCGCAGCCGGGCGGACATAGACGGGAGCCGGGGCCACATAAGCGGGCGCGCCGAGCGACACGCCGATGTGCAGATCGCTGTGAGCCTGAGCGGCGCCGACTGCACCCAAGGCAAGACCGGCGGCGACGAGCATGTGAGTGACGATGCGCTTCATTGTGTTTCTCCTTGAAGGCGACGTGTATGTCGCATGAGTCCAATGTACGGGCGCAGCGTCTTACACGCTTCGACGACTTGTTACCGGTTGCAAGGACGAAGTAAGGAGAAAATGAAACGCTCCGATTCGGAGAGTAGGCGTGTGAGGCCCGTCAGATGGGCCTCACACGGATGTGATCTGCAGCAGATATTTAACGCCGCGGCAAATCATAAGCATGCTTCGTAATTCGGCATTACATTTGTCGCGCCGGTTTAATCGTTCGAGTCTTCGAAGAGCGTGTCGCTCAGCCTTAATCGGCTTCACGAGCAGTCTCCGCGAGCGGAAAACCCACCGTTTTCGGGTTGCTGCGGACCTCGGAAGGCTCCTGGCGGAATGCCTGACGCGTAAGCGAGGGATACACGAGCCCTGCGATGATCGCGCCGACGATGGGCGCAATCCAGAACAGCCACAGCTGATCCAGCGCCCAGCCGCCGACGAAGAACGCCTGGCTGGTCGAACGCGCGGGATTGACCGACGTATTGGTCACCGGGATCGAGATCAGGTGAATGAGCGTCAGGCACAGGCCGATGGCAAGCGGCGCGAAGCCTTTGGGCGCCCGGTCGTCGGTGGCGCCGAGGATCACGAAGACAAAGAAGAAGGTCATGGCGATTTCGCAGATCAGCGCGGCGATCATCGTGAAATGTCCCGGCGAGTGCTCGCCAAAGCCATTGGCGGCGAAGCCGCTCAGCGAGAAATCGAAACTCGGGCTGCCGATGGCGATCAGGTAGAGCACCCACGCCCCCAACGTCGCGCCGATCACCTGGGCAACGATATACGGCACGAGATCGCGCACGGGGAAGCGCCCCGCGGTGGCCAGGCCGATGCTCACGGCCGGATTCAGATGGCAGCCCGACACGTGACCGATGGCATACGCCATGGTCAGCACGGTGAGGCCGAATGCCAGCGCAACCCCCGCGAACCCGATCCCGAGCTCGGGAAAGGCAGCGGCAAGCACGGCGCTTCCACAGCCGCCCAGGATCAGCCAGAACGTACCGAAGATTTCGGCCCCAAGACGTTTCGATAAATTCATGTTTCCGCCTTCGTGAAATGTGATTGCCGCTGTTTCGAAAAGAGCACTGAATGAGCGCATCGAGCGCAGTTTAAGCGCGCTTTATTTTGCAAATTGTCAAATTTGTTTGATAAATCGGCGAATTCACCACGTCTGGAAGAATTTTAGGATTGTTCGGTTACGGCCCCCTTCGCAAGCCTGAGACGAAAAAAAACCGCCCCGAAGGGCGGTTCTCGTTGCGGTCATCGAAGACCGCATGCGTGGGAAGGCTGCTTAGCCGACGGCAACCTGGCGCAGCACCGGACGCTTCGCGGCCTGAAGCATGGCGGTGTAGCTGTCGACGTAATTCTGCGCCATCGTCTGCGCGCTGAAGCGGCGTTCGAACTGCGCGCGAATCTCGGTGCGCGAGAGTTCGTCCAGACGCTGCAACGCGCCCACGGCACCTTGCACGTCCTCGCAGATGAAGCCGGTCACGCCATGGTCGATCACCTCGGGCACCGAACCGCGATTGAACGCGATCACCGGCGTGCCGCAAGCCATCGATTCGATCATCACCAGGCCAAACGGCTCGTTCCAGTCGATCGGAAACAGCAGGGCCTTGGCGCCCGACAGGAAATCCGGCTTCTGCGCTTCGTTGATCTCACCGATGAACTCGACGTCCGCATGCGACAGCAGCGGCTCGATCGTGGTCTTGAAATACTCCTGGTCGACCTTGTCCACCTTGGCGGCGATCTTCAGCGGCAGGCCGCTTTGCGCCGCGATCTTGATGGCCAGATCAGCACGCTTTTCCGGGCAAATACGGCCGAGGAACGCCAGGTATTCCGGCTTCTTGCTCGTTTGCGGCGTCAGCAGTTCATTCGGCAGACCGTGATACACCGTGTTCAGCCAGTTGGCCTGCGGCAACGGTCCGCGCTGGTTGTCGGAGATTGAAATCACGTTCGCCTTCGTGAACGTGTTGAAGATCGGCTGCAGTTCTGGCAGGTCGAGACGGCCGTGCAGCGTCGTCACGAACGGCGTGTCCAACTGCGTGAACAGCGGGAACGGCATGTAATCAAGGTGGAAATGCAGCACGTCGAACTCGTGCGCGCGGCGGCGGACGGTTTCGAGCAGCAGCATGTGCGGCGCGAGAGCGTCGCGGATTGTCGGATCCAGACGCAGGGCGCGCGGCCATGCGGCTTCCAGGGTCGCCTTGGTTTGCGAATCGCCGCTGGCGAACAAGGTGACGTCGTGGCCCAGATCGACGAGTGCGTCGGTCAGGTACGACACTACCCGCTCAGTGCCGCCGTAGAACTTCGGGGGAACTGCTTCGTGCAACGGTGCAATTTGTGCGATTCGCATAACGTGACTCTCCTGTTTCGGGCAGAGCGGGCGCTTTCGCGTCAGGCTCGGGTCCCATGCCGGTGAAGGCGTCATTTAAGGCATCGCAGTCACGCTCCGGTCGAGCGCTCAACACATGCCATTTCGGGCGGGCCGCGCAGGTAAGACGCCGCCCGAGATCGGCCCGGAGATGAAGATTACATCGCGACCGGGTTATCCCTTACTGCTCATTATCGGGATCGAGAGCGGCATTTCACGTCATTTTTCAATCGCTTATCGTTGTTACAGCGCGAAACAATCGCTGTTACGAAGTCAGAAATTGCAGTGTTGTCAGCAATGTAGACGAATCACACATCTGGAAAAATGACCGCGCGGCAGTATTGAGCATGCAGCGTTCCCGGGCGCCGAACCGCACGTTCGGACGCCACTGGCACGCGTTCGCGGCGCTTAGACTTGTCAAACCTCCATTAAGTCAGACGAATCGCTGCCGATATCCGGTTCTTGCATCCACAGGTGCGTTGCGACCCGTTTCCGCGCCGTGTAGGAAAAATTCCTACACACAACCTCCTTGAAATCCTGCGATGCTTCGGACACGTTCTCCGACAGCCGCGCCTTCGAGCATCGGCGACAATCGTCTGGCACAAGAGAACACGTGCGGGGCCGGTTTCGTCGCGTCTGCAGCGAACCGAGCAAACGTTCCCCCGCCGGCCTGACCAGCCACGTAACGATTCGGGGAAAAAATGACGAACAGCGCTACGAGTACGCTCGTGGAAATCCGCGAGGTGAATCTGTCGTATGTGCTTCTCGCCCAGCGGCTTCTGCAGGAAGACCGCGTCTCGGCGATGTACCGGCTCGGCCTGTCCGAGCAGGTGGCGCAGGTGCTGTCCTCGCTGACGCTCGCGCAGGCCGTGAAAGTGGCGTCGTCGAGCCATCTGCTGTGCCGTTTCCGCTTCGACGACCACACCATCCTCTCGTCGCTGGCCGACAAGGACAAGAGCGCGGCGCTCACGCAGGCGCATGCGGCGATCCTGCTGGCCGACAGTCCTGTCGCGCAGATCGGCTGACGCACGAAGCGGACGGCCGATGGCAACCAGAAGCGTAGTGGCGGAAGTCCGCGAGATCACGCTCGCGATCGAACTGATCGAGCTGGGCGCGCGCCTGCAATTGCTCGAAGCGGAGACGACCCTGTCGCGTGACCGGCTCATCAAGCTCTACAAGGAACTGAAGGGCGCTTCGCCGCCGAAGGGCATGCTGCCGTTCTCGACCGACTGGTTCATGACCTGGCAGCCGAACATCCATTCGTCGCTGTTCCACGGCATCTATCGTTTCATCCATGAACACGGCGGCGCCGACGGCACGCAGAGCACGATCCAGGCGATCGTGAAAAGTTACCGGCTCTACCTCGAACACGCCGCCCTCTACGGCGACGAACCCGTGCTGTCGCTCACGCGCGCCTGGACCCTGGTGCGCTATTTCGAATCCGGCATGCTCCAGACCAACGCGTGCACCCGCTGCGGCGGACGTTTCGTCGCGCATGCATACGAACTGCGCGCGGGCTACGTGTGCGGCCTGTGCCAGCCGCCGTCGCGCGCCGGCAAGACGCGCAAGACGCTGGCAGCGGCCGCGGCGGCGGAGCCGGCGCGGAGCCTTGCGGCCTGACGCCGCACACGCCCGGGCCCGTTCTGCGGCGCGGATTGCAACGTTTGCCGGCGGCGCGGACATGCCATCAAAGTTTTCCAGTCGAGTGCCGTAAACCACCTAACGGCGGTCTTACCGCATCAAAAACGTGAGGACTCGACTGTGCTGATTTTTGTTGGAGCGCTCGTCACATTGCTGTCCGTGTTCGGCGGCTATGCCATCGAAGGCGGACACCTCGGCGCGCTCATGCAGCCCGTCGAGATTCTGATGATCGTGGGCGCGGGCGTCGGCGCGTTCATCCTCGGCAACAACGTCAAGACCATCAAGGCGACCATCCAGGTCCTCCCGACGCTCTTCAAGGGCGCGAAGTACAACAAGGGCATGTACATGGAGCTGATGGGCCTGCTCTACGTGCTGCTCGCGAAGGCCCGCAAGGAAGGCACGCTGGCGCTCGAGGGCGACATCGAGGATCCCTCCAAGAGCCCGGTCTTCAGCCAGTACCCGCAAATTCTCGCGGATCACCACATCGTCGAATTCCTGACCGATTACCTGCGTCTCATGGTCAGCGGCAACATGAATGCGTTCGAAATCGAAAGCCTCATGGACGAGGAAATCGAAACGCATCACGTCGAGGGCGAAGCCCCCGCGCACGCGCTGACCAAGGTCGGCGACGCGATGCCGGCGTTCGGCATCGTCGCGGCCGTCATGGGCGTGGTGCACACCATGGCCTCCGCGGACCAGCCGCCCGCCATTCTCGGCGAGATGATCGCGCAGGCGCTGGTCGGCACCTTCCTCGGCATTCTCCTTTCCTATGGTTTCATCGGGCCGCTCGCCAACGTGGCCGAGCAGCGCGTGGCCGAGCAGACCAAGATGTTCCAGTGCATCAAGGTCACGATCCTCGCGAGCCTGAACGGCTACGCGCCCGCGATCGCGGTGGAGTTCGGCCGCAAGGTGCTGTTCTCGACCGAACGTCCGTCGTTCGCCGAACTCGAGGAACACGTGCGCCGGGTCAAGGCGAAGTGATGCCTCGCTTCGCGCACGATCCCTCGGTCAGGACACAGCCATGAGCAACGACAGCGAACGTCCCATCTTCATCAAGCGCGTCGTCGGCAAGGGTGCCAAGGGTCATCACGGCGGCGCCTGGAAACTCGCCTATGCGGACTTCATGACCGCGATGATGGCGTTCTTCCTGCTCATGTGGCTGCTCTCCTCGACCTCGCCCGTGCAGCGCCGCGGCATCGCCGAATACTTCAACATGCCGCTCAAGGCGGCGATGGTCGGCGGCAAGACCGTCGGCATGGACAACAGCATCCTGATGGGCGGCGGCCGCGACATCTCCAGCGAAGAGCCGGGCGCCGCGCGCCGCTCGGAAGGCAGCACGCGGCTCGCGCAGCGCGCATCATCCACGACCGACGAAGAACTCCTCAAGGCCGCGCAGGGCGAGCTCGAACGCCGCGAGCAGGCGCGCCTGCACGATCTGCAGGTCAAGCTGATGGCCGCCATCGAAGCCAATCCGACCTTGCGCCAGTTCAAGCAGCAGATCCGCATCGAAGCGACGCAGCAGGGCTTGCGCATCGAGATCGTCGATACGCAGAAGCGCCCGATGTTCGCGCTCTCCAGCAACGCCGTGCAGCCCTACATGCGCGACATCCTGCGCGAGATCGGCCGGACGCTGAACGACGTGCCGAACCGCATCGTCGTGCAGGGCCACACCGACGCCGTGAAATACGCCGGCGGCGAGAAGGGCTACAGCAACTGGGAGCTGTCGGCGGATCGCGCGAACGCATCGCGTCGCGAGCTGGTCGCGGGCGGCATGGACGAAGTCAAGGTGATGCGCGTGCTGGGTCTCGCGTCCACGCAAAACCTGAACAAGAAGGATCCGTTCGATCCGGAGAACCGGCGCATCAGCGTCATCGTGCTCAATCGCAAGACGGAACTGGCGATGCTGCGCGACGACGGCGGCGCGGGCGCGACGCTCGACAACGGCACGGACGCGAACGGAGCGCCGACGACGCTCGGGCAACTGATTCCAGGCATCGCGGCGAGAAGCGCGGCGCATTGAGCGCATGAGCCCGTGATAAAGCGGCCTCAAAGAACAGCCTCAAAAACAGCCTCAAAAACAGCCTCAAAAACAGCCTCAAGACCGGACCCGTTTCGACCGTCAACACGGCAACGGCAAGAGACAAACATGATCAAGAACATTCTGGCAATCGATGACTCGGCCGCGATGCGGCAAATCATCTCGGCGACGCTGGCGGTGGCCGGCTACGCAGTGACGGTCGCGTCCGACGGCGACGAAGGGTTGGAATGCGCGCTCGCCGAGCGCTTCGATCTCGTGCTGACCGACCATCACATGCCGGGCAAGAGCGGGCTCGATCTCATCATGGCCTTGCGCGCGAACCACGCGTACCGCGCGACGCCGATCCTGGTGCTCACGACCGAAGACGGCGAACCGTTCAAGAACGCGGCGCGCAGCGCGGGCGCGACGGGCTGGATCGAGAAGCCGCTCGATCCGGACTTGCTGACCGAACTGGTCGCCGCGCTCTCGGAAGACGCGCAGCACTGAAAACGTCGCAAAAAACAGCATTGAAACGCGCGCAGCACGGCGCCGATTGAACAGCATTCCAGCGGTGACTCAAGCATGACACTCGACATTACCCAGTTCTATCAGACGTTCTTCGACGAAGCCGATGAACTGCTCGCGCAGATGGAGCAACTGCTGCTCGTTCTCGACATCGCGAATCCGGATCCGGAAGACCTCGCGGCGATTTTCCGCGCGGCGCATTCCATCAAGGGCGGCGCGGCGACCTTCGGCTTCACCGCGCTCACCGAAACCACGCACATCCTCGAATCGCTGCTGGATCGCGCGCGCAACAACGAGCTCGTTCTGCGCCGCGACATGATCGACACCTTCCTGGCGACCAAGGACGTGCTCTCCGATCAGCTCGCGGCCTACCGCGCAAGCGAGGAGCCGGATGCCGCCGCGGCGTCGGCGATCTGCGCGAAGCTCGAGCGCCTGAAGAACGAGAGCGCGGAAACCAGCGTGGCGCCGGTAGCGGCCGTAGCGCCGGTCGCGGCGCACATCGAGCCGCCCGCGTTGCCGGGCGCCGAGCACAACGAGGCCGCAGCGCCGGCGTACGACGGGCCGAACGCACCGCCCGCGCACGTGCTGGCGCAGGCCATGGACATTCTCGAAGACGACGGCAACTGGGACGGCGCGTTCGAACTCGCCGACAGCAGCAACGGCGTCACACATGCAGGAACCGTCGCTGATGCGACGCCGGGACACACCGGCGCGCCGCGCGCGGAAGTTGGACCCCACCTGAAAATTACGCTACGGGGGGTGGGCGAGAAGGACCTGACGACTCTGATCGAGGAGTTGGGGAATCTGGGAAGCATCGTCGGGGAACAGAAGGCGGATGCCGAGTACGTCGTATGGCTCGACTCGGACGTTCCCGCCGACGATATCGTCGCCGTGTGCTGCTTCGTGATCGATGAAACGCAGATCACGATCGGCCGGGGCGACGGCGCGGCGCAAGCCATCGAGGCGCAGCCGGCAGCGGCCGCGCCGCACGCGGTGCAACCCACGCTACAGGAAGAGCAGAAGCAATCGCAGGCGGAACCGTCGCCTGCATCCGTGGCCGCTCACGAAGCAGTACCACAAGAAGCGGCAACGGCGGCGGGACAGCCCGCCGCCCAGCCGTCCAGGGCCGCAACGGGCGACGCCGAGAAAAAGGCGCGGCCGCAAGCCGCCGCATCGGCGGAAGGCAGCTCGATTCGCGTCGGCGTGGAAAAGGTCGATCAGCTCATCAACCTGGTGGGCGAACTCGTGATTACGCAGGCCATGCTCGCGGAAACCACCAGCACCTTCGATCCCGCCTTGCACGACCGTCTGTTCAACGGCATGGCGCAGCTCGAGCGCAACGCGCGCGACCTGCAAGAGGCCGTCATGTCCATCCGCATGATGCCGATGGATTACGTATTCAGCCGCTTCCCGCGCCTCGTGCGCGACATTGCCGGCAAGCTCGGCAAGGAAGTGGAACTCGTCACGTTCGGTCAGGCGACCGAACTCGACAAGAGCCTGATCGAACGCATCATCGATCCGCTCACGCACCTCGTGCGCAACTCGCTCGACCATGGCATCGAAACCATGGAAGCGCGCCGTGCGGCGGGCAAGTCCGCGACCGGCCAGCTCGTGCTGTCGGCGGCGCATCACGGCGGCAATATCGTGATCGAAGTGAGCGACGACGGCGCCGGCCTGCGCCGCGACAAGATTCTCGCGAAGGCGCAGAAGCAGGGCATGCAAGTGTCCGAATCGATGAGCGACGAAGAAGTCTGGCAACTCATCTTCATGCCGGGCTTCTCGACCGCCGAACAGGTGACGGACATCTCCGGCCGGGGCGTCGGCATGGATGTGGTCAAGCGCAACATCCAGTCGATGGGCGGTCACGTCGAGATCAGCTCGCGCCAGGGCGCGGGCACGACGACGAAGATCGTGCTGCCGCTCACGCTCGCGATCCTCGACGGCATGTCGGTCAAGGTGGGCAACGAGATCTTCATCCTGCCGCTCAACTTCGTGATGGAGTCGCTGCAGCCGGTGGCCGAGGACATCTACACGGTCGCCAACGGCGAACGCGTGGTGCGCGTGCGCGGCGAATACCTGCCGCTGGTCGCGCTGCACAGTGTGTTCGACGTCGAAGGCGCGCGCACCGAACCGACCCAGGGCATCGTCACCATCATGCAGACGGAAGGACGCCGCTTCGCGATGCTGATCGACGAACTCGTCGGCCAGCAGCAGGTGGTGGTCAAGAACCTCGAAACGAATTACCGCAAGGTGCACGGCATTTCCGCGGCGACCATCCTGGGCGACGGCAGCGTCGCGCTGATTGTCGACGTGGCCGCGCTCAATCGCGAGTCGCGCGTCCAGCACGGCGCGCACGCACATTAACACTACCCGACCAGACGAAAGACACAGGGAGCTCTCGTGGCAGACATTCAATCGATCAACGCAGCGCCGTCGAGCGCCATGCGCCGCGACGCGCAACAGGCCGAAGCCGCCGGACAGGAATTCCTCGTCTTCACGCTCGGCGCCGAGGAATACGGCATCGACATTCTCAAGGTGCAGGAGATCCGCGGCTACGACAACGTCACGCGCATCGCCAACGCGCCCGCCTTCATCAAGGGCGTGATCAACCTGCGCGGCATCATCGTGCCGATCGTCGACATGCGCATCAAGTTCAACCTCGGCCGGGTCGACTACGACAACCAGACCGTCGTGATCATCCTGAACGTCGCGCATCGCGTGGTGGGCATGGTGGTGGACGGCGTCTCCGACGTGCTCACGCTCACGGCAGAACAGGTGATGCCCGCGCCGGAATTCGGCGGCACGCTGGCCACCGAATACCTGACGGGCCTCGGCACCGTCGAGGGCCGCATGCTGATCCTGATGGACATCGAGAAGCTCATGACGAGCCGCGAGATGGAATTGATCGACGCCGTCGGCGCATGAAACGCACTTAGCCAAGCAGGAACGAAGCCATGCTGAAGAAGTTGTCGATCCGCACGACGCTCACGCTCGTCGGTCTCCTGTTCGCCGGCTGCGCGGCGGTGATCGGCGCGCTCGCGCTCACCGGTCTCAACGCTGCGAACTCCGCGCTCACGTCGCTCGCGCAGCAGGACATGACCGCGATGCGCGCGCTGTCCGAAACCTCGTCGTATCTGCTGCGCTCGCGCGTCACGCTCGACCGCGTGCGTTCGCTCGCTGAAGCGGGTAACGATGCGGAAGCGCAGAAGGCAATCGAACGCGGCCAGTATCTGCTCGGCAAAAGCAACGAGAACTGGAAGCTCTATCTCGACACGTCGAAGCCGACGCTGCCGAAGGACATTCTCGACGCGCTCGTCACGCAGCACGACGCGCTGCTCAAGACGGGCGTGGAGCCGGAGTTCGCCGCGATCCGCGCCAAGGACATGGCCGCGTATCACGCGATCGCCGACACGAAGATCAGCCCGATGTTCGTCGCCTTCGACCAGGCCGTGACGACTGCCGTCGCCGCGCAGCAGGATCATGCCGAAAGCGCGCGTGCGAGCACGGCGTCGCATGTCGCCGCGCTCAACGTGACGATCGGCGCGGTGCTTGCGCTGGCGGTGCTGATGCTGATCGGCACGCGCATGGCGCTGGCGAGCCTGATCGTCAAGCCGATCAACGAGGCGGTCGAGCATTTCGACCGCATCTCGAACGGCGACCTCACGCACACCGCGCACAGCGACCAGGGCAATGAGATCGGCCGCCTGTTCGCGGGCATCGAACGCATGCGCGGCAACCTGACCACGATGGTGGGCGCGGTGCATCGCGGTGCGGAATCGATCGATGTCGGCGCGCACGAAATCGCGAGCGGCAACACGGATCTTTCACAACGCACGGAAGAGCAGGCGGCATCGCTGCAGGAAACGGCGTCGAGCATGGAACAGCTCACCAGCACGGTGAAGCAGAACGCCGACAACGCACGCCAGGCGAGCCAGCTGGCGGTGAATGCATCGGATATCGCATCGCGCGGCGGCGAGGTGGTCGAGCAGGTCGTCGACACCATGCATGCGATCGCGTCGAGTTCGAGCAAGGTCGTCGACATCATCGGCGTGATCGAGGGCATCGCGTTCCAGACCAACATTCTTGCATTGAACGCGGCCGTGGAAGCGGCGCGCGCCGGCGAGGAAGGCCGCGGTTTCGCGGTGGTCGCGGGCGAAGTGCGTTCGCTCGCGCAGCGCAGCGCGGCGGCGGCCAAGGAGATCAAGGCGCTGATCGGCGACTCGTCGGCCAAGGTGGATAGCGGCACGGAACTCGTGGCGCGTGCCGGCGCCACGATGGGCGAGATCGTGCAGGCCGTGCGCCGCGTGACCGACATCATGGGCGAGATCAGCGCGGCGTCGGAGGAACAGTCCGACGGCATCGAGCAGGTCAACCGCGCCGTCACGCAGATGGACAGCGTGACTCAGCAGAACGCCGCGCTCGTCGAGCAGGCGGCGGCTGCTGCCGCGTCGCTCGAAGAGCAGACGCGTCAGTTGAAGGGCGTTGTCGCGCAATGGCGTGTCGAGGGCGCCGCGCCCGTGCGCGGCAGCGCCACGACGGCCGCCGCCCGGCTCACGCCGGCTGCGCGCATCGAGCCGACGCCGGCTCGGCCCGCTGTTGCAAAGACCGCGTTCAAGCCGTCGAAGCCGTCCCACTCCGCGAAAGTTGTGGCGGAGCCTAACGTCGTGACGGAAGCGGCCGTTATCAAGGAAGTTGCGAAGGTAGCTGCGAAGGAACCGGCGAAGAAAGTGGCCGCTCCCGCGCCGCGCAAAAGCGTACCGGCAGCAATGCCCGCGCCGCGCGTCAAGGCGGCGACCGCCGACGACGGCGACTGGGAAACCTTCTAAGCCTTCATCCAAGCCTTCATTCAATCAAGTGCGAAACGGAACGACCATGCAGGCAGCGCGCGACACCATCGACGAGCAGCGTTTCTTCGGAATGCCAGGACGTCGCGCGGGCGCAGGGTCTTCGCACGCCACGCGGTTTGCGAGCGCGACGGACACGCCACATCAGGCATCGGCAGCGATGCCGGGGAAGCACGAATCATCATGACGGCCACGCGCAACCCGCGCCTCGATTTGCCTGCCCCTGTGCGCGGCGAAGTCGAGCGCGATTTCGAATTCACGGCGGCGGACTTCGCCCGCATCCGCGAGCTGATTCACCGGCGCGCGGGCATCTCGCTCTCGGACCACAAGCGCGACATGGCCTACAGCCGTCTCGCGCGCCGTCTGCGGGCGTGCGGCATCGACACGTTCAAGCATTATCTCGACCGCCTCGAAACCCACGAGGACAACGCCGAGTGGGAAGCCTTCGTCAATGCGCTGACCACGAACCTCACCGCGTTCTTCCGCGAGTCGCATCACTTTCCGATCCTGTCCGAGTTCGTCAAGCGCCGGCCGCAGCCGTTCTCGGTGTGGTGCTCGGCGGCGTCCACCGGCGAGGAGCCGTATTCGATCGCGATGACGCTGGTCGAAGCGCTGGGCGAACACGCAGCGCGCCAATGCACGGTGTTCGCAAGCGACATCGACAGCCAGGTGCTGGCCAAGGCAGATGCGGGCGTGTATTCGCTGGACCAGGTCAAGGCAATGCCGGTCGAGCGCCTGAAGCGCTTCTTCCTGAAGGGCACGGGTTCGCATGGGGGCCTCGTGAAGGTGCGTCCCGAGCTGCGCGCGATGGTGAACTTCGGCCGCGTGAACCTGACCGATGCGCGCTACGATGTGAAAGGCCCGTTCGACGTCATCTTCTGCCGCAACGTGATGATCTACTTCGACAAGCCGACGCAAGGCCAGGTGCTGTCGCGCTTCGAGCCCTTGATGAAACCGGGTGCGCTGCTGTTTGCGGGGCATTCGGAGAACTTCACGTATGTGTCGCAGGCCTTCAGGCTGCGCGGCCAGACCGTGTACGAACTGGCGCGCGACGCCAAACCGGGCACGGCGTCGAAGAGCGCACGCGCGCTGGCGGGAGAGGCGGCATGAGCGGACTGCCGATCGCGTCGAATCTCTATTACGACAATCACTTCAAGAAGCCGGGCGTCAAGCTGCTGCCCAACGAGTTCTACATGACGAGCGAGGACATGGTCCTCGTCACCGTGCTCGGCTCGTGCGTGGCGGCGTGCATCAACGACCGCACGGCGGGCATCGGCGGCATGAATCATTTCATGCTGCCCGACGACGGTTCCGATGCATCGCATGCGTCTTCCGATTCGATGCGTTACGGCGCCTACGCGATGGAAGTGCTCATCAACGAACTCATCAAGCGGGGCGGGCGGCGCGAGCGTTTCGAGGCGAAGGTGTTCGGCGGCGGCGCGGTGCTCGCGGGCATGACCACGATCAACATTGGCGACCGCAACTCGGAGTTCGTGCGCCGCTACCTCGCGCTGGAAAAGATCCGCATCGTGGCGGAAGACCTGCAGGGCATGCATCCGCGCAAGGTCGCGTTCATGCCGCGTTCGGGTCAGGTCATGGTCAAGAAACTGAAGACGCAGCACGACCCCGTCGTGGTCGAGCGCGAGCAGGCGCTGGTGCAGCGCACGCCGGAAGAGCGCGCCGAACGGCTCGCCCGGGCGCGTGCCCGTGTCGAACTGTTCCAGTCGAATGCCGGCGCTGCCAAACCGCGCGTCGAACTCTTTACCACTTCGGCAAGCACGCTCGCGAAGCCGCGCGTGGAACTGTTCGGCAATGCGGCCCGCAGCCTGCGCGGCGCGAAAACGCCGGAGGAAGCATGAGCCTGAATCACGCGATCCCCGCAAAAACATCCGCTGCGCCGAAGATCAAGGTGCTGTGCGTCGATGACTCCGCGCTCGTGCGCAGCCTGATGACCGAGATCATCAATTCGCAACCCGACATGCAGGTGTGCGCAACCGCGCCGGACCCGCTCGTCGCGCGCGAACTCATCAAGCTGCATAACCCGGACGTGCTGACGCTCGACGTCGAAATGCCGCGCATGGACGGTCTCGATTTCCTCGAGAAGCTGATGCGCCTGCGGCCGATGCCGGTCGTGATGGTGTCGTCGCTGACGGAGCGCGGCAACGAGATCACGCTGCGCGCACTCGAACTCGGCGCGGTCGATTTCGTCACGAAGCCGAAGGTCGGCATTCGCGACGGCATGCTCGACTATGCCGAGAAACTCGCCGACAAGATCCGCGCCGCGTCGCGCGCACGCGTCAGGCAGCACGCGCATCCGGCGAGCGCGCCGGCGCAGGCGAGCCCGCACAAGCCGGCGCCGCATTTCAACAATCCGCTTGTCTCGACGGAAAAGCTCGTGATCGTCGGCGCCTCGACGGGCGGCACCGAGGCGATCCGCGAAGTGCTGACGCCGCTGCCGCCCGACGCGCCCGCGGTCATGATCGCGCAGCACATGCCGCCGGGTTTCACGAAGTCGTTCGCGCAGCGTCTGAACGGCCTGTGCCGCATCACCGTGAAGGAAGCGGAACACGGCGAGCGCGTGTTGCCGGGCCATGCGTACATCGCACCGGGTCATGCGCACCTCGTGCTTGCGCGCAGCGGCGCGAACTACGTCGCGCATCTCTCGGATGCGCCGCCGGTGAACCGGCACCGGCCATCGGTCGACGTGCTGTTCCATTCGGCGGCGCAGCACGCGGGCAAGAACGCGATCGGCGTGATCCTGACCGGCATGGGCCGCGACGGCGCCGCCGGTCTGCTCGAGATGCAGCAGGCGGGCGCGTACACGCTGGCACAGGACGAAGCGAGTTGCGTGGTGTTCGGCATGCCGCGCGAAGCAATTGCAATGGGTGGCGCGAGCGAAGTCGCGCCGCTGACGGAAATGAGCCGCCGCGTCATGGCGCGGCTCGCCTCGATGGGCGAACGCGTGCAGCGCGTCTGAGTTTTTTGGATTGAGCGGCGCAGCCGCATTGAGAACACACGGGAGTAATGATGGACAAGAACATGAAGATCCTCGTCGTCGACGATTTTCCGACGATGCGCCGTATCGTGCGTAACCTGCTCAAGGAGCTGGGTTACGGGAACGTCGATGAAGCCGAAGACGGCGCGGCCGGTCTTGCGCGTCTGCGCGGCGGCGGCTTCGACTTCGTGATCACCGACTGGAACATGCCGAACCTCGACGGCCTGGCGATGCTGCAGCAGATCCGCGCCGACGCGGCGCTCGCGCATCTGCCGGTGCTGATGGTCACCGCCGAGTCGAAGAAGGAGAACATCATCGCGGCGGCCCAGGCCGGCGCGAACGGTTATGTGGTGAAGCCCTTCACCGCCGCGACGCTCGACGAGAAGCTGACCAAGATTCTCGAGAAGATGGCTAAAGCGGGGAGCTGATCGTGAACGATCTGACCACTGAACTGGCCGCCGCGGTCGCCTCCGCGGCCGAAGCCGAGGGCGACGCGTCGAGCGACCGCATTCTCGCGCGCATCGGCCAGCTGACGCGCACACTGCGCGACTCGATGCGCGAGCTCGGTCTCGACAAGCAGGTCGAAGCCGCGGCGCAGGCCGTGCCCGACGCGCGCGACCGCCTCAAGTACGTCGCGACGATGACCGAACAGGCCGCCGAGCGCGCGCTCAACGCCATCGAGCTCGCCAAGCCGATGCAGGAAGCGATGCAGGGCGAAGCCCAGGCGCTCGACGCGCGCTGGGCTCGCTGGTACGAGGCGCCGCTCGCCCAGGCCGAAGCGGGCGCGCTGCTCGCGGAAACCCGCACGTTCCTGCAGAGCGTGCCGGAACGCACGCAGGCAACCAACGCGCAATTGCTGGAAATCATGCTCGCGCAGGATTTCCAGGATCTCACCGGTCAGGTGATCAAGAAGATCACGGACGTCGTGTATCTGATCGAGCAACAATTGCTGGGCGTGCTGCTCGAAAACATCGCGCCCGAGCGCCGCGAGCAGTTCGCGGCATCGGCGGCGGCATTGATGTCGTCGGCGAGCGGCAGTCCGGAAGGGCTCCTCAACGGGCCGCAGATCAACCCGGAAGGGCGCAGCGACGTCGTGCAGGATCAGTCGCAAGTGGACGATCTGCTGGCCAGCCTCGGCTTCTGACGGTCTTTTGCGGGGCATCGGTCCGACAGGCCCGGTCCTTGCGATAACGCGGAGCGCATGTCATTGCGCTCCGCGTTTTTTATTGTGCGCGTCCGCGAACGCTAGGCCTGTTCCTCCCGGCTGGCATACTGACGGTAGTCACGTCGCAAGTCTGGGCGTGAAAAAACAGTGGCGCATCAGTCACTCTATTGTCACAAGGCCAGTCGCTTCTGAGAGGGCGGCAGGCCGGAAAATCCGACAGGAGGCCCAGTGAAGGCATCGAAACAAACCCGTCATGGGCGTCTGACGAAGGTATTGGCTGGCGCGGTCGGCGCGCTGTGCGTATGGACAGCCGCACCCGCCTATGCCGTACTCGGCGGCGCGCCGATGCCCAAGCCGCAAGGCGCCACGTCTCCCACCGCGCAGGTGGTCGCGCGCGCGGCCACCGCGAGCGGCGCATCTTCGAGTTCATCAGCCGGTTACACCGTGCGGTCCACGTTGCTCCCGAGCGGCACCACGATCGACGAATATCTGACGGCGCAAGATGTGGTGTTCGGCATCGCCTGGAAAGGGCCGCGCATGCCCGACCTCGTCTCGCTGCTCGGCAGCTACTTTCCCCAGTACCAGCAAGGCCTGAAGGCACAACGGGCCGCGCGCGGCGGCCGGGGGCCGGTGAGCGTGCAAGGCAGCGGTCTGGTCGTGGAGTCCGGCGGTCACATGGGCGCCTTCCAGGGCCGTGCGTATCTGCCGCAATCCTTGCCCGCCGGCGTCAACGCCAGCGACATCCAGTAGACGACGGGAGATACCGGCATGCAGCGCACGACACTCGGCTTTCCCGCCCTCAACCTGCAACGCGCCGGCGGCTTCGTCCGCTGGATGAGCGCGTTGTTCCTTTCGATCATGCTGGCAGCCTGCGGCGGCGGCAGCGACAACAACTCCAGCTCGAACAACGGTGGCTCGTCCGGAGGCGGCGGATCGGGCGGCGGCAGCACCCCCACCAGCACGGCGACGGCCCAGCCCATCCAGCCCAACGGCACCAACGCCGTGCCGATCAACGTCAATTCGGGCGTGGCCGGCTTCGTCAACATTCCGAATGTCTCGGTCACCGTCTGCGCACCCGGCACCACGGTGTGCCAGACGATCAACAACATCCAGGTGGATACCGCATCGTATGGCTTGCGTCTGCTCGGCTCAGCCGCGCAGTCGGTCATCACGAGCCTGCCGGGCGTGGCCGCGGCGAATGGCGGCCAGCTCGCGGAATGCGCGGGCTTCGCGGACGGCTATACCTGGGGCACGGTCCGCACGGCCGACGTGAAGATCGGCTCCGAAGTGGCGTCGAACGTGCCGGTGCAGATCATCGGCGACCTCAGCGCATCGAGCGCGCCGACGGGCGACAACGGCTGCCCGTCCGGCAACGACGAGAACTCGACGGATCAGATCGGCGCGAACGGCATTCTCGGCGTCGGGCCGCAGGCGGCGGATTGCGGCAGCCTGTGCACGACGTCGGCGCTCAACCAGATGTACTACTCGTGCAGCAACGGCGCGAACTGCACGGGCACCACGGTGCCGGTGGCGCAGCAGGTCACCAATCCCGTCACCCGGTTCGCGGCCGACAACAACGGCGTGATCGTGCAGTTGCCGCCAGTGCCCGACGGCGGCGCAACCAGCGCGACCGGCGTGCTGATATTCGGCATAGGGACGCAAAGCAACAATGCGCTCACGGGCGTGACGAAGTACGGTACCGACCAGTACGGCAACCTGACCGGCATCTACAAGGGCAACACCCTCGCGACCTTCTTCGATTCCGGATCGAACGGCAACTTCTTCCCGGACACCTACACGTTGTGCTCGAATGACAACGCGTTCTACTGTCCGGGTTCGGAGCAATCGCTGTCGGCGAAGATCGCCGGCAGCGAAGGCAATGCCGCGATCGTGCCGTTCCAGCTCGTCAGCGCGCGCACGCTGACGGCGGATGGCTCGAAGTACGCGTTCGACAGCCTCGGCGGCCAATTGGGTCTGACCAACATGTTCGACTTCGGCCTGCCGTTCTTCTTCGGCCGCCACGTCTATGTGGGGTATGAGGTGTCGAACGGCGCGGCGTTCGTGGCGTTCTGATTGCCGGCGCGCGCTTGAAGCGAAACCGGCTGCGTGTGGGCGCAGCCGGTTTTTTTATGACTCGTGGATACGCGGCGTGCGCGGCTTGCGTGGCGCGCGTTCGAAGAGCCTGTCATAGAGCCAGCGCGGCAGCGCGTGCAGCAGCATGCCGGCAACGCGCATCTGCCACGGGAAGGTCGCATAACGCACGCCGCGCTCGATTGCCCGCGCAGCCTTCCCGGCGAAGCGCTCGGCATCCATGAGGAAGGGCATCGGATAGGGATTGTGCGCGGTCATTTCGGAGCGCACGTAGCCTGGCGCGATCGTCACGACGCTCACGCCGAGCGGGCGCATCTCCACGCGCAGCGACTCCAGATACTTCGCCGCCGCGGCCTTGGAGGCGCTGTACGCGCCCGAGCCCGGCAGTCCGCGCACGCCCGCGACGCTCGCAATGCCCACGAGCGTGCCGTGTCGCGCCGCCGTCATCGAGGCGATGAACGGCTCGAAGGTCGCGACCATGCCGTAATAGTTGACGTCCATCACGGCGCGGAAGGTGTCGAGATCGCCTTCGCCGGTCAGTACGCCGCGGCTCACGCCGGCATTGGCGATGACGACGTCCGCCGGGCCGTGCTCGTCGATGAAACGGCGTGCGGCATCGGCGAGCGCGGCGGCGTCGCGCACGTCGACGGGATACAGCGAGAGGGAGGCTTGCGGGAACCTGGCGGCGAACGCCGCGAGGGAGTCGGCGCGCCGGGCGACCAGACCGACCACGGCGCCGCGCCGCACGTAATGCTCGGCCAGCGCCTGGCCGATGCCGCTCGATGCGCCGGTGATGAAGACTTTCAGACGAACTGCATTCATACCGGCGTGCTTGACGAGGGAATCAGAGCTTCTTGTCGCGAACTTGCTGGACCAGGAAGTCCATCACCTGCGTCGTGCCTTGCAGGCTGTTGGTCATGGCCGGGCCGGTTTCATACTTGCCTTGCACGACGACCGTCGGCACGCCGTCGATCTTGTAGTCCTGCAACAGCTTGTTGTCGCGCTGGATGGCGCTCTGCGTCGAGAACGAGTTGTAGGCGTCCAGATACTTCTTCTTGTCGATGCCTTGCGTGGCGAGGAAGTCCGCCTGCGCCTGCGGCGTCAGCAGGTAGTTCTTCTTCACGTGGATCTCGTTGAACACGGCGGGCGTGACCTTCTCGGCGACGCCCAGTGCGTCCAGCGCGTGGTACATCTTCGAGTGCGGGATGAAGTCGTCGCGGAACGCCACCGGCACGCGCTTGAACACGACGTCCGGCCCTTGCTTCTTCTCCCATGCCTCGATATACGGCTCGAACTCGTTGCAGTGCGGGCAGCCGTACCAGAAGAACTCGATGACTTCCACCTTGCCGGCGGGTGCGCCGACCGGCTGGGCCGCCTGCAGCACGGAGTAGTCCTTGCCGGCGGTGGGGTCGGCCATGGCCGAACTCGCGACGCTCATCGAGGCGGCAGCAATGCCGAGGGACAGGGCGAACGCGCTAAACAGTTTTTTCATGATGGGAGAGTGAAAGCAAAAGAGTCGCGGAGGCTAAAAAAAAGAGGCCCTCAAGTGGGACACACGATGCTTAAGCCGTGCTTAAACCATGCTCGGGCGAAGTCCGGCGCCGCCGATCCTCGCGTTCGCCCACGCCATGGATGAACAACGGCGCGGGCGCCCGACCCCGATGCAATGCTTACTGCCGCGAGAAACGGATCACCGCAGTGTCGACGCCGGCATCGGACAGACGCTGGCGCGCCGTGTTCATGTCCTCGAACTTCGCGAACGGACCAATCCGCACGCGATAGTACGTCACACCGCCCGCATCGCGCTGCGTGACGCGCGATTCGAAACCCTGGAAGCCAAGACGCGCGCGCTGCTGTTCGGCGTCGGCCTGAGTCTTGTACGCGCCGACCTGCAGGAAGTAGCCGGTGTTCACGTCGCCCGGCGCGGGCGGCGTGGTCTTGGCGGTGGCCGGTGCGGAACCGCCCTTCGGCGGCGTGGCGGCGGCGTTGCTGGTGGCGTTCGGCGCGTTCTCAGGCTTCTTCGCGGCGGCCGAGCTCGCGGCCTTCGGGTTCGAATCGGTCGTGCCCGAGGGCGGCACTTCGACGATCTGCGGTTCGTCGAGCATGCCCGACGACTGCGTCTGATTGTTGGTCTGGCCTGGCGCGGTATTCGGCGGCGTGGGCTGCGCGGCTTGCGGCACCGGCTGGCCCGGCGTCTTGCCTTGCAGCGGACGGTTCGGGTCATACGGCTGCGCAGCGGCGGGCGCGGAGTTGGCGTCCGAGGCCGGCGGCGCGACCTTCGCGACGAACGGCGTGGGCGCGCGGGTGATGTACAGCGCGACGATGACAGCAATGGCCAGGCCGACGATCAGCCCCAGCACGATGCCGATGAAGGTTCCCCCGGTTTGCTTCGACTGCTTGGAATGACTGGTCGTGCGACGTGGTTTTGCCATCGTTTGGATCACCTGCGAGAAAGTCTTCTGGTTTGGCCGACGATTATAGCCGTGGCTTAATACCGATCCGCGCCAGCCTCCCGTCCGCGCGCGCCGAAAAGTCCGATTTCGCAGGGCGCGCGGTGCCGGGGGCGGCAGACATCACATCTTTTGGGGAGCGGAGACGCCGATCGTCGCGAGACCGTTCTCGAGCACCTGGCGGGTGGCGGCCAGCAGCGCGATGCGCGCGCTGCGTTCTTTCTCGTCGTCCACGAGCACGCGCTCCGCATTGTAGAACGAGTGAAATTCGCCGGCGAGATCGCGCAGATAGAAGGCCACCGCGTGCGGCGCGAGTTCGAGGGCCGCGTGCTGGAGCATGTCCGGGTACTCGGCGAGCTTGTTGAGCAGGGCCATGGCGCGGTCGCTCGACAGCGGCGAGAGATCGGCTTGCGCGGCTTGCGACAGGTCGCCGGCGTAGCGTTCCTTCCAGTCGTTGAGGATCGTGCAGATGCGCGCGTGCGCGTACTGCACGTAGTAGACCGGATTCTCGTCGTTCTGCTTGAGCGCGAGATCGATGTCGAAGACGAACTCGGTGTCTGCCTTGCGCGAGATCAGGAAGAAGCGCACGGCGTCGCGGCCGCGCCGGATCGTGGCTTCGTCGATCTGGTCCGGCGCGGTCTCGTGGCCCGGCGCGAGACCGCCGGACCATTCGATCAGGTCGCGCACCGTCACATAGCTGCCCGCGCGCTTGGAGATCTTCACTTCCTCGCCGTCGCGCATGACGGTCACCATCTTGTGCAGCACGTAGTCGGGATAGCCCTTCGGAATGCCGACGCCCAGTCCCTGCAGACCCGCGCGCACGCGCGCGATGGTGCCGTGATGGTCCGAGCCCTGCACGTTGATGACCTTCGTGAACCCGCGCTGCCACTTGGTCACGTGATAGGCGACGTCCGGCACGAAGTACGTATAGGTGCCGTCGGACTTCTTCATGACGCGGTCCTTGTCGTCGCCGTCGTCGGTGGTGCGCAGCCACAGCGCGCCGTCCTGCTCGTAGGTCTTGCCGGCGTCGATGAGCGCCGCGACCGTCTGCTCGACGCGCCCTTCCTTGTACAGCGACGACTCCAGATAGAACTGGTCGAACTTCACGCCGAACGCGGTCAGATCCATGTCCTGCTCGTGACGCAGATACGCGACCGCGAAGTGACGGATGGCTTCGAGGTCTTCGACGTCGCCCTTGCCCTTCACCGGATCGCCGTCCTTCGCCGCGACGGTTTCGCCCGCCAGATAGTCGCGCGCGATGTCGGCGATGTACTCGCCGTTGTAGGCTGCGTCTGGCCATTCCGCGTCGCCCGGCTTGAGGCCGCGCGCGCGCAGCTGCGTGGAGATGGCGAGATTGTTGATCTGCACGCCCGCGTCGTTGTAGTAGAACTCGCGGTGCACGTCGTAACCCTGCGTGCCGAGCAGGTTGGAGAGCGCGTCGCCGAGCGCCGCCTGACGGCCATGGCCGACGTGCAGCGGCCCGGTGGGATTCGCCGAAACGAACTCGATCAGCACGCGCCGGCCGGCGTCGCGGGTGGAGCGGCCATAGGCGGCGGCTTCATCCAGCACGGCCGGGATCACGGCTTGCTTCGCCGTCGCGGCAAGACGCAGATTGATGAAGCCGGGACCCGCGACTTCCGCGCTCTCGACCAGCCCTTGGGCCAGCTCGGCGCCGAGCAAGGCATCGACGATCTGCTGCGCAAGCTGGCGCGGATTGGCGCGCAACGGCTTGGCGAGCTGCATCGCGACGTTCGAGGCGACGTCGCCGTGCGCGGCGACCTTCGGCCGTTCGAGCACGATGGCCGGCGCGACGAAGGCCGCTTCGCTGGCGCCCTGGGTGGCTTGCGCGACCTGCTTGACCGCGTCGGTGAGGAGCGTTTCGAGAGTGTGTTTGTGTGCGGGCAGCATGCTGAAAGTGATCCAGTGGAGCGGGTCCGGAAGGGTGCGGCGTCGTGACAATGAACCGCGGGCGAACCGCGCGTTCGCGATCCGTGATGCGGGCGGCGCCGCTTGCCATGTTCATCGCTCAGCGCAACCTTCGGTCACGCGCGGAGCGGCAGTTGGCCCGGTTTTAACCCGATGAAGTGGGGATTTTAGCAGGTGCTAATATGTCGAATCAGGGTGTTGTCACGTTGTCAGGGAGACCGGCTCATCGGCGCGCTGCTTGCAAACCGCCTTCTTGCAAACCGCCTATAACCCAACATAAAGCAAAGGACCATGCCATGCTGATCACATTCAAATCACCCGCCGCACCGGACGTCATGATGCTGGAGAACCTGGCGGAATACCTGCTCGGCATCATCGGGAAACAGCTCACGGAGCGCGGCGTCATCACGCACGAGGACTTGCCCTCGGCCATCGAGAAGCTCGAAGCCGCCGTCAGCAGCGACAGGAAAGAACGCGCCGAGCACGACGGCCACTTTCATGAAGGCGAGGAAGGCCACGAGCCGCATGAAATTCCCATCGGACTGGCGCAACGTGCGTATCCGTTCCTCGACATGATGCGGCTCGCGCAGAAGGACGGCAAAGATATTCTCTGGGGCGTCTGAACGCGCTTATCAGCGTTTGACTCAGCGCTTGTTCATGCGCTGAAAGCGAAAAACCCGCATCGCGTGATGAACGATGCGGGTTTTTTTCCAACGGGTGCTTCTGCTGCGTCGAACGGTTATCGTCGCGTCGATGCCGGCTTACTGCGACTGCCCGTTGGTCGCCGACTTGGGCTTCCTCGGCTTCTTGGGCTTCTTCTTGTGCTCGGTCTGCGGCGGCGAATACGAAGATGCGGTCGTGCTGCTGGCAGGCTGCGCGAAGGCAACCGGACTCGACGCGAGAACGGCGGCTGCGATCGCTAGGGTGGCGGCGGACGTCAGCTTTTTCATGCGACTTTCTCCGAGACGAAGTATGCGTGTCCGTCGTCGTGACGGCGTATCGCAGCGACAGTCTACGGAAAGACAAAATTTCCCGCCGATAGCCTGCCGCTTTTTCGCGCCTTTTTCCCTTTATAACGCCGCGCGTATGGTTTTTCGCCACACGCTGCGTGCAAGTCCGACTGGTCAGCCGCGCGGCGGGACGCTAGTTCAGCGCTGCGGCGCGAGCGCCCGTTCGGCTTCGGTTAAAGGCATGTTCATGCGCTGCGCATAGCTCGCCAGTTGATCGTCGCCGATCTTGCCGACCGAAAAATACGTGCTGTCCGGATGCGCCAGATAGAACCCGGACACGCTGGCGGCAGGCGTCATCGCCAGCGATTCGGTCAGCTCCATGCCGATCTCGTCCGCCTGCAGCACGTCGAACATGGCGCGCTTGACGAGGTGATCCGGGCACGCCGGATAGCCCGGCGCCGGCCGGATGCCGACATACTTCTCGGCGATCAGCGCATCGTTGTCGAGCGCCTCGTTCTGCGCATAGCCCCACAGTTCACGCCGCACGCGCGCGTGCAGCGCTTCGGCGAAGGCTTCGGCGAAGCGGTCGGCGAGCGCCTTCAGCATGATCGCGCTGTAGTCGTCATGATCCGCCTCGAACTGTCGTTCCTTTTTGTCGACGCCCAGGCCCGCCGTCACCGCGAACAGGCCGATGTAGTCCTTCACGCCCGAATCCTTCGGCGCGATGAAGTCGGCAAGCGAGCGGTTCGGACGCATCACGCCGTCCACCACCGGACGCACGCTCTGCTGGCGCAGGTTGCGCCAGGTCATCGCCACTTGCGTGCGGGATTCGTCGGTGTAGATCTCGATGTCGTCGTCGTTCACCGTGTTCGCGGGCAGCAGCGAAATCACGCCGTTCGCCGTCAGCCAGCGGCCCTGGATGAGGCGCGAGAGCATCGACTTGCCGTCGGAGAACACGCGCCGCGCCGACTCGCCGACGATCTCGTCGTTCAGGATCGCCGGATACGGACCCGCGAGGTCCCAGGTCTGGAAGAACGGACCCCAGTCGATATAGTTCGCCAGCTCGGCCAGATCGTAGTTGCGGATCACGCGACGGCCGATGAAGCTCGGCTTCTTCGGCGTGTACGCGCTCCAGTCAATCTTCGTGCGGTTGGCGCGCGCTTCGTCGTAGGTGACCATCGGCTGCGCTTTCTTGTTCGCGTGCTGGGTGCGGATGCGGTCGTAGTCGCTCTTCAAATCGTCGAGATACTTCGCCGCGCCTTCGTCCGACAACAAGCTCGACGCCACCGACACCGAGCGCGACGCGTCCGGCACATACACCACCGGGCCTTCGTAATGCGGCGCGATCTTCACGGCGGTGTGCACGCGCGACGTCGTTGCGCCGCCGATCAGAAGCGGCGTCTGCTTGCCGCGGAAATAGTCGTCGCGCTGCATTTCGGCGGCGACATAGGCCATTTCCTCGAGACTCGGCGTGATCAGCCCCGACAACCCGATGATGTCCGCGCCTTCTTCCTTGGCCTTCTGCAGGATGGTCGCGCAGGGCACCATCACGCCCATGTTGACCACTTCGAAGTTGTTGCACTGGAGCACGACGGAAACGATGTTCTTGCCGATGTCGTGCACGTCGCCCTTCACGGTCGCGATGACGATCTTGCCCTTCGAGCGCACGTCGGCGCCGGCTTCGGCGAGCCGCTGCTTCTCTTCCTCGATGAACGGAATCAGATGCGCGACGGCCTGCTTCATCACGCGCGCCGACTTCACCACTTGCGGCAGGAACATCTTGCCCTGGCCGAACAGGTCGCCGACGATGTTCATGCCGTCCATCAGCGGCCCTTCGATCACGTTGATCGGGCGGCCGCCGGCGGCGTCGATCTTCTGCCGGACTTCTTCCGTATCCTCGACGATGAAATTCGTGATGCCGTGCACCAGCGCGTGCGACAACCGCGCCTCCACCCGCTGGTTGCGCCACTCGAGGTTCTCTTCCTTCTTCGCCGCGCCGGTCTTGAACTTGTCGGCGATTTCGAGCAGCCGGTCGGTGCCGTCTTCGCGGCGGTTCAGCACCACGTCTTCCACGCGGTCGCGCAGTTCGGCGTCGAGATCGGCATACACGCCCAGCTGGCCCGCGTTGACGATGCCCATGTCCATGCCCGCCTGGATGGCGTGATACAGGAACACCGTGTGGATCGCCTCGCGCACCGGATCGTTGCCGCGGAACGAGAACGACACGTTCGACACCCCGCCGCTCACCTT
This sequence comes from Caballeronia sp. LZ032, assembly GCF_031451315.1. Taxonomy (NCBI): domain Bacteria; kingdom Pseudomonadati; phylum Pseudomonadota; class Betaproteobacteria; order Burkholderiales; family Burkholderiaceae; genus Caballeronia; species Caballeronia sp. LZ032. The sequence continues at coordinate 156,941 of NZ_JARUXP010000001.1, forward strand.
CGCATACGGCAGGTTCTGCTTGATCCAGCGCGTCGCGTTGATGAAATCGACCGCGTAGTTGTTGTGCTCCTCGATGCCGGTCGCGATGGCGAAGATGTTCGGATCGAAGATGATGTCTTCCGGCTCGAAGCCCGCTTCGTTCACCAGGATGTCGTACGAGCGCTTGCAGATCTCGGTCTTGCGCTGGAAGGTGTCGGCCTGGCCGTGCTCGTCGAAGGCCATCACGACCGACGCCGCGCCGTAGCGGCGGATCAGCTTCGCGTGATGCAGAAACTGCTCCTTGCCTTCCTTGAGCGAGATGGAATTGACGATGGCCTTGCCCTGCACGCACTTGAGGCCCGCCTCGATCACCTCCCACTTCGACGAGTCGATCATGATCGGCACGCGCGCGATGTCGGGCTCCGACGCGATCAGATTCAGGAAGCGCACCATGGCGGCTTTCGAATCGAGCATCGCCTCGTCCATGTTGATGTCGATGACCTGCGCGCCGTTTTCCACCTGCTGGCGCGCGACGGCCAGCGCCTCGTCGAACTGGCCGTTCAGGATCATGCGCGCGAACGCCTTCGAGCCGGTCACGTTGGTGCGCTCGCCGACGTTGATGAAGAGCGAACCCTCGTTGACGTTGAACGGCTCGAGGCCGGAAAGACGCATCGTGTGATCGGTCATGGTGTGCGGGGTCGTATGAGTTTCGGTGTCAGGCTGCGTCGCGATACTGCGACGGAAACGCGCGCGGCTTCACGTCGGCGAGCGCCTTCGCGATCTCGGCGATGTGTTCCGGCGTCGTGCCGCAACAGCCGCCCGCGAGGTTCACGAGGCCGGCGGAAGCGAACTCCTTCAGCAGGCCCGAGGTCACGTCCGGCGTTTCATCGAAGCCGGTGTCGCTCATCGGATTCGGCAGGCCGGCGTTCGGATAGCAGGACACATAGGTATCGCACAGCTTCGAGAGCTCGGCGATATACGGCCGCATCAACGCCGCGCCGAGCGCGCAGTTCAGGCCGAAGGTCAGCGGCTTCGCATGACGCAGCGAATTCCAGAAGGCCTCGACCGTCTGGCCGGACAGGATGCGGCCCGAGGCGTCGGTGACGGTGCCCGAGATCATGATGGGCAGCAGCTCGCCGGTGTCATCGAACAGCTGGTCCAGCGCGAACAGCGCGGCCTTGGCGTTCAGCGTGTCGAAGATGGTTTCGACCAGGAACAGGTCGCAGCCCGCGTCGAGCAGCGCCTTGGCCTGTTCGTAGTACGCGTCGCGCAGTTCGTCGAAGGTGACGTTGCGGGCGCCGGGATCGTTCACGTCCGGCGAGATGCTTGCGGTCTTGGGCGTCGGTCCGATCGCGCCCGCGACGAAGCGCGGCTTGTCCGGCGTCGAGTAACGGTTGCAGGCTTCGCGCGCAAGCTTCGCCGATTCGACGTTCATCTCGGCGGCGAGCTTTTCCATGCCGTAGTCGGCCTGCGCGACGCTCGTCGCACCGAAGGTGTTCGTCTCGATGATGTCCGCGCCCGCCGCCAGATACTGCTCGTGAATCTCGCGGATCACCTGCGGCTGCGTGAGCGACAGCAACTCGTTGTTGCCCTTGATGTCGCGGTCGTAGTCCTTGAAGCGCTCGCCGCGATAGGCGGCTTCGTCGAGCTTGTAGCGCTGGATCATCGTGCCCATCGCGCCGTCCAGGATCAGGATGCGCTTCTGCAGCAGTTCGGGCAGCACTGCGCCGCGCGTGTAGGCGCGCGCGGTGGTTGGAATGGCGTTCTGGGTCATGACGGACGAGGCCTGCACCAATGGGGAGAGCCTGACATTGTAGCGGCAGCGCGGGGCGGCCGCCCCGGCGCGCCGCGCGCCTGGCGGGGCAGGCCGGGGCATTGTCGGCAAAAAAAGAACCCCGCCGGTTGCGTGTTGCGGGCGGGGTCTTCGGGGAGGCAAGTGTCACCGGAGCCGCATGACCGTGCGGCGGCGGGCGCGGCCGGCGCGATGCCGGCACGCGCGAACGGCGCATCAGTGAAGCACGACGGGCTGGTTCATCAACATGTCGAACTGGCCAAGGAATTCGTCCACGTCCTCGAGCGACGGTTCTTCTTCGATCAGCTTCTGCACGGTCTCGCGAAACTTGGCGGCGAGCGCGCCGTCGATGAAGATCTCGCGCTGCGTGTTCTTGTCGACGATCTCGTAACCGCCGGCGCGCATCGCGAGGTGGTTGTCCTGCGGCGGAAACTCGACGACGCAATAGTTGGGGCTGTTGTAGATCATTTGCATGGCGACACTCCTTATTCCTTGATTGCTCCTGCAGCCTGAACCTTAAGTGGAGCGAGAGAGTGGGAATTCAAGGGGTGGCCCCGATGTGATGCCGTGGTATCGAGGCGTTCTTTTGCAGCAGCTACGGTAAGAATCACGCGGAATCGCGTAGGAAATTTCCTAGAAGCGCGCTGAAACGTTGCGATTCCTCGACTGGCGTGAGGTGCGCGGCGTCGAGTGTTTCGAATTGCGCGTCCGGGATCGTGTCCGCGATCACTCTGGAAGCAGCAGGTGTCGTGCCAACATCGCCTGAACCCGCGATAACCAGTGTTCGTTTCGCTACGGATAATAATCCCTCGCGGGCGTCGAAACCGCTGACCGCCTCGGCGGCCCGTGCGAAACCCTCGGCTGGCGTACGCGCAATGGTTTCCGCGATCGGCTCGACGACTTCAGGATGGGCTTTCCGAAACCCGGGCGTGAGCCAGCGCTCGAGCGTCGCTTCCACGATACTCGCGGTGCCGTTTTCGCGCACGGACGCTGCCCGTTGCGCGAAGACGGGGCGGGCGTCGTCGGGAATGAAGGCGGGGGCGCCGGCCACGGTCAGCGTGGCGACCTTGTCCGGGTGACGGATGGCCAGCTTCTGCGCCACCATTCCGCCGATCGACAGCCCCACTACATGCGCCGACGGCGCGCCGAGCCGGTCGAGCAGCTCGGCCAGGTCGTCGGCGAGATCGTCGATGGTGAAGCTGTCGGGCGATGCCGTGGTTTCGCCGTGGCCGCGCAGGTCATAGCGCAGCACGGTGAAATCGTTGCGGAAATATCCGGCCATCTGATCCCAGACGGACAGATCGCCCGCCAGTTGATGAATGAAGACGATCCATGGGCCGCCTCCTTCGTTGTCGAGAACATAGCGGGTGTCGATGCGATTGATGGTCAACTGCATATCGGCTCCGTCAAGACTGCGGTTTGCGATGTTGTCGAAAGACTGCGCTTTGCTGCGTTCGATGCCTGCGCGCGGAGTGTCGATGTCACGGCGTGTTACGGCCCCCGAACCGCGAACGTTACGTCGGCGTTACGGCTTGGCCGCATCCCGGGCGTCCGGCGCGGATTCCTCTGACGCATCCGGCGTGCCCGCACCGCTGCCTTGATCCGCGGCGGCGGGCGCCGCGAGCTTGCCGGCCCATAGCAGTTCCAGCTGCATGCCGTTCGGCTCGGTTTGCAGAATCCGCACGGGCAGCCAGCCAATCGACGGCGCGAGCCAGATGTCGAGCTTGCGGCGGTCGCCTTCCTTGCGCGGCAGGCGGGTGAAATGGCGGGCGTTGGTGAAACCGCCGCGGGTCTGCACGGTTTCGTCACCGACGGTTTCGATGGACCAGATCTCGCTGCTGTCGTTGTCCGCGACGCTGAATTGCCGGGTCACGCCCGGCTTGTACCGGTCCGGCGCGCCGCGCACGAGGCTCGACAACTGCATGACGACGCTGAAACGGTCCTGCGCGCCGTCGGCGAGCGGCTGCGCTTGCGGCGTTTTGGTGTAGACGATCTGCTTCGTTTCGCGATTGAAAATGGCGACGTCGGCGGCGCGGCGGCCGCGCTGCTCGGAGTACTGCTCCGGCGCGATGCCGAAGCCATCGATATGGCCTTTGCTCGAATACACATAAGGACCGACGAAAGGCAGCGGAATCGAGACGACCATCTCGTAATGCGGACCGTCGTGAGTCCAGTGGATCGTGCCGGTCTGATTCATCATGCCGTTCACAAGCGTGTCATAGCGCAGCTCGCCGCTGGGCGGAACGTTGAACGTGTCGCCCGAGGCGGGGGCCTGCGCGGCTTGTGCTGACTGCGAGGCCGATGCCGGCGCGGGCGCCGCCGGTTGCGCGGGACCCGACGCGGCGGCCGGCGCCGAGGCCGCCACGCCCGATGCAGCGGCGGGCGCATCGGGTTGCGGTGTCGCCGCGCTCAGGATCGGTGCGGCAGGTGGCGCGGCGGGCGCGGGCTTCGGCGCGGGGGCGACGGGCTTCGGAACGGGTGCGGGCTTGGGCGCAGGCGCCGGCGCAACCGGTTTCGGCGTGAGCAATTCGATCTGCACCGGCGGCGTCTCCGGCGGCGGATTCTCGGGCTGCCGGTTCCGCTCGAACCATCGCACCGCGCTCCAGTGCAATCCCGCGACGATCAGCACGGCCAGCGCCCAGCGTCCCCAGCGGCGCGGCGCGGCGGACTGCGGGGCGGCATCGGACGGCTCGCCGGCGTTCGGGCGAGGGCGGCGGAACGGAAAGAATGGCATCGGGCGAAGGGTAAGGCGCGCGTATGACAGTCAACGCACAGTCAACGCAACAAGAAACGCGAAAGGACTACGACACGCGCGACGGAACCGATGTTCCTGCGCCCGTGCCGTAAGCGCACTCAGCGTTCGCCTTCCTTGTACCCCAGTTCGTACGACAGACTGCGGGCGCAGTCGCGCAGCGCGGTATCGATTTCACCGCCCCAGTGCGTGTCGAAAGCGCCTTCGTGCCCCAGCGCGATGAGGCCCAGCGCGAGTTCGCCGGTGGCGTCGAACACCGGCGTGCAGAACGCGTGGATGGTCGGCAGCAGCATGCCTTCGACGCGCGCCGCGCCGTGCTCACGCACCTGGGCCAGCAGCGGCTCGACATCGGCGAGGCGCTGCTTCGTGGCGGCGAGTTCACGCTCGAGCATCGGCTGCGTCTTGCTGCGCGGCAGGTACGCGGCGAACAGCAGGCCGGTGGCGGACGACAGCAGCGGCATCACGTCGCCAAGCTTGAGCGACGCTTTCGCCGGATGGCTCGATTCCATCCAGTGCACGACCGTCGGCCCCTGATTGCCCCACACCGCGATGCCGACCGTCTGATCCAGCCGGTCGCGCAGTTCCGCGAGCGCGATCCGCGCGAGCCGCACGCCGTCCACGCGCGCGAGCCGCGCCAGACCCATTTGCAGCGCGAAGCCGCCAAGTTCGTAGCGCCCCGACACCGGATCCTGCGACGCCACGCCCAGCCGCACGAAACTCACGAGATAGCGATGCGCCTTCGCCGGACTCATGCCGGCGCGCTGCGCGAGATCGCGCAGCATCATCGCGCGGGGTTCGTTGGTGAGCACGTCGAGCAGACGGAAGCCCACCTCGATCGACTGAATGCCGGAGCGCGTCTTCTCTTCGGCGGTGTCGGGATCGCTGACGTCGAGCGTGTCGTCGTCGTCGGGCGCGGCGGAGCGGGTCGATGGCATGAATAACAAACGCAGGGAGAGCGCGGCGTTGGGGATTCACCATCGTAAAATACATTTCCCCCAACGTCATCCACGTCACTTCCCGCTCTATGAAACTCGCCACGCTGAAGGACGGCACGCGCGACGGCCAGCTCGTCGTCGTTTCGCGCGATCTGCGCACGGCGGCCATCGCCGACGGAATCGTCTCCACGCTGCAGCGCGCGCTCGACGACTGGACTTTCTACGCGCCGCAACTGCTCGACCTGTACGAGGCGCTGAACCTCGGCCGTGCGCGCAACACTTTCCCGTTCGATCCCAAAGCCTGCATGGCGCCGCTGCCGCGCGCGTTCCAGTGGGCCGACGGCTCGTCGTACGTGAATCACGTCGAACTCGTGCGCCGTGCGCGCAACGCCGAAATGCCGCCCGAGTTCTGGACCGATCCGCTGATGTACCAGGGCGGCAGCGACGACTTCATCGGCCCGGCGGACGACATCGTCTGCGCGACGGAATCGTATGGCATCGACTTCGAGGCCGAAGTCGCCGTGATCACGTCGGACGTCCACATGGCCGCGATGCCCGACGAAGCCCTGAAGAGCGTTCGTCTGCTGATGCTGGTGAACGACGTGTCGCTGCGCAATCTGATTCCCGCCGAACTGGCGAAGGGCTTCGGCTTTTTCCAGAGCAAGCCCGCGACCGCGTTCTCGCCGGTGGCCGTGACGCCCGACGAACTCGGCGATGCCTGGCGCGAGGGCCGCGTGCACCGGCCGATGACCGTGCACTGGAACGGCAAGAAAGTCGGCCATCCGGATTGCGGCACGGACATGGTGTTCCACTTCGGCCAGCTGATCTCGCACGCCGCGAAGACGCGCAATCTGCGCGCGGGCGCGATCGTCGGCTCCGGCACGATCTCCAACAAGGACGCGACGCGCGGCTACTGCTGCATCGCCGAGAAGCGATGCCTGGAGACCATCGAGCACGGCGCGCCGCAGACGGACTTCATGAAGTTCGGCGACAGCGTGAAGATCGAGATGTTCGACGCCGACGGCAAGTCGATCTTCGGCGCCATCGATCAGGCGGTGGTGCAGCCGGAACACTGAAGCGCCGCGCGCCGCAACGGGTTTCGCCCGATGCGGTGCGCGCGAGCCGCGCCTTACACTTTGCCGGGCTGCTTTCGCAGCGATCAGAACAAACAAGAAAAGGAGACTCGGATGGCGGCAGGCAAGTGGAAGTTTCTGGTGGGCGCGGCAATGACGCTGGCCGCGACGGCAGCCTTCGCGCAAAGTGCGCAGCACGTGAAGATCGGCCTGGTGCTCTCGCTGACGGGGCCGGCCGCGTCGCTCGGGATTCCGGCGCGCGACACCGTCGCGCTGCTGCCGAAGGAGATGGGCGGCCGGCCGGTCGACTACATCGTCCTCGACGACGCCTCGGACACCACGCAGGCCGTGCAGAGCACCAAGAAGCTCATCAGCGAGGACCAGGTCGACGCGATCATCGGCTCGTCCATCACGCCGAACTCGCTCGCGATGATCGACGTCGTCGCGCAGGGACAGACGCCGATGATCTCGCTGGCGTCGTCGGCGAAGATCATCGAGCCCGTCGACGACAAGCGCCGCTGGGTCTTCAAGACGCCGCAGACCGACGCGATGATGGCCTCCGCCATCGCCGAACACGCGAGCAATCACGGCGTGAAGACGCTGGCCTACATCGGCCAGGCGGATGCGCTCGGCGAGACCTTCTATGCCGAAGTCGCGAAGTTCGCCGAACTGCACAAGATCCGCGTGGTCGCGAACGAGCGCTTCAACCGCACCGACCCGAGCGTGACCGGACAGATCCTCAAGATCCTCGCGACCAAGCCGGATGCGGTGGTGGTCGGCGCCGCCGGCACGCCGGCCGCGCTGCCGCCGAAGACGCTGGCGCAGCGCGGCTACAAGGGGCTGATCTATCACAATCACGGCGTCGGCAACCGCGACTTCCTGCGCGTGTGCGGCGCGGACTGCAACGGCACCTTCCTGCCGACGAGCCCCGTGCTGGTCGCCGCGCAATTGCCGAACGATCATCCCGCGAAGCGCCTCGCGCTCGACTACATCAAACTGTACGAGGCGAAGCAGGGTGCGGGCACGGTGTCGGCGTTCGGCTCGTACACGTGGGACGCGGGCATGCTGCTGAACCGCGCAGTGCCCATCGCGATGAAGGCGGGTGCGCCCGGCACGCCGGCGTTCCGCAGCGCGCTGCGCGACGCGCTCGAAGGCACGAAGCAGTTCGCCGACACCAACGGGCAGGTCAACATGACGCCCAACGACCACATCGGCCTCGACCAGCGCGCGCGCGTGATGGTCGAGATTCGCGACGGCAAGTGGATCTACCAGCCGCGCTGACTCTTCATCTGACAGGATCATGAGCGACCTCTCCATGTACTCGGGCTATCGATCGCTCGAACTGCGCCGCCATCCGCACGGCGTGCTCGAAGTGGTGATGCCCGGCGCGGGCGCGAACAAGAGCGGCCTCTCCACCGCCGACGCCAACATGCATCGCGAACTCGCCGACATCTGGCGCGACATCGATCGCGATCCCGAGACGCGCGTCGCGCTGATCCGCGGCGAAGGCAAGGGCTTCTCGGCCGGCGGCGATCTCGGGCTCGTCGAGGAGATGGCGAACGACTTCGACGTGCGCGCGCGCGTCTGGCGCGAGGCGCGCGATCTCGTGTACAACGTGATCAACTGCGGCAAGCCGATCGTCTCCGCGATGCACGGCCCGGCGGTCGGCGCGGGGCTGGTGGCGGGATTGCTGGCGGATATCTCGATCGCGTCGAAGTCGGCGCGCATCATCGACGGGCATACGCGGCTGGGCGTCGCGGCCGGCGATCACGCGGCGATCGTCTGGCCGCTCCTGTGCGGCATGGCGAAGGCCAAGTACTATCTGCTGCTGTGCGAGCCGGTGAGCGGCGAGGAAGCGGAGCGGATCGGGCTGGTGTCGCTCGCGGTGGACGAAAGCGAGCTGATGCCGAAGGCGATCGAAGTGGCGAACCGGCTGGCGCAGGGCTCGCAGACCGCGATCCGCTGGACCAAGTACGCGCTCAACAACTGGCTGCGCTCGGCCGGGCCGACCTTCGATACGTCGCTGGCGCTCGAATTCATGGGCTTCGCCGGTCCCGATGTGCACGAGGGCATGCGCTCGCTGCGCGAGCGGCGCGCGCCGGACTTTCCCGGCGGCGCGCCGTTCTGAGTCTGGGCGTTGAGCGCGAACACACACGCAAAACAAGGAGAGTCAAATGACCGATCATTCTGGCGGAACGCCGCCCTACACGATTCCCGGTTTTCCCGGATTCGGTCAGGCGGACATGATGGGCAAGATGTGGGAACTGATGCGCCTGAATCCGTTCGCCGCCGCGATGCCGGGCGGCGGGCAGGGCGTGGGACCTTCTCTCTCGATGATGTCGGACATGCTCGCGCCGCTCACGAATATCGAGGAACTCGACAAGCGCGTGACCGACATGCGCGCGGTCGAGCAATGGCTGAAGCTCAATCTCAACATGCTGCAGTCGGCGATCCAGGCGCTCGAAGTGCAGCGCGCGACGCTCGCCACCTTGCGTGCGTTCGGCGCGTACGCGCAGACGTCGGTGGAGAGCGCGCAGCAGGCGGCGGAACAGTCGCGCGGCGCGGCTGCCGGCTGGCCGATGGGCGGGGCGTCCGCCGCGAGATCCGAAACGCGGGCGCAGGAAGAAGCCGCGCCCCGGGCGCCCGCGGATGAAGAAGAGCCTCGGGACAAGGAACCGGCCGCGCCGCCGCCCGGCTTCGATCCGTCGGGCTGGTGGAATGTGCTGCAATCGCAGTTCAACCAGCTCGCGCATCTGGCAATGCTGCAGCCCGGCATGACGCCGCCGCCGGGTGCGGCGGGCGCGGGCTCGGGCGAGCCGCCCGCTACGGAAGCGGGCACGCAGGCGGCGGACGAGGAGCCGGCGTCGCCGGCCGCAGCGGCGAAGAAGCCGCCGGCGCGGAAAATCCCGCCCAGGAAGAAGCCTGCCTGAGTTCCTGTAGTGGACAATTGATCCGACCAAACGAACGGCGACGCATCTTGCGTCGCCGTTTCTTCTTCCGGTGCTGAAGGCTCTCCAGCGAGACACGCCTTGCGCCGGCTTGCCTGCATTCATCCCGTAGAACACTTTTTGTCCTGCACGCATCCGAACGTCTCCCTGCGTCGTATTGAACACGGCAGCAGGGCGTTTCGACGCAGCCAATCGCCCAAATTCTGTCTATGATGAAAAGTAGACGGTGTTGAACTTTGTCCATGCAGATGGTCGAAAAGGCACGCTATTTCGACCTCATCAGAGTTGCTTCATCCATTTTGTCCATGACAACTTCGCCACAACAAGAATTCGTTTCGAAGCCGCTCCCGGATGGCGCTGGCCTTCCCGAGTCCATGCCACGGTCTGCCGCAGCCGGCGCGGGCGTGGGCATCGGCATTGGCGCGATCGCTCAGGAGATTGGTCTGACCAAGGACACGCTGCGTGTCTGGGAGCGCCGCTACGGTTTTCCGCAGCCCATGCGGTCGCCGGGCGGCGAGCGGCTCTATCCGCAGGAGCAGGTGACCAAGCTGCGGCTCGTCAAGCGTCTGCTCGACGCGGGGCATCGTCCAAGCAAGGTGCTCGGTCAGTCGATCGATACCTTGCAGCACCTCGCCGAAAGCTCAGGCATTGGCCAGGATGCGCCGGACGCCGAACTCGATCATCTGATCTCGCTGCTGCGCGCCAGCAAATACGACGACTTCCGTTTTGGCCTGCTCAAGCGCGCCACCCGCGACGGCCTGGAACGCTTCGTACTGGATGTCGTGGCGCCGTTGTCCGCGCGCGTCGGCAATGCGTGGGCCGCCGGGACCTTGCAGGTGTTCCACGAACATCTGTTCAGCGAATCGATCCAGAGCACGCTGCGCAATCTGATGCGTCCGCTCGCCGAAGCCACGCGCGGGCGCGGCAGCCGTCCGCGCGTGCTGCTCACGACGCTTTCGGGCGAAGGGCATGGCCTCGGCATCCTGATGGCGGAAGCGATGTTCGTGCTTTCCGAATGCGAATGCGTCCAGCTGGGCTTGCAGACGCCGTTGCACGACATCGCGGCCGCGGTCACGGCGCATGACGTGGATATCGTCGCGCTGTCGTTCACGGCGGTGATGCCGGCGCAGTCCGTCGCGAATGGCCTGAACGACCTGCGCAAGCTGTTGCCGCCGCATGTGCGCATCTGGGCCGGCGGCAGCAGTCCCGCGCTGCGCCGCAAGATTCACGACGGCGTGCAGCACGTGACCGGACTCACGCCCATCGACGAAGTGGTCGCCGAATGGCGGAACTCCGCCGTGCTATGATCGTTGACGCTCGTTCAGACGAGCGTCGGCACGCAATGCATGCCGGGCACGGTCGGACTGTCGGGTCCGCGGAGCCAGGCAAGCACGATCGAAGCGATTGCAAGCGTATCCAGTCAGCGTCACGTGAACTGTCACATGGATACGCCATACTGCGTCGCCGGCACGCAGGCGGCGGCAGGCTCGACGCCACTTGACCATACCTCAGGCACAGGTTTCGCTCCTCACCCACGGTAGAACAAGACGTACGACACGCGACATTTGCACGGGGAAGTGCAGTGTTTCAGGCGGGACGCAATGCGTTGCCGCAGCGCAGATCACGGCGCTTCGTTGTCGCTTTTTGTCTTTGGCCGACGGAATCCCGCGTAAAATTGAAAGCTTCGTCGTTCGCGGGCATGGATTCCGGCCTGCGAGAATCGACAGTCATTACAGATATAACGTCGCATAAGTGGCATCAGGGGTGGACAATGAACACCATGCTTTATCCGGAACTGTACAAATCGCTGGAATCCGTCCGTTGGGACATGGAGAAGGACATTCCATGGGACAGGTTCGATGCGTCCCTGCTGACCGACGAGCAGGCCAAGACCATCAAGATGAACGCGATCACCGAATGGTCCGCGCTTCCCGCAACCGAGATGTTCCTGCGCGACAACCACAACGACAGCGACTTCTCCGCGTTCATGAGTGTGTGGTTCTTCGAAGAACAGAAGCATTCGCTGGTGCTGATGGAATATCTGCGCCGCTTCAAGCCCGAGTTCGTCCCGAGCGAGGAAGAACTGCACGCGGTGCGCTTCGAGTTCGACCCGGCGCCGCCGCTCGAGACGCTGATGCTTCACTTCTGCGGCGAGATCCGCCTCAACCATTGGTATCGCCGGGCGGCCGAATGGCATACCGAGCCGGTCATCAAGCATATCTACGAAACCATCTCGCGCGATGAAGCGCGTCATGGCGGCGCTTATCTGCGCTACATGAAGAAGGCGCTCACGAACGCGGGCGACACGGCGCGCGCCGCGTTTGCGAAGATCGGCGTCCTGATGGCGTCGGCGCGTCGCACTGAAAAGCCGCTGCATCCCACGAACCTGCACGTCAATCAGGCGCTGTTTCCGCGCGATACCGTGCAGTCCCGTCTGCCTGACCCGGAATGGCTCGAACGCTGGCTGGACGACCAGATCCGCTTCGACGACAGCTGGGAGCGCAAGGTGGTCGAACGCATCCTGCACAACCTGTCCATTCTGTTCGAGCGTTCGTTCGCTACGGCGCAGGAACTGAATCGCTATCGCAAGGAAGTGGTGCAGCGTCTGCAGGCCGGGACGGCCGGCGGATCGGCTGAACAGCCTGCCTGATTCGTCAGAGACTCCGCATCGCGCAGTCATAGGGGAGCGGCCCGCCGGCACATGTCGGCGGGCCGTTTGCTTTGGGTGTCGCGCACCGTCACGCACCGTCGCGCACTCTGGCGCCACGTCATCCTTGGCAAAGCCGCCGTGGCACAATGCGCGCTTTCAGAACCCGCAGCGAGCCCGTCATGTCCGCCATCTTCGAACGCAAGATCATCACGCGCGAGGCGCTCGCCGCGCTGCGCCCAGGCTTGACCGGTCCGGTCGTCTTCACCAACGGCGTGTTCGACATCCTGCATCGCGGCCACGTGACCTATCTCGCCGATGCCAAGGCGCTGGGCGCGACGCTCATCGTCGGGGTGAACAGCGATGCGTCGGTGCGCACGCTCGGCAAGGGCGACGATCGCCCGATCAATCACGAAGACGACCGCATGGCCTTGCTGGCCGCGCTGGAAAGCGTGGACTGGGTCGTGAAGTTCGGTGAATCGACGCCGCTCGAATTGATCGGTGTCCTGCGTCCTGACGTGCTCGTGAAAGGCGGCGACTACGACATGGACAAGCTCGCCGAAGCGGCGCTCGTGCGCGGCTGGGGCGGCAAGGCGCTGGCCATCGCGTTCGAGCACGACCGCTCGACCACCGCGCTGCTCAGGAAGGTCCGCGCGCAGTCCTGACGCGCCCCGTCTTATTGTCCGAGCGGCGTGGATTGCACATTGGCGGCCGGCGCCGGACCGCCGACGCGCGGCTGGTCGAACGCTTCTTCCGGGTGGATCGGGCGCGTGTTCAGCGCCTCGGGATGCACCTGCTGCAACAGGTGATGCGGCTCGCGCGCGCCCGCGGCGGGCAGCGGCCCCACCATGCCGCGCATCACCGCGAACATCAGCAGGTTGGCGAGTATCAGTAGGGCGATCAGCCAGCGCAGCATTCGTGGGCTCCGTCCGTCGAATCAGCGAATCAGGATGAATGGCATGCAGCGGCGTCCCGCGCGATGAGCGTCAGACCCGACAGCACAAGTGAATCGTGGCGCGTATAAGGCGCCTCGAGCGCGTCCGCGATTTCGTGCGCCGCGCCGCCGCCGAGCACGAGCCGCACTTCGGCGCGCCAGTCTGCTTTCAGATCGCGCCAGGCACGTTCGATCAGGCTCGCCTGCGCCAGCCGGCAGCCTGCCGAGAGCGCGGCGGCCGTGTCCGTGGCGAACTGGCTGCGGGTCCGTTCCAGCGCGGCCCGCGCGGCGGCGGCATCCAGTGTGGGCAGTTGCGCCGTGTGGCTGCCGAGCGATTCCATCATCAGCGACCACCCCGGCGCGATCAGCCCGCCGGTGAACACGCCGTCGGCGCGCAAGGCTTCGAGCGTGGTCGCGGTGCCGAAGGTCGCGATCAGCAGATGTTCGCCGGGATAGGCGGCGCGGGCGGCGATCAGGCCGCACCAGCGGTCGCTGCCGAGCCGCGAGGGTTCGGTGTAGCCGTTGCACACGCCGCATTGCTCGGCCTGCGCCTTGACGATAGTGCGCGGAACGGTAGGCCAGCGCGCGTCGATCAGGCGCTGGATACGGTTCTGCACCGGCAAGCCGGCGACGTTGGAGATCCAGACAGCCGACGGCGCGGCGAGCGCGGACCAGGCGTCGAGCGCGGCGTCATCGGCGGCGGTGGAATGGTGCGCGTGCTCGAATGCGCCGTTCGCGAGCGGGGCTCCGTCTGCACTGACGAGCGACCACTTGATGCGGCTGTTGCCGGCATCGATCAGCAAGTACGGCGCAGCGTTCACGGACGCTCCCTCGCGAGCCGCAGCGTGAGTTCGCCGGTCGTGACGGTGCGCGGACCTTCGGGCGCGTCGATCAGCAACTGGCCGCTTTCGTCAACGCCCGATGCAATGCCGCGCGTCACTTCCAGACCCTGGTCGAGCAGCGCGACTTCGCGGCCGGCCCAGGCGTGCGCGTCGAGCCAGCGTTGCCGGAACGGCCGGAACCCTTCGGCCTCGAAACGCGGCAGAGCGGTGTCGAGCGCGTTGAGCAGGGCCGCGAGCGTTTCGGTCAGGTTCGCGTCGGGCCATGCGCGCGCGAGGGCGGCCGGCGCGGCGCCGGGCGTGGACGACGAGGCCGCCGCGGACGACCGGTTCGCGTCCTCGACCTGGGTGGCGAGTTGTTCGGCGCCGTGCAGGTTCGTGCCGATGCCGATCACGACAGCCGTGGCGCCGGGCGTATTCCACGCCGTTTCGATGAGAATGCCGGCGAGCTTGCCGTCATCGAGCAGGACGTCGTTGGGCCACTTCAGCGCGGGGCGCGCGGACGGCGTGAGCGGCAGGCGCGAGAGCGCGTCGAGCACGACGGTGCCGATGGCGAGACTCAGCCCGGAGAGGCCTTCGACCGGCCGCTTCAGCACGCAGCCGACCGACATCAGCAGCGCGTTGCCCGGCTCGGCGAGCCACGCGCGGCCGCGCCGCCCGCGTCCGGCGGTCTGCGAATAGGCGACGCGCACGCAGGGCGCCGGTGTGCTGTTGCGGGGCAAGGCGCGCAGTTGCGCCATCAGGTCGGCGTTCGTCGAGCCGGTTTCGTCGACGATATCGATGGTCCAGTCGCGAGCGGGACGCTCGGCGAGCGTCGCCAGCCGTGTGAGGTCGATGCGCCAGGGCGCGTCGGGGGCGAAGGGAGTCGGGTTCATGGTGGCTATTGTAGCCGCGCGCCACGCGCCGCCACGGCCGGAACGCTAATACGAAAGCGATGCGCAATGTCTTGCCGCAGGCCGCCGCGTACTTGCGGAGCGTGGCGATGGATGGCGAATGTGTTTCGCTGACCAGCCGGCTTCCGAGGTCCGCGACTGCCCACCCGGTCATGCCCATACGTTCCCCAATCTGCGCTTGATCGAGACCGGCTTCCCGGCGAGCTTGCAGGAGAGCGTCGCGCATTTCATGCCCAGCGTTCGGGATTTGATTCGCGAAGGCAGTCAATTTTCGTTCTCGCGGGGATAACGGATTCGGGCATGCAAGACGTTCAGCACGGTGACGCGGTCGCTGACTCGAATAATCACGAGGTAATTCGGGTGGACGACCATTTCACGTGTGTTGGGAACGCGTCCAGGGCGATAAATGTAAGGATTCTCGGCCAAGGTGATGACGGCTTCCCTGATCAATTCAACCAGGCTTTCAGCCGCCCCCGGGTCACGCTCTTCGATGTATTCGTAGATTTCCTTGAGCCGCCTGCGTGCGCGCGGCCTCCAGTCAACGAGCATGCCGAGCCTTGCGCTTCGCAACGATCAATGCGTCCATTTCCGCGAACACCTCGTCGTGCGGAATGGACGGTGCGGCCTCCGCAAGTGAAGCCTCAATCTCCTCGCGGAACCATTTTTGATAGCGTTCGGCGTCCTCGAAGGACTCGAATTCAGAAATACGCGGATCCAGTTTTCCGTCCATGTCATGCACCCCCGAATTGGTGAAGTCATCATAGCGCGACGCCTTGAGCGCATGGCAAGCCGAATTTTCCCAGTTTCACGCGTCATGTGATGGGTGCCTGCAAACCCCCATCCCGCGTCCCCAAACCAACCTTCGCTACAATGTCCCTTCACCCTTAACCGCGTTTTACCGCGCCATCGATCCTTGGACTTCGACACGCCGCCGCGCCTGAGAGTGGAAGCCGGTCAGCAGGGCAAGGTGGTCCGGCTCTCGGGTCAGTGGACCGCGCTCGCGCTCGCGCGCGACCGGGCCAAGAGCGGCGTCACGCGGCGGCTGCGGGCCATCGGGCGGGAGGCGATCGGCGAATGGGACCTGCTGGCCATCGAGCGTCTCGATCACGTCGGCGGCCAGGCGCTCTGGCGCATCTGGGGCCGCAAGATGCCCGCCGCCGTCGAACTCTCCGACACCCAGCGGGAGATCTTCGAGCGCGTCGCGCTGCTCGACGCCGAGCGCGAGGAGCCTGAACCCGTCGATCGCATCGATCCCGTCACGCGGCTCGGCCAGCTGATCTTCACGTTCTTCGACCACCTGCACGGCGGCCTCGCGATGTTCGGCGCCTTCGTGCTGGACCTGTTCGGTCTCGTGCGCCGTCCGCGCCGTATCCCGTGGACGGAAATCTCCGCCAACATCTACAGCGCCGGCGCCCAGGCGCTGCCGATCACCGCGCTCGTCGCGTTCCTGATCGGCATCGTGCTGAGCTATCTGTCCGCGCAGCAGCTGCGCGCGTTCGGCGCGAACCAGTACATCGTCAATATCCTCGGCCTCTCGGTGATCCGCGAACTCGGGCCGGTGCTCTCGGCCATTCTGGTCGCCGGCCGTTCGGGCTCCGCGATCACCGCGCAGATCGGCGTGATGCGCGTCACCGAGGAACTCGACGCCATGCAGGTCATGGGCATCCCGCACGGCCTGCGGCTCGTGCTGCCGCGCGTGATCGCGCTGGGCGTCGCGATGCCGCTGCTCGTCATGTGGACCAACATCGTCGCCCTGCTGGGCGGCGCGCTCGCCGCGAAGCTCGTGCTGTCCATCGACATGAATTTCTTCATCCGCTCGCTGCCCTCCGTTGTGCCGATCGCCAATCTGTGGATCGGGCTCGGCAAGGGCGTCGTGTTCGGCATGCTGATTGCGCTGACCGCCTGCCATTTCGGTTTCCGCATCAAGGCGAATTCGCAGAGTCTTGGCGAAGGCACGACCACGTCGGTGGTGACGTCGATCACCGTAGTAATCCTCGCCGACGCCGTGTTCGCCATCCTGTTCCAGAACGTGGGGCTGTAGACGCACATGTCCACGACGCTCGCCACCGCCGTCCGCCATCAGCCTCCGCCCGTCATCGCGGAGCCGGTGATCGAAGTGCGCGACCTGACCAAGCGCTACGGCCGCACGGTCATCCACGAGCATCTGGACCTCGATGTGCGGCGCGGCGAGATCGTCGCGCTGCTGGGCGGCTCGGGTTCGGGCAAGACCACGCTCGTGCGGCAGATGCTCGGGCTCGAAGCGCCGACGTCTGGCACCATCCGCGTGCTCGGCGAAGAGTGGACGCGCATGGACGAGGACACCGCCAAGATGCTGCGCTCGCGCTCCGGCATGATGTTCCAGCAGGGCGCGCTGTTCTCGTCGCTGACGGTGTACGACAACATCGCGCAGCCGTTCCGCGAACTCGGCAAGATTCCCGAGGACCTGATCCGCGAATTCGTGATGCTCAAGCTGGAGATGGTCGGGCTGTCGTGCAAGCACGCCACCAAGATGCCTTCGGCGCTGTCGGGCGGCATGGTCAAGCGCGTCGGCATCGCGCGCGCGATCGCGCTCGAGCCGGAACTGCTGTTTCTCGACGAACCCACGGCCGGCCTGGATCCGAAGGCCTCGGACGAGTTCGTCGATCTGATCGCCACGCTGCATCGCGCGCTCGGCCTGACCGTCGTGCTGGTCACGCACGATCTCGATACGATGGTGGCGCTGTCCACCCGCGTCGCCGTGCTGGCGGACAAGCATGTGCTCGTCGCGGCGCCGGTGGAGGAAGCCTGCGCGGTGGATCATCCGTTCATCCGCGAGTATTTTCTCGGCCGGCGCGGCCGCCGCGCGCTGCAGGCGCTGCCGCCGGAGCGCCGCGCGAAGCTGCCCGCGGCGGCGCTCGAGGACGCGCCGATCACCGTCAACAAGTAGCCGCATCACGCATGGACGAAGCCGGCGCCGCCGCGAAGTCAAAGGAACCTGCCGATGGAAAACAAATCACATGCGTTCTGGACCGGGCTGTTCACGATCGCCCTCGTGCTGGCCATCGCGTTCGCCGTGTTCTTCTTCAACGTGGATCGTACGGTGCGCGTGCCATACGACCTGATCGCGCGCACCAACGTGACCGGCCTCTACACGGATGCCGCCGTGCGCTATCGCGGGCTCGGCGTGGGCAAGGTGCAGTCGATCAGCTTTGACAAGGCCCATCCGGGGCAGATCCGCATCCGCATCCTCGTCGACCAGAACGCGCCGATGACGCACTCGACCTTCGCCACGCTCGGCTTCCAGGGCGTGACGGGCATCGCCTTCGTGCAGCTGGATGACACCGGCAAGGACACGAGCCCGCTGGCTTCGTCGGCGCAGCACATCGCCGAAGTGCCGATGCATCCCGGCCTGTTCGAGCAGTTGCAGCAACGCGGGGACGTCATTCTGAAGCGCTTCGAGCGCCTCTCCGAAGACGCCGACAAGTTCCTGTCCGATGACGTCCGCAACCAGTTGATGGCGACCACGAAGAGCCTGCAGGGCGCGGCGGACGGCATCGCGACGCTCGCGAGCCAGGTGCAGCCGGCGACGGCGCAACTGCCGCAGACGCTCAAGCAGCTCGACACCACACTGGCCTCGACCAATCAGCTGGTGCAGAACCTGAATCGCCCGGACGGTCCGCTCGTCACCAATCTGAACAAGGCGGGCAAGGCCGCCGAGGACGCGAGCGCCTCGCTCGCCGACATGAACGAATCGCTGCGCTTCGTGACGGCGCGAGTGGGCTTCGAGGCCTTGCCGCGCTTCTATTCCTTCAGCGACGACGTGAGCGCCGCCGCGCGTTCGGTGGACCGCGCCGCCGATGCCTTCAGCACCAATCCGCGCAGCGTGCTGTTCGGCGCGCCGAAGCAGGCGCCGGGACCGGGCGAGGCGGGTTTCACGTGGCCCGCGCAGCCCGCGCATTGAGTGAGAGAACGACATGCCAGACATCGACACGAAGACCGCCTGGGTGACTCGGCTGTGCATCGGCGCGTGCGCCTGCGTCGCGCTGCTGGCGGGCTGCGCCTCGACGCCGGACGCGCTGCCGGATGCCCGCTACGACCTGGGCGCGCTGCGGATCGGGAATGCGTCGGCGGGGGCGTTGCCGCTGCCGCCGGTCAAGGTGCTGGCCGTGGCCGCGCCGCGCAATCTCGAAACGGACGCGTTCGCCTATCGCCTGAGCTACGTCGACCCGCAGCGCGTCGCCACTTATTCCGACAGTCACTGGACGATGCCGCCGGCGCGCCTGCTGACGCAGCGCCTGCGTGACGCGCTCGCTGCGCGCGGTCAGATCCTGTCGGGCGCCGATCCGGTGCGCGCCGTGCCGCTGCTCGAAGTCGAGCTGACCCGCTTCGAACAGGACTTCGATGCGCCGGAGCAGAGCCATGGCGTCGTCGACGTGCGCGCGACGCTCACGCAGCAGGGCCGCGTGGTGGGCCAGCGCAGCTTCAGCGCCAGCGTGCCCGCGCGCAGCGCGAATGCGGCGGGCGGCGCGCAGGCGCTTGCTGCAGCCTCGGACGATGTGATCGCGCAGGTCTCCGCGTGGCTTGCCGCCCAACCGCTCGCCGCCACGCGATGACGCGCGGCGGTCCGCTCTTCCGCCCAGCACGGAGGCATCCGGGCGGCTCATGACGATCAAGCAATGGCAGCGCCGCCCGTCGGCGTTTTCCCGGCAGGCGCTCGCCGCGTATGCGGCGCTCGTCGTGTATGGCTCGCTGTATCCGTTTTCCGGCTGGCGCTCGCTGGGCCTGAGCCCGTTCGCCTATCTCACCGATCCGCTGCCGCAATACCTGACGGTCTTCGACGTCGTCACCAACGTGCTCGGCTACATGCCGCTCGGCGCGCTGATCGTGCTCGCGCTGTATCCGCGCTGGCGCGGCACGCTCGCGGTGGGCGCGGCGCTGGCGGGCGGCATGCTGTTGTCGGGGGCGATGGAAGCCATCCAGACCTATCTGCCGACGCGCGTCGCCTCGAACCTCGATCTCGCGGCCAATGCGTTCGGCGCACTGCTCGGCGGCGTGCTGGCCGCGCCCGCGACGAGCGCGCTGCTCGACCGCGGCCTGCTGCGGCGCATCCGCTTCACCTGGTTCGAGCGCGACGCGGCCTATGTGATCGGGCTGACGGCGCTGTGGCCGTTCGCGGCGATGTTTCCGGCGCCCTATCTGTTCGGCGGCGGCGATCTGCCGCGCATGCTGTGGGACACGCTCGATCCGGCGATGCAGGACGCGATCCTTGCGTGGACGCCCGTCGCCTGGGACGTGGAAAGCTGGCCGGACCGGCTCGGCGCGCTGCTGCCCGACGACGCCTGGGAAGCGCTGATCACGTCGAGCAGCCTGTTCGGCGCGCTTGTGCTGGCGACGCTGCTGACGCGCACCCGTGCGCCGCGCATGCGCCTGATGCTGGGCCTCGTCGCGCTGACGCTGTTCGCGAAGGCGGGCGCGACTTTTCTGCAGTCGCGCGCCGGCCTCACCTTCGACTGGGCCACGGACGGCGCGCTGGAAGGCGTCGCCATCGCGATGCTGGCGGCGCTGCTCTCGGTGTCGCTGCCGCGCGGCCTGCGCGCAGCGCTCGCGGGGGCGGCGCTGCTGATGTCGCTCGCGCTCGTCAACCTGCTGCCGGTGAATCCGTACTTCGATATCGTCCTCGCCGACTGGCGGCAGGGCCGCTATGTGCATTTCAACGGGCTGGTGCACTGGCTGTCGTGGGTGTGGCCTTACGCGGCGCTCGGCTGGCTCGCTTCGGCGGCGGAGCACGCGTGGCTGGCGCGGCGGCGTGCGCAGCGCGGGCGCTGAGCTTGGGTGGAACCGCCCGGAGCGGGCACGAACATCGCTGGCTATAATCGGCCGATACTCTCAGCGTGCCAGACTCATGGATTCCTTCTACAAGTATCACGTGTTCTTCTGCCTGAACCAGCGCGAAGAAGGCGCCGCGCGGCCAAGCTGCGCCAACTGCAACGCGCAGTCCATGCAGGAATATGCCAAGAAGCGCGTCAAGAAACTGGGCCTCGCGGGCGAAGGCCAGGTGCGCATCAACAAGGCGGGCTGCCTCGACCGCTGCGAACTGGGTCCGGTCGTAGTCGTGTATCCGGAAGGCACCTGGTACACGTATGTCGATGAAACCGATATCGACGAAATCGTGGACTCGCATCTGGCCAACGGCAAGATCGTCGAACGCCTGCTGATCGATCAACCGGCATGAACGCGCAGACCGAGAAGTTCCTGATCGACGGGCCGGTCGGCAAGATCGAATGCGCGCTCGACCAGCCGGACATGGCGCCGCGCGGCATCGCGCTCGTTGCGCATCCGCATCCGCTGTTCGGCGGCACCATGGACAACAAGGTCGCGCAGACGCTCGCGCGCACCTTCGTGCAACTCGGCTACACCACCTTCCGTTCCAACTTTCGCGGCGTCGGGCAGACGGGCGGCGAGCATGACAACGGCATCGGCGAACAGGACGACCTGCTCGCGCTGATCGACCACATGCGCGCGCAGCCCGGCCAGTCCGACGTGCCGATCGTCCTCGCGGGCTTTTCCTTCGGCACCTTCGTGCTGTCGCATGTGGCGAAGCGCCTGCTCGAAGCGGGCAAGCCGATTGAACGCATGGTGTTCGTCGGCACGGCGGCGAGCCGCTGGGAAGTCGCGCCGGTGCCGGAGAGCACGCTCGTGATCCACGGCGAAGTGGACGACACGGTGCCCATCCAGTCGGTCTATGACTGGGCGCGGCCGCAGGAACTGCCGGTGGTCGTGATCCCCGGCGGCGAGCACTTCTTCCATCGCAAGCTGCATATTCTCAAGCGCGTGATCGTCGACGCCTGGCGCTGATCGTCCTTCCCTGCGATGCACTCGCGAGCGCTGCCGCGCAGCGCTCGAAACACTCGAAAAGCGCTGAAGCCGCCTCGGAAAAACGTTAAAACACGCGGCCAGCACGCAGATTCGAAGGAAGACGCAAGCAGCCCGCGCGTATAATGGCGCAGAATTTTTTCGCTGCTCCCGGCCGCACGACGCCTTCCGGCGCGCGTCGCGGCCTTCGGGAACACCGGCTTCCGAGAACCGATTTCGCTTCCGTCTGTCGAACGAGCGCTTTTTGCCGCAGCGCCGCTGCCATGGCCGCTGTCATGGCCGCCGTTATGGCGAAAGGCCCGACCAACAGCGACGGTCTGCCTGTTCAACCCGTGCTTCGCCGATCATCCGATCCCCGATCGCCATCGTCGCAGCCTGCTTTTTCCGCCGATCGATCCTATGCGCTTTGTCCCTTCCGGTCTGTCTCTTCCGTCTGTCTCCGTTTCCACGAAAGCCGCTCTCGTCCTGCCCGCCATGCTGGCCGCGGCGAGTGCGTACGCGCAGGTCCCGCCGCCCGATGTGACGGCGAACTCGTGGGTGCTCGTCGACGCCACCAGCAACCAGGTGCTCGCGTCCGGCAATCCCGACGAACGTGTCGAGCCCGCTTCGCTCACGAAGCTGATGACCGCCTACCTCGTCTTCGACGCGCTCAAGGCGAAGAAGATCAACATGGACCAGACCGTCATGCCAAGCGAGGCCGTGCGCCGCGTGAAGACCGACGAGTCGCGCATGTTCATCGAGGCGAACAAGCCGGTCACCGTGCACGATCTCGTGTACGGCATGATCGTGCAGTCGGGCAATGATGCGGCCATCGCGCTGGCGGAACTGGTCGGCGGCAGCGAGAGCAACTTCGTGCAGCTGATGAACGCCACGGCGAAGCGCATCGGCATGACGCACACCAACTATGCCGACGTGAACGGCATGCCGGACGCGCAGCACTACACGACGGCCGGCGACCTCGCGCTGCTGTCTGCACGCCTGATCCGCGACTTCCCCGAGTACTACAGCATCTTCTCGGTGAAGGACTTCACGTACAACAAGATCAAGCAGCCGAACCGCAACCGCCTGCTGTGGCTCGATCCGACCGTCGATGGCCTGAAGACCGGCCACACGAAGGCCGCCGGCTACTGCCTGATCGCTTCGGCGAAGCGTCCGCTGGCGGGCGTGCCCGATGCGAGCCGCCGTCTGGTGTCGGTGATGATGGGCGAGCCGAAAGAGCACAACCGGGTGCAGGACAGCCTGAAGATGCTCAACTACGGCTACACCGCGTATGACGCGCTGCGCCTGTACAAGGCGGATCAGGTGATCGCGTCGCCGCGCGTCTACAAGGGCGCGGCCAACAACGTGCAGGCCGGCGTGACGACGGATCAGTACATCACCGTGCCCAAGGGTCTCGGCGACAAGGTCAAGCCGACCGTCACGCAGGATCAGCTGATCGTCGCGCCGATCAAGAAGGGCCAGCAGATCGGCTCGGTGAAGATGATGGCCGACGGCAAGGAAGTCGCGCAGTTCCCGCTGGTCGCGCTGCAGGACGTGCCGGAAGCCGGCATGGTCGGCCGTCTGTGGGATTCGGCGCTGCTGTGGTGGCAAAAGCGCAAGTAAAGCCGGAACGAACGAGGAGCGGTATCGATGAGCCAGTCTGACGATTTCGATCCCACGGTGTATCTGAACGGCGCATGGGGTCCGCTTTCCGAAGCGCGCATTCCCGTGCTCGACCGGGGCTTCATCTTCGGCGACGGCGTCTATGAAGTCGTGCCGCTCTATGCACAGGCCGCAGGTCCGCGCTTGCCGTTCAGGCTGAAGCAGCATCTCGCGCGGCTCGAGCGCAGCCTCGGGAAAATCCGTATCGGCAATCCGTTCGACGGAGCGGGCTGGCGCGCGCTGATCGACCGCGTGGTTGCCGAGAATCCGGGCGAGGGCGATGCGCTCGTCTATATTCAGGTGACGCGCGGCGTTGCCAAGCGGCGCGGCCATGCGTTCCCGGCGGGCATCACGCCGACCGTGTTCGTCATGCTCGGCAAGCTCGCGTTCCCGAGCCCGGCCGAACGCGCGCAAGGCGCCGTGGCCGTGACCGCCGAGGACAAGCGCTGGCTGCATTGCGACATCAAGTCGACCTCGCTGCTCGGCAACGTGCTGATGGCGCAGCACGCGGCCGAACACGATGCGCTGGAGACCATCCAGCTGCGCGACGGGCTGCTGACCGAAGGCTCGTCGTCGAACGTGTGGATCGTGAAGCAGGGTGTGCTGCTGGGCGCGCCGCGCGGACCGCGCATTCTGGAAGGCATTCGCTACAGCCTGATCGAGACGCTGGCGCAGGACGCCGGGATTGCCTTCGAGGAACGCAACATCAGCGAAGCCGAACTGCGTTCCGCCGATGAAATCATGATCAGCTCCGCGACCAAGGAAGTGATGCCGGTCACGACGCTGGACGGCGCGCGCGTCGGCGACGGCCGTCCCGGTCCGGTCTATGCTGCGCTGTATGAGGCCTACCAGCGGGCCAAGACGCGCGAATTCGCCGACGAGGCGCCGCGCGCGAAGTGAAGGAGAACATCATGTCCGATACGAAACCAGATTCGAAGCCCCAAGCCACCGATCCCACCGACTCCGCCGCGCACAGCGCCGACGAGCTGTTCGACTTCCCGTGCGACTTTCCGATCAAGGTGATGGGCAAGTCGCATCCCGAGTTCCAGGACACGATCGTCGGCGTGCTGAAGCAGTTCGACCAGGACTTCGACGCCTCGCGCGTCGAGACCCGGCCGTCGTCGGGCGGCAATTACACGGGCCTCACCTGCACGGTGAAGGCGCAGAATCGCGCCCATCTCGACGACATCTATCGCGCGCTGACCGGCCATCCGATGGTCAAGATAGTGCTTTGAGCTTGCCGGCGGGGGCGTCGCAGACGGCGGGCGTGCGCTCGTAAAGCTGCCTGAACTGCTCGGCCTCGTCGAACACCCAGTTCCTGAATGCCTGCACCCGCGCCGTTCCGAGCAGCGCGGGCGGGCACACGAAGAAATACTTCCACGGGCTCGGTCCGTCCACGTTGAACAGGCGCACGAGCCGTCCCGCGAGAATCTCCTGCATCGACAGCGAACGGCGCACGAGTGCGATGCCCTGACCGTCGATTGCCGCCTGCAGCAGATTCGACGAATCCTCATACAACACGCCGCGCTTCGGCTCCGCCAGGTCGGTGAGCCCGGCCGCGTCGAACCATGGGCGCCACAGTTCTTCATCCGAGCGCAGCAGCGGCAGGCTGGCCAGATCGGCCGGCACGCGCGGCAGGTCGCCGCCGCGGAAATTCGGCGAGCACGCCGGAAAGAACACTTCGTCCAGCAGTTCCTCCGTATGGATGCCGGCGTACTTGCCGTAGCCGAAGCGGATCGCGACGTCCACGTCGTCGCGGTTGAAGTCGGTGAGCGCGTTCGTCGACAGCAGTTCGAGGTCGATCTCCGGATGCTTCTCGATGAAGCGGCCCACGCGCGGCGTCAGCCAGCGCGCCGCGAACGACGACAGCATCGACACGATCAGCCGCCGGTCGCGGTCGCCCGAGCGGATGCGGCGGGTGGATTCCGCGAGCGCGAGCAGCGCCGCGCGCACTTCGGCGGCGTACTGCCGGCCGCGATCCGTGAGCCGCACGCGCTTGCCGTCGCGGGCAAAGAGCGGCACGCCGAGCTCGGCCTCCAGCGCGCGAATCTGGTGACTGACGGCGCCGTGCGTGACGACGAGTTCGTCGGCGGCGCGGGAAAAACTCTCGTGACGCGCGGCGGTCTCGAAGGCGCGCAGAGCGTTCAACGCAGGAAGCTGTCGCAGGTCCATATGCAGGGTCGCCGGGTCCGTTGTCAAATTGGCTCACATAGCGGTGAAAATTGATCGTTTTGCCTGATGCCTTGCCACGCCTAGGATTGTAGTCATCGAAACGTTCCTTTGGCGGAGTCGGTCATGCGAGAAATTTCAACAAGCGTCACCTTCGAAATCAAGCCCGGCGAAACCGTGCCGATGCGCATTGCCCGCGGCACACGTCTCGCGGTGCAGGGCAACGCGGTCTGGGCGACGCGCAGCAACGACATCGACGACTACTGGCTCGAACCCGGCGACAGCCTGAAGTTGCGCGAACGCGAGCGGCTCTGGCTGTCGGTGGAGGGCGAACAGCCGGCTTACGTCGTCTTCACGATCGTGCCGCGCTGCGACGAACGCGCGATCCAGTGGCTGTCGGCAGGCATCGAACGGCTCGCGCAGCGTTTCCGGTCCGGCTGGCGCACCGTCTGAAGCGTGCTGCAACTATTCGGTTTTGTCATCGCAGGCATGCGAATTCACCATCGGCGGGCATGATCCACTTTCGGTAAACTACCGGGATCATGTCCGCCACACCGCTCGCCCTCCCACAAGACACAGCCGACACGTCCGACACCGCCCTCGAAGCCGGTGAATGGCCGTTCACGCTGCGCTGGCTGGGGCTCGAATCCTACGATCACAGCTTCGACGCGATGCGCGCGTTCACCGACGCCCGCACGCCCGACACGCCCGACGAAATCTGGCTCGTCGAACATCCGCCGGTGTTCACGCTCGGCCTGGCGGGCAATCCCGCGCACTTGCTGTTTGCCGACAGCGGTATTCCGCTCGTCAAGGTGGATCGCGGCGGACAGATCACGTATCACGGTCCGGGGCAGGTGGTGGCCTATCTGCTGATCGATCTGCGCCGGCGCAAGCTGATGGTGCGCGAGCTGGTGCGGCGCATCGAGGAAGCCGTGATCGAAACGCTCGCGACGTATAATCTCGCGACCGACCGCAAGGCCGGCGCGCCCGGCATCTATGTGGCGCAGCCCTCCGGACGTCCGGAGGCGCAGGGCGCGGTCGGTCGTCTGCGCGAACAGCACGCACTGCATGAGGGCGCGAAGATCGCGGCGCTCGGACTCAAGATTCGCAACGGCTGCAGCTACCACGGCGTGAGCCTGAATGTGAACATGGACCTGCAGCCCTTTCTCGCGATCAACCCGTGCGGCTACGCGGGGCTCGAAACGGTCGACATGGCGACGCTCGGCGTCGCGGCCGACTGGCGCGACGTAGCCTTTACGCTGGCCGAACGGCTGGCGCATCAAATCGGCGGCCTCCCCGCATTTGCCGCTGCAACCACCGGATCGACCGAATGACTGACGCAACCGCAAACCTGGCCGGCGACACCGCCGCTGCTTCGGCCTCTCCCGCGCCCTACGACGCCACCGCGAAGCAGAAAGCGCAGGCCAAGACCTCGCGCATTCCGATCAAGGTCATCCCGATCGAGAAGCTCAAGAAGCCGGAATGGATCCGCGTGCGCACGGCGACCGGCAATTCGCGCTTCAACGAGATCAAGCAGATCCTGCGCGAGCACAACCTGCACACGGTGTGCGAGGAAGCGAGCTGCCCGAACATCGGCGAATGCTTCGGCAAGGGCACCGCGACCTTCATGATCATGGGCGACAAGTGCACGCGCCGCTGCCCGTTCTGCGACGTCGGTCACGGCCGCCCGGATCCGCTCGATGCCGACGAACCGGCGAACCTCGCCCGCACCATCGGTGCGCTGAAGCTGAAGTACGTGGTGATCACGTCGGTGGATCGCGACGACCTGCGCGATGGCGGCGCGGCGCACTTCGTCGAATGCATCCGGCAGGTGCGGGAGCAATCGCCGGAAACGCGCATCGAGATTCTCACGCCGGACTTCCGCGGCCGTCTGGATCGCGCGATCAACATCCTGACCGCCGCGCCGCCTGACGTGATGAACCACAACCTCGAAACCGTGCCGCGCCTGTACAAGGAAGCGCGTCCGGGTTCGGACTATCACCATTCGCTCAAGCTGCTGAAGGACTTCAAGGCGCTGCATCCGGAAGTGGCGACGAAGTCGGGCCTGATGGTCGGACTCGGCGAGACGGAAGAGGAAATCCTCCAGGTGATGCGCGACCTGCGCGCCCACGACGTGGACATGCTGACGATCGGCCAGTATCTGCAACCGTCGGAGCATCACTTGCCGGTGCGTGCATACGTCCATCCGGATACGTTCAAGATGTACGAGGAAGAGGCCTACAAGATGGGCTTCACGCATGCGGCGGTCGGCGCGATGGTGCGATCGAGTTATCACGCGGATCTTCAGGCGCATGGAGCGGGGGTGGTTTAAGCCTGTTTATGCGCTTCGAAAAAAACCCACGGGAAACCGTGGGTTTTTTGTTTGTGCGGAGAAAGCCCGGCACGCAACGCATTTGACCGTTGAATCCTGTCCGGATCGCCGGACGCCTTGATTCCGGATTTCCGGAATACCGGATTCCGCGCGTGCCGCCGCTAAAAATAAGCTATAAAAATCAGCGGCTTATAGAAGAATCAATCCTGGCATCACCCTTGCAATCAGAAAGGCACGGCCCATGAGCCGCCCATAAAAGTCAAGGAGACAAGCCGATGACCCCTCTCGCATCCCAACGTCCCTGAATTCGTCGACGAAGCGGCTAAACGCCCTTGCGGCGCGATTCACCGGACGCATCCCTCGAAGCTTCACCGCGCACGGACGAATCCTCCCGCACGTCACGCTCGCCGCTGGCTGACTTCCCGCCAACTGCTGGTTATTGCCTGGAAACATCGTGAAAAAACCTCTCCATAAAATCCTGTACGTGCAGGTGATCGTGGCCATCATCATCGGCATCGCGCTCGGGCACTTCTATCCCGCGCTCGCCACCGACATGAAGCCGCTCGGCGACGCCTTCATCAAGCTCATCAAGATGGTGATCGGTCCGATCATCTTCTGTACCGTCGTCACCGGCATCGCCGGCATGGAAGACATGAAGAAGGTGGGGCGCGTCGGCGGCAAGGCGCTGCTGTACTTCGAAATCGTCTCGACCTTCGCGCTGATCCTCGGCCTCGCCGCGACGCACTTGCTGCGTCCGGGCGTCGGCTTCAACGTCGATCCGGCCACGCTCGACCACAAGGCCGTCGATTCCTTCGCGACCAAGGCGCACGGCCAGAGCACCGTCGACTTCTTCATGCACATCATCCCGGACACGCTGGTCTCGGCGTTCTCGCAAGGTGAAATCCTGCAGATCCTGCTGATCGCGCTGCTGTTCGGCGCGGTGCTCACGCACGTCGGCGAGCGCGGCAAGGTGGTGACGAACTTCATCGAAGGCCTGTCGAGCATCCTGTTCGGCATGGTCGGCATCATCACGAAGCTCGCGCCGATCGGTGCGTTCGGCGCGATGGCGTTCACCATCGGCAAGTACGGCATCGGTTCGCTGCTGCCGATGCTCAAGCTCATCGGCACCTTCTATCTCACCTCCATCGTGTTCGTGGTCTTCGTGCTCGGCGCCATCGCCCGCATGGTCGGCTTCAACATCCTGAAGTTCGTTGCGTACATCAAGGAAGAGATGCTGATCGTGCTCGGCACGTCGTCGTCGGAAGCCGCGCTGCCGCAACTGATGCTCAAGCTCGAAAAGCTCGGCTGCTCGCGCTCGGTGGTGGGTCTCGTGGTGCCGACCGGCTACTCGTTCAACCTCGACGGCACCAACATCTACATGACGATGGCCGTGCTGTTCATCGCCCAGGCGACCAACACGGATCTCTCGTGGGGCCAGCAACTGACGCTGCTCGCGGTCACGATGCTGACCTCGAAGGGCGCGAGCGGCGTGACCGGCGCGGGCTTCATCACGCTGGCGGCGACGCTGGCCGTCGTGCCGACCATTCCGCTCGCGGGCATGGTGCTGATTCTCGGCATCGACCGCTTCATGTCGGAGTGCCGCGCGCTGACGAACATCGTCGGCAACGGCGTGGCGACGGTGGTCGTGTCGGCATGGGAAAAGGAACTCGACCGCAGCAAGCTGAAAGCGGCCTTGTCCCGTGACGTCGACGTGACCGACGTCGAAGAAGCGAAGTCGGTCTAAGCCGGCCCGGGCACTTCAGGCCTCCTTCCTCCGGACGACGTCATCATGCAAGCGGCGAAGCCTCACTCCACGAGCGCTTCGCCGCCGTCGTCTGCGGGTCCGGATCTCGCGGGCGCGTATGCCACAATGGTTGATCCTCTTTCGCGGGACTCAGCCCACGTGACGCGCCGCATCCTCGTGTTCTTCGTGCTTTTCGCGGCGCTCATGGCGTGCTGCGCGCTCACGTGGCACGTGGCCTGGCAACGCGGCACCGACGAATTGCGGCTGAATGCGGCCGCGCGCGTCGATCGCACCACCAATACCCTCAAGAGCACGCTCGACCGCTACGAATATCTGCCGTACCTGCTGTCGCGGCATCCGGTCGTGCAGGACGTGCTCGATCATCCCGATGCGGCGCGCGTCGAACGTGCCGACCGGTACCTCGAAGACCTCAACGCGCGCGCGCACGCCACCGTCACCTATCTGATCCGCGCCAACGGCATCTGCGTGGCCGCCAGCAACTGGAACGGGGCCGACAGCTTCGTCGGCGTGGACTACAACTTCCGGCCGTATTTCATCGACGCGATGAAGGGCGGCGTCGGCCGCTTCTTCGGCATCGGCACCATCTCGACCGAACCCGGCTACTACATCTCGCAGCCGGTGTATCGCGAAGGCACGAAGGAGGTCGTCGGCGTCGTGGTCGTGAAGCTCAATCTGGAGTGGCTGCAAGGCGCGGATGCGTCGGAACCGCTCATCGTCACCGACGATCACGGCGTCATCTTTCTTTCGTCGGTGCCGGGCTGGAAGTACCACACGGTGCGGCCGCTGCCGCAGAACGTCGAGGCCTCGGTGTACGCGACGCGCCAGTACGCGCAGCAGGCCATCACGCCGCTGCCGCTCAGCATCGTGAAGACGCTCGAAGGCGGCGCGCAGATCGTGCGCGTGGGCGGCGGCCGCAATGCGCCGGCGTTCCTCGCGACCCATCGTTCGATCGGCGAGCCCGACTGGCAGCTCATCACGATGGCCGCGCTCGATCCCGTAGAAAGCGCCGCGCAGAACGCCGTGATCGTCACCGCGCTCGTATTTGTCTCGCTGTGCCTGCTCGCGTTCTACTGGCGCATGCGGCGCGCGCGCGTGCGCGAGATGATCCGCAGCCGCGGACTGCTGCAGACCGCGTATGCCGAACTGAACCAGCGCGTCGCGGAACGCACGGCGGACCTCTCGCAGGCCAACGCGCAGCTGACCAAGGAAGTGGCCGAACGCACCCGCGCGGAACAGGACCTGCGCGCCGCCCACGACGAGCTCATCCAGGCGAGCAAGCTCGCCGCGCTCGGTCAGATGGCGGCGGGCATCACGCATGAACTGAATCAGCCGCTCGCCGCGTTGCGCAGCTTTTCCGACAACACCCGCGTGCTGATCGAGCGGGGCGAGCAGGTGGCGGCGCGCGAGAATCTCGAAGCGATCGCCGCGCTGACGGAGCGCATGGGCAACATCACGAACCAGCTCAAGCTGTTCGTCACCAAGGCGCGGCCGAAGAACGCGCGCGCCGACGTGGCGCGCGCGCTGCGCAACGTGTTCTCGATGTTGCGTCCGCGCATGAAGCACGTCACGGTCGACATCGCGCCGGAGCTCGACGGCGACAGCCCGCCGCAGTTCGTGCGCTGCGAGGATCTGCGGCTGGAGCAGGTGCTGATCAATCTGGTCGGCAATGCGCTGGACGCGGTGGCGTCGTGCGACCGGCCGCGCATCGTCATCGAACTCGATGCGCGCGCCGGGTCGATCGAACTCACGGTGCGCGACAATGGTCCCGGCATTCCCGCCGACGCCCTGCCGCGCCTCTTCGAGCCGTTCTTCACGACCAAGGAAATGGGCCAGGGGCTGGGCCTCGGCCTGGCGATTTCATCGGCGATCGCGCGCGATTACGGCGGCACGCTGGCCGCGCGCAATCGCGAGGCGCCGATCGTCGCGGACGGTCCCGAGGGCGGCACGCAGGCCGATGCCGATCATTCGCATGGCGCGGAGTTCGTACTGACGCTGCGGCGCGCGTGAACGTGCCGCGCAACCTCTAGCTGGAGCAAGACATGACCACCGGTTTGCAGGTGATCTTCATCGAAGACGACGAACTCGTGCGGCGCGCCAGCGTGCAGAGTCTGCAACTCGCGGGCTTCGACGTGACCGGGCACGGCAGCGTCGAGGCTGCGGAGCGCCTGATCGTCGCGAACTTTCCGGGCGTGATCGTCAGCGACATCCGCCTGCCGGGCGCGAGCGGTCTTGACCTGCTCGCGCAATGCCGCGAACGCGCGCCGGAAGTGCCCGTGATCCTCGTCACCGGTCACGGCGACATATCGATGGCCGTGCAGGCGATGCGCGACGGCGCCTATGACTTCATCGAGAAGCCGTTTGCCTCCGAGCGCCTGATCGAAGCGGTGCGCCGCGCGCTGGAGCGGCGGTCGCTGGTGCTCGAAAACCAGGCGCTGCGGCGCGAGCTGGCGGGACAGAGCCGCATCATCGGGCGCAGTCCGGCGATCGGGCAGGTGCGCCAGCTGATCGCGAACATCGCGCCGACGGACGCGTCCGTGCTCATCAACGGCGATACCGGCGCGGGCAAGGAGCTGATCGCGCGGAGCCTGCACGAGATGTCGCCGCGTCGCGACAAACCCTTCATCGCGGTGAATTGCGGTGCGTTGCCGGAGCAGATGTTCGAATCGGAGATGTTCGGCTATGAAGCCGGCGCTTTCACGGGCGCGCAGAAGCGGCGTATCGGCAAGCTGGAAGCCGCCTCGGGCGGCACGCTGTTTCTCGACGAAATCGAAAGCATGCCGCTCTCGCTGCAAGTGAAGCTGCTGCGCGTGCTGCAGGACGGCGTGCTGGAGCGGCTCGGCTCGAACCAGCCGGTGCGGGCGAACCTGCGCGTCATCGCGGCGGCGAAGGGCGACATGAACGAACTCGTCACCGACGGCACGTTCCGGCGCGACTTGCTGTACCGCCTGAACGTCGTGACCATCACGCTGCCCCCGCTCAACGAACGGCGCGAAGACATCGTGCCGCTGTTCGAGCATTTCCTGCTCGATGCCGCGGTGCGCTACGAGCGGCCCGCGCCGCTCATCACGGATCGGCAGCGCGCGGAACTGATGCAGCGCGACTGGCCCGGCAACGTGCGCGAACTGCGCAACGCGGCGGACCGCATGGTGCTGGGCATTCTCGACGACGGCGGCGCGGCCGCGCTGGAACCGTCGACACAATCGCTGAAGGAGCGCACCGAGCTGTTCGAGCGCGCGGTGATCACGGAAGCGCTGGAGCACTGCGGCGGCGTGGTCGCGGTGGCGGCGGACCGGCTGCAACTCGGCAAGGCGACGCTCTACGAGAAGATCAAGCGGTTTGGGATCGTGGTGAAGGGAGAGGCGGCGGAGCGCTGAAAAGAAAAACGCCCGCTGGACTTAAGCGGGCGTCGCATGCCAGGCGGTGGCTCTGCTCAGGCTGCGCTGAGCGCCTTGTCGAGCAGTTGATCCAGTTCCGCGAAAGTCGGCTCGCCGACATAGCGCTTGAGGATCTTGCCGTTCTTGTCGATGACGAAGGTGGTCGGCGTCAATTGCACATTGCCGAACTGCTTGGCGACGCTGCCGTCGTCCATCGCCACCTTGAACGGCAGATTGCGCGTCTGCGCGTAATTGGTCACGTACATTGGCGCGTCGTAGTTCATCGCGACCGCGACGAATTCCAGTCCGCGCCCCTTGAACTTGTTGTACGTGTTGATCATGTCGGGCATTTCCTTCATGCAGGTCTCGCAGCTCGTCGCCCAGAAATTGACGAGATAGACCTTGCCCTTCAGATCGCCCTGAGTGGAGACCTTCTGCCCGGACAGCAGCGTGAAGGTCGCGTCCGGCACCTTCTGCTGGCCGCCGAAGGCGAAATAGCCGGTGCCGGCGATGACGCCCGCGACGAGCGCCATCGCGATATAGCGCAGCGGGCCTTTGGCGCGCCTGGATGAGTCTTGCGTGGCTTGGGACATGTGAACCTCGGATTGCCGGAAACGGCGCCGGAGACTGGCGCGGCCGCACGGGGAAGTGCTGCGTATTCTAGCGCCGTTTTCGGGATGGAGTCGTGACGCGCCGATAGGCCCGGGATCAGCGCGAGATAATGAAGGTTTTCACGCACGAGTTTTCCACGAGTCTTCCATGAAGCGAGCTTTCCCTCTGTCCGGCAGGTTTTCTCTCTCGAATTTCCGCCATACGAATCTCTTCGCTGGCCGGACGATGCGTGCCGTGGTGTGCGCTTCTGTCGCATGCGGCGCGCTGCTGGCCTGCACGCCCGCCTACGACTGGCGCACCATCATGAACAACGACGATGGCTACGAAGTCACCCTGCCTGCGAAGCCGCGTTCGGACGAACGCAAGATCGAAATTGCCGGCCAGGCGATGACGATGCGCATGCAGACCGCCGAGGCCAACGACGCCGTGTTCGCCGTCGGCACCGTAGTGCTGCCAAGTTCGGATCCGGCCCTGCAGCGCGCCGCGCTGGACTTTCTCCAGGCGGGACTGGCGCGCAACGTGAACGCGCGGCCTGCCACACGCGATGCACAGATCGACCTCGCCATGGGCGGCCACGTCCCCGGAAGCGAGATCGAAGTTCAGGGCGAGAGCGGCGCCAAGCGCGAGGCGCGAACCATTCACGCCCGCTTCGTGGCGCGCGGTGCGCACGTTTATCAAGTCGCGATCGTCGGGGACAAAATGCCGCCGGCCGAGCAGTCAGATCAGTTCTTTTCGTCGTTCAAGCTGTTTTAGAGGGAACCCTCGAATTCAGCATTCACTGACAACGGAGGCGGCTTAGTTCCGCTTCCGGACTGAAAGTTCCGTCGCAAGTTTGGAAGCTAATCGACGGATTCATATGGGTTTTTTGCACTATCCACAGTGTCTGTGGATAACTATGTGGAAAACAGCTTACGTTTACGCGCACATGCCCGATTGATGCGGTTTACGTTACTTTGCCTGCGTTCGCGGCAAGTTAAATAATTCAATAAAATCAATAGTCTGTGCAGAAACGTTGTTTCCGGGGTTTGATCAGACAAACATCGGTCCCGGATCGCTCCAATGTGCATAAGTCAAGTCTTGACAAGCATGTTTCTGCCTTACGAGCCCCGAACCAGAGCGTTTCGGCCCGCTCAGGCCGCCGACAGGGCGCGCCGGTATTGCACGGCTTCTGCCACATGCGCGGCGTCGGGCCGGTCGGCGCCGGCCAGATCGGCGATCGTCCGCACGACTTTCAACACGCGGTAGTACGCCCGCGCCGACCACCCGAACCGCTCACCGGCCGCGCGAAGCAGCGCTTCGCCGTCGGCGTCGGGGCGGCAGAGTGCGTCGGCTTCGCGGCCGCTCAGTTCGCGATTGGTCTTTCCCTGGCGCCGCAACTGGATCTCGCGCGCCGCCGCCACGCGCGCCGCGACCACGGCGCTCGATTCGCCGCGCGCAGTGCTGCGCGCCGACAATTCCGCCGGCGACAGCGCGGGCAATTCGATCTGAATGTCGATGCGGTCCATCAACGGCCCCGACAGCTTGCGCAGATAGCGCGTGGCGACCTCCGGCGAGCAGCGGCAGCGGCCGCTCGGATCGCCGCGCCAGCCGCAGGGACACGGATTCATCGCCGCGATCAGCTGGCACGCCGCAGGAAAGTCCGCCTGCTGGGCGGCGCGTGAGATGGTGATGTGACCGACTTCGAGCGGCTCGCGCAGGGTTTCCAGCACCTTGCGATCGAACTCGGGGATTTCATCGAGAAACAGCACGCCGAGATGGGCGAGGGTGATCTCGCCCGGTTGCGGCGGATTGCGGCCGCCGACGAGCGCAGCTGAACTCGATGAGTGATGCGGCGCGCGAAACGGCCGTTGCCGCCACTGCTCGGGCGCAAAGCCGATGGAACTGGCGGAGAGAATCGCAGCGGAGGTGAGCGCTTCGTCGTCGCTCATCGGCGGCAGGAGGCCGGGCAGACGGGCGGCGAGCATCGACTTGCCCGCGCCGGGCGGGCCCACCATCAACAGATGATGTCCGCCTGCCGCGGCGACCTCGAGCGCGCGGCGGGCGGCCGGGTGACCGATGACGTCGGCAAGGTCGGGACCGGGCGCGGCCGTCTGTTCGAGCGACGCGGCCTGCACCGGACGCAGGCGCGCGCCGGGCACGCCGTTCAGGTGGGCGCAGAGCGCCGGCAAGTCTGCGGCGCCGAACACCTCGATGCCTGGCACGAGCGCCGCTTCCGCCGCGCTCGCGAGCGGCACGTAGATTTCCGGCACGCGCTCGCCCCGCTCGTGTGCGGACGCATGCTGGCGCGCGGCGCCGCAGACCATGGCAAACGCGCCGCGCATCGGGCGCAGCGCGCCGGTGAGCGACAGCTCGCCCGCGAACTCGCGGGATTCGAGCGATTCAACGGGAATCTGGCCACTGGCGGCGAGAATGCCGAGCGCAATCGGCAGGTCGAAGCGGCCCGTCTCCTTCGGGAGATCGGCGGGCGCGAGATTGACGGTGATCCTGCGTACGGGAAAGTCGAAGCCGCAGTTCTGCAGCGCGGCGCGCACGCGCTCGCGGCTTTCGCGGACTTCGAGATCGGGCAGACCGACGATGGAGAACGACGGCAACCCGTTGGCGAGATGGACTTCGACGACGACTTCCGGCGCGCGCCCAGGAGCGGGCGCGCGGCTGCGTACCACGGCAAGCGACATGATTTCACCTGAAACGGCGCGGCACACGCGCCGGCAACACATCTGGGAACTGACGGCTCGCTGGCCGGGATACGCGGGTGAGGAGTGAGGAGCCTCAGTCCTGCGCGGTGCTGCCTCCGCTCCCGCCAGCAAGACGCTGCTCGAGCTGCGCGACGCGCTTCTCGAGTTCTTCCAGCCGCGCGCGCGTGCGCATCAGCACCTGCGTCTGCGTGTCGAACTCCTCGCGGGTCACGAGATCAAGCTTCGAAAAGCCCTGCGACAGCATGGCCTTCATGTTTCGTTCGACGTCCTTGGCCGGCGAATTCTTGAAGAGATCGCTCATCTTCTGCTGCAGATCGTTGAAAACGTCGTTGGGCTGTTTCATCGTTGCTCCCTTCTTTGCACAGGAATAGTGCATTCATTGTTAGGTCAGTGCCCCGAATAATCGAATGGTCGATTTTGGTGCGTACCGGCTTTGACGCCGCCACGCCTCGGCGCACCTTCAAGGCGCCGCGATTTTAGCGCCGCAGCGCCTCGCGTATCCCGCCCGTGCCCCTTTTTGCGGGACTTCGAGGCCACTCTAGCAATGAACCAACCTCGACGCCAGCAGGCGCGGCGCGCGCTGGCCGTTCGGCCGAGGCTCTGCCCTCGCGTTTCGGAAAATCGCGCAAACCCGCATGAACACTCGCATGGCATACGAGTTGCATAACTGGCGCGACCTTTTCGGCACGCTGCTCCCGGCGGCGTGGACCTGCGGACATGGCGGTAACACCCGGCGCATCCCGCTTCAGAAGGCAACGAAGGATCAGCACACCACCGCGAGGGATACATGAAGCTCATTACCGCAATCATCAAGCCGTTCAAGCTGGACGAAGCGCGTGAAGCGCTCTCGGCCATCGGCGTCTCGGGCATCACGGTGACCGAGGTGAAAGGCTTCGGCCGGCAGAAGGGCCACACCGAGCTCTACCGTGGCGCGGAATACGTCGTCGACTTCCTGCCGAAAGTGAAGATCGAGGCCGCCGTGTCGGATGACATCGTCGACCAGGCGATCGAAGCTGTCGAACGCGCCGCGCGCACCGGCAAGATCGGCGACGGCAAGATCTTCGTCACCGCAATCGAACAAGTTATCCGCATCCGCACCGGCGAGACCGGCGCCGACGCGCTCTAAGAAGAAATTGGCGATAAGAGGAACCAGAAGAATGCGTAATTTTTTGATGTCACTGATGGTGGCGGGCGCGCTGATCGGCGCGAATGTCGGCACCGCTCTCGCGCAGGACGCGTCGGCTCCGGCCGCGGCCTCGGCGCCCGCGTCGTCGGACACTGCCGCCAGCGCACCGGCTTCCGCCAACACGGCGATGGCCTCGTCGGCTGAAGCGGCCGCGGCGGCTTCCGGCGCCTCGGACGCCGCGCCTGCGGCGCCGACCGAGCCGTTCATGGTCGATTCGTCGAAGATCAGCGCGGGCGATACCGCGTGGATGCTGACTTCGGTGGCCCTCGTGCTGTTCATGACGATTCCGGGCCTCGCGCTGTTCTACGCCGGCATGGTCCGCAAGAAGAACGTGCTCGCGACCGCGATGCAGAGCTTCGCGATCTGCTGCCTGATCACGATCATCTGGACCGTGGTCGGCTACAGCATCGCGTTCACGCCGGGCGGTTCGTTCCTGGGCGGCTTCTCGCGCGTGTTCCTGCACGGCATGGCCTACATCAAGGGCGACAAGGCGACGACGCTCACCGTGAGCCACCTCGCCTCGACGATTCCGGAGTCGGTCTACTTCGCGTTCCAGCTGACCTTCGCGATCATCACGCCGGCGCTCATCACCGGTGCGTTTGCCGACCGCATGAAGTTCTCGGCGATGCTCGTGTTCATGACGCTGTGGTCGCTGATCGTCTACTCGCCGATCGCCCACATGGTCTGGGAACCGACCGGCTGGCTCGCATCGGCGGGCGTGCTCGACTTCGCCGGCGGCACCGTGGTTCACATCAACGCCGGTATCGCGGGCCTGATGTGCTGTCTGGTGCTCGGCAAGCGCGTCGGCTACGGCCGCGAAGTGATGGCGCCGCACAACCTGGTGCTGTCGCTGATCGGCGCATCGATGCTGTGGGTGGGCTGGTTCGGCTTCAACGCGGGTTCGGCGGTCGCGGCTGACGGCCGTGCCGGCTTCGCGATGCTCACGACGCAGATCGCCACCGCCTTCGCCGCTTTCGGCTGGATGTTCGCGGAGTGGATCACCAAGGGCAAGCCGTCCGTGCTGGGCATCATCTCGGGCGCGGTTGCCGGCCTGGTGGCGGTGACGCCGGCGTCGGGCTTTGTCGGCGTGACGGGCGCGATCGTGATCGGCATCGTGGCGGGCGTGGTCTGCTTCTGGTCGGCCACCTGGCTCAAGCACAAGTTCAACTACGACGACTCGCTCGATGCGTTCGGCGTGCACGGCGTGGGCGGCATCATCGGCGCGTTGCTGACGGGCGTGTTCGCGGTCAAGGACATCGGCGGCTTCGACGGCAGCCTGCTGGTCCAGGCCAAGGGCGTGCTCGTCACGCTGATCTACAGCGGCGTGGTGAGCTTCATCCTGCTGAAGGTCATCGACATGACGATGGGGCTGCGCGTCACCGAAGAACAGGAACGTGAGGGTCTCGACGTCACGCTGCACGGCGAACACGTCGAGTAACAACGAGGTTTGCCGGACGTCGCGAGAGGACGTCCGGCCAGCGCAAAGGTATGAGCGCAGCGACTTTGCCCGCCCTTTCAGGCGGGCATTTTTTTGCCTCGGGCGCGCGTCGGGGTTTCGTCCATGGGAGCGGGGCGGATTGCGGCGCATCGGGCCCGGAAGGCCGGCGGATCAAGCCCGGGAAACCTTGCCAATTGCCGGTTCATCCCCAATTGGGCAAGGCAATTGCTCTACAATCTTCGCTCCCCTGTATCGGCCGGCGGGGGCTTGAGCGCCTTTCCGGTCATACGCAAAACGCACTGCGAGTACTACATGGTTCCGCATTTAGTCACGGCGTTGAATGGCCCGCTGCTCGACCTCGAGCGGAAAATCCTCGAGGCCATGCCCGCCATCGAACGGTGGTTCCGGCTTGAATGGCAGGAGCACACGCCGCCGTTTTACTGTTCGGTCGACCTGCGCAACGCGGGGTTCAAGCTCGCGCCCGTCGACACCAACCTGTTTCCCGGCGGCTTCAACAATCTCCCGCAGGAAGTGCTGCCGCTTGCGGTGCAGGCGGCGATGGCGTCGATCGAGAAGATCTGTCCGGACGCGAAGAATCTGCTCGTGATTCCCGAGCGCCACACGCGCAACGCGTTCTATCTGGAGAACGTCGCGCGTCTCGCGCTCATCATGCGACAGGCGGGGCTCAACATCCGCTTCGGCACGCTCGATGAAAACATTCATGGCCCGGTGACCATCGCGCTCGCGGACGGCCAGAAGATCGTGCTCGAACCGCTCGAACGCACGCCGCGACGTCTCGGCCTGAAGAACTTCGACCCGTGCTCGATCCTGCTGAACAACGATCTCTCGGCCGGCATCCCGCCCGTGCTGGAGAACCTGCACGAGCAGTATCTGTTGCCGCCGCTGCACGCGGGCTGGGCGGTGCGGCGCAAGTCGACGCACTTTTCCTGCTATGACGACGTCGCGAAGAAGTTCTCGAAGCTGGTCGAGATCGATCCGTGGATGGTGAATCCGTACTTCGCGCATGTGGAAGGCGTGGATTACGAGGCGCGCACCGGCGAGGAAGCGCTGGCTGATGCCATCGACGGCGTGCTCAAGAAGATCGCGAAGAAGTATCGCGAGTACGGCATCAGCGAGAAGCCGTACGTGGTCATCAAGGCGGATGCCGGCACCTACGGCAAGGGCGTGATGACGGTGCACGACGCCAGCGAGGTCGCGGCGCTGACCAAGCGCGAGCGCGTCCGCATGAACGACGCGAAGGAAGGCTTGCAGGTGCACGACGTGATCGTGCAGGAAGGCGTGCACACCTTTGAGCGCGTCGAGAACGCGGTGGCCGAGCCGGTCGTGTACATGATCGACCGCTATGTGGTCGGCGGCTTTTACCGGGTGCACGAATCGCGCGAGCGCGACCAGAACCTCAACGCGCCGGGCATGCATTTCGTGCCGCTCGGCTTCGAGCACACGGCGTTGCCGGACACCCACGCGAAGCCCGGCGCCGCGCCGCCGAACCGCTTCTACATGTATGGCGTGGTGGCGCGGCTGGGGCTCCTGGCCGCATCGGTCGAGCTTGAAAAGACCGACCCGGAAGCCATTCAGGTGTGATCGGGCGGCTTGCGGTAAGCTCGCAGGCCGCGCACCGAACCCGCAAATCGTCATGAACATTCTCTTTATCGCCGACCCGCTCGACCGCTTCAAGATCTACAAGGACACGACCTACGCGATGATGGCCGAAGCCGCGCGGCGCGGCCACGTGCTGTACGCGTGCGAGCCGCAGCATCTTGCGTGGACCGGCACGAAGGTCGAGGCGGGCGTGCGGCGCATTGCGATCGTCGGCGACGAGGCGAACAGCGACCGCTGGCCGTGGTTCGCGGCCGAACAGGCCGAGCATCTCGCGCTCACGCATTTCGATGCCGTGCTGATGCGCAAGGATCCGCCCTTCGACATGGAGTACGTGAACGCCACGTGGCTGCTGGAGATCGCCGAGCGTAGCGGCGCGCGCGTCTTCAACAAGCCCCAGGCGATTCGCGATCACTCGGAGAAACTCGCCATCGCGGAATGGCCCCAGTTCGTCACGCCGACGCTCGTCACCCGCGACGCCGCACGGCTGCGCGCGTTTCACGCCGAGCATGGCGACGTCATCCTGAAACCGCTCGACGGCATGGGCGGCATGGGCGTGTTCCGCGTGAAGGCGGATGGCATGAATCTCGGGTCGATCGTCGAGATGCTGTCGGAGGACGGCGCGCGCACGGTAATGGCGCAGCGCTTCATTCCCGAGATCAAGGACGGCGACAAGCGCATTCTGGTGATCGGCGGCCAGCCGGTTCCTTACTCGCTCGCGCGCATTCCGCAGGGCAGCGAAGTGCGCGGCAATCTGGCGGCGGGCGGGCTCGGCCGCGCGCAGCCGCTGTCGGCGCGCGATCGCGAAATCGCGGAAATGCTCGGGCCGGTGCTGCAGGAACGCGGCCTGTTGCTCGCGGGCCTGGACGCCATCGGTGACTATCTCACCGAGGTCAATGTCACGAGCCCCACGTGCTTCCGCGAAATCATGGATCAGACGGGCTTCGACGTCGCGGGCATGTTCATCGACGCGCTGGAGCGCGCGGTTCACTGAGCGGGATACCCGCGTTGAAGCGGGTGAGCAGCGCCAGAACCGAGTCGGGAGAGACTGTTACAATTGGTTCCCCTGCGCTTTAAAGCTGCCTTAAGCTGGCAAGCACAGGGTGGAGTAACAGTATCGAAAGCAACGGGCGCGTGGATTGCATCTATTTGATTTCCATCGTTCCGCGCCCATCTTCTTTGCATGGCCGCGCCGCTCGCGCGCTTTCGAGCGAACTCTGACGATTCCGTCTGATTTTTGCTGAGATTGCATTCCTGACATGGCTGGCATTCTGATCATCGCGCACGCTCCTTTCGCCACCGCGCTACGCGAGTGTATTGCTCATATCTATGGTGGCTTGCCCGCGCGCATCGGCGTCATCGATGTCACGCCGGACTGCGATCCGGTCGAGGTGCGGGCGTTCGCGCGATCGGAGATCGATCGTCTGAAGGAAGACAATGGCGCGATCGTGCTGACCGACGTGTTTGGCGCGACGCCGGCGAACATCGCCGCCAGCCTGCATGATTCCGACGTGCGCGTGCTCGCCGGCTGCAACCTGCCGATGCTCGTGCGCGCCGTCTGCTACCGCGCCACGCCGCTCGACACGCTCACTGAAAAAATTCTCCAGGGCGGCTCCAAGGGCATCCAGGAGCTGGACGCATCCACGCCGATGAACCCCTGCGCGCTCGCCGCGAAAGCCGCCGGTTCGCCCGATCCGGCCTGTTCCGCGAGCGCCGATCTCGAGAACGCCAAGGCCGCCGCCAGCCACTGACGCCGCTCACTTTTTCCACCTAGCGTTCGGAGCATCATGCTGCAACAAGAAACAACAATCGTGAACAAGCTGGGTC
This sequence comes from Caballeronia sp. LZ032, assembly GCF_031451315.1. NCBI lineage: Bacteria > Pseudomonadati > Pseudomonadota > Betaproteobacteria > Burkholderiales > Burkholderiaceae > Caballeronia > Caballeronia sp. LZ032. Next base: position 199,242 of record NZ_JARUXP010000001.1, read on the forward strand.
TCCACGCACGTGCTTCGGCGAAGCTCACGCAACTGGCGGGCAACTTTCAATGCGAGATCTGGATGAGCCGGAACGGCCGCCGGATCAATGCCAAGAGCATCATGGGCGTGATGATGCTGGCGGCGGGGATCGGCAGCACGGTCACCATCGAGACCGAAGGCGCCGACGAAGCCGAAGCCATGCAGGCCATCCTGGCGCTGATCGCGGACAAATTCGGGGAAGGCCAGTAACACGCTGTCACCCGTCATGGAACTAGCCGAACAAGCCGCGCACCGACGCGGCTTTTTTGCATGTGCGCCGTTTGCAGCAACGGCGGCGCAACCGTGCCGGCCTTGCTGCGACCCGCTGTTCCGGGACTGGACAGCGGATTCGAATTTATAATGAGCGAGCGGCTGGCGCCCACCGAGGGGCGCCCGAGGGGCTGCGACATCACAACTAGAGGAGGTGCGCGTGTCGTTCACGCTGCATGGAATTCCCGTCTCGCGCGGCATTGCCATCGGACGCGCCTATCTGATCGCGCCGGCGGCGCTCGACGTGGCGCATTACCTGATCGACCCCGATCAAATCGACGCGGAAATCGCCCGGTTTCTTGCGGCGCAGGCCGCTGTCGTCGCGGAACTCGCGGAACTGCGCAGCGACCTCGCCGCCGATGCGCCCAGCGAAATGGGCGCCTTCATCGATGTCCATACCATGATCCTGAACGACGCCATGCTCGTGCAGGAAACCATCGACCTCATTCGTACGCGCCGCTATAACGTCGAGTGGGCGCTGACCGAACAACTGGATATCCTTGGCGGCTATTTCGACGACATCGAAGACGAGTATCTGCGTGAACGCAAGGCGGACATCGAGCAGGTGGTCGAACGGCTGCTGAAGGCGCTGGCCGGCGCGCCCACCGCTGCTTCGCTGGTCGTGCATACGGCCGCGAGCAACGGTCACAACGAAATGATCGTCGTCGCGCATGATATCGCGCCGGCCGACATGCTCCAGTTCAAGACGCAGGCGTTCAAGGGCTTCGTGACGGATCTCGGCGGCCGCACGTCGCACACGGCCATCGTCGCGCGCAGCCTGGGCATCCCGGCGTCGGTCGGCGTGCAGCAGGCGAGCGTGCTGATCCGTCAGAACGATTTGATCATCGTCGACGGCGACCATGGCATCGTGATCGTCGATCCGGCGCCGATCGTCCTCGAAGAATATTCCTACCGCCAGAGCGAAAAGCAGCTCGAACAGCGCAAGCTCCAGCGCCTCAAGTTCTCGCCGACCCAGACGCTGTGCGGCACGAAGATCGAGCTGTGCGCGAACATCGAATTGCCGGAGGACGCGAAGGTCGCCGTGGAGGCGGGCGCGATGGGCGTCGGCCTGTTCCGCACCGAGTTCCTCTTCATGAATCACAAGAACCGGCTGCCGGAAGAAGAGGAACAGTTCGAGGCGTACAAGCGCGCGGTCGAGCTGATGAACGGCAAGCCCGTGACGATCCGCACGATCGACGTCGGCGCCGACAAGCCGCTCGATTCGATGAGCGGCGGCGACGGCTACGAAACCGCGCCGAACCCGGCGCTCGGCTTGCGCGCGATCCGCTGGAGCCTGTCCGAGCCGCAGATGTTCATGACGCAGTTGCGCGCGATCCTGCGTGCGTCCGCGTTCGGCCCGACCAAGATCCTGATTCCGATGCTCGCGCACGCGCAGGAAATCGACCAGACGCTGGACCTGATCCGCGAGGCCAAGCGCCAGCTCGATGACGCGGGCATCGGCTACGACCGTCAGGTGCAGGTCGGCGCGATGATCGAGATTCCCGCCGCGGCCATTGCCGTGCGGCTGTTCCTGAGCCGGCTGGATTTTCTGTCGATCGGCACGAACGATTTGATCCAGTACACGCTCGCGATCGATCGCGCGGACAATGCCGTCGCGCATCTGTACGATCCGCTGCATCCGGCGGTGCTGAATCTGATCGCGTTCACCTTGCGCGAGGCGAAGCGCGCGGGCGTGCCGGTGTCGGTGTGCGGGGAAATGGCCGGCGATCCGTCGGTCACGCGGCTGCTGCTCGGACTCGGGCTGACCGAGTTCTCGATGCATCCGAGCCAGTTGCTCGTGGTGAAGCAGGAGATTCTGCGCTCGAACCTGAAGGCGTTCGACAAGCCGGTCGCGGACGTGCTCGCGGCCTATGAGCCCAATGAACTGCTGGCCGCGCTCAACGTGCTGCAGAAGGTCTGAAGTTCTTCAACCCTTGGAATGCGCGCCGCAGACCGGACAGTCCGGCTGCCGCGCGATCTTCATCGTGTTCCATTCCATGCGCAGCGAGTCGAGCATCATCAGCCGGCCCGCGAGCGTTTCGCCAAAGCCGCCGATCACGCGCAACGCTTCCGCCGCCTGCATCGCGCCGATGATGCCGACCGTCGGCGCGAACACGCCCATCGTCGAGCAGGCAACTTCCTCGAACGCCTGGTCCGGCGGAAACACACACGCATAGCAGGGCGAGTCGGGCGAGCGCAGATCGAAGGTGCTGATCTGGCCGTCGAAACGCAGCGCCGCGCCCGACACGAGCGGCACCTTGTGCTCGAAGCAGGCTGCGTTGATGGCGTGGCGCGTGGCGAAGTTGTCGCTGCAATCGAGCACGACCGAGGCGCCGGGCACATTGAGCGCGAGCCACGCAGCGTCGGCGCGCGCGTTCACCGCGATGACATTCACCTCCGGATTCAGCGCGTTCAGCGTCTCACGTGCCGATGCCACCTTGGGCGTTCCGACCGATCGCGTCATATGCACGATCTGCCGTTGCAGGTTGGTGAGATCGACGGTATCGGCGTCCACCAGCGTGATCCTGCCGACGCCCGCCGCCGCCAGATACATCGCCGCGGGCGCGCCCAGACCGCCCGCGCCGACGATGAGCGCATGCGCATCGAGGAAGCGCTGCTGCGCCTCGATGCCGATCTCATCGACAAGAATATGGCGGGAATAGCGGAGGAGTTGATCGTCGTTCATCGAGCTCGCGCCGTGGAATGCGCTGTGAGTGCCGCGAAGGGAACGCCGGTGAGAACGGCGCGCTGGAAGCGAATATTTTAAGCGCACCAAAGACGAAGGGCTTCGCGGCGCGATGCCGCGAAGCCCTTCGTGTACGACGCTGACTCGCTTACTTCGACTGCTGTGCGGTCGGCGAAGAGGCAGGCTGTGCACCCGACGCCGGCGCGGAGCCCGGCGTGGCCGGCAGTGCCGGCGGTGCGACGACCGGCGCCGAAGCCGAACGTCCCGGCTTGTTCTGCGCGAGCTTGCGTTCGCTATACGACTTCGACTCGACCACCGTCTTGCCTTCCAGCTTGTTCAGAGCCTGTTGCAGCATGAAGTCGTCCGAGCTGCCGAACTCGACCGGCTTGCGCTCGCGATCCTTGCGACGCTGTTCGGGGGTCTTCTTGTCGTTCTGCTCTTCGAGAATGCGCAGTTGCTCGAGACGGTCCGCCTCGCGTTGCTCCTGCTCCTTCTTCTCGTTCGGATCCTGCGTGTTCGCGAGGTGGTTCGAGTAATCCACTTCGCGCGTGACGAGCGCGTCGTCCGGATCGCCGTCCGCGTACTGGTCGACCGGCACGTCAGGACGCACGCCCTGGTTCTGGATCGACTTGCCGCTCGGCGTGTAGTAGTACGCCGTGGTGAGACGCAGCGCGGTGTCCGCGGTCATCGGGCGCACGGTCTGCACCGAGCCCTTGCCGAACGTGGTCTTGCCGACGATCAGCGCGCGATGATGATCCTGCAGCGCGCCCGCGACGATCTCCGACGCCGACGCCGAGTAGGCGTTGGTCAGCACGACCATCGGCACCTTCTTGAAGATTTCCGGCACGTTCTTCAACGGGTCGGAATCGAAGGACGGCAGACGGTAGTTGTCATAGGTGTCGCGGAAGGTCTGCTTCGCGTCCGCGATCTGGCCATTCGTGGAGACGACCACGGAGTTGTCCGGCAGGAACGCGCCCGCGACGCCGACCGCGCTCTGCAGCAGACCGCCGCCGTTGTTGCGCAGGTCGAGCACGAGGCCCTTCAGGTTCGGTTGCTGGCGCGCGAGGTCTTGCAGCTTCGCGGCGAGGTCCGGCACCGTGCGTTCCTGGAAGCTCGTGATGCGGATATAGCCATAACCCGGCTCGGGGATCTTCATCTTCACCGACTGCACGCGGATCACGGCGCGCGTGACGGTGAGCGGGAAGGTGCGGTCGTCGCTCTTGCGGAAGATGGTCAGCGTGACCTTGGTGCCCGGCTCGCCGCGCATCTGCTTGACGGCCTTGTCGAGCGTCATGCCGCGCACGGGCTTGTCGTTGATGCGCGTGATCAGGTCGCCCGGACGGATGCCGGCGCGGAACGCGGGCGTGTCTTCGATGGGCGAGATGACCTTGATGAGCCCGTCTTCCGACGAGATCTCGATGCCCAGCCCGGCGAAGCGGCCCTTGGTCTGTTCCTGGAGTTCCTCGTAGTCGGTCTTGTCGAGGTAGGACGAGTGCGGGTCGAGGCTCGACACCATGCCCTTGATGGCGGCGGTGAGGAGCTTCTTGTCATCGACGGGTTCGACGTATTCGTGCTTGATCTGACCGAAGACTTCGGCGAAGAGCCTCAGCTGGTCGAGCGGCAGAGGCGACGATGCGGCTTGTTGCGCGAAGGCAGAGATCTGCAGGGTTGCCAGTGCGCCGGCAGCAACGCCAACGGCGACCAGGCTGAAGTTTTTCAGGTTCTTTCGCATAGAGGGGTGCGGTCGGAATCGGATGGGCTGCATCGTGGTGACGGGCCAGTATACCTGCTCGTCTCAAATGGCGACTTAATCGCAACTTAAATGCCCGGGGCTCGCATGCCCACCAGCAGGGGATGAGCCCGGTCATGGACGTTGCTGTCGATGCGGCCCGCGAGGCGTCAGCGGGGCGTCATGTGCGGGAAGGGGCGCGCCCCTCGCGAAAGTGCCTCTGCCTGCGCGATGCGCGCGACGCGTGCGATGCGTGAGATAAGCGCGACGCGCAGGCCAGTTCGCGAGCGCCCGGCCGAAGCCGGGATTGCCGGCGAACCCCGTGCGCGTCAGCCTGCCTTGCCCTGCTTGGCGACGGCTGCCTGCGCGGCGGCGATGGCTTCCGGATCGCCCAGGTAGTAATGCTTGATGGGCTTCAGTTCGCTGTCCAGTTCATAGACGAGCGGCACGCCGTTCGGAATGTTCAGCCCGACGATGTCCTGATCCGAAACGTTGTCGAGATACTTGACCAGTGCGCGAATGGAATTGCCGTGCGCCGAGATCACGACCTGCTTGCCCGACTTGATGGCCGGCGCAATGGATTCGTTCCAGATGGGCAGGACGCGCGCAACCGTGTCCTTCAGGCATTCGGTGAGCGGCAGTTGCTCGCGCGGCACCTTGGCGTAGCGCGGATCGTTGAACGACGCGCGCTCGTCCGACGGCTCCAGCGCGGGCGGCGGGGTGTCGTAGCTGCGGCGCCAGACGAGGACCTGATCGTCGCCGTATTTCTTCGCGGTCTCGGCCTTGTTGAGGCCCGCGAGCGCGCCGTAGTGGCGTTCGTTCAGGCGCCACGAGTGCACGACCGGGATATACATCTGGTCCATTTCGTCCTGCACGTGCCACAGCGTGCGGATGGCGCGCTTCAGAACCGAGGTGTAGGCAATGTCGAACGCATAGCCTGCTTCCTTCAGCAGCACGCCGGCCTGGCGGGCTTCGCGGTTGCCCTGCTCGGTCAGGTCGACGTCGACCCAGCCGGTAAAGCGGTTTTCCTTGTTCCACGTCGATTCGCCGTGGCGGATGAGCACTAGCTTGTACATGATTTCGGTCGGTCAGTTGGAAAAGCGGGTGCGCCGATCGCACCCCGTCATCCTGCCTGCGCGCGCGTCGCGGCGCCATTGGCCGAATGGCAGAGGCCATCGCGGGAAACGGTTATTTTATAATGCGCCGATTGCCCTCATTTCTGTTTCTCCCTTTTTCACTCAATTTCGGCGGCCCTCGACGTGAAGTTTTTCACTGAATACCAGAACATCGCACTCATCGTCATCGCGCTCGTGTCCGGCGCGCTGCTCCTGTGGCCGGCCATCATGCGGCGCGGCCGGGGCGGCATTTCCGCCGCCGAGGCCACCACGCTGATCAACCGCCGCAATGCCGTCGTAGTCGACCTGCGGCCGGCCGCGGAATTCGCCAACGGCCACCTGCCGTCCGCGCGCAATCTCGAAGTGTCCGAGCTCCAAGCAAAAATTGGCCAGATCGCAAAGAATAAGAGTAATCCGGTCGTGCTCGTCTGCCAGACTGGTCAACAATCGCAACGTGCGAGCCGCAGCGTGTCCGAAGCAGGCTACGCCGAAGTCCATGTCCTGGAAGGCGGCGTCGATGCCTGGCAGAAAGCCGGCATGCCGGTGGTGAAACAAGGAGCAGCGAAGTGAAGAAAGTCGTCATGTACAGCACCGTCGTGTGCCCGTATTGCCAGATGGCCGAACGTCTTTTAAAGTCCCGCGGGGTCGAAGCCATCGAGAAGATCCTGATCGACCGTGAACCCGGCCGCCGCGAGGAAATGATGACGCGCACCGGCCGTCGCACCGTGCCGCAGGTGTATATCGGCGAAACGCACGTCGGCGGCTACGACGACCTTTCCGCGCTCGACCGCCAGGGCGGCCTCGTGCCGCTGCTCGAATCGGCCTGAAGCAGCTCGCATTCCGGCGCGCGGGCCATCCTGACACCGCGCGTCCATACCGAATCACCTAGGAAATCACTATGTCCGACGAGAACAACCAGCCGTTTTTCAACATCCAGCGCATCTATCTGAAGGACATGTCGCTCGAGCAGCCGAATTCGCCGGCCATCTTCCTCGAGCAGGAAATGCCCTCGGTGGAAGTCGAAGTCGACGTGAAGGCCGACCGTCTCGCGGAAAGCGTGTTCGAAGTGCTGGTGACGGGCACCGTCACGGCCAAGGTCACGAGCAAGGTGGCGTTCCTGATCGAAGCGAAGCAGGCAGGCATCTTCGACATCCGCAACATTCCGGCTGAACAGATCGACCCGCTCGTCGGCATTGCGTGCCCCACCATCCTGTTCCCGTACCTGCGTTCGAATATCGCCGACGCCATCACGCGCGCCGGTTTTCCCCCCATTCACCTCGCGGAAATCAACTTCCAGGCGCTGTACGAGCAACGCATGGCCCAGCTCGCCACGGCGCAGGAAGGCGCGGCGAACGGCGCCACGCATTAAATTCCCGCGACTTCTGCCGACCGGAGCCGGGCAATGCAAGTAGCCGTTCTTGGCGCCGGCGCGTGGGGCACCGCATTGGCGGGCCACCTCGCGGAGCGGCACGACACGACCTTGTGGGCGCGCGACGCCGCGCTCATCGAATCACTCTCCCGCACGCACGAAAACACGCGCTATCTGGCTGGCGTGCGCTTGCCGCCGTCGCTGGCGTTCGAGACGGACCTCGCCGCCGCGCTGCGGCACGCGTGCGCGGATGACGCGCTCTGCGTCGTCGCCGCGCCGGTCGCGGGGCTGCGCCAGTTGTGCCGCGCCATGCATCGGGAAGGCATCGTTCCGGCGCATGTCGTGTGGCTCTGCAAGGGCTTCGAGGCCGACACGCAGTGCCTGCCCAATGAAGTCGTCGCGGCCGAACTGCCCGGGCACAGGAGCAACGGCACGCTGTCCGGCCCGAGCTTCGCGCGCGAAGTGGGGCAGGGCCTGCCGGTCGCGCTGACGGTCGCGAGCGCATCGGCGGAACTGGCCGCGCGCACGGTTTCGGCGTTTCATCACGGCGCCATGCGCATCTATACCGGCGACGATGTCATCGGCGTGGAAGTCGGCGGCGCGGTGAAGAACGTGCTTGCCATCGCCACCGGCATTTCCGACGGCCTCGGTCTCGGCTTGAACGCGCGCGCCGCGCTGATCACGCGCGGGCTGGCCGAGATGTCACGTCTGGGCGTCGCGCTCGGCGGGCGGGCGGAGACCTTCACGGGCCTGACCGGTTTGGGCGACCTGATCCTCACCGCAACGGGCGACCTGTCGCGCAACCGTACCGTCGGCGTGCAGCTGGCGAGCGGCCGCACGCTCGACGAGATTCTCACGGCGCTCGGCCACGTCGCGGAAGGCGTGCGTTGCGCACGCGCTGTTCTGGCGCTCGCGCAGTCGCGCGGCATCGAGATGCCGATCACGCAGGCGGTATGCCGTGTGCTCTTCGAGCAGGTAGCGCCCCGCGATGCCGTGCAGGCGCTGCTCAATCGGGACGCGAAGGCGGAATAGGTCCGCGCAGGACCGGACAGGCGCGTCGTCAGAGTCGCTGAAGTCCACGAACCGGAGGCGCGCCATGGCCCAGCTCGAAGCCCGAAAGGTCGACATCACGACGCTGCAAGTCGATGCCATCGTCAACGCGGCGAACAAGTCGCTGCTGGGCGGCGGCGGTGTCGACGGTGCGATTCATCGCAAGGCGGGGAAGAATCTGCTGCGCGAATGCGAAACGCTCGGCGGCTGCGAAACCGGCGACGCGAAGCTCACCGCGGGCTACGACCTGCCGGCGAAACACGTGATTCACGCCGTCGGGCCGCGCTGGAGCGGCGGCAACAAGAACGAGCCCGAACTGCTTGCAAGCTGTTACCGGCGCTCGCTCGAACTGGCGGCTAAAGCCGGCTGCGAGTCGATCGCGTTCCCGGCCATCAGTTGCGGCATCTATCACTTTCCCGTCGAACAAGCCGTGCCGATTGCCGTGCGCACGGTCATTCAAACCCTGCCCGCCGCGCCTGGCATCAAGCACGTGATCTTCGCCTGCTTCCAGGACGACATGCTCACGCGCTATCAGGCTGAACTCCAGGCCGCACTCCATTCCCAACTCCGGTCCGAACCCGACCTTCAGGCACCGCCTTCGAAACCGGCCTGACGCCAGGCCTCGAACGTCACGATCGCCACCGTATTCGACAGGTTCAGGCTGCGGTTGCCGGGTCGCATCGGCAGGCGCACGCGCTGTCCGTTCGGAAAGCGTTCGAGCAGCGCAGGCGCGAGTCCGCGCGTTTCGGCGCCGAACACGAACCAGTCGCCGGGTCTGAACGCGTGATCGAAGAACGGCGTCGAGCCGCGCGTCGTGAACGCGAACATGCGCGCCGCATCCGGCGCTTCCTTCCCGATGAACGCGTCCCAACTGGCATGCACGTTCATCTCGGCGTACTCGTGATAGTCGAGGCCGGCGCGACGCATCTTGGTGTCGTCGAGCGGAAAACCGAGCGGCTCGATCAGATGCAGCCGCGCCCCGGTGTTGGCGCACAGGCGGATCACATTGCCGGTGTTCGGCGGGATTTCGGGTTCGACGAGTACGACGTTGAACATGACTGTCTGAAGATGAAATGGTTAATCCTGCGGCGTGCGCAGCGCCACGAAGTTGGTGACGCGGCGCGCGCCGGCTCGCTTGAGCGTGTGGGCGAGCGCGTCGAGCGTCGCGCCCGAGGTCATCACGTCATCCACCACGCCGACGTGCAGGCCGCGCACCGCTCGCGAAACCGAAAACGCCTCGGCGACATTGCGGCGGCGTGTCTCCTGATCGAGCCGCGACTGCGCCGGCGTGTGCCGGTTGCGCAGCACGAGCGCTGCATCGCTTTGCACGCCCATCAGGCGCCCGAGCGGACGCGCGATCGCCCAAGCCTGGTTGTAGCCCCGTTCGACGAGCCGCTTGCGCGACAATGGCACCGCAACGATCACGTCCGGCCGGGGCAGGCCGCTGTCCTCGAACGCGCCATGCAGATGCCGCGCGAATGCCGGGGCCGCCGCGAGCTGGCCGCGAAACTTGAGTCCGACGGTCAGCGTATCGAGCGGCGCGCGATAGTCGGCGAGCGCGAGCGTATCGTTGAAGGAAGGCGGTTTGTCGAGACACGCGCCGCAATGACATCGTGCATCGTCGCCGCGGCGGCGGAGCTGAAACACGGTCAGCGGCAGGGCGCACGTGGCGCAGCGCATCCGCGGCTCGTTCCAGACTTGCGCATCGCATCCCGGGCACAGCAGGCTTTGCGACAAATTGCCGCATAGTGCGCACTGACCCGGCAGCGCAGCCGAGACGAGGCGCTTCAACGCTGTGCCGAATGCGCGCAGGCGCATAAAGCCACTGACAGCCGGCGAACGAGGCGATTGAGACGAGGGACGAATCGTGTTGGCGTTCAAGGCCGCTTGCCCGGAAAAATGATGGCTCGACCCGGCTGCTTGCACGCACTCGTCATGCGTCTCGCGGCCTTTATGCCTCGTATCAGCACTTCGCATGGGTCGTTTTAGAGACGACCGAGTATACTTCGCACTCTTCGCAAATAGATCGACATGTCCCCAACCTCCTCCGAAACCAGCCGTCCGGCCTATGATTCGCGCCGTTTGCGCGCGATCTTCGACGACCGCGCCGCTGCCTTCGACGAGGTCGCATTCCTGCCGCGCGAGATCGCCGGACGGATGCGCGAGCGGCTCGACTACATCAAGGTCGCCCCGCTGCGCGTACTCGACGCGGCGTGCGGCATGGGCGCCGATCTGCCCGGTCTGCGGGAACGCTTCGCCGAAGCTTCGGTGACAGGTGTCGATCTTTCGTCTGCAATGCTCGCACGCGCGCACGCCGCCGAGGCCGCCGATGGCGATGCCGGCGCAGGCTGGCGCCGTTTCCTCCCCGCGACACTCGCCAAGGCGCTCGGCGCGCGCGGCCCGCAACTCGCTCAAGCCGATTTCTCCGAGTTGCCGTTCGCATCGGGCGCATTCGAATTGCTCTGGTCGAATCTCGCGCTGCACTGGCACGCGCGCCCGGATCTCGTGTTTCCGGAATGGCAGCGCGTGCTGAAGGTGAACGGCCTGCTGATGTTCAGCACGTTCGGCCCCGACACGCTGCGCGAGCTGCGAGCCGCGTACCGCGAAGCCGAGCGCACGCTGGGTCTCGCGCCTGTGCCGCACACGATCGATTTCGTCGACATGCATGATCTCGGCGACATGCTCGTGGAGAGCGGCTTCGAAATTCCGGTGATGGATCAGGAAGTCCTGACCATTACCTACAAGTCCCCTGAATCCCTGTTGGCCGATGTGACACGGTGGGGCGCGTATCCGTTCGTCCGGGTTTACGCGGCGGGCCGCGCGGATCCGCAAGCCGTGTGCGGTGCGGTGCATCAGGCGCTGGAGGCGCTGCGCCGCGACGACGGCACCATTCCGCTGACCTTCGAGGTGATCTACGGCCACGCATGGAAGGCCGTGCCGCGCACCACGGCGGAAGGACACGGCATTGTGCGGCTCGAGGATGTCGGGCGAGGACCGAAAAGGAAGTTGTAGGGAGAAGCGCCGAGCCGTAAATAGGGCTCAGGTTATGTCTGAAATTTGCGTGGAAAAGCTGCGCAAAAAGGTGCGTCAAAAGGGCGCAGAAGCTTGTGGCGCTTGGCTTTCCAGCGTTACGACCCTTGCTTGTGGATGCCCCTCAAGACGCCTATAATGCGTCAGTTTGTCGCCCGGGCTGACACAATTTTGGGCGAAATCCGAGCAAAAGTATGCGATTGCGTGCGGATTGATGGAGGCAGCGATGCAAGCCAGCCAGACGCTGACGGATACCGAGCCGGTCATCAAGGACTGGCTCATGAAGCGCAACTGTTCGGTATCGCCGCGTCAGTTCGTGGGCTTCTATCTGTCGCTTGCGTTGTTTTCGCTGGCAATCGCAACGCCGCTGTTCCTGAATGGCGCCTGGCTGGTGCTGCCGTTCACCGGAATCGAACTGACGGTCACAGGCATTGCGTTCGTGATTTACGCGCGTCATGCGGTGGACTACGAGCGAATCCGGCTGTATCAAAACCGGTTGTTGATCGAGCAGATGAACGCCGAAGAGCTGACGCAGTTCGAGTTCAATCCGCGTTGGGTGCGGGTCGAAGCGGGCGCGACACCGAGGGAACCGCTCACGATCACCTCGCGCGGTCAATCGGTGAAAATCGGACAACACCTTGCACAGCATCGTCGCCAACACTTTGCTGCCGAGCTGCGGGCCTCGCTGAGATGTCTTTGAGATGTCTCTGATGCGCGCCTGCGAGAGGAGCCGGCCGATGCTTGATGCCACGGGGGTCGAGGGTTTGAATGGAAAATTTGGGTAAGGATGCTATGAAAACAATCAAGCGAGCCCTCTCGGGCGTGCTGGCGGCAGGCGCACTGCTTTCCGCCGGCGCAGCCCTGGCGGTCGAAAACAGTCCAGGCGGTCCCGCTGTCAACGAGATCAACTTTCAGCCGCCCGTGACGAAGATCGCCGAGGAGCTCTACGGCCTCCATATCTTCATGCTCATCATCTGCACCGTCATCTTCGTTGGCGTGTTCGGGGTGATGTTCTATTCGATGTTCGTGCATCGCAAGTCGAAGGGCTTCAAGCCCGCCAATTTCCACGAAAGCACCACGGTCGAAATCATCTGGACCATCGCGCCGTTCATCATCGTGATCCTGATGGCGCTGCCCGCCACCAAGGCGGTCGTCGCGATGAAGGACACCTCCAACGCCGACCTCACCGTGAAGGTCACCGGCTATCAATGGAAGTGGGGCTATGACTACGTGAAGGGTCCGGGCGAAGGCATCAGCTTCCTCTCCACCCTGTCCACGCCGCGCAGCGAGACCAATGGCCAGAAGCCTATCTCCACGCTGTATCTGCAGGAAGTCGACAACCCGCTGGTCGTGCCGGTCGACAAGAAGATCCGCATCATCACCACGGCGAACGACGTCGTGCACTCGTGGTATGTCCCGGCCTTCGGCGTGAAGCAGGACGCGATCCCCGGCTTCGTGCGCGACACGTGGTTCAAGGCGGAGAAGGTCGGCACCTACCGCGGCTTCTGTACGGAGTTGTGCGGCAAGGAGCACGCGTACATGCCGGTGGTGGTGGAAGTGCTGTCCACCGACGACTACGCGAAGTGGGTCGACGGCCAGAAGAAGAAGATGGCCGCAGGCCAGGACGATCCGCTCAAGACCTACACGAAGGATGAGCTGATGGCGCGCGGCCAGCAGGTCTACACGTCGAACTGCGCGGTCTGCCACCAGCCGACCGGCAAGGGCGCGGGCCAGTTCCCGGCGCTCGACGGCTCGAAAATCGCGAACGGTTCGATCGCCGAGCACCTGAATCTCGTGCTGCACGGCAAGGGCGCGATGCCTTCGTGGCAGGGCGTGCTGAACGACGTCGAGATCGCCTCGGTCGTGACCTTCGAACGCAATAGCTGGAGCAACCACACCGGCGACGTGCTGCAACCGAAGCAGGTCATCGACGCCAAGGCCGGCAAGATGCCCGAGGGCGGCGGCACGGCAGCGGCGGCATCGGCATCCGCTCCGGAAGCAGCGAGCGCCGCGCCCGCCGCGGCCGAAGCGAGCGCCCCGGCGGCATCGGGCGCGGAAGCCGGCAGCGCGACGCAGGCCGCCGGCCTGCCCGCGAGCATCTATTTCGAGACGGGCAAGGACACTCTGCCCGCCGACGCGAAAAACGCGGTCGACGCCGCAGCGGCCTACGCCAAGGCGCATCCGGACGCGAAGATCGCGTTGTCCGGCTTCACCGATGCCACCGGCGGCGCCGACCTGAACGCCGACCTCGCCAAGCGCCGCGCGCAAGCCGTGCGCGATGCGCTGAAGGCAGCGGGCGTAGCGGAAGACCGTATCGTGTTGAAGAAACCGGAAACCATCACGGGGGGCGCCGACAACAAGGAAGCCCGTCGCGTTGAAATCAGTCCGGCTGCTTGACGTGCCTGGCGTGCTGTTTTCCTTCGCCGCATCGGAAGATGCATATAAGCAACGGAAAACCACGCGTCATTGCCAAGTGCCCCGAGTATTCGCTTTAGGAGATGATTGTCATGTCTAGCATCGGACACGATGTAGGCGCAGGCCACGACCACGCGCACGATGACCATGCGCACGAACTGCCGCATGGCTGGCGCCGCTGGCTTTTCGCCACCAACCACAAGGACATCGGTACGCTGTACCTGTTGTTCTCCTTCATCATGTTCCTCTCTGGAGGCGTGATGGCGCTCGGCATCCGTGCCGAGCTGTTCGAGCCGGGCCTGCAGATCATGCGCCCCGAGTTCTTCAATCAGCTGACCACCATGCACGGCCTCATCATGGTGTTCGGCGCGATCATGCCGGCGTTCGTCGGTTTCGCGAACTGGATGGTGCCGCTGCAGATCGGCGCATCGGACATGGCGTTCGCGCGGATGAACAACTTCAGCTTCTGGCTGCTGCCGGCCGCCGCCGTGCTGCTGGTCGGTTCGTTCTTCGCACCGGGCGGCGCGACCGCCGCGGGCTGGACGCTGTACGCGCCGCTCTCCACGCAGATGGGCCCGGGCATGGACTTCGCGATCTTCGCGGTCCACATCATGGGTGCGTCGTCGATCATGGGCGGCATCAACATCGTCGTGACCATCCTCAACATGCGCGCGCCGGGCATGACGCTCATGAAGATGCCGATGTTCGCGTGGACCTGGCTGATCACCGCGTACCTGCTGATCGCCGTGATGCCGGTTCTGGCGGGCGCCATCACCATGGTGCTGTTCGATCGTCACTTCGGCACGTCGTTCTTCAACGCAGCGGGCGGCGGCGATCCGGTGATGTACCAGCACATCTTCTGGTTCTTCGGTCACCCCGAGGTGTACATCATGATCTTGCCGGCGTTCGGGATCGTGTCGCAGGTGATCCCGGCGTTCTCGCGCAAGCCGCTGTTCGGCTATAGCTCGATGGTGTACGCAACGGCATCGATCGCGATCCTGTCGTTCATGGTGTGGGCGCACCACATGTTCGCGACCGGCATGCCGGTGACGGGCCAGCTGTTCTTCATGTACGCCACGATGCTGATCGCCGTGCCGACGGGCGTGAAGGTGTTCAACTGGGTGGCCACCATGTGGCGCGGCGCGCTGTCCTTTGAAACCCCGATGCTGTTCGCGATCGGCTTCCTGTTCGTGTTCACGATGGGCGGCTTCACGGGCCTGATCCTCTCGATGGCACCGCTCGACATCCAGATGCACGGCACCTACTACGTGGTGGCGCACTTCCACTACGTGCTGGTGGCGGGTTCGCTGTTCGCGCTGTTCTCGGGCTGGTACTACTGGGCGCCGAAGTGGACCGGCTGGATGTACAACGAGATGCGCGGCAAGATCCACTTCTGGGCGTCGATGATCTTCTTCAACATCACGTTCTTCCCGATGCACTTCCTGGGTCTCGCGGGCATGCCGCGCCGCTATGCGGACTACCCGGCGCAGTTCACCGACTTCAACCAGATCGCGACCATCGGCGCATTCGGCTTCGGCCTCGCGCAGGTGTACTTCCTGTTCGCGGTCGCGCTGCCCACGTACCGTGGCGGCGGTGAGCTGGAGAAGGCGAGCGACAAGCCGTGGGATGGCGCGGAAGGCCTCGAATGGACCGTGCCGAGCCCGGCGCCGTTCCATACCTTCGAGCATCCGCCGACGGTCGAGTAATCAGTCTGAATGCTTCGCGGGGCGGCTCTCCCGAGCGTCCCGCGAATCGAGAGCAAGGAAAGCCAAGGAAAGCATGGCCCCGGATCCACAAAAAAGACGCACGCCCGAAGAAATCCGCGCGGGCAACAAGCGGCTCGGAATCGTCATGGTGTTGATTGCCGCCGTCTTCTTTGTGGGTATCGTCGTCAGGCAGTACCTGTTGTCACGAGGGTAGGAAAGCCAAGTGTCTGCTCCGCAGGAAAATTCGCATGTCGACCGGTCGTTCAACCGGTCGATGCTCGTCAAGCTGTTCGTCGTGGCCGCGCTGATGTTCGGCTTCGGCTTCGCGCTGGTGCCGATGTACAAGGCCATCTGCGAAGTCACCGGCATCAACAACCTCGTGCAGCGCGACGTCAGCGCGCGCGAGGCGAAGAACACGCAGGTGGATGCGAGCCGCACGGTGTCCATCGAGTTCGATGCGAACGCACGCGGTCCGCTGCAGTTCAAGCCGGAGCAGAACACGCTGGACATCCACCCCGGCGAAGTGATGACGGTGATGTACCAGGTGACCAACCAGCAGGGTCGCACGGTGAAGGCGCAGGCCATCCCGAGCTATGCCCCGAAGCAGGCCACCGAGTATTTCAACAAGATCGAATGCTTCTGCTTCACGCAGCAGACGCTCGGCCCGAACGAAACCAAGCGCCTGCCGGTGGTGTTCGTCGTCGACCCGAAGCTGCCGAAGGACATCAGGACGATCACCCTGTCGTACACGTTCTTCGAGCTGGATGCGCCGAAGACGGTCGAGAAAGGAACCTGACGGCCATGAGCGCGGATTCGCCGAAGGGTGGTTTCCTCAAGCTCATGAAGGCCGTGTTCTGGTCGTTCTTCGGCGTACGCCGGCGCGCGGACCTGGAAAGCGATGCGGCCCAGCTGAACCCACTGCATCTGATCGCGGCAGGCATCATCGGCGCGGTGCTGTTCATCGTCGTGTTGCTGCTGATCGTGCGCGCGGTAGTGGGATAGACGGAACGCCGGGACGTGGCCCAGCCATGCGTCCGGCGGGAAAAGAAAATTCAAGCAACTGGATCGAAGTGGAGAATCAACAATGAGCGGTCAAAACGAGAGCCCGTACTATTTCGTGCCGCATCCGTCGCGGCATCCGGTGATGGCTGCAACCGGCCTGCTGATCATGCTGGCGTCGCTGGCATCGTGGGTGAACGGTCATAGCTTCGGGCCTGCGGGCACGTTCATCGGCCTGCTGTTCGTACTGTTCGTGCTGTGGCACTGGTTCGGCGACGCCATCTCCGAATCCGAAGGCGGCATGTACGGCAAGCGCGTGGATGTGTCGTACCGCTGGAGCATGAGCTGGTTCATCTTCTCGGAAGTCATGTTCTTCGCGGCATTCTTCGGCGCGCTGTTCTATGCGCGGCAGATCGCGCTGCATGAACTCGGCAGCCTCGATTACAAGCTGATCTGGCCGGACTTCAGCGCCGTCTGGCCGAACAACGGTCCCGCCGCGCTCGTGCCGCATTTCCGCGCGATGGTGCCGTGGCCCCTGCCGACCATCAACACCGCGCTGCTGCTGTCGTCCGGCGCGACGCTGACGGTGGCTCACCACGCGCTGCGTGAAGACCATCGCAAGAAAGCGATCATCTGGCTGGGCGCCACCGTGCTGCTGGGCCTGATCTTCCTGTTCTGCCAGGGCTACGAATACTTCCACGCGTACAACGAACTGAACCTGACGCTCAATTCCGGCGTGTATGGCTCGACGTTCTTCCTGCTGACCGGCTTCCACGGCTTCCACGTGTTCCTCGGCGGCACGATGCTGGCCGTGGTGATGATCCGTCTGATCCGCGGTCACTTCACGGCGGAGCATCACTTCGCCTTCGAAGGCGCCGCATGGTACTGGCACTTTGTCGACGTCGTGTGGCTGGGTCTGTACGTCGTCGTCTACTGGCTGTAAGAAGACTGGAGCGGACCGGCGCGCTGCGCCGTCCGCGATGCGCGACCGGTGGCAACGCTGTTTGAAGAGAGCATAGAAGCAGTGACCAACACGCCGCCCTCGAAGTCCACAGGGGCGGCGTTGTCGTTTGATGCGCAGTGGGCAGCGCAGGGACGGGGCGCGACAATCCGTCTCGCGGGACCTGCCCGCAACGGCGTTATCGTCCGATCGGCACGCCCGATGATTGAATCCAGCCCATCCAGTGAGCGAACAGGATGAAGAGGAACAGCGAGATGGACAGTCCGACGCGCGCGGCGAGCGACCAGACCATCCGCTTGGTGCGGCCCTTGTCGGTCATCATGAAGTAGAGCGCCGAGCCCAGGCTGCCGATGATCAGGATGAATGCGATAGCAACGAAGATGTGCATGAAACCAGCCAGCCTTGTTTGCTCGTGGGTCCGGTTGGCGGCACTTCAGGCCATGTCAGGAACCACCTTGAGCAGTATGGAATCGAAACATCCCATTATCTCACTCGACGGATTGCGCCGTGCGCCGCTCAAACGGATGCCGGCGGTAAGGCTTGCCGCATGAAGATTCGTTTCTGGCCCACGCTCCTCATCCTGATCGTCGTCGCGGTGACGGTGCGGCTGGGCTTCTGGCAGCGCGACCGCGCCCATCAGAAGGAGGCGCTCAACGCGCATATCCTCGCCTTCGAACATGCGCCGGCGCAGACAGTCCGCGTCGAGCCGCTGCCGCTGAAGTCGATCGAATTCCATCGCGTCGAGGCGCGCGGGGAGTTCATGCCGGAACGCGTCGTGTATCTGGACAATCGTCCGTATAACGACCAGCCGGGCTTTTATGTCGTGATGCCGCTTAAACTCGAGGACGGCGGCTACGTGCTCGTGAATCGCGGTTGGCTGCCGCGCAACATGGCGGATCGCACGGGCATCGAGGCGTACGACACGCCGAAAGGGGTCGTCGACGTGCAGGGCATCGCGCGCGCCAATGCGTCGCAGGCTTTCGAACTGGGTCATGGCGGCTCGGCCGCGCACAAGGAGATCCGCCAGAACCTGGATATCCGCGCGTATGCCGCAGAAACCGGTCTGTCGTTCCAGCCGTTCGTGATCCAGCAGACCAACGACACCGGCGACAAGCTCGTGCGTGACTGGCCCGCGCCGACCTTGGGCGTCGAGCGCAACTATGGCTACATGTTCCAGTGGTGGGGCATGGCGGCGGCGGCGGTCGGCTTCGGCCTGTACGCCGCGCGGCGTGCCGCGAAGAAGGGCACGACACGCGACACACTCGACGAAGAAGCCGAACACCACGCCTGACAACCGAAGAACCGAGGCACGTTTCATCGATGCAAACACAACGCTCCACCGCCGCCGACACCGATCCCGACAAGACCCCCCGCGCCCGGCAACGCACGGCCAGACAAGGCTCCTGGACCAGCGGACGCTGGATGCTGGTCTTGCTGGCGCTCGTGTGCGCGGCGCCGGTGATCGCGTCCTATCTGATGTACTACGTGTTCAAGCCGGCGGGCGGCACGTCGAGTTACGGCGCGCTGGTCGAACCGCAGCGGCCGATTCCTTCGCAACTGGTCGTGACGAACGAGCAGGGGCAGAGCGTGCCGCTCAAGTCGCTCGAAGGCAAATGGCTGATGATCACGGTGAACGGCAGCGCGTGCGACGAGCAATGCGTGACGCGCCTCTACTTCATGCGTCAGGTGCGCGTGCTGCAATCGGGCGAGCGCGAGCGCGTGGTGAACGTCTGGCTGCGTACCGATGACAAGCCGGTCTCTGACGTCATCAAGGCCGCCTATCCGCAACCCGACACGCGCATGCTGGTCGCCGACGAGAAGGCGGTGGCCGCGTGGCTGCCCGTCGATGACGGCACGAAGCTCACGGACCACATCTATCTCGTCGATCCGAACGGCAATCTGATGATGCGTTTCCCGAAGAACCCCGATCCGAAGAAGATCAACGGCGACGTGGCCAAGCTGTTGAAGTGGTCGCGGATCGGCTGATGGGCGCCTGATACTGAAGTGCAAGGGTAAGAGAGCATGTTCCTACTGCAACTGGGGCTGATCGGCGTGTGCATCGCGCTGCTGCCGCTGTCCTACGTGTGGGTCAAGGCTGATGACAGCAAGTTTCGCAAGCTCGTCTGGCTCACGACTTTCCTGACGCTCGACCTGATCATGTTCGGCGGCTTCACGCGCCTGACCGATTCGGGCCTCGGCTGTCCCGACTGGCCGGGCTGCTACGGCACGTCGTCGCCGTTCATCGCGCATGCGCAGATTGCCGCCGCGTACCAGGCGATGCCGACCGGCCCCGTCAGCATGATGAAGGCGTGGATCGAAATGCTGCACCGTTACTTTGCGATGGCGATCGGCGTGCTGATCATCGCGCAGACGATCATCGCGTGGGCCGCGCGCATCAGGAAGCGGCCGCTGCACGTGTCGCCGTGGTGGCCGACCGGCATCCTCGCGCTGATCCTGCTGCAAGGCGCGTTCGGCGCATGGACAGTCACGCTCAAGCTGCAGCCGGTGATCGTCACGACGCACCTGCTGCTCGGCCTGGCGCTGCTCGGCGTGCTCGGCTGGCTGGCCGCGCGCATGACGCCGATTCCGTCGCTCGACACCGCCGCCGCGCGCTGGATGCCCGCCGCGATGTTCGGCTTGCTGTTGCTGATCGTGCAGATTGCGCTGGGCGGCTGGGTCAGCACCAATTACGCGGTGCTCGCGTGTACCGACTTCCCGCTGTGCAACGGCCAATGGATTCCGCCGATGAACTTCGAGCACGGCTTCCATCTGTGGCGCGCGCTCGGCATGACCGGCGACGGCGACGTGATCTCGCAGGACGCGCTGGTCGCGATCCACTGGACGCACCGCACCTTTGCGATCGTTGTGGTGTTGTACCTGCTGTGGCTTGCAAGCCGCCTGCGACGATTCGAATCGCTGCGCAAGCCCGCGAATGGCGTATTGTTCGTGATCGTGATCCAGTTCCTGACCGGCCTCTCGAACGTCGTGCTGCAATGGCCGCTGCCCATTGCCGTCGCGCACAACGGCGGCGCCGCGATCCTGTTGCTGCTACTCGTTATGCTAAACTTTCGAATCTCTTCCAGCCGTCCCGGCCGCGCCACGCTTCTCGCGCGCGACGTCGTTTCAGCGTGACTCCACATCATGGACAGCACGACTCTCAACTCCCCCATCGGCAGCCGCGCAGCGCAGTATCTCGCGCTGACCAAGCCGCGCGTCACGCAACTCGCGGTGTTCTGTGCCGTCATCGGCATGTTCCTGTCCACTCCCGGCATGGTGCCGTGGGACAAGCTGATCGGCGGCGCCGTCGGCATCTGGCTGCTGGCAGGCGCGGCCTTCGCCATCAACTGTCTCGTCGAGCAGAAGGTCGATGCCAAGATGCGCCGCACTGCATGGCGTCCGTCCGCGCGCGGCCAGATCACCACGGCGCAGATCCTGTGGTTCTCGGCGGTGCTGGGCGGCATCGGCATGTGGACGCTCTATCGCTTCACCAATCCGCTCACGATGTGGCTCACGCTCGCCACCTTCGTCGGCTATGCGGTCATCTATACGCTGCTGCTCAAGCCGTACACGCCGCAGAACATCGTGATCGGCGGCGCGTCCGGCGCCATGCCGCCCGCGCTCGGCTGGGCCGCGGTGACGGGCGCCGTGCCCGGCGACGCGTGGATTCTCGTGCTGATCATCTTCGTCTGGACGCCGCCGCATTTCTGGGCGCTCGCGCTGTATCGCCGCAAGGACTATGAGAACGCCGGCCTGCCCATGCTGCCGGTCACGCATGGCGAGAAGTACACGCTGCTCAACATCTTCCTGTACACGCTCGTGCTGTTCGCCGTCACGCTGATGCCCTACATCTCCGGCATGAGCGGCGTCGTGTATCTGGCGAGTGCGATCGCGCTCGGCGCGGGGTTCATCGGCTATGCGTGGAAGATGTACCGCGATTATTCCGATGCCCTCGCGCGCAGGACCTTCCGCTATTCCATCGTGTATCTGTCGCTGCTGTTCGGCGCGCTGCTCGTCGATCATTACGTGCGCACGGTGATCGGGGCATGATGGCCGGTCTGCGTCGTCTGTTCGCGCTGCTGTTCATCGCGGCGCTGCTTTCCGCCTGCGAGAAAGCGCCCGATTTCAAGAATCTCGACATCACCGGCAACAAGCAGTTCGGCAGCGCCTTCTCATTGCCCGACACGCACGGCAAGACCCGCACGCTCGGCGATTTCAAGGGCAAGGCCGTCGTGCTGTTCTTCGGTTATACGCATTGCCCCGATGTCTGCCCGACCACGCTCGCCGAACTCTCGCAAGCGCTGCAGCAACTCGGCGACAAGGCGCAGGACGTGCAGGTGCTGATGGTGACCGTCGATCCCGCACGCGATACGCCTGAATTGCTGGGTCAATACGTGGCGGCCTTCAATCCTTCGTTCATCGGCCTGAGGCCTGATAACGACGCGCAGCTCGCGCAGGTCGCCAAGGACTTTCGCGTGTACTACGCGAAATCGGCGGGCAAGACCGCCGACGACTACACGATGGATCACACCGCCGCCAGCTACGTCTTCGACAAGGACGGCAAGCTGCGTCTCTTCGCGCGCGACGGCCAGGGCGTCGAGCCCTGGGTGCACGACCTGAAGCTGCTGATCGACTGAACCTGCAAACGGCCCGCTCGACGGGCCGTTTTCTCATGCGTCGGAAGAAGGCTCCGGCAGGTTCAGCCCGGGCGCAAGCCGCGTGGCCTTGAACTCGGTGATCTCGTAGTGCGCGAGATTTTGCTGCGTGAACGGGTCCTCGGCGATGATCGCGTCGAGCCGCTCACGTTCGATGTTCGACGCCAGGATCACGCCGCCCTCGCGCGGTACCTTCGGCCCCGCGATGACGAACACGCCCGCCGCGAAATAGCGTTCGAGAAAGAGCCGGTGAGCGTCGAGTGCGTCGTCGATTTCGGCCAGCGCGCCGGTATAGCGCAGGTTGATCAGATACATGTCGAGGCTCGCCTCCTTTGAATGCGCAATGGTGATCTTCTGTCGCGATTCTAGCTGCGTCGTGATGCACGTGATAAAGACATGAGCAAACGGTATTTCGACTTGCACCAGCGCTGTGCGAACATCCGTCACCCTGGCGCGTCACTCACCGGCGCCTACCTGCAAGCCACGCATCATCGAAACAAGGAACACCATGCAGCGCAGAAATTTGCTCAAAGCCCTTACCGCCCTCACCGCCCTCACGTCCGCCGCTTTGTTCGCGAGCGCCGCCGCGCACGCGGATGACAAGGTCATCAAGGTCGGCACCATCAGCGGCCCCGACGCGCAGATCTGGCAAGTCGTGCAGAAGGTCGCGAAGCGCGAAGGGCTGAACGTGAAGGTCATCGAGTTCAACGACTACGTGCAGCCGAACGCCGCGCTCGACGCCGGCGATCTCGACGCCAACAGTTTCCAGCACCAGCCTTATCTCGACAGCCAGGTGAAGCAGCGCGGCTACAAGATCGTCAGCGCGGGCCTGACCTATATCTCGCCGCTCGGCGTGTATTCGAAGAAGCTCAAGTCGTTGAAGGACTTGCCGCAGGGCGCGAAGGTGGCGGTGCCGAATGATCCGTCGAACGAGAACCGCGCGCTGCTGCTGTTGCAGACGCAGGGCGTGATCAAGTTGAAGGCGGGCGCCGGCACGAACGGCAACAACGCGACCGCGCTCGACGTGGCGGCGAATCCGAAAAAGATCAAGCTGGTCGAACTCGATGCAGCGCAGTTGCCGCGCACGCTCGCCGACGTCGACGCTGCCGTCATCAACACGAACTTCGCGCTTGCGGCAGGCCTGCAGCCGACGAAGGACGCCATTGCGCTCGAAGACGTGCATAGCCCGTACGCGAACCTGATCGCCGTGCGCGCGCAGGACAAGGACCAGCCGTGGGTGAAGAAACTCGTGGCCGCCTACCAGTCCGACGACGTGCGCCAGTTCCTGAAGAGCGAGTTCAAGGGCTCGATGGTGCCGTCGTTCTGAGGGCGCTCGAAGGCTCGACGCCTTCGCCCGTCATTGCCAGCAACGGCGTCCTGCGGGACGCCGTTGTGCCTTTCACGCCGCGCCGCTTCATTCGACAAACAGCTGCTGCAATTCGCGTTGCCAGATCAGGGTGGTCGAATCGTCCTGCACGGGCGTGAAGCCGGTATGCAGGAACAGTCCGCACAGATCCTCCTGAGCCTCCTCGAGACGGCAGATCACCTGTCCATAGCCGGCGCCGTGCGCGAAGTTGGTGGCGGCGGCCAGCATCCGTTCTCCAAGCCCGCGACGGCGCGCGCCCGGCTCGACGAACAACATGTCGATGCTCGCCTGCGTGTGCGACGCCTCGGTCAGCATGGCTGCGCCGATACGCGTGGAATTGTCCTGCTCCGCCACCCAGCAGGCGATACGCGGTGTGTTCGCCTGCATGGCCGTCAAAAAGCGCGCGACCAGTTTCGCGGCGAACGCCTCGTGCTGCAACTTCGGCCGTCCGGCCACGGAAAGGTGTGCATGGCGCTCGATCATCCAGCCGAAGTCGCCGCCGCGTGGACCACGAAGACGCGTCTCGACATCAGGACGCGCCGGCGACAGCAGGCGTTCGACATCCGCCATGGCCGAGCACAACTGCTCGATTTCGGCGCACGTGAGCTTCTTCAGCAACAAGGCGGTGTCGCCGGAAACATGCAGGTCGATTTCATCGACCTTGGCCTTCGCCTCGGGTGTGATTGACAGCAGATGAGCGCGTCCGTCCGCCTCGTTCTTGCGGCGCGCGATCAGTCCGAGCTTCTGGAAGTTGCTGATCAACCGGCTGAGATAGCCGGTGTCCAGTCCAAGATTGCGCGACAGGTCCGCGGCCGTGCTGGCTTTGTGCTGCGCCAGCTCGTGAAGGATGCGAATCTCGGTAAGGGAAAGCGAACTCTTGTGAAGCCGCTCATGGAGCGCGCCGGTATGGCGCGCATAGAAGCGGTTGAAGCGACGCACTGCTTCAACGGCCCGGCTCGGATCTGGATGGCCCATCGCGTAGTCTCTCAAAAATTTTTGATTGAATTTAGTTTTGAATCCGAATTAGCGACAGCATTGTGCCAAGAAGGATTGGTCATGCGAATACGAAAATGCCCGAAAGTTGAATGAATTCAACATTGCAAACCACTTGTAAAAGTGGAATGCCGATACGGGTAAATCCTGATGTTCGTCAAATTCGAAAAAATGCGAAAAAAATCATATAAATAATTGATTTGAAACGGGTTACATCGCTATCTCAGGGGCGTTGAACAAGCGTTGACTGGTATTATGTTGGTTATATAATGGGCTCCGTTCAAGGTTTTCGGGAGCCCAGATGGGTGACGATTGGCAGGCATTGACGCCGGATGCACAGAGCGCAACGCCGCTCTACCTGCAGCTTGCGTCGCGTCTTGCCAGCGCCATTCATGCGGGCACCTGGAGCGCAGGCGAGGCGTTGCCGGCGGAGCGCACGTTGTCGGAAGCGGTGGGCGTGTCGCGCATCACGGCGCGCAAGGCACTGGCGCTGCTGGTCGAGCAAGGCCTGATCCGGCGCGCACGCGGTGCCGGCAGTTTCATCACGCCACGCACCGAAGATCCGCTGTCCCGTCTGACCGGCTTCACGCGAAAAATGGAGCAGCGCGGCTTCAGGTCGGATTCGGTCTGGCTGGATCGCAGACTGCGCACAGCGAATCGGGAGGAAACGGTGCGTCTGGGTCTGTCTCCGGGCGCGGCCGTTGCGAGCCTGAAGCGTCTGCGCCGTGCGGACGGCATCGTGATGGCCGTGGAGCAATCAACCTTGCCGGTGGCCGTCGTACCGGACCCGGACGCAATCGGGCTGTCGCTGTATCGCTATCTGGAGGAGCGTGGACTGTCGGTGGTGCGCGCGTTGCAGCACTTTCGCGCGGTGAATGCGAGTGTGGACATCGCCCGGCTGATGGGTGTCGCGCCGCGCGCCGCCTTGCTCGTGATCACGCGGATCGGCTATTCGGCGGATCAACGCGCAATCGAACTGACGGATACCTATTGCCGCGACGACTACTACGACTTCGTCGCGGAACTGCACCGATGAATTCCCGGTAGCGCAATCAGCAGCAAGCCCCGCATCACCCGCAAGCCCCGCAACACCCGCAGCATCAGCAACAAAGAACAGAACGAGAGGACCCAAGGAAGCCGTTCGCCTTTCCATCCGATGGAAGCCTGCTCGCAGCAGGGCGCGGACGACACTGAACCTCATTCAAGCATCGCGTACTTCCAGAGAACTTCATGCTGAAAGGAAACATACTCACGACCGACGGCTGGATTCACGGCTCGGTGCGTTTCGAGAACGGCCGCGTGACGGCGCTCGAAGGGCATATCGTCGATCCGCTCGCGAACGATGCGCCATACATCCTGCCGGGCTTCATCGACCTGCACGTGCATGGCGGCGGCGGGCGCGACATCATGGAAGGCGGCGACGCCGCCGACACCGTGACGCGCCAGCACGCGCAACACGGCACGACGAGCCTGCTCGCCACGACCATGACCGCGCCGCGCGACGAACTCATGCAAGTCGTGGCCGGTCTCGGCGAACAGGCGAAGCGGCGCGCGGCAGGCGGCGCACGCGTGCTCGGCGTGCATCTCGAAGGGCCGTACATCAATCCCGGCAAGCTGGGCGCGCAACCGGACGCGGCTGCCGTCGCGGTGCGCAGCGAGGTGCTGAAGTACCTCGAACTCGCGCCGATTCGCGTGGTGACGATCGCGCCGGAAATCTCCGGCCATCTCGACATCATTTCCGACATGGCGGCGCGCGGCGTACGCGTGCAGCTCGGCCATTCGCTCGGCACCTATGACGACGCCGTCAACGCGCTCAAGCACGGCGCCCGCGGTTTCACGCATTTGTTCAACGCCATGTCGCCGCTGCATCACCGCGATCCGGGCATGGTCGGCGCGGCGCTCGCGCACGCCGAATACGCCGAGCTCATTCCCGATCTGCTGCACGTGCATCCGGGCGCGATCCGCGCCGCGCTGCGTGCGATCCCGCGCCTGTATGTGGTCACCGACAGCACCTCGGCGGCGGGCATGCCCGACGGCGAATATCGCCTGGGCAGCCAGCATGTGACCAAGTGCATGGGCGGCGTGCGTCTCGCCGACGGGACGCTTGCCGGCAGCACGCTCACCATGGACCAGGCGCTGCGCAATCTCGTCTCGCTGGGCATTCCGCTCGCGGACGTCTCGAATCGCCTGTCGCGCTATCCCGCCGATTACCTCGGACTCGAAGATCGCGGCCGCATCGCGCGCGGCGCATGGGCCGATCTCGTCGTGCTCGACCGGGACCACGCGCTGACCGCCACGTATGTCGAAGGAGAATCCATTGTCGAATATGCTTAACGAAGCGCTGGAAGCCGCGGATGTCGTCGCGGCCCAGCTCGCCGATACCTCGCGCGTCGAGGCGCTCGCCGTAAAACTGGCGGAGCAGCCGCGTCACGTCGCGCTGACCGTGGCGCGCGGCAGCTCGGATCACGCCGCCAGTTATTTCGCAAGCCTGACCATGAGCCGCCTCGGCGTGCCGGTCGCTTCGCTGCCGATGTCGGTCGCCACGCTGCAACAGGCGCCGCTGCGCGTGTCGGGCCAATTGGCCGTCGCGTTCTCGCAATCGGGCAAGAGCCCGGATCTCGTCGGCACGATGCAGGCGTTGCGCAACGCCGGCGCCTTCACGGTCGCGGCCGTCAATGTCGAAGGCTCGCCGCTCGAAAGCGCCTGCGAATACTTCCTGCCCTTGCTCGCGGGTCCGGAACTCTCGGTGGCCGCGACCAAGAGCTACATCGCGATGCTGTCGCTCTCGGCCATCGTGGTCGCTCACGTGCAACGCGACGCCGAACTGCTGAAGGCGCTCGAATCCCTGCCGGACGCACTGCGCGCCGCGGGCCGGCTCGACTGGACGCGCGCGGTGACGGAGCTGACGAACATCGACCGGATGATCGTGATCGGACGGGGTCTCGGTCTCGCGATCGCCCAGGAAGCCGCGCTCAAGCTCAAGGAGACCTCGGGCATCCAGGCCGAGGCGTTCTCCAGCGCCGAAGTGCGTCATGGTCCGATGGAAATCATCGATCGCGACTATCCGCTGCTCGTGTTCGCGCCGCGCGGACCGGAGCAGGCGGGTCTGATCCAGCTTGCCGCCGACATGCGCGCACGCGGCGCGCGCGTGCTGCTCGCCGCGCCGGAGGACGTCGCGGACGCGGAGCTGCCGCTCGTCGCCACGGATCATCCGGCGCTGGATCCGATTGCCGCGATCCTTTCGTTCTACGTGATGGCCGCGGGTCTGGCCGCCGCGCGCGGGCGCAATCCCGACGCGCCGCGCCACCTGAACAAGGTCACCGAAACCCATTGAGTGAGAAAGCCGATGCGCCGTGCCGAGGAGTCCCTGTTGAATCATTCCACCGATAACCCGAGCGATGTCGTGCTGCTCGCGCCGTTCACCGGCCCGATCGTCCCGCTCGCCGACGTGCCGGACCCCGTGTTTGCGCAGGGCATGTTCGGCGACGGCATCGGCATCGATCCGCTCGACAACGTGCTGGCCGCGCCCTGCGACGGCACCGTGACCCATCTCGCGCGCACCCATCACGCGGTGACGCTGCGCACGAAGGAGGGCGCGGAAATTCTCGTGCATATCGGCATCGACACGGTCGAGCTGGGCGGCGATGGCTTCGCGCCGATGGTCGAGCAGGGCGCCGAGGTGCGCGCCGGCCAGCCGCTGATCGAATTCAACGCAGATTTTGTCGCGCAACACGCGCCGAGCCTCGTTTCCGTGATCGCGATCGCCAACGGCGACGCGTTCGATGTCATCGAGCGCGCCGGGCGCGGCGTGCTGAAGTCCGGTGCGCGCTTGCTGGTTCTCCGTGCGAAAGCCGGCGAGCGGGCCGAGACGGCGCGCTCGGGTGCGCTCGTCATGGAAGAGGCGCGCCGCCGCCTGACGCTGGCGAGCGCGGGCGGTCTGCATGCGCGGCCGGCGGCGCGGGCGCGCGAGGCCGCGCGCGGTTTCGACGCCAAGGTGGAAGTGCGTTACGAAGGCAAGAAAGCGCCGGTGGAGAGCGTGGTCGGCTTGCTCAGCCTCGGTGCGGGCGAAGGCGTGACGGTCGAACTGGTCGGCATCGGCGCGCAGGCGCAGCAGGCCGTGGACGCGGTCGCCGCCGAATTGCTGCGCGAGGCGCATGGCGAAGTCGAGGAATCGCGGGCGCAGACGCGTTCGCCGGCGCCTGTCGCGTCGGCTGCGCGGACGGCCGACGCGGGCCAGCCGCTGCCGCCCAACACGCTCGCGGGCGTGTGCGCCGCGCCGGGCATCGCGGTCGGAAAGCTGGTGCGATGGGACGACCAGGACATCGTGCCGCCGGAGCAGGCGAGCGGTTCGTCGGCGGCGGAAAGCCGTGCGCTCGATCGCGCCATCGCCCAGGTCGATGCCGAACTCGGCGAGACCGTGCGCACTGCCTCGCAGCGCGGCGCGGTGGGTGAGGCGGGGATTTTCGCGGTGCATCGCGTGCTGCTGGAAGACCCGACTTTGGTTGACGCCGCGCGCGATCTGATCAGCCTCGGCAAGAGCGCGGGCTTTGCGTGGCGCGAAGCGATCCAGACGCAGATCGCGTTGCTCTCGAACGTGCAGGACGATCTCCTCGCCGAGCGCGCCGCCGATCTGCGCGACATCGCCAAGCGCGTGCTGCGCGCGCTCGGGCTGACCAATACGGCGGCAGCGGAACTGCCGCCGGAAGCCGTGCTCGCGGCGACCGAATTCACCCCGTCCGACCTGGCCTCGCTCGACCGCACGCGCGTCACGGCGCTCGTGATGTCGCGCGGCGGCGCAACTTCGCACGCGGCAATCATCGCGCGGCAGATCGGCATCCCGGCGCTGGTCGCCATCGGCGATGCGCTGCACGCCATTCCGGAAGGCACGCAGGTCGTCGTCGATGCCTCGGCGGGCCGCCTCGAGCATGCGCCCACCGACGTCGATGTCGAACGCGCCCGCGCCGAGCGCGATCGTCTGGCCGGCGTGCGCGAAGCGAACCGCAAGCTGTCGCAAGAAGCGGCCTCGACGAAGGACGGCCGGGCGATCGAAGTCGCCGCCAACATCGCGACGCTCGACGACGCGAAGGCCGCCGTCGAGAACGGCGCCGACGCCGTCGGCCTGCTGCGCACCGAACTGCTGTTCATCCATCGCCAGTCGGCGCCCACCGCCACTGAGCACGCGGAGAGCTACCAAGGAATCGTC
This sequence comes from Caballeronia sp. LZ032, assembly GCF_031451315.1. NCBI lineage: Bacteria > Pseudomonadati > Pseudomonadota > Betaproteobacteria > Burkholderiales > Burkholderiaceae > Caballeronia > Caballeronia sp. LZ032. Next base: position 228,806 of record NZ_JARUXP010000001.1, read on the forward strand.
GACGCCTTGCAGGGCCGCACGGCCATCATCCGCACGCTGGACGTAGGCGCGGACAAGGAAGTCGACTACCTGACGCTGCCGCCTGAGGAAAATCCGGCGCTGGGCCTGCGCGGCATCCGGCTCGCACAAGTGCGCCCCGATCTGCTCGACGACCAGCTGCGCGGCCTGCTGGCCGTCAAGCCGGCGAGCGCGGTGCGCATTCTCCTGCCGATGGTCACCGATTCCGGCGAGCTTCAGCGCCTGCGCGCGCGCATCGACGAACTGGCGCGCGAAGCGGGACGCACGGAGCCGGTGGAAGTGGGCGTGATGATCGAGGTGCCGTCGGCGGCGCTGCTCGCCGACCAGCTCGCGAAATACGCGGACTTCCTCTCCATCGGCACCAACGATCTGACCCAGTACACGCTCGCGATGGACCGCTGCCAGCCCGATCTCGCCGCGCAGTCGGACGGTCTGCATCCGGCTGTCCTGCGCCTCATCAAGACGGCGGTGCAGGGCGCGGAGAAGCACGGCAAGTGGGTCGGCGTGTGCGGTGCGCTCGGCGGCGATCCGGTTGCGGCGCCCTTGCTCGTCGGCCTCGGCGTGACCGAACTGTCGGTCGATCCGGTGTCGGTGCCCGGCATCAAGGCGCGGGTGCGCAATCTCGACTATCAGCTTTGCCGTCAGCGCGCCGAGGATTGCCTCGCGCTCGAATCGGCACAGGCAGTAAGAGCGGCAAGCCGCGAGATCTGGCCGCAGGACTGATCGTCCCCCGCGGTCCGTCGCGCGCAAGCCATTTTTGGCCATCCCCGAAGCAGTAACGACAAGACCTATATTTTTGGAGAACCCGATGGACGCCAACCCGTTTGCGAAAATGCAGCGACTAGGTCGCGCGCTGATGCTGCCGATCGCCGTGCTACCGGTGGCCGGCCTGCTTCTGCGGCTCGGCCAGCCCGATGTCTTCAACATCAAGATGATCGCCGACGCCGGTGACGCCATCTTCACGAATCTGCCGCTGCTGTTCGCCATCGGCGTGGCGGTGGGTTTCGCGAAGGACAACAACGGCACGGCGGGCCTGGCCGGTGCGATCGGCTATCTGATCGAGATCGCCGTGATGAAGGACATCAACGACAAGCTCAACATGGGCGTGCTGTCGGGGATCATCGCCGGGATGGTGGCCGGCTATCTGTATAACAAGTACAAGGACATCAAGCTCCCCGAGTACCTGGCGTTCTTCGGCGGCAAGCGCTTCGTGCCGATTGTCACGGGCGTCGCCTGCCTGATACTCGGCATCGTGTTCGGCTATGTCTGGCAGCCGGTGCAGGCGGCCATCGACAGCGCGGGCAACTGGCTCACGACGGCCGGCGCGCTCGGCACCTTCGTGTTCGGCGTGCTGAACCGGATCCTGCTCGTCACGGGCCTGCATCACATCATCAATTCGCTGGCCTGGTTCGTGTTCGGTTCGTTCACCCCGCCCGACGGCGGGGCGATCGTGCATGGCGACCTGCATCGTTTCTTCGCCGGCGACAAGACCGCGGGCGGCTTCATGACCGGCTTCTTCCCGATCATGATGTTCGGCCTGCCGGCCGCGTGCCTCGCGATGTTCCACGAAGCGCCGAAGGAGCGCCGCGCGGTGGTGGGCGGCCTGTTGTTCTCGATGGCCCTGACCGCGTTCCTGACCGGCGTGACCGAGCCGATTGAATACAGCTTCATGTTTCTGGCGCCGGTGCTGTACGGCATCCACGCCGTGCTGACGGGGCTGTCGCTTGCGATCTGCTCCGCGCTCGGCATCCATCTGGGCTTCACGTTCTCGGCGGGCGCGATCGACTACGTGCTGAACTACGGGCTGTCGCAGCGCGGCTGGCTGGCGCTCGTGATCGGCGTGATCTATTTCGTCATCTACTACGGGCTGTTCCGCTTCTTCATCCGCCGCTTCAACATGGCGACGCCGGGCCGTGAGCCGGCCACGACCGACGCTGAAACCGATGCCACGCAAACGGTGGAAGGCGGCCTGATTCCGCCGCTGCCGGGCACGGTGGCCGCGTCGGCCGCGAGCTCGCGTGCCGCGAAGTACATTGCCGCGCTGGGCGGTGCGTCGAACCTGACGCTCGTCGATGCCTGCACGACGCGCCTGCGTCTCTCGGTCGTGAACTCGGAGAAGGTCTCGGAAGCGCAGTTGAAGACGATTGGCGCGCGTGGCGTGCTCAAGCGCGGCGCGACCAACGTGCAGGTCATCATCGGGCCGGAAGCGGATCTCATCGCCGATGAAATCCGCGGTGAACTGGAGCATTCGTCGGAGCGCGGCGCGACGCCGGCATCGTCGGCGCCGGCGCAACCGGCGGCGGCTGTTGTGGCATCGGCCACGGCTACGGCTACCGCGACTTCCGGCGATCAAACCGCCGGCCCGCTCGATCCCGATCCGCTGCGCTGGCTCGCGGTGTTCGGCGGCGCGACCAATGTGGCCTCGCTCGATGCCGTCGCGGCGACGCGCCTGCGTGTGGTCGTGCGCGATCCTTCGTCGGTGGATCGGCAGCGGCTGTCGGCGCTGGATGTGGCGTGGGTGTCGGCGGATACGTTCCACATTGTCGTGGGCGCGGCGGCGCAGCGTTATGCCGCGCAGATGTCGACGCGTCTGTCGAACAATGGCGGCGGCGCGGCGCCCCTGCCGGCGTGATGCGGTGATGGAGCTGTCGTAACGTAACGGCGCCTGCGGGCGCCGTTACTCATGCTGCATTCGGAGCAAGAAAAAAGAAAAGGCCGGCCGTCTTGCGACGGCCGGCCTTGCAGTTTCTGCTTAAGGCATAGTCAGGCGTTACGCGTAGTCGTGCAGCGCGGAACGCATCTTCTTCATGGCGCTGGCCTCGATCTGGCGAATGCGCTCCGCCGAGACGCCGAATTCATCGGCCAGTTCGTGCAGCGTCTTGCCGCCCGAGCCGTCGTCCTGCACGTCGAGCCAGCGCGCCTCGATGATGCGGCGGCTGCGCTCGTCGAGCGACTCCAGCGCGTCGGCCAGGCCGTCGCTTTGCAGCTTGTCGAACTGGCGCGCGGCGATCACATTGGTCGGCTCGTTGTGCGAGTCAGCCAGATAGGCGATGGGCGCGAACGCTTCCTCGCCGTCTTCCACCTGGCCTTCGAGCGCAATGTCGCCGCCCGACAGACGCGTTTCCATCTCCGCGACTTCCTCGCGCTTCACGTTCAGTTCGCTCGCGAGGCCTTCGATCTCGTCCGGCGTGAATGCCGCATGGCTGGTCTTGTGGCTGCGAAGATTGAAGAACAGCTTGCGCTGGGCCTTCGTGGTTGCGACCTTGACCATGCGCCAGTTGCGCAGAATGTATTCGTGGATCTCGGCCTTGATCCAGTGCATGGCGTACGACACCAGGCGCACGTTTTGCTCCGGGTCGAAACGCTTCACGGCTTTCATCAGACCGATGTTGCCTTCCTGGATCAGGTCCGCGTGCGGCAGGCCGTAGCCAAGATAGTTGCGGGCGATCGACACGACCAGCCGCAAGTGCGAAAGCACCAGCTGGCGCGCGGCGTTCAAGTTGCCCTGTTCGCGGAATTCAGTGGCGTACTGACGTTCCTCTGCTTGCGACAGCATCGGAATACGGTTCACTGCTTGTATGTAGGAATCGATGTTGCCGATCTGGCCGGTCAACATCGACGACTGTGCGTACGTCAGCGCGCCTGCCGAAGATGCCTTGGCAGGTGCCGAGCTCAGTACATTCGGAAGGGTCATCGCATTGGACACGCTCATAAGCTCCTTAATCAACAATTGCTGTTTGCCTTGGCCTTCTGTTGATTCCGGCCGCGGCAAGTCAAGCACGATATTAGCACTCCGGTTCAACGAGTGCTAAGTGTTAGAGGGGAGGGATATGCGGGAGTTCCCACAAATGCTATCAGAGTTGCGGGTTTAATAGGACAGACTGTTGCGGCGTACAAGGTCAGACTTACCGATATGGGCGGCAGTGTCGAATGTATTTCCAGTTTGAACCTGGCAGACGAAAGATAATTCAACGAAAAGTGTAAGGCAGCAGCAAATCCTGCAATTGTTTTAAAAGGTCTCTAGAATCCGCCAGACGACTGTCGTCTCGTGAACCCGCCTGTCATCGGAGCATATGGGGTGCCCATGCATAAAAAAAAGAGTTCCTGGCTGAGTCCGCTGTCCCGTCTGGCAGTCTGCGCCGCATTCGGCCTGGCCTCGGCTGCCGCGCATGCTGACCGGTTCGGCGTGCAGTTTGCCGGCGGCGTCGCGGATCGCGACATCAAAAAAGCCGATCTCGGCCTGGTCTGGGATCCCGGCCTCACCTGGTGGGAAATCGGCGGCTTCCATTTTACGGTCGTCGGGGAGGGCCACGTGTCGTACTGGCATACCACTGAAGACAATGCCGTGCACCCGAACATCTGGGAATTCGGTCTGACGCCGGTGCTGCGTTTCGTGAAGAGCTCGGGCTATTTCCGGCCGTTCATCGAGGCGGGCGTGGGCGTGCGGCTGCTGTCGCACACGCGGATCACGCAGGACTTCACGGTGTCCACCGCGTTCCAGTTCGCCGACATGGTCGGCGTCGGCATGATCTTCGGCGAGAAGCAGAACTATCAGGCGGGCTTCCGCTTCCAGCATCTCTCGAACGCCAGTATCAAAGAGCCGAATCCTGGTATAAATTTCAGCCAGCTCTATCTGCAATACAACTTCTGACGAGGCGCCGGCGCAGCGGTTCCTCGACTCAAGAGGACCGACAGATGCCGGCGAAAACCATTGAGGCCATCCGCGGCCTCGAGCGCGACCGCTTTCGGGCCATGGTCGAAGGCGACGGCCCGGCGCTCGACGCGCTGCTGGCCGAGAACGTCTGCTATGTCCACACCAACGGCAAGCGCGAAACCAAGCGCCAGTTCATCGACGCGATCACCGCGGGCCGGCGGCGGTATCGGCAGATCGAGATCCAGTCGCAGGACGTCTTCGCAGCAGGCCGCGACACCTGCCTGGTGTCGGGGCGGGCGCTGATCGAAATGGAATCGAAGAACGGCGCGCTGCTGTTTCCCATCGCCTACACCGCGGTCCACGTCCAGAGCGAAGGGCAGTGGCAGCTGCTGGCGCTGCAGGCAACGCGCGTTGCACTCGAATAGCACTCGAATAGCTGCGCGCGCCGCCCCCTCAACCCGGCGTTACGCCGTCTCCACCGTCTCGTCCTGCCGTTCCACCTGTCCGACGCGCTTCGAGCGGTTCACCGCGCTCACGACCGCATCGGCGACCGCCAGCGCCGGATTCGCATGCACCGCGACGCCGAAGCGCGTCTGCCCGTCGCCGACCCGGCAGCCGACGAACGCCGCCGTATCGCCGCCCGCCGTCACGGCCGTTTCAAGCCAGTTGACGCTGGCCTCGATGCCCAGCACCGACGCGACCGTCCGCGCCCATGCATCGCCGCTCGCCGCATTCGAGGCGCTCGCCGCGCCCGGCACCGTGACGCGCTTGCCGAACACCGACAACGTCGCTGCGTCCACGCGCGACACCGGCCCGCCCGCGTCGAAATACTCGCGCTTGAAGAGTTCGCAGATCGCCTCGCCGCCGATTTCCGCGCCCGAGGCATCGGTGACCTGCTGCACGGCGTGGCTGAATTCGATCTGCACGCGGCGCGGCGGCGTAAAACCGAGGCCGCGTTCGAGCAGATAGGTCGCGCCGCCCTTGCCGGACTGGCTGTTGACGCGAATCACGGCGTCGTAGCTGCGGCCGAGATCGGCGGGATCGATCGGCAGATAGGGAATTTCCCAGACGGTGCCCGGCTCGCGCTGCGCGAAGCCCTTGCGGATGGCGTCCTGATGCGAACCCGAAAACGCGGTGAACACGAGGTCGCCGGCATACGGATGACGCGGATGCACCGGAATCTGGTTGCAGCGTTCGACCAGCCGGCGCACGGCGTCGATGTCCGAGAAGTCGAGGCCCGGATCGATTCCTTGCGTGTAGAGATTGAGCGCGAGCGTCACGAGATCGACGTTGCCGGTTCGCTCGCCGTTGCCGAACAGGCAGCCTTCGACGCGGTCCGCACCCGCCAGCACCGCAAGTTCCGCGGCGGCGACCGCCGTGCCGCGATCGTTGTGCGGATGCACCGACAACACGATGCTGTCGCGGAAGCCCATGTTGCGGTCCATCCATTCGATCTGGTCGGCGAAGACGTTGGGCGAGGCGGCTTCGACCGTGGCAGGCAGGTTCACGATCATCTTGTGATCGGGCGTCGGCCGCCACATCTGCGCGACGGCGTCGCACACCTCGCGCGCGAACGGCAGCTCGGTCATGCTGAAGGTTTCGGGCGAGTACTGATAGGTCCAGTGCGTGCCCGGCCGGGTGGCCGCGCATTCCTTGATCATGCGCGTGCCTTCGACCGCCAGCGCCTTCACCTCGTCCTTCGACTGGTTGAACACGATCTTGCGGAACGACGGCGCGATCGCGTTATAGAGATGCACGATCACCTTGCTCGCGCCTTCGACCGCCTCGAACGTCCGTTCGATGAGTTCACGCCGCGACTGCACGAGCACTTCGATGGTGACGTCGTCCGGAATGCGTTTTTCGTCGATCAGCTTGCGGACGAAATCGAAATCCGTCTGCGATGCCGAAGGGAACCCCACTTCGATTTCCTTGAACCCGATCTTCACCAGCATCTCGAAGAATTCGAGCTTGGCGGCGATGCTCATCGGCTCGATCAGCGACTGGTTGCCGTCGCGCAGGTCGGTGCTCATCCAGATGGGCGCGCGTTCGATCGTGCGATTGGGCCAGCGGCGGCCATTGAGGCGGACTTGCGGGAACGGGCGGTATTTCTCGGCGGGGCTCGGCATCATGATCGTCGACCTCTTTTCGGACGGTTTGCGTAGCGCCTGCGAGAGCGGCCGGCACCGGCGGCTGGCCGGGCACGGCGGGATGCACGAGAAACCGGGCGGCGCGCGCGTTCGCGTGGATCACCAGCGATGGTGACGCCTGCGACCAACGTGAACGTGCGCGAAGCAGCGTGCATGTGACCCTCGCGTTTCCGTTTCGCGGGATGCGCGAACGAAACACTGACGACTACAGGTGGTGAGAAAGGAACTGCGGGAACGGCGAAAAACGGGCGGAGGACCGGGCGCCTTGCGACGCACGGCGCTACGTCTGGCGACTTACGCTAGACGTAGCGATAGGGGCCGCGCTAGGCGGCCCGAAATAATTCGGAGGGAGGTGTTCGGGGTGAAGCTCATGCGCTCGACTTTAAACCACCGTTGAATACCGTGTCAAATGGCGATCCCGATGAAGCCTGGCCGCTCAGGCGGTCCGGCGCACCACGTCGCTGATCACTTCCACCTGCCGAGCGACCGCCGGCGGCACCGGAATATCGCCGCGCAGCACGCATTCTGTCCAGCGCGCGGTGGTCGCCGCGTCCAGCGCTTCGGGCAGATCCACATGCGGCGCGTGCGCCTGCGAATGCTCCGGGGAGAGCAGCGTTTCGACGCGGCCGTCGTGGAACCAGTCCACCTGGACCTGACGGCGCGTGTCCGCGACCGCCTCGCCTTCCGTGCCGCGCGCCAGCAGCGCACCGCCCGCCGCGGCTTCCGGATGCGCGGTGAACAGGCCGGTAAGGCTGTCGCGATATTCCGGATGCGTGTAGTTGACGAGTCTCAGCCCCGGTTCCGCGAACGGCTGGAGAATCTTGACGAGCGTATGGGTCGAATTGCGCACGCCCATCCGGCGCCGCAGCGCCAGCAGCCGCGCAAGCTTCGGCGCGAGCACGTTAATGGGCGCGAACGCCAGGCGGCGCGAGGCGAGACTGTCTTCGATTTCGTCGTGTGAAGTGGCATGCGCGATGCCCAGTTCAGCAAAGATTTCGGCGCTGGTGATGCGGCCAGGATCGTCGCTGACGCCGTGCACCAGCACGGGCACGCCCTCGCGCGCCAGCAAGTGCGACAGCAGCGGCACGAGATTCGGGGTCTTGCGCGCGCCGTTGTAGCTCGGGATGGAAACCGGCCGCGCGTGTTCGCGGCCATCCTGGACGTGCAAGGGCTCGAACGACCGATGCGCGGCCGCCAGCATGGCATTCAGTTCGGCGGACGTTTCGCCTTTCACGCGATACGCGAGCAGCACGGCGCCGAGTTCGAGCTCGGGCACGCGCTCGTCGAGCATGGCTTCGTAGAGTGCGTAGGTGTCGTCGTGCGAGAGGGCGCGCGCGCCGTTCGGTCCACGGCCGATTTCCTTGATATAGCGTGCGCAGGGGAAGACGGGAAGAGCAGAGTCGGTCATCGGAGAGGGGCGCGGGCCGGGCGCTCACGTGGGTGTTCGGATGCGTCTTTGTGAGCGATGCCGCCGCGCATTTTCAGGGTGCAGGAATAACATTCAGTACCGCATTTGGCGGGCGTACGCAAGTTGCGCCAGCCTTCTGTCAGACGTGCCATTCGTCTGACGGCTTGCCGCCATCCTGATCCGGCACGCGTCGCGCCAGCGCGCCGAAAGCTCTGAAAGCCGCGCCGCACAAGGCGCACCGGCCTCGCCACGAGTTGCGCGGGCACGTTAAACTCCTTCTTCTCACGCAGCGTGCGGCCGAACCGCGCGTTCAAGCTTTGCCAATCCAGAATCAGCACCAGGAGAGCGGGATGACTTATGTGTTTCCTCCGGCGTCGGCCGCGGCCGTGCCCGTCGACGGTTCGAACGAGCAGTTTCCCGTGCGCCGCATCTACTGCGTCGGACGCAACTACGAGGCCCATGCGCGTGAAATGGGTCACGACCCGGATCGCGAGCCGCCGTTCTTCTTCAGCAAGCCGGCCGACGCCGTGCTGAATGTCGCGCCCGGCGCTACCGGCGAGTTGCCCTATCCGTCACAGACCAGGAACCTGCATTTCGAGATGGAACTGGTCGCGGCGATCGGCAAGCAGGGCAAGGACATTCCCGCCGAACGCGGGCTCGATTACGTCTACGGCTACGCGCTCGGCCTCGACATGACGCGCCGCGACCTGCAGGCCGAAGCCAAGAAGCTCGGCCGTCCGTGGGACACCGCGAAGGGCTTCGACCACTCCGCGCCGATCGGCCCCATTCACCCGGTGTCGAAGGTCGGGCACCTCGAAAAGAGCGCGATCTGGCTGACCGTCAACGGCGAGGAAAAGCAGCGCTCGGATATCTCGCAACTGATCTGGTCGGTGGGCGAGACGGTGGCCTACCTGTCGACCCTGTTCGAACTGTTCCCCGGCGATCTCATCTTCACCGGCACGCCCGAGGGCGTCGGCGCGGTCGTGAAGGGCGACTTGATGAAGGGCGGCGTGGACGGCATCGGTGAATTCTCGGTGCGTGTGGTCTGAGCCCGCGGCCATGAAGCTCTACAGCTATTTCCGCAGTTCGGCGGCGTATCGCGTGCGCATCGCGCTGAACCTCAAGGGGCTCGACTACGAGTACGCCGCCATCCATCTGCTGCGCGACGGCGGCGAACAGCTCAAGGCCGACTATCGCGCGATGAATCCGGACGGCATCGTGCCGGCGCTGGTCGATGGCGACGACACGCTCACGCAATCGCTCGCGATCATCGAATATCTGGAGGAGACGCATCCGGAGCCGCCGCTGCTGCCGAAGCATCCCGCCGATCGCGCGTTCGTGCGTTCAGTGGCGCTGCAGGTCGCGTGCGAAATCCATCCGCTCGACAATCTGCGCGTGCTCAAGTACCTGAAACACCAGGTCAAGGTGCCCGAGGAATCGAAGGATGCGTGGTACAGGCACTGGGTGGAAACCGGCTTCGCATCGTTGGAACAGCGCCTCGCTGCGGACCGGCGCGTCGGCGCGCTGACCTTCGGCGACACGCCCACCGTTGCCGATCTCTGCCTCGTGCCGCAGGTGTTCAATGCGCGGCGTTTCGGGATCGACGTGAGCCGTTATCCGACCATCGAGCGCATCGCGGATCACGCGGGCACGCTGGATGCCTTCGCCCGGGCCGCGCCGGCGCAGCAGCCAGACGCCGAATGACGGCGGCGGTTTCGGCCGGGGCGTTGCCGGGATTCCTGTCGGGCGCGGGACTCGGCGCGAGCCTCATCATGGCGATCGGCGCTCAGAATGCCTTCGTGCTGCGGCAAGGGCTGAAGCGCAGGCATGTCGGCGTCGTCGTGACGATCTGCGCGGCGATCGATGTGCTGCTGATCGCGCTGGGCGTCGGCGGCATGGGCGCGCTCATTTCGCGGGCGCCCGTGCTGCTCGACGTGATCCGCTGGGCGGGCGCGATCTTCGTGTTCCTGTACGGCGTGCGCGCGTTCCTCGCGGCCTGGCGCGGGCCCGGACATCTGCATGCCGCGGACGGCGAAACGCAGACGGCGCTCGGCGCGGCGTCGACGGTGCTCGCGCTGTCGCTGCTCAATCCACACGTTTATCTCGACACCGTCGTGCTGCTGGGCGGCATCGGCGCGCAGCGCGGCTGGCCCGGCAATGCATGGTTCGCGGCGGGCGCCATGTGTTCGTCGATTGTCTGGTTCACCGCGCTCGGCTATGGCGCGCGCTTGCTGGAGCCATGGTTCGAGAAGGACGTCTCTTGGCGCGTGCTGGACGTGATCGTGGGCTGCGTGATGTGGTGGATCGCGGCGTCGCTGCTTCTCGCACGATGAATCGCCCGATGAAAAAGGGCGTTCGCATCGAACGCCCTTGTTCTTTCCGCAGACCCCGCATTCAACCCAGCAATGCGTCCGCGAATTCCTCCGCGCTGAACGGCTGCAGATCCTCGACCTTCTCGCCCACGCCGATGAAATAAACCGGAATGGGCCGCTGCCGCGCGATGGCCGCGATGATGCCGCCCTTCGCCGTGCCATCCAGTTTCGTGACGATCAGGCCGGTGAGGCCGAGCGCGTCGTCGAACGCCTTCACTTGCGCGAGCGCGTTCTGGCCGGTGTTGGCATCGATCACGAGCAGCACTTCGTGCGGCGCATCGGGCATGGCCTTCGCGATCACGCGGCGCACCTTGCGCAGCTCTTCCATCAAGTGCAATTGCGTGGGCAGGCGTCCGGCGGTGTCGGCCATCATGACGTCGATCTTGCGGGCGCGCGCCGCACCGACCGCGTCGAAGATCACCGCGGCGGCATCGCCGCTTTCCTGCGCGATCACGGTCACGTTGTTGCGTTCGCCCCAGACCATCAGCTGCTCGCGCGCGGCGGCGCGGAAGGTGTCGCCGGCGGCCAGCAGCACGGACTGGTTGAAGCGCTGCAGATGCTTCGCCAGCTTGCCGATACTCGTCGTCTTGCCGACGCCGTTCACGCCCGCGATCATCATCACCAGCGGCTGTGCGCGGCCGAGCATCAGCGATTTTTCGAGCGGACGCAGCAGATCGATCAGCAATTCGCGCAGGGCAGCCTTGACCTGCGACGCCTCGGTCAGACGTTCCGAGCGCACTTTCTCGCGCAGGGATTCGAGCAGGAATTCGGTGGCGTCGATGCCGGCATCTGACATCAGCAGCGCGGTCTCGAGTTCTTCGTACAGATCCTCGTCGATCTTCGCGCTGACGAAGATGCCCGTCAGGTTGGAGCTCGTCTTCGACAGGCCGTGACGCAGGCGCGAGAGCCAGGACTTCTTCGCGGCGGGGTCGGCATCGGGCGGCGGGACGATTTCCTCGCTCGCCTGATCCGTTTCCGGGCCGCGCGACCATTGCGACTGCGTGCGGCCTTGCCAGTAGGGTTTTGCGTCTTCGGCGTGCGCTGACGGGACAGGTGCAGGTGCGGGCGTAGGTGCAGGCGCAGGCGCGGGCGCAGTAACAGGCGCTGGTGCCGCAGCAGGCTCATCCTGTGCCGCTTCTTCCGCCGCGAGCGCTTGCCGTTCGAGCTCGGCCTCAGACACTTCTTCCTCGCCGGACGCCTCGGGCGACAAGTCCTCGGGCGTGTCGAGCGGCTCGTCAGCCGGCTTTTTGAATTTCTTGAAGAAGCTGAACATGGGTGTGTGGCGATGATGCGCGCGTCATCCGTCGGCCTGTCGCGTGCGCCCGCCGGGCGCCTCGCCGGCAAGCCCGCGCGAAGGAATGGAAGCCGCGTATTTTATCAGGCGCGCGGAGCCCTTTCCGGGGCGCAAGCGCACGGTTCGCGGCACTGCGGGCCGCTGTGGTAACGTGGGCGCTCGATGCGCACGAAAACCAATCGCGAACAATCGCAATCCAGACGAAAACTGCGCGCCCGGAATCGAATCCCGTTGCCTCATGCCTCGCTCCCCAGCTACCCGCTCCGTTCTGCCCAGCCATACGCCCTCGCGCGGTGGCAAACCTCACACCATCCGCATCATCGGCGGCGACTGGAAGCGCACGCCGCTGCCGGTGCTCGATCTCGACGGCCTGCGTCCCACGCCCGATCGCGTGCGCGAGACGCTCTTCAACTGGCTCGGCCAGGACATGAGCGGACAGCACTGTCTCGATCTGTTTGCCGGCAGCGGCGCGCTCGGCTTCGAAGCGGCGTCGCGCGGCGCCGCGCGCGTGCTGATGGTCGAGCGCAACGCCAAGGCCGCTGCCCAAATGCGCGCGAACCAGGCGAAGCTCGGCGCACGCAACATCGAGATCGCCGAAGCCGATGCGCTGCGCCTGGCCGCGAGTCTCGCGCCCGGCAGCTTTGATGTCGTCTTCCTGGATCCGCCATTCGGCGATCAGGCGCTGCTCTTGCGCGCGCTCGAACTGGCGGCGCCGCTCGTCAATGCCGATGGCGCGCTTTACGTCGAGTGCGGCGATTTGCTGGATGTGTCGCAGATCGAAGCGCTGGCCGGCTGGTCGGTGGTGCGTGACGGCAAGGCGGGTGCGGTCCGCTATCATTTGCTGCGCCGCCAAAATGAGGAATAATGCGCGTTCCCCAGACTGGCGCAGCCGGTGATGCGGGACGTGAAGCAGAACAGGTCGTCGCAAAGACGCGGCCCAAGGTCAATTGGAAGAGGAGAAGCCCATGGTTGTCGCCGTGTATCCGGGAACGTTCGACCCGCTGACTCGCGGGCATGAGGACATCGTCCGGCGCGCATCGAGCATCTTTGATCAGCTCGTCGTGGGCGTGGCGGACAGCCGGGCGAAGAAGCCGTTTTTCTCGCTGCAGGAAAGGCTGGATATCGCGCACGACGTGCTCGGTCACTATCCCAACGTGCAGGTGAGCAGCTTCACCGGCTTGCTGAAGGACTTCGTGCGCAAGAACAACGCGCGCGTCATCGTGCGCGGCCTGCGTGCCGTGTCGGACTTCGAATACGAATTCCAGATGGCCGGCATGAACCGCTATCTGCTGCCCGATGTCGAGACGATGTTCATGACGCCGTCGGATCAGTACCAGTTCATCTCGGGGACGATCGTGCGCGAGATTGCGCAGCTGGGCGGCGATGTCAGCAAGTTCGTGTTCCCGTCGGTGGAAAAGCGGCTGACCGATAAAGTGGTTATCCTGTCTCAGAAGGATTCCGCGGCGCCCTGAAGCGCCGGACCCGCCACCCGGATGACCGGGCGCGCGGGTTTCATGCCGGTGCGAGAACCGGCGCAAGAGAGTGAAGCATGTCTTTGATCATCACCGACGAGTGCATCAACTGCGACGTTTGCGAGCCCGAGTGCCCGAACGACGCCATTTCGATGGGTCCCGAGATCTACGTGATCGACCCGAACAAATGCACGGAGTGCGTCGGCCACTATGACGAGCCGCAGTGCCAGCAGGTCTGTCCCGTCGAATGCATTCCGCGCGATCCGGCGCATGTGGAAACGCCGGAACAGTTGCTCGTCAAATACCGCGCGTTGATGGCGGCGAAGGGCGAATAAGCCCTTCCTCCACGTTCAGCCCATCACTTCGTTCAAGGCCGCGACGAGCGCAGCGCATTCAGCCGGCGTGCCGATCGAGATCCGCAGATGCTGGTCGATGCGCGGCAGCCTGAAGTGACGCACGAAGATCTCGCGAGTCTTGAGCGCGGCGGCGAGCGTTGCGGCGTCGTGCGCGGGATGCTTCGCGAACACGAAATTCGCAGCCGACGGCAGCACGCCGAAACCCAGTTCCTGTAGCTGAGCCACGAGCGTTTCACGGCTCGCCACGACCTTCGCGCAACATTGTTCGAACCACGACGGATCCTCGTAGGAGGCCTGCGCCGCGACTTGTGCCAGCCGGTCGAGCGGATACGAGTTGAAGCTGTCCTTCACGCGCGTCAGCGCTTCGATCAACGCCGCATCGCCGAATGCAAAGCCCACGCGCATGCCGGCCAGCGAGCGCGCCTTCGACGTCGTCTGCACGACCAGCAGGTTCGGATAGGCGTCGATCAGGCTCACGGCCGATTCCGCGCCGAAATCCACATACGCTTCATCGACGATCACCGGTGCGTCCGGATTCGCCTTCAGCAGCACCTCGATCTCGGACAGCGGCAAGGCGCGGCCGGTCGGGGCGTTCGGATTCGGCAGCAGCACGCCGCCGCTCGGCGCACGGTAATCGTCCACGTCGATGGCGAAGTCCGCGTTCAGCGGAACCGTCCGGTACTCGACGCCGTACAGCTGCGCATACACCGGATAGAAGCTGTAGGTGATATCGGGGAAGGCGATCGGCCGCTCATGCTTCAACAGCGCCTGGAACGCATGCGCCAGCACTTCGTCCGAACCGTTGCCGACGAACACCTGCTCGACGCGCAGACCATGATGCCGCGCGACGGTTTCACGCAGCGCGCGCGCGGTCGGATCGGGATACTTGCGCAACGACGCGCCGTCCTCGCCGAGTTCGCGGCGAATCGCCTCGAGCACGCGCGGCGACGGCGGATAGGGATTCTCGTTGGTATTCAGCTTGACGGGATGCGCCAGCGCGGGCTGTTCGCCCGGCACATACGGCGTCAGTCGATGAACGATGTCGCTCCAGAAACGGCTCACGGTCGGCTCCAGTCAGGGGTTACGGTGCAGGTTCATCATCGCGCGCTCGGTTTCCCCGGCGACGACGAAAGGCATCACGGCGAGCGCGCGCTCGATCGACTGATCGATCACGTCCTGCTCTTCGCGTCGCGGCGGCTTCAGCACGAAGTTCGCGACATCGGGCTTCGCGCCCGCGCGCGCGCCTTCGGGAATCAGATCGCGCGGATGCCCGATGCCGATCCGCAAGCGCCAGTACTGCTGCGACGACAGATGCGCGGAGATGTCCTTGAGGCCGTTGTGGCCGCCGCTGCCGCCGCCGAGCTTCATCTTGACGGTGCCGGGCGGCAGGTCGAGTTCGTCGTGCGCGACGAGGATGTCATCGGGCAGGATCTTGAAGAACTGCGCGAGCGCGACCACCGATTGCCCCGAGCGGTTCATGAAGGTCTGCGGTTCCAGCAGATGCACTTCGTGGCCGTGCAGGCGTCCCTTGCCGTAGAAACCGTGGAAGCGGCGTTCGTCGCGCAGCGTGGCGCCGGCGTCGCGTGCCAGTTGGTCGACGAACCAGAAGCCCGCGTTATGCCGCGTCGCGGTGTATTCGGCGCCTGGATTGCCCAGGCCGACGATCAGCTTGATCATGTCGAATCAGCGCAAGCCCGAAGGCCCGCTCGGTCAGAAGCCAAAAAAAACCCGCCGGGCTTGCGCACCGGCGGGTCACGTCGACCGCCCTTGCGGACGGATCGAGAGGATAGCGATAAAGACGCTTATTCGGCAGCCGGCGTTTCGCCTTGAGCTGCTTCGCCAGACTCTTCCGACACGACGGCAGCCGGAATGGTCGCCGAAGCCACCACCGGGTTTTCTGCGTCGACGGCGATCGTCAGGCTCACGCCCTTCGGCAGCGCGATGTCCTTGGCGTGCATCGTCTGGCCGGCTTCGATCTTGGCCAGATCGATTTCCAGGAACTCAGGCAGGTCTGCCGGCAGGCATTCCACTTCCAGTTCCGTCACGACGTGGCTGATCACCGCGCCCGACAGCTTCACGGCCGGGTTGGTTTCCTGGTTCATGAAGTGCAGCGGCACCTTGGTGTGCAACTTCTTGTTCGCGTCAACGCGTTGGAAGTCCACGTGCAGCACGTACTGCTTGAACGGGTGGTATTGCACGTCGCGCAGGAGAACCTGTTGCGACTTGCCGGCCACTTCCAGTTCCAGGATCGACGAATGGAACACTTCTTTCTTCAGGGCATGCCACAGGGCGTTGTGATCGAGTTCGACCAGTTGAACGTCCGCAGCACCACCGTACACGATACCCGGGGTCTTGCCCGAGTTGCGCAGGCGGCGGCTCGCACCCGTACCTTGCTTGCTACGCTCGAAAGCGACGACTTTCATGTTTGACTCCTCTATCTGCCCGCGACCAGGCAGGGAAACCGGGATCATCGAAAAGGTGTGATCCCACAACAAGCGATGCGAACCTTCGTACGTTCGCATCGATCATGCAAAAAGACGCGAAGCCTGAGGGTTTCGCGTCTTTTCGCCAATTCTGCTTAACCTTCGGCGAACAGCGAGATCACCGAGTCGCCGCGCCGGATGCGGGAGAACGTCTCCGCGAGCAGGCCTGCGCTCGACAGCGGGCGGATCTTCGCGCACGCCAGGGATTCGGCCGAGAGCGGAATGGTATCCGTCACGACGAGTTCATCCAGTTCCGACGCCGTGATGCGCGCCGCCGCGCCGCCCGACAGGACCGGGTGGGTGGCGTAGGCGAACACCTGCTTGGCGCCGCGCTGCTTCAGCACTTGCGCGGCCTTGCACAGCGTGCCGGCGGTGTCGACCATGTCGTCCATGATGACGCAGGTACGGCCTTCGACTTCACCGATGATGTTCATCACTTCGGCGACATTCGCTTTCGGACGACGTTTGTCGATGATCGCCAGATCCGTGTTCAACTGCTTCGCGAGCGCACGCGCGCGCACCACACCGCCGACGTCCGGCGACACGACCAGCAGATGGTCATGATTCTGCTTGCGCAGGTCGCCGAGCAGTACGGGCGTGGCGTAGATGTTGTCGACGGGGATGTCGAAGAAACCTTGAATCTGGTCGGCGTGAAGGTCCATGGTGATCACGCGATCGACGCCGGCAATTTCCAGCATGTTCGCGACGACCTTCGCCGAGATGGCCACGCGCGCCGAACGCGGACGGCGGTCCTGGCGTGCATAGCCGAAGTAGGGGATGGCTGCGGTGATCCGGCCGGCGGATGCGCGCTTGAGCGCATCGACCATGATCATCAGTTCCATCAGATTGTCGTTCGTGGGAGCGCAGGTGGACTGCAGCACGAACACGTCCTTGCCCCGAACGTTTTCCTGAATCTCGACCATGATCTCGCCGTCGGAGAAACGGCTGACCATCGCTTTGCCAAGTGGGATTCCAAGGATTTTGACGACTTCCTGTGCAAGCGCGGGATTGGCGTTGCCAGTAAAAACCATCAGGCCGTCACTGCTCATCGTGCACCTGTCTGCGGCTGGGGGCGAGAGGAAAAACGCGAGAAAAAGAATGGCAGGGGAGGAAGGACTCGAACCCTCGCATGCCGGAATCAAAATCCGGTGCCTTGACCAACTTGGCGACTCCCCTACACTAACTTTGAGTTTCGCCGAGAAGTGTAGGACATGCCCGGCAAAACAAAACCTTATGACGCGAAAGCGAAGAGAGGATGAGAATCCAGACTTGCCGTTACCACACTCTTCCAGCTTGCCGGCAGTTTGACTTGCGCCATTTCTGCTTCGGCTCGGCTGGGGAAAGCGGCAAAAACGCTTGCTCCAGATCCGGTCATTCGCGCTGGCGCGAGACTGGAAAACCACTCGAGCACTTGCGCAACTTCCGCGTACTTTTCTGCAACTACAGCCTGCATGTCATTTCGACCGAAGCTGTCTGGCCAGTTAGTGTCTGACCTTTGCTGTGCAAGAAAGTCCATCATTGTGGCGACTTTCGTATCCCGTGTCAAGCTTTTTTCGGAGAAAATCGCCGCGGTTGGGACGTGGACAGCAGGATTCACCACCAGGAAGAAACGTTGCGGCAGTTTTACTGCTTGCAGCGCTTCGCCCACTCCTTCTGCGAAAGCATTTTGCCCGAAGACAAAAAACGGCACGTCCGCGCCGAGTTGCAGGCCGAGATTCTGCAGAATCTCACGCGAAAGATCAACACCCCAGAGACGATTTAACGCCAAAAGAGTCGTGGCCGCGTCGGAACTGCCTCCGCCGAGGCCCGCGCCCATCGGCAGTCGCTTGTCGATCTCGATGTCCACGCCATGCTGCACGCCTGTGTGCTGCTGGAGCAGGCGGGCGGCGCGCACCACGAGGTCGTCGGATTCGGCGACTCCCGGCACGTCCGTCTTGCGGCGGATGACGCCGTCATCGCGCCGCGTGAAGTGCAGGCGATCGCCCCAGTCGAGCAGCTGGAAAACCGTCTGCAACGAGTGATAGCCGTCCGGACGGCGTCCCGTGATGTGCAGGAAGAGGTTCAGCTTTGCCGGCGCGAGACAGTCACGGAGCGAATCGTGGGTTACGGACATGCGGTGTATTCAAACAAGGTGCGGAAACGTTACTGGTCGAGCACCAGCTTGATGTCGAGCGGCGGTTCGCTGCGCGAGAGATTCACGCGCTTGACGCCGGTGGCGGGCGCGTCGGCATAGGCCAGATAGTCGATCGTCCAGCCGTCCTGCTTGATCTCCTTCGGACGGCCGTTGTTCGCCTCGGGATCCAGCGTGGTCTGCGCGCGGGAAGTGGGCGCGGCCGACGGCTGCAGCCAGTAGCGCAGACCTTCCACCGGCAGCGCGAAGCCAAGCGTGTTCTGCATGAGCTGCGACACGTTGTCGGCGCTGGCGGGCTGCCGGTTCGGCAGTTCGAGCGTGGCGAGCGACGGTGACGACGTCACGATCGCCATCGTCTGGCCGAGCGGATTGCGCAGTTGCAGCGTGACGGTGTCGCCGGTTTCCTGCCAGTCGAAGTTGCCATACGCGTTGCGCTGCACGCCGTTCTGGTCGTTGTACTGCACCGAGAAGCGGCCGTGGTACTCACGGCTCGTCTGCGTCGAGAGGGACGTGCTGGCGTTGGAGGTCGTGGGAAGCCGCGGCTGGAGCGCGCAACCGGACATCGCGAGTACGGTTGCGAGGCCGAGCGCACCGCGTCGAAGGGATGCGCCGGCGAGAAAGTCGAATGCCATCAAAGATCGTTCACCTGGAGTCGTTTGAGCGTTTTGACGAGCGTGTCGTTGTCCGGTTCGAGTTTTTGCGCCTGGCGCCACGTGGCGCGCGCCTCGTCCTGCTGCCCGGACTTCCACTGGACTTCGCCCAGATGCGCGCCGATCTCCGCGTTCGGCTGAATCTTGTACGCGCTCGACAGGATCTTTTCCGCTTCCGCCGCATTGCCCTGACGGAAGCGCGCCCAGCCGAGGCTGTCCATGATGAAGGCGTCGTTGGGCGCGAGCGCGACCGCTTTCTCGATCAGCTTCACGGCTTCGTCGAGCCGCTGGTTGCGATCGACCAGCGAATAACCGAGCGCGTTGTAGGCCTGCGGATTGTTCGGCTGCGTGCGCATCAGCGTGCGCAACTGCGTTTCCATCACGTCGTAGTGGCCGTTCTTCTCGGCGGCCATTGCGTAGTCGTAGATGAGATCGGGATCATCGGGAAAGGCCGCGACAGCCTTCGCGAGGTTATCTTCCGCTTCCGGATAGCGATGCGCCTCGAACAGAATGGCCGAGTCCGTGCGCGCGAGCAACGCGAGGTCGCGCGGGTCGGAGCTCTGCAGGTTGCCGAGCAGCGCACGCGCTTCATCGACCTTGCCCTGCTTCGCGAGGATCTGCGCGCGCGTGATCTGCGCGGGCAGGTATTGCTGGCTCGTGCGCGGAATGCGGTCGAGCCACTGGCTCGCGACGTCGTCGTTCTTCTGTTCCAGCGCCATCTGCGCCAGGTAGATGTACGCCTGTCCCGGGTCCGCGCCGGGCGTGTTCTCCGCGGCCTTCGCGTACTGGTTCAGGTAATCCTGCGCCTTGTCGAACTGCTTCTTCTGGATGTTGATCAGCGCGAGCGCCATCAGCGGCGTCAGATCCTTCGCGTCGTTCTTGCGCATGATCTCGAACTGCTTCTGCGCGTCGTCGAGCCGGTCGGCCGACAGATACAGCTGCGCCAGCGCAAGCCGTGCATCATGCGACTTCGGGTTCTTGTCGACGTACTTCTCGAACGACGCGATCCCTTCCTGACGTTCCTGCGGACCCATGCGCGCCAGCGTCAGCGCGGCCGGCAGATAGTCCGGCTTGAGCTGCAGCGCTTTTTCGAGCGACGCCTTCGCGCCCGGCTGATCGTCGGCGAGCAGTTGCTGGCGTGCAAGCGCGAGTTGCGCTTCGGGCCGGTCCTGGTCGTTGGCGGTCAGGTCCTTCAGGACATTCAAACCGCCCACCCGATTCGGCCCGCGCGCCAGCAGCGCCTGCAACGACAACAGCGCTTCGCCGCGCTGCGCGGGCGCCACTTTCGCGAGTTCGCGCTCGAGCGTGGGCTTCGCGTCTTCCGGCTTGCCGGCGACGATCTGCAGCGACGCGCTCAGTTGCGACGCGCGCTCCGAATGCGGCGCGAACTGCTGCCAGAGTTGTGCCGATGTGAGCGCGTCGTTCGGGCTCTGGGCGGCGATGGCGATCTCGGTCGCGCGCTGCGCGAAACGCGGATCGTGCGTGTCGCGGGCCAGCGCGAGATAGGTCTGGAATGCGGGCGCGGGCTGACCGCGCTGCAGGGCGACTTCCGCGGCCAGAACCTGGAAGACGATCTGGCTGGACATCGATACGTTCGGCAGGTCCTGCGTTTCACTGCCGCTGACCGGCGCGGTGAGCAGTTCGGCGGCGTTCTGCGCGTCGGCCTGGTCGTCGCTGCTTGGAGCGGAGGTTGCGCCTGGAACGGGTGAAGCATTGGGTTCCTGAGCGTGTACGGGCGTGAACGCAAGCGCCGACATCGCAAGCGCGACGGCGCCGGCGATGCGCGACATGGGCATGGCGAACGAATGCGCCAAGCCGGCCTGACGCTTCGCAAACAGCTTCATGACGAACGGGTTCATGGAATTCCAGACGATGTTTCGGTCGATTGTAACGCGGTCGCTAAAATACCGGCACAACGCCCCAGCAAGTCTCACTCCACACAAATGCCCGAACTGCCAGAAGTCGAAGTCACCCGCCGGGGAATCGAACCGTATGTCGCCGGAAGGCGCGTCGAGCATGTCGATGTCCGCACGCCGGCCTTGCGCTGGCCGATTCCGGCGCACCTGCCGAAGACGCTCGATCGTCTGAAGATCGAGCGGGTCGAGCGGCGCGGCAAGTACCTGTTGTTCGAGACCGTGGAGGGCTGGCTGATTGTTCATCTCGGCATGACCGGCACGCTGCGCGTCCTGCGTCACACGCCGCGTCCGCCTGACGCCGCGAAGCATGATCACGTCGATATCGTGTTCGACGATTTCATCCTGCGCTTTCGCGATCCGCGCCGTTTCGGCGCGATTCTCTGGCATCCCCGCGCCGATGGCGACGTCTTCGATCATCCGCTGCTCGCGAGTCTCGGCGTCGAGCCGTTCTCGCCGGAGTTTTCGGGCGCGCTGCTGTTCCGGGAGACGCGCGGACGCAAGGTGTCGGTGAAGCAGGCGCTGCTGGCGGGCGGGATCGTCGTGGGCGTGGGCAACATTTACGCATCGGAAAGCCTGTTTCGCGCCGGCATCCGCCCGACGACCGCCGCGGGACGCATCTCGCTCGTGCGCTACGATCTGCTCGCCGACGCGGTGCGCGTGACGCTCGCCGCCGCCATTGAAAAGGGTGGCAGCACCTTGCGCGATTTCGTCGGCAGCAATGGCGAATCGGGCTATTTCCAGCTCGACTACTTCGTCTATGATCGCGCGGGCCTGCCGTGTCACGTCTGCGGCACGCCCATCAGACAGATCGTCCAGGGGCAACGCTCCACCTACTTCTGCCCGCGCTGCCAACGCTGACTCCGATGCTCGCCCTCACCGATTTCTCCACGCGCCTGATCGCGTGGCAACGCATTCACGGCCGCCACGACCTGCCGTGGCAAAACACGCGCGACGCGTATCGCATCTGGCTGTCGGAGATCATGTTGCAGCAGACGCAGGTGTCCACCGTCATCCCGTATTACGCGCGCTTTCTCGAACGGTTTCCTTCGGTGGCGGCGCTCGCCGATGCCCCGCTCGACGATGTCATGGCGCTCTGGGCCGGTCTCGGCTACTACTCGCGGGCGCGCAACCTGCATCGTTGCGCGCAGGTCGTCGCGTACGAGCACGGCGGCGCCTTTCCCCAGACCGTGGACGAACTGGCGGAACTGCCTGGCATCGGCCGTTCGACGGCGGCGGCCATTGCGTCGTTCGCGTTCAGTGCGCGCGCGACGATTCTCGACGGCAACGTGAAGCGCGTGCTGGCGCGGGTATTCGGTGTCGAAGGCTTCACGGGCGAAAAGCGCGTGGAAAACGCGTTATGGACGCTGGCCGAATCGCTGTTGCCGGATGCGGCGAAGCCGGATGAGGTCACCGCGTACACGCAAGGTCTGATGGATCTCGGCGCGACGCTCTGCGTGCGCGGCAAGCCCGACTGCGCGCGTTGTCCGTTCATGGCGGATTGCGTCGCGAAGGTCGAAGGGCGGCAGCGCGAGTTGCCCGCCGCCCGGCCGAAGAAGACCGTGCCGACGCGCAAGACCTGGATGCTGGTGCTGAAGGACGGCGATTCCGTGCTGCTGGAAAAGCGCCCGCCCACGGGTATCTGGGGCGGCCTGTGGAGCCTGCCCGAAGCGGCCGACGAGACGGCGCTCGCGACGCTTGCGCAGCGCTTCGGCGGCGATGAGTCCTTGCAGCGGCTCGCACCGCTGACCCACACGTTCACTCACTTCAAGCTCGATATCGAGCCGCGTATCGGCGTGGCGCGTGGTGCGCCGCTCGAGGCGATGAACGTCGAAACCGTGTGGGCGCCGCTTGCGCGCATCGATGCCTACGGCGTGCCCTCGCCCGTGCGCAAGCTGCTCGACGCGCTGAGCGGTTCGCTGATTTAAGGCGTCACTCAGCGTCAGAGCAGCTGATGGTGCTGCATGTAGTGATGCACGACATCGATGCGCGCGCCGGCGTCCATCAGTTCCATCAGCTTCTGGCGGGCGCGCATCGGGATCGGCAGGATTTCGGAGAGGCGGTTGGACACCCAGGTGGGATCGTCGAACAGGAAGGGTTCGACGAACGGCAGATTCTGCGGTTCGCGCTCCCGGATCGTATCGATGATGCGCTCCAGCACTTCCGCGCATGCGCCGAACTTGGCCAGCGTTTCCGAGCCCTGCAAGGGCTGGTCGTCGCCCAGCAACTGCACGGTGCCGACCAGCAGGTTGCTCGGCTCGACGCGATGGTCGATCAGCTTGAAACGCGCCGTGCCGCGCGCCTGCACGAGCAGCAGGCCGAAAGTATCGACATCGCATTCGGCGATCTCGGCAAGGCAGCCGATCGGCTCCGGCACCGACGGATCGCCCGGCGAGGCAACTTCATGCCCGCTTTTCAGCAGGCAGACGCCGAACGGCGATTGCTCGCGCAGACAACCGCGCGCCATGTCCAGGTAACGCGCCTCGAAGATCTTGAGCGGCAGCAGCCCGCCGGGAAACAGCACGGTGTGAAGCGGAAACAGCGGCAGATCGTCCAGAACCGGATTCGCGGGAATCGAAGACATCGCGTCCCTCCAGGGTGGATCGCCAGCGTGGCGATCAGGTTCGCGCGTGAACCGCTTCGCCATCCACCGGGATGGGCGCGTCACGATGCCGCACGATCACATTGGCCTGGTCGCGAAAACGCGCGGCAAGCGCCTCCGCGATGAACACCGAACGATGCTGTCCGCCCGTGCATCCGACCGCAACGGTCAGATAGCTGCGGTTGTCATCGCGAAAACGTGGCAGCCATTTGCCGACGAACGCGCCGATGTCCTCGATCATCTCGCCGACCAGCGGCTGCGCCGAGAGAAAGTCGATGATGGGCTTGTCGCGGCCGGTGAAGGGGCGCAGCTCGCGGTCGTAGTAGGGATTGGGCAGGGTGCGGACGTCGAACACGAGATCGGCGTCGAGCGGCACGCCGCGCTTGAAGCCGAACGATTCGAACATCAGCGTGAGATCGGCCGCGTCGGTTTCGACGAAGCGCTTGACCCATGCGCGCAGCACATTCGCGCGCAGATTGCTGGTGTCGATCTGATGCCCGTACTCCGCGAGGCCGGCGACCAGTTCGCGTTCGCGCTCGATCGCCTCGGCCAGCGAGTTCAGCAAGCCGACGTCGGCTTCGCGCATCGGCGGACCGGACAGCGGATGACGCCGGCGTGTTTCGGAAAAGCGCTGGATGAGCGACTGCGTGCTCGCGTTCAGGAACAGCACGCGCAGGTCGTATTGGGCCGAGAGCGTGTGGATGATGCTGGGGACTTCATCGAGCGAAAGGCTGGAGCGCGCGTCGATGGCGACGGCCAGGCGGGTCTGTCCTTCCTTCGCGAGATGGGCGGCAAGTTCGGGCAGAAAACGGGGCGGCAGGTTGTCGACGCAGTAGTAGCCGCCGTCTTCCAGCGCGTTCAAGGCAACGGACTTGCCGGAACCGGAGATGCCGGTAATCAGGATGATACGCATGGGAATCGACTCGTTCGCTTAATCTTAGCACCTGCTCTTGATTCGAATCCGGGCGCGAAATGATCGCTGCGCTCGCTGCAATCTACGTTACGCGACCGCCTCAGATCAGCTTGCCGGGAAACTGGCTGTCCGGATCCTGCATGGCGAGCCGCTGACGATCCATGAAGTCGCGCAAGGTATCGATGCCGCGCAGTTGCAGGATCGTGTTGCGCACCGCGGCTTCCACCAGCACAGCAAGGTTGCGGCCTGCTGCCACCTGGATGGTCACCTTGCTGATCGGCAGGCCGAGGACGTCGACGGTCTGGCTCTCCAGCGGCAGGCGCTGGAATTCGCCGTCAGGACGGCGCACCAGCTGCACGATCAGCTTCAATTTCATCTTCCGGCGCACGGCGGTCTCGCCGAAGATGGTCTTGATGTCGAGCAGGCCCAGACCGCGCACTTCGAGCAGGTTCTGCAACAGCGGCGGGCAGCGGCCTTCGACGAAGTCCGGGCCGAGCCGCACGAAATCGACGGCGTCATCCGCCACCAGGCCGTGACCGCGGCTGATGAGCTCCAGGCCCAGTTCACTCTTGCCGAGACCGGAGTCGCCGGTGAGCAGCACGCCCATCCCGAGGATGTCGATGAACACGCCGTGCAAGGTCGCGCGCGGCGCGAGGATGCGCGACATGTAGGCGCGCAGGCTGTCGATGACCGCCGCCGCCGACATGCGCGTCGTGAATAGCGGCGTCGACGAGCGCGTGCAGCGCAGGACCAGTTCGGGCGGCGCGCCGACTTCGCCCGCGACGACCAGGAACGGCGGTTCGAGCGCGATCAGTTCGGCCATGTGGCGCGAACGGTCTTCGTCGGATTGGCGCTGGTAGTAGTTGATCTCGGCGTCGCCGAGCACCTGGATGCGGTTCGGGTGGATCAGGTTCAAATGGCCGACGAGGTCGGCGCTCGACGTCGCGTTCGCTACGGTTTCGCTCGAGAAACCGCGCTCCCAGCCTTCATGCCCCGTGAGCCAACTGAGCTTCAGAGTGGCGGCGTTGTCGTCGAAAATGCTTTGGGCGTTGATGCTGGACGTATCCATGAGGCCGGAACTCCGTTGGAAGCCGGGAGCAGCCTTCGCTTGACGACGAAGCGGGTTGCTTCGATACGCCGCATGGCGCTGCTTTTGACCGATTGTGCCCCAGAAGCCTGACGTAAGCGAGGCGCGTCCAATGCAGGAGCGGGACGGACGCGAACAGGACGGACACGCTCTGGACGCGGATCCGCCCGGGTCGTGCGGCTATTACGGTTGCCACTGCGTGAGCACTTGATAGAGCGCTTCACGATTTTCTTCCTTGTGCAGACGCTCGCGCGCCTCGCTGTCGGAGAGCAGTTGCGCGATCTCCGAGAGAATTTCCAGATGCTGCTGGGTGGCCTGTTCGGGCACGAGCAGGAAGATCAGGAGGGAGACCGGCTGGCCGTCGGGGGATTCGAACGCGACGGGTTCGGACAGGCGCACGAACGCGGCGAGCGGCTGCTTGAGTCCCTTGATGCGGCCATGAGGAATGGCGACGCCTTCGCCGAGGCCGGTCGAGCCGAGTCTTTCACGAGCGAAGAGGTTGTCGGTGACGATACTGCGGGCGATACCGTTCTGATTTTCGAAGATCAGGCCCGCTTGCTCGAATACACGTTTCTTGCTGGTAACGGACAGTCCGAGAACGACGTTCTCGATGGGAAGAAATTTGGCTAAACGATTCATGTTGGCAGGCTGATGCGTGGCCTGAAAGCTCCTCATCGTGGCTGCTGTCTGAAAGCGCTCACGGCGATGTGAAACAAAAAGTGCGCTGACGGCGGTTCCCTGCAGCGTGCCTGTCGTGTGGCCCCGAAAAATTACCGGACCATTATAGAACAGGCCTTACCGCGATGGTGCGCCGCGCAAACGTACGGTTGGCGATCCAATGTGCAGTACAAAACACTGAAAATCAATGGCTTGGGCGAATCACAGCCAAAATGCAACAAAAAAGCCGCCAGGCAAGGCGGCTTCTGTTCGATGCAACTCCGTCAGGCGCGTGTCAGCAGATTCGAGGTTTTCCTCCAAATGCACCCGCCGTCGTTCGGGCGGCGGGCCTGCGGTGCATCGGTCAGTCTTACGGCGACGGCGCCTCGATGCTCTGCGGCTCCGCGTGGTACTTCACTGATTCATGCGCGTGGCCCTGGATCTTGTCCTTGTGCTTGATGACCTGGCGGTCGAGCTTGTCGACCATCAGGTCGATTGCCGCATACATATCAGCGTCACAACTCTCGATGAAAATGTCCTTGCCCTTGAGGTGCAGGTTGATTTCCGCCTTTTGGCGCTTGTCCTTTTCCCTATGATTGTCGACCGAGAGGACAACGTTGCCGTCGATAACTTGATCGAAATGACGGAGCACCCTGTCCAGCTTCGTGATCACGTACTCGCGCAACGCAGGCGTCAATTCGAGGTGATGTCCGCTGATCTTCAGATTCATAGTTGCTCTCCAAGCTAGTGGCCGTATGCCACGAAGCTCGTCCGATGCCGGTCGCGGTGCGATCCCTCAGCGCTTCAACAGAATGCGCTTGAAAAACGGGTCGCATCGGCCGGCTCGTGCGCGCATTCGCGGGACGGCCGGTCAACGTCCATCGCAATATGCAATGGACTACAGAGACGGGTCATAGAGACTTGCGCAGATTCACTGCCGGAATTCGGAGCGCTTCGCGGTATTTCGCTACGGTGCGCCGCGCAACGACAAAACCTTGTTCCGCCAGCAATTCGGCGATGCGGCTGTCTGAAAGAGGAGTTTTGGGTTCTTCCGCTCCTATCAGTTGCTTGATGAGGGCCCGGATCGCCGTGGACGATGCCGCGCCTCCGGTGTCAGTCGAGACGTGTGAACCGAAGAAGTATTTGAACTCGAGCGTCCCGAACGGGGTGAGCATGTACTTCCCGGTGGTCACACGAGAAACCGTCGACTCGTGTAAACCCAGCGTATCAGCAATCTCCCGCAAAACCAAGGGGCGCATGGCGATTTCGCCATGTGCAAAAAAGTTCTTCTGACGCTCGACAATAGCCTGCGCAACACGCAGGATCGTCTCGAATCTTTGCTGAATATTCTTGATCAGCCAGCGCGCTTCCTGAAGCTGTTGCCGCAGCGATCCGCTGCCCGGATCGCCCCGGTTGTTGCGCAGGATATTCGCGTACAAATGATTGATGCGCAGCTTCGGCACGATCTCCGGATTCAGCTCGGCCGTCCAGCCGCCGGTGGTCTTCCTGACCAGGATGTCCGGCACCACGTAGTCCGCTTCGCTCTTGCCATACGCCGCGCCCGGAAACGGCTCCAGCGACTTGATCAGCACGTGCGCGTCGCGCAGGGCGTCGTCGCTGGCCTTGAGCTGCTTGCGCAGGCGCGTGAAGTCGCGCGCGGCGAGCAATTCAAGATGGTTCGTGACGATGTCCAGCGCCAGCGTCCGCGTAGGTGACGCTTCGAGCCGCAGCAATTGCAGCTTCAGACATTCCGACGCCGACCTTCCACCGACGCCCGACGGATCGAAACTCTGCAGCAACGCGAGTGCCGCGCTCAGTTCGTCGACTTCGACTTCGAGTTCTTCGGGCAGGTCGGCCTGGATTTCGTCGAGCGATGAAGTCAGATAGCCGTCTTCATCGAGCGACTCGATCAGGAACGTGATCAACGCGCGATCCCGCTGATTCGCCGAAGTCATGCGCAACTGCGCGGTCAGGTGGTCGCGCAGCGTGGTGGTGGATTCATGGATCTGCAGCGGCGGAAGATCGTCGTCGTCCGAGGCGTTGCTCGCGCGGCCGTAGTCTTCCAGGTTCCACGAACTCGTATCCGTACCGCCGTCCGAGCCCATGCCGTTGTACTCGTCGACACCCTGAGGCTCGCTGTTTTCCGAGCGTTCGGAACTGGAGGCGCTGGAGGACGAGCCGTTGCTCATCATCGAGTCGCCGGGCGCGCTGGACGCCGCGGGCGCTGCGATCAGCGAACCGTCCGCCGCCACCCGCAGCGGGCTGGCGATCCAGTCGTCTTCGTTCTCGAGGAGCGGGTTCTGGGAGATCGCCATGGCGACCTCCTGCTGCAATTCGAGCGTGGACAACTGCAGCAGCCGGATCGACTGCTGCAGTTGCGGTGTCAGCGCAAGATGCTGCGAGAGGCGGAGTTGGAGGCTGGCTTTCATGGCAAGGTTTTCTTCATTGTAGAGAGTTTGCCACGCGCGCGAAACCTCGCGGCGAATCCAGAATGACGCGTGCCGCCCCGAGGGCGGCACGTAAGTTTTGCTGCTTGCGCTTCATGCTGCGCACGTGATGCGGTCACATGCGGAAGTGTTCGCCGAGGTACACGCGCCGCACGTTCTCGTTCTCGATGATCTCGCTCGGCGCACCGGCCGCGAGCACGCTGCCGTCGCTGATGATATACGCGTGATCGCAGATGCCGAGCGTTTCGCGGACGTTGTGGTCCGTAATCAGCACGCCGATGTTGCGCTGCTTCAGGAACTTCACGATCTTCTGGATTTCCAGCACGGCGATCGGATCGACGCCCGCGAACGGCTCGTCGAGCAGAATGAAGCTCGGATTGGTCGCAAGTGCGCGCGCAATTTCCACGCGCCGGCGTTCGCCGCCCGACAGCGACAGCGCCGGGTTCTCGCGCAAATGCGCGATCTGCAGTTCGTCGAGCAGGGCTTCGGCGCGCTGCGAGATGGCGTCCTTGGACAGGCGCTTGCCGGACTCGTCGGTCTGCAGCTCGAGCACCGCACGAATGTTCTGCTCGACCGTGAGCTTGCGGAACACCGATGCTTCCTGAGGCAGATACGACAGGCCAAGATGGGCGCGCTGGTGAATGGGCAGCAGGCTGATCGAGTTGCCGTCGAGGTCGATTTCGCCGGCGTCGAGCGGCACCAGGCCGACGATCATATAGAACGAAGTCGTCTTGCCCGCGCCGTTCGGCCCGAGCAGGCCGACCACTTCGCCGCTCTTGACGTCGAGTGACACGTCCTTGACGACGGTGCGCGAGCCGTAGCGCTTCTTCAGATTGCGGACGACGAGCGAACTCGACTGGCCTTCCGGCTGACGGTGGGGCATGGCGGGCGCGTTCACTGCTGCGGCGTTCCTTGAATGGTGTTCGACGGCGTCAGCGTGGCCGGCGGGCCGTTCAGCGGCGCGGCGCCGCCGGAGCGCGGCGCGAGCATGGCGCGCACGCGGCCGCTCGGATTGCCGGGTCCCGCGACGTCCTTGCCGGCGCTCGCCGTGTAGAAGTCCTTCTGGCCGTCATAGGTGATGACGCTGCCGTGCACCTCGTCCTGTACGTTCGTCAGGCCTTGCAGGCGGCGCACGGTGGCGCGCGTCGTGAGTTTCGTGAAATCGTTCTTGCCGTCGTAATCGATGCGCACCGCGTTGCCGTCGATGTACTCGTTCACGCCGTCGCGCTTCTGGCGGAAGTACGAAAGATTGTTGCCCGTGGAGGTGCCGGTGGCGTACTGATACCCCTGCGGATCCTGCGTGACCTCGACGCGGTCGGCCTTGATGACGATCGTCCCTTTGGTCGCGACGACGTGGCCGGTGAAGATGTTCTTCTGGTTGAGGTCGTCATACGACATGTTGTCCGCTTCGATGTTGAGCGGCTTGTCCTGGTCGGCCTTTTCCGCGTGCGCGGGCGCTGCCGTCAACGCGATCAAGGACGCGAGGGCGGCGCTCAGCACGGCGCCCGGGAGTCGCGGGAAACGCGAGAAGGGGCGCACGATGCTGCGCGCGTGCGTGGCGCGCGCGGGGCCGCCATCAGGACGGGGGAACCTTTCGTTCATGCAGTCACAATTCGGATGGGAGTGCCGGGTCACTTGGAAGCGCCGCCCTTGATGTCCGAGGCGGCGATCGAGCCGCGCACGTTGCCGAAGAGCTTCATTTCCCGGGTCACGTTGTTGTAGTTCATGCCATCGGCCGTCATTACGGACGGGCCGCGCTGAAGTCTAACCGGTTTTTCCGTTTCGATGACATCGTCGTTCACCAGCACGCGAAAATGCTGCGAATCCGCCTGCATCTGCGGATCTCCGTAACCAGCGGCGCGCAAGATGCGGGCATTGTCATAGAGATTGACGACCGAGACGTCGCCGTTCACCGTGCCGCGCTGCGCGGTGGCCGTGACCGTCGGCTTCTGCGGCTGGAACATGCGCAGCGCGGGCAGCGTCAGGTCGCTGATTTCGTCGTCTTCATAGTGAACCATCGACTTCGCCGTCAGACGATATTGCGTCGAGCCGGTGGCGTCGAGTTCGGAGACCGAGAAGTTGTTCGCGAAATAATCGGGTGTATGGCGCTTCGGCTGTTCCGGCGCTTGCGCCGCCGGCGGCAGCGTGGCCTGCAACAGCCAGTACGTGACACCCGCGAGCGCGGCCATCGCGAGGAGCGGCAGCAGCGAGGCGAGTTTTCCTGGGCGCTGCATGACGTCAGCCCCCGAGCGCCGCGGCGAGCAGGTCGTCGTAGCGGTGTTGCGCGCGCAGGATGGCATCGCAGACTTCGCGCACCGCGCCATGGCCGCCGCGCGACTGCGCAACCCAATGCACGCGCTGGATCACGTCCGGATGCGCGTTCGCCGGCGCGGCTGCGAAGCCGCAGCGGCGCATCACCGCGAGATCCGGCCAGTCGTCGCCCATGTAGCCGCAGTCGCCCGCCGGGATGCCGGTCTTCTCGAGCAGTTCAGCGAGCGCGACGGTCTTGTCCGCCACGCCCTGATACAGATGCGTGATGCCCAGTTCCTTCGCGCGCGCCGCGACGATGCCGGACTGGCGTCCCGTGATGATCGCCGTCTGCACGCCGACCGACTGCAGCATCTTCACGCCGTGGCCGTCGAGCGAATTGAACGACTTCATCGCGTCGCCCTCGGCGGTGAAGTAAAGACTGCCGTCAGTGAAGACGCCGTCGACGTCGAACACCATCAGACGGAGGCGGCTGGCGCGCTCGGCGGCGCTTGCGCCGGCCGACGGCATGGAAGACGGCTGCTGCGCCATCAGATCACCTTCTTGGAAAAGAGGTCGTGCATGTTCAGTGCGCCGATCAGCGTCGCATCGGCGTCGACGACCAGCATCTGATTGATGCGATAACGCTCCATCAGTTCCACGGCCTCGACCGCGAGATGATCCGGCGCGATGGTCTGCGGGTTACGGGTCATGACATCGGCGATGCGCAGCGAACGGAAATCGCCGTCGCGTTGCAGGATGCGGCGCAGGTCGCCGTCCGTGAAGATGCCGTGCACGCGCTGCGCGCCGTCGATCACGGCGGTCATGCCCATGCGCTTGTCCGTGATCTGGAACAGCGCGTCCGAAACGGTTGCATCGAGCGAGACCCGGGGCACTTCGTCGCCGGTGCGCATGACGTCGCGCACATAGGTCAGCAGCCGCCGGCCGAGTGCGCCGCCCGGATGCGAGCGCGCGAAGTCCTCGGGGCCGAAGCCGCGCGCGTCGAGCACGGCGACGGCGAGCGCGTCGCCGAGCGCCATCGCGGCGGTGGTGCTGGCGGTGGGCGCGAGATTCATCGGGCACGCTTCCTTGTCGACGCGTGCGTTGAGATGCATGTCCGCCAGTTGCGCGAGACTCGATTCGGGACGGCCGGTGATGGCGATCAGTTTTGCGCCAAGACGCTTGATGAGCGGCAGAATGGCAACGAGTTCTTCCGTTTCGCCGGAGTTCGACAGCGCGATGAAGATGTCGTCGGCGGTGACCATGCCGAGGTCGCCGTGGCTGGCTTCGGCCGGATGCACGAAGAAGGCGGGGGTGCCGGTGCTGGCGAGCGTCGCGGCGAACTTGCGCGCGACATGGCCCGACTTGCCGATGCCCGACACGACCACGCGGCCGCGGCAGCCGAGCAGGACTTCGACCGCGTTGATGAAGTTTTCGTCGAGAAGAGGAGAGAGGCCGCGAACGGCGTCGGCTTCGATCTGAATTACATCGCGAGCCAGCGCCAGCGCCCGGTCGCCATTGATTTTCGCTATCATGCGCGGAGTATAGCAAAGGCGATTCTCTGCCGCGCCGCCCGGCGCGCCGCGCGCCGCCGCCTATCCGCCCCCGCGAGTCCGGCCGTCCCGGGCTCTTCCAAGACGCCGCAGCGCAAGGTCGCACGCGCTGCCGCACACTGCCGAACGAGGACGCTAGACGGATGATTTCTCCGCTCGAAATGACGTTGCTGTTGCTGCTGTGTTCAGTGGCGGGCGTCGTGGTATTTCGCTATTTCAACCTGCCGCCGATGCTCGGCTATCTGACGGTCGGCATCATCGTGGGCCCGCACGCGGCGGGTATCGCGCCGGATACGGACCGCGCGCAGCACCTCGCCGAATTCGGCGTCGTGTTCCTGATGTTCTCCATCGGGCTCGAGTTTTCATTGTCGAAATTGCGCTCGATGCGGCGCATCGTGTTCGGCCTCGGCGCGAGCCAGGTCGGGGCCACCATCGCGCTGGCCATGATCTTCGGCTGGATCGCGCATTTCTGGATCGAGATGTCGTGGGAGGCGAGCTTCGCGCTGGGCGGCGCGCTGTCGATGTCGTCCACGGCGATCGTCAGCAAGCTGCTCGCCGAGCGGCTCGAACTCGAATCGGAGCACGGCCGCAACATCTTCGGCGTGCTGCTGTTCCAGGATCTGGCCGTGGTGCCGCTGCTCATCATCATCGCGGCGCTCGGCAACGGTAACTCGTCCCAGCTGGCGATGTGGCTGGGCATCGCGGCGGTGAAGATCGTCGTTGCGCTGACCGTGCTGCTGTTCATCGGCCAGAAGTTCATGACGCGCTGGTTCGACCTGGTCGCGCGGCGCCGCTCGCAAGAGCTGTTCATGCTGAACCTGTTGCTGGTGACGCTCGGCGCGGCCTTCATCACCGACAAGTTCGGGCTGTCGCTCGCGCTGGGCGCGTTCATCGCCGGGATGCTGATCGCCGAGACGCCGTACCGGCATCAGGTGGAAGAAGACATCAAGCCGTTCCGCGACGTGCTGCTGGGCCTGTTCTTCGTGACCACCGGCATGCTGCTGAACCCGCGCGTGATCTGGGAGCATCCGTTCCTGGTGCTCGGCTTCTTCGTCGTGCCGATCCTGCTCAAGGCCGTGATGATCACTGCGCTGTCGCGCGCGTTCGGCGCGCCGCAGGGCGTCGCGATGCGCACGGGTCTCGGTCTGGCGCAGGCGGGCGAATTCGGCTTCGTTCTGCTGAACCTGATCCTGGATTCGCATCTGGTCGACTCCACCATCCTCCAGGCGATCCTCGCCGCGATGCTGCTGTCCATGCTCGCCGCGCCGTTCATCATCCAGAACGCCGACCGCATCGTGCTGCGGCTGTCATCGACGGAGTGGATGCTGCAATCGTTGCAGATGACCAAGATCGCGACGCAGAGCCTCAAGCAGAGCGGCCACGTGATCATCTGCGGCTACGGCCGGGCCGGGCAGAATCTCGCGCGCATGCTGGAGCAGGAAGGCATCTCGTACGTGGCGCTGGACCTGGATCCGGACCGTGTGGCGGCGGCCGCGGCGGCGGGCGAATCGGTCGTGTTCGGCGACGCCGGGCGGCGCGAGTCGCTGCTGGCGGCGGGTCTGCATCGTGCTGCGACGGTGGCGATCACGTATGCGAACACGCCGTCGGCGATGCGCGTGCTGCACAACATCCATGAGCTCGCGCCGACCTTGCCGGTGATCGTGCGCACCGTCGACGACGCCGATCTCGAGAAGCTCACGGCCGCGGGCGCGACTGAGGTGATTCCGGAGATCGTGGAGGGCAGCCTGATGCTGGCGTCGCACACGCTGGTGCTGATGGGCGTGCCGATGCGGCGCGTGGTGCGGCGCGTCGAGGAAATGCGCGACGCGCGCTACAGCCTGCTGCGCGGCTACTTTCACGGCGCCGACGATGCCGACGACGACGATGGCCACGAGCAGGTCCGGCTACAATCCGTACCGATCGACGCAAAGTCGGAGGCGGTCGGCCATTCGCTCGACGATCTGGGGCTGGTCGGCCGCGGGGTCGAGGTGACCGCGATCCGGCGCCACGGCATCCGGGGTGTCGCGCCCGATCCCGAAACCAAGTTGCGCGCCAATGACATCGTCGTGCTGCGCGGCCTGCCCGAAAAGCTGGCACAGGCCGAGGAACGGCTCTCGCGACATCGCCGGGCGGCGTAATTTCCTTTTGTTGTTCCTTTCTGTCACGGGCGAGCGCGGCCTCACGGCGCGAACACCGGAGAAACCATGTCCATTTCCTCTTCGAACGCCGAGCGCGACGCCGCGCGTTTCATCAAGGAGCGCGTGCGCACTGTCGAGAACTGGCCGCAGGCCGGCGTGCAGTTCCGCGACATCACGCCCGTGCTGCAGGACCGCCGCGCGCTGCGTACGCTGATCGACCTGTTCGTGCAGCGCTATATCGACGAGGACATCAATGTCATTGCCGGCATGGACGCGCGCGGTTTCATCATCGGGCCAATCCTGGCGTACGAGCTGAGCCTCGGCTTCGTGCCGATCCGCAAGCAAGGCAAGCTGCCGTACCGGACGCTGTCGCAGTCGTACGAGCTCGAGTATGGCCGCGCGACCGTCGAGATCCACGAGGACGCCTGCAAGCCGGGCGACCGCGTCGTGATCGTGGACGATCTGGTTGCCACCGGCGGCACGATGATGGCCGGCAAGATCCTGCTGGAACGGCTCGGCGCCGAAGTGGTCGAGGCGGCAGCGATCATCGATCTGCCGGACTTGGGCGGCTCGAAGCTCCTGCGCGACAACGGCGTGCCGCTCTACACCGTGTGCGAGTTCGGGGGACACTGACATGCCCCACTTCCTGCTGTTTCTCGCGGCCTCGGTGGCGATCACCGTTGCGCCGGGACCGGACAACCTGCAAGTGCTCGCGCGCGGCATCTCGCAGGGACGGCTCGCCGGAGTGGTCGCCGCGCTGGGCTTCGCCTGCGGCGTGCTGTTCCACACGACACTCGCGGCGCTCGGCGTCGCCGCGCTGCTGCGCTCGTCGCCGCTCGCGTTCCAGGCCGTCAAGCTCGCGGGCGCGGCGTATCTGGTGTGGATCGGCATCAAGGCGTTGCGCAGCCATGGTCTCGCCAACGCGCATGCACGTCCGCGCCAGCCGCTTGCAACGGTCTTCCGCCAGAGCGTGATCGGCAATCTGCTGAATCCGAAGGTCACACTGTTCTTCATCGTGTTCCTGCCGCAGTTCGTCGATCCGCACGGCGCGCAAAGCGTGATGCTGCAAATGTTCGAACTCGGCGGCGTGTTCATGCTGCAGACGGTGGTCGTGTTCTCGCTGTTCGGCATCGGCGCGGGCCTGATCGGCGCGTGGCTGGCGCGCCGGCCGCGCGTCGGCGTGTGGCTCGACCGCCTCGCCGGCGTGACCTTCATCGCGCTCGGCATTCGCGTCGCGCTGCGCGACTGACCCGCTTATTTCTCGCTCATGACCCTGCCCGCCATCCACGCGGCGCGCCGTTTCGACGCCGCCGCGCACGCTCCATTCCTTATCGGCGCTGAACGAGTCGGCTGGATCCGCCATGCCGATGTCGCCGCGCTGCGCCGCTGGCCCGAAGTCTTCCAGTTCGACGCCGCCTCGGTACGCCTGCAACCCACGCTCGCCGATGTGAATTCACGCAGCGCGGCGCTCGGCGCGGTGATCGGCGCGCTGTACGCCGAAGGCAAGATTCCCGGATGGCGCGACGAAACCTACGCGATCCGCAATGACTTCGACGCCGCGCCGCTCGCGTTCATCGAACGCGCGGCGTCGCGCTTCTTCGGCACGATGACCTACGCGGTGCATCTGAACGGCATCGTAAAATGCGCGGACCGCGCGCCGGAACTGTGGATCGCGCGCCGCAGCGACACCAAGGCGACCGATCCCGGCATGCTCGATAACGTCGTCGCGGGCGGCATCGGCTGGGGGCTCGGTCTGATGCCGACGCTCGTGAAGGAATGCTGGGAAGAAGCCGGCATGAGCGCGAAACTCGCCCAGACGGCCGAGCCCGGCCGCACGCTGCACGTGCTGCAATCCCTGCCCGAGGGCACGCAGGCCGAACAGATCTTCGTCTACGACCTCTTGCTGCCGCCCGATTTCGCGCCGCGCAACCAGGACGGCGAAGTCGGCGAACACCGGCTCGCGCGCATCGGCGAAGTCGCGCGCTGGATAGAAGAGGGCGCGTTCACGGTCGATGCCAGTCTCGCCACGCTGGATTGCATGCTGCGCCGCCAGTGGATCGACGAGGACGCGTGCGAGGGCATCGCCGCGCTGTTCGCGCCGCCCGCCGCAGACCGCGCGCAGTGAACATCAAGAATCCAATGAACGAGGACAGGTCATGTCGACCGAACATAGCTTTTATCTGAAACTGTCGTGCCCGGATCGTCCGGGAATCGTCCATGCCGTGTCAGGCTTCCTGTTCAATCTCGGCGCCAATATCCTCGACTCCGCGCAGTTCGGCGACAGCCGCACCGGCGAATTCTTCATGCGCGTGCATTTCCAGGAAGTCGGCGGCGATCCGGGCATCGACGCGCTGCGCACCTCCTTCAGCACGCTTGCCGACGAGTTCGGCATGCGCTGGGAGCTGCATGACGCGTCGGTGAAGCCGCGCGTGGTCATCATGGTGTCGAAGATCGGCCACTGCCTGAATGACCTGCTGTTCCGCTATCGCACCGGCCAGCTGCAGATCGAGATTCCGGCGATCGTGTCCAATCACAAGGATTTCTATCAGCTCGCGGCGAGCTACGACATTCCGTTCCATCATCTGCCGCTGCTGAAATCGACGCCCGAAGGCAAGGCGGCGCAGGAAAAGCGCGTGCTGGAAATTGTCGAGCAGCACAACACCGATCTCGTCGTGCTCGCGCGCTACATGCAGATTCTTTCGCCCGAACTGTGCGACCAGCTCGCCGGCCGCGCGATCAACATCCATCACTCGTTCCTGCCGAGCTTCAAGGGCGCGAAGCCGTATTACCAGGCGTTCGACCGCGGCGTGAAGCTGATTGGCGCGACCGCGCACTACGTGACGTCGGATCTCGACGAAGGCCCGATCATCGAGCAGGAAGTGGAGCGCGTGGACCACAACATGACGCCGGAGCAACTGACGGCGATCGGCCGCGACGTCGAATGCGTGACGCTCGCGCGCGCGGTGAAGTGGCATGCGGAGCATCGCATCCTGCTCAACGGACACAAGACGGTCGTGTTCCGCTGATTCGTCCTCAGCCTCAGAAAGCACAACGCCCGCAAGAGTCAAGTCTTGCGGGCGTTGTCTCTTTCAGGCTCGGGTATTACACGAGCCGCAGGTAGATCAGTTCGCGCTTGATGTAGCCGTAGAAGATCGGCGCGGCGATCACGCCTGGAATACCGAAGGCGGCTTCCATCGCGAGCATGGCAAGCAGCAGTTCCCACGCGCGCGCCTCGATCTGGCCGCCGATGATGCGCGCATTCAGGAAGTATTCGAGCTTGTGGATCAGGATCAGGAACGCGAGCGACGCCACCGCCGTGCCGAACGACACCGACAGCGAAATACCGACGATGATCGTGTTCGAGATCAGATTGCCGATCACCGGCAGCAGGCCGACGATGAAGGTGAGCAGGACGAGGGTTTTGGACAGCGGCAGCCGTTCATGGAACAGCGGCAGCGCGACCAGCAGGTACAACGCGGTGAAGACGGCGTTGATCGCCGAGATCTTGATCTGGGCGAAGACGATGCGGCGGAAGGCGTCGGAGAAGCGCGACACGCGTGCGACGAGCGCGGTGGACAGCGGCAGCCGATGATGCGTGGTGCGCGGCGCGCTAACCGCGATGATCGCCCCGACGATCATGCCGATCACGATATGCCCGAAGCCGCGCGCCATTTCCTTGCCGCCCTGCTGGAGCATTTCGGCGTGCTTGTGCATCAGCTCGGTGGCCTTGTCCTTCATCTGCCCGGCATCGACCGGAAGGTAGTTCGCGAGCCAGTCCGGCACCGAAAGACGCGCGCTCGACGTGATGCTCATCAACTGGTCGAGCAGTTTTTGCAGGCTCGGGAAATCGTGCTCGAAATGCTGGATGGTGGCCATGGTCGCGCCGGTCAGCGCGCCGACGATGATCGCCGAGATCAGACCGACCGCGATCAGGCGCGCGCCGCGGCTCACGACATGACGCTCGATCACCGGCGCGATCATGTGAACCAGCTGGAACACCAGCATGCCCGCGAGCAGCCCGCCGAGCAGTTGCAGCTTGAGTGTAAAAAACAGTGCCGCGAGCGCCAGCAGATAGCTGCCGATTTCGACCGCCGACAGCTTCGGCAAACTCATGTCGCTCGTCAGCCTGACGTGGCGCGTGGGCAGGTCCCGGACCCGCGCTTCCTCGTTGGCCGCTTCGTTGCGCTTCGCCATGACTGCGTTCCTTATCCCCTGCTGCTTACGACGGTTGTCCGCGCCGCGGCGTGCGCGGCTGATTCGACGGCCTGTTGCGCGAGCGGCGCGGCCCCCGGCGCCGTGGCCCGGGGGCGAAACTCACGCCGCCGATCTGGGCCGTTGCAGCAAAGGTGCCAGGTACCTGCCGGTAAAACTCGCCTTCGACTTCGCGACCTGCTCGGGCGTCCCCTGGGCGATGATCTGCCCGCCGCCCGCGCCGCCTTCCGGACCGAGGTCGATGACCCAGTCGGCGGTTTTGATCACGTCGAGATTATGCTCGATGATGACCACCGTGTTGCCCTGATCTCGCAAGCGGTGGATCACTTCGAGCAGCAGCGCGATGTCATGAAAGTGCAATCCTGTCGTGGGTTCGTCGAGGATATACAGCGTCCGACCGGTGTCGCGCTTGCTCAGTTCCAGCGAAAGCTTGACGCGCTGGGCCTCGCCGCCCGACAGCGTGGTCGCCGACTGGCCCAGCCGGATATAGCCGAGACCGACATCGAGCAGCGTCTTCAGCTTGCGCGCGACCACCGGCACCGCCTTGAAGAACTCGTGCGCCGCTTCCACGGTCAGGTCCAGCACCTCGTGGATGTTCTTGCCCTTGTACTGGACTTCCAGCGTCTCGCGGTTGTAGCGCTTGCCGTGGCAGACGTCGCAGGGCACGTAGACATCGGGCAGGAAGTGCATTTCCACCTTCAGCACGCCGTCGCCCTGACAGGCTTCGCAGCGTCCGCCCTTGACGTTGAACGAGAAACGGCCGGGATCGTAGCCGCGCTCCTTGGCCGCCGGCACGCTCGCGAACAGTTCGCGGATCGGCGTGAACAGGCCCGTGTAGGTGGCGGGATTCGAACGCGGCGTGCGGCCGATCGGGGATTGATCGACGGCGATCACCTTGTCGAAATGCTCGAGACCTTCGATCGATTCGTACGGCGCCGGCTCCGTCGCCGAACCGTACAGATGCTGCGCCACCGCATGCTGGAGCGTGTCGTTGATGAGCGTGGACTTGCCCGAGCCCGACACGCCGGTCACGCAGGTCAAAAGACCCACGGGCAGATCCAGCGTCACGCGTTTCAGATTGTTGCCATGCGCCTCGACGATGCGCAGCCGCCGTTCGTCCGGCACGGCGCGCTCGGCCGGATAGCCGATCGTCCGTTTGCCGGAGAGATACTGGCCGGTGATCGAGTTCGGATCCTTCTGCACCTGGATGGGCGTGCCCTGCGCGACCACCACGCCGCCGTGCACGCCGGCACCCGGTCCCATGTCGACGACGTAGTCCGCCATGCGGATCATGTCCTCGTCGTGCTCGACGACGATCACCGAATTACCGATGTCGCGCAGATGCTTGAGCGTATGGATGAGGCGGTCGTTGTCGCGCTGATGCAGCCCGATGGACGGCTCGTCGAGCACGTACATCACGCCGGTCAGTCCCGAGCCGATCTGCGAGGCCAGCCGGATGCGCTGGGCTTCGCCGCCGGACAGCGTTTCCGCGCTGCGCTCCAGCGACAGGTAATCCAGCCCGACGTTGTTCAGGAACGAAAGCCGCGCGACGATCTCCTTGACCACCTTGTCCGCGATCTCGCCCTTTGCGCCTTCGAGGCGCAGCGTCTGGAAATAGCCGAGCGTGTCGCGCAGCGGCCAGCCGCTGATTTCGTAGATGCCGCGCGCCTGATCGTCGGCGCCGACCTTGACGAAGCGCGCCTCGCGGCGCAGCCGGGTGCCGTCGCAGGCCGGGCAGGGCTGGTTGTTCTGGTACTTGGCGAGCTCCTCGCGCACGGCGGCCGAATCCGTCTCGCGGTAACGCCGCTCGAGGTTCGGGATGATGCCCTCGAACGCATGCTCGCGCACCGAGGCGCGCCCGCGTTCGTTGATGTACGAGAACGGAATCGACTGCTTGCCCGACCCGTACAGCAGGATCTTGCGCACTTTCTCGGGCAGATCCTCGAAGGGCGCGTCGATGTCGAACTCATAGAACGCCGCGAGACTCTGCAGCATCTGGAAGTAGAACTGGTTGCGCCGGTCCCAGCCCTTCACGGCCCCCGCCGCCAGCGACAGCGACGGATGCGCGACCACCCGCTTCGGATCGAAGAAGGTGATCTGGCCGAGGCCGTCGCATTCGGGGCACGCGCCCATCGGGTTGTTGAAGGAGAAGAGACGCGGTTCGAGTTCCGGCAGCGAGTACGAGCAGATCGGGCACGCGAATTTCGAGCTGAAGAGTTTCTCCTTCTCGGTGTCCATTTCGAGCGCGATGGCGCGGCCATCGGCCAGGCGCAGCGCGGTCTCGAACGATTCCGCGAGCCGCTGCTTCATGTCCGGCCGCACCTTCAGGCGGTCGATGACGACGTCGATGGTGTGCTTGTCGGTCTTCTTGAGCTTCGGCAGCGAATCGACTTCATAGATCTTCGCAACGCCTTCGTTCGCGGTGCCGCCGCCGGAGCGGATCCGGAAGCGGATGAAGCCCTGCGCCTGCATTTCCTCGAACAGCTCGACGTGCTCGCCCTTGCGGTCCGCCACGACGGGCGCGAGGATCATCAGCTTGGTTTCCTCGGGCAGCGCGAGCGCGGCGTCGACCATTTGCGAGACGCTTTGCGCTTCGAGCGGAATCAGGTGATCCGGGCAATACGGCGTGCCGACCCGCGCGTACAGCAGACGCAGGTAATCGTGGATTTCCGTGACCGTGCCGACCGTGGAGCGGGGATTGTGCGACGTTGCCTTCTGTTCGATGGAAATGGCGGGTGACAGACCTTCGATCAGATCGACGTCCGGCTTTTCCATCAGTTGCAGGAATTGCCGGGCGTAGGCCGACAGGCTCTCCACGTAGCGCCGCTGGCCTTCCGCGTAGAGCGTGTCGAACGCCAGCGACGACTTGCCGGACCCGGACAGCCCGGTGATCACGATCAGCTTGTGGCGCGGCAAGTCGAGACTGACATTCTTCAAATTGTGGGTGCGGGCCCCACGAATGCGAATTTCTTCCACGAGTATGTTCCGGGGTTCTTCGAGTGGTCCAGCAGCGGGTTCAACGATCTCCGGCGGCCCGGGGCAGGCATGCGGGCAAGCCCTGGAGGACAAGCT
The DNA here is from genome assembly GCF_031451315.1 of Caballeronia sp. LZ032. Classification (NCBI taxonomy): domain Bacteria; kingdom Pseudomonadati; phylum Pseudomonadota; class Betaproteobacteria; order Burkholderiales; family Burkholderiaceae; genus Caballeronia; species Caballeronia sp. LZ032. The sequence continues at coordinate 270,632 of NZ_JARUXP010000001.1, forward strand.
GCGCAGGCGGCGCCGAGCGGAAAGAGAGGGGGGCCAAACCTGCTACTATAACGACTTTTGACGGGCGCGGCCCGGGCTCCCGGAGTGGGAAACTCGGGGAAAAGCCCCCGCCGGAAGCCCGCCAGCAGGCCAGGCAGACCAAGCAGGCCGGCGCGGGGATCTGCCGGACTGCAGCGCTGTTCAGCGCCCGCGACGGCAAGCAAAGCAAGCAATGCATTCCATATAGTGCCGTTTCAAGCAAGAACAAGGCGGCCATGCGTGGCCGCGCCCCGGGCCAAGCCAGACCCGACTCCTCACCTTTCCGTTCCTGATGTCCAATCCGTCTGCCACGTCCACACGTCTCTCCGCGCCGGAGCTGCGCGCGACCGTGTCGCTCGCCGCCATCTTCGCGCTGCGCATGCTCGGACTCTTCATGATCATGCCGGTGTTTTCGATCTACGCGAAAACCATCCCCGGCGGCGACAACGTGCTGCTCGTCGGCATTGCGCTCGGCGCCTACGGCGTCACCCAGTCGATGCTCTACATCTTCTACGGCTGGGTCTCCGACAAGCTCGGCCGCAAGCCGGTCATCGCCTTCGGGCTGCTGGTGTTCGCGCTCGGCAGCTTCGTCGCGGCGGTGGGGCATTCGATGGCCTGGATCATCGCGGGACGGGTGATCCAGGGGATGGGCGCGGTGTCGTCGGCGGTGATCGCCTTCATTGCGGACCTCACGCATGAAGAGAACCGCACCAAGGCCATGGCGATGGTCGGCGGCAGCATCGGCGTGTCGTTCGCGGTGGCGATCGTCGGCGCGCCGATCGTGTTCCAGTGGGTCGGCATGAGCGGGTTGTTCACGGTGATCGGCGCGCTGTCGATTGTCGCGGTCGGCGTGGTGCTGTGGATCGTGCCCGATCCGCCCGCGCACCCCGTCCACGTCAAGGCGCCGTTCGCGGAAGTGCTGCACAACGTCGAACTGCTGCGCCTCAACTTCGGCGTGCTGGTGCTGCACGCCACGCAGACCGCGCTGTTCCTGGTGGTGCCGCGCATTCTCGAAGCAGGCGGGCTGCCGGTCGCGTCGCACTGGAAAATCTACCTGCCGGTGATGGGGCTCGCCTTCGTCATGATGGTGCCCGCGATCATCGTCGCCGAGAAACGTGGAAAAATGAAAGCCGTCATGCTGAGCGCGATCAGTCTTATCCTGATCGGCCAATTGTTATTGGGCGTGGCTCCGCATACGCTGTGGTCAGTGGCCGCCATTCTGTTCGTGTACTTCCTCGGCTTCAACGTGCTGGAGGCCTCGCAGCCGTCGCTGGTGTCGAAGCTCGCGCCCGGCACGAGGAAGGGCGCGGCAGCAGGCGTGTACAACACCACGCAGTCCATCGGGCTCGCGCTGGGCGGCGTCATCGGCGGCTGGCTGCTGAAGCTGGACGGGCCGAGCGCGGTGTTCTTCGCGTGTTCCGCGCTGGTGTGCGCCTGGCTGCTGGTGGCGGCCTGGATGAAGCCGCCGCCGCGCCGGAACCAGCAGGCGGCCTGAGCGCAGTAACGTATCGAAGAATCATCGAATCTGGCCGGCGCGCGGCAACCGGATCCGCCTGAAGCGGAATTGCCCGGTGCAGTGCGCGGCCGACAGCAAGCAAGGTATCTACCGGAGAAATCATGGCATCAGTCAACAAGGTCATTCTCGTAGGCAATCTGGGCGCCGACCCCGAAACCCGCTACCTCCCGAGCGGCGACGCCGTGGCCAACATCCGTCTCGCCACGACGGATCGCTACAAGGACAAGACATCCGGCGAGTTCAAGGAATTGACGGAATGGCACCGCGTCGCGTTCTTCGGCCGGCTGGCGGAAATCGTCAACGAGTATCTGAAGAAGGGCTCATCGGTGTATATCGAAGGGCGCATCCGCACGCGCAAGTGGACCGATCAGGCGGGCCAGGAGCGCTATTCGACCGAGATCGTCGCCGACCAGATGCAGATGCTCGGCGGACGCGGCGGCGCGGGTGGCGGTGACGACGGCGGCTACAGCCGCAGCGCGCCGGCAGAACGCTCCGGTGGTGGTGGTGGTGGCGGCGGACGTGCGCCTGCGGGCGGCCGCGCGGGCGGCGCCGGTGGCGGTGGCGGTGGCGCGGGCCGTTCGGGTGCGCCGGCCGGCGGCGGCTTCGACGACATGGACGACGACATCCCCTTCTGACATCGCGTCGCCCATCTGCAAAAACAAACCCCGCCTGGTGCGGGGTTTTCTTTTTTAAACGCCGCTTCGCGCAAGCCGCAATGCGCCGCGGATACACGCGGTATGGCCGTTACCTGACGAATTCGCTTGAGAAATGGCAAGTCATTCGCTTGAGAAATGGCAAGTCGCCAGGGCGCGGCTTTTTGTTTTTTTGCGCCGTCTTCTGAATTTAGGCCGGACTTCTCCCTTTTTTTATCGGGCCGTATTAATCTGTAACTCGTCGACGATCACGCGACACACATTGCGCCAATAGCGGAAAGTAAATGCGGTCAATCGGAATAATCTGATGGTCGTTGGGATATCCGCACTCTATCTTGAAAGCTGACACGCTGAAAGAACCGAAGAAATAGACATGCATGCTCTCAATGCGGCTATTCAGCGCTGTTTGCATGAAGAGCCGTGGCTAATAGTTTTTTTAACAGGCAATGACTTCGGATTGATTCCGAAAATCAGGTAAGGCATTGACTTTGATGCAATTCAAAAGCTCGTTCAGACATGAGCCGTTAATCAGATAAACAGTATGAGGGCCCTTTGAAACTTCGCGTAATGCTGGCCGACGATCATCCCTTCGTCCTTGTCGGGATGAAAGCGTTGCTTGATTCAGACGAGGCAATCGAAGTCGTCGGTCAGGCGAATAACGCGAGCACCTTATTGGCTGAACTCAAGCGTGTCGCGTGCGACGTGCTCGTCACCGACTTCGCCATGCCGGAACACGGCGCGGATGCCAAGGACGGGCTTCGTCTCATCCGCACCGTGCGGGACGACTTTCCGCAAGTCAATGTCGTCGTGCTGACGAGCGTCACGAACGTCGCCATTCTGCGTTCCATCCTGAACGCCGGCGCGATGGGCCTCGTGAACAAGGCCGAGCCTATCGAATACGTGGCGAGCGCCGTGCGTCATGCAAGCGTCGAACGGCGCTATGTGAGCGCCTCGTTTGCGGCGTCGCTTGCGGAAGCGGGAGCCGAGACGGACTTCCCTTCCGAAACCTTGCCGCTTTCGCCGCGGGAAATCGAAGTCGTGCGCCTGTTCGCGCAAGGTCATTCGATCACCGAGATCGCCCGGGAACTCGACCGCGACGTCCGCACGATCAGCCGGCAGAAGCGCGACGCCATGAACAAGCTCGGCGTGCGCAATGATCCCGGCCTGTTTGCCTTCGTGCGCGCACGCGGTTTGAACTGACCGCGCGGCTTTTCCGTTCGGCCTTCCCGTTCGGCCTTTCTGTTCGGCTCTCCCCCTGGAGGTTCAGATGCACTACTCCTATCACAATGCTCCGGCATCTGATGCAGGAATCCCGGCGCGTGCAGCGGAGGCGGACCTGCGCGATGCAAGGACGTCGGTCGCGAAGCATTTCGCGGAAGAAGCGCAGGTGTTCGCGCATGGCGGCCGCATCCGTCTCGCGATTGCAGACGACCATCCGCTCGTCATTCTCGCGGTCGAGCGGCTTGCCGGGCAATTCCCCAACGTGGAGGTGATGAGCCGCAACGCGAATTCCACCCAGCTCGACGAGTCGCTCGCACGCACCCGCTGCGACGTGGCGATCGTCGACTTCTACATGCCAGGGGGACGCTTTGGCGAGGGCGTCGAAATGATCCGGCATCTGGCGCAGCGCTATCCGGCGGTGCATCTCGTCGTCCTGTCGCGCAACGGCGACGCGGCGCTCGTCAAGCAGGCGCTGGAGGCCGGCGCGCACGCCTTCCTCAGCAAGGAAGACCGGCTCGACCTCATCTACCTGGCCATCGTGTCGGTCCTGGCCAACGAGACCTATCTCGGGCCCACGATCCGTCGCATGCTGACGCTCGCCGATACCGGGAAGCAGGCGCGCTTCATCCGGCAGCGCCTGACGAACCGCGAGCTCGACGTGATCGAGCGCTATGCGCGCGGCGCGAACATCACCGAGATCGCGAGAGATCTGGAGCGCAGCGTGAAGACGATCAGTGCGCAGAAATGCGCGGCCATGCGCAAACTGGATCTGTCTTCCGACGCCGCGCTGTTCCGCTTCATCGCGGACAGCGGCCTGATCTGAAGTCCGGCGCGCCTGAGTGACGCGCGCCGGGACAGGCATTCGTCCTCAAGGCGTGCGCCGGAGGTCCTCAAAATATCGCTGGAAACTATGGGAATCACCACGCCGATCCGAGCGATCGTTGCGGACGACCATCCGGTCGTCGTGAAGGGCGTTCAGGCATTTCTCGAACGGGATGGGCGATTCGAAGTCGTCGCGACCGCACATGACACGCAGGAGCTGGCGGAGCGGCTGGACGCAACGCCATGCGACTACGTGCTCTCGGACCTCGGCATGCGCGGGATCGCGGGGGAGAGCAATGCCATCGGATTCCTGAAACATCTCTTCTGGCAGAAAGCACGGCCGAAAGTCATCGTGATGACCATGATTTCGCAACCACGCATGCTGGCAGGACTCCTCCATCTCGGCGTGGACGGCGTGGTCGACAAACGGGACGGGCTGCCGTGCCTGAGTCTGGCCATCGCGACGGCCGCGACGGGAAAGCGCTTTCTGTCGCCGGGCATCGAAGCCGCGCTGCGCGGCGTGCCGGTCGCCGCGCCCGCCCGCGCGGGCGTGCTGAGCTGCCGCGAATGGGAGGTCTTCCAGCTGGTTGCGCGCGGGCTGCTGGTACACGAAATCGCCGCACATTCGGGACGCAGCCGCAAAACCATCGCGACTCAGAAACGCAGCGGCATGCGCAAGCTCGGGCTGGAATCCGAAGCGGACCTCACCGCGTTTCTCCGTCAGGTGGGACTGGTCTGAATCCTTGAACAATGCATGCGCGGCGCATGCCGCACATCATTTGGGAGGGTTCTGATTCGGTGCATGGCGAATAGCCGTCAGACTAGAAGGGCATTGTTCCGACGCCGCGCCAACATCGAGCATCGGCGGGAAAAGTGCCTGGCCGTGGCGTGAACCAGCCGGCCTGTTTGAGAGAGGATTGAATTGAGAGTGCCGTCAGTGTCGTTTGCCCGTTGTTTGGTGCTCCTGTGTTCATTGATGCCGCTGGCCAGCCATGCCGCGGACGCCGGCCTGAGCATCACCGACCTGCGTCTGTTGCCCATGCTCATCGGCGTCGTGGCGGTGTTTTTCGTGACATTGCGTGCGCTCATCCTCCTGCAACGGGAAATGGCGAAGCGAATCGAAACCGAGCAGCGGCTCGGCACCCAGCTCAGCTTCCAGCAAACCATGATGGAAGTCGTGCCGTACCCGCTCGTCGTGAAGGACATGGAGAACCGCTACATCGCGGTGAACCGCGCTTTCGAGCAGGCCCTGGGCGTGCGGCGCGGAGACATTCTCGGTCACACCAGCCTGGAAGTCGCGGCGTGGGGACATGAACAAAGCAAGGTGCTGCATGAACTCACCAGCACCACGCTCGCCACGGGCCAGCGTCAGGAACTCGAGGCCCAGTTTTGCGACAACCTGAAGAATCCGCGCTGCGGCCTGTTCTGGGCGGGCGCCTTCGCGGCGTCGAACGGCGAATGGGCCGGCGTGATCGGCACCATGATCGACATCACGGACATCCGCAACGCCGAAACGCGCGCGCGGCAGACCGAGCGGCGCCTGCATGACGTCACGCGTTCGCTGCCGGCCGTCGTGTTCCAGCTGCGGCGCGCGAGCCGGGGCAAATACAGTCTTCCGTATATCGACGGCGACACGCGGCAACTGCTCGGTCTGGACGTCGCGGTGCTGGCCGACGAGCCCATTCACGCACTGACCCACGTGCATGCGGAAGACAGTGCGCGCCTGCTCGAGGAAATCGAGATGTCGGCGCGTACGCTCGAACCGCTGCATACCGAGTTCCGGTCCACCGTGCAGGGCGTCACGCGCTGGATTCGCGCCGACCTCGTCGCGCACCGCGAGGAAGACGGCGCGGTGGTGTGGAGCGGCTATTGGGCCGATGCCAGCGTGGAGCATGCGCGGGCCGAGGAGCTCGCGCGGGCGCGTGATATTGCCGAAGCGGCCTCGCGTGCGAAGGACGACTTCCTGGCCATGATGAGCCACGAAATCCGCACGCCGATGAACGGCGTGCTGGGGCTCGTAGAGGTGCTGGAAAACACGCCGATGAATTCGGACCAGTCGCAGATGCTCGGCATGATCCAGGACTCGGCGAGCGCGCTCCTGCACATTCTCGACGACCTGCTCGACTACTCGAAGATCGAAGCGGGACGCCTGTCGATCGAATCCACGCCCATCGACCTGCGCGAGCTCGTGGACAGCGCGGTCGGCCTGCTTGCCACCCGTGCGCATGAGAAAGGCTTGCGGGTGCGCGTGGACGTCGCGCCGGAGGTGGCGGCCATCGTCCGCGGCGACAGCGTGCGTCTGCGGCAGATTCTCTTCAACCTGATGAGCAACGCCATCAAGTTCACGATCAAGGGCGATGTCTCGCTGCATGTGTACACGGTCGAGCAGCGCGAGACGGAGCAGGTGATCGAGTTGTGCGTGAAGGACACCGGCATCGGCATTGCAGCCGAAGCGCAGGAAAGCCTGTTCGAGCCGTTCGTGCAGGCCGAGACTTCCACCACGCGGCGTTTCGGCGGAACCGGGCTCGGGCTCACCATCTGTAACCGGCTGGTCGAACTCATGGGCGGCACGATGACGCTCAAGAGCGCGGTCGGCGTGGGCACGGCCATGACGGTGCGCCTCGCCATGCCGGTCGACACCCGGCAGTATCAGGTAGGAGGGCTGCGCGGCAAGCGCGGGATCGTGGCCATCGACGACGACCGGCTGGCACAGGCGCTCCTCAACTATGGCCAGGCGCTCGGCCTGCAGTTGCAACGGCGTGCGCCGGCGGAACTCGTGGCGTCCGGGTTCGAGGCGTGCAGGAACACGGACATCGTCTTCCTCAGCGACGCGCACAGAACGGCCATGCCCCTGGGCGCCTGCGTGATCCACCTCACCGAGAAGCCCAAGCCCACCGGCTACCGCATTCTCGACGACGACATTCGCGTGAGCGTGAACCCCATCTCCTGGCACGGGCTCGGCGCGGCTTGTGTGGCGGCCTTCACGGGCATGCCGCAAGTCGCCGTGCGCGCCCAGGCGCATGCCGCTCACGCCGTGTTCGGCGGCGTGTCGAAGATGGCGGCCCCGGACCGCGCGGATGCGCTGCGCAGCGGCAAGCTCGTGCTCGTGGCCGAAGATCATCCGGTCAATCAGGAATTGATCCGGCATCAACTGGCGTTACTGGGTTTCGCCTGCGACGTCGTGCATGACGGGGTGGAAGCCTTTGCGGCGCTCGCGGACACGCGCTATGGCTTCCTCATCACGGATTGCCACATGCCGAACATGACGGGCTACGAACTGGCGCGACGGGTTCGGTCGGCAGAGCGCGAGACGGCTTATCGCCTGCCTATCCTCGGCATCACGGCGAGCACCGCGCCCGACGAGTTGCGACGCTGTCGTGAAGCCGGCATGGACGACTGCCTCGTGAAGCCCACGCGGCTGGCCACGCTGCGTGAGCATCTGAATCGCTGGCGCGTGTCGGGCACCGTGATCACCGAGACACAGACGCTCGCGCCACCGAGCCGCGGCTTCCCGCTGGAGGACAAGGATGAACTGGATCTTGCCGCCATGGCGCAGGTATGGGGCAGCGAAGTCACCGTACGAGCGCTGCTCGATGCATTCGCTTCCTCATTCCGCGAAGATCTGCTCGCGCTGCGCAAGCTGCTGTTTCACGGCACGGTGGATGAACTGCGCGACTGGCATCATCGGGTTGTCGGCGCCGCCAGCGTATTGCAGTATCGGCCGCTGCTCGATGCGCTCGAAGTGTTCCGTCGCGACCTGCCTGTGCAGTCGGCCGAAATTCGTCAACGGGAAGGCCTTGCATTGATCGAACGATGCGAGCAACTCGTCGAGCGCATTCATACGCAGGGCGCAGCGCTGATCTGACGGTTCCGGTCCGCAACAGGCGCTGATGCTCAGGGACCGGACGGCAACACCTCGTCGCGCTTTTCACCCGATGCTTCATGGCTGCGAAAGTAGTCCAGCGCGAAATCGACGAAAGAACGTGTCTTGGCCGAAACGTGACGACGCCCGGGATAAACAATCGACACTTCCTTGTCGGCTTCCCTGATTGCGTAGTCCGGCAACAGGCGCAGCAGCGAACCGTCGCGCATGTCCTGTTTGACATGGCTCTCCGGCAGCACGGCGATGCCCATGCCGAACAGCGCCGCTTGTCGCAGCATGGTCATGCTGTTCACCGTGTAGGTAGGATCGAGCGCGACATTTTCCACTGCGCCCGAAGGGCCGGAAAACGACCAGGTCGAGCCGTGAATGTCCGCGGACGGCGCAAGGAACGCGTGCCGGCTCAACGCGGCCGGCCGGTCCGGAACGCCGGCCCTGCTCAGATAAGCCGGCGAAGCCACCAGCGTTGCGCCGATCCTGAACAACGGCCGGTTGATCAGCATGCCGCTATTGACCTGGTGCGCGGTCACGATGCCGACATCGAAACCTTCGGCGACGAGATCCACCGGACGATGCAGCAGGGTGAGCCGAAGCTTCACGCCCGGAAAGCGGTCGTGAAAATGTCCGAGCATCGGTGTGAGACCGAGCAGGGCGAACGAGGCCGATGCCACGAGCTTCAGCGTGCCCGACAGATCGGCGGAACTGTTCGTTACCGAAGCCTCGACGCCTTCCACCTGCTCGATAACCGCGCGGCATCCTTCCGCGTAGAGACGGCCAGCCTCGGTCAAGGACACGCTGCGCGTGGTCCGGTTCAACAGGCGCGTATTCAGATGCGTTTCCAGTAATGAAACATAACGGGTGACCACGGCATTGGAGAGATCCAGCGCGGCGGCGGCGCGTCCGAACGATTCGGTTTCCGCGACCTTCGAGAAAACGCGCATGGCGTGGAGAAGATTCATGACAGGAAGAGCAAGCGGTCGAACGCGGAACGAATGTCGAATCAACGAGAAACCAGCGCGCTGATTGATTCGGTTCCGCGCTTACCGGCGTGATAAGCGTGCGCGATGTTATGAGCGTGATTCAGCGCGACGCAATCGGATCAATCCGAAGCTCTGGCGGTGTGTCCTTATGACCACTGCGCAGCGAAAGCCCGACCACTGTCGCATGCGCGCAACTTCAAGACACCGAACTGTCGTGGCGCTTCAGACAACGCCTTGGATAAGTGCGCGCAACCAAGGGTTTTCCCATATCGAAAATGGGCTTTTCGAATTATTCGAAAAGCCTTTTGCGATTCCTTTGCCGGCTTCTCAAAAAAACCGGGCCATAAACTTTGCCGTGCCGAATTTCGGACAGAGGCTAAACGAGCAATGTGTTGATCCGCTCGACAAGCGTTCAACCGAAGCAACCCATCGGGTCCGCAGGACTCACACAAAGGAATACGCATGAAAAAGAATCTCATCGGAGCGGCCGTGGCGGCCATCGCTGCATCTTTTGCGACGGCGGCGAGCGCGCAAAGCAGCGTTACGCTGTACGGTGTGCTCGACGTGGGCATGACCTTCGTGAACAACGTCGCCACCGGCGCGCCTGCCGGCCAGCCGCAGAAGGGCAGCTTCCGCGGTCTCACCAGCGGCAACCTGCAGGAAAGCCGTTGGGGTTTGCGCGGCTCTGAAGATCTGGGCGGCGGCATGAAGGCCATCTTCACGGTGGAAAGCGGCTTCAGCGTCAACAACGGCCAGTCGAACGACAGCGGCGCGACCTTCGGCCGCCAGGCATGGGTCGGGATGCAGTCGGGCTTCGGCACCATCACGCTCGGCAAGCAGTTCGACTCCGTCGTCGACTATCTCGGCCCGCTGAGCGCGGCAGGCACGTGGGGCGGTACGTATTTCGGGCACGTCGGCGGCAACGACAACCTGAACAGCGACTTCAGCATCGCCAACTCCATCAAGTACCAGAGCCTGAACTACGCCGGCCTGACGTTCAGCGGCCTCTATGGCTTCTCGAACAACGCGAACGGCTTTGCTGACAACCGGGCCTACAGCTTCGGCGCCGGCTACACGAATGGTCCGCTGAAGCTCGGCGCGGCCTACATGCAGGCCAACGGCGTGAACTCCACGACCAATGGCGCCGTGACCGGCGAGCAGTTCACCAACACGTTCGGCTTCGGTCCGGCCACGGGTCAGCGTCAGCGCACGTTCGGCGCGGGCGCTGCGTACTCGATCGAGGCCATGACGTTCGGCGGCGTGTGGACGCAAAGCCGTCTCGACAACACGGCGCTGGAAAGCGGTTCGCTCGTCATCAACAACTACGAAGTGAACGGCCGCTATCTGCTGACCCCGGCGCTCGCGCTCGGCGCGGCCTATACGTTCTCGACGGCCAAGGCCAGCGGCTACGGCAAGAGCACGGACACGGTCAAGTACCATCAGTTCGGCGTGCAGCTTGACTACGCGCTGTCGAAGCGCACGGACTTCCACGTCGAAGGCGTGGCGCAGATCGGCTCGGGCGGTGCGGAAGGCTTCTACCCGACCGCGGCAATCGCCAACTACAACAACTCGTTCGGCGCGTCGTCGAGCAGCCGTCAGGTGCTCGTGAACACGGGCATCCGTCATCGCTTCTGATATCCGCGCGAAGTAACGCGGCGCGCCGCGAGCGCGGCGCATTGTCAAAAGGCACCTCGCGGTGCCTTTTGTTTTTGTCTTGCCTGGCATCGCGCCGCGTGGCCACCTGCGCCGTCAAGCCGAATTGCACTACCATGGCATGCACCGGGCGCAGGAGCGAAGATCATCGATGCGCCTCACGGGCCGCCACCAGGAGCGCAAACATGATTTCGACATGCCGATCCGCTGTCCGCTGGACCGCTGCATGGGTTTTGCTGTTGCTTGCATCGGGCGCGGCTCATGCCGATGCCGTCGCGCTGAAAGCCAACCTGCAACCCTCGAGCGAAGTCCCGCCGCGCGTGAGCAAGGGCCATGGCACGCTCGACGCGACCTTCGACACCGACACTCACGTCCTTGCCTGGACCGCGACCTACGCAGAGCTGTCAGGTCCGGCGACGATGGCGCATTTTCATGGCCCGGCGCCGGTCGGGCAGAACGCCAAGGTGCAGGTGCCGGTCGACAAGAAATCGCTTGCCAGTCCCATGAAGGGCCAGGCGACGCTCAACGAACAACAGGTCGCGGACTTGATGTCCGGACAGTGGTACTTCAACATTCACACGCAAGAGAACCCGACCGGTGAGATACGCGGTCAGGTCATGCCGTCGAACTGAGCGCACGCCGATGAGCTGGCAACGCGCGCTAGCCTGCTGGGCGTTGCGCACGCGGATCCGGCCGCATACCGCGCGGCCTGAACTCGACGTCGAACTGGCCCGGTCCTATGCGTCGCGTCGAGTGTGGACGCCGCGCGTGCCGAAGGGCTGGCGGCTCACAGTCAGCGCATCCGGTGACGAATGGCTCACGAAGGAGACGCACACGCCGCGGACGATTCTGTATCTGCACGGCGGCGGCTATTACTTCTGCTCGCCGCGCAGTCATCGTGCGATTACCTTCAGGCTCGCGTCGCAGGCGCACGCCAACGTGCTGTCGCTCGATTACCGGCTGGCGCCCGAACATCGCTTTCCCGCTGCGATCGACGATAGCGTCGCGGCATATCGGCGCTTGCTCGACGAAGGTACGCCCGCGCAGTCGATCGTCCTTGCCGGCGACTCGGCGGGCGGCGGCCTGGCGCTCGCAACCTTGCTCGCGTTGCGTGACGCCGGCACGCCGCTGCCGGCAGCGGTGGTCCTGTTTTCTCCGTGGACGGACCTGACCTGCGGCGGCTCGTCGATGCGGACGAACGAAGGCCGCGATCCGATGTATCACGCCGCAGTGTTTCCGCGTGTCGCCGCGCAGTATCTCGGCGGCGCCGATGCGCGCCATCCGTATGCGTCGCCGCTGTTCGGCGAATTTGCCGGCCTGCCGCCGCTGCTGATCCAGGTCGGCGACACGGAACTGCTGCTGGACGACTCGACGCGCGTCGCCGGGCGGGCGCGCGCCGCAGGCGTCGCGGTGCAGCTGGATGTCTGGCGCAGCGTGCCGCACATCTTCCAGATCTGGGCGCCGTTCATGCCGGAGGCCAGCGAGGCGCTGGCCCGCGCGGCGGCGTTCATCGAACAGGCAACGGCTTCACGCGAAGCTCATCGGCCGCCCATCACCTCGATGGTCTGATACGCGCGCTCGACGGCCGCGCCGCCATAACGGCGTTCCAGTCTGCGCACGGTGAAGTGTCCGTGCGCCATTTGCTGGAAGTGATCGATGAACACGGTATTGACCATGGCGCCGAGTACCGCGCCGATCGCCGGGATCGACTTGGCGGCCACTTGCTCGCTGACCTGCACAGAGAAGCGCGACGCGATGGTCTGCAGGAACTTGAGGAGCGCCGTGGAGCCGTGGCTGCCCAGGCCCTTCGCCGCGATCTCGCTGGTCGCGCGCGAGACCGACTGCGCCAGTGCGCCGCGCACGATGAAGTAGCCGAGATCGGCGTTGTCGTCGCTGGCTTTCGTGCCGCCCATGCCGAGCACCATCAAGCATTGCAGCTGCGTCTCGACACGCTGCAGGTCCTCGCCCTCGCTGCGCGCGATGTCGCAGATCGAGCGGAACATCAGCGTCGTCGTGACGGGCAGTTCCACGGGCAGCGCGAACAGGCCGAACGCACCGCCCGCGGCGCCGGTCGTCGCGACGGCGAGCTTGTGCATCAGATTGTGCGGCTTGTCGGGCGGCGGCGCGAGCAGCGAACCAGAGGGCGTGCTCTTGCCGATCGTCCGCAATGCGAGTTGCAGGCACTTCCGGAGCGCGAGCTGCGTCGCTTCGTCGACTTTTTCCTGCGCGGCCCCCGGCAAGCGTCCGAGCAGCTTCTCGATCGGCGCGCCGACGACGCTCGCCAGTTTCATGGTGAGTGACGGACTCTCCAGCAGCTCCTTGGCGTGGGACAGAGCGGCGAAATCGTCGGTGGAAAGCGGGGAGGTAATGATCGGCGTCGGTTCCATTGGGATATGTTCGTTACGTAGCGTAAGCATTAGAGTGCCACGCGGATTGGATGATCACAGCATGCTATGATTCCCGTTCCGTTGACTAGTCAATCGTTGCGCTTACAAAGATGGCCGTACATACCGCCGCGCATCATTCCAGCGGACAGGTTCTGCCTTTCCGCGAATCGCTCATGGCGATGCTGGGCGTCTCTTTCGTCACCATGCTGGTGGCGCTCGATCAAACCGTGGTGGGCACCGCGCTGCCGACCATCGTCGCTGAACTCAAGGGCTTCGACCTCTACGCCTGGGTCGCCACCTCCTACTTGCTGACCTCCGTCATCACGGTGCCGATCTTCGGGCGGCTCGGTGACTATTACGGGCGCAAGCCGTTCGTGATTGCATCGATCGTCGTGTTCACGGTCGCCTCGGTCCTGTGCGGGCTCGCCAACAGCATGATGTTCCTGGTGCTCGCGCGCGGCCTGCAGGGGATCGGCGGCGGCATGCTGGTGGGCACCGCGTTCGCCTGCATCGCGGATCTGTTTCCGGACAACGTCGTGCGCCTGCGCTGGCAAGTGCTGATGAGTTCGGCGTTCGGCATCGCCAATGCGGTCGGGCCGTCGCTCGGCGGCTTCCTGACGCAGTACTACGGCTGGCGCTCGGTGTTCTACGTCAACCTGCCGGTGGGCGTGATCTCGCTGTTCTTCGTGTGGCGCTTTCTGCCGCATCTGCGTCACGTCGTCCACCAGGGCAAGATGCGGCTCGACTGGCCCGGTGCGCTGCTGATCGCGGCGTCGCTGGGCGCGCTGCAACTGTTCGTCGAGATGTTGCCCAAGCACGGCTTCGGCGTGGCAACGGCGGGCCTGCTGGTCATCGCCATCGCGGCGGGCTTTGGCTTGTGGCGCTGGGAAAAGCGCTGCGATTACGCGATCCTGCCGATCGACATGTTCCGCAACCCGGCGCTCGCCGCGCTCTTCACGCTGGCGATCCTCGGCGGCTTCACGATGTTCTCGCTGCTGTTCTACGCGCCGCTGCTGTTCCAGGGCGGCTTCGGCATGTCGCCGAAGGATGCGGGCGTGATGATCACGCCGCTCGTGGTGTTCATCACGATAGGCAGCATCGTGAACGGACGCATCGTGACGCGCCTGAAGAACGCCAACCTGATGCTGTATGCCGGCTTCTCCCTGCTGGCGCTGTCGTGCCTGGGTGTCGTCGTGGCCACGCACAACATGCCGCGCTCGCTGTTGCTGGTGGTCATGCTGCTCGGCGGCCTGGGCCTCGGCTTCGTGATGCCGAACCTCACCGTGTTCGCCCAGCAGACGGCCGGTCGCGCGCATCTCGGCATCGCAACCGCGCTGCTGCAATCGCTGCGCATGATCGGCGGGATGATCGGCACGGCGCTCACCGGTACGCTCGTGAGCCAGCTGTACGCGAGCGGCGTGAACCTCGCGCTCGACAAGGCGCATGCGCTGCGCTGGGCCGGCGATCTCTCGGATCCGCAGATCCTCATCAATCAGGACGGGCAACAGGCGCTGCTCGCGCAACTGAGCGCCGCGGGCCACGACGGCGCGATGCTGCTCGAGTCCGCGCGCGAGTCGCTGGTGGCGGCGATCCACATCGGGCTGGCGCTGGCGGCGCTGATCGCGGTGGTATCGGTATGGCAGTCGCGGCGTGTTCCTCCGGTGCGCCTGAAAGGGCCGCAGGAACCGGTCATCCTCGCCGAATGAGCACGGGAAACACAGCATGAACGAACAAGACCGTATCGCCGTCATCCAGCAGTTCGGACGCACCTATCGGGCGTTCATGTCGGCGTTCGAGACGGCCGTCGGTCAGCCGATGCCCCGCTGGCGCATCCTGCTCGCGCTGCACGAGCATGCGGGCGTGCTGTCGCAGAAGAAGCTCGTCGAGCACTTGAAGGTCGATCCCGGCGCGCTGACACGACAGCTGAAGACGCTCGAAGGACTCGGCTGGATCATGCGCAGCGTGGATGCGCGCGACAATCGCGTGTCGAATGTCGCGCTGACGGCGCAAGGCCGGGCGATCGCGCAGGAAGGCCTGCCGCGCCGCAATGCGTTCCTGCATGACACGATGGCGTCGCTGCCCGACGAGGCCATCGAGGCGCTGTCGAGCGCTTTGCACATGTTCGAGGGACGCATCCAGGACGTGGCGGCCGCCAATGCATCGCAGGCGGCCGCGCTCGAGGCGAAGATTTAAAAGAACGTCTCGATCACTTCGGTGACGCGATACTTCGGATCGACGACGAGAATCTGACGCCACTTGTCGAAGGTCAGGCAGGGGTGCGAGATGTCGAACGCGATCATGTCGCCCACTTTCAGATCGTCGCCCGGACGGATGCGCAGATACGCGTGCTGATCCATCAAACCAAAAATTTCCCAGCCTTCTTCAGCCGCGATGTCGCGTGGCGCGTCGTTGCCCGGACGATAGTGCTTCGCCGGTTCCGGCATGCCGGCGTCGAAGGCCGAATCGCGCTTGCCGAGCCCGATGATCGCGCGGTCCGGCTCCGGAATCGACTGCACGTACGCCCACAGTTGCAGCGCCGGTTTCAGTCCCTGGCCCATTTTCTTCGCGATCGGATTGCGCGCGAAGATCTCGTTCTGGGCCTTCTTGTAGATGCCGACATCGTGCGTCAGATAGCAGCCCGGACGCAGCACGACTTCGATGGCGTCGCTATGGGCCTTGGCGAATTCGTCGGCGACCACGTCGTACCACGCGGAGCCCGCGCCGGAGAGGATCGCCGGCTGGCGTTTGATCTTGCCGTCGGCGATCAGCGCGCGCGTGACATCGACGGCGCTTTTCAGGAACTCGCGCACCCGCGCTTCGTCCTGCAGCACGCCTTCATACAACTCGATGCCTGCCAGTTCGATCGTGCCCGGCCAGCGCGCGATGGCGGCGAGCACGGCGTCGCGCTGGGCGTCGTCACGCACGCCGGTGCGCCCGCCCGGCACGCCGAGTTCGATCAGCACATTGAGCTTCTTGCGCACCGAGCTGAAGAATTCACCGAGCTGATCGACGCCGTCGGCTGAATCCACCAGGCAGAAGAATTCGAAATTCGGATCGGTGAGCAACTCGGCGATCATGCCCATGTTGCGCTTGCCGACCAGCTGGTTCGCCATCAGCACGCGATGCACGCCGCCGCGATACGCCGCGCGCACCTGATGTGCGGTGGCCAGCGTGATGCCCCACGCACCGGTTTCCAACTGACGGCGGAAGAGTTGCGGCGCCATCGTAGTCTTGCCATGCGGCGCGAGCTTCACGCCGTATTCGCCGACGAATGCCTGCATCCACTTCAGGTTGTGCTCGATGCGGTCCGCGTACAGCACGGCGGCGGGCAGGCTGACATCTTCCTCGAGCAGGTTCCATTGCAGGCGCGCCGCGTCCTGCAACTGGATGCCCGTGCCCGGCACCATGCCGAGGCCCTTGCCGAACGGGTCGATCGCGGGGCTTTGATAGTTTGTAACTTTCATGCGCTGCTGCTCCATCGTCCATTTAAATAGATTCGGGCGCCGTCTCACGTGCTCCGATGTTGACGCTACGATAGTAACCAAAGTAGCATCCGGGATGGAAATGTTATTTAGTAACATCATCGCGAGTCAACCGCGCACCTCATGAACGGCCCGTCTCATTCCATCGGTATCGACATCGTCGCACGCATTGCGGAGCGCGCGCCCGAACTGCGCGACGCGGAACGCAAGGTGGCGGCGCTGATCCTCGACGACATCGTGGCCGCGTCGCGCGCGAGCATTGGCGCGCTGGCGGACAAGGCGGCGGTGAGCGTCGCGACGGTCACGCGTTTCGCGAAGGCGGTCGGCTGCGAGGACGTGCGCGAATTGAAGCTGCGGCTCGCGCAGGCGGCGGGTGTCGGCCAGCGCTTCCTGACGCGCGATGCCGACGCCGTGCCGGCTTCGCTGGCGGCGCGCATCTTCGAGGAAGTGCAGGGCACGCTGGCGCAGAACCAGGGCGCGCTCGCGGCAGCGCCGGTGGCCGAGGCCGCCGACGCGCTTGCCGCCGCCGCGATGATCTACGTGTTCGGGATGGGCGGCGGCTCGACCGCGCTCGCCGATGAAATGCGCTTTCGCCTCGTGCGGCTCGGCCGGCCGGTGGCGTCGTATCAGGACGGCCTGCTGCAACGGATGGTGGCGTCGACATTGTCGAAGGAACACGTCGTGGTCGCGCTCTCGGTGACCGGGCAGACGCCGGAGATGGTCGAAAGCTGCCGGCTCGCGAAGCAGTACGGCGCGCGCGTGATTGCGCTGACCGCGCCGGCGTCGCCGCTCGGCGTGCTGGCCGACTGGCTGATCCCGGTCATCGCAATGGAAAGCGACTTCATCTACAAGCCGTCGTCGTCGCGCTACGCGATGATGATGGCGCTCGACCTGCTCGTCACCGAACTCGCCGTCAAGCAGGCCGACACCAGCCGCGAACTGCTGCGCCGCATGAAGCATGCGCTCGACGCGCATCGCGGCGGCGGCGAGCGTCAACCCTTGGGAGACTGATGATGGAACTGGCCGATACGCTGATCGTCGGCGCGCGGGTGATCGACGGCACGGGTGCGCCCGCCGTGGCGCGCGATGTCGCGGTGCGCGACGGACGCATCGTCGCGATCACGGCGCCCGGCGGCTTGTCCGCCTGGCGCGCCGGCGACACCTTCGATGCCGAGGGCAAGGTGCTCGCGCCGGGCTTCATCGACGTTCACACGCACGACGACACCCACGTGATCCGCGTGCCGCAGATGATGCCGAAGATCACCCAGGGCGTGACGACGGTGATCGTCGGCAATTGCGGGATCAGCGCGTCGCCGGTGACGCTGAAAGGCGCGCCGCCCGACCCGATGAACCTGCTCGGCGATGCCGCCGCGTTCCAGTATCCGACCTTTGCTGCCTATGTCGATGCAGTGAACGGCGCGCGCCCGGCGGTGAACGTCGGCGCGCTGATCGGCCACACGGCGCTGCGCAGCAATCACATGGACAGGCTCGACCGCGCCGCCACCGGCGACGAAATCGCCGGCATGCGCGCGCAGCTCGAAGAGGCGCTGGCGCATGGCGCGCTCGGTTTGTCGAGCGGTCTCGCCTATGGCTCGGCGTTCAGCGCGCCTCCCGAGGAAGTGCAGGCGCTCGCCGAACCGCTGGCGCAGGCGGGCGCGCTCTACACGACGCACATGCGCACCGAGTTCGACGCCATTCTCGATGCAATGGACGAGGCCTATCGCGTCGGGCGCCATGCGCGCGTGCCGGTGGTGATCTCGCATCTGAAGTGCGCGGGGCCGTCGAACTGGGGGCGCAGCACGGAAGTGCTGAAGTCGATCGACACCACGCGCGCAGGGCAGCCGGTCGCGTGCGACTGTTATCCGTACAACCGCAGTTCGTCGACGCTCGATCTCAAGCAGGTCACGGGCGACATCGACATCACGATCACCTGGTCGACGCCGCATCCGGAGATGGCGGGCAAGCTGATCCGCGAAGTGGCCGACGCGTGGCAGGTGACGCAGCAGGAAGCCGCGAAGCGCTTGCAGCCGGCGGGCGCGGTGTATCACAACATGTCGGAAGACGACGTGCGGCGCATCCTCTCGCATCCCGCGACGATGGTCGGCTCGGACGGTTTGCCGAACGATCCGTTGCCGCATCCGCGTCTGTGGGGCGCGTTTCCGCGCGTGCTCGGGCACTATGCGCGCGACACGTCGCTGATGCCGCTCGAGGAAGCGGTGCGCAAGATGACGGGTCTGACAGCGCGGCGCTTCGGTTTGACGGAGCGCGGTGAGGTGAAGGTGGGCCATCACGCGGATCTGGTGGTGTTCGATCCTGAACGCGTGCGCGATGCCGCGACGTTTGCGCAGCCGCAGCAGGCGGCGGACGGCATCGACGCGGTGTGGGTGAATGGGGTGCTGACGTATCGCGAGCGGGCCATGACCGGTGCGCGCGCGGGACATTTCGTTGCGCGCGGCGCGGCATCGAAGCTCGATGCGCGCGGTGCGTTCTAAACCTGTATTTGAATCAAGGAGTGAAGCGATGAAGCGTTATGGCGTGGAAGGCGGCAAGGGACAAGGCGGCGCGCATATGCCGTTCGCACGCGCGGTGGAGGCCGATGGCTGGCTGTTCGTGTCGGGCCAGACGCCGATGGAAAACGGCGAGGTGATCAACGGCGGCATCGTCGAGCAATCGCACAAGGCGATTCAGAACGTGCTCGCGATCCTGCAGGAAGCGGGCTACGGCACGGAGCACGTGGTGCGTTGCGGCGTGTGGCTGGACGATCCGCGCGACTTCGCGTCGTTCAACAAGGTGTTCAAGGAGTATTTCGGCGCGAACCCGCCGGCACGGGCGTGCGTGGTGTCGTCGATGGTGATCGACTGCAAGGTCGAGGTGGATTGCGTGGCTTATAAGAAGGCGGCTGCGTGAGTTGAGCCCATTGGTCGGTCACTTACGCGGAGAAGTGCGGCCTCATACGAATCTGAAGTGACGAGTCGAGCAGCTCGCCACTTCAAGTTCGAGTGCTTTCCGCGAGGCCGATCAGTTCAAGGCAACCGGCCCTGCACGACTGCGTTGATGTCCTGGGGTGAGATCATCGGTCCGTGCGCTCGAACAAGCGCTTTTCCAGGAAGTTTGACTAGCATGTCTCCTGCTCCCGTCAACGATTCCGCGCCAGCCTCGTCGATGACGATGATCGATTCCGACGTTTTCTGAACTGTGAGAGCGATTCGCGCTGGAACATTGCTGCGAATCAGACCGGAAAAAGTTTTCGCATCCGGGCGTTGTGTTGCGAGAATCAGATGAATTCCTGCTGCCCGAGCCTTCTGAGCGAGTCTCACGATAAGAGGCTCGATCTTCTTGCTCTGCAGAACGAGGTCCGCGAGTTCCTCAACCACGACAGCGACGTACGGAAGCTCTGCGCCTTTTTTCAAAGCCTGAGCAATATCGGAAACTCCCAAGCCTGCGAATGTAGCGTAGCGCGTGTCCATTTCAACCACGAGACGTTGCAGGAGCTTCAGAGCTCCTGCAACGTCCGGCACAACTTCCCCGCCAAAGAGGTTGTCGAGACCGGAATAGGGTGCAAACTCGACCTGCTTCGGGTCGATGAGTGCCAGTTGCAACGTCTCTGCGGATCGACCGAGCAGAAGCGAGAGGACAAGCGTGTGCAGACACACGCTTTTGCCCATCCCCGTTGCCCCACCAACTAGCAGATGGGGTGCAGTGCGCAGATCGAACGAGACGTTCGCGCCGTCAAGATCAAGTCCGACGAAAACCGGTAACCCCAAGTCATCTGCCGAAGCTGCAATTTTTTTGCATACCTTATTCAGATGCAGCATGACGAACGGACTTTCAACCAGAGTATCGTTTGAGACTACGTGTACAGGCCTGGTTCTTTGCGATGGAGGAATTGTCAGAAGCGCTTCGAACGCAAGGTGCGCAACCAAGGTGGAATCCTTACCGCCTGAGAATCCAATGATCCAAGGAAAATCTTGTGCAGGAGATAAATACTCCGATCTTATATCCGAGATAACTCTTTCCCAGAGTTCCTCAATCGAGTGGTGTTCGTCTCCCGCTTGAAATATCTTGCTCATGCTCAACTTTCTTTGCAGCGGCGATACTTTAAAATCTTATACGGTTTGCTAATCAATGACCATGTGGAATGTGAAAATAAAAACCCGAAATAAATCGGATTTCTCTGATTTATTTCGGGTTGCCTTGGTGCTTAAGATGTGCGGCTTCAGCTCAGTAAGAAAATTCCATCGGCTTTCGTTGAGAAAATTCTTTATCACTGCCGCGCCAGCCGCGCATTATCCGGCATCGGCAGATTGAAGTTGGTGCGGAACGGGTTGATATCCAGCCCGCCGCGCCGCGTATAACGCGCATACACCGCGAGCCGTTCCGGCTTGCACTCCCGCATGATGTCCATGAAGATGCGCTCGACGCATTGCTCATGAAACCCCGTGTGTCCGCGATAGGACACGATGTAACGCAGCAATCCCGCGTGATCGATCTGCGAGCCATAGTAGCGGATCTGCACGCTGCCCCAGTCCGGCTGGCCCGTCACTGGACAGTTCGATTTCAACAGGTTCGAGAACAGCGTCTCGTCGACGGGCGTCTCACCGTGCGCCGCGCTCAGCAATGACGGGTCGGGCGAATACACGTTGCAATCGAGGTCGAGCCGGTCGAGCGACAGGCCATCGAACTCTTCCATCACGAGCTTGCCGAAATCCGCGGGCGCGCTGAGTTGCACGGACACCGTCGCCCCGCAGATCGCCGACACGTCGCGCTTGATGGCGGCGCGCACGTCGTCGATGGAATCGAACGGCGTCTGCGCGAACGATCCCAGATACAGCTTGAACGACTTCGACTCCACGATGTTCGGCGCATCCGCCGGCACGAAGAACGTGGCGACCGCAATCTGCGGCTTGCCGTTACGGTTCAGCCAAGAGAGTTCGTAGGCATTCCAGATGTCGGTGCCGAAGAACGGCAGCCGCGCAGGGACGCCGATCGCATCGCGCGCGCGCTTGCGGTCGATCGCGAACAGCAGCGACGCATCGTACTGTTCGGTGTAGTGGACGGGCTTGCCGAGCGGAGATTGATCGGGTGTCATGTGGCGTTCGCTATGCCGCTGAGAACGTGCCCCGTGACGGTGACGTCGCGGGCCGATTCGCAATGGCGAATTTGATCGTCGAAGAAAAAGTCGGGCTCGAATTCTCGCAGGAAGTCGCCCTTGTCGAGGCCGCCGAGGAACATCGCTTCGTCGATCTCGATGTTCCAGGCCATCAGCGTCCGGATCGCACGCTCGTGTGCAGGCGCGGAGCGGGCGGTGACCAGTGCGGTGCGGATGTGCATCGGCGGGCTGCCGTTCGCGGGCGTCGTTCCTTCGCGCTCGCCTTGCGCGGCAATGCGCTGGAGCTTGTGAAGGGCGGCGAGCAGCGGTTTGAGCGGTCCGCCCGGCAAGGGCGAATCCTTCTTGTCGAGTTCGTGGCCAATGAACGCCGGCAGGCCGCTCTCCTGAAAGACGCGCTCGGCTTCGTCGGAAAAGATCACGGCGTCGCCGTCGAAGGCGATGCGAATCTCATGGGCGTAATGGCTCGCCGCGACGACCGTTTCGGGCAGAACGCTGGCGGCGGGGAAGCCGGCGTCGAGCGCCGCACGCACATCCTCCGGATTCGCCGACAGAAACAGCGAAGCGCGCAGCGGCCGCAGATAGCGGAACGGCGAGCGCCCGCGCGTGAAGACGCCGCGCTCGATCGCCAGGCCATGCTCCTTGCACGAGCGAAACGCGCGCAGGCCGCTGATGGGATCGCTGCGCGACAGGATCACCACCTCGACACGCTGTTCCTGTGTGTTCAGCGCAAGCAGCTTGCGGATCAGGCTGAATGCCACGCCGGGTTTCGCGGGCGTATCGAGCCGCGAGCGCTGCAAGGCCTCGTAACGCGCGAGATCACCGGTTTCGAAGACGCCGTTCTCTTCTTCGAAATCGAACAGCGCACGCGACGAAATCGCGACGACGAGCTTGTCTTCGAGCGTGAAAGACATCTTGGTCAGCCGAGGAACAGGCGGTACACCGGATTCGCGCCTTCGTCCCACCACGGATAGCCGAGCGTCGCGAGGAAACGCTCGAACTCCGCGTTGTCCGTCTGCGGCACCTGGATGCCGACCAGAATCGAGCTATAGTCCGCGCCTTGGTTACGGTAATGGAACAGGCTGATGTTCCAGTCCGGCGCCATCGACGACAGGAACTTCATCAGCGCGCCCGGCCGCTCCGGGAATTCGAAGCGCAACAGGCGTTCGTCGCGCGCGAGCGGCGAGCGGCCGCCCACCATGTAGCGGATGTGCTGCTTCGAGAGTTCATCGTGCGACAGATCCACGGTCGCGAAACCATGTTCGACGAAGGCCGTCATCATCTGCGCCGTTTCCTTGCGCGACTTGATCTGCACGCCGACGAAGATGTGCGCGGCTTTTTCGTCCGCGATGCGATAGTTGAACTCGGTCACGCTCCGGGTGCCGACCAGTTCGCAGAAGCGCCTGAAACTGCCGCGCTCCTCGGGAATCGTCACGGCGAACACCGCCTCGCGCGCTTCGCCCACTTCGGCGCGTTCGGCGACGAAGCGCATGCGGTCGAAATTCATGTTCGCGCCCGAGGTCACCGCGATCAGCGTCTTGCCCTCGATGCCTTCGCGCTCCGCATACAGCTTCGCGCCCGCCACCGCGAGCGAGCCCGCCGGTTCGAGCACCGAGCGCGTGTCCTGGAACACGTCCTTGATGGCGGCGCAGAGGGCGTCGGTGTCCACGGTGATGATGTCATCGAGCAGTTTCCGGCACAGGCGGAAGGTTTCCTCGCCGACCAGCTTCACCGCGGTGCCGTCCGAGAACAGGCCGACCTCGCTCAACGTGATGCGCTCGCCCGCCTTGACCGACTTCGCCATCGCGCAGGAATCCTCGGTCTGCACGCCGATCACCTTGATCTCCGGACGCACGGCCTTGATGTAGGCCGCCACGCCCGCCGCCAGACCGCCGCCGCCGATCGGGCAGAAGATCGCGTGGATCGGGCCCTGATGCTGGCGCAGGATTTCCATCGCGACGGTGCCTTGCCCGGCGATCACGTCGGGATCGTCGAACGGATGCACGAAGGTCAGGCCGCGTTCTTCCTGAAGCTGCACGGCGCGCGTGTAGGCGTCGCTATAGGATTCGCCCGCCAGCACGATTTCGACCGTCGGGCCGCCATGCGTGCGGATCGCGTCGATCTTGACCTGCGGCGTGGTGGTCGGCACCGCGATCACCGCGCGGCAGCCGAGCCGCGCCGCCGACAGCGCCACGCCCTGCGCATGATTGCCCGCCGAGGCCGTAATCACGCCGCGCGCGAGTTCGTCGGCGGAGAGGTTCGCCATCTTGTTATAGGCGCCGCGAATCTTGAAGGAGAACACCGGCTGGTTGTCCTCGCGCTTCAGGAACACGGCATTGCGCAGGCGCGCCGACAGATTGTTCGCGGGTTCGAGCTCGCTTTCCCGCGCGACGTCGTACACACGCGCGGTCAGCACTTTCTTCAGGTAGTCGGGATGTGTCATGCGGAAAATCGTCACGCGGCACGCATGCGTGCGGGTTTTGAGGGCGAAAGCATCCATGATAGCGCCTGTCGCGCTCGTCGCCGCACCCCCATATGTTCCGACCGTCCGGACGGTCGTGCAAAAAAGCGTCGAAAATGCCATGAACGCGTCGCGAATGTACTAGCAAAAAGCCCTTCCGCCTGCTAGCGCCCGGCAACGCGCGTCATGATCCTGGGTTAGAATTTCCTTTTACGTATCAGCAATCAGGATCGGCAGATGCACCGGCAGCTTCGGATCGATTTTCTGGCGCATGTCCCCCGCGCGTCGCACGCGGCGGCCGAGCGGCATGCGCGTCACGCGCGATCGTGGCGTTGATCCCGGGCACACCGAAGGCGTCTTGATGACGTCCGCCTCGCAGCACGTTGCGCAGGGCGGTTCCGGCGGCCTTCGCCAAGATAAGTCTCACTCGAAAATTTGCGCCCCCACGCGCATCGCCGGCGTTCCGCTTAGCAGAGCGCCCGCCGGCACACCGAACCGTCGAACATGAACGCACCTCAAGCCTTCGATCCGAACGGCGCCCATGCCGCCTTGGCGCTCGATATTGAACCCCGTCTGCGCGAAATTCCCTATAACTACACGTCGTTTTCCGATCGTGAAATCGTGATGCGGCTCCTGGGCGACGAAGCCTGGGCCGTCCTCGACGAACTCCGCAACGAGCGCCGCACCGGCCGCTCGGCGCGCATGCTGTACGAAGTGCTCGGCGACATCTGGGTCGTGCGCCGCAATCCGTATCTCCAGGACGACCTGCTCGACAACCCGAAGCGCCGCGGCATGCTGGTCGACGCGCTGAATCACCGTCTCGCCGAAATCGAGAAGCGCCGCAGCGCGGACCTGTCCGCTCACCATGACGAAGCCGGCA
Organism: Caballeronia sp. LZ032; assembly: GCF_031451315.1. NCBI lineage: Bacteria > Pseudomonadati > Pseudomonadota > Betaproteobacteria > Burkholderiales > Burkholderiaceae > Caballeronia > Caballeronia sp. LZ032. Next base: position 295,692 of record NZ_JARUXP010000001.1, read on the forward strand.
GCCAGGAACGCGCCGGGCGCGTGCAGTTGCTGGTGGCCGCAGCACGCCGCGCCGTCGACGACTTCGCCGCCGAATTCGCCCGCATGGCCGACCTGCGCCGCCGCGCGTCGCGCGTGCTGGGCCGGCAGACGCAGAAGGACAACATCAAGTTCGACGGCCTGTCGCGCGTCGCGCACGTCACCGACGCCACCGACTGGCGCGTCGAGTATCCGTTCGTCGTGCTCACGCCGGACACCGAAGCCGAGATCGCCGGTCTCATCAAGGCGTGCTTCGAACTCGGGCTCACGGTGATTCCGCGCGGCGGCGGCACCGGCTACACCGGCGGCGCGATTCCGCTGACGCCGTTCTCGGCCGTCATCAACACGGAAAAGCTCGAACAGCTGGGGCCGGTCGAGATGACCAGCCTGCCGGGCGTCGAGCACAAGGTCGCGACCATTTTCTCGGGCGCGGGCGTCGTCACGCGGCGCGTGACCGAAGCGGCGGAACAGGCGGGCTTCGTGTTCGCAGTCGATCCCACTTCGCTGGACGCGTCCTGCGTCGGCGGCAATGTGGCGATGAACGCGGGCGGCAAGAAGGCGGTGCTGTGGGGCACGGCGCTGGACAATCTCGCGTGGTGGCGCATGGTCGATCCGGAAGGCAACTGGCTCGAAGTCACGCGCCTGGATCACAACTGCGGCAAGATCCACGACATCGAAGTGGCGCGTTTCCGGCTCGACTGGTTCGACGGCAATCGTGCGCCGGGCGAGAAGCTGATCCGCACCGAGAATCTCGACATTGCCGGCCGCACGTTCCGCAAGGAAGGACTCGGCAAGGACGTCACCGACAAATTCCTCGCCGGCCTGCCCGGCGTGCAGAAGGAAGGCTGCGACGGCCTCATTACGTCGGCGCGCTGGATCCTGCACAAGATGCCCGCGCACACGCGCACCGTCTGCCTCGAATTCTTTGGCCAGGCGCGCGATGCGATTCCGAGCATCGTCGAGATCAAGGACTATCTGTTCGAAACGTCGAAGCAGGGCGGCGCGATCCTCGCCGGCCTCGAGCACCTGGACGAACGCTACCTGCGCGCGGTCGGCTATGCCACCAAGAGCAAGCGCAACGCGTTCCCGAAGATGGTGCTGATCGGCGACATCGTCGGCGACGACGCCGATGCCGTTGCCGCCGCCACGTCCGAAGTCGTGCGCATGGCGAACGGCAAGAGCGGCGAAGGCTTCGTCGCGGTCAACGCCGAGGCGCGCAAGCGCTTCTGGCTCGACCGCTCGCGCACGGCCGCCATCGCCAAGCATACGAACGCGTTCAAGATCAACGAAGACGTCGTGATTCCGCTCAATCGCATGGGCGAATACACGGACGGCATCGAGCGCATCAATATCGAGCTGTCGATCAAGAACAAGCTGGAACTCGTCAATGCGCTCGAAGCGTTCTTCCGCACCGGCAAGCTGCCGCTCGGCAAGACCGACGACGCCAATGAAATCCCCAGCGCCGAGCTGCTCGAAGACCGCGTGCAACAGGCGCTGGATCTGCTGAAGCGCGTGCGCGAGCGCTGGACTTTCGTCGGCGAGCACCTCGACATGCCGCTGCGCGAGGCCCAGCACCAGTTGCTTCAGCTCGGCTACGAAGCGCTCGCGGAGAAGTTCGCGGACCGCGTCGACGTGCAACCGGATGCCAACGTGTTTCACGTCGCGCAAGACCGCACGGTGCGCATCTCGTGGAAGCAGGAGATCCGCGCCGAGTTGCGCCAGATCTTCAACGGCGGCGAATTCAAGCCGATCCTCGACGAAGCGCAAGCCATCCACAAGCAAGTGCTGCGCGGCCGTGTGTTCGTCGCGCTGCACATGCATGCCGGCGACGGCAACGTGCACACCAACATCCCCGTCAACTCCGACAACTACGCGATGCTGCAGGACGCGCATCACGCGGTGGCGCGCATCATGAAGCTGGCGCGTTCGCTCGACGGCGTGATCTCGGGCGAGCACGGCATCGGCATTACGAAGCTGGAGTTTCTGACGGAAGAGGAAATCGGCGATTTCCGCGCCTACAAGCAGCGCGTCGATCCGCACGGCCGCTTCAACAAGGGCAAGCTGTTCGACGGTGCCGATTTGCGCAACGCCTATACGCCGTCCTTCGGGCTGATGGGCTACGAGTCGCTCATCATGCAGCAGTCGGATATCGGCGCGATTTCCGAGTCCATCAAGGACTGCCTGCGCTGCGGCAAGTGCAAGCCGGTATGCGCGACCCACGTGCCGCGCGCGAACCTGCTCTACAGCCCGCGCAACAAGATTCTCGCCACGTCGCTGCTGGTCGAGGCGTTCCTGTATGAAGAGCAGACACGTCGCGGCGTGTCGATCAAGCACTGGGACGAGTTCAACGACGTCGCCGACCACTGCACCGTCTGCCACAAGTGCGTGACGCCGTGCCCGGTGAAGATCGACTTCGGCGACGTCACGATGAACATGCGCAACCTGCTGCGCAAGATGGGCAAGAAGAAGTTCAACGCGGGCAATGCGGCGGGCATGTTCTTCCTGAACGCGACCAATCCGCAGACCATCAATCTCGCGCGCACCGCGATGATGGGCGTCGGCTACAAGGCGCAGCGCCTCGGCAACGACGTGCTGAAGAAGTTCGTCAGGAAGCAGACGGCGAAGCCGCCCGCAACCGTCGGCAAGCCGCCGGTCGTCACGCAGGTGATCCACTTCGTCAACAAGAAGATGCCGGGCAACTTGCCGAAGAAGACGGCGCGCGCGCTGCTGGATATCGAGGACAACAAGATCGTCCCGATCATCCGCAATCCGCAGACAACCACGGTCGATTCCGAAGCGGTGTTCTACTTCCCGGGCTGCGGCTCGGAGCGGCTGTTCTCGCAGGTCGGCCTCGCCACGCAGGCCATGCTGTGGGAAGCGGGCGTACAGACCGTGCTGCCGCCGGGCTATCTGTGCTGCGGCTATCCGCAACGCGGTTCCGGCCAGTTCGACAAGGCCGAGAAGATCGTCACCGACAATCGCGTCCTGTTCCACCGCGTCGCGAATACGCTGAACTATCTCGACATCAAGACCGTGGTGGTGTCGTGCGGCACCTGCTACGACCAGCTCGCGGGCTATGAATTCGAGAAGATCTTCCCGGGCTGCCGGATCATCGACATTCACGAGTTCCTGCTCGAGAAGAACATCAAGCTCGACGGCGTGAGCGGCACGCGCTACATGTATCACGACCCGTGTCACTCGCCGATCAAGACCATGGATCCGGTCAAGCTGGTCAACCAGCTGATGGGTTCGGAGAAGGACGGCTACAAGATCGAGAAGAACGACCGCTGCTGCGGCGAGTCGGGCACGCTCGCGGTGACGCGGCCGGACGTCTCCACGCAGGTGCGCTTCCGCAAGGAAGAAGAGATCCGCAAGGGCGCGGCCAAGCTGCGCGGCATTCCGCTCGTCGCGGAAGCGGGCGCGAACGCGATCAACATCGCGAATGCGTCGGCGGGTGCAGCGGGCGCGCAGCCCGGCTCCGTGCTCAAGGCCGGCGACGGCCCGCAGCCGGTCAACGGCGCCGCGCCGCAGGACGTCAAGATCCTGACGAGCTGCCCGTCGTGCCTGCAAGGCTTGTCGCGCTACAACGAGGACGCCAACGTCGAGGCGGACTATATCGTCGTGGAAATCGCGCGCAAGGTGCTTGGCGAGAACTGGATGGAACAGTACGTCGAACGCGCGAACAATGGCGGTATCGAGCGCGTGCTGGTGTAATAGCGACATCGAGGACGATTCGCCAGAGGTTCGAGATGGACTGTGTGTTTTGCCGTGAAGACGGCGGCGAAGTACTGTGGCAGGACGGCGCGTTGCGCGTCGTCCTTGCCGATGAGCCCGACTGGCCCGGCCTGTGCCGCGTGATCTGGGGGGCGCATGTCGCCGAGATGTCGGATTTGCCGGACCCGGATCGCGTGCGTGTGATGGCCGCCGTGAATGGCGTCGAGCGCGTGATGCGCCGCGTGCTCGTGCCCGAGAAGATCAATCTCGCGAGCCTCGGCAACCAGGTGCCGCATGTTCACTGGCACGTCATCCCGCGCTTCTCCAACGACTCCCGCTTTCCGCTGCCGATCTGGGCGCCGCGCCAGCGCACCGTGTCCGAATCGCAGCTGTCGAAGCGGCGCGCCCAGGCAACGCTCCTGCGCGAGCAGGTACGCAACGAACTGAACCAGCAGTTTGGTCATCCATAAGACGAGATCATGAGCGGACTCACTTCAACGACGCCGATTCCCACCGGCGTCGTCGTGCATTCGAAATCACACGTGCTGGAACTGCAATACGGCGACGCGTCGTATCGTGTGCCGTTCGAGCTGCTGCGCGTGTATTCGCCATCGGCGGAAGTGCAGGGCCACGGGCCGGGACAGGAAACGCTGCAGACTGGCAAGCGCGAGGTGACGATCATCGGCATCGATCCGGTTGGGCACTACGCGCTGCAACTCAATTTTTCAGACGGCCACAACACGGGTATCTACTCCTGGGACATCCTTCATGATCTCGCGACGCGCCAGGACGAACACTGGCGCGACTATCTGGCGAGACTGGAGGCGGCGGGCGTCGACCGCGACACGCCGATGGCCGTCAAGATCTCCGGTGGCGGCCATTGCCACTGAAATCAGTCGATATGCAGCTGCGGCATATCGCCGCGCACCCGGCGCGGCAATTGCGCGGCTTGGAAAGAACAACAGGTGAGGAAAGAGCGCGATGAGCAAGACCCACTTCGGATACGAAACGGTCGACGAGCAGGACAAGGCGAAGAAAGTGGCGGGCGTGTTTCACTCTGTGGCGAGCAACTACGACTTGATGAACGACCTGATGTCCGGCGGACTGCATCGGATCTGGAAGCATTTCACGATCGGGCAGGCGAAGGTGCGGCCGGGCTACAAGGTGCTGGACATCGCGGGCGGGACCGGCGACCTGGCAATGGCGTTTGCCCGACAAGCCGGCGAAACAGGTGAAGTCTGGCACACCGACATCAACGAATCGATGCTGCGTGTGGGCCGGGATCGCCTGGTGGACAAGGGCGTCATGACGCCGACGCTGCTGTGCGATGCCGAGAAGATTCCGTTCCCGGACAATTATTTCAACATCATTACTGTTGCCTTCGGTCTTCGTAACATGACCCACAAGGACCGCGCGCTCGCCGAGATGACGCGCGTGCTGAAGCCGGGCGGGCGCTTGCTGGTGCTGGAATTCTCGAAGGTGTGGGATCCGCTCAAAAAGCCGTACGATCTATACAGTTTCAAGATTTTGCCGTGGCTGGGCGAGAAAGTGGCCAAGGACGCGGAGAGCTATCGGTACCTGGCAGAGTCCATCCGGATGCATCCCGACCAGGAAACTTTGAAAACAATGATGGAACAAGCGGGCCTGGATCGAGTCGAATATTACAATTTGTCAGGTGGCGTGGTAGCGTTACACGTCGGGACCAAATTTTAGTGTTCCACTCTTCAAAGGATTCGAAATGTCCGATTCGCGCATACCCCAACCCCGGGGTTTCCTGAACGTCTTCTTCAGGAAGGCCGGAATACTGGCGCTCGCTGGCGTTATTGCGGCCGGCGCACTCTTCGCGGAAACGGCGGACGCCAAGCGCATGGGCGGCGGCCGCAGCATGGGCCGTCAGTCGGCCACCGCCACGCAGCAACATCAGGCGACGCCGCCGTCGCAATCCATGCAGCAGGGCCAGGCCGCGCAGGCACAACGGGCGCAACCCGCGCCCGCCACGCCGGCCGCCGCCGCGCAACCGGCGCGCAACCGCTGGCTCGGACCCATCGCCGGTCTGGCGGCGGGTCTCGGCATCGCGGCGCTCCTGTCGCATTTCGGCCTGGGCGAAGCCTTCGCCGGCGCCATGGCGAACATGATCATCATCGCGCTCATCGTGCTGGCCGCGGTCATGCTGTTCCGCTTCATCATGCGCAAGCGTCAGGGCGCCCAGGGCGGCAACACGCCGGCTTACGCCGGTGCAGGCTCGTCCTCGGGTTCGCCGTACGGCGCAAGCGCGCGCACGGGTCTGGACCCGGCGCCGGCGCAAGTGCCGCAGCAATTGGGCGGTTACGGCGCGACGTACATCGAATCGGCGCCGCAGCAGCAAGCGGTCAATCCGAACGTGCCGGCGGGCTTCGATACCGAAGCGTTCGTGCGTAACGCAAAGGTCTACTTCGTGCGCCTGCAGGACGCTTGGGATCGTGGCAACACGAACGACATCCGCGAATTCACCACGCCCGAAATGTTCGCGGAAGTGAAGCTCGACGTCGAAGCGCGCGGCAGTGCGCCGAATCGTACCGATGTCGTGCAGCTCAACGCCGACGTCCTCGGCGTGGAAGACCGCCCGCAGGAATATCTGGCGAGCGTGCGCTTCCATGGTCTGATTCGCGAGTCGGAAGGATCGGCGGCCGAGCCATTTGTCGAGGTGTGGAACCTGTCCAAGCAGAAGTCCGGCAACGAAGGCTGGCTGCTGGCCGGCATCCAGCAGGTCAGCTGAGCGTCACCGCGCGCCGGACGCGTCCAGCGCGTCGCGGCGCCGGCGCACCCGCCGGAACCGGCAAGCGTCAGTGTGATCGCCGGTGGCGGCGGTAGAATATGAACCCGCGCGAGAAGCGTCTCGCGCGGGTTTTTTCATCTCACAGCCGATGACGAACGCAGACGAATTCGCCCGTCCCGCAGCAAACCCTGCCTTGAAGACCGCCTCCGGCGCATTCGCGGCCGCCGTGAATCATCTGCTCGTGCGCGAGCCGTGGGCGCTCGAGCGCCTGAAACCCTATGCCGCCAAACGCGTGAAACTGTCGTGCGCGCCGGTTTCCATCGCCCTCTTGGTGCAACCGGACGGCCTCTTCGCCGCGACCACCGAAGCCGAAGCCGCCCAGTTCGACGTCACCATCGCCGTGCCGCTCGACGCGCTGCCGGCCTTCGTGCAGGGCGGCCAGGCGGCCGTGATGAAGCATGTGCGGATCGAGGGCGACGCCGAATTCGCCACCACGCTGGCGAAACTTGCCGAACATCTGCGCTGGGATCCGGAGGAAGACCTGGCGCGCGTGATCGGCGACGCGCCCGCGCATCGGCTGGGCATCGTCGCGCGGTCGGTGCAGGAGCAGGCGCAGCGCACCGGGCGCAACCTGCTGGACACCTTCAGCGAATTTTTCCTCGACGAACGTCCGCAGCTCGTGCGTCGCAGCGCGCTCGCGGCCTTCGACGCCGAGTTGTCGAAAGCGCGCGATGCGCTGGCGCGTGTGGAGAAGCGCATCGAAAGAATCGAACGTGCCGGCGTGAACGCAGGCGAACCCAAGCATCCGGCAAGCGGCGCTTCAGCGCGACCCGGCGGCGAGTCAGTGCGCGACTCGCACGAATAACGAGCTGAAGCGAATCCGAACCATGCGTTTTCTGCGTTTTCTCAAGATATTTTTCACGATCGTCCGCTTCGGGCTCGACGAGCTCGTCATGAGCGGCATCAACGATCGTCGCGTGCGCTACCTGATGCGCATCACGACGTTCGGCCGCCGTTTCGATATCGAACGCGGCATCCGCCTGCGTCTCGCGCTGGAGAGTCTCGGGCCGATTTTCGTGAAGTTCGGCCAGGTGCTCTCGACGCGCCGCGATCTGCTGCCCGTCGATGTCGCCGACGAACTCGCCAAGCTCCAGGATCAGGTGCCGCCGTTCGATTCGGCGCTCGCGGTGGCGATCATCGAGAAATCGCTCGGCGCGCCCATCGACGCGTTGTTCGACGATTTCGAGCGCGTGCCGGTGGCGAGCGCGTCGATTGCGCAGGTTCATTTTGCCAAGATCAAAAATGGCGAGCACGCGGGCAAGGCGGTGGCGGTGAAGGTGCTGCGCCCGGGCATGTTGCCGGTGATCGATTCGGACCTCGCGTTGCTGCGTGACGTCGCGATCTGGGCCGAACGGCTGTGGCCGGACGGCCGGCGCCTGAAGCCGCGCGAGGTGGTGGCCGAGTTCGACAAATACCTGCACGACGAGCTCGACCTGATGCGCGAGGCCGCCAACGGCAGCCAGTTGCGCCGCAATTTCCAGGGCCTCGATCTGCTGCTGGTGCCGGAAATGTACTGGGACCTGTCCGCGCCGACCGTGCTGGTCATGGAGCGCATGGTCGGCGTGCCGATCAGCCAGGTCGAGACGCTGCGCGCGGCGGGCGTGGACATTCCGAAGCTGGCGCGCGAAGGCGTCGAGATCTTTTTCACGCAGGTGTTCCGTGACGGCTTCTTTCACGCCGACATGCATCCGGGCAACATCCAGGTGAGCCTCGATCCGGCAACGTTCGGCCGCTATATCGCGCTGGATTTCGGCATCGTCGGGGCGCTGTCGGACTTCGACAAGAATTACCTCGCGCAGAACTTCCTCGCGTTCTTCAAGCGCGATTACCACCGCGTCGCCACGCTGCACCTCGAGTCCGGGTGGGTGCCGCCGAGCACGCGCGTCGAGGAGCTGGAGAGCGCGATCCGCGCCGTCTGCGAACCGTATTTCGATCGCGCGCTGAAGGACATCTCGCTCGGCCAGGTGCTGATGCGGCTGTTCTCCACCTCGCGCCGCTTCAACGTCGAAATCCAGCCGCAGCTCGTGCTGCTGCAAAAGACGATGCTGAATGTCGAAGGGCTCGGGCGTTCGCTCGACCCGGAACTCGACCTGTGGAAAACCGCCAAGCCGTATCTGGAACGCTGGATGAACGAGCAGATCGGCTGGCGCGGCTGGTACGAGCGCCTGCAGATGGAGGCGCCGCAGTGGAGCAAGACGATTCCGCAACTGCCCCGCCTGATCCATCATCTGCTGGCGGAACATCACGACGCGCCCAAGGGCGGCAATGAAGAAACGATGCGCCAGCTGCTGGCCGAGCAGAAGCGCACCAATCGTCTGCTGATGACGCTTCTGGGCGTCGGACTGATCGCGATTGCGGGTGCGGGCATCGTGATCGCGCAAATGTTGTGGCTCGGCCATCCCTGATCGATTCTCCGGCGCACCCTTTTCAGCGAGCCCCCAACATGAGCGATCCGACCCAGCCCGCCGTCCCGGACTTCGACAACCGCGATCCGAATTCGCCCGGTTTCTGGGACGAGCGTTTCGCCGAGCGCTTCATGCCGTGGGACCAGTCCGGTGTCCCTGAGGCGTTCAAGACTTTCGTCGCGGCGCGCGATGCGCAGAACGTGCTGATTCCGGGCTGCGGCAGCGCCTATGAAGTGCTGTACCTCGCGGAACGCGGCTGGCCGGTCCGGGCGATCGATTTCGCACCGGGCGCTGTCGACGCCGCGCGCAAGCAACTTGGCGCGCACGCGGCGGTGGTGGAACAGGCGGACTTCTTCGCGTATCAGCCGCCATTTGCCATCGACTGGATGTACGAGCGCGCCTTTCTCTGTGCCTTGCCGCGCGATCGCTGGCGGGATTACGCCGAACGGATGGCAACGCTGCTGACGCCCGGTGCGCTGCTCGCCGGCTTCTTCTTCATTGGCGCGACGCCGAAAGGGCCGCCGTTCGGCATCGAGCGCGGCGATCTGGATGCGCTGCTCTCGCCGCACTTCGAGCTGATCGAGGAGCGCGAGGTCAGCGACTCGATTCCCGTATTCGCGGGCCGCGAACGCTGGATGACCTGGCGGCGTTCCTGATCCTCGCCCCTTGAATTCACCGTAACGGCCCAGACCTATGAGCCAGTTCACGTCGCGTCCCGGGTTCCTGAAAATCGCGGGGCAATATTGGTTTGCGGCTATAATTCAAGGCTTTGCAAGCGTCGAAAGATCATTGTAGGAACAGTGCCATGCCGATTTACGCCTACCGCTGCGCAGACTGCGGCCACGAAAAAGATGTGTTGCGCAAACTGAGCGATCCGCCGCTCACGCAATGTCCCGCGTGCGGAAAGGAATCGTTTTCGAAGCAAGTGACTGCCGCCGGTTTCCAGCTGAAGGGCTCGGGCTGGTACGTCACCGATTTCCGCGGCGGAAACAGCAACGGGAATGGCAATAACGGCAAGGTCGGCAACGCTGAATCGAACGCTGCGGGTGCGAACGGATCGGATGCTGCGGCGTCGAAAGCGGAAGGCGGCACGGTATCCGGCGGCGGCACGACGGCTCCGGCGAGCGCCGCTCCGGCATCGGAAGCGGCCAAGCCTGCGGCGGGCACGTCCGCTTCTTCGGGCAGCGCCGCCTGAGAACGCTACCTGAGAACGCCGTCTGCACCGCCCGAGCGGCCCGAACGGCCCGAACCTGATGGGCCTTGCAGTGACCTCGCCGAGCGCGCTCCATCGGGCGCGGCTCGCCCGCCAAGCCGAATCTCCCCTGTTTTCGAGAGCCGGCGCAGCCTTCGCCCCGTGTAAATGACGACGAAAAAGACTACGCTGAAATCCGTGTTCCTCACCGGCCTCCTGGTGCTGGTCCCGCTCGCCATTACGCTCTGGGTGCTGGGCCTCGTCATCGGCACCATGGACCAGACGCTGTTGCTGCTGCCGCAGGCCTGGCAGCCGGAGCGCATCGTCGGGTTCCATCTGCCGGGCGTGGGCGCGGTGCTGACGCTGGCCTTCATCTTCATCGTCGGGCTGCTGACGCAGAACTTCGTCGGGCAGAAGCTCGTCGGATGGTGGGACGCGGTCCTGCGGCACATTCCCGTGGTCGGCCCGCTGTACACCAGCGTGAAGCAGGTGTCGGACACGCTGCTGTCGTCGAGCGGCAATGCGTTCCGCAAGGCGCTGCTGATCGAGTATCCGCGCAAGGGCTCGTACACCATCGGTTTTCTTACCGGGATTCCGGGCGGCGACGTGCTGAATCATCTCGATGAAGAACACGTGAGCGTCTATGTCCCGACCACGCCGAACCCGACATCCGGCTTCTTCCTGATGATGCCGAAAAGCGAGGTCGTCGAACTGGACATGACTGTCGACGCCGCACTGAAGTACATCGTCTCGATGGGCGTGGTGGCCCCCGCGCCGAGCGCGTCGGCGCAGGTAGCGCCAGCCCGCCGCCCCACCGAGCCGCCGATGTAATGCCGGCGCGCGCGCCCCGTGAGTCCGCCGAGCGAAAGAGCGAGACCCGAACGCGCGAGCCGTTGATCAACGAACAACGAAAGACACAACATCATGTCGATGCGATCTGAATACTGCGGTCTGGTGACCGAGGCCCGTCTGGGTCAAACCGTCTCGCTGTGCGGCTGGGTGCATCGCCGTCGCGATCACGGCGGCGTTATCTTCATCGACTTGCGCGATCGCGAAGGGCTCGTCCAGGTCGTCTGCGACCCGGACCGCGCCGACATGTTCAAGGTCGCCGAAGGCGTGCGCAACGAGTTCTGCGTGCAGGTCAAGGGCGTCGTGCGCAACCGTCCCGAGGGCACGGTCAACGCGAACCTGACGAGCGGCAAGATCGAAGTGCTGTGTCATGAGCTGACGGTGCTGAACGCGTCGGTGACGCCGCCGTTCCAGCTCGATGACGACAATTTGTCGGAAACCACGCGCCTCACGCATCGCGTGCTCGACCTGCGCCGTCCGCAGATGCAGAAGAACCTGCGCCTGCGCTATCGCGTCGCGATGGAAGTGCGCAAGTATCTCGACGAGCAAGGCTTCATCGACATCGAAACGCCGATGCTCACCAAGAGCACGCCGGAAGGCGCACGCGACTACCTGGTGCCGTCGCGCGTGAACGCGGGCCAGTTCTTCGCCCTGCCGCAGTCGCCGCAGCTGTTCAAGCAGCTGCTGATGGTCGCCAACTTCGACCGTTACTACCAGATCACCAAGTGCTTCCGCGACGAAGACCTGCGCGCCGACCGTCAGCCGGAATTCACGCAGATCGATTGCGAAACGTCGTTCCTTTCGGAACAGGAAATCCGCGATCTGTTCGAGAACATGATCCGTCACGTCTTCAAGGAGACGATGGACGTCGCGCTGCCGGAGCAGTTCCCGGTCATGCTGTACTCGGAAGCGATGCGCCGCTTCGGCTCGGACAAGCCCGACCTGCGTGTGAAGCTCGAATTCGCGGACCTCACGGATGCCGTGAAGGACGTGGATTTCAAGGTGTTCAGCATGCCGGCCAACTCGAAGGACGGCCGCGTCGCGGCGCTGCGCGTGCCGAAGGGCGGCGAGCTGTCGCGTGGCGATATCGACGGTTATACGGAGTTCGTGCGCATCTACGGCGCGAAGGGTCTCGCGTGGATCAAGGTCAACGACACGACGCGTGGCCGCGACGGCCTGCAAAGCCCGATCGTCAAGAACCTGCATGACGCGGCGCTGGCCGCCATCATGGAGCGCACGGGCGCGCAGGACGGCGACATCATTTTCTTCGCGGCGGATCGCGCGAAGGTCGTGAACGACAGCCTCGGCGCGCTGCGCCTGAAGATCGGTCATTCGGAATTCGGCCGCACGACGGGCCTGCTCGAAACCGGCTGGAAGCCGCTGTGGGTCATCGACTTCCCGATGTTCGAATACGACGAGGAAGAGAACCGCTACGTGGCCGCGCATCACCCGTTCACGAGCCCGAAGGACGAGCATCTCGAGTATCTGGAAACGGATCCGGGCCGCTGCCTTGCGAAGGCCTACGACATGGTGCTGAACGGCTGGGAAATCGGCGGCGGTTCGGTGCGGATCTTCCAGGAAGACGTGCAGAGCAAGGTGTTCCGCGCGCTGAAGATCAGCGCTGAAGAAGCGCGCCTGAAGTTCGGCTTCCTGCTCGACGCGCTGCAGTACGGCGCGCCGCCGCATGGCGGTATCGCGTTCGGTCTGGATCGTGTGGTCACGCTGATGTCCGGCGCCGATTCGATCCGCGACACCATCGCCTTCCCGAAGACGCAGCGCGCGCAGGATCTGCTCACGCAGGCGCCGAGCGAAGTCGACGAGCGCCAGCTGCGCGAGTTGCACATCCGTCTGCGTCAGCCGGAGCAGAAGACGCACTAAGCACATCGGCTTGTCGGTGTGATGAAAAAGGCGCTCGATGCGCCTTTTTCGCTTTTTGCGTTACAGTCTTTGGGCCAAAGACAAAACAGAGCAACACGCGTTCACACCGACATGCAGAAGCCGCCCAAAATCCCCGAATCCGTGTTGGTCGTCATTCATACACCGGAGCTCGATGTGCTCGTCATCGAGCGCGCGGATCACAAGGGTTTCTGGCAATCGGTGACGGGCTCGAAGGACCGCATCGACGAACCGATCGCGGAGACCGCCGCGCGCGAAGTGGCGGAAGAGACGGGCATCGTGATCGGTGGAAGTCTCGTGCCGGAGCAGGCGCTGCTCGACTGGCATCACAGCATCCAGTACGACATCTATCCGCAGTGGCGGCATCGCTATGCGGACGGTGTCGTGCGCAACACCGAGCATCAGTTCAGCCTGCTCGTGCCGCATTGTCTCGAAGTGATCCTCGCCCCGCGCGAACACACCGCGCACCGCTGGCTGCCATTGCGCGAGGCCGCCGACGCCTGCTTCTCGTGGTCGAACCGGGAAGCGATCCTGCAATTGCCCGAACGCCTCGCGGCGCATAACCGATGATCGGCATGCGTCCCACGCGCAGTTTCAAACGGCTGCGCCAGGCCATGTTCTCCGGCCGTCGTCCGCCGCGCTTCTGCTTCACCGCCGGCAACCACGTGCGCATCTTCAAGGGCGGCGTGCAGTTCTTTCCGGCGCTGATCGAACGGATCGATGCGGCGCGCCAGTCGGTCTCGCTCGAAACCTACATCTTCGCCAACGACGACATGGGCCGCGCCGTGTCCGACGCGCTCATCCGCGCCGCGGACCGCGGCGTCAAGGTGCGCGTGATCACGGACGGCATCGGCACCGGAAGCAAGCTTCCGATGTTCACGCTGTGGCAGGAACGGGGCGTCGAGCATCGCATCTACAACCCGCATCTGCTGTTCGGGCCGCAGGGCTGGTCGCGCACGCATCGCAAGCTCGCGCTGATCGACGACACCTACGCGTATTGCGGCGGCATCAACATCGTCGACGATTACGACCAGAACGGCACGCAACTGGAGCGTCCGCGCTGGGACTTCGCGATGGAAGCGCAAGGGCCGGTGGTGAAGGACGTGCGCGAGGCCTTCGAGACGCAATGGCAGCGTATCCGGCTCGGCGTGAAGCCGCCGCAAAAGGAAACGCCGCCGGGCTGCGAACCCGAGGCGCAGCCGACCCGCTGGAGCGCGAAGCGCGCGATGGTGGCGCGCCGGCGGGCGCGTCTCGGCGAAATCCACGCGGTGGACCGGCCATGCGTGGCGTTCGTCGCGCGCGACAACCTGCTGAACCGGCGCGCCATCGAAAAGGCTTATCTGCGCGCCATCGCCCATGCCGAACGCGAAGTGTTGCTTGCGAATCCTTATTTCATGCCGGGCCGCCGGCTGCGCCGCGCGCTCGTGTATGCGGCCAGGCGCGGCGTGCGCGTGTCGCTGGTGATCGGGCGCAAGGAATTCGTCGCGCTGGACTACGCAACGCCGTTTCTCTACGGCAATCTGCTGAAGCACGGCGTGCGGATCGCGGAATACGAGAAGACCATGCTCCACGGCAAGGTGGCCGTGGTCGATGCGGACTGGGCGACCATCGGCTCATCCAATCTTGATGCGCTCTCGCTCGTGCTCAACAACGAGGCCAACATGGTGCTCGTCAATCATCCTGAAATTGCCGGATTGCACGATGCCATTCTGAAAGCCTTCGATGAAGGCCGGCGCATCGATGAAAAGCATTATGTGGCGCGTCCCGTTACGGAGCGGGTGCTTAATTGGTTTGCGTATAACACGTATCGTCTGATGATGAAGGTCATCACCATTGGGCAGTACGATTAATCTGTCATCTCGCAACGATTGCGCAAGAATAACCATTTTAGAAACGCGCACGTGGCTCCCACGAACTGGGAAGTCGGGCAGTCACTTACAGGCAGTCCGTAATTAAAACGCGACAATGTGCGCGGGCAATGTTGAGACTTATCCTAAAGACATTGTTCGACTATTTTTAGATACGCGTTTCTAAAAAATTGCTTGTTTCACCTTGGTCCGGCCATAATAATAGAACGGCCGTTCGATTTCACGGGTCATATAAGAACGGTAGGGACATCATGCGAAAAGGCGAACAGACGCGGGCCGCGATTCTCGACGCAGCGCTGGACTTGGCAAGTCGGGACGGTCTGGAAGGGCTGACCATCGGCCTTCTGGCCGAGCGGATGCAGATGAGTAAGAGCGGTGTGTTTGCGCATTTCGGGTCGCGCGAGGATTTGCAGGTGGAGGTGGTGCGCGAGTACCACCGGCGCTTCGAGGACGAGGTGTTCTTTCCGAGCCTGCGCGAAGCACGCGGCCTGCCGCGCTTGCGCGCGATGATGAATCGCTGGATGGAGAAGCGCATCCAGGAAGTGACCACGGGTTGTATCTATATCAGCGGGGCGGTCGAGTACGACGACCGCGCCGCGAGCGCGGTGCGCGAGCAGCTGGTGCACAGCGTGAGCATGTGGCGCGAGGCGTTGCTGCGCGCGATCCGCCAGTCGAAGGACGAGGGGCATCTGAAAGCGGAGACTGATCCGCAGCTGATGCTTTTCGAGCTGTACAGCTTTACGCTCGGCCTGCATCACGACGCGCGCTTCCTGCATCTTCCGGAAGCCGTGCAACTGACGCGGGACGCGCTGGAAAAGACGATCGTCTCGTATCAGTTGCCGCGTACGGCCGTCGAAACCGGCGTGTCGCCGGTCGCGAATGGGACGGTCAATCTGACTTCGCAACATACCGACACGCGTTAGCGGCGCCGCCCAAAAGTCACAGGCTGGAGCGGTCAGGCGGCGCGCAACGAGAAGCCTGGAAACCTGGAGAGACTCATGGGACAGTACGCCGCCCCCCTTCGCGACATGCAATTCGTCCTGCACGAGGTGCTGAACGTCGAAGCCGAACTGAAAAGCATGCCCAGCCATGCGGACCTCGACGCCGACACCATCAACCAGGTGCTCGAGGAAGCCGGCAAGTTCTGTTCGGAAGTGGTGTTTCCGCTCAACCAGAGCGGCGATCGCGAAGGCTGCACCTACGAGGGCGACGGCGTCGTGAAGACGCCGTCCGGCTTCAAGGAAGCTTACCGGCAGTATGTGGAGGCCGGCTGGCCGGCACTGGGCTGCGATCCCGAGTACGGCGGCCAGGGCCTGCCCGCGTTCGTCAATAACGCGCTCTACGAGATGCTCAACTCCGCGAATCAGGCCTGGACGATGTACCCAGGCCTGTCGCACGGCGCGTATGAATGCCTGCACGCGCACGGCACGCCGGAGCAGAAATCGGTGTATCTGGCGAAGCTCGTCTCGGGCGTGTGGACCGGCACGATGTGCCTGACCGAACCGCAATGCGGAACGGACCTCGGCATTCTGCGCACGAAGGCCGAGCCGAACGCCGACGGCTCCTACGCCCTCACCGGCACGAAGATCTTCATTTCGAGCGGCGAGCACGACATGGCCGAGAACATCGTCCATCTGGTGCTGGCGCGTCTGCCGGGCGCGCCGACGGGCACCAAGGGCATCTCGCTCTTCATCGTGCCGAAGTTCGTGCCGGATGCGCACGGCGCGCCGGGCGCACGCAACGGCATCAAGTGCGGCTCGATCGAGCACAAGATGGGCATTCACGGCAACGCGACCTGCGTGATGAATCTCGACGGCGCGCATGGCTGGCTCGTCGGAGAAGCAAACAAAGGCTTGAACGCGATGTTCGTGATGATGAACGCCGCGCGTCTGGGTGTCGGCATGCAGGGGCTCGGTCTCACCGAAGTCGCGTATCAGAACTCGCTCGTGTACGCGAGGGAGCGTCTGCAGATGCGCTCGCTGACCGGGCCGAAGGCGCCGGACAAGCCCGCCGATCCGATCATCGTGCATCCCGACGTGCGCCGCATGCTGCTCACGCAAAAGGCCTATGCCGAAGCGGGCCGCGCGTTCAGCTACTGGGCGGCGCTGAACATCGACAAGGAGCTCTCCCATTCGGACGAAGCCGTGCGCCGCGAGGCCGCGGATTTCGTCGCGCTGCTGACGCCGGTCATCAAGGCCTTCCTGACCGACAACGCCTTCGAAGGCACGAACATGGGCATGCAGATCTACGGCGGCCACGGCTTCATTTCCGAGTGGGGCATGGAGCAATACGTGCGAGATGCGCGCATCAACATGATCTACGAGGGTACGAATTCGATCCAGGCGCTGGACCTGCTGGGCCGCAAGATCTTGGGCGACATGGGCGCGAAGCTCAAGCGCTTCGGCAAGCTGGTGGCGGACTTCGTCGAGCAGGAAGGCGTGAAGCCGGAGATGCAGGAGTTCATCAATCCGCTCGCGGATATCGGCGAGAAGGTGCAGAAGCTGACGATGGAAATCGGCATGAAGGCGATGCAGAACCCCGACGAAGTGGGCGCGGCCGCGGTGCCGTATCTGCGCACGGTCGGCCATCTGGTGTTCTCGTACTTTTGGGCGCGCATGGCGCGCGTCGCGCTGGACAACGCCGCATCAGGCGATGCCTTCTACAAGGCCAAGCTCGCCACTGCGCGCTTCTATTTCGCCAAGCTCCTGCCGGAAACGGCTTCGACCATCCGCGCCGCGCGCGCCGGCGCCAAGCCGATGATGGACTACGACGAAGCGCTGTTCTGAGCGAGTCTCACGCACGCTGCGAGATCCATGGTGGAACGCGGCGTGCGCCACGCCTTTCATTTCGAAGCAAACCCGTAATCCCGGAGGCTTACCCGTGAGCACCCTCAACATTCGCAAAGTCGCCGTGCTCGGCGCGGGCGTGATGGGCGCGCAGATTGCCGCGCACCTGATCAACGCGCGCGTGCCCGTCCTGCTCTTCGATCTTCCCGCGAAGGAAGGCCCGAAGAACGGCATTGCACTGAAGGCCATCGAGAACCTGAAGAAGCTGTCGCCGGCGCCGTTCGGCATCAAGGAAGACGCGCACTACATCGAGCCGGCGAATTACGACGACGACATCGCCAAGCTCGCCGAATGCGATCTCGTGATCGAGGCGATTGCCGAGCGCATGGACTGGAAGCACGATCTCTACAAGAAGGTGTCGCCGCACATCGCGCCGCACGCGATCTTCGCGAGCAACACCTCGGGCCTGTCGATCACGGCACTGTCGGAGGGCTTTTCGGACGAGCTGAAGGCGCGCTTCTGCGGCGTGCATTTCTTCAATCCGCCGCGCTACATGCATCTGGTTGAACTGATCCCGACCGCGGCGACGCAACCCGTCATTCTCGACCAGCTCGAAACCTTCCTGACGAGCGTGATCGGCAAGGGCGTGGTCCGCGCGAAGGACACGCCCAATTTCATTGCGAACCGCGTGGGCGTGTTTTCGATTCTCGCGGTAATCGCGGAAGCGGAGAAGTTCGGCCTGCGTTTCGACGAAGTCGACGATCTCACCGGCGCGCGTCTGGGCCGCGCCAAGTCGGCGACCTTCCGCACGGCGGATGTCGTCGGGCTCGACACCATGGCGCACGTCATCAAGACGATGCAGGACAACCTGCCGGACGACCCGTTCTTCTCCGTCTACAAGACGCCGCCCGTGCTGGAAGCGCTGGTCAAGAACGGCGCGCTGGGCCAGAAGACGGGCGCGGGTTTCTATCGCAAGGAAGGCAAGTCGATCAAGGTGCTCGATCCGAAGACGGCGCAATACGTCGAGGGCGGCGCAAAGGCCGACGAGCTGATCGGCCGCATTCTCAAGCGTCCGCCCGCCGAGCGCTTCAAGCTGCTGCGCGAGACCGACAACAAACAGGCGCAATTCCTGTGGGCGATCTTCCGCGACGTGTTCCACTACATCGCGGTGCATCTGGAATCGATCGCGGACAACGCGCGCGACGTCGATCTCGCCATCCGCTGGGGCTTCGGCTGGAACCAGGGGCCGTTCGAAAGCTGGCAGGCAGCGGGCTGGCAACAGGTCGCGCGCTGGGTGCAGGAAGACATCGACGCGGGCAAGGCGCTCTCGAACGCGCCGCTGCCGGCATGGGTGCTCGACGGTCCGGTCGCGGAAAAGGGCGTGCATTCGGACGAAGGATCGTGGTCGCCTGCTGAACGCCGCTTCGTGCCGCGCTCGACGCTGCCGGTCTACGGCAAGCAGGTATTCCGCGCGCCGCTGATCGGCGAGACCGGTGCGAATCCGAAGACCTCCGGCAAGACGCTGTTCGAGACCGAAAGCATGCGCGCATGGCTCGACCGCGAGCAGGGCGACATCGTGATCGTCTCGTTCAAGACGAAGATGAACACGATCGGGCCGGGTGTGATCGACGGCCTCACGCAGGCCATCGAACTCGCCGAGAAGGAGTATCGCGGCGTGGTGATCTGGCAGCCGAGCTCGCTGCAACTCGGTACGCCGGGCGGCCCGTTCTCGGCGGGCGCGAATCTCGAAGAGGCGATGCCCGCGTTCATGATGGGCGGCGCCAAGGGCATCGAGCCATTCGTCGCGAAGTTCCAGCAAGGGATGCTGCGCGTGAAGTACGCGAACGTGCCGGTCGTGTCGGCAGTGTCCGGTCTCGCGCTGGGCGGCGGCTGCGAGCTGCTGTTGCAGTCGGCGAAGCGCGTGGCGCACGTCGAAAGCTATATCGGGCTGGTTGAAGTGGGCGTCGGCCTGGTGCCGGCGGGCGGCGGCCTGAAGGAAGCGGCGTTGCGCGCGGCGGAGGCAGCGGCCGCCGTCAATGCCACCAGCGACCTGCTCAAGTTCCTGCAGAAGCCGTTCGAGAACGCGGCGATGGCGAAAGTCTCGTCCTCCGCCTTCGATGCCCGCGCGATGGGCTACCTGAAGCCCACCGACACCATCGTCTTCAACGTCCACGAACTGCTCGACATCGCGAAGAAGGAAGCGCGCGCGTTGAGCGATGCCGGCTACCGGCCGCCGCTGCGCGTGAAGCAGGTGCCGGTGGCGGGCCGCTCGGCGATCGCGACGATCAAGGCGTCGCTCGTCAACATGCGCGACGGCCGCTTCATCAGCGACCACGACTATCTGATCGCGAGCCGCATCGCGGAAGCGGTGTGCGGCGGGGAAGTGGAGGCGGGCAGTCTCGTCGACGAGGAATGGCTCCTCGCGCTGGAGCGCCGCGCCTTCGTCGAGCTGCTCGGCACGCAGAAGACGCAGGAGCGGATCATGGGCATGTTGCAGACCGGCAAGCCGGTCCGCAACTGACCCGCGCGACATAGCGACATACAGGAGCTGCACACAATGAGCAAACAACTGCAAGACGCATACATCGTCGCCGCGAGCCGCACGCCGATCGGCAAGGCGCCGCGCGGCGTGTTCAGGAACACGCGCCCGGACGAGTTGCTGGTCCACGCGATCAGGAACGCCGTCGCGCAAGCGCCCGGACTCGACACCAGCGTGATCGAGGACGCCATCATCGGTTGCGCGATTCCCGAGGCCGAGCAGGGCCTCAACGTGGCGCGCATGGGCGCGTTGCTGGCGGGCCTGCCGAACACGGTCGGCGGCGTCACGGTGAACCGCTTCTGCGCGTCGGGCCTGACGGCGCTCGCGATGGCAGCCGACCGCATTCGTGTCGGCGAGGCCGATGCGATGATCGCGGGCGGTTGCGAATCGATGAGCATGGTGCCGATGATGGGCAACAAGCCTTCGCTGTCGCCGCATATCTTCGAGCGCAATGAGGACGTCGGCATCGCGTACGGCATGGGCCTGACGGCGGAGAAGGTCGCGGAGCGCTGGAAGGTGAGCCGCGAGGCGCAGGACGCGTTCGCGGCGGAGTCGCATCGGCGCGCGCTGGCCGCGCAGCAGGCAGGCGAATTCGCCGACGAGATCGCCGCCTACACGCTCAACGAACGCTTTCCGGATCTCGCCTCGGGTCAGGTGCGCACCAACACGCGCGAGATCGCCCTCGACGAAGGTCCGCGTGCCGAGACCTCGGTGGAAGGACTCGGCAAGCTGCGTCCCGTGTTCGCCAATAAAGGCTCGGTCACGGCCGGCAACAGTTCGCAGACGTCGGACGGCGCGGGCGCGTTGATCGTCGTGTCGGAGAAGATCCTGAAGCAGTTCAACCTGACGCCGCTGGCGCGCTTCGTCAGCTTCGCCGTGCGCGGCGTGCCGCCGGAGATCATGGGCATCGGGCCGAAGGAAGCGATTCCGGCCGCGCTGAAGGCCGCGGGCCTGAAGCAGGACGATCTCGACTGGATCGAACTGAACGAAGCCTTCGCGGCGCAGGCGCTCGCGGTGATCGGCGATCTCGGTCTCGATACCGCGAAAGTCAATCCGCTCGGCGGCGCGATCGCGCTGGGCCATCCGCTCGGCGCGACCGGCGCAATTCGCGCGGCGACCGTCGTGCACGGCCTGCGCCGGCGCAACCTGAAGTACGGCATGGTGACGATGTGCGTCGGCACCGGCATGGGCGCGGCGGGGATCATCGAACGGCTTTGACGCGAACGGTGCGCGAGCCGGCGTTCTGCAACGGCTCGCGCGCCGGTACAAGGAGGCAGCGCATGGAGATTCAGATCGAACGCGCGGACGGCGTGCTGAGCATCGTGCTCAATCGTCCGGACAAGAAGAACGCGATCACCGCGCCGATGTATCAGGAAATGGCCGACGGCCTGTACGAAGCCGAGATGGACCCGACCGTGCGCGCGGCGCTGATTCGCGCGAACGGCGGCGTCTTCAGCGCGGGCAACGATCTCGACGACTTCCTGAACGATCCGCCCAAGGGCCTCGACGCGCCCGTGTTCCAGTTCCTGCGGCGTCTGAGCGGCTTTCCCAAGCCGCTGGTTGCGGCGGTGGGCGGCACGGCGGTGGGCATCGGCACGACGATGCTGCTGCATTGCGATCTCGTCTACGCCAGTCCGGACGCGAAGTTCTCGCTGCCGTTCGCGCAGCTCGGCTTGTGTCCGGAAGCGGCGTCGAGCCTGCTGTTGCCACGTGTGGCGGGTTATCAGCGCGCGGCGGAAAAGCTGCTGCTGGGCGAGGCGTTCGACGTGAACGAGGCGATCGCCATGGGCTTCGTGAACGGCGCGCTCGATGCCGCGCAACTCGATTCCTACGCCTTCGAAAAGGCTCGGCGGCTCGCGTTGCTGCCGGCGTCGTCGCTGCGTGTGACCAAGTCGCTGATGAAGGGTGCGCAGTCCGGCGAAGTGACCGCGCGCATGGCGGACGAGGCCGCGCACTTCGCCCGCATGCTGGCTGCGCCCGAGGCACGCGAGGCCTTCCAGGCGTTCTTCGAGAAGCGCAAGCCGGACTTCAGCAAGTTCGAGTGAGCCGTTTCACTCGACGTCGTATTCGACGAAGCTGTTCTCGCGCGCGAAGCTGACGAGCCGCAAGCCCGCCTGTTTCGCGATGGCGATGGCCAGTGACGTTGGCGCGGAGATGGTCGCGATCATCGGCACGCCGACGCGCGCCGACTTGCGCACGAGCTCGTAGCTCGCGCGGCTCGACAGGAACACGAAGCCTTGCGTCGTGTCCTGCCGTTGCAGGACCAGATGGCCGATGAGCTTGTCGAGCGCGTTGTGACGGCCGACGTCCTCGAACGCGCAGCGGATCGCGCCCGTTTCATCGCACCACGCGGCGGCGTGCAGGCCGCCCGTCAGCTTCGACAGCACCTGATGCGCGGACAGGTCGCGCGCCGCGCGTTCGATGGCATCCGGCGCGAGACGCGCGAGAAAACCAGTGTCCGGCACGCGTTCGGGCTGCAGATCCAGCAACTCGATGCTTTCGATCCCGCACACGCCGCAGCCGGTCCGGCCGGCCATGGCGCGGCGCTTGTCCTTCAGCGCCATGAACGACTGCTGCACGACTTGCAGCTGCACTTCGGCATGCGGCAGCACGTCGCCGTGTTCGTGAAACGTGACCTCAATGTCGTGGATGTCGCTGCCGCGTTCGATGATGCCCTCGGTCAGCGAGAAGCCCACGGCGAACGCTTCGAGATCGCGCGGCGTACACATCATGACCGCGTGCGAGATGCCGTTGTACACCAGCGCGACCGGCCATTCCTGGCCGACCTGGTCGGCCGCCACCGAACTTGCGCCCGCGCGATGCCGGCGCACCGGACGCTCGACGAAGCCGGGTTGATCGTCGGTTTCGAGTTGGCTCACTTTTACTGCTCCTGACCGCTTCTTCGAGTAAAGTCGGGTATGCGACTTGCTGCCTGTGCTTGCTGTTCGCGCGTTTTCAAGGTGCGCCCAGCGGCTCGTTTGCAACGGTTCCAGCCAGATCCAAGGCCCTACAATAACTTAAGGCGGCACTGCGCGTCGCGCACGCCCTCAATCCAACGAGGCTTGTTATGGGACTTTATGACGCCGCGCGACTCTTTGGATTCGAAGTCGAATCTTCAGAGAATCTGCGCTTCATTCCGCTTGCCGTGCGCTTCAATCTCGATCGCTTCGGCATGCGCATCACGCTCGACGAGTGGCAGCAGCTTCCGTATGACGATCGCGTATTGCTTGCGCGCTTTCCCGTCGAAGACGAAGCCGAAGTCGAGAAGAACTTCGACCTCGCGCTCGAAGAGATGATGAAGACGCATGCGAACACCGCACCCGAGAAGATCGAGCGCGATCCGGATCCGGTCTGGGCTCACGCCGATGCCGTGCCCGAGACCGTCATCCGTCAAAGCAGCCTGTGCGGCGTGAGCGCGCCGAGTCTTTCCCACTGGGGCAAACTCGACCGTTTCCAGCGCTACGCGCTGGCGAAACTCTCGCGCAACACGGACAAGGTCAATCACGACTTCCTGCCGGCCATGCGCGAGTTCGGCCTCCTGGAATGACGAGCAGTGCTCGCAAACGTTTTGCTGACGCATTGATCATATTATTCGGCAACAAGCCCTAAATACGGGGCTGTTGCTGCCGATATTGGGCGTTATCCAATAGTCGCGATGTGAGCGTTTCTCACAACGCGCAACCGCGTGGGCGCGTCTCTTCGAGCCGCGTCCGACGCGCACCAAAGGGATACGCCCGCCGCATGACTCGTTTCCTCTCCAGGGGTTTGCTCGTCAACATCGCCGTGGTGCTGGCCGCGCTCGGCGCAAACGCTTTCGTCGCCTGCGAGCGCATTGGCGGACTGCGCGAAAGCGATGCGCGCACCCTGCGCTCGATGAGCCTCATGCGCGATCTGGGCGCCTACCGCAGCACGCTCGGCGAGGCGCTGCCCGAGCTCAGCCGCTTCGAGGCCACCGGCGTGGCCGAGACCGAAGCGCGGCACCTGGAGCGCGAAGCCCACCTCGATGCGCTCGAAAGCGGCCTGCGCGCGCAGCTCTCGATCGAGCCCGGCATGAGCGGCGCATTCGAGGCGCTCGCCACGCGCGCCTCCATGTTGCGGCGCGACGCCAATCAGGCGTTCGAACACGCCCGTCATGCACCGCCCGACGCTTCCCGCGCCTGGGCCGACGCCGCCTTCGTGACGCTCGGCGAAGACCAGCAGGCGGTGGATGAAGAACTGTCGGCGGTGCGCACGAGAATCGACAACGCGACCATTGCGGCGCTCGACGAATCCGCGCAGGCCTCCAGCGGCGCGATGCTGCTGCTGATCTTCACGATGCTCGCCGGCAGCGCGGTGCTCATCTATCTGTTCGCCAGCAACGAGCGCCAGTCGAGCGAGAAGCTCGGCATCGAGCGGGCGCGGCAGCGCAGCAACGAGCGCTTCCGCAGCCTGTTCGAGGCGCATCCGGTGCCGATGTGGATCGTCGATCGCGAGACCATGCGTTTCATCGCGGTTAATCCGGCGGCGCTCGCCCACTTCGGCTTCGATGAACCCGCGTTTCTCGGCATGACGCTGCGCGACCTGCATCACGCCGACGACTTCGACAGCTTCGCCGCCCGGCTCGCGCGCAGTGCGGGCGAGACCGGCGAGCGGGCGAATGCGGGACAGGCCTCGGCGGGCGTATGGCGCTATCGGCGCAAGGACGGTTCGATCATCGCCGCCGATGTCTCGCATCACTCGCTCGTATATTCGAACCGGCCCGGCATCTTCATGCTGGCCAACGACGTGACCGACCGCATCAACGCGGAAGCCGAGGCGCGCCGTTCGAACGAGATGCTCGAAGCCGTCATCGACAACATTCCGCAGCGCGTGTTCTGGAAGGATCGCGACCTGCGCTATCTCGGCTGCAACAACGCCTTCGCGCGCGACGCGGGCCTGGCGTACAACGAGCAGGTCATCGGCAAGACGGATTACGAATTGCCGTGGGGCGCGCTTGCGGATGTCGTGCGCGCCGACGATGAAGAAGTCATCGTCACGACCGTGCCCAAGATGCACTTCGAGCGCGACATCGTGATCGGCGAGCAACTGCGCACGCTCGTCACCAGCAAGCTGCCGCTGCTCGACGGCGAAGGGCAGACCATCGGCGTGCTCGGCTCGTATCACGACGTCACCGACCACAAGCGCGCCGAACTGGCGCTGCGCCTGCAAAGCCGCGCGCTCGACGCCAGCGTCAACGCCATCCTGATCACGGGCGTGGTGGACGGCGCGAATGTCATCGAGTACGCGAATCCGGCGTTCAAGCGCATCACCGGCTATGACCCGAGCGAGGTCATCGGCCAGGACTGCCGTTTCCTGCATGGTCCGGACGGCGAGCAGGACGGCCTCACGGCGATCCGCCGCGCGCTCGATGTCAACCTCGAAGCGAGCGTCGTGGTGCGCAACTATCGCAAGGACGGCGCGCTGTTCTGGAACCAGCTGTTCGTCGCGCCCGTGCCGAATGCGCAGGGACTGACGACGCATCACATCGGCATCATCAACGACGTGACCGACCTGATGCGCTATCAGGAAGAGCTCGAATACCAGGCGAACTACGACACGCTCACGCGCCTGCCGAACCGCAATTTGCTGAAGGACCGCCTGCAGCACGCGATCGAAGCGGCGCGGCGGCGCGAGACCAAGATCGCAGTCGTGTTCATGGACCTCGACGGCTTCAAGAACGTCAACGACAGCCTGGGCCACAGCGTCGGCGACCGCCTGCTCGCGGTGATCGCGGAACGGCTCGCCCGCACGGCGCGCACCAGCGACACGGTGGCGCGCCATGGCGGCGACGAGTTCGTGATCGTGCTGCCCGACCTGACCGACGAAGCCGGCCTGATTGCGTGGATGGAGCGTACGCGCGCGGCCATCTCGGAGCCGGTGTGGATCGACGACACCGAGCTGTACGTGGGTTGCAGCATGGGCGCGAGTCTCTATCCGCAGGACGGCGACGACGCCGAGACCGTGATGAAGAAGGCCGACCTCGCGATGTACCGCGCGAAGGACATGGGCCGCAACACCTATCAGTTCTATCAGCCGGAGATGAACGCGAGCGTCGGCGCGCGCATGAATCTCGAACGCCGTCTGCGGCGTGCGCTGCGCGACGGCGAGTTCCTGCTGCACTATCAGCCGCAGGTGGACATGACGACGCGCCAGATTGTCGGCATCGAGGCGCTCGTGCGCTGGCACGACCCGGAACAGGGGCTCGTGTCGCCGGCGTCGTTCATTCCGGTCGCGGAAGAGAGCGGCTTGATCGGGCCGCTGTCGGAGTGGGTGCTGCGCGAGGCGTGCCGCCAGAACAAGGCCTGGCAGGACGCCGGCCTGCCGGCCGCGCGCGTGTCGGTGAATCTGTCGGCGCGCCATTTCCAGCAACGCGACATCGCGCGGCTGGTCACGTCCGTGCTGGATGAAACCGGACTGGAACCGCGCTATCTCGAACTCGAACTCACCGAAAGCGCGATCATGCGCAACGCCGAGGAAGCGATCACGATGCTGTCCGAGCTATCCGCGCTCGGGATCGGCATTGCCATCGACGACTTCGGCACCGGCTATTCGAGCCTGTCCTATCTGAAGCGCTTCCCGGTGCACCGGTTGAAGATCGACCGCTCGTTCGTCGCGGACATCGGCGCGTCGAGCGACGACGAAACCATCACCTCGGCGATCATCGCGCTCGCGCATTCGCTGGAGTTGCAGGTGATCGCGGAAGGCGTCGAAACCTCCGCGCAACATGAGTTCCTGCGCGCCCGCGACTGCGACGAAATGCAGGGCTTCTTCTTCTCGCGCCCGATGCCGCACGAAGCGATTCCGGGCCTCTTGCAACAGGGCGTGCTGCCGAGCTGAGGCGCGTCAGTCGAGCGGCGGCAGGACGCGCGGACGGCGGTCGCGGTCGGTCGCGACGTAGGTGAGCGTCGCCTCCGTTACCTTGACGACCTCTTCGGCGAGGCTCATGCGCTGCGCATAGACCTCGACCGATACGGTGACCGACGTGTTGCCGGTCTTCACGATGTCGGCATAGAAGCTAAGCAGGTCGCCGACGAATACCGGATGCTTGAAGAGGAACGAATTCACCGCCACGGTCGCGACGCGTCCGTTGGCGCGGCGGCTCGCGGGAATGGAGCCGGCGATGTCCACCTGCGCCATGATCCAGCCGCCGAAGACGTCGCCGTGGACGTTGGCGTCGGCGGGTTGCGGCACGACGCGCAGCGCGACCTGCTTCTGGGGAAGATTGGATTGCTCGGTCATGGCAGGTTTCCGGTTGGCGAGGGAGGAGCGGGCGGCCGGCGCAAGCGGCCCCTTGGGCCTTCTGCGACAATGCCGTTAGATGGATGCGCTTCCGGCCGCGCGGCAACTTGCAGCGGCGCCGGGCGCTTGCCATAAATTGTACGGGAAAGCCTGCGCGAGACCGGCTCCCGCCCCGCCGACCGATGCGTTACCCGGCGCCGCATTCCGGCTGGAAGCGGCGCGCTTGCCCCACGATACTCATGCGCCGCACGTCCAACCGAGAGCCCGGGCCCGTGCCCCAGGGCCCGCGCAACGACTGGCAGACGATCCGTTCGCTGCTGCCTTATCTCACCACGTACAAATGGCGCGTCGCGTTCGCGCTGACCTGCCTGATCGGCGCGAAGGTCGCGAACCTGGGCGTGCCGATCGTGATGAAGAAGATCGTCGATGGCCTGTCTTCCGTGCAGCATCTGACCGCGCTCGGCCGCGCGACGGATGCGCCGGGGATCGTGCTGATCGGCGGCATCGGGCTGCTGGTGGTCGCCTATGCGGCCGCGCGGCTCTCCACCTCGCTGTTCACCGAACTGCGCGAACTGCTGTTCGCCAAGGTCACCGAAAGCGCCGTGCGGCAACTCGCGCTGCGCGTGTTCCGGCATCTGCATTCGCTGTCGCTGCGCTTTCACCTGGAGCGGCAGACGGGCGGCATGTCGCGCGACATCGAGCGCGGCACGCGCGGCATCCAGCAACTCGTTTCCTATTCGCTGTACAGCATCCTGCCGACGCTCGTCGAAGTCGGCCTCGTGCTGGCGTTCTTCGTGACCAAGTACGAAGCGTATTACGCGATCGTCACGGGGATCGCGCTGGTGACGTACATCGTCTTCACCGTGAAGGTGACGGAGTGGCGCACGCATTACCGCCGCACGATGAACGATCTCGATTCGAAGGCGAATTCGCGCGCGATCGATTCGCTGCTCAACTACGAGACCGTCAAGTACTTCGGCAACGAAGAATGGGAAACGCGCCGCTACGACGAGAATCTGCAGCGCTATCGCGCGGCCGCGATCAAGTCGCAGCGCTCGCTGTCGATGCTCAACTTCGGCCAGCAGACGATCATCGGCGTCGGGCTCGTGTTCATCCTGTGGCGCGCGACGCAGGGCGTGATGGCCGGCCGCCTGACGCTCGGCGATCTCGTGCTGATCAACACCTTCATGTTGCAGCTGTATATACCGCTCAATTTCCTGGGTGTCGTGTATCGCGAGCTCAAGCAGGCGCTGACCGACATGGACCGCATGTTCACGCTGCTCGGCGCGGGCCGGGAAGTGCCCGACGCGCCGGATGCGCAAGCGCTCGCGGTGCGCGGCGGCGAAGTGCGCTTCGAGCACGTGAGCTTCGCCTATGAACGCGCGCGGACCATCCTGCATGACGTCGATTTCACGATTGCCGCCGGCACCACGACCGCGGTGGTCGGGCACAGCGGCTCGGGGAAGTCGACGCTCGGACGCCTGCTGTTCCGCTTTTACGATCTCGAGCGCGAGCAGGGCGGCGCCATCCGCATCGACGGACAGGACATTCGCGACGTCACACAGGACTCGCTGCGCGCGGCGATCGGCATCGTGCCGCAGGACACGGTGCTGTTCAACGATTCGATCTATTACAACATCGCGTACGGCCGTCCTTCCGCGAGCCGCGACGAAGTGATCGCGGCGGCGCGTGCGGCGCATATCCACGATTTCATCGAGGCCTTGCCGGCGGGTTATGACACGCCGGTCGGCGAACGCGGGCTGAAGCTCTCGGGCGGCGAGAAGCAGCGTGTCGCCATTGCGCGCACGCTGCTCAAGAACCCGCCGATCCTGATTTTCGATGAAGCCACGTCGGCGCTCGATTCGAAGTCCGAGCGCGCCATCCAGCGCGAACTGGATTCGATTGCGCGGGAGCGGACCACGCTGATCATTGCGCATCGGCTGTCGACGGTGGTGCATGCTCAGCAGATCATCGTGATGGATCATGGGCGCATCGTGGAACGCGGCACGTTCGCCGAGTTGCTCGATGCGGGTGGTCTGTTCGCGCAGATGTGGGCGTTGCAGCAGCAGAAGACCGGAGAAGCGGCGGCGGATCAGCGCGATGCGGCGAGGGTTTGAAGATCGCGCTGAGCAGCGGGCCTGCGTCGCCCGTGTGTCGATAAAATGCGTGTTTTGCCGCCACAGGCGCATTGCGCGCACGACGAAGCATGGAACTCAAATGGCTCGAAGACTTCGTTTCGCTCGCGGAGACGCGCAGCTTCAGCCGCTCCGCTGAATTACGGCATATCACGCAACCCGCCTTCTCACGCCGCATCCAGGCGCTCGAAGCGTGGCTCGGCACCGAACTGATCGATCGGTCCGTCTATCCGACGCGCCTCACGCAGGCCGGCCAGGTCTTCTACGAGCAGGCGCTCGCGATGCTCTCGCAGTTCCACGAGGCGCGCACGCTGTTGCGCGGGCAGGGCGGCGTGCCGGCGGCGACCATCGAGTTCGCCGTGCCGCATACCTTGTCGCTGACCTACTTTCCGCGCTGGCTGGAGCATATCGAAGCGCGTCTCGGGCGGATCCGCACCCGCCTGCGCGCGCTCAACGTGCACGACGCGGTGCTGTCCCTGGTGGAAGGCGGCTGCGATCTGGTGATGGGCTATCACCATCCCAGCCATCCGGTCGCGCTCGATCCCGCGCGTTACGACATGCTCACGCTCGGCACCGAACCGATCAGCCCGTTCTCCGCGGTGACGAAAGGTGGCCGCGCGCGCTTCACGCTGCCGGCGTCCGCCGAATCGCCGGTGCCGTATCTGTCGTACACGCCGAACGCGTACCTCGGCCGCATGACCGAGACGATCATCGCGACCTCGCCGGTACGCCTCTATCTCGACAAGGTCTATGAAACCGACATGGCCGAAGGACTGAAGGCGATGGCGATCGCGGGCCACGGCATTGCCTTCCTGCCACACAGCGCCGTGGAGGATGCGGTGGAGGAGGGCCGCCTCATCCGTCTCGACCGGGGCACGCGCGGCATGCCGGCCGGCCAGTTCACGCTGACCATGGACATCCGGCTGTATCGCGACAAGCTGGCATCGATGGGCGAGGAACCGCGCCAGGCATTGATGCGTGCGCTATGGGACGCGGTCAACGAGGAGCTGCTCAAGGCGGCTGAAACCGCCGCCACGTAAGGCTTTCGAACGTTATGCACAAAACGCATGACGGGATAAAAATCCGGCATTGGATTTGCAGAGGCCGTTTTTCGACAATGGCTGCATTCCTTCACCGCTGGAGCATCAATGTCTTCGTCGAACGCGCAAACGCCGGACGCCAAACATGCCATCCCGTCGTACCTCAATGCCGATGATCTCGGTCCTTGGGGAAACTATCTGAAGCAGGTTGATCGCGTCGCTCCCTATCTCGGTTCTCTCTCCCGCTGGCTCGAAACCCTCAAGCGTCCCAAGCGCATCCTCGTCGTCGACTGCCCGATCGAACTCGATAACGGCACCGTCGCGCACTTCGAAGGCTATCGTGTGCAACACAACACGTCGCGCGGTCCCGGCAAGGGCGGCGTGCGTTACCACCAGGACGTGACGCTCTCGGAAGTCATGGCGCTGTCCGCGTGGATGTCGGTGAAGAACGCTGCCGTGAACGTGCCGTACGGCGGCGCGAAGGGCGGCATCCGCGTGGATCCGCGCACGCTGTCGCGCGGCGAACTCGAACGGCTGACGCGCCGCTATACCAGCGAGATCGGCATCATCATCGGGCCGAACACGGACATCCCCGCGCCCGACGTGAACACCAACGAGCAGATCATGGCGTGGATGATGGACACCTACTCCATGAACCAGGGGCAGACGGCCACCGGCGTCGTCACCGGCAAGCCGATCTCACTCGGCGGCTCGCTCGGCCGCCGGGAAGCCACCGGACGCGGCGTGTTCGTGGTCGGCAGCGAAGCGGCGCGGCGCATCGGCATGGAGATCGAAGGCGCGCGCATCGCGGTGCAGGGCTTCGGCAATGTCGGCGGCATCGCGGCCAAGCTGTTCCAGGAAGCGGGCGCGCGCGTGATCGCCGTGCAGGATCACACCGGCACGCTGCATAACTCGAAGGGCATCGATACCGTCGCGCTGCTCGAGCACGTCGCGCAGAACGGCGGCGTAGGCGGCTTCGCAGGCGCGGACCCGGTGCAGGCCGACGAATTCTGGATGATCGAGAGCGACATCCTGATCCCGGCGGCGCTCGAGAACCAGATCACCGAGAAGAACGCCGGCAAGATCCGCACGAAGATCGTCGTGGAAGGCGCGAACGGCCCGACGACCACCGCGGCGGACGACATCCTGACCGACAAGGGCATCCTCGTGATCCCCGACGTGATCGCCAACGCGGGCGGCGTGACTGTGTCGTACTTCGAGTGGGTGCAGGACTTCTCGAGCTTCTTCTGGACCGAGGACGAGATCAACCAGCGTCTGGAGCGCGTGATGCGCGAAGCCTTCGCCGGCGTGTGGCAGGTGGCGAGCGAGCATCAGGTGTCGGTGCGCACGGCGGCGTTCATCGTCGCGTGCTCGCGGATCCTCCAGGCGCGCGAGATGCGCGGCCTGTATCCCTGATCTGCTACGCGGTCCACGGGTGAGCGGTCTGCAGGAGGCGGACCCGCGTTGCGCTCACTGATTCATGCGTGCGGCATTCGACAGAATGCCGCACGCATTTGCATGAAAACTACAGGCGGGCGCGGCAGATGTAACACGCCATGCGTTAGTCAAAAAACGCCAGTAACATGCGCCGTCGCAATCGGGCGGCCATCCGTCTTAAAAATAAGACGGAGTGGGTTAACAATCATTCTTTCAGAATAATTACCCTGCTAAACTTGGCCCGGTTTTTCGCCACAGGAGATCGAACACATGAAGATTAAAAAGGCTGCGCTGCTGGTTGCCGCGCTCGGTTTCATCGCAACGGGCGCCTACGCGCAAGATGCCGGCACGCTGAAGAAGATCAAGGACACGGGTGTCATCTCGTTGGGGCATCGCGAATCGTCCATTCCGTTCTCGTACTACGACGACAAGCAGCAAGTCGTCGGCTATTCCCACGAATTCGCCCTCAAGGTGGTCGAAGCCGTCAAGACGAAGCTCGGCATGTCCGAGCTGAAGGTCAAGCTGACGCCGATCACCTCGCAGAACCGCATTCCGCTCGTGCAGAACGGCACGGTGGACATCGAGTGCGGCTCGACCACGAACAACGCCGAACGCCAGCAGCAAGTGGCCTTCTCGAACACGATCTTCGTGATCGGCACGCGTCTCATGACCAAGAAGGATTCGGGCGTGAAGGACTGGGCCGACCTGAAGGGCAAGACTGTCGTGACGACCGCCGGCACCACGTCCGAACGCCTGCTTCGCAAGATGAACCAGGACAAGAACATGGGCATGAACATCATCAGCGCGAAGGATCACGGCGAGTCGTTCCTGACGCTGTCGACCGGCCGCGCGGTGGCCTTCATGATGGACGATGCGCTGCTCGCCGGCGAACGCGCCAAGTCGAACAACCCGGGCGATTTCGTGATCGTCGGTGCGCCGCAATCGCATGAAGCGTACGGCTGCATGATCCGCAAGAACGATCCGGAGTTCAAGAAGGTCGTGGACGACGCCATCGCCAAGGTCGAAACCTCGGGCGACGCCGACAAGATCTACAAGAAGTGGTTCGAAAGCCCGATCCCGCCGAAGGGCCTCAACCTGAACTTCCCGGAAAGTGATGACATCAAGGCTCTCTACAAGAGCCCGAATGACAAGGCAATTGACTAAACGGTTCGAGTTTTGAGCGAACGAGACGGAAGGAGCTTGCTTCTTCCGTTTCTTTTTGGAGTGAGTCCATGTCTTATCACTGGAACTGGGGCGTACTGCTGAGCCCCGTTTCGACCGGCGAGCCCACGACCTATCTCGGCTGGCTGATCTCCGGCTTCTGGGTGACGATTACCGTGTCGCTCGCCGCCTGGGTGATCGCGCTGGTGGTCGGCTCGCTGTTCGGCATTCTGCGCACGGTCCCGAACCGCACGCTGGCGGCCATCGGCACTGTTTATGTCGCGATCTTCCGCAATATCCCGCTGATCGTGCAGTTCTTCGTCTGGTATCTCGTGATTCCGGAGTTGCTGCCCGTGTCCTGGGGCAACTGGTTCAAGCAACTGCCGCCGTCGGCGCAGTTCTTTTCATCGTCGATCATCTGTCTCGGGCTCTTCACCGGCGCGCGCGTGTGCGAACAGGTGCGCTCGGGCATCAACGCGTTGCCGCGCGGCCAGCGCAGCGCAGGCCTCGCGATGGGCTTCACCGAATGGCAGACCTACCGCTACGTACTGATGCCGGTCGCGTACCGCATCATCGTGCCGCCGCTCACGTCGGAGTTCCTCAACGTGTTCAAGAACTCGGCGGTGGCCTCGACCATCGGTCTGCTCGATCTCTCCGCGCAGGCGCGCCAGCTCGTCGACTACACGGCGCAGACGTATGAGTCGTTCATCGCGGTGACGATCGCCTACATGCTCATCAACCTGATCGTGATGCAGCTGATGCGCTGGCTCGAAGCCAGAACGCGCCTGCCCGGCTACATCGGAGGCAAGTAATGCATTACAACTGGAGTGACATCCTCGCGTCCTGGCCGACGCTGATGACCGGCGCGAAGATCACGCTGCAGATCACGGTGCTGGCGATCGTGATCGGGATCATCTGGGGCACGGTGCTCGCGCTGTTCCGGCTCTCGGGCGTGAAACCGCTGCAATGGTTCGCGAGCGCCTACGTCACGCTGTTCCGCTCGATCCCGCTCGTGATGGTGCTGCTGTGGTTCTTCCTGATCGTGCCGCAGTTGCTGCAGAACGTGCTCGGATTGTCGGCGGACATCGACATCCGCCTCGCCTCGGCGATGGTCGCGTTCTCGCTGTTCGAAGCCGCGTACTATTCGGAAATCATTCGCGCCGGCATCCAGGCGGTGCCGCGCGGCCAGGTGAACGCCGCGTTCGCGCTCGGCATGACCTACGGCCAGGCCATGAAGCTGGTGGTGCTGCCGCAGGCCTTCCGCGCGATGGTGCCGCTGCTGCTCACCCAGGCCATCGTCCTGTTCCAGGATACGTCGCTCGTGTACGTCATCAGCCTCGCGGACTTCTTCCGCACGGCCACGAACATCGGGGACCGCGACGGCACGTCCGTCGAAATGATCCTGTTCGCGGGCGCCTGCTACTTCGTGATTTGCGTGGTGGCGTCGGCCCTCGTCAAAAGTCTTCAGAAAAAGGTCGCAAGATGATCTCTATCAAGAATGTTTCCAAGTGGTACGGGCAGTTTCAGGTGCTGACGGACTGCACGACCGAAGTGAAGAAGGGCGAAGTGGTCGTGGTGTGCGGTCCGTCGGGCTCGGGCAAGTCGACGCTCATCAAGACGGTCAACGGTCTCGAACCGTTCCAGAAGGGCGAGATCACGATCAACGGCCAGTCGCTCACCGACAAGAAGACCAATCTGTCGAAGCTGCGCTCGAAGGTCGGCATGGTGTTCCAGCATTTCGAGCTGTTCCCGCACCTGACCATCACGCAGAACCTGACGCTTGCGCAGGTCAAGGTGCTCGGCCGCTCGAACGAGGAAGCGACGCGGAAGGGGCTGAAGCTGCTGGACCGCGTGGGTCTGCGGGCGCATGCGGACAAGTTTCCGGGCCAGTTGTCGGGCGGTCAGCAGCAGCGCGTGGCGATTGCACGCGCGCTGTCGATGGACCCGATCGCGATGCTCTTCGACGAACCCACCTCCGCGCTCGATCCGGAGATGATCAACGAAGTGCTGGACGTGATGGTCGAACTCGCGCAGGAAGGCATGACCATGATGTGCGTGACGCACGAAATGGGCTTTGCGAAGAAGGTGGCGAACCGCGTGATCTTCATGGATCGCGGGTTGATCGTCGAGGACGACCAGAAGGAAGCGTTCTTCGCGAATCCGAAGTCGGACCGCGCGAAGGACTTCCTCGCGAAGATCCTGCATTGAGCTTGACCGCGTAATGATGAAAACGGCGCTTTCGAAGCGCCGTTTTTTATCTCACTCGATCCCGAGTTCCGATTCAACCGTGGCCGTGCTGCGCATCTCCTCGATCTGCAGCGCCGAGCCGACGCAGGCTTTCGCCAGAGGTTCCGCCGCCTTCTTCGCGACCGCCTCCGGCACCGGCACGTTCACCGTGCGCGCCAGCGCGCCGCACTGGAACATCGCGAGATCCCCGGGGGCGAAGCGGGTCCAGATTTCGTCGTCGGTGAGCGGCGAGGTGGCGATCACCGCCACGCGATCTTCCGGCGTCGTGTACTTGGCGAAGTCGATGGACATGTCGGCGTCGATCAGATGCGCCGTCGAGAACGGCCAGCTGCGCACCAGATAGTACAAATGGGTGGAGCAGTGCGAGAACAGCGCCTGGCCGTTCGACATCAGGAAGTTGAACACGCCGTATTGCGTGATGTCGCGCGTGAGTTCGGCGAGGGCGTCGAACAGCTCGTCGAGCGGCGGCTGCGAGCAGGGGAATTGGCGGCGCAGGCCTTGCAGCAGCGCGCAGAAAGCGAGTTCGCTATCCGTGGTGCCGACCGGCTGATAGACGCCGGTCAGTTCCGGTGCATGGCCTTTCAGGTCGCCGTTGTGCGCGAAGATCCAGTGGCGGCCCCACAGTTCGCGCATGAACGGATGGCAGTTCTCCAGCAGGATGTGCCCTTGCGTCGCCTTGCGGATGTGGGCGATGGTGTTCTTCGACTTGATCGGATAGCGCTTGACCATGTCCGCCAGAGGCGAACTGGCCGATGACTGATGGTCGATGAACAGCCGGCAGGCCTTGTCCTCGAAGAATGCGATGCCCCAGCCGTCGGCGTGATGATCGGTTACGCCGCCGCGCGCTGCAAACCCGGTGAACGAGAACGTCACGTCCGTGGGTTCGGCGCAATTCATTCCGAGAAGTTGGCACATGTCGCTGAGGCAGGCGGGCGGTCGCCCTGAACGGGTTGTTACAATACGTCCGACAAGCATATCACCGAGGCAAGCGCGAAAAAATCGCCCAACCGCTCATAACCGCGCGCGTTGTGCAATTTCCACGGCGGATTTTTCCTGTGCTCGGGTGGCTTGCGCCATTCCAACGTTCCCCGTCATCTCGCCATGTCCGCTACCTCTTCCTCGCCTCAGTCGCTCACCCTCGCGCGCCCCGACGACTGGCACCTGCACG
The DNA here is from genome assembly GCF_031451315.1 of Caballeronia sp. LZ032. Taxonomy (NCBI): domain Bacteria; kingdom Pseudomonadati; phylum Pseudomonadota; class Betaproteobacteria; order Burkholderiales; family Burkholderiaceae; genus Caballeronia; species Caballeronia sp. LZ032. The sequence continues at coordinate 332,218 of NZ_JARUXP010000001.1, forward strand.
TGCGCGACGGCGCCACCCTCGCAGCCGTGCTGCCGCACACGGCAAGGCAGTTCGGCCGCGCGATCATCATGCCGAACCTGAAGCCGCCGGTCACCACGACCGAGCTGGCGAGCGCTTACCGCGAACGCATTCTGGCGGCGCTGCCGAAAGAAGGCGCCGGTGCGCGTTTCGAGCCGCTGATGACGCTCTATCTCACCGACAACACACCGCCCGATGAAATCCGCCGCGCGAAGGCGAGCGGCTTCGTGCATGGCGTGAAGCTGTATCCGGCGGGCGCGACCACGAACTCCGACGCGGGCGTCACGAGTCTCGCGAAGTGCGCGAAGACGATCGAGGCGATGCAGGAAACCGGCATGCCGCTGCTGATTCACGGCGAAGTCACCGATGGGGACATCGACGTGTTCGACCGCGAGAAGGTGTTCATCGACCGGGTGATGACGCCGCTGCGCCGCGATTTCCCCGCGCTCAAGGTCGTGTTCGAGCACATCACGACGAAGGACGCGGCGGACTATGTGCGCGAGGCCGAGGGGCCCGACGGCACCATTGGAGCGACCATCACCGCGCATCACCTGCTGTACAACCGCAATATCATGCTGGTCGGCGGGATGCGGCCGCATTACTTCTGCCTGCCGGTGCTCAAGCGCGAGACGCATCGCGTGGCGCTGGTCGAGGCGGCGACGTCGGGCAATCCGCGCTTCTTCCTCGGCACGGACAGCGCGCCGCATCCGAAGGGACTGAAGGAGCATGCCTGCGGCTGCGCGGGCTGCTACACGGCGCTGCATGCGCTGGAACTGTATGCCGAGAGCTTCGACAAGGCCGGCGCGCTCGATAAGCTCGAAGGCTTTGCGAGCTTCCACGGTGCGGACTTCTACGGCCTGCCGCGCAGCACGGAAACCGTGACGCTGGAACGCGGTACGTGGACGCTGCCCGCGGAATTCACGGCCGGCGACGCGACCATCGTGCCGTTGCGCGGCGGCGAAACCATCGGCTGGCGCTTCGCGGACGCAAGCTGAAGCGTCGGGTGTGAGCGCCGGTTTCGCTGACATCGACTGGACGCGGCCGTGGCTTGCGTCCATCGAAGCGCGCGGCAGGCGCTGGCAGGCCGCGGCGCTTGCCGGTCATGCCGACTATCTCGCGGTGCTGAACGCGGACGCATTCGATGCCACGCACGTAACGGGACGCGGCGCACGGCTCGCGTTTATCGCGCAGGACGCGTTGCCGGCCGGTGCGTCCTACGAAGGTCACATTGCCGAGACCGGCTGCGTGCCCACGCGCCACAACCTGCACGATTTCTTCAACGCGTCGATGTGGTTCGCGTATCCGCGCATCAAGGCGGCGCTCAACGCGCGCCAGGCGGAGCAGATCGCGGCGCTCGGCATCGGACCCACGCGCGGCGCCGTGCGGGATGCCCTCACGCTCTTCGACGAAAACGCCATAGTCTTCCTCTCCGCCGATGCCGCGCTCACCGATGCCCTGCGCGGCTTCGACTGGCGCGCGCTGTTCGTCGCCGGGCGCGCGGCGTGGGGTACGCGTTGCGAGGCGCGCATTTTCGGCCATGCGTTGCTGGAGAAGCTCGTCGCGCCGTACAAGGCGTGTACGGGGCATGCGTGGATCGTCGAGGTGCCGGCGCGCTATTTCTCCCTCGACGATGACGGCCGCCGCGCGTTCATCGACGAAAGCGTTGCGGCGCGCATCGCCGCCGGGCCGTTCGATAGCCGCGCCTTTGCGCCGCTGCCGGTGCTGGGTGTGCCGGGTTGGTGCGAGGCGAATGCGGACGCCGCGTTCTACGACGATTCCACGGTGTTCCGGCCGGGACGCCGGACGGTCCGGCGCTAGCCGGATGTTAGAATCGGTGCCGCAAAGCGGGCCAGGCAATCGCGGCCTCGACGGTTTCGGTCGAAGAGGGCGAGGAAAGTCCGGACTCCACAGGGCAGGGTGATGGCTAACGGCCATCCGTGGCAACACGCGGAACAGGGCAACAGAAAGCAAACCGCCGATGGCTTCGGACGCGAGTCCGGAGATCAGGTAAGGGTGAAACGGTGCGGTAAGAGCGCACCGCGGACGTCGCGAGGCGTTCCGGCACGGTAACCTCCACCCGGAGCAATTCCAAATAGGCAGGCAAGCATCTTCGCGATGCAGGACGGGGCCCCCGTTCGTCTGCGGGTAGGAAGCTTGAGCGCGTCAGCAATGGCGCGTCTAGAGGAATGATTGCCACGTGCGCCGGTTTCGGCCGGTGCGTGCACAGAATCCGGCTTATCGGCCCGCTTTGTCGTCATTCAAAAGGAAAGAGCCGGCGTCTCGCGACGTCGGCTCTTTTTGTTTGCGCTTGCGGATCCGGCTAGGACGTAAGCGTCAATCTGAGGCCGTCTTGACGATCAGAACTTGACCTCTGAGAGCCGCTGATTCGTTAGCACGAGATCGAAGGCGGCGGGATCGAAGCTGC
>NZ_JARUXP010000001.1:334760-677912 GCF_031451315.1 Caballeronia sp. LZ032
TTCCGTGTGTCCAAAGTAGTCCCCATCACTTGAAGTAACGGACATTACTTTGAACACCGGCTTCAGCTCTGTCCATGCGGCCGCAGAATGACGCTTACGCTAGGACTACGCTTCGACGATGTCGAACGAATGCGTCAGTTCCGTGCCGCTCTTCGCCAGCATGATCGACGCCGAGCAGTACTTGTCGTGCGACAGGTTGATGGCACGCTCGACCGTCGCCGGGTTCAGGTTCTTGCCGGTCACGGTGAAGTGGAAGTGGATCTTCGTGAAGACCTTCGGATCTTCGCTGGCACGGTCGGCCTTGAGGGTGACCGAGCAGTCCTGGATTTCCTGGCGGCTCTTTTTGAGGATCATCACCACGTCATAGGCGGTACAGCCGCCGGTGCCGAGCAGCACCATTTCCATGGGCCGCGGCGCGAGATTGCGGCCGCCGCCTTCCGGCGCGCCGTCCATGTTCACGAGGTGGCCGCTGCCCGTTTCGGCGGCGAAGGCCATGCCGTCTTGTCCCATCCAGCTCACTTTGCATTCCATGCTCAGGCTCCAACTGCTCAACACTTCGTTACAGAGGGAATCATTGTAGCGGGTCACAGCGGTCGGCCTGCGGGGGGCTTACGCACATTTCCGGGTTGACGGGCGGGAAAGGGCGCTGTTGAACGCGATATGCCGATGCAAAAAACAAGTCGAGGATAAGATCTAGGCGCGAAATTTCACGTTCTTCGGGGCCAGAGACACTGTCAAGTTGTTGATGTAAAGAGAGAAATCTGACTTGATGCAATCCTGCCATTCATTTCAAATAATGAAATTGGATCTCATGATGCAAATCTTCTTGCTTTGCAGCATGGCCGTGCCTATACTCGTTCCTGTCTCCTCCACCTCCTCCTTTGGTGGATTAAGCCCGAGCCTCAGTTGCCCGGGCTTTTTTTCGTCCCTCGGTTTCGCGGCACCTCCGTTTCTTCGCCCTTCTGCGCGCGACGCGCGCTTGTTAAGACCGCCTCTTTGACGCGACGCCTGATTTCCCTATATAATTCAAAGTTCTCTTCGCCACACGCCCGCGGAGAGAGGCTTGTGAGAGCCTGCACGCGTCGTGGGAGGGCATCAACGCCCCGCAAACGCACCCAATAAGCAGGGCCGAACAACGCAAAGTTCAAGGGCAATTCAATTTTTTGGATCGATCATGAAGACGTTTTCCGCAAAAGCCGAAGAGGTGACGCGCGAATGGTACGTGATTGACGCGACGGATAAGGTTCTCGGCCGTGTCGCCAGCGAAGTGGCACGCCGTCTTCGCGGCAAGCATAAGCCTGAGTTCACCCCGCACGTCGACACTGGTGATTTCATCATCATCGTCAATGCCGGCAAGCTGAAGGTCACCGGCAACAAGACCACGGACAAGAAGTACTATCGTCACTCGGGCTACCCGGGCGGCATCTACGAAACGACGTTCGGCAAGATGCAAGAGCGCTTCCCGGGCCGTGCGCTCGAGAAGGCCGTCAAGGGCATGCTTCCGAAGGGTCCGCTCGGCTACGCGATGATCAAGAAGCTGAAGGTCTACGCCGAAGCAACGCATCCGCATACGGCTCAACAGCCTAAAGCGCTCGAGATCTAAGGGGAGCCCACATGATCGGTAACTGGAACTACGGTACGGGCCGCCGCAAGAGCGCCGTCGCTCGCGTCTTCATCAAGTCGGGCAAGGGCGAGATCATCGTCAATGGCAAGCCCATCGCCGACTACTTCTCGCGTGAAACGTCGCTGATGATCGTGCGTCAGCCGCTCGAACTCACGAACCACGGCACCACGTTCGACATCAAGGTCAACGTGAACGGCGGCGGTGAGACGGGTCAAGCCGGTGCGGTTCGCCACGGCATCACCCGCGCGCTGATGGACTACGACGCAACGCTCAAGTCGCAACTGTCGAACGCTGGCTTCGTCACCCGTGACGCACGTGAAGTGGAACGTAAGAAGGTCGGTTTCCACAAGGCACGTCGCCGGAAGCAATTCTCGAAGCGTTAAGCGCTCGGGGTTTCGCATCGGGGGCCGATTTTCGGCCTTGCTGCGAAGCTGCTGCAAAGGCCGCCCGCACTGCTGTGCCGGCGGCTTTTTCTTTTTTCGGCGCACGTCGGGGCAGGCTGTCGAAATTTGAACCAGCCCATTGATTTCATGGGCTTTCGGCACGATATCGAGATCAGCCCTACAATAGCGGTTAGAAGCTTAATTGGAGAGTTCGAATGAGCGCTGTCAGCGACACCCCCACGACCGAAATGCCGTTGCCATTCGTCTTCACCGACGCAGCGGCGGACAAGGTCAAGCAATTGATCGATGAAGAAGGCAATCCGGACCTGAAACTGCGCGTGTTCGTGCAGGGCGGCGGATGCTCCGGTTTCCAGTACGGTTTCACGTTCGATGAAACCGTGAACGAAGACGACACCGTGACGGAAAAGGGCGGCGTGCAGTTGCTGATCGACTCGATGAGCTATCAGTATCTGGTCGGCGCGGAGATCGACTACAAGGACGATATCAACGGCGCGCAGTTCGTCATCAAGAACCCGAACGCCTCGACCACCTGCGGTTGCGGATCGTCGTTCTCGGTCTGAGCGCACAGAAACTTGCATGAAAAACGGAGCCTGCGGGCTCCGTTTTTTTGTTTCGGCGCCGCCGTCAGTGCGGATAGATCGCGCCGAGCACCCGCTCACCCGCCGCACCCGTCACCGCCGGAAGATTGCCCGGCTCACGCGCGACGCAGCGCATCGCAAGCCAGGCGAAGGCCAGCGCCTCCACCTGCTGCGGCGGCACGCCAAGCGCATCGGTCGTCATCACGGGCACGCCGTTCACGCCACCGTCCTCCAGCGCCTGCTGGAGCATCTTCAGCAAGACCGGATTGCGCGCGCCGCCGCCGCAGACATAAACCGCGCGGCTGTCCGATGCATGCCGGGCAATCTCGCGGGCAACCGTCGTTGCGGTGAGCGCAGTGAGGGTCGCCTGGACATCGGCGGGCGCGAGTTGCGCGAACGCGCCGAGCTTCGCGTCGATCCACGCGGGATTGAACAGATCGCGCCCGGTGCTCTTGGGCGGCGGAAGATCGAAGAACGGTTCGTCGAGCAAGGCGTTCAGCAATGCCGCGTTCACCTGCCCCTGTGCCGCGAATTGCCCGCCCTCGTCGTAGGGCTTTTTCAAGTGACGCAGCGTCCATTCGTCGATCAGCGCATTCGCCGGCCCGCAGTCGAAGCCGCGCACTTCGCCGCTGGCCGCGAGGATCGTGATATTGCTGATGCCGCCCAGGTTGCATACCACCCGCGTCTCGTTCCTCGCGCCGAACACCGTCGCGTGAAAGGCCGGCACGAGCGGCGCGCCCTGACCGCCGGCGGCGACATCGCGGCTGCGAAAATCCGCGACGACATCGATGCTGGTCATCTCCGCCAGCAGCGCCGGGTTGTTGATCTGCCGCGTGTAACCCTTCTCCGGCCGATGCCGCACCGTCTGCCCATGCACCCCAATGGCGCGCACCTTCGCGGCCGAGAACCCGCTCATGCTCTGCAGTTCATGGCAGCACACGGCATAGCGTGTCGCGAGCGCGTTGGCGGCGAGGGCTTCGCGTTCGATCTCGTTCTCGCCGGGCGCTTGTAACGCGAAGAGTGCGTCCCGCAAGCCTTTCGAAAACGACACGTGCGCCTCGCCGAGCACGACCGGCGGCTTGCCGATGGCGAACTGCACGGCCACGCCGTCAACGCCATCCATGCTGGTGCCGGACATCAAGCCGAAGTACACGCCATCCGCCTTGCCGGTTTCGATTGCTTCGGCTTTCTTTCCCACGCTGTTCTCCTCGTCGATGCGATGCCGCCGGATTCCTCGATCCAGCGGCGATTATCCGGGTTAAGGACCGAATCGTTAAGATGCGTCTGAAACGATCTGTCTCGTGCGGCACATGCGGGCCGCGTCTGGAAGTGCGGCAGGCCGCCCTTGAACGGTGCAAATCCATCCGAAACGGCACGAATAGCCGCCTGATCGCGTAAAATTGCCGGCTTGAAGCATTCAATGCGCGCGATTCCGTCATTCGCCGCGCGCGCCGCGATCCGACGCGGCGACCCATCCGGCCAGCCCGGACCGCGGCCAAGGCGCGCACGAGACGCCGCCGACGCCAGCCATCGAACCTTTTGACTTCACAAGCCGCAAGCATGACCACAGACTCCAACGCTTCCTCCGCGCCTGCCGCCCAGCGCTTTCCGATTACCGACGAAGTGAAGAGCGCGCTCGCCATCGCGAAGCGTGGCTGCGACGAACTGCTGATCGAAGACGAATTCGCGCAGAAGCTCGCGAGGAGCGCCGCGACGGGCAAGCCGCTGCGCATCAAGCTGGGCCTCGACCCGACAGCGCCGGACATCCACATCGGCCATACGGTCGTACTGAACAAGATGCGCCAGCTGCAGGATCTCGGCCATCAGGTGATCTTCCTGATCGGCGACTTCACTTCGCTGATCGGCGATCCGTCCGGCCGCAATGCCACGCGTCCGCCGCTCACGCGCGAACAGATCGAGACCAACGCGAAAACCTATTTCGAACAGGCGGCGCTCGTCCTGGACCGCGACAAGACCGAGATCCGCTACAACAGCGAATGGTCGATGCCGCTCGGCGCCGACGGCATGATCAAGCTGGCCTCGCGCTACACGGTCGCACGCATCCTGGAGCGCGAAGACTTCACCAGGCGTTTCCAGAGCGGCGTGCCCATCTCGATCCACGAATTCCTCTACCCGCTGATGCAGGGCTACGACTCCGTCGCGCTGAACGCGGATCTCGAACTCGGCGGCACGGACCAGAAGTTCAACTTGCTCGTCGGCCGTGAACTGCAAAAGCAGTATGGCCAGGAACAGCAGTGCATCCTGACGATGCCGCTGCTCGAAGGTCTCGACGGCGTCGAGAAGATGTCGAAATCGAAGAACAACTACATCGGCATCAGCGAGAAGCCCACCGACATGTTCGGCAAGCTGATGAGCATCTCGGACGTGCTGATGTGGCGTTACTTCGAGCTGCTGTCGTTCCGGCCGATGAACGAGATCGAAGGCTACAAGCGCGAAGCCGACGGCGGCCGCAATCCGCGCGACTTCAAGGTGATGCTGGCGCAGGAAATCGTCGCGCGCTTTCATTCGCAGGCGGATGCCGAGCGTGCGCTCGACGACTTCAACCATCGCGCTAAGGGCGGCGTGCCGGACGACATTCCGAGCATCACGCTCGCGGGCGCGCCGCTTGCCATTGGTCAGCTGCTCAAGCAGGCGGGCCTCGTGCCGTCGACCAGCGAAGCCCTGCGCAATATCGAGCAGGGCGGCGTGAAGATCGACGGTACGACCGTCTCCGACAAGGCCGTGAAGATCGAAGCGGGCGAGTTCATCGTGCAGGTGGGCAAGCGCCGCTTTGCGCGCGTCACGCTGACCGCCTGAGCCGATGATCGCGCTGATCCAGCGGGTCCGGCGCGCCGACGTGCGCGTGAACGAACGCGTGACGGGCGCGATCGAAGCGGGCCTGCTCGCGCTGGTCTGCGCCGAGCGCGGCGACAACGAAGCCGCCGCGGGCAAACTCCTCGCGAAGATGCTGGCATATCGCCTGTTCAGCGATGCCGCCGGCAAGATGAATCTGCCGGTGTCCAACATGGATGGCGCGGGGCGTGCGGGCGGCGTGTTGCTGGTATCGCAATTCACGCTGGCCGCCGATACTTCGAGCGGCCTGCGCCCGAGCTTCACGCCGGCCGCGCCTCCGGACGAAGGCAAGCGGCTCTTCGACTACTTCGTGGCGCAGGCGCGGGCGAAGCATCCGATCGTCGAGACGGGCGAATTCGGCGCAGAGATGCAGGTGTCGCTCGTCAACGACGGTCCGGTCACCTTCTGGCTGCAAGTGCGGCCCTGATATCAGGAAGCCTATGACGACGCAGGTCCTCTTCATTCGACACGGCGAAACCGATTGGAATCGCCTCAAACGCATTCAGGGACACGTCGATATTCCGCTGTCGGCGCATGGTGTGCAGCAGGCGGAGCAACTGGGCGCGCGGCTGGCCCGTGAAGGGCGACTCGATGCCGTCTATTCGAGCGATCTGCAACGCGCGCGCCAGACCGCGCATCCTTTCGCCGATGCGCTTGGACTCGAAATACGTTTGTCGGAAGGACTGCGCGAGCGTTTCTTCGGCGCGTTCCAGGCGCACGACAGCGACGAGATCAACGAGAAATTCCCCGCCGAATATATCGAATGGCAGACGCGCGATCCGGGCTTCTCGCCGCCCGGCGACGGCGAATCGCAGCGCGTGTTCTATCACCGCGTGGTGCATGCGATGGAGCCGATCGTCGCTGCGCACGCGGGCGGCCGGATTGCGGTGGTCGCGCACGGCGGCGTGCTGGACTGCATCTACCGGTTCGCGATGAAACTGCCGTTGCAGGAGCCGCGCAACTGGCCGCTGCTCAATTGCAGCATCAACATCGTGGATTACGGCGCGGACGGCGCTACCGTGGTTTCGTGGGGTGACGTCGCGCACCTTTCCACCGATACCGACGACGACAACCTCCGCAAACGCGCCTAGCCGTTATTGGCGTCCCACATGTCGCGCACCGGACCGGCGTCGGGCGCGACGAGCCCGAAGTGGCGATACGTGAGCATCGTGGCGACGCGTCCGCGCGGCGTACGCTGCAGGAAGCCTTGCTGGATCAAATAAGGCTCCAGCACGTCCTCGATGGTGTCGCGCTCTTCGCCGATGGCCGCCGCCAGATTGTCCACCCCGACCGGACCGCCGTCGAACTTGTGCAGGATCGCTTCGAGCAGCTTGCGGTCCATCAGGTCGAAGCCGACCGGATCGACGTCGAGCATCTTCAGGGCTTTGTCGGCGACGTCGGCGGTGATCATGCCGTCCGCTTTCACTTCCGCGTAATCTCGCACGCGCCGCAGCAGGCGGTTGGCAATCCGCGGCGTGCCGCGCGAGCGCTTGGCGATTTCGAACGCGCCTTCATTGACGATATCCGCCTTCAGCAGCGACGCCGAGCGCGCGACGATGCGCGCCAACTCGTTCGCATTATAAAACTCCAGCCGCGACACAATGCCGAACCGGTCGCGCAACGGATTCGTCAACATGCCCGCGCGCGTGGTTGCGCCGACCAGCGTGAACGGCTGCAAGTCCAGCTTCACGCTGCGCGCGGCCGGACCTTCGCCGATCATGATGTCGATCTGGTAATCCTCCAGCGCCGGATACAGGATTTCCTCGACGACCGGCGACAGCCGGTGAATTTCGTCGATGAACAGCACGTCATTGGCTTCGAGATTCGTGAGCAGCGCCGCGAGGTCGCCCGCGCGCTCCAGCACCGGCCCCGAGGTCTGCCGCAGATTCACGCCCATTTCCCGCGCGATGATGTGCGCAAGCGTGGTCTTCCCGAGGCCCGGCGGCCCGAACAACAGCACGTGATCGAGCGCTTCGGAACGCCGCTTGGCGGCTTCGATGAAGATTTCGAGCTGCCCGCGCGCCTTTTCCTGCCCGATGTATTCGTCCAGCTTGTGCGGGCGCAAAGCGCGCTCGAATGCTTCCTCGTTGGGCGAGACGGGCGAGGCCGAGATGACGCGTTCGGCGGCGAGTTTGTCGGTTTCGATCATGGTCCGATTGTACAGCGAGCTTTTGCGCGGCGAAGCTGGCCGGATGGCCTAGGAAGAATCCCGCTTTTACGCCTTCGACAGCGCCTTCAACGCCAGCTTGATGCCTTCCGACACACCCGTTCCGGCCGGCACGTTCTTGATGGCGGCGAGCGCTTCCTTCTCGGAATAACCGAGCGCGAGCAGCGCATTGAGAATGTCCGACGCGTGATCCGACTGCGAAGCGGCGCTCGCCATCGCGCCGAGATCGGCGCCGAGCTTGCCTTTCAGTTCGAGCAGCAGGCGCTCGGCAGTTTTCTTGCCGATGCCCGGCACGCGCGTCAGGCGCGCGGCGTCCTGGGTCGTCACGGTCTGCGAGAGTTCGTGCACGCTCATGCCGGACAGCACGGCCAGCGCCATGCGTGCGCCAATGCCGCTGATCTTCAGCAATTCACGGAAGGTCGAGCGCTCCTGCGCCGTGAGAAAGCCGTACAGCAGATGCGCGTCTTCGCGGACGATCATTTGCGTGAGCAACACGACCTTTTCGCCGGTGTTCGGCAGGTTGTAGAACGTGCTCATCGGCACGTCGATTTCATAGCCGACGCCATTGCAGTCGACGAGCAAATGCGGCGGATTTTTTTCCAGCAGAACGCCGGCGATGCGACCGATCATGGATTTATATGCGTGTGAAGTGTTCTAGCCAATGAGCCGCCCGCGACGGACACGGAGGCCTTTTTTCGCGAGCCCCGGCGCAATCTCGCCCAGCGTCGCGAGCCCGCCGCCGCCGTGCGCGTGGCAGATGGCCATGCCGAGCGCGTCGGCGGCATCGGTGCCCGGCATGCCGGAGAGGCTCAGCAGGCGCACGACCATCTGCTGCATTTGTTCCTTGGTCGCGCGGCCGTAGCCGACCACGGCCTGTTTCAGTTGCAGCGCCGTGTATTCGGCGACTGGCACGCCGCCCGCCACCAGTCCGCAGATCGCGGCGCCGCGCGCCTGGCCCAGCAGCAGCGTGGATTGCGGATTGACGTTGACGAAGACCTTCTCGACGGCCGCCTGATCCGGATTGTGCTGCGCGATGAGCGTCGAGATGCCGCTGAAAATGGTGTTCAGGCGCGAGGGCAGGTCGGCATCGGCGGTCTTGATGACGCCGCTCGTCACGTAGCTGAGCGTATGTCCGTGCTTCTCGATGATGCCGAAGCCGGTCACGCGCAAGCCGGGGTCGATGCCTAGGATTCTCATTCGTTCGCGATGCGGGTCGTCGACCGGGTAGTCGATATCAAAAAGGCCTGTTTGCGCCGTGTGTTGCGCAAACAGGCCCATCTTAATGGAAGCGTCCGGATTTAATGACGGAAATGACGCGTGCCGGTGAGGATCATCGCAATGTTGTGCTCGTCGGCGGCGGCGATCACTTCGTCATCGCGCATCGAGCCGCCCGGCTGGATCACGCAGGTTGCGCCCGCATTCACGACCACGTCGAGGCCGTCGCGGAACGGGAAGAACGCATCCGACGCCACGGCCGAGCCGTTCAGCGTCAGGCCGGCGTTCTGCGCCTTGATGCCCGCGATGCGCGCCGAGTCCACGCGGCTCATCTGGCCCGCGCCGACGCCCATGGTCATGCCGTTCGCGCAAAACACGATGGCGTTCGACTTGACGAACTTCGCGACGCGCCACGCAAACATCAGGTCGTCCATTTCCTTCGGCGTCGGGTGGCGCTTCGTCACCACGCGCAGTTCATGCGGCTGCACGTTCTTCGCGTCCAGCGACTGCACCAGCAGACCGCCGCCAACACGCTTCAGATCGAACGTGTTGTGACCGTCGCCGAGCGCGATCTGCAACAGGCGCACGTTCTGTTTCGCGGCGAACACGGCGCGCGCCGCGTCGCTGAACGACGGCGCGATCAGCACTTCGACGAACTGCTTCGCGACCGCCTGGGCTGCCGCTTCGTCGACTTCGCGATTGAACGCGATGATGCCGCCGAACGCCGAGGTCGGATCCGTCTGGAACGCCTTTGCATACGCTTCGTTCGCGTCCGCGCCGAGCGCCACGCCGCACGGGTTCGCGTGCTTGATGATCACGCAGGCGGGCGCGTCGAAGGTCTTCACGCATTCCCACGCCGCGTCCGAATCCGCGATGTTGTTGTACGACAGTTCCTTGCCCTGCAACTGCGTGTAGTTGGCGAGCGCACCAGCTGGAACCGACAGATCGCGGTAGAACGCGGCGCTCTGGTGCGGGTTCTCGCCGTAGCGCAGGTCCTGCACCTTCTCGAATGCGAGGTTGAAGGTGGCCGGGTACGTGTTGCGGCTCGAATGCTTCAGCTCTTCGGTCAGGCTCGTCAGGTAGTTCGTGATGGCGCCGTCATACCGCGCGGTATGCGCGAACACCTTGGTGGCGAGACGGAAGTTGGTCGTGTAGCCGACGCTGTTGCCGTTCGCGCGCATTTCCTCGAGCACGGTGGCGTAGTCGGCCGGATCGACGACGACCGTCACGTCGCGATGATTCTTCGCCGCCGAGCGCAGCATGGTCGGCCCGCCGATGTCGATGTTCTCGATCGCGTCTTCCAGCGAGCACTCTTCCTTCGAGACCGTCTGCACGAACGGATACAGGTTCACGACCAGCAGATCGATGGTTGGGATCTCGTGCTGCTCCAGCGCGGCCATGTGCTCGGGCAGATCGCGGCGGGCGAGGATGCCGCCATGCACTTTCGGATGCAGCGTCTTCACGCGTCCGTCGAGCATTTCCGGGAAACCGGTGTAGTCGGCGACCTCGGTGACGGGCAGGCCCGCGTCGGCGAGCAGTTTTGCCGTGCCGCCGGTCGAGAGGAGCTTGACGCCGAGCGCCGACAGCGATTTCGCGAAATCGACGATGCCGGATTTGTCGGAGACGGAAAGGAGCGCTTGCTTGATCATGATGAACACTGAAACCGAGAAAAAAGAACCAGGCCGGACCGAGGCGGCGCCTCGGTCCGAAGAATCAAATCAATCCGTGCTGTTGCAGCTTCTTGCGGAGCGTGTTGCGGTTGATGCCGAGATACTCAGCCGCCAGCGACTGGTTTCCCCCGGCCTGCTCGAGCACCACTTCCAGCATCGGTTTTTCCACGCACGAGATCACCATGTCGTAGACGTCGTGCGGATTGGAGCCGTCCAGGTCCTGAAAATAGTTGTCGAGGCTCTGGCGGACGCATTGTTCGATGTTATGTCTGCTCATGCGGCAATCAGTCGGTCTGTCGTGTTGTTGAGCCCGCCGCACGATTCTTCTTCGGCTGCGCCGTCCGCTTCCCCGGCCTCGTCCACATAGACGAGACGGTCGGACAACGCCTTTTGCGCGTCGAAGAATTCGTTGACTGCGAGCAATTGTTCTTTGGTCGTGTCCAGCGTATTCATCCGGTGCCGAAAGGTGTTGGCGCCGGAAAGGCCGCGAGTGTACCAGCCGATATGCTTGCGCGCCGTCCGAACGCCCGTGAATTCCCCATAAAAGGCGTAGTGATCTTCGAGGTGCTCGTTCATCACCTGCTGGATCTCGACGATGCGCGGCGGCGGCATGTGCTCGCCGGTCTTCAGGAAATGTTCGATTTCGCGAAACAGCCACGGGCGGCCTTGCGCGGCGCGACCGATCATGATGGCGTCGGCGCCGGTCACGGCAAGCACGTGGCGGGCTTTCTCGGGCGTGGCGATGTCGCCGTTGGCGACCACCGGGATCTTCACCGCGGCCTTCACGGCGGCGATGGTTTCATATTCCGCATCGCCCTTGTACAGATCGGCGCGGGTGCGGCCGTGCACGGTGAGCATGGCGATGCCCGCGTCCTGCGCGATCCGCGCAATGGTCAGCGCGTTCTTGTTGTCGCGATTCCAGCCGGTGCGGATCTTGAGCGTGACGGGCACGGCGCCGGGCCCCACGCCGACCGCCTGCACGACGGCTTCCACGATGCGCGCGACCAGCGGTTCGTTCTGCAGCAGCGCGGAGCCCGCGGCCACGTTGCAGACCTTCTTGGCCGGGCAGCCCATGTTGATGTCGATGATCTGCGCGCCGTTCGCGACATTGTGTCGCGCGGCCTCGGCGAGCATCTGGGGATCAGCGCCGGCGATCTGTACGGAGATGGGTTCGACCTCGCCCGCGTGGTTGGCGCGGCGCATGGTCTTTTCGCTTTTCCACAACTGCGCGTTCGACGCGACCATCTCCGACACCGCATAGCCCGCCCCCATGCGCTTGCAGAGCTGGCGGAACGGGCGGTCGGTGACGCCTGCCATCGGGGCGACGAACAGGTTGTTGCGCAGAACGTGTGAACCGATGGTGGGCATGAAGGCTCGGGCATCCGCATGGCAGAGTCCGGCCGATGGCGGCCGCAAACGCGTCTGGCGGAGGCAATGTCACAGAAGGGAAACGCGTATTTTAACGCGAAGCGCGTGCTGAAATTAAGGGCAATCGCGTGCAAGTCATTAAATCTTCTATGAAAGAACGCGCGTTCATAGAGGATAAGTTGATCGCATGACGCAAGCGATTGCCTTCGGACAGGCTAGCGGCGCTGACCAAACATCATCTGGCGGGCGAGCGCAGTTTTTACCGGCGGCAGAAATTCGAGCGCGGTGAGCGCGAGCCCGCGCATGGCCGCAAGCGGCGCGAAGTCGGACGTGAAGAGGCGCGCGAGGGTGTCGGTGGCGCCGATGGTCAGACGCCGGTCGAGCGCGCGGCGCTGGGCGAAGCGGGCGAGGGCGAGCGGGCGCGGGCCGTCGGCGGAGAGCGCGTCGGTGAGCGCGAGCGCGTCGCGCAGACCAAGATTCAGCCCTTGCCCCGCGACCGGATGCAGCGTCTGCGCCGCATTGCCGATGGCGACGGTGCGCTGATCGACCAGCACCTCCAGCGCCGACAGTCCGAGCGGAAACGCGGCACGGCTCGCGATGCGCGTGAACCGGCCCATGCGCGTACCGAAGGCCGCGCCGAGTTCCGTGAGGAAGCTGGCTTCGTCGAGTTGCATGCGGCGCGCGGCTTCCTCCGGCGCGCAGCACCAGACCAGCGAGTAGTCTGCGTGGCGCGGGCCGCCACACGGCAGCAACGCGATGGGGCCTTCGTTGGTGAAGCGTTCCCACGCGACGTTCGGGCGCGGATCCGACACGCTCACCGTCCCGACGATGGCCGTCTGGCCATAGTCGCGCGCGCGACGCTCGCCGGGCGTGCTGATTTCGCTCGTCTTCTCGTTCTTTTGATAAAGCCCGCCTTCGGCGTTGACCAGCACTTTCACGCGGATCTTGCGTTCGCCGTCGGCCGTTTGCAGCGGCAGGGTGATGCCGTCGTTGTCCTGAAGCGGCGCGAGCGCGGCGGTGTCGGTGAGCCAGTGGACGGGCGTGGCGCGCACCGCGGCCGCCAGCGCGCTGACCAGCGAACCGTAGCGCACCACGTAACCGAGTTCGGGGAGTTCGTGCTCGTCATGCTCGATCAGCGTGCGGCCGAAATGCCCGCGCTGCGACACATGAATACGGCGGATGGGCGTGGCGTCGCCGGGGAAGCCGAGCGGCTGGAGCATGACACGGCTGCCGTGCGACAGCGCGAGCGAGCGCGGATCCTGGACGGCGGCTTCGGGCGTGCGGGCGTCGATCAGCGCGATCGACAGCCGTGAGGTTGAGCTGCGTCGCGCGAGCCAGCCCGCGAGCGCGAGCCCGACCGGCCCCGCGCCGACGATGGCGATGTCGTAGTCGAAAAGCGGTGTGACGGCTTGAATGTCGCTCATGGCCGATTCGGGTCAGGATGCGCGCATCAGCGCTTCGATTTCATCGGCGGCGACCGGCACTTCGCGCGTGATCAGCTCGCAGCCGGTGTCCGTCAGGATGGCGTCGTCCTCGATGCGGATGCCGATGTCCCAGTAGCGCTCGGGCACGTCGGCGGACGCGCGCACGTAGAGTCCCGGCTCGATCGTGAGCGCCATGCCGGGCAACAGCGTGCGCCAGGGCCGCGCGCCTTGCTCGTCGAGCGGACCGCCGGCCTCGCGATACTCGCCCGCGTCATGCACGTCCATGCCGATCCAGTGCCCCGTGCGATGCATGTAGAAGGGCGCATAGGCGCGTTGGGCGAGGACGTCGTCGAGCGTGCCGACCTTCGTCTTGTCGAGAATGCCGGTGTCGAGCAGCCCTTGCGACAGGACTTTGAGCGCGGCCTGGTGCGGTGCGTCGAAACTCACGCCGGGACGCGTGGCCTCGACGGCGGCGGCTTGCGCGGCGAGCACGATGTCGTAGAGCTCACGCTGCGCCGGCGTGAAGCGGCCGCCGGCGGGAAAGGTGCGCGTGATGTCGGATGCGTAGCCGTCGAGTTCGCAGGCTGCGTCGATCAGGATGAGATCGCCCTCGCGCGCAATGGCGTTGCCCGCAGGGTAATGCAGCACGCAGGCGTTCGCACCCGCCGCGACGATCGAGCCATACGCCGGCGCCTGTGCGCCATGGCGGCGGAACGTGTAGAGCAGTTCGGCCTCGATCTCGAATTCACGCATGCCGGGACGGCACGCTTGCATGGCGCGGCGATGCGCTTCGGCGGAGATGGACGCGGCGCGACGCATGATGCCGATTTCATGCTCGTCCTTGACGAGGCGCATTTCGTCGAGCAGCGGCAGCAGATGGTGCACGGTTGCCGGGGCGCGCACGCCGCTGCGGCCCTGCGCGCGGACTGCTGCGAGCCAGCCGCGCACTTGCGCGTCCAGTTCCGCCGAGGTGCCGAGCGCGTAATGCAGCGCGGGGGAGTCCGCGATCAGGCGCGGCATCTCGTCGTCCAGTGCGGCGACCGGCAGCGCGGCGTCCAGACCGAACGCGTCAAGCGCGCCTTCGGGGCCGAAGCGGAAGCCTTCCCAGGTTTCCCGCTCGGCGTTTTTTTCGCGGCAGAACAGGATGGATGCGGGCTCGCCGTCCTGCGCGTCCGCGTCGAGCACGAGGACTGCCTCGGGTTCGTTGAAGCCTGTCAGATAGTAGAAGTAGCTGTCATGACGGAACGGGTAGTCCGTGTCGCGATTGCGCATGACTTCCGGCGCCGTGGGCAGGATGGCGACGCCGCCGCCTTGCGCGCGCAACGCGGCAAGGACGCGCTCGCGACGGGCGCGATACACGCCGACGGCAATGGGCTGGACGAGTTCGGTGAGTGAGTTCATGCGCCGATTGTAGCGCCGGCTTCGCGCCGGCGTGACTCGGCCATTCGGCCTATTGCGCCGTCGCGAGGCCTCGGGGCATGCTTACTCGTCAGCGGGACGATTGCGCACGCTTCCGGCAATCAGGTCGAAGCGGAACAGGCGGCATTCGAGCGCGCCGTTGAAGAGCGGCGTCTTGGTGGATTCGCGCAGGCGCAGCAGGCCGGGCAGCTTGCGGTCGGACGTGAGCACATAGGCGCGCCAGCCGGGGAAGCGCTGCTTGAGCGCGTTGCCGAAGTTGATGAAGAACTCGGTGTCCGCGGGATCCGGCTGGGCGCGTGCGAAGGCGTCTTCCTCGTCGCGGCGGCTGCGCGGCGTCTCGCGAATCTCGCCGCGCGGACCGCGGCCGCGCACTTCAATCCGTTCGCCGTACGGCGGGTTGGCGAGCAGGATGCCCGGGGCATCGGTGGGCGGCACCATGTTGCGGGCATCCACCTGCTTGAGCGAGAGGTTGGAGACGCCCGCGCGGCTCAGGTTGGCGCGCGCCTTTTCGAGCATGTCGCCGGAGATGTCGCTGCCGAAAATGTTCAGCTCGTTCTGCGATGCGCGCGCGGCGCGGCGTTGTTCGGTCGCGGCCTGCTTGAGCTTCTGCCACATGCCCGGGTGGAAGGGCTTGAGCTTCTCGAAGCCGAAGCGCCGCTCGCTGCCCGGCGCAATGCCGAGCGCGGTTTGCGCCGCTTCGGCGAGGAACGTGCCGCTGCCGCACATCGGATCGAAGAGTGGTGTGCCCGGCGTCCAGCCGGTCAGGCGCAGGATGCCCGCCGCGAGGTTTTCACGCAGCGGCGCCGCGCCCTTGTCGAGCCGCCAGCCGCGTTTGAAGAGCGGCTCGCCCGAGGTGTCGAGATACAGCGTGCATTCGTTCAGCGTGAGGAACGCGAACACGCGCACGTCCGGCTGCGCGGTGTCGATGCTGGGGCGCGCGCCCGCCACGTCGCGCAGGCGGTCGCAAACGGCGTCCTTCACGCGCAGCGTGGTGAATTCGAGGCTCTTCACCGGCGACTTGATGGCGGTGAGATCGACACGCATGGTCTGGCTCGGCGTGAACCAGTTCTCCCAGCGCTGCCGGTGCGTCAGCTCGTAGATGTCGTGTTCGTTGCGATACGGGCCTTGCGCAACCTTCAGCAGCACGCGGCTGGCTATGCGCGAATGGAGGTTCGCGGCCATGCCGGCAACCCAGCCGCCACGGAAATGCACGCCGCCCGGCACCTGGGCGCCGACGGTCAGCGCGCCGCCGCCCGAGAGCGGCGCAGCGGACACATGCCGTTCCCCGATCTCCGTGAGCTCGGCGGCAAGCGGTGCTTCAAGACCACGCGGGCAGGGAACGAACCAGTCGAAGAGAGGGGAGGACATGAGGGCAGCGGTATCGATCATTCAAACCGCGCATTGTACGCTGGCCGTCTTGCAATTCGGACTAAGTGACTTGTGGGGCGGGTGCGCGGAGGGATATTGTCGGGATCGCTTGGGGGCGGGGATTTGCAAACTCAACCGAAGAGAGTAGCCACGCGAAGACAGCAGTCAACCCGAATTGAACCATGCTCAATGTCAGTTTCTACATTGAAGCAGTCAGCTTGTTTGCCGTTGAGAGAGACGTCCTTTTGAACAAGCATGAACTCGAACTCCAGCGGCTCACGCTCAGTTCAGTGAACCTCCGGGAGTGGTTAGGTTTGGCGAAACATATCATCACCGTGATCGGCCTGATTTGGTGCGCGCGCCTGATGTTCACCGGGATCGAGAACATTTCCACGGCCAATCCCGAGTCGCTGAAGGCGCTTGCTCGCGTCGTGGAACACATCATCTCGGGAGCCTGATGGGTTATCTGGTTGCTGCCATGACCGGAGTTGGCTGGTTTTTCGAACGCACCGGCAAGAAACGAGCAATCCGCAAGCTTGGCGAGAGTCGGCGGCAACTGGAGTGTGATGATCCCTGCCACTCAAGCAGCGGGTTGACTGCAACGGGCGAGACGCCCATCCGATAGAAAGGTGATGACGATGCAAATGTTTCTGCTTGGATTGGGCTTGCTGCTGTTCATGAGCGTGTGGCACTACGCGTTGCGGAGAAGCATTCTCGATCATTACCGGGACCAGCTTTTCGACTTGCGCGACGAACTGCGCGAAACGTACTTGCTGCGCGGCTGGGACCTGAACAGTCCGCTGTACGCGCGGCTGCGCCGACTCGCCAACGGCTACCTGCGGTCTACCGAGGCGTTTTCGTTGATCCCGTTTCTGTATCTGGAGATCCGGATTCGAGCCAATCCCCCACTGTTCAGCGCAATGAGAACCGGCCTCGAGCAGCAGTTGGACGTTGAGGACGAAGCGCTCAAGGGGTTTGTCGTCGATTACCGCAGGCGCGCATTCGACATCATGTTGAGGTACATGATCAATGGCTCGCTTCTCATGGTCTCGATCTACTCCGTGATGGTGTACCTCACGACGATCTGTACATTGCTTCGCTCGCTGCACAAGGGCGCGTTCCAATGGTCGAGGCGCGCCGTCGCCGAGTGGTTCTTCAGGAAGGATCTGGTCGAGGAATATTCGTATCGCCTGGGCAGGCAGCAGCGAATCGGAGGTACCTGCAAGCCCGCATCCTGATTGCTCGTCCGCCCCGCTCCAACAAAAAGGGCCCGCATTTCCGCGGGCCCCCCGTCACGACTCCGGCATGCATTCTCATCCGGCAGCAGACATCACTCCACCGCCTTCATCATGTCTTCCACCACCTTCTTCGCGTCGCCGAACACCATCATCGTCTTGTCCATATAGAACAGCTCGTTATCCAGGCCGGCATAACCCGCCGCCATCGAGCGCTTGTTCACGATGATCGTCCGGGCCTTGTACGCTTCCAGAATCGGCATCCCTGCGATCACGGATTTCGGATCGGTCTTCGCGGCCGGATTCACCACGTCGTTGGCCCCGAGCACGAGCACCACGTCCGTCTGACCAAACTCGCTGTTGATGTCCTCCATCTCGTGGACCATCTCGTAAGGCACCTCGGCCTCCGCCAGCAGCACGTTCATGTGCCCCGGCATGCGTCCGGCCACCGGATGAATCGCGTAGCGCACGTCGATGCCTTTCTCGACCAGCTTGTCCGTCAGTTCCTTCAGCGCATGCTGCGCCCGCGCCACCGCCAGACCGTAGCCCGGCACGATCACCACGCTCTCCGCGTTGCCGAGCATGAACGCGGCGTCATCGGCGGAACCGGATTTCACCGGCCGCTGCTCCTGGGTCCCGCCTGCCGCAGCCGCGCCCGCCTCGCCGCCGAAGCCGCCCAGGATCACGTTGAAGAACGAGCGGTTCATCGCGCGGCACATGATGTACGACAGGATCGCGCCCGACGATCCCACCAGCGAGCCCGCGATGATCAGCATCGGATTGTTCAGCGAGAAGCCGATGCCCGCCGCCGCCCAGCCCGAATATGAGTTGAGCATCGACACCACCACCGGCATGTCCGCGCCGCCGATCGGGATGATGATCAGCACGCCCAGCGCGAACGCGATGAGCGTCATGATGATGAACGGCAGCCACGATTCGGTGAGCATGAAGATCACGCCGAAGCCGACCATCGCGATGGCCAGCAACAGGTTGATCAGATGCTGGCCCGAGTACACCACCGGCGCGCCCTGGAACAGCCGGAACTTGTACTTGCCCGAGAGCTTGCCGAACGCGATGACCGATCCCGAGAACGTGATCGCGCCCACGAACGTGCCGATGAACAATTCGACGCGATTGCCATACGGAATCGGCTCGCCGAGCGGCGCGAGGCCGAACGCGGCGGGCTCGGCGACGACGCCGTAGGCAATGCACACCGCCGCCAGACCGATCAGCGAGTGCATGGCCGCGACGAGTTCGGGCATCTTCGTCATCTCGACCTTCGCCGCGATGTACGCGCCCGCGCCGCCGCCCACGATCAGCGCGACGAACAGCAGCGACAGGCCCAGCGCAAGATTCGCTTCGAGGAAGGCGGCCTGTTTCACGATCAGCGCGAGCGTCGTGAGAATGGCGATCGCCATGCCCGCCATGCCGAACGTGTTGCCGATGCGCGCGGTCTTCGGGTTGGACAAACCTTTCAGCGCCTGGATGAAGCACACCGAGGCGACGAGATACAGGAGGGTGACGACGTTCATGCTCATTTACGCGCCCTCCTTGTGCGTGATCTTCCTCGGCTCCTTCTTCTTGAACATTTCGAGCATTCGCCGCGTGACGAGGAAGCCGCCGAACACGTTCACCGCCGCGAGCAGCACCGCGAGCGTGCCGAAGAACTTGCCGGCCGCGCCGACCGTCAGGCCCACCGCGAGCATCGCGCCGACAATGACGATCGCCGAGATCGCGTTGGTCACGGCCATCAGCGGCGTATGCAGCGCAGGCGTGACGTTCCACACCACGTGGTAGCCCACGTAGATGGCCAGCACGAAGATGATGAGATTGATCACCGTGTGATTGATGACGTCCATGTTCGTCTCCGTTGTCAGGCCGGGGCGCGGGCGGGCTGACCATCGCGGCACTGGAGCGTGGCCGCGACGATGTCGTCCGCGAGGTCGATGTTGAGCGTGCCTTCCTTGGTCAGGATCAGCTTCAGGAAGTCGAGAAGATTGCGGGCGTAGAGCGCGGAGGCATCGGCGGCGACCATCGACGCCAGGTTCGTATGGCCGACGATATGCACGCCGTGTTTCATCACCACCTGATCGACTTCGGTGAGCGGGCAGTTGCCGCCTTTGCGGCCTTCGAACTCGGGGCCGCGTCCGGCGGCGAGATCGACGATCACCGAACCCGGCTTCATGTGCTTGACCGTTTCGACAGAGAGCAAGGTGGGCGCGGGACGGCCCGGGATCAGCGCCGTCGAGATGACGATGTCCGCCGCCTTCGCGCGCTCGTGCACCTGCGCCGACTGCCGCGCAAGCCAGCTCGGCGGCATCGGCCGCGCATAGCCGCCGACGCCGACCGCCGCCTCGCGTTCCTCATCGGTTTCGAACGGCACGTCGACGAACTTCGCGCCCAGCGATTCGATCTGTTCCTTCACGGCCGGCCGCACGTCCGACGCCTCGACGACCGCGCCCAGCCGCTTGGCCGTCGCGATGGCCTGCAGGCCCGCGACGCCCGCGCCCAGCACGAGCACGCGCGCGGCTTTCACGGTGCCGGCGGCGGTCATCAGCATCGGCATGAAGCGCTGGTAGTACTGGCAGGCCATCAGCACGGCCTTGTACCCGGCGATGTTCGCCTGCGACGACAGCACGTCGAGACTCTGCGCGCGCGTCGTGCGCGGCGCGGCTTCGAGCGCGAACGCCGTTACGCCCGCCGACGCGAGCCGCGCGGTGTTGTCGGTATTGAAGGGATCGAGCATTCCGATGAGCACGGCGCCCGGTTTCAGCATCGCCAGTTCGCTTTCGGACGGCGACTGAACCTTGAGGACGATCTCGGCGGAAAAGGCGGCGGCGGCATCGACGAGGTCGGCGCCTGCCTGGGCGAAGGCGTCGTCGATATAGCTCGCCTGCAAGCCCGCGCCGCTCTGCACCGAGATCCGGTGCCCCTGCGTGACGAGCTTCTTGACCGTTTCGGGCGTGGCGGCGACGCGCGCCTCGTTCGCCCGCGTTTCAGCGGGTACTCCGATATGCATCTTCGAATCCTCCTGTCTTTGTGTCGTTTTTTTCCCTTGGGCAGGGCTCGAACGACCAAGGCCGAGTCTTGTTTCAAATGCTGGAATGAACGGCTCTCGCCACTGTAACCGAAGAAAGCCCGCGCAAAAATCCGATCCGGCACTTGTTACTGATTATGGTCATAGCGCTTACCCTTAGGCGTTCGGGGCCGTCTGCCCGGCGCAGCAGGCGTAATCGATCGCGTGACGGTAAAATGACGGACCATGAAATCAGACACTTGGGCGCCTCACGTGACGGTGGCGGCGATCGTCGAGCGCGACGGACGCTTTCTCGTCATCGAGGAGCACACGTCGGCAGGGCTGCGAATCAACCAACCGGCCGGTCATCTCGAAGCGGGCGAAACGCTCGTTCAGGCGGTCATCCGCGAAACCTTCGAGGAAACCGCGCATCGCTTCGAACCCGAGGCGCTGGTCGGCGCGTACATGACGCATTTCCAGCGGCCCGACGGCGACGTCACCTATCTGCGCTTCACGTTCTGCGGCAAGTCGGCGGGCGAAGAAGCCGGACGCGCGCTGGACGACGGCATCGTGCGCGCCCTGTGGCTCACCGCCGACGAGTTGCGGGCGTCCGCCGGGCGGCATCGCACGCCGATCGTCCTGGCGTGTCTCGAGGATTACCTGTCCGGGCGGCGCGTGCCGCTCGATTTCATTCATACGCATTCGGTCGCGCCGGCGCTGCGGGCTTGACGCCTTTCGCAGCGGCGCCAGATTCAGACCGCCCCGGGCGGTGCACTTCCCGCACGTTTTCGGCGCTGTGCGGGTCAACGCGGTATCCCTATGAGCAAGCAAAGAGTCGTGGTGGGCATGTCGGGCGGCGTGGATTCGTCGGTGACGGCGTGGCTGTTGAAGGAACAAGGCTACGAGGTGGTCGGCCTGTTCATGAAGAACTGGGAAGACGACGACGACGGCGAATACTGTTCGACGCGGCAGGACTGGATCGACGTGGTCTCGGTCGCGGATCTGATCGGCATCGACGTGGAAGCGGTCAACTTCGCCGCCGAGTACAAGGACCGCGTGTTCGCGGAGTTCCTGCGCGAGTATTCGGCGGGCCGCACGCCCAATCCCGACGTGCTGTGCAACGCCGAGATCAAGTTCAAGGCGTTCCTCGACCACGCGATGTCGCTCGGCGCGGAGTCCATCGCGACCGGCCATTACGCGCGCGTGCGCGAACGCGACGGCTTGTTCCAGCTGCTCAAGGCCGCGGATTCCACCAAAGACCAGTCGTACTTCCTGCATCGGCTGAATCAGGCGCAGCTGTCAAAGACGCTGTTTCCGCTCGGCGAGATCCCGAAGGCCCAGGTGCGCGAGATCGCGGCCCGGATCGGTCTGCCGAACGCGAAGAAGAAGGATTCGACCGGCATCTGCTTCATCGGCGAACGGCCGTTCCGCGACTTCCTGAACCGCTACCTGCCGACCAAACCGGGCCCGATGAAGACGGCCGAAGGCAAGCTCGTCGGCGAACATATCGGGCTCGCGTTCTATACGCTTGGTCAGCGCAAGGGCATCGGCATCGGCGGCGCGAAGGACGGCAGCGGCGAGCCGTGGTTCGTCGCCGGCAAGGATGTGGCGAGCAATACGCTGTACGTCGTGCAGGGCCACGATCATCCGTGGCTGCTGTCGCCGGCGCTGGTTGCGGGCAACACGAGCTGGGTTGCCGGCTTCGCGCCGGACGAAGGCGTGGCGTGCGGCGCCAAGACGCGCTATCGGCAGCAGGACGCCGCATGTCATTTCTCGCGCGCCGACGACGGACGCTTTGAGCTCCGTTTCGACGACGCGCAATGGGCCGTCACGCCGGGCCAGTCGGCCGTGCTCTATCAGGACGACGTCTGCCTGGGCGGCGGCATTATCGAACAGGCATCGATGGGGCATGAAGCATCGCAGGCGGCTGCCGTTGCCACGAGTGCGCGATAGGCGATCCGGCTGGGTTGTGACCGCAAGCCCTGACTACGGTCAGGGCCTTGTTGTTTCAAAAATTGACACTCTACGGCGTTACATTTCAGAAAAAACTTTTTTTGATACAAGTGCTTGACCGTCTATCTAGCGATAGATAAATTAAACGGGTCGCTGGCCAGGCCGAATCTCAAATGGACAAGAGCACCGTACGCGAAGCGCTTCTGGAACACGCTCAGACTCTGCTGATGACGCGCGGCTATAACGCGTTCAGTTATCGCGATCTGGCCGAATTGGTCGGCGTGAAGACGTCGAGCATTCACTATTACTTTCCGGCGAAGGAGGATCTGGCGCTCGAAGCGGTGAACGCTTACAGCGCGGACCTGATGTCGTCCGTGTACGCCATCGACAGCTCCGCGCCCGCCGACAAGAAGCTCGATCGCTATGCCAAGGTGTTCGGGCGGATTCTTGGCGGCGGCAACCAGGTTTGCCTGTGCGGCATGCTGGCGGCGGATATCGAATCGCTGCCGGACAAGGTGCGGCAGGCGGTGCAGGCGTACTTCAAGGCGAACGAGAACTGGCTGGCGAAAGTGCTGGCCGAAGGCGAAGCGCAGGACACGCTCGATGCCGGTGGAAAACCCGAGGCCGCCGCGCGGACACTCTATGCCGCGTTCCAGGGAGGCTTGCTGGCAAGCCGTCTGTTTCAGGTGCGAGCGCGGCTCGAAGAAATCGCCGATTCAGTACGGCGGTAGATAAGCCTGTGGATAACCCTGTGAAAAACACAGGAATCGGGCGCTGACTGTCTATCTTTGGGTAGATAGATTTTGGCGGGGCGGAACACGAAGGCGGTGTTCGGAAACTGCTTGAGGCGTTTCGCACGAGATTTACCGCCATTCCGCATGTCGAAACGTCGAAGGTTCGTCTCACATGTCGGCGTGAAGAAGCTTACGTCTATCTAGTAGTAGATTCAAATTGAAACGCCCCCGCGCTGCATCTTCATGCGGGCAGAGGTGAACGGGTCAGGCCGGCACCGTGTCAATGAACGATTGCCGTTGCGACAAACGCGCGTAGTACTTGTCGAGACTCGGATGGGCATCACGCCAGTTCAGATCGGGCAGGCGCAGGTCGAGATAGCCGAGGGCGCAGCCGCACGCGATATCCGCCAGCGTGAAGCGGTTCGCCGAACACCACTGTTTGGAACCCAGACCGCGCGACATCGCGCGCAGTCCGTCGTCCACCTTGTGCCGCTGACGCGCGATCCACGCTTCGCTGCGATGTTCTTCCTCGCGCAACACGCCTTCGAGGCGGATGAGAACGGTGGCGTCGAGCATGCCGTCGGCGAGGGCTTCCCAGCAACGCACTTCGGTGCGCTCGCGCCGTTCCTGCGGGAGCAGTTTGCCGACGGGCGTCAGGGTGTCGACGAATTCGCAGATCACACGCGAATCGAACACGGCATCGCCGTCGTCGAGAAGCAGGCAGGGCACTTTGCCGAGCGGATTGAAGTCGTGGATTTTCGTGCCGGCGGCCCAGACATCTTCGAGAACCAGTTCGCAATCGATCTTTTTCTCTGCCATGACGATCCGTACCTTGCGGACGAACGGGCTGGTGTGCGAACCGATTAGTTTCATCATCTTGTCTTCGCGTGGCTGCGTGTTTCGGGCGTCGATGATCTTAACCGGGCGACCCCGCGCCCCATGCCAGATTCGGCGCGCGTGTCGTCTGTCGACAACACGGCGCGCCGGGGCTCACGACGCGCTGGCCGTGGCCGGCGCGCCCGACGAAGGACAGGGCAACAGCGGCGCCTTCGCGGGCCGGGCGACGACAGCGGACTTGCCTTTCGCCGCAACGCCCGATGCCGCTGATGCAGCCGTAGCAGCCGGCGCTTCCGGCGGCAGCGAAGCCACGCTGCGCATGCCGGCCGAGATGGCCGAAGCCAGTTCGTCGACGGCCTTGCGATGCCCGTCCACCAGCGCGTCGTAGCCTGAGCCCACGGGTTCCTGCGCGACGGTCCGGCACGTCAGCACGTTCGACGACCCCGCGGCGCGCACGCTCCAGACCGCGTCGAGCACGGCGCGCTCGCCGGGCCACGATTCGAAGCGCTGCACGTTGACCTTCACGCGATACACCGGCACCGACTCCGGATGCGGCGTGTTGTAGACATCGATGGCGCCGAGCTGCTGGGTGAGATCGGCGGACAGCGCACGGCGCACTTCATCGGACGGCAGCGAGGACCAGCGGTCCTGCTCCAGCACCTGGACCTGCGCCGGGCTCGTCTGCACGACCAGCTGGTTGCGCGTGACCTGCTGCGGCATGTCGACGGGCGCGAGCTCGAAATAGAACGCGGCGGGCGACGAAGGCACGGGCCGCGCCTCGCCGCCGGCGAGCGTATAGAAACGGCTCGTCGGCGAGGCGCAGGCGGCGAGCATGCCGGCTGCGGCCAGAGTCAACATCAACGGGCCGAACTTCATGGTTTGTCTCCCGATTTACCGCGCAACAGCGATTCCGGATGGCGTTCCAGATAATCCGCGAGCGCATTGAGCGATTGAAGCGTGCGCGTGAGTTCCTGCATGGCCTGGCGCGTGTCCGACTGAATCGGCGAATCGGATTGCAGCGTGGCCTGCGCCGCGCTGAAGGTCTTCTTCGCTTCGTCGAGCGTGCCGCGCATGTCCGGCAGGACTTCCTTGTCGAGCTTGTCGAACAGCGCGTTGGCGTTCTTCAGCGAGCCGTTCAGATTGTTGCCGATCTGGTCGAACGGAATCTTGTCGATCTTGCGCGCGATGTCGGCAATCTGCAGTTGCAGTTCGTCCAGCGTGTTCGGCACGGTCGGCAGCTCGATCGGATCGTTGCTGGCGGACACCTGCGCCGGCGGCGCCTTCGGGAAGAAGTCGAGCGCCACATACAACTGGCTCGTCAGCAGGTTGCCGGTACGCAACTGGCCGCGCAAGCCGCGTTTCACGAGCAGTTGCAGCATGTCCTGGCTCGCCGACGATCCCTGTTCCGGCAGCGCCTGCCTGGCGCGCTTGCCGAGCCGGTCGGGGTACAGGTCGATGGTGACCGGCATCATGAACGAATGCGTTTTCTGATCGTACTGCACGCCGATGCCGGTAACTTGGCCCAGCACGATGCCGCGGAAATCGACCGGCGCGCCCACCGCCAGGCCGCGCAGCGACTGGTTGAAGTTCATCACGACATGCACGGCCTGCCCGTCCGGATCGCGCATGGCGTCGGACTGGTCGGAAGCGAGGCGGAAGGTGGCGTCGTTCTGCGCCTGCGGCCCGGATTGCTGGTTGGGCGGCGTCTGGAATGCAATGCCGCCGAGCACGACCGTCGCGAGCGACTGCGTGTTGAGCGTGAAGCCGCTCGAATCGAGGCGCAGATCGACGCCGCTCGCATGCCACCAGCGCGAATTCGTGCCGACATACTGGTCGTACGGCGCGTTGACGAACACCTGCAAGGTGACGCCGGTGCCGTCCTTGTCGAGCGAGAAGGCCGCGACCTGACCCACCTGCACGCGCCGGTAATAGACCGGGGAGCCGATGTCGAGCGAGCCGAGCGATTCGCCGTGCAGCGTGAAGGTGTGGCCCTTCTGGTCGCCGGTGATGGCGGGCGGCGTCTCCAGCCCGACGAAATAGCTCTGGTCTTCAGTGGACTTGCCCGCATCGACGCCGATGAACGCACCGGACAGCAAGGTGGACAAGCCGGTCACGCCGCTTGCGGCCACGCGCGGGCGCACGATCCAGAAGCGCGTGTCCTTGACGGCGAAATCGGTGGCTTCCTTGGTGAGCTGCACGTCGACGAGCACGCGCGAATGATCCTTCGACAACGTGATGCCTTTGACCGTGCCGATATCCACGTCCTTGAACTTCACCTTGGTCTTGCCGGTTTCTAGGCCTTCGGCGCTGGCGAAGCTGATGGTGACCGTCGGTCCGCGGCTCGACACCGTCTTCACGACCAGGATCACGCCGATCAGCGCCGCGACGAGCGGAATCACCCAGACGAGCGAGGGCAGCCAGCGGCTGCGCGGTTCGATCACGGGTTCGGGAAGGTTCGGCGGCAGGCGGCCGCCTTTATCGGCACCTGCACCGGCGCCGGTGTCGGCGGGCGGCGCGGGCTGCTTCGGGTCGTTCGGACCTTGGGCACTAGTCATGTTTCTTTCCTGACGGTTCGATGTTGTCCCACATGAGGCGCGGGTCGAATTGCATGGACGCGATCATCGTCAGCACGACGACCGACGCGAACGCGAGCGCGCCCGGTCCCGGCGTGATGACGGCGAGCGACTTGAAGCGCACCAGCGCGATGGTGAGGGTGATGACGAAGACATCGAGCATCGACCAGCGCCCGATGCCTTCGACGATGCGGAACAGGGTGGTGCGCTGCCGCGGCCGCCAGGTAGAACGGCGCTGTACGCTGATGACGAGGAAGCTGAGGGTCGCGAGCTTGAGCATCGGCACGAGAATGCTGGCGATGAAGATCACCGCCGCGAGCGGATAGTCGCCGTCGTTCCAGAAGAGCGCGACGCCGCTCATGATGGTGTCGTCCTGCGAGCCGAGTATCGATGACGTGTGCATGATCGGAAACAGGTTCGCCGGAATATAGAGGATCGCGGCGCTGATGAGCAGCGCCCACGTGCGCGCGATGCTGTCCGGATGACGCCGGTGCACGACGGCGTCGCAGCGGGTGCAGCGCTGTTTCTCGATGGTGTGCGCGAGCGGCTGCACGAGTCCGCAGGCGTGGCACGCCACGACCTGCGCGCGCGATGCCGTGGTGTAGTGGATGGCGGGCGGATCAGGTTGCTCGGCTGCCTGCTCGATGGCGTCGCTCATGATTTCTGCCTTTTGGTGGGCTCGGGCCTGGCTTGACGCCGGCGCCTGGCCGGGCGCGGTTCGAGGCGGCTCGCGATGGCCCACAGCGCGCGCGGGTCGAAGCTCACCACGACGGCGAACATCAGTGTCAGCGCGCCGAAAGCGAACAGCGCAGCCTCGGGAATCACGCGCGCGATGCTCACCATTTTCACGAGCGTGACGAGCACGCCGAGCATGAACACTTCGATCATGCCCCACGGCCGCACGAACTGAATGCCGCGCAGCACCGTGTTGAAGCCCGGCGGAATATACCCCGAGCGCAGCGGCAGCAGCACATAGAGGAGCGCGAGCAGTTCGCACAGCGGGAACAGCACGGTGGAGCAGAAGACCAGCACCGCCATGATCTCCATCTGCTCGCTCCACAGCGCGACGATCGCGCCGATCAGCGTGGTCTCCGACGTGAGCCCGTTGGCCTCCAGTTCGACGATCGGAAAGCCCTGCGCGATCAGGAACGTGACGAGGGCCGCGAGCGTCATCGCGCAGACCTTGTCGAGGTTCGACGAAATGCTGCGATAAAGCAGCGAGCCACAGCGCGGACATTTCGCCGACGCATGCTGGGGCAGGTCACATTTTCGGGAGAGCGCGTCGCATTCGTGACACGCGATCAGGTCGTCCGGTTGATTGGCATTCATGGTCGAAGCCCGAGCCGTGTCGAGCGGAATTGGCGGGCGTTGCGGGGACCGCGGGGACCGGCTCCGGTGGAGCATAGCAAGCAGCGGGCCAGCGCAAACGCAATCAGCATGGTATCAAATGGCGCCTCGATGGCGGATGAAGCAGTACGCTTCTTCACATCGGGGAATGAAATGGCCCGTTCGTCCGTTAAGTCTTCCAAGCGACATCGCGCCCGGAATGCGCTGCGGTTGATGCCGCGAGGTTGCGCAGACATCGACCGTTGCATGCATGGAATAGTTCGTTGCACCGGTGAAGCGAGCCTTGTCAAAGCAGCCCTCGACCGGCCGCAAACCCGCGTCGAATATGACTTTCGGCTATCCTGCACGGACTTTTGGCAGGCGCTGGCGGTTAAGCTACGTTGCGGTAGCATGGCGGCCTTGCGCTCCCCTCATTGCATGTCCGTGCATGAAGGCGGGACGTCACCCCGTCATGCCGTTACACACAGCACTCTCTGGATGAAAGCACTATGGAAAGTACCGCACACGTCGCGGCAGCCGCGCCGCAACCGCGTTACAGCGCCACGGCGATCGGCCTGCACTGGATCATTGCGTTGCTGATCGTGGGCGGTTTCTACCTCGGCTGGATCATGACGGATATCCCCGGCTTCACGCCGACCAAGCTCAAGTATTTCTCGTGGCACAAGTGGATCGGCGTGACGGTGTTCGCGCTCGCCGTGCTGCGTTTGCTGTGGCGCGTGACGCATCCGGCGCCGCCGCTGCCGGGCGGCATGCCGCGCTGGCAGAAGGGCGCGGCGCATCTCGGCCACCTCGCGCTGTATGTGCTGATGCTCGTGATCCCGGCTTCCGGCTATCTGTACAGCTCGGCGGCGGGCCTGCAGGTGGTGTATCTCGGCGTGCTGCCGCTGCCGACCATCATCGGTCCGGACAAGGCGCTGAAGGCCACGCTGCGCCTCGTGCACATCGCGCTGAACTACACGCTGCTGTTCTTCGTCGTCATGCATGTGCTGGCAGCGCTGAAGCATCATTTCGTCGATCGCGACGGCCTGCTCGGCCGGATGCTGCCGTTCCTGCGCTGAGCGCGCATTGTTTCCTCGTCGTTGGCAGGGCGTTTCCCGGCGGCTGATTGTTATCGCGGTCTTTTGATTTCCAATACCGGTTTTGTTCCGGAACCGTCGTTCGCAAGGATGGTTCAGGTTCGTACCGTCTGAACAGGGCACACATGAAAGTGAAACTGAATCGCTGGATGATGGCAACGGGCGCCGCGTTCGCGCTGGTCGCGGCGGCGCATGCGCAGGTCGACCTGGGCAAGAGCTCGGTGGTGGCGACGTCGAAGCAGATGAACGTGCCCACCGACGGCAAGTTCAACAAGTTCAGCGCGCAGATCGCCTTCGATCCGGCGAAGCCCACGGCGGGCACCGCGAACATCACGATCGACACCGGCAGCTACGACCTCGGCGACGACGACTACAACAAGCAGGTGCGCGGCGCCGAATGGTTCGACGCCGGCAAGTATCCGACCGCGACCTTCGTGTCGAGCGCGATCGCGCCGGCCGGCGGCAACAAGTACAACGTGACCGGCAAGATCACGATCAAGGGCAAGTCGCAGACGGTCACCGTCCCGGTCACGGTCACGCAGCAGGGCGCGACCGAAACCTTCGACGGCGCGCTGCCGATCAAGCGCACCCAGTTCGATATCGGCACGGGTGAGTGGAAGGATACGTCGATCGTGGCGGACGACGTCGTCATCAAGTTTCATATCGTCGCCGCGAAGAAGTAAGCGGCGCGTCAACCTTTTTGCACACGCTTTGTGTATCTAGTCAGGAGAAGAACTTGAAAAAGCTTTCGATCATCGCTGCGGGCGCGCTCGCACTCGGCACGCTCGGCATGTCCTTCGGCGCGCTGGCCGCCGACACCTACAAGCTCGACCCGAACCACACCTATCCGAGCTTCGAGGCCGACCACTTCGGCGGCGTGTCGACGTGGCGCGGCAAGTTCAACAAGAGCAGCGGCGAAGTGACGCTCGACCGCGCGGCGAAGACCGGCACGGTGAACGTGACGATCGACATCGCGTCGGTCGACACCGGCAACGACAAGCTCAACGAGCATCTGCAGAAGGCGGAGTTCTTCGACGCGTCGAAGTATCCGACGGCCGAGTACAAGGGCACGTCGATGAAGTTCGACGGCGATGCGCCGAGCGAAGTGATGGGCACGCTGACGATGCACGGCGTCACC
Organism: Caballeronia sp. LZ032; assembly: GCF_031451315.1. Lineage (NCBI taxonomy): Bacteria > Pseudomonadati > Pseudomonadota > Betaproteobacteria > Burkholderiales > Burkholderiaceae > Caballeronia > Caballeronia sp. LZ032. The sequence continues at coordinate 364,760 of NZ_JARUXP010000001.1, forward strand.
AAGCCGCTGAACCTGAAGATCGAGCACTTCAAGTGCTTCGTGAACCCGATGATGAAGAAGGAAGTGTGCGGCGTGGAAGCAACGGCGACGTTCGATCGCGGCGACTTCGGCATGGACTACGGCAAGTCGTATGGCTTCAGCCTGAAGACGGTGCTGCATATCCAGGCGGAAGGCGTGAAGCAGTAAGCGTTTCAGCGCTCCAAAACAAAGCGGCCGGTCTGTGAAGACCGGCCGCTTTTTTACGTCCTGGAATGCCTGAAGCTTCAGACCTGAGCGCCCGCGTTCGGGTCGTTCGGATCGAACTTGTCCTTCTTGTCCTTCACGAGGTCTTCACGCTTCACGCCGAACCACATGGCAAGCGCCGCGGCCACGAACACCGACGAATAGATACCGAACAGGATACCCACGGTCAGCGCCAGCGCGAAGTAATGCAGCGTCGGGCCGCCGAAGAAGAACATCGACAGCACCATCATTTCCGTACAGCCGTGGGTGATGATGGTTCGCGACATGGTGCTGGTGATCGCGTGGTCGATCACTTCCATGACGGTCATCTTGCGCTGTTTGCGGAAGGTTTCGCGGATCCGGTCGAAGATGACCACGGATTCGTTCACCGAATAGCCGAGCACCGCGAGAATCGCCGCCAGCACCGAGAGCGAGAACTCCCACTGGAAGAACGCAAAGAAGCCGAGGATGATCACCACGTCGTGCAGGTTGGCGATGACGCCCGCCACTGCGTACTTCCACTCGAAGCGGAACGACAGGTAGATCACGATGCCGACCACCACGCACGCCAGCGCGAGCAGGCCGTTGGTCACGAGTTCCTTGCCCACCTGCGGACCGACGAACTCGACGCGCTGCAGGCTCACCTGCGGGTTGTCGGCCTTGAGCGCGCCCATCACCTGGTCGCTCTGCTGCGCCGAGGTGAGGCCCTGCTTGATCGGCAGGCGGATCAGCACGTCGCGCGAGGTGCCGAAGTTCTGCACCTGGGCGTCGGCGTAGCCGAGCTTGGTCATGGTCGCGCGCACGGGTTCGGGCGATACGGCCTGCGGATACTGCACCTCGACGACCGTTCCGCCGGTGAACTCCACCGACAGATGCAGCCCGCGATGCACGAGGAAAAACACGGCCGCGAGGAAGGTCACGAGCGAAATCACGTTGAAGATCAACGCGCGCTCCATGAACGGAATGTCGCGGCGGATGCGGAAGAATTCCATGATCTAGCTCTCCGGGTTCAGCGGGACTGGCCCGGTTTCTGTTGATCGACGCCCGGCCCCGAACGGCGGCGCACCGTCGGCTTGCCGCTGCGTGCCTGCGTCTGGACGGGCGCCTGGGCCGGCGCGCGCGGCGCGGCGGTCTTGGTCTTGCCCTTCGCGGTTTTCACGATTTCATCCACCGGCGAGTCGTCGCCGCGCTGGGCCGCCAGATAGGCCGCCGCGGCGGCTTCGGCGTTGCCGCCGTCCGGACGCCACACCTGGCCGATCGCCAGCGACTTCAGCTTCTTCTTGCCGCCGTACCACAGGTTCACGAGGCCGCGCGAGAAGAACACGGCCGAGAACATCGACGTCAGGATGCCGATACAGTGCACGACCGCGAAGCCGCGCACCGGACCCGAACCGAACGCGAGCAGCGCCAGGCCGGCGATCAGCGTGGTGACGTTCGAGTCGAGAATCGTCGCCCAGGCGTGCCTGAAGCCTTCCTGGATCGCGGTCTGCGGCGGCGCGCCGTTGCGCAGTTCTTCGCGGATACGCTCGTTGATGAGCACGTTCGCGTCGATCGCCATACCGAGCGCCAGCGCGATAGCCGCGATGCCCGGCAAGGTCAGCGTGGCTTGCAGCAGCGACAGGATGGCCACCAGCAGCAGCAGGTTGACCGACAGCGACAGCATCGAGAACAGGCCGAACAGCAGGTAGTACGCGATCATGAAGACGGCGATCGCGGCGAAACCGTACTGCACCGAGTCGAAGCCCTTCTTGATGTTGTCCGCGCCGAGGCTCGGGCCGACGGTGCGTTCCTCGATGATGTCCATCGGCGCCGCGAGCGAGCCCGCGCGCAGCAGCAGCGCGAGATCGGCGGCGGCTTGCGGCGTCGGCTGGCCGGTGATCTGGAAGCGGTCGCCCAGTTCCGACTGGATGGTCGCGACCGTCAGCACTTCGCCCTTGCCCTTCTCGAACAGCACCATGGCCATCGGCTTGCCGATGTTGTCGCGCGACACCGCCGACACCGCGCGGCCGCCGGCCGAATCCAGACGGATATTGACGGACGGGCGCTGATGTTCGTCGAAGCCCGCGGACGCGTCGATGATGCGGTCGCCGGTGAAGATCACCTGCTTGCGCAGCAGCACGTTGCGGTCGCCCTGCTTGAAGGCTTCGTCGCCGGGCGGGACCGGATCGTTCAGGCCGATGTAGGTATTGACCGGGTCGGCGAGGCGCGCTTCGAGCGTCGCCGTGCGGCCGATGATGTCCTTCGCCTTCGCCGTGTCCTGCACGCCCGGCAGTTCGACCACGATACGGTCCGAGCCCTGCTGCTGGATCACCGGCTCGGCGACGCCCAGTTCGTTGACGCGGTTATGCAGCGTCGTGATGTTCTGCTTGAGCGCGCCGTCCTCGACGGTTCGCTGCGTCGCCGCCGAGAACGTGCCGACCACCTGATAGCCGTCGCCGCCCTGGCGCGTGCTCCATTGCAGTTCGTTGACGCCGGTCTGGAGCAGGGTGCGCGCGTTGTCCGCGGCGCTCTGGTCCGAGAAATTCACGACGACCGATTGCCCGACGCGGTTCACGCCGCCGTCGCGGACGTTGCGGTCGCGCAGGTAGGTGCGGGCATCGGCGGCGTCGGAATCGAGCTTCTTGTTGAGCGCGCCGGCCATGTCCACTTGCAGCAGGAAGTGGACGCCGCCGCGCAGGTCGAGACCGAGATACATCGGCAATGCGTGCAGGGCCGTCAGCCAGCGCGGCGAGGCGCTCTGCAGGTTCAGCGCGACGATGTACTGAGGATCGCTCGGGTCGCTGTTGAGCGCGTGGCTCAGCAGGTCCTTCACGCGCAATTGCGTGTCGGTGTCCTTCAGGCGCACGCGAATGTTCGCGTTCAGCTGGGAGTTGTCGAACGTGACTTCATCGGCGGTGACGTGGTTCGCGGCGAGCGCGCTCTCGACGTTCGCGAGCGTGGCGGAGTCGAGCTTGACCGTAGCCTTGCCGCTGGATACCTGCACGGCCGGCGCTTCGCCGAAGAAGTTGGGGAGCGTGTACACGAGGCCGATGACGAGCGCCATCAGCATCACGACATACTTCCAGAGGGGATAACGATTCATGAGGATGGCCGACCGTCAAGTTGGCTTCGGGGAGAGGGCGTCCGGCGGTGTGCGCGGAAGGGCGTCGGGGGAATCCGACGCCCGGCGGCGAGGCCGCGCCGGACGCGGCGGAACAGGTGGCCTTACAGCGACTTGATCGTGCCCTTCGGGAGGATGGTGGTCACGGATGCCTTCTGGATGGTGATTTCCGTGCCTTCGGCGATTTCCACGCCCACGTACGCGTCCGTCACCTTCGTGATCTTGCCGACGATGCCGCCGTTCGTCACCACTTCATCGCCCTTGGCCATGGCGGCGAGCATGTTGCGATGCTCCTTCTGACGCTTCATCTGCGGGCGGATCATGATGAAGTACAGCACCGCGAACATCAGGATGAGCGGCAGGAAGCTCATCAGGCTCGATTCCGCGCTGCTCGCGGTGGTGCCTTGTGCAAAGGCATTGGAAATGAACGACACGTTGGTCTCTCCGTTATGACGCAAAAAAAGCGTTCGATGAATACGTTCGATAATCTCGAATGAAATTAGCCGACTATTCTACCACCCGCACTTGTCGCGAGACTTTAGGAATGCGCTTTGTCTTCAAGCTGTTATCCGGGTGTTATCAGGCTTATGAAGAAGCTGTGAAGCGGCGAATTCCGTGGCCTTCGCGGCATGAGCCGAAAGCAATAGAAAGCAGATTGTAATGCTTGGGCGCGCGTTTCCGGTCCGCGTCAGTCCACGCCGCGCGCGCGATTCTCCGCGAAAGTCTTGCGGAACGCCTCGAACGAGTGATTTTCGATGGATTCGCGCACTTCGCCCATCAATTCAAGGTAGTAGTGCAGGTTGTGGATCGTGTTGAGCTGCGCGCCGAGAATCTCGCCCACGCGATGCAGGTGATGCAGATAGCCGCGCGTGAAATTGCGGCAGGTGTAGCAGCCGCAGCTTTCGTCGAGCGGTTTCATCGAGTTCTTGTGACTCGCGTTCTTGATCTTGAGATCGCCAAAACGGGTGAACAGCCAGCCGTTGCGCGCGTTGCGGGTGGGCATCACGCAGTCGAACATGTCGACGCCGGCCGCCACGCCCGCCACCAGGTCTTCCGGCGTGCCGACGCCCATCAGGTAGTGCGGCTTCTCCGCAGGCAGCTTTGGGCCGATATGGTTCAGCACGCGCATCATGTCTTCCTTCGGCTCGCCCACGGAAAGCCCGCCAATGGCAAGCCCGTGGAAGCCGATCTCCGACAGTCCCGCGAGCGACTCGTCGCGCAGATCCTCGAACATGCCGCCCTGCACGATGCCGAACAGCGCATTCGGATTGCCGAGCCGGTTGAATTCGTCGATCGAGCGTTTGGCCCAGCGCATCGACATGCGCATGGAATCGGCGGCGTCCTGGTGCGAGGTCGGCACGCCCTGGGTGGCGTAGGGCGTGCATTCGTCGAACTGCATGACGATGTCCGAGTTCAGCACCTTCTGGATCTGCATCGACACTTCGGGCGAGAGGAACAGCTTGTCGCCGTTGATCGGCGACGCGAAGGTGACGCCGTCCTCGGTGATCTTGCGCAGGTCGCCGAGCGAGAACACCTGGAAGCCGCCGGAGTCCGTCAGGATCGGGCGATTCCAGCCCATGAAGCGGTGCAGGCCGCCGTGCGCGCCGATCACCTCCAGCCCCGGCCGCAGCCAGAGGTGAAAGGTGTTGCCGAGGATGATCTGCGCGCGGATCTCTTCGAGCTCGCGCGGCTGAATGGCCTTGACCGTGCCGTAGGTGCCGACCGGCATGAAGATCGGCGTTTCGACCACGCCGTGATTCAGCGTGAGCCGGCCGCGGCGCGCCTGGCCGTCGGTGGTGAGCAATTCGAACTTGAGCCCGTTGTCGGGCGGGGTGACGTGACCTTCGGTCATCGATGAGACTCCGCTGCAACCGGAGAACAGTCCGGCGCAAAAGTGTGGTTGAGGAATTCAGTCTTGCCGCGTCAGCAGCATCGCGTCGCCGTAGCTGAAGAAGCGGTAGCGCTGCTCGATCGCGTGACGGTACGCGTCGCGGATCGTGTCCATTCCGGCAAAAGCCGAGACGAGCATCATCAGCGTCGACTTCGGCAGGTGGAAGTTGGTCACGAGCCGGTCGACCACGCGGAAGGCGTAGCCCGGCGTGATGAAGATATCCGTTTCGGCCTGGGTGGCCGCGAGCGGGCGGCCGGCCTCGGCGGCGTCGCGGGCGGCGGCTTCGAGCGCGCGCATGGAAGTCGTGCCGACCGCGATCACGCGGTTGCCGCGCGCCTTGACGGCGGCGATCCGGTCCACGAGCGTCTGCGGCAGGTCGTACCACTCGCTGTGCATCGTGTGCTCGGCGATATTTTCCACGCGCACCGGCTGAAACGTGCCCGCGCCGACGTGCAGCGTGAGCGTCGCGCGCTCGACGCCGCGTGCGTCCAGCTCGGCGAACAGCGCTTCGTCGAAGTGCAGGCCCGCGGTCGGCGCGGCCACGGCGCCCGGATTGGCCGCGTAGACGGTCTGGTAGCGGGTTTCGTCGTAGGCGTCGGCGTCGTGCTCGATATACGGCGGCAGCGGCAGACGGCCGTATTGCTCGATGAGCGTCAGGCAATCGGCGGGGAAATGCAGCGTGTAGAACGGCTCTACACGCTCGCCCACGGTGACGTCGAACGCGTCCGCCAGACGGATCGTGCTGCCTTCCGGCGGGCTCTTGCTGGCGCGGATCTGCGCCAGCGCCGTGGTTGCGCCCGTCAATCGTTCCACCAGCACCTCGACGCGGCCGCCGCTGGCCTTCTGGCCGAAGAAGCGCGCCTTGAGCACTTTGGTATCGTTGAAGACGAGCAGGTCGCCGGCGTCGAGCAGGGCCGGCAGTTCGGCGAAACGGCGGTCGGTGAAACGGGCGGGCGCGGCGTGGTTGTCCACTTCGAGCAGACGGCTCGCACTGCGCTCGCTGAGCGCGCTCTGCGCGATCAGCTCGGGCGGCAGATTAAAATCGAAATCGGAAAGCGTGAACATGGGCGTGAAGAAAGGCACGAACGCGGCAAAAGCGCGCCGAACAAACCTCATATTGTACTTGCGAAGAGATTAGATGCCCTTGTCCGACCGCCGCGTCACCTCGACCGATCCGCTGTCCGTGGAGGACGGCGAGGCGCCGCACGCCGTCGCGCCGGCGCGCAAGCGGGCCAAGGCGGAGCCGAAGGCCAAGGCCGACGAGAAGCCGAAGACCGTCGTCAAGACCGCGGACAAGCTCGCCAAGCTCGGCCTGAAGTCCGACATCGACCTCGTGCTGCACCTGCCGATGCGCTACGAGGACGAAACCTCGCTCACGCCCGTCGGCGAACTGATTCCCGGCGACAACGCGCAGACCGAAGGCGTCGTGTTCGACAACGAGATCGCCTACCGTCCGCGCCGCCAGTTGCTCGTGAAAATCCACGACGACGCCGGCGACGAACTCACGCTGCGCTTCCTCAACTTCTACGGCTCGCAGGTCAAGCAGATGGCCATCGGCGTGCGTCTGCGGGTGCGTGGCGACGTGCGCGGCGGCTTCTTCGGCATGGAGATGGTGCATCCCACGGTGCGCCCGGTGGATGAAGACACGCCGCTGCCGCAGGCGCTGACGCCGGTGTATCCGTCGACGGCGGGCATCTCGCAGGGCTATTTGCGCAAGGCCATCGATTCCGCGCTCGGGCGCGTGTCGCTGCCGGAACTGCTGCCGGAGCCGATTGCGCGCGCGCATCTCGCGCCGCTCAACGTGCCCGGCCTGCTCGATGCCGTGAAGACGTTGCATCACCCGCGCGCGGATTCCGACGAGACCGCGCTGATCGACGGCACCCATCCCGCCTGGACCCGCATCAAGTTCGAGGAACTGCTCGCGCAGCAACTGTCGCTCAAGCGCGCGCACGAGGAACGCCGCCGCCGCTCCGCGCCCGCCATGCCGCGCCGCGCGCCCGCCGACGCAGCGTCGCTCGTCACGCGCCTGTTGCAGGCGCTGCCGTTCGCGCTGACCGGCGCGCAGCAGCGCGTGGTCGCGGAAATCGCCACGGAGCTGACCCTGCCGCATCCGATGCAGCGTCTCCTGCAGGGCGATGTCGGCAGCGGCAAGACGATCGTCGCGGCGCTCGCGGCGGCGCAGGCCATCGACGCCGGTTATCAGGCCGCGCTCATGGCGCCCACCGAAATCCTCGCGGAGCAGCACGCGCGCAAGCTGCGCGGCTGGCTGGAGCCACTCGGCGTGTCGGTCGCGTGGCTCGCTGGCAGTCTCAAGGCGAAGGACAAACGCGCGGCACTCGAAGCGGCGGCGCTCGGCACGGCGCAACTGGTGATCGGCACGCACGCGATCATCCAGGACGCGGTGGAATTCGCTCGGCTCGGGCTCGTGATCGTCGACGAACAGCATCGCTTCGGCGTGGCGCAGCGGCTCGCATTGCGCGCCAAGGCGCAGAACGCGGCGGACGGCGCGCGCGACTTCCAGCCGCACCAGCTGATGATGTCCGCCACGCCGATCCCGCGCACGCTCGCGATGACCTATTACGCCGACCTCGACGTCTCCACCATCGACGAACTGCCGCCCGGCCGCACGCCGATCCTGACCAGGATCGTGTCCGATGGCCGTCGCGACGAGATCATCGGCCGGGTGCGCGAAGCGGCGCTGACCGGACGGCAGGTGTACTGGGTCTGTCCGCTGATCGAGGAAAGCGAGACCTTGCAGTTGCAGACCGCCGTCGAAACCTTCGAGACGCTGGTGGCCGCGCTGCCGGAACTGCGCGTGGGACTTGTGCATGGCCGGCTCGCGCCCGCCGAGAAAGCGGCGGTGATGGACGCGTTCGCGCGCAATGAAGTGCAGTTGCTGGTCGCGACGACGGTGATCGAAGTGGGCGTCGACGTGCCGAACGCGTCGCTGATGGTGATCGAGCACGCCGAGCGCTTCGGGCTGGCGCAGTTGCATCAGCTGCGCGGGCGCGTCGGCCGGGGCAGCACCGCGTCCGTGTGCGTGCTGATGTACGCCAATCCGCTCTCGCAGACCGCCCGCGCGCGCCTCGCGACGATGCGCGAAACCACCGACGGCTTCGAGATCGCGCGGCGCGACCTTGAGATTCGCGGGCCGGGCGAGTTCCTCGGCGCGCGGCAGTCGGGCGAGGCGATGCTGCGTTTCGCGAGCCTGGAAAACGACGGCTGGCTGATCGAACCCGCCCGTGAGGCCGCCGACGCGATGCTCGCGACCTTCCCCGATGCCGTCACGCGCCATCTCGCCCGCTGGCTCGGCGTGCGCGAACAGTATCTGAAGGCGTGATTTATAAGACATGAACGTGAACTCGCCGGCGCCATGTCGGTCCCTATTTAGCCGCATCTGAGCGGCGAACCAGCAAAGGTTGTCGAATCGGCGCCGGCAGGTGTATAACTCAAACCTATTGAATCAATGTCTTCCATTGGCCCCCAATGACGCTCACTGAACTGAAGTACATCGTCGCGGTCGCGCGCGAACGGCATTTTGGCCGCGCGGCAGAGGCGTGCTTCGTCAGCCAGCCGACGCTGTCGGTGGCAATCAAGAAGCTCGAAGACGAACTGAATGTGCAGATCTTCGAGCGCGGCACGAGCGAAGTCAGCGTGACGCCCATCGGCGAGCAGATCGTGACGCAGGCGCAGCGCGTGCTCGAACAGACGCTCGCCATCAAGGAAATCGCCAAGCAGGGCAAGGATCCGCTGGTCGGGCCGCTGCGCCTGGGCGTGATCTACACCATCGGGCCGTATCTGTTGCCGACGCTGGTCAAGCAGATGATCAAGGCGGTTCCGCAAATGCCGCTGATGCTCCAGGAAAACTACACGCTCAAGCTGATCGAGCTCCTGAAGCAGGGCGAAATCGATGTCGCGATCATGGCGCTGCCGTTCCCTGAGACCGGCCTCATGGTGCGCGCGCTGTACGACGAGCCGTTCGTGGTCGCCATGCCGTCGGGTCACGCGTGGGAAAACCGCGCGAAGATCGATGCCGACGATCTCAAGCAGGAAACCATGCTGCTGCTGGGCAGCGGCCATTGTTTCCGCGATCACGTGCTCGGCGTGTGTCCGGAGCTGATGCGCTTCTCGCAGAACGCCGACGGCATCCAGAAGACCTTCGAGGGATCCTCGCTGGAAACCATCCGCCATATGGTGGCGAGCGGCGTGGGCATCACGGTGCTGCCGCGCATGTCGGTGAGCGAGGTCAAGCCGCATGCGGCGGGCATCGACTCGGGGCTGCTGAGCTACGTGCCCTTCGACGAACCCGTGCCCGACCGCCGCGTCGTGCTGGCCTGGCGCAAGAGCTTTACGCGGCTGCCGGCCATCGACGCCATTTCCGACGCCATCGCGGCGTGCGACCTGCCCGGCGTGAGGAAGCTCGACATGCCGGTGGCGGTCAACTAGGCCGCAGACGCCTGCTGCCTCTGACGCGCCGCGTTCCGAAAGGACGCGGCGCGTTGTCATTGGGGCGGCCGAACTGCGCCTATCAGATAGATAAAATTAATCAACTTATAAATATCGATAGCATTCGATAAGCTCCTTCCATCGGTCCCCAACAACGGTGGACGCCCGAACCGGAGGAAGTTGATGCCCCGCACATTCACCTTCAACGCGCGCTTCGAGTCCTGGCGCCGCGTTGCAGTCAGCGTACTCGCCGACTTCGCCCGCGCCGCTGCCTGAGTCAGAGCCCGGCCGACCGATCCCATTCGAACCACGATAAGGAACACCACGATGACGACCCAACGACTCACGACCGCCGCAGGCGCGCCCGTCGGCGACAACCAGAATGCGCAGACCGCCGGTCCGCGCGGTCCGGTGACGCTGCAGGACTTCTGGCTCGTCGAAAAGCTCGCGCACTTCGACCGCGAAGTGATTCCCGAGCGCCGCGTGCATGCGAAGGGTTCGGGCGCGTTCGGCACGTTCCGCGTGACGCACGACATCTCGCGCTATACGAAGGCCAAAGTGTTCTCGGAAGTCGGCAAGGAAACGCCGGTCTTCATGCGCTTCTCGACGGTTGCCGGCGAACGCGGCGCGGCGGACGCCGAGCGCGACGTGCGCGGCTTCTCGATCAAGTTCTATACCGAGGAAGGCAACTGGGACGTGGTCGGCAACAACACGCCGGTGTTCTTCATCCGCGATCCGCTCAAGTTCCCCGACTTCATCCATACGCAGAAGCGCGACCCGTACACCAACATGCGCAGCAACGTGGCCGCGTGGGACTTCTGGTCGCGTCATCCGGAGTCGCTGCATCAGGTGACGATCCTCATGAGCGACCGCGGCATTCCGAAGAACTATCGCCAGATGCATGGCTTCGGGTCGCACACGTTCTCCTTCATCAACGCGGACGGCGAGCGCTTCTACGTCAAGTTCCACTTCAAGTCGCAGCAGCCGATCGAGAACTACACTGACGCGCAAGCCGCGGCCGTGATCGCGCAGGATCGCGAGAGCGCGCAGCGCGATCTGGTGCAGAGCATCGATGAAGGCCGTTTCCCGCGCTGGAATTTCCGCATCCAGGTGATGACGGAAAAGCAGGCGGCCGAATCGCGCATGAATCCGTTCGACATCACCAAGGTGTGGCCGCACAAGGACTATCCGCTGATCGATGTCGGCACGCTCGAGCTGAACCGCAACGCGCAGAACTACTTCGCGGACGTGGAGCAGGCGGCCTTCACGCCGGCCAATGTGGTGCCGGGGATCGGCTTCTCGCCTGACCGGCTGTTGCAGGGGCGTCTGTTTTCGTACGGCGATGCGCAGCGTTATCGCCTCGGCATCAATCATCATCAGGTGCCGGTGAATGCGCCGCGCGCGCCGGTTGGCCAGTCGTTTCATCGCGATGGCGCGATGCGCACCGACGGCAACCTCGGCGGCCGCGTGAACTACGAGCCGAACCGCTATGGCGAATTCGCGCAGGATGTCGCGGCGAACGAGCCGCCGCTCGCGGGCGGCACGGTGTACCGCTACGACCATCGGCAGGACGATGACTACTACAGCCAGCCGGCGGCGCTGTTCGCCCTCTTCGATGACGCGCAGCGCGAACGCTTCTTCGGCAACATCGCGCGGCACATTCATGGCGTGCCGAACGATATCGTCACGCGCCAGATCGAGCATTTCCGCCGTATCGATCCGGCATACGCGGAGGGTGTCGTCGCCGCGCTGGCGCAACTCGGCCAGACCCTCGATGTGACGGACGAAGCCGCCGTCTGACAGCGGTAGTTAGCAATACCGGGAGAACTCATCATGTCTCAAGCGTTGAACCACATCGCCCAGGCGGTCGATCACATCGAAGCCGTCAGCGTGAACGCCTCGCGCGGCGTGCGTGTCGCGCTGGCGTTCGGGATGGTCGCGGCGGCGTATGGCGTCGTCGTGGCAAGCGGGATTGCCGCAGCATGAGAAGGCGGGAAGCGCATCACGCGTCATGAAGCGCTCCCCATTTCTACGCTAAACTGTCGAGCGCTCGCGACGCCGGGTATTCAGGCCGATGCCCGGAGTCCGCACCGTTCGAACCACGCTCTCACGGAGTCATCATGGCGAAGAAAGGCACTGCACCTGCCGTCAACATCGGCATCAGCGACAAGGACCGCAAGAAGATTGCCGACGGCCTGTCCCGTCTGCTGGCCGATACCTACACGCTGTACCTGAAGACCCATAACTTCCACTGGAACGTCACGGGTCCGATGTTCAACACGCTGCACCTGATGTTCGAGACGCAATACAACGAACTCGCGCTGGCCGTCGATTCGATCGCGGAACGCATCCGGGCGCTGGGCGTGCATGCGCCGGGCAGCTACAAGGACTTCGCGAAGCTGTCGTCGATTCCGGAAGCGGATGGCGTGCCGGCGGCGGAAGAGATGATCCGCCAGCTGGTGGAAGGCCAGGAAGCGGTGGTGCGCACGGCGCGCGAGATCTTCCCGGCAACGGAAGCCGCCAACGACGAGCCGACCGCCGACCTGCTCACGCAACGCATGCAGACGCACGAAAAGACGGCGTGGATGCTGCGCGCGATGCTCGCCTGAGCGTCGAAGCACGCTTCGACATCACGCAAACCCCGCTCTCGTGCGGGGTTTGTGCTTTTGGAGGGGTTCGAACGCGCTGCTCTAAAATAGCCGCATCGCGCTTGCCGTATCTCCTGTCCCGACTTCCGCCATGTTCGCCCGACTTCCGCTCTTCATGCGCCTCGTGCGCCTCGACAAGCCCATCGGCAGCCTGCTGCTGCTGTGGCCGACGCTCAACGCGCTGTGGATCGCATCGGACGGCAAGCCGCAGCCGATGCTCCTCGTCATCTTCATCGTCGGTACGATCCTGATGCGCTCGGCGGGCTGCGCAATCAACGACTATGCCGACCGCGACTTCGACCGCCACGTGAAGCGCACTGCCGAGCGTCCAATCACGTCGGGCAAGGTCAAGGCGTGGGAAGCGGTGGCGCTGGCGGCGGCGCTCGCGCTCGTCGCCTTCCTGCTAATCCTGCCGCTCAATACGCTCACCAAGGAACTGTCGGTGTTCGCGCTGTTCGTCGCGGGCAGCTATCCGTTCACCAAGCGGTTCTTCGCGATTCCGCAGGCATATCTCGGTATCGCGTTCGGCTTCGGCATTCCGATGGCCTTTGCCGCCGTGCAGAACCACGTGCCGATGCTCGCGTGGATCATGCTCGCCGCCAACGTGTTCTGGTCGGTGGCCTACGACACCGAATACGCGATGGTGGATCGCGACGACGACATCAAGATCGGCATCCGCACCTCCGCGCTCACCTTCGGCCGCTTCGATGTGGCCGCGGTCATGCTGTGCTATGCGGCCACGCTGGCGATCTATGTGGGCATCGGCGTGGCGCTCGGCTTCGGCTGGCTCTACTGGCTCGGCTGGCTGGCGGCGGCGGCCTGCGCCGTCTATCACTACGGCCTGATCCGCAACCGCGAGCGCATGGCGTGCTTCGCGGCGTTCAAGCACAACAACTGGCTCGGCGGGATGTTGTTCGCGGGCATCGCGCTGCATTACGCGATGACGTAAATGAAAAACGGCAGCCTTGGCTGCCGTTGTCACATCGGGCGGATTGAAGCGTGCAGCCTCAGGCCGCGCCCAGTTCGCCGCCCATTTCCTTCGCACGTGCCTCGGCGGCCAGCGCGCCGCGCACGATCGCTTCCTTCACGCCCTGCGCGTCGAACGACGCGAGCGCCGCCGCCGTCGTGCCGCCCTTCGAGGTCACGCGTTCGCGCAGCACGCTGGCCGGTTCCCCCGATTGCGCCGCCAGTTGCGCCGCGCCCGTGAAGGTGGCGACGGCGAGCGCGCGGCCTTTTTCATCGTCGAGGCCGAGGCGGCGCGCTGCTTCCTGCATCGCTTCGATGAAATAGAACACGTAGGCCGGGCCGCTGCCCGAGATCGCGGTGACGGCGTCGAGTTGCGCTTCGTCGTCGAACCAGACCGCCGTGCCGACCGCTTCGAGCACTTGTGAGGCCAGCGCCTTCGCGGCCTCGCTCACGCCCGGCAGCGCGGCCAGACCCGTGACGCCCATGCCGATCAGCGCGGGCGTGTTCGGCATCGTGCGCACGATCTGCGTGTAGCCGTTGAGCCAGCGCGACAGGTCCGTCGCCCGGATGCCTGCAGCGATGCTGATGACGGTTTGCTTTGACAGATGCGGCGCGAGCGCTTCACCCACGCTCTTGAGGACTTGCGGCTTCACGGCGAGCACGATGGCGTCGAAGCCGGCGAGCTGCCCGTCGATGGCGGCGCCGGTCGCCACGCCGAACTGCTTCGCGGTGCGCGCGCGGGCTTCGTCGTTGATGTCGATGGCAAAGATGTCGGCGGGCGCCGTGCCGCGCTTGATCAATCCGCCGATGAGCGCCGCGGCCATGTTGCCGCCGCCGATGAATGCGATTTTCATGATGAGAGAAGAGTCAGTGAGGGGTGGTGCGCCTGCCGAAGATCGCGGTGCCGATGCGCACCATGGTCGCGCCTTCGAGCACGGCGGCTTCGAGATCGGCGGACATGCCCATCGAGAGCGTGTCGAGCGCGAGGCCGTCGGCGCGCAAGGCGGCCATCAGTTCGCGCAAACGCGCGAGCGGCCGGCGTTGCGCGTCGAGTGTTGCGGCGGCTTCGGGAATCGCCATCAGGCCACGCAGCCGCAGGCCGGGCAGCGCCGCGACCGCATGCGCGAGCGCGGCGGCCTCGTGCGGCTCGACACCGCTCTTCGAGGCTTCGCCGCTGACGTTCACCTGGATGCAGACATTGAGCGCGGCCGTGCCTTCAGGACGTTGCGTGGCGAGGCGCTCGGCAATCTTCAGACGGTCGACGGAATGCACCCAGTCGAACTGCTCGGCGACCACCCGCGTCTTGTTCGATTGCAGCGGCCCGATGAAATGCCATTCGATGTCGCGGCGCAGATCCGCGAGTTCCGCGATCTTGCCGATGCCTTCCTGCACGTAGTTCTCGCCGAAGGCGCGCTGGCCGGCTTCAAAGGCGGCGCGCACGTCGGCGGCAGGGAAGGTCTTGGTGACGGCGAGCAGCGCGACCGACGACGCATCGCGCGCTGCGTCATGCGCGGCCTGGGCGATGCGCTGCCGGACTTCTTCGAGATGTTGAGCGATGGACATGCTTGAAAACGGCCTTGAGAGGGCTTGACGAGCGACGCGTCATTATACGAACGGCTCATCCGTAGATCAGATGCTCCACCAGCTGGATCCAGTGCGTGACGGGCGTGGACGTGCCGCTCTGCAGATGCGCGATGCAGCCGACATTCGCCGACACGATCAGCTGCGGCTCGAGCTTTTCGAGCCGGTCGAGCTTCTGGTTGCGCAGCGTATAGGAGAGCTTCGGCTGCAGCACCGAGTAGGTCCCCGCCGATCCGCAGCACAGATGAGCGTCGGCGGGCAGGCGCACGTCGAGCCCGAGCGAGGTCAGCAATTGCTCGACATGCCCGCGGATCTGCTGGCCATGCTGCAACGTGCAAGGCGGATGAAACGCCACCGTATGCACGCTGCGCCGCCGCGCCAGCGCGACGAGTTCTTCCTCGTAGATCGGCAGGATCTCGGCCAGGTCGCGCGTCATGTCGACGATGCGCCGCGCCTTCTCCGCGTACTTCGGATCGTGGCGCAGCAGGTGCGCATATTCCTTCACCGTCGCGCCGCAACCGGAGGCGTTCATGATGATCGCCTCGACGCCGTCTTCCACGTACGGCCACCACGCGTCGATGTTGTTGCGCACGTCGTCGAGCGCGTCGTCGTTGTAGCCCAGATGCAGGCGAATCGCGCCGCAGCAGCCCGCATTGGGCGCGGTCACGATCTCGATGCCCAGTGCATCGAACACGCGCGCCGTGGCCGTGTTCACGTTCGGCATCATCGCGGGCTGCACGCAGCCGGACAGCATCAGCATCTTGCGTTCGTGCTTGCGCGTGGGCGCGGCGAGCGGCCGCTCGGGCACCGGAATCTTCGCGCGCAGCGAGCGCGGCAGCAGCCCGCGGAACTGCTGGCCCAGCTTCATGGCCGGCGTGAACAGCGTGCTGTTGGGCAGGAAACTCGCGAGCAGGCGCCGTTGCAAGCGCTGCCGAACGGGCCGCTCGACTTTCTCCTCCACCACCTTGCGGCCAATCTCGACCAGCCGCCCGTACTGCACGCCCGACGGGCACGTGCTTTCGCAGTTGCGGCACGTGAGGCAGCGGTCCAGATGCAGTTGCGTGCTGCGCGTGACCGGCGCGCCTTCGAACATCTGCTTCATCAGATAGATGCGCCCGCGCGGTCCGTCGAGTTCGTCGCCGAGCACTTGATAGGTCGGACAGGTCGCCGTGCAGAAGCCGCAATGCACGCACTTGCGCAGGATGGCGTCGGCTTCGTCGCCGTCAGCGGTGCCGCGGATGAATTCGGCGAGATTGGTTTGCATCGTTCAGTTCCGGTTCGGCCAGCGATGCGTCTAGAAATCGGGATACAGCCGCGCGCGATTGAAGATGCGCGCCGGATCGAAAGCCGCCTTCAGCCCGCGATGAATCTTCATCAGCGGCGCGGGAAGCGGCGTGAACACACCCGCGTTGCGGTCATAAGCGGAGCCCGCCCGAAAGATCGTGGCGTGGCCGCCGGCCTGCTTGGCGCTGATGCGCACGGTTTGCGGATCGGTGTCGGTGATCCACCAGCGCTGCGCGCCGCCCCATTCCATCAGCTGCGCGCCCGGCAGGTGCAGCGGCTCCGCGATCGACGGCAACGCGAGCCGCCACAGCGCCGAACGCGGCTCGATCACCGCGAAGAACGGATCCGTCTGCTCGCGCATGCCGATCCAGAAGCGGTCCGCTTCGACCGCGTCGACCACTTCGCCGCCGAGCGCGGTGCGGGCGGTCTTCACGGCCGCTTCCGCGCCGGCGAGACGCAGCGCGAGCGTGCCGTCGCGCCATGCGCTGCCGCAGATCGGCAGCGCATGGCCGCCCCATTCGTTGAGCTTGCGCACGCCGTCGGTGGCGTGCATGTCGAACTTGAGCGTGGCTTCGGCAACGGGGCGCGGCAATACCTTGATGGAGAGTTCGAGGATCAGGCCGAGCGTGCCGAGCGAACCGGCGAGAAGCCGCGCGACGTCGTAGCCCGCGACGTTCTTGACCACCTGACCGCCGAAGCGCAGTGCCTGGCCGTGGCCGTTCATCACGACGGCGCCCAGCACGAAGTCGCGCGGTGCGCCGGTCCAGGCGCGGCGCGGGCCGGCAAGTCCCGCGGCGATGCAGCCGCCGAGCGTTGCATTGCGGCCGAAGTGGGGGGGTTCGAACGGCAGCATCTGGCCGTGTTCGCGCAGCGCCGTTTCGACCTCGACGAGCGGCGTCCCGGCGCGCGCGGTGATGACGAGTTCAGCCGGATCGTAGGCGATGATGCCGCGATACGCGCGCGAGTCGAGGATCTCTCCCTGGAGCGTCTGGCCGTACCAGTCCTTCGTGCCGCCGCCGCGGATGCGCAGCGGCGTGCCGTTGGCGGTGGCCCGGGCGATCCGTTCCGACCAGCCGGCGACGATGTCGTCCTGTTCCATGAGTGTTCCGTCTGAGCGTCGATGTCGTGATTCGACTTGTCTGATTCAGTGTGCTGACTTCTGACGGCTGTCCGGTCGATTGTACCGGCCGCTTAACGCCGCCGCACTCGGAGAAACATGGATAGCGGAACGCGCGCCGCACACGCGGCGCGCGGGAGAGTGGATGCCGGCGCTTCAGAAGCGCTCGAGTTCGGGATGCGGCAGCAGGCCGCCGCGCACGTGCATCTTGCCGTACTCGGCGCAGCGCGTGCGCGTCGGGATGCCCTTGTCGGGATTGAGCAGGCCGGGCGGGTCGAAGGCGCGCTTCACGGCGAAGAAGGCGTCGCGCTCTTCGGGCGAAAACTGCACGCACATCGAATTGATCTTCTCGATGCCCACGCCATGTTCGCCCGTCACCGTGCCGCCCAGCTCGACGCAGCATTCGAGAATGTCGGAGCCGAAGGCCTCGGCGCGATGCCATTCGTCGAGGTCGTTGCCGTTGAAGAGAATCAGCGGATGCATGTTGCCGTCGCCGGCGTGGAACACGTTGATGCAGCGCAGCGCGTACTTCTTCTCCATCTCCTCGATGCGTCTCAGCAAGGGCCCGATGGAGCGGCGCGGCACGGTGCCGTCCATGCAGTAGTAGTCGGGCGAGATGCGGCCCGCGGCCGGGAACGCGTTCTTGCGGCCCGACCAGAACTTGAGCCGTTCGGCTTCGGAGCGCGAGATCTGGATGCGCGAGGCGCCGTGTTCGCGCAGCACGGCCGTCATGCGCACGATTTCCTCGGCGACTTCGTCGTGCGTGCCGTCGGACTCGCACAGCAGGATGGCGGCGGCGTCGAGGTCGTAGCCCGCGTTGACGAACTGCTCGACGGCGCGCGTCGCGGGTTTGTCCATCATTTCAAGGCCGGCCGGGATGATGCCGGCGGCGATGATCGCCGCGACCGCATCGCCGCCTTTCACGACATCATCGAAGCTGGCCATGATGACCTGCGCGGTCTGCGGCTTCGGAATCAGCTTGACCGTGATCTCGGTAACGATCGCGAACATGCCTTCGCTGCCGATCAGCACCGCGAGCAGATCGAGGCCCGGCGCGTCCGGCCCGAGCGAGCCGAACTCGACGACATCGCCGTCCATGGTCACGGCGCGCACGCGCAGCACGTTATGCACGGTCAGGCCGTATTTCAGGCAATGCACGCCGCCGGAATTCTCGGACACGTTGCCGCCGATGGTGCAGGCGATCTGCGACGACGGATCCGGCGCGTAGTAGAGCCCGTAAGGCGCGGCGGCTTCGGAGATGGCGAGATTGCGCACGCCCGGCTGGACCGTGGCGGTGCGCGCATACGGATCCACTTCGACGATCTTGCGAAAGCGCGCCAGCGACAGCACGATGCCGTGGCGGATCGGCATGGCGCCGCCGGAGAGGCCGGTGCCCGCGCCGCGCGGCACGATCGGAATGGCGAGGCGGTTGCAGATCTGCACTACGCGCTGCACCTGCGCTTCGGTTTCCGGCAGCGCGACGGCGAGCGGCAGGCGCCGGTAGGCGGCGAGGCCGTCGCATTCGTACGCGGCGGTGTCCTCGTCGCGGAACAGCAGGCAATGCGTGGGGAGCACGGCCATCAGCGCCTGCACCACTTCACGCTGACGCGCGGCGAGTTGGTCTTCGGTGAGCTCGGGCGCGTCTTCGTGCGGCAGATCCGGCGCCACGTGCCCGGGCTTGAGCTCGTCGGGGGCGTTCATGTCTCCTCCTTGTGATGCCTGCGCTGTGAGTGCGCTTTCGTGAGCGCCGTTTGGCGTGCGCTCAGGTCATCCGTGCATCTTGCGCGACTTCGTCAGCCTTCGAAAGTGAAGATTTTCCCCGGATTCATCAGGTTTTTGGGATCGAGCGCCTGTTTGATCGCACGCATCACGCCGATGGCTTCCGCGCCGTGTTCCTCCAGCATGAAGCCCATCTTGTGCAGCCCGACGCCGTGCTCGCCGGTGCAGGTGCCGCCCATCTTCAGCGCGCGGCCGACGATCCGGTGGTTGATGCGTTCGGCTTCCTCCAGTTCTTCGGGCTTGTCCGGGTCGAGCAGCATCGCGACGTGGAAGTTGCCGTCGCCGACGTGGCCGACGATCGGGCACGGCAAGGTCGAGGCGATCAGGTCCTGTTCGGTTTCGTCGACGCATTCGGCGAGACGGGAGATGGGCACGCAGACGTCGGTGGTGACGGCGCGGCAGCCCGGCTTGAGTTGCAGCATCGCGAAGTAGGCGCTGTGGCGGGCGTTCCAGAGCCGGCTGCGGTCCTCGGGGCGCGTTGCCCATTCGAAGTCTTCGCCGCCATGTTCCGCGACGATGTCCTGCACGGTGCGCGCCTGTTCCTGCACGCCGGATTCGGTGCCGTGGAACTCGAAGAACAGCATCGGGGCTTCGCGCAAGGTCAGGTTCGAGTGACGGTTGATGGCGCGCACGGCGAGCGTGTCGACGAATTCGACGCGGGCAATCGGCACGCCCATCTGGATGGTCTCGATGACGGCGCGCACGGCATTGCCGATCGACGGAAACGCGCACACGGCGGCCGAGATGGCTTCGGGCTGCGGATAGAGCCGCACGGTGATTTCGGTGATCACGCCGAGCGTGCCTTCGGAGCCGACGAAAAGTCGCGTGAGGTCGTATCCCGCAGACGATTTGCGGGCGCGCGTGCCGGTCTTGACGACGCGGCCGTCCGCGGTGACGACCGTGAGGCCGAGGACGTTCTCGCGCATCGTGCCGTAGCGGACGGCGTTGGTGCCGGAGGCGCGCGTCGCGGTCATGCCGCCGATGCTGGCGTCCGCGCCGGGATCGATCGGAAAGAACAGGCCGGTGTCGCGCAATGCTTCGTTCAGCTGCTTGCGCGAGATGCCGGGCTGGACCGTGACGGTGAGGTCTTCGGCGTTGATGGAGACGACCTGGTTCATCTCGGACAGGTCGATGCTGACGCCGCCCTGGACCGCGAGCAGATGGCCTTCGAGCGACGAGCCGTTGCCGTAGGGGATGACCGGCACGTCGTGCTGCGCGCAGAGTTTGACGATGGACTGCACTTCCTCGGTGCTGCGCGCGAAGACGACGGCGTCGGGGAGTTGCGGATCGAACGGCGATTCGTCGCGGCCGTGATGTTCGCGCACGGCCTGGGCGATGGAGACGCGTTCAGCGAATTGCTGTTGCAGGGCGTCGAGCAGCGCGGCGGGGAAGGGGCGCTTCTGGAAGACGTGGGGTTCGTTGGGATGGTTCACGGGCGGGGTCTCCGGGCGGCGTGCGTTGTCGTGCGGTAGGTTCGGTGTGTCTCCGGCGCGCTGGGTACGGACGTTGCGTTTTTCGCTTTTTTCGCTCGACGGTCCGATGCGGCCGGCAGGGCTCTGCGCGGATGGCCGTGCTATTCGGTGCGGCCATGCGCCCTGTTTGTTTCATTTTACGCTTTTGGGGCGCGGCTCGACGGGGCGAGTCGGCGGTCCGGGAGCGCGCCCTTGCGTGCCTATAATGGGCCGGCAGGCTTTCGGGGCTTCAGGAGCAGATGATGGGAAATCGTTTGAGCAAGATCGCGACGCGCACCGGTGACGACGGCACCACGGGTCTGGGCGATGGCCGCCGCGTGTCGAAGGACGATGCGCGCATTGCGGCGATCGGCGACATCGACGAACTGAATTCGACGCTCGGCGTTCTGCTGTGCGAGCCGATGCCCACCGACGTGCGCGATGCGCTGACGCGGATCCAGAACGATTTGTTCGATCTTGGAGGCGAGCTGTCCATTCCGGGGCACGCGATGATCGAGGAGGCGCATCTGGCGCAACTCGATGGGTGGCTCGCCGAGTACAACGCCACGCTGCCGCCGTTGAAGGAATTCATTTTGCCGGGCGGGTCGCGGGCGGCGGCGGTGACGCATGTCGCGCGGACCGTGTGCCGGCGGGCGGAACGGGCGATCGTCGCGTTGGGGCGGGTGGAAAGCGCGGCGGTGAATGACGCGCCGAGACGGTATGTGAACCGGTTGTCGGATTTGTTGTTCGTGCTGGCGAGGGTGATGAATCGGGTGGATGGTGGGACGGATGTGTTGTGGAAGAGGGAGCACAATCCACGCGACTAGCCCGTCGCCGCCTTAATCCAGACCGTCTGGACGCTGAATCTGGCGGTTCCTCCGGCCAAATGCGACCTATATTGAAAGCTTCGTAGGGTTCGGCGGGGGAGGCGACATGGGTTCCAAAAAGGGGAATGCCGTGCAGCCGCCGCGCTCGGCGTCACTTTGGGGTCGCGTCTGGACCTGGCTCGGCCTGCCGGGCAATCAGAAGACCCTGCGCTTTCTCGGCGCCGGAGTGGCCGCAGCGATTGCGCTGCTTGCCAGCGCGGGGTTCATCGGGCGCAACGATCATGCGTCGGGCCGCAACGACGCTCCTGCGGCCGCTGCTCCCGCAGCGCCCGTTCAGCACACTTCATCCGAAAGTCAGGCGGCGCCGAGTCAGAACGCGATGGCGGGAAGCGGCGGCGTTGCGGCCAATGTTCTGGGAACGGGCAATCAGGTCACGATAGGCGGCACACGGCCATGAAGCCGATCGGGTCATGGCTCGCGGTGGGCTGCCTCGGATTGTTCGCAGGACTTGCGGAAGACGCCCGGGCCGCGGAAGAGCAGACTTCGCCCGGGCAGGTCGCCCGTGCGGGGCCCGGGGGCGTGGCCCTGAACATTCTCGGCGACCGCAACATCGTCACCATCAATCCCGCCGATCCGCAAGTGAGAGTGATCGTCGCGCGCCTGGTGACATCCAGTGCTCAGACCAGGAAACGGCAGCGCGGCCAGGACGAAGCCATCGCCGAACTCGGACGGCAGGTCGACGACGTCCGCTCAGTCAGAGAAAAGTAGGATTCGCACACGAAGCGAACGGTAACAGCGCACTCGCACAGGTGTCGTTGACCGATTCGATGCACGGCTCAGAGGCACTGCTTCGAAGCGATCCGACCAATGCCGAATGGCGCACCGACCTCGCCATCACGCTTTTGCGGCTCGGTACGATCACCGGGCAGACGGCGGAGCAGCGGGCGGTCTGGCTGCGCCGGAGCCAGGACATCTTCGAGGGATTGCGCTCGAAGGGCGAACTCGCGGGCGAGGACGAGCAGTATGCCGCTGCGGCTGCGCGCGAGCTCGACCAGGTCCGCGATAAACGCTAAACCCTCCGCCCTTAATTCCCCCCACCGCGCGCCACCCGACGCAGCTTGACCGATTCCGCCAGCCCCTCAAGCACCCCAACACTCTCGTCCCACCCGATGCACGCATCGGTGACGCTCTGCCCGTAAGTCAGCTCGCACCCTTCCTTCAGATCCTGCCGCCCGGCGACCAGATGCGATTCCACCATCACGCCGACGATCCGTTCATCGCCCGCTGCCAGCTGACGCCCGATGTCCGCGCACACCGGAATCTGGTTCTCATGCTTCTTCGAGCTGTTCGCGTGGCTCGCATCGACCATCAGACGCGCCGCCAGACCCGCCTTGCCGATGTCGCTGCAGGCGGCATCGACGCTCGCCGCGTCGTAGTTTGGCGTCTTGCCGCCGCGCAGGATGATGTGGCAGTCCTCGTTGCCGGCGGTGGAGACGATCGCCGAATGACCGCCCTTTGTCACCGACAGGAAATGGTGCGGCTGCGACGCCGCCTTGATTGCATCGACGGCGATCTTCACATTGCCGTCCGTGCCGTTCTTGAAGCCCACCGGGCAGGACAGCCCCGAAGCCAGCTCGCGATGCACTTGCGATTCCGTGGTCCGCGCGCCGATCGCGCCCCAGGAAATCAGGTCCGCGATGTACTGCGGGCTGATCATGTCGAGGTATTCCGTGCCGGCGGGCAGCCCGAGCTCGTTGATGTGCATCAGCAGCTCGCGCGCGGCGCGCAGGCCGTCGTTGATCTTGAAGCTGTTGTCCATGTACGGGTCGTTGATGAGCCCCTTCCAGCCCACCGTCGTGCGCGGTTTCTCGAAATACACGCGCATGACGATTTCCAGTTCGCCCGCGAAGCGCTTGCGCTGCTCGATGAGGCGTCCGGCGTACTCGATCGCCGCCTTCGGATCATGAATGGAGCACGGCCCGATGATGACGATCAACCGGTCATCCATGCCGTGGAGAATGCGGTGCATCGACTGCCGCGCGTTGTAGATGAGTTCAGAAACCGGTTCGGCGCAGGGGAATTCGCGGATCAGATGCGCGGGCGGGGTCAGCTCTTTCAATTCACGGATGCGGACGTCATCGGTATTGTGCGGGGGCATTTCGTTTCTCCAACAGGACAGTTCCAGCGCTATTCGGCAAGGCGGCAAGGCGAAAAAAAAACCGCCAGACTCGCTGGCGGTTTTTCGGGAATTTGGTTTGTTCAACCGGTACTCACCCCTCTCCATCCGCCAGCGGCTTGAGATGCCAAAAGAAATAAAAATAAAACTTGGCGGACATGGCGGAATCAGGACGGGCGAAACTGTGGTGTCTGCGTTTATAACCTCTGAGACGCGAAGCTGGCAAGCCTGAATGCGGAAGAACGCGGAAAATCCGCATCATTATCAGTCGGAGCGCATGTTTCGAGCTTGACCGAAGCGGAATTCCCGCACGTTCTTCGCAAAATCAGACGGTGCCGCCGACGGTCATCTTCTCGATGCGCAGCGTCGGCTGGCCGACGCCCACCGGCACGCTCTGGCCTTCCTTGCCGCACACGCCGACGCCGCTGTCGAGCGACATGTCGTTGCCGATCATCGTTACGTACTTGAGCGATTCCGGGCCGCTGCCGATCAGCGTCGCGCCCTTCACCGGATACGTGACCTTGCCGTTCTCGATCATGTACGCCTCGGAGGCCGAGAACACGAACTTGCCGTTGGTGATGTCGACCTGGCCGCCGCCGAAATTCACCGCGTACAGCCCGTTCTTCACGGACCCGATGATCTCCTGCGGATCCTTGTCGCCGTTGAGCATGTAGGTGTTGGTCATGCGCGGCATCGGCAGCGCGGCGTAGGATTCGCGGCGCGCGTTGCCGGTCACGGGCATCTTCATCAGGCGCGCGTTGAGCGAGTCCTGAATGTAGCCCTTGAGGATGCCGTCCTCGATCAGCGTCGTGCACTGGGTCGGATTGCCTTCGTCGTCGATGTTGAGCGAGCCGCGCCGGTTCGGCAGCGTGCCGTCGTCGACCACGGTGACGCCCTTCGCCGCAACCTGTTCGCCGATCCGTCCCGCAAACGCCGACGAGCCCTTGCGGTTGAAGTCGCCTTCCAGGCCATGGCCGATCGCCTCGTGCAGCAGCACGCCCGGCCAGCCCGGTCCGAGCACGACGGTCATCGCGCCGGCCGGAGCGGGGCGCGCTTCCAGGTTCACGAGCGCGGCATGCACGGCGTCATCGACGTATTTTTGCAGCACAGCGTCCGTGAAATAGCCGTAGTCGAAGCGTCCGCCGCCGCCGCCCGTGCCGATCTCGCGGCGGCCGTTCTGTTCGGCGATCACCGTCACCGAGACACGCACCAGCGGGCGCACGTCGGCGGCGAGCGCGCCGTCGCTGCGCGCGACCAGCACGACATCGTATTCCCCGGCCATGCCCGCCATCACCTGCGTGATGCGCGGGTCCTTGCTGCGCGCCATCTGCTCGACGCGCTCCAGCAGCTTGACCTTGGCATGCGCCTCGAGCGAGTGCAGCGGATCGGCGGGCAGGTACAGATCGCGGCCGGAGACGCCCGTCAGCGCGCTGGCCGACTTGATCTTGTGCTTGCCGCCGCCGGCTTTCGCGATCGCGCGGGTCGCGATGGCCGCCTGGCGGATGGAGTCGGCCGAGAGATCGTCGGAGTAGGCGAAGGCGGTGCGTTCACCGGAGACGGCGCGCACGCCGACGCCCTGATCGATGCTGAAACTGCCGGATTTGACGATGCCTTCCTCCAGGCTCCACGCTTCGCTGCGCGTGGACTGGAAATAGAGGTCGGCGTAATCGATGCGATGCTCGAAGATTTCCGCGAGCGTGCGGGTGATCAGCCCTTCGTCGAGGCCGTACGGCGTGAGCAAAACGTCTTTTGCCGTGACCAGGTTGCGAATGCCGGGTTCGATGATGTTCATGCGGTGCCTGTTCGGTGCCTGTTGCGTCGGTCGCGACGCGTTCGGTGATAATTCAGACGAATCCAAGACTATTCTAAGGTCTGATTCCGTCAATTCATGTGCGGGGAGAAACCCGCATCTTCAAGTCTTCTACGCGAGCACGCGGTGCCGGTACGCCGGCAGACTCTGCCGCACGGCAGCGATGCGCTGCGCGTCGATGCCGCCGAGCACGACGCCCGGTCCTTCATCCTTCACGTCGACGATCTCGCCCCACGGGTCGATCAGCATGCTGTGACCCCAGGTGCGGCGGCCGTTCTCGTGCGTGCCGCCTTGCGCCGCGGCCAGCACGTAGCATTGATTTTCGACGGCGCGCGCCTTCAGCAGCGTTTCCCAGTGTGCCTTGCCGGTGGTCCAGGTGAAGGCCGAGGGCACGACCATCAGCGCGCAGTCGCCGAGTTCCCGGTACAGCTCCGGAAAACGCAGGTCGTAGCACACCGACAAGCCGACGCGTCCGAACGGCGCCTCGAACGTGCGCACCTCGCTGCCGGGACAGATGGTGCGCGCTTCGTCGAACGATTCCTCGCCCTTCTCGAAATTGAACAGATGAATCTTGTCATAGCGCGCGACCTGCTTGCCGTGCGGATCGAAGACGAGTGTCGTGTTGAGCACGCGTTCCGTTTCCGGCGATTGCAGCGGCAACGTCCCGCCGATGATCCACACGCGATGCTCGCGCGCCGAGTCGGCCAGAAACTGCTGGATGGGACCGCTGCCGGGTTGCTCGCGGATGGCGAGCTTGTCCGTGTCCTTGAAGCCCATGAAGCAGAAGTACTCGGGCAGCAGAACCAGTTGCGCGCCACGGCGGGCGGCTTCTGCGATGAGTTGTCCGGCGGCGGCCAGATTGCGCTCGCGGTCCGGCGTGCTGACCATCTGCAGCGCGGCGACCTGGAACGGGGCCGCGCCTTCGCTCGATGTTTCGCTCATGTCCTTGGGTGCGCTGAAGGAGAAAAAGGGACGAGTTGAAAGGACGAATCAAGCGCCGCCGTGAAAGGCGCACGTCCGTATTTTTACTGGACGGCGCCCGGCGCGACGGCGGCCGCGGGTGTTTCGATCTTACCCTGATCGCCCTTGAGTCGCTGGACGACCGGTTTCGTCCAGGAACCGGTGATGGCGTAGTCGACGGCGAAGGCCTTGCGGATCGACGCCGACAGCGCGATGTCCGCCGCCAGCACGCCGAGGCCCAGCAGCGGGTTGATGACCGCGGCGGGAATCGCGGCGACGCCTGCGCCGACGGTGGGAATCACCTTCACGTGCAGGTCTTGCGTCTGCTTCGGCAGATCGACCAGACCTTGCATCTGCACGCGCGCGGGCGACGTGACCATCAGGAAGTCGTCCGTGCGGCCGATGCCGTCGGCGATGCGCGCGTTGCCCGTGATCTTCTCGAACGGCAGCCCCTTGCCGACGACGTCCTCGAAATGCAGCGTCAGCAGGTTCGCGAGGCTGCGCAGGCTGAAGATGCCGAGCCACTTCGCCGCGCCCGGCGCGCGCAGGATCTGGCCGTGATGCAGATCCACGGCGAGCTTGCCTTCGAGCGTATTCGGATCGGGCGTGGTCGGGCCGCCGTTCCAGGCCGCCTCGCCGGACACCGTGCCGTTGCCCGCGTTCACCACATGCGGCGCGCCGAAGCGGTCGATCAGCTGGCCGCCGTTCCTGACGTCGAGACGGAAGTCGAGCGATGTGCGGCGCGCGAGGCCGTCGTCGGTGTCGTAGGGCAGGGTGTCGGGCGGCACCGCCTGTGCGGTCGGTGTCATGGCGCCCGGCAGCGTGCGCCAGGTCGCGCGTGCGGTGAGGGTGGCGTCCGGGTTGTCGAGCTCGAGCTTGTCGAGCGTCCAGATCGGTTCGTCGGCCACGACTTCGTTGTGCGCATCCACTTCGAGCCGCCCGAGGCTGTGCCCGCGGAACACCAGTTCGTTGACGATGAGATCGATCGTCGGCATGTTGCGCGGCGGCTTGCGGATCACCCGGCCGACGAGATCGTTCTCGGTCTTCTCCGGAATCACGACCTTGGCGAAGCGCGCCTGCAAGGTGCCGGGGCTCGCTTTTGTCGCGCCAGGCGTCCAGGCAAGATAACCCGACACCTGGTTCGACGCGACGTTCGCCTGCCACTTGCGATCCGTCTCGCTCGCGCCGATCACGACGTTTTCCCATTTCCGGTCGAGCAGCCTGAGCGTCGTGAAATGGATGGCGGCACGCGTCGGAATGAACTGCCGCACGTTCTCGCTCAAGGGTGGACGCGGCGCGTCGGGTTCCGCACTGGCGGCGGCAGCGCTTGCCGGCGTCGCCGCGCTGATTTCGGCAAAGGTCTTGCGCCAGGCGTCGGCGTCGAGTTCGTCGAGCTCCACGACGGCGCTCACGCCCTCGGCCGGCAGATCGGCAGGCTTGTTCACGGCGATCGCGCCGCGCGCCACCTTCAGCTGCGCGCGCATGTTCATCGGTTCGGCGGCGTTCTGCGGATCGATCTTCACCTGTGCGCGGCCGATCTGCTGCAGCACGTAGTGCGCGTGCACCGGCCCGAGGGTGAGTTCCGCGTCGTGCAGGTCGGACGGACCGCCGGGCGCAGGCTCGAAACTGAACGAGAACGGCATCGGCGTGCCTTGCGCCTTGCCGAACGGCGCCGGCAGATCGATCGAGAGGCCCGCGAGATCCGAACTCGCCTGCACGTTCGGCAGCGCGTTCTTCGTGCCGCGCACGTGCATTTCGTAGGGCGCGCTGCCGTTGATGCGCTTCATGAACTGCACCACCTGCGGGCTGATGTGGGTGTTCAGCCGTTGCGCCGCGTCCGCGCCGAGACGGCCGTTCACGTCGATCGCATAACTGCCGTCCGGCTGCACGCCGCCTTTCGCGCGCACGTCGCCGCCGAGCAGTTGCGCGGTCAGTCCATTGAGCGTGACGGTCTTCGCGCCGAAGTCGGCACGCCCGCGCAGATGCGTGAGCGACGGCAGTTTGCCGTAGGCCACTTCGTTGTCGGCGAAGGTAAGCGAGCCCTTGTAGTCGGTCTTGAGCGGCGGCTGCGGCGCGGGCGGACGGTAGCGCGGAATGCCGAGCGTCAGGTCGAGCACGGCGTCGCCCTTTGCGGCGATATTGCGCGTGCGGTGCTTCGCCATCAGGCCGAGCGAGCTGTCGTCCACGTACTGGAGCATGTCGGCGAGCGGGCCGCGCGCTTTCCCGTCGATCCACAATTTGGTCTCGCGATTGCCGGTGTCGTCGATACGTCCGACCACCTTCGACACCTTCACCCCACGGTAATGGCCGCGATCGATGTCGAAGCCGAGCCTGTTCTGCGCGAGCGTGAAGGTGCCGTCGATGCCCTCGAACGCCGGCCAGAAGTTCGGCAAGCCGTTGGCCATCGTGCGCGGCGGGAACGGCGTGGGATCGAACTTGCCGCCGGTGAAGGGCGCGTTGATGCGGAACACGCCGTCGTTCGGAAACTTGGCATACGGGAAGCGCGTAAGGTCGCCATGTACTTCGATCGTGCCGTTCTTCGCGGTGCCCGCCTGCAGCGCGTGGCCGAGATACACGCGCACGCGCTCGTTGAGGCTGGTCGGCAGATAGCGCACCAGCCGCGTGACCTTCAGGTGCGCGACCTTCGCCTTCAGATCGAGGTTGCCGCGCCCGTGTCCCTGGTTCCAGTAGTCGGCGGTGGCTTCGGCTTCGGCGTCGGCGTTGCGGATGCGCAGCGTATCGACATGAATCTTGAAGGCGCGGCGTTGCTCGCCGGGCGCGATGGCGTCGGCGACGCTCCAGTTCGCCTTGCCCTGCAGCGTGTCGAAGGTGAGGCGCGGGTCGTCGAAGGCGCCGGGAATGATGATCGCCGCGTTCTTCGTGTCGAGGGTGATGCGGCCTTCCTTCTCGTTGGCGTCGACCGTGCCCCACAGGTTCTCGACACCCGGAATGCCCGCGCGCGGATGGTTGTTCACGGTGAGACCGGGGGGCGGTTCCTGGGCCTGCACGCTGAGTCCCTGGAGCTCGCCCTTGAAGGCGTAGTGCAGCAGCGGGGCGTCGCCCTTCTTGTGCTGCTGGGCCGCTTCCTCTTCGGTTTTGGGCGCGGTCCGTTCCGTGTAGATCGTGTAGTTCGATACCTGGCCGCGCGGATTGAAGCGCACCAGCTCGTTGAGGACCTTCGCCGGCACGGGCAGCGCGCGCACGAATTCCGCGAGGATGCCGATGTCGACGGTATCGCCCGTCAGCCGCAACAGCTGTCCCTTGCCGACGCTCGGCGGCCGGAAGGTGGCCGTGAGCAGACGCGACACCAGCAGGCGCGACACCGGCGTGTTGTCGTCGAGCGGCAACTGGCCGAGTTCGGCGTGCAGGTTGCGCAGTTCGAGCGTGTAGGCGGTGTCGTCCTTGGCGACCGTCCAGCCGAAACGCGCGATCGGCAGGTCGAGGCGCGGCTGTGTCGGGTGCACCCGCAGGCTGATGTTCGAGCCGGTCAGTTCGCCGGTCGCGTTCTGCAACTGACCGCCCGCGAAGTTGAGCCAGATCTCGTTGTTGACCTGGCCGTCGAACATCTGGAAGGGCAGTTTCACGTAGCGCGCGAGCATCGGCAGATCGACCGGCCCGGTGGACGCGTACAGCCGGCCAGTCCAGTTCGCGGGCGCGCCCATCGCGGAGAACGGCTGATGGCGGAAGTCGGCGCGCAGGTCGAGCGGCCCGTGCAGCACGTCGCCGTCGGCGGGCGCCTGGAGCGCGGCGCGATGGCGCGTGCCCTGGTTGAGGATCACGACTTGCAGGCGCTTGAACGCGATCTCGGGCGCCGCGCGCTGCGCATCGCGCCAGCGCAGCGTGCCGTCGCGCAGAAGAATGCGGTCCTGGCCGAGCAGCCAGGTCGTGAACGCGTTCGAGCCGGTACGGTGCGTGGGAAGCGGTACCCCAGCGACGCTCAGCGCGCCGTCCGGATTGCGCGCGATGATCACGTCCGGTCCGTCGACGATCAGGTCCGCGAGCTTGGGCCGCAGCCGCACCAGCGAACTCCACGCGATGCTCGCGCTGGCGTGCGGCACGGCGAGTCCGGGCGAACCGTCGGCGGCGTCGATGCGCAGGTTGTCGATATCGAGTGTCGGCGAGAGCCCTGACCAGCGTGCGGAAATGCGCCCGATATGCAACTGCGCGTGGATCTTCGACGAGACCATCTGCTCGATGCGCGGGCGGAACGAATCGACCTGCGGCAGCACGATGTATCGCAAGCCGATATAGAGCGCCGCCACCGCGAAATAGAGGACCGCCGCGATGACCAGAACGATTCTGAAGACGCGCGAAAGCACGCGCTCGGCGTTGCCGCTGGGCTGGGCTTGTCCAACTTCGTTCGGGTCGACGGATCGTCTGCTGTCGGACATGCTGCGGCTAATCGGCGATATGGTAGTTTTGCGTGTTTGACGCTGAAATGTAACACGGGCATGGTGTTGACCGCCGCCGTCCGTGCGCTCGTGAAAGCGCGCAGAGCCGCGCCCGGCAAGACTCGGACGGCAGTGTGCGGGGTCCGTGACATTTCAGAAAGTTAAGAGCAGAAGCAATGAGCGAACCCAACCTTTCATGACCGACGCCACTCTCCTCAGTTCCGACTATTCCAACTATGCAGCGCGCGCCTATGCTGCGCGTCCCGAACTGGCGTCCAGCGTGGCGGAGTGGAAGCAGGCGCCCGTCACGCGGCAATGGATCGAAGCACGGCTCGATGCGCATTGCGCGCCCGGCGCCGCACACGGCACGCTCGATGAAGCCGCGCTCAAGACCGCGCTGCGGCGCGTGCGGACAGAAGTGTTCTGCACGGTGATGGAACGCGATCTCGCGGGCGCGGCGAATGTCGCCGAAGTCACCGGCGCCATGACCGATCTCGCCGAAGTGACGGTGCAGCGCGCGCTCGCCGTGCTCTCGGCGGATCTCGAAGCGCTGTTCGGCGAGCCGCGCGGACCAGAGGGCGAGCGGCTGACGCTCGGCGTGGTCGGCATGGGCAAGCTCGGCGGGCGCGAACTGAATGCGTCGTCGGACATCGATTTGATCTTCGTCTACGAGGAAGACGGCGAGACCGCCGGCGGCACGCGCGCGGCGCTCACTACCCAGGAATTCTTCACACGGCTCGGCCGGCGGCTGATCGGCGCGCTCGCGGAAATCACCGCGGACGGCTATGTGTTCCGCGTGGACATGCGGCTGCGTCCCAACGGCGACTCCGGACCGCTCGTGTGCAGCCTCGGCATGCTCGAGGAATATTTCTACGTGCAGGGCCGCGAATGGGAACGCTATGCGTGGATCAAGGGGCGGCTCGTCTCGGAGACGCAGAGCGAGTCGGGACAGCGCCTCGTCAGGCAGCTCGAAGCCATCGCGACGCCGTTCATCTATCGCCGCTATCTCGACTACGGCGTGATCGCGGCGATCCGCGCGCTGCATCAGCAGATCCGTCAGGAAGCGCGGCGCCGCGCCTCGATGCGTCCCGACAAGGCCGACGACATCAAGCTCGGGCGCGGCGGCATCCGCGAGATCGAGTTCAGTGCGCAGGTGTTCCAGTTGATTCGCGGCGGTCAGGCAGCGGACTTCCGCATTCGTCCGACGCTGGCCGTGCTCGAACGCGCCGAGGCGCACGGCCTGCTTGCGCCGGCCGTGTGTGAGGCGCTGTCGGATGCGTATCTGTTTCTGCGCACGGTCGAGCATCGGCTGCAGTATCGCAACGATGCGCAGACGCACGCGATGCCCGTCGACGATGACGAACGCGCGCGCCTCGCGGCCTCGCTCGGCTTTGCGGACTACGCGGCGTTGATGGACAAGCTCGATGCGCATCGCGAGTTCGTCGAACAGCAGTTCGACGCGATCTTCGCCGACAAGGTGAGCGGCGAGGGCGGTTGCGGCGTGTCGGACGATTCGGCGGCGTCGTGGATCTGGAGCAGCGCGCTCGCCGACGATTCCGCGCAGGAAGAACTGGGTGCGCGGCTCGTCGAACTTGGCTTCGCGGATCCGGCGCCGGTGCTGTCGCGCCTGACCGCCGTATGGAATTCGACGCGCTACGCCAGCCTGCCGCCGCAGAGCCGCGAGCGTTTCGACATCGTCGCGCAGCGGGCGCTCGAAGCCGTGCAGTCGATCGATGCAACCCGTCGCGCCGATACCATCGCGCGCCTGTTCGACCTGCTCGAAGGCATCGGGCGGCGCGGCGCCTATCTGGCGCTGCTGACCGAGTATCCGGCGGCGCTGGAGCGCGTGCTGTCGGTGCTGTCGGGCTCGCGCTGGGCGGCGGGCTATCTGATCCGCCATCCGCAACTGCTCGATGAACTGCTCGACGACGAGGCCATCGCGAGCCCGTTCGACTGGACGCAGTTCAAGCGCTCGCTGACGGCCCGGCTGCAGGCCGCCGAGGACGCCGAGCATCAGATGGATCTGCTGCGCCACGCGCATCAGGCCGAAGTGTTCCGCATCCTGCTGATCGACCTCGCGGGGCGTCTGACGGTGGAGCACGTGAGCGACCGTCTGTCCGAGCTTGCCGACGCCGTGCTCGACGTCACCGTGCAGACCGTCTGGCAGCAGTTCCCGAAGCGGCATCGCGAGACGCCG
Organism: Caballeronia sp. LZ032; assembly: GCF_031451315.1. NCBI lineage: Bacteria > Pseudomonadati > Pseudomonadota > Betaproteobacteria > Burkholderiales > Burkholderiaceae > Caballeronia > Caballeronia sp. LZ032. The sequence goes on from NZ_JARUXP010000001.1 coordinate 397,606, forward strand.
CTGTTCTCGGTCATCGCCTACGGCAAGCTCGGCGGCAAGGAACTGGGCTATGCGTCGGACCTGGATCTCATCTTCCTGTATGACGATCCGCATGACGCCGCGTCCGAGATCTACGCGATGTTCACGCGCCGCCTGATCACCTGGCTCACGTCGGCGACCGGCGCGGGCACGCTGTTCGATGTCGATCTGCGGCTGCGTCCGAACGGCGAATCCGGGCTGCTCGTGACCGATCTGGACACCTTCCGCCGCTATCAGATCCGCGAGGGCGACGCCGCCAACACGGCGTGGGTATGGGAGCATCAGGCGCTGTCGCGCGCGCGTTTCAGCGCGGGCGATGCGGGCATCGGCGCGCAGTTCGAGGCGATCCGTGCGGACGTGATGGTGACGGAGCGCGATGCGGCGGCGCTGGCGCGCGAGATTGCGTCGATGCGTCAGCGCGTCGCCGACGGGCATCCGAACCGGAGCGCGCTGTTCGACCTGAAGCATGATCGCGGCGGCATGGTGGATATCGAGTTCGTCGTGCAGTACTGGGTGTTGCTGCATGCGCGCGAGCATCGCGAGTTCGTGCGCAACGCGGGGAACATCTCGCTGCTCAGGATCGCCGCGCAGAGCGGCCTGATTTCAGCCGATGAAGCGGACACGATCGGCGCCATCTACCGGCACTATCGCAAGCTGCAGCACCGGATGCGGCTCGACGGCATGGAAAAGGCGCGCGTGGCGCCGGACGAAGTGCAGGGCGAGCGCGAGGCGGTGACGGCGTTATGGAAGCGGGTGTTTGCCGTGGCTTCCTGAGTCAAGGTTCTGAAGGCGCGGCTTCGCAGCCGCGCCGTTCGCTCAGGCTGCGAGCATTTCCTTGGCGTGCTTGCGGGTGGTCGCGGTGATTTCCAGGCCGCCGAGCATGCGTGCCACTTCCTCGATGCGCTTCGGCTTGTCCAGCGGCGTGACCGTGCTGACAGTGCCGCCGGCGTCGTCGGAGGCCTTGGCCACCTGGAAATGCTGGTCGCCGCGTGCCGCGACTTGCGGCAAATGCGTGACGCACAGCACCTGACGATGCTGTCCGAGCTGATGCAGCAGACGCCCGACCACTTCCGCCACGCCGCCGCCGATGCCGGTGTCCACTTCGTCGAAGATCAGCGTGGGCGTCGGGCTCGCCGTGCTGGCGATGACGGCCAGCGCAAGGCTGATACGCGCCAGTTCGCCGCCGGACGCGACCTTTGCGAGCGGCCTGAGCGCGACGCCCGCATGACCCGCGACGCGAAACTCGATCTGCTCCAGACCGTTGGCGCCGCCTTCCGCGAGCGGAACAAGCGTGACGTCGAAGCTGCCGCCTGCCATCGACAGTTCCTGCATGCCTTCGGTGACCGCCTTCGACAGGCTCTTCGCCGCCTTTCCGCGCGCCTTCGACAAGCCCTTCGCCTGTTCGAGATAGACGCCGCGTGCCTTTTCGGCAGCGGCGGCGAGCGCGTCGAGATCGCCTGCGGCGTCGAGTTCGGCCAGCTGGCGGCGGCGTGCCTCGTGCTCTTCAGGCAGGTTCTCCGGCTGAAGACGGAACTTGCGCGCGGTGGAGTGCAGCTGATCCATGCGCCGGTCCACTTGCGCCAGCCGCTCGGGATCGAGTTCGAGTCGCTGCGCGTAGTGCGACAGGGAATACGCCGCTTCCTGCAACTGGATCTCGGCCGGTTCGAGCGACGCGAGCACGTCGTTCAACGCCGGATCGATATCCGCGAGGCCGCGCAGCTTCGACGTGATGGCGCCGAGCTGCGAGATCATCGCCTCGTCGGACTCGGACAGCGCGCCGAGTGCGCCCTGCACGCCGTCGATGAGACTCGCCGAATGCGACAGCCGATGCTGCTCCGCGCTCACTTCCTCCCATTCGCCCGGCTGCGGCGCGAGCTTGTCGAATTCACTCAACTGCCATGCGAGGCGTTCGCGTTCCAGTTGCAGCTCGCGATCGCGGCTCTGCGCGCTTTCCAGCGCCTGCTGGGCGTCGCGCCAGGCGCGCCACGCGCGATTCACCGCGCCGGCGGTGTCCAGCAACTGCGCGTGGGTGTCGAAGAGTTCGCGCTGCGCGTCGGGACGCATCAGCAATTGATGCGCGTGCTGGCCATGGATATCGACCAGCATCTCGCCCACTTCGCGCAGCTGCGCGAGCGTCGCCGGCGTGCCGTTGATGAACGCGCGCGAGCGGCCGTTCGAGTCGATCACCCGTCGCAACATCACGGTGTCGGCGCCTGCTTCGCCAAGCGCGTGCTCCTCGAGCCAGGTAACGACCAGCGCATGCGTGGAGAATTCGGCGGTGATGTCGGCGCGCGGCTGGCCGGTGCGCACGACGCCCGCGTCGCCGCGCGCGCCGAGCGTGAGCGCGAGGGCGTCGATCAGGATGGATTTGCCGGCGCCGGTTTCGCCCGAAAAGACCGTGAAGCCGGAGTCGAACTCGATGTCGAGCGCGGCGACGATGACGAAGTCTCGAATGGAGAGGTGTCGGAGCATGGATGCTTCGCGGAAGAGGGTCTGGCGAATCGGATCAGAGAGTGGAGGTGTCCTGCGACGGATGCTCGTTCCAGTGCAGCTTCTTGCGCAGCGTCGCGTAGGTGCTGTAGCCGACCGGATGCAGCACCGGCACCGTATGCTTCGAGCGGCGGACCTCGATGGCGTCGTTGAGCTCGACGGCGGTGAAGGACTGCATGTCGAAATTCACGTTCACGTCCCGGCCGCCGATGATCTGGATGGTGACCTTGGAGTCGTCGGGCAGCACGATCGGACGGTTCGACAGCGAGTGCGGCGCGATCGGCACGAGCACGAAGCCTTGCAGCTGCGGATGCAGGATCGGCCCCGCCGACGACAGCGCGTAGGCCGTCGAGCCGGTGGGCGTGGCGACGATCAAGCCGTCCGAACGCTGGTTGTACATGAAGTGCCCGTCCACCGAGACGCGCAATTCGGCCATGCCGGAGAAGCCGCTGCGATTCACCACGACGTCATTGAAGGCGAGCGCGTGATAGATGGGCTTCTCGTTGCGTACGATGCGCGCTTCGAGCAGGGTGCGTTCCTCGCGCTCGAACTGCCCGGCCAGCATTTGCGGGATGATCTCGCTCATTTCCTTGAGCGGAATGTCCGTGATGAAGCCGAGGCGTCCGTGATTCACGCCGATGAGCGGCGTCCTGTACGGCGCGAGCTGCCGGCCGATGCCAAGCATGGTGCCGTCGCCGCCGAGCACGATGGCGACGTCCGCGCGGGCGCCCATCTCGGCGATGGAGAGCGCCGGGAATTCCGTCACGCCGACCTCCTTCGCGGTGCCCGCCTCGAACACGACCTCGAAGCCTTGCTGCGCGAGGACATCGGCGAGCGCTCGCAGCGGCGGCTCGATGCCTGGCGTATTGGGGCGCCCGACGAGGGCGACCGTCTTGAATTGACCGATTTCCATGCCGGCATTACACCATAGTCAGTGAGCGAAAAGAACCGTGGGTCCCGCGCCGCAAGCGCTCGCGCACGTCTGGGCGAAACGCGCGCCGGCATGCCCATTGTTTCTCGCTAGAATGGAGCGGACGTTGAACGCGATGCGGCGCGCTGCAACGCGAGGCAACGTGACGCAGCGTGAGAATCGTGGAACGCCAGACCCACCCCAACTCTACCCATGAGCCGCGGCGCGCCGCCACCTGCCCCATTGAGCTAAAATCCGGCCATGCTAGACCCACGTGCACAAACCCTCCTCAAGACGCTGATCGAGCGCTACATCGCCGAAGGTCAGCCGGTCGGTTCGCGCACGTTATCACGGCACTCCGGCCTGGAGCTGAGCCCCGCAACAATCCGCAATGTGATGTCCGACCTCGAGGACCTGGGCCTCGTGGCGAGTCCGCATACCTCGGCGGGACGCATTCCGACACCGCGCGGCTACCGCCTGTTCGTCGACACGATGCTGACTGTGGAAGCGCCGCAAGACGAAGCGATGACAACCGCGGTGAAGACCCGCTTGCAGGGCGAGGAACCGCAGAAGATCGTCGCGGCCGCGGCGAGCGTGCTGTCCAGCCTGTCTTCGTTCGCGGGTGTCGTACTGACGCCGCGCCGCAGCCACATGTTCAAGCAGATCGAGTTCATGCGGCTGTCGGACAAACGCATTCTGCTCATCATCGTCACGCCTGAGGGCGACGTGCAGAATCGCATGATGGCGACCCAGCGCGATTACTCGCCGTCCCAGCTCACGGAAGCCTCCAACTACATCAACGCGCATTTCGCGGGCCTGTCCTTCGACGAGGTGCGCCGCCGCCTGCGCGAGGAAATCGACCAGCTGCGCGGCGACATGACCACGCTGATGCAGGCCGCCGTGGTGGCGACCACCACCGAGACGGACCCGATGGACACCGTGCTCATTTCCGGCGAGCGCAACCTGCTGGAAGTGGCCGACCTCTCCTCCGACATGGCGCGGCTGCGCAAGCTCTTCGACCTGTTCGACCAGAAGACCTCGCTGCTGCAACTGCTCGATGTGTCCAGCCACGCGCAGGGCGTGCAGATCTTCATTGGCGGCGAGTCGAACCTGGTGCCCATCGAGGAAATGAGCGTGGTTACCGCGCCGTACGAAGTGAACGGGAAGATCGTGGGCACGCTCGGCGTGATTGGCCCGACGCGCATGGCCTACAACCGTGTGATTCCGATCGTGGATATCACCGCGCGGCTGCTCTCGATGTCGCTCAGTCATCAGTGACGTCCTCGTTGCGCTCATCTTGACGGGTGTCGACGGGCGGCGCTACTCGGCCATTCGGCCGATGATGCGGCCGAAAGCGCGCCGCTATAATGGTCCTCACCTTTCAGCCACCGCCTCCGGCCCGCCTGCCCTATGCGTTTCGACCTCGAGTTGCCCTCGCAGCCCAGCGCTTCTCATCGCGTCGCGGTGCTGCTGATCAATCTCGGCACGCCGGACGCGCCCACGCCGCGGGCCGTGCGCAAGTATCTGGCGCAGTTCCTGTCGGACCCGCGCGTGGTGGAGATTCCGTCGCTGGTCTGGCAATTCATCCTGCGGCTATTGATCCTGCCGCTGCGCGGGCGCGCCTCGGCCCGCAAATATGCGCAGGTGTGGATGCCGGAAGGTTCGCCACTGCGGGTGCATACCGAGAAGCAGGTGGAAGGATTGCGGCGGCTGTTCGCGGCGAACGACTATCGCGTGATCGTGGACTATGCCATGCGCTACGGCACACCCGGCATCGGCGCCATGCTGAATCAGCTCAAGCTCGAAGGCGCGGAGCGCATCCTGCTGCTGCCCATGTATCCGCAGTATTCGTCCTCCACCACGGCCACCGCCTTCGACGACGCCTTTACCGCCCTGAAGCGCGTGCGCAATCAGCCCGAGATCCGCACGGTGCGCCATTACGCGGATCATCCCGCGTATATCGCCGCGCTCGCCGAGCAGGTGCGCGACTACTGGCGGCATCACGGCGCGCCGGATTTCGCGGCCGGCGACAAACTGGTGCTGAGCTTCCACGGCGTGCCCAAGCGCACCATGGATCTCGGCGATCCGTATCACGACCAGTGCCAGCAGACCGGCTCGCTGCTCACCGCCGCGCTAGGGCTCACGCCGGTCGAGTGCCGCGTGACCTTCCAGTCGCGCTTCGGCCGCGCGGAATGGCTGCAGCCCTACACCGCGCCCACGCTCGCAGAATTGGGCGCGGGCGGCGTGACGCGCGTCGACGTGTTTTGCCCCGGTTTCACGGCGGATTGTCTGGAGACCATCGAGGAAATCGGCATCGAGGTGCGCGACGAGTTCCTGAAGGCCGGCGGCAAGCACTTTCACCGGATTCCCTGCCTGAACGCGTCGCCTGCGTGGATCAAGGGCATCGGCGAAATCGCGGCGCAGCATCTGCAAGGGTGGCCCGTGCAGGCGCCGCAGCCGCTCAGCGCGGTCGCGTGAATCCGGCTTCAACCAGCATGCAGCGATGAACTACAAGATTTCGACGGATCCCGGCGCGCGCCTGCGCATCGACAAATGGCTGTGGGCGGCGCGCTTCTTCAAGACGCGTTCGCTCGCGAGCGACGCGGTGGAGAAGGGCCGCGTGAAGATCGGCGGCGCGGGCGTGAAGCCTTCGAAGGAAGTGCGCGTGGGCGATCTCGTCGAGATCGATATCGAGCGCATTGTCTGGCGGGTCGAGGTGCTGGGCGTGTGCGACGTGCGCGGGCCGGCCAGCGTGGCGCAGACGCTCTATGCCGAGACGGAGGACGGACGCGCGCAACGCATGGCCGAAGCCGAACGGCGCCGGACCTTCCGCGAGCCGGCCGCGCAGCTGCAGGGCAGGCCGACGAAGCGCGACCGGCGCGTCATCGACAAACTTTCTGGTTCGGATTGAAGTAGCGTTCCATGGTGGCGTGAACGCCGCCGTATTCGGTGGTGCGGTCGGTGACCGCGCCTGACATGCAGATGGTGGTGGTGCCCGCGACGAGTACCAGGGCGACCACCGCGATAGCAAAGGTCAGTTTCATGGTACCCCCGGTAATGGGTTTCCCCGGCCACGAGGCGCATGCAGGTGCATGCGGGCGCTACGGGGCAGGGTCAGGAAACGGGCAAAGGCTGAAGCGGGTTTGAAGCATTCGGAGGATTAGGGTTAACGTGCGTCCTGCGGGTGCTTCTCTGGAGTGTAGGAGACCGGGGGCTTTCCCTCAATCTCATTCTGCGCGGTGCGGCAAAACGCGCGTTACCGCTCGTTTCAGGCGTCAGCGCTTCGTCTGCACGCTGAAATTCGTCCGAAAAGTTCGCCGTCACAGCTTGAAAATGTCCGTGACGCCCCAACTTCCGCAGCTAGTGCGGAAGACAGCGCCAATGCCCTGTTTTCTCATCCGATTCAACTCACAGCAATACACATTCAGCGACATGGAAAACACGCAAGAGAATTCAGCGAGCCAGAACCCCACGCCCGCCGACGAAACCGCGCGCCAGGCCGCCGATGCCACTCCTGGCCAGGCCGCAGCCGAAACGGCGCAGTCCGCGCAGCCCAACGCAGCGTCTGCCGCGCAGCCCGCGCCGGACGCGGCCGATGCCGCGCTCGCCGAGGCGCAGGCCACCATCGTCGCGCTGAAAGAAGACTTTCTGCGCGCGAAGGCGGAGACGGAAAACGTCCGCCGCCGCAGCCAGGAAGATGTGTCGAAGGCGCATAAATTCGCGATCGAAAGCTTCGCGGAGAACCTGCTGCCGGTGCTGGACAGCCTGGAAGCCGCGCTGGCCGACCAGTCGAGCGACCTCGCCAAGGTGCGCGAGGGCGTCGAACTGACGCTCAAGCAGCTCACGGGCGCCCTCGAAAAGGGCCGTGTCGTGGCGTTGAACCCAGTGGGCGAGAAGTTCGATCCGCATCGTCATCAGGCCATTTCGATGGTGCCCGCCGAGCAGGATGCCAACACGGTCGTTTCGGTGCTGCAGAAAGGCTACGTCATTGCCGACCGCGTGTTGCGTCCGGCGCTCGTGACTGTCGCAGCTCCGAAGTAAGGCGCTCGAGCGAACCAGCCGGTGCGTAGCCGGCCGCTTCGCAAAAAAACTATAGACCGCATCGGTTTCAGGGTCTTGAAATCGAAACTGGCGCACTTATCTTGCGTACAGGTATGAATTTTGGGTGTTCGGCCCGGTAAATCGGCGAATGAGTCGGCGGATCCGCCGGCATCGGGCGATCCAACTCGCCGCCGCAACGCCACTGCGATCAAAGCTAGGAGAGGATAAAAAATGGGCAAAATCATCGGTATCGACCTCGGCACCACGAATTCGTGCGTGGCGCTGATGGAAGGCAATCAGGTCAAGGTCATCGAGAACTCGGAAGGCGCGCGCACCACGCCGTCGATCATCGCGTATCTCGACGACAACGAAATTCTCGTCGGCGCGCCGGCGAAGCGTCAGTCGGTCACCAACCCGCGCAACACGCTGTACGCGGTCAAGCGCCTGATCGGACGCCGTTTCGAAGAGAAGGAAGTGCAGAAGGACATCAACCTGATGCCCTACAAGATCGTCAAGCACGACAACGGCGACGCATGGGTCGAGGCGCACGGCAAGAACCTCGCGCCGTCGCAGGTGTCCGCGGAAGTGCTGCGCAAGATGAAGAAGACCGCTGAAGACTACCTCGGCGAGCCGGTGACGGAAGCCGTCATCACGGTTCCGGCGTACTTCAACGACAGCCAGCGTCAGGCTACCAAGGACGCGGGCCGCATCGCCGGCCTGGAAGTCAAGCGCATCATCAACGAACCGACGGCAGCCGCGCTCGCCTTCGGTCTCGACAAGGCCGAAAAGGGCGACCGCAAGATCGCCGTGTTCGACCTGGGCGGCGGCACGTTCGACATCTCGATCATCGAAATCGCGGACGTGGATGGCGAGAAGCAGTTCGAAGTGCTCTCCACCAACGGCGACACGTTCCTCGGCGGTGAAGACTTCGACCAGCGCATCATCGACTACATCATCGGCGAGTTCAAGAAAGAGCAGGGCGTCGACCTCTCGAAGGACGTGCTCGCGCTGCAGCGCCTGAAGGAAGCGGCTGAAAAGGCCAAGATCGAACTGTCGTCCACGGCGCAGACCGACATCAACCTGCCGTACATCACGGCAGACGCGTCGGGTCCGAAGCACTTGAACCTCAAGTTCACCCGCGCGAAGCTCGAAGCGCTCGTCGAAGAGCTGATCGAGCGCACGATCGAACCGTGCCGCATCGCCATCAAGGATGCGGGCGTGAAGGTCGGCGAAATCGACGACGTGATCCTGGTCGGCGGCATGACGCGCATGCCGAAGGTGCAGGAAAAGGTGAAGGAGTTCTTCGGCAAGGATCCGCGCCGTGACGTGAACCCGGATGAAGCCGTGGCGGTTGGCGCTGCGATTCAAGGCCAGGTGCTGTCGGGCGACCGCAAGGACGTGCTGCTGCTCGACGTCACGCCGCTTTCGCTGGGCATCGAAACGCTCGGCGGCGTCATGACGAAGATGATCAACAAGAACACCACGATCCCGACGAAGCACGCGCAAGTGTATTCGACGGCGGATGACAACCAGGGCGCCGTGACCATCAAGGTGTTCCAGGGCGAGCGTGAAATGGCCGCGGGCAACAAGCTGCTCGGCGAATTCAATCTTGAAGGCATCCCGCCGGCGCCGCGCGGCACGCCGCAGATCGAAGTGACCTTCGACATCGACGCAAACGGCATCCTGCACGTCGGTGCGAAGGACAAGGCAACCGGCAAGGAAAACAAGATCACCATCAAGGCGAACTCGGGCTTGACGGACGCCGAAATCGACAAGATGGTGAAGGACGCCGAAGCCAACGCCGACGAAGACCGCAAGCTGCGTGAACTGGCCGACGTTCGCAACCAGGGCGACGCGCTGGTCCACAGCACGAAGAAGGCCGTTGCCGAATACGGCGACAAGGTGGACGCGTCGGAGAAGGAAAAGATCGAAGCCGCGTTGAAGGACCTTGAAGATGCGCTGAAGGACAGCGCAAGCGACAAGGCCGCGCTCGAGGCGAAGGTCGAGGCGCTGGCTACGGCATCGCAGAAGCTCGGCGAAAAGATGTACGCCGACATGCAGGCGCAGCAAGGCGCCGCAGGTGCGGCAGCGGGAGCGGCGGGTGCAGCGGGCGCGTCGGCGGAGGCGGGCGCGAGCCAGCAGCACGATGACGTCGTCGACGCCGACTTCAAGGAAGTCAAGAAGGACTAAGCCGCAAGGGCGCGTGGATGGCAACGTCCCGCGCCCGCGTCGGTTTGACCGGGACGCGGGACGCGTCTGACGTGTAACGCGCCTGGCGGGCCTTGCGGCTCCCCGGGCACGTTGTTTTTTCAGCGTGTCATGCTCGAGGCCTCATTCGGCGCGTTCGGGCACGGCGCGAAAGTTTCAAAGCGCGGGCCTGGCGGTCCGGGCATCTGACAGGAACTGCCGCTTCAGCGCGGCGGCATTGAACCGATATGGCGAAACGGGATTACTACGAGGTTCTGGGCGTCGCGAAAAACGCGAGCGACGACGAGATCAAGAAGGCATATCGCAAGCTCGCGATGAAGTATCACCCTGACCGCAATCCGGACAACAAGAAGTCGGAAGAGAGTTTCAAGGAGGTCAAAGAGGCCTACGAAATGCTCTCCGACCAGCAGAAGCGCGCCGCCTATGACCAGTACGGCCATGCGGGCGTGGACCCGAACATGGCGGGCGCGGGTGCGCAAGGTTTCGGCGGTTTCGCGGACGCCTTCGGCGACATCTTCGGCGACATCTTCGGTCAGGCCGCGGGCGGCGGCGCAGGCGGCGCCCGTGGGCGCGGCGGACCGCAGGTGTATCGCGGCGCGGACTTGCGCTACAGCATGGAAATCACGCTGGAACAGGCGGCGCACGGCTACGACACGCAGATCCGCGTGCCGAGCTGGGCGAACTGCAACGTCTGCCACGGCTCGGGCGCGAAGCCGGGCACCAAGCCCGAAACCTGCCCGACCTGTCATGGCCAGGGCCAGGTGCGCATGTCGCAAGGCTTTTTCAGCATCCAGCAGACGTGCCCGAAGTGCCACGGCACCGGCACGTACGTTCCCGAGCCGTGCACGAACTGTCACGGCCAGGGCAAGGTGAAGGAAACCAAGACGCTGGAAGTGAAGATTCCGGCGGGCATCGACGACGGCATGCGCATCCGTTCGGCGGGCAACGGCGAGCCGGGCATCAACGGCGGGCCGAGCGGCGACCTGTATGTGGAAATCCACATCAAGCAGCACTCGGTGTTCGAGCGCGACGGCGACGACCTCCATTGCCAGATGCCCATTCCGTTCACCACGGCGGCATTGGGCGGCGAGATCGAAGTGCCGACGCTTGCTGGACGCGCCAGCTTCACGGTGCCGGAAGGCACGCAGTCGGGCAAGACGTTCCGTCTGCGCGGCAAGGGCATCAAGGGTTTGCGTTCGAGCATCGCGGGCGATCTCTACGTGCACGTCCAGGTGGAAACGCCGGTCAAGCTCACCGACCAGCAGCGCGATCTGCTGCGGCAGTTCGAGAAGTCACTGGTGGAAGGCGGCGCGCGGCATAGTCCGCAAAGCAAGAGCTGGTTCGACCGCGTGAAGAGCTTCTTTGACTGATGCGATCGACGGACGCGCGAGCACTGTCATGAAGACTGAGGAGCGCAGCGCGGTATTCGCGCTGCTCGATGATCACGACTCGACCGCCCAACGGCGGTCGAGCCGTTTATACACGAATCTGGCGCACGAACGCACGTGTGTGGACCCGCATGCGCTTGACACGGTGTGCGGCGAAATCGAACGGGATCTGCAAGCGGGACTGCATGCGGTGGTCGTTGCGGATTACGAGTTCGGTCGCGATCTGCAATTGAAATGCAGCGAGCGCCGCGAAGGTGGTGGAGATCACGCCTTGCGGGTGTTGATGTTCCGCGCCTGCCAGCCTCTTTCGCGCGATGAAGCGAGCGCGTGGCTCGCGTTGCAGGACACCGGGAGCGCGCAGCCTTCGGTGGCGGGTGTCGCGGACATCGAGCCGAGCGTCACGCGCGCCGAGTTCGATACCGCCGTCGCCGCCGTGCAGCAGGCGTTGCGGGAAGGCGAGTCCTACCAGATCAACTACACCTTTCGCCTGAATTTCGACGTGTTCGGCTCGCCGCTCGCGCTATACCGGCGTCTGCGGGAGCGCCAGGCCGTGCACTACGGCGCGTTGATCGCGCTGCCGGACGGCAGATCGGTGCTGTCGTGTTCGCCGGAATTGTTCTTCGAGAAACAGGGTGACCAGCTGCGCACGCGGCCGATGAAAGGCACCGCGCCGCGCGACACCCCTCCGGAGGCGCTCAGCAGCGACCCGAAGAACCGTGCCGAAAACGTGATGATCGTCGACTTGCTGCGCAACGACATGTCGCGCGTCGCGGTCACGGGTTCGGTGCACGTGCCGGCGCTGTTTTCCGTCGAGCCCTACGGGGCCCTGTGGCAGATGACCTCGACCATCGAGGCCCGCGCGATCCCCGGCACGACCTTCGCCGACCTGATACGTGCGCTGTTCCCGTGCGGCTCGATCACCGGCGCGCCGAAGTATCGGACGATGCAGTTGATCGACGAGATCGAGACGTCGCCGCGCGGCCTCTACACCGGCGCGATCGGCTGGCTCGATGCGAACGGCGACTGCCGTCTGTCGGTCGCGATCCGTACGCTCGTCGTCGATGCCGCGCAGCGGCGCGGCCAACTGGGCATCGGCGCGGGCATCGTGCTCGACAGCGTCGCCGCCGACGAACACCGGGAGTGTTTGTTGAAAGCCCACTTCCTGACCGGCGCCGATCCGGGTTTCGAACTCTTCGAAACCACGTATGCGACGCGCGCCGAAGGCATACGCCACTACGCCCGGCACATCGCGCGCTTGAAACGCAGTGCGGCCAGCCTGGGCTTCCCGTTCGATCAGGCCGCGCTGACCGCGCACGTCGCGCAGTACTGCGCCGGCTTCGATGAGGACACGCCGTATCGCTTGCGGATCGCACTCGACAAGAGCGGGCAGTTCGCGCTTACGAGCGCGCCGCTCGGCAGTCTTCCTGAACCCGGCGTCGCCGTGCTGCTCGCGTCGGAGCGTGGCTTTGCGCCGCGCGCATCGGCTGATCCGCTGTTGCGCCACAAGACCACGCACCGGGCCGACTACGACCGCGCGTGGAAGGCCGCCGAAGCGGAAGGTGCGTTCGACATGCTGTTCTGCAACGAACGCGGCGAGCTGACCGAAGGCGGCCGGACCAGCGTATTCGCGCGTTTCGATGGCGAGTGGTGGACGCCGCCCATCCATGCGGGCGTACTGCCGGGCGTGATGCGCGCGGTGTTGATGGAAGAACTTGGCGCGGCTGAACGCACGCTGAAGCCGGCGGACCTGGACCGCGCCGAAGCCTTGCTCGTAAGTAACGCGCTGCGCGGCGCGTTAGAGGCGACGCTGAAACACTGACGCCGCCCCGTCACACCAGGGAGATCACCACTCGGCCACGCTGCCATCCGCATGACGCCACACCGGGTTGCGCCAGCGATGGCCAACCTTCGCCATCTCGCGCACCTTCTCCTCGTTCACTTCGATCCCGAGGCCCGGTCCCTGCGGAATCGACACCATGCCGTCTTCATACTTGAAGACTTCAGGATTCTTGATGTAGTCGAGCAGGTCGTTGCCCTTGTTGTAGTGAATGCCGAGGCTCTGTTCCTGGATGAACGCGTTGTAGCTGACGGCGTCGATCTGCAGACAGGTCGCAAGCGCGATCGGCCCGAGCGGACAATGAAGCGCGAGCGCGACATCGTAGGCTTCGGCCATGGTCGCGATCTTGCGGCATTCGCTGAGACCGCCCGCGTGCGACGCGTCCGGCTGGATGATGTCCACGTAACCGCCGGCCAGGATGTGCTTGAAGTCCCAGCGCGAATAGAGCCGCTCGCCGAGCGCGATCGGCGTGCTGGTCTGGCTGACGATGTCGCGCAGCGCCTCAACGTTCTCCGACAGCACCGGCTCCTCGATGAACATCAGCTTGTACGGGTCGAGTTCCTTCGCGAGCACCTTGGCCATCGGCTTGTGCACGCGGCCGTGGAAGTCCACGCCGATGCCCACGTTCGGACCCACCGCCTCACGCACCGCGCGCACGTTGTCGATCACGCCCTGCACCTTGTCGAAGGTGTCGATGATCTGCAACTCTTCCGAGCCGTTCATCTTCACGGCCTTGAAGCCGCGTTCGACCACGGCGCGCGCGTTGTTCGCGACATCGCTCGGACGGTCGCCGCCGATCCACGAATACACCTTGATCCGGTCACGCACCTGGCCGCCAAGCAGCGCATGCACCGGCACGCCGTGAAACTTGCCCAGGATGTCCCACAGCGCCTGATCGACGCCCGCGATCGCGCTCATGCCGATCGGCCCGCCGCGATAGAAGCCCGAGCGGTACATCACCTGCCACAGGTCTTCGATATGACGCGGATCCTTGCCGACCAGGTAGTCCGACAGTTCGTCGACCGCGGCGGCCACCGTATGCGCGCGGCCTTCGACGACGGGTTCACCCCAGCCGGTGATGCCTTCGTCGGTTTCGATCTTGAGGAAGCACCAGCGCGGCGGAACGATGAAGGTCTCGAGTTTCGTGATTTTCATAGAGCGTCTCCAGAAGGATTCCGCATGGTAGCAAAAAGCGCGTCAGTGAGCATATTAATAGTATTATTCAGAGGCAGCGCAAATCTGTTGGCACATCAGACAAATACCGGATAATCCTGCCAGAACTCAATCGGAGGCCATCATTCACCGAGATCTGCATGGCCGCGTCGCCCATGAACTGGGGTTGGCGATTCTGCGCGGCGATATCGCGCCCGGGGCAGCCTTGCCGCGCGAGGCGGAATTGATGGAGCGCTTCGACGTCAGCCGTACCGTGCTGCGCGAGGCCTTGCGCACGCTGACATCGAAAGGGCTGGTCGAGTCGCGGCCCAAGGTCGGCACGCGCGTGCGCGCAAGACATGCTTGGAACCTGCTCGATACGGACATGCTCGACTGGTATTCGCGCGTGGCGCCGCCGCTCCAGTTCGCGCTCAAGCTGCAGGAAATGCGCGAGATGATCGAGCCGTACGCGGCCGCGCTCGCCGCCGACAATCACGACAGCGACACCCTCGCGTGTCTCGCGCGGGCGCACCAGGCCATGGCCGACGCGCAGAACGTGGACGAATGGGTCCGTGCCGACCTCGAGTTTCACCTGTGCGTGCTGGCGGCATGCAGCAACGAGTTGCTGATTCCGCTGGGTGCGCTGATCGAGCGGACTCTCGAAGGTCAGCTGCGGCTCAATGCGAAACGGGCTGACGTGTACAACGCGTCGCTCGCGGAACATACCGCTGTGTTCGATGCCATCGTCGCCCGCGATGCCGCCGCCGCCCGCCGCGCGATGGCGGATCTGCTCGGCGTGACGCGCGGGCGGATCGAGGCCTGAGGCGCGCTCAGAAGGTATTGAGCGGAAGCTTGAGATAGGTCGTGCCGTTGCCCGAAGGATCGGGGAATCGGCCAGCGCGAATGTTGACCTGAATCGCGGGAATGAAGAGCGTCGGCATGCCGAGCGTCGCGTCGCGGGCCTCGCGCATGGCGATGAACTCCGCCTCGCTCTTGCCGCCGCCCACATGAATGTTGCGTTCGCGCTGCTCGCGCACGGTCGCCTGCCAATGGGCGGCGCGTGATTCGGGCGGATAGTCGTGGCAGACGAATAGCGGCGTGTCGGGCGGCAGCGCCAGCAGGCGTCCGATCGAGCCATACAGCGTGCGCGCGTCGCCGCCCGGAAAGTCGCAGCGCGCGGTGCCTGCGTCCGGCATGAAGAGCGTATCGCCGACGAACACCGCATCGCCGATCCGGTACGCCATGTCGGCGGGCGTGTGGCCAGGCACGAAGAGCGCATCGGCGGCCAGCTCGCCGATGGCAAAGCGCTCACCGTCGCTGAAGAGATGGTCGAACTGGGAGCCGTCGAGCCGGAAGGCCGGCTCGAGATCGAAGATCTTCCTGAACACGTGCTGCACGGTCCGGATCGACTCGCTGATGCCGATCTTTCCGCCGAGCCGCCGCTTCAGATACGGCGCCGCCGACAGATGATCCGCGTGCGCATGGGTTTCGAGAATCCACTCGACGGCAAGCCGCTGCGCGCGCACGAATGCGATGACGGCATCGGCCGAGCGCGTCGAGGTGCGGGCGGCCTTCGGATCGTAGTCGAGCACGGAATCGATGATCGCCGCCGCGGAACCGGGCCGCTCGAACACCACATAGGTCATGGTGCCTGTGGCGTCGTCGTGGAAGGGGTGAATGATCGGTTGCACGATGATGCTCCCTGTTCCCTTGCCTGCCGTCTCATTGCCCGCATGTATACGGTTCTGCCGATGCTGGACAGACCCACTGGGCGGGTTTGCCGGGATCGGGATAAAGTGTAACCCTTTGCGCCGGCGCCGCTCATCGCGTCACGTGTCGCGTCACTCCTAGCGCAAGCAGAAGCTTCTTCGAGAAACCAAATGCCGCACGTCCCGACCTCGCTTGCAACGTCGTGGGGCGCGTGGGCCGTCTTCGTCAGCGTCCTCGCGACGCAACTCGGCGTGCCGGTCCCCGCCGCGCCGATGCTCATCCTGGCTGGCACGCTCGTCGCCTCCGGCGCGGCGTCGTTCTGGCAAATGCTGCTGGCCGCGGTGCTCGCGGTGCTGATCGCCGATTCCCTGTGGTTCGCCGCCGGCCGTCTGTATGGCCGGCGCTTCCTCAACTCGCTCGTGCGCTTCTCCCTGTCGATCGACTCGACGCTGCGCACCGCGCGCCGCTGGTTCGAGCGCTTCGGCGTGCCGCTGCTCGCGCTGTCGAAGTTCGTGCCGGGGCTCGGGCTCGTGTCCGCGCCGCTGCTCGGCACCACGCAGATCGAGATCCGGGTGTTCGTGCTGTGGGATCTGATCGGCGCGACTGCGTGGGCGAGTTTCTGGATGCTCGGCGGCGCGGCGCTGCAGGAGCAGATCGGCCGGCTCATTGTGCTGGTGCGCGCCAACGGCACGACGGTCATCGACATCCTGGCGATGCTCGCGCTCGGCTTTCTGCTGTATCGCTGGATCCGGCGCGTGCAGTTCCGTCAGTGGCTCGAGAAGTATCACATCACGCCCGGCCAGCTCGACGAGATGATGCGCTCCGCGATGCCGCCCGTGATCTACGACGCGCGTCCGCCGGAAGTGCGCCGCAAGGAACCGTACCGGATCGCCGGGGCCGTCGCGCTGGACCTGGATTCACCGGATCGCATCGGTCAGCTCTATGCCGAGCATGAGGTGGTGGTGTACTGCGTGTGTCCGAACGAGGCGACGGCGAAGATCATCGCCCGGCAGTTGCGCGACAAGGGCTTCCGGCATGTGCGGCCCTTGAAGGGCGGGCTGGACGCGTGGGAGAAACACGGCTATCCGGTCGAGCCGATCCCGGCCGAGCATCTGCACCTGCCCGCCGATCGCGACGATATCGATCACGACATGGTGACGATCCGCGCGACCGCGCCGGAGTGAACCTGCGCTTCGTCAGGTACGCCGCCGCGGCGGCCGGTTCACCAGCGCGATGCCGGCGAGCACCATCGCGGCGGCGGTCATGAACCGCACGCTGACATGCTCGCCCAGCAGCAGCACGGCGAAGCCGACGCCGAAGATCGGCGTGAGAAAAGAGAACACGGACAAGCGCGACGCCAGATAGCGTGTCAGCAGCCAGAACCATGTCAGATAGCTGATGAACGAGACGATCACCGCCTGGTACGCGAGACTCGCGAGGGCGAGCGGCGACACCTCATTCACCTGCGTCTGTCCCGCGCTCACCGCCAGCGCAAGCAACAGCACCGCCGACACCGCCAGCTGATAGAACAGCGTCTTGCTCGCGCTCGCATGCGACAGCGAGGACGCGCGAATCAGCACGGTCGTCGCGGCCCACAGGATGCCGCCGAGCACGCCGAGCGCATCGCCCGCGACGCCTTGCATGACGGACTCGCCCTGCGGATGACCGTGCAGGAAGCCGTCCGCGAACGCGAGCGCGATGCCGCAAAACGCCAGGACGATGCCGCTCCACTGCGCGCGCGCAAGCTTTTCGCCCGCAACGAACCAGTGCAGGCCGAGCGCGGTGAAGCACGGCGCGGTGTACAGGAACACGGCCATGCGCGTGGCATTGGTGAGGCTCAGGCCGAAGAAGATGCAGACGAACTCGCCGCCGAACAACAGCCCGGCGAGCAGGCCGGCGGTCAGGGTGTCATCTCGCGTGAACAGCGGCACCCCGCGCGTGCGGGTCCAGATCCACAACAGCAGGGTGCCGATCAGCGAACGGATGCCGGCCTGCAACAGCGGCGGAATCGACGCGTTCGCCTCCTTGATCGCAACCTGCTGGAAACCCCACGCGCCGCACAGCGCGATCATCGTGATGACCGCGGTGGCGTCCAGCGGGCGACGCGCGGTGAAGGAAGGGGTGCTCATCGGCGGGTTCGTTGACGGTGGTGCATACGGCCGGCGCGAAACGCGCATCGGTCATGCACTGATTTGGAGCGTCGATTGTGCCAGCGAACGGGCCAGACAACGGAAAGTCCGGGACGTGCCCGTGGAGATTGGGCGCGGAAGGCGCGCCGCAGCGAACGTGCGGCGCGTGGGGTCATGCCTGCATCAGGAATGCTTTTCGATCAGTTCGACCTTGTAGCCGTCCGGATCTTCGACGAACGCAATCACGGTCGTGCCGCCCTTCACGGGACCGGCTTCGCGCGTGACCTTGCCGCCTGCCTGACGGATGCGTTCGCAGGCATCGGCGGCGCTGTCGACTTCGAGCGCGATATGGCCATACGCCGTGCCCATGTCGTACTTCTCGGTGCCCCAGTTGTAGGTCAGTTCGAGCACGCTGTGTTCGCTTTCGGGACCGTAGCCGACGAAGGCGAGCGTGTACTTGTACTCGGTGTTTTCGCTTTGACGCAGCACGTGCATGCCGAGAATGCGCGTGTAGAAATCGATCGAACGCTGCAGGTCGCCGACGCGCAGCATCGTGTGAAGGAGTCGCATGATGGGGTTCCTGTTGTGGGGGAGATGCCCGCGCGGCGCGATGGTAGCGATTGTGTCCGGGCGGGGCCCGGTGCGCCTGCGGCGGGGATGCGGATGAAATTGTACCGTCGGCGCCGCGGCCGTGCCGGAGCTCTCACAGCGCCGGCAGCAGGTCCGGCGGATGATGCTTGAGCGTATGCCGCGCCTCGCGGAACTCCGGGAAGATCGATTCGACCGTCTGCCAGAAACGCGGGCTATGGTTCATCTCGCGCAGATGCGCGAGTTCGTGCGCGACCACGTAGTCGATGATCGACAGCGGAAAATGGATCAGCCGCCAGTTGAGGCGGATCTTGCCGTCGCTCGAACAACTGCCCCAGCGCGTCGCCGCCGAGGACAGCGCATACGCGCGATACTCGACGCCGAGCTTCGCCGCATACACCACGAGCCGTTCCCCGAAGATGCGCTTCGCTTCCGATTGCAGCCAGCCCTGCACGCGGTCCTTGATCTGCTGCGCATCCGCGTTCGCGGGCAGCGGCAGCGAGAGCAGGCTCGTCGCGTCATCGAAGGACAGGGACGCGGCCGCGCCGAGCGCCACGCGAATGGTCTTGCCGAGATAGGGAAACTGCGCGCCGTCCTTCCATTCGATACGCGGCAACGCGCGCTGCTCGACCCGCGTCTGCCATTCGGTGAGCTTGTTGACGATCCAGGTCTGCTTGTCGAGGATCGCAGTTTCGATATCGGCGATCGTCACCCAGCGCGGCGCCGTGATGGCGAGACCGGTGCCGTCGATGCAGAAGCCGATCGTGCGGCGCGACGAGCGCTTCAGCCGGTAATCGAGCGTGCCTGCCTTCAGCGTGATGCGGCGCAGCCGCACGCCTTCGGGCAGCGGTGCGGGCGGTGCGGTGGGCGTGAGGACGGGCGCGGGTTCGGCATGCGGAATGTCGCCGCGCAGCGGCGCGGGACCGCCTGCGGGCGGCGCGCCGGAATAGGCAGGCGCATGCTCGAACGGCAGATCGAGTTGCAGGGTATCGAGCGCGACGGCGGGACGCTGCCGCGATGGGGGCTTCTGCATCGGTTCGGCTTTGCGCTCGCGGCGCAGGAATGACGAGAAGAACGAATATGGCACGCCGCGGCTCGACTTGATGCCCGGCCGCTCAGCGGCCCGCGCCCGCGGCGCCGGCTCGACCCGGCGGTGCGTACGGCGCGGTGTAGGCGTGCGGATCGATGCGGCGCATTTCAGTTTCGATCCAGCTTTCGACACGCACGTTGACTTCTTCGGGCGTGAGACCGGCGGTGTCGATCGGCTTGCCAATCGACACCGTGACTATACCCGGATATTTGATGAACGAATGGCGCGGCCAGACCCGCCCGGCGTTATGCGCGATCGGCACGACCGGTGCGCCCGTCGCGACCGCGAAGCGCGCGCCGCCGGTCTTGTACTTGCCCTGGCTGCCCGTGCGTATGCGCGTGCCTTCGGGAAACATGATGACCCACGCGCCTTCGTCCATGCGCGCGCGGCCCTGGCGCGTCACGGACGTGAACGCATCGCGGCCCTGCTTGCGGTCGATATGCACCATCTTCAACAGGCCCAGCGCCCAGCCGAAGAACGGCACGTAGAGCAGTTCGCGCTTGAAGACGTAGCAGAGCGGACGCGGCATCAGCGCGGGGAACGCGAGCGTCTCCCACGCGGACTGATGCTTCGAGAGCAGCACGGCCGGACCGGCCGGCAGATTCTCCATGCCTTCGATCGTATAGCGGATCCCGATCAGATGACGCAGCACGACGATGGTCGACTTGCACCATCCGGCGGCCATCCAGTAGCGGCGGTCGGCGCGCATGAACGGAAACGCGATGAAGCAGGCGGTCGCGTACGGCACCGTGTACACGATGAAATAGATCAACAGCAACAACGAACGGATGAAGCGCATGGAGTCTCTGCAATACGAACGGCGGGTCAGTCGTGATGCCGTGCAATCAGGTCGAGCGCGAACGCGCGCAGGTCCTTGTGAACGACGGTGCCTTCCGGCAGGTTGCCTTCCTTGAGGGTTTTTTCGCCCTTGCCGGTCAGCACGAGATGCACGGGAAAGCCGAGTGTCTCGCCGGCCTGGAGATCGCGCAGCGAGTCGCCGACGAGCGGCGTGTCTTCCGGATCGATCTCGAACCGGTCGATGATCTGCTGCAGCATGCCGGGCTTCGGCTTGCGGCAGTCGCATTGATCTTCGGCGGTATGCGGGCAGAAGAACACGGCATCGATCCGGCCACCCACGGCGGCGGCCGCGCGGTTCATCTTCTGATGCATCGCGTTGAGCGCGGCCATGTCGAACAGGCCACGTCCGATGCCCGACTGATTGGACGCGATGGCCACGCGATACCCCGCCTGGTTCAGCCGCGCGATGGCTTCAAGACTGCCGGGAATGGCGACCCATTCGTCCGGCGACTTGATGTACGCATCGGAATCGACGTTGATGACGCCGTCGCGATCCAGCACCACCAGTTTCTTGTTCACGCCCATGGTGCGTCCTTTTTACTCTCTTCAGGTCGCGAGCTTGGAGATGTCCGCGACGCAGTTCATCTGCTGATGCAGCGCATGGAGCAACGCCAGACGGTTGTTGCGCAAGGCCGGATCTTCCGCGTTCACCATGACGTCGTTGAAGAAGGTGTCCACCGCTTCGCGCAGCGCGGCGAGCGCCGTCAGCGCTTCGGTGTAGTTGCGCGCGGCGAGCGTGCTCTGAACGCGCGGCGTCACCTGCTCGATTTGCGCGTACAGATTCTTTTCCGCCGCTTCGACCAGCAGCGCTGGGTTCACCGCGCCGGGCGCGCCCTGTTCCGACTTCTTCAGGATGTTCGAGATGCGTTTGTTGGCGGCGGCAAGCGCTGCGGCTTCCGGCAGCGCGGCGAACTCGCGTACGGCGTCGAGGCGCGCGACGATGTCGTCGAGACGCGTCGGGTTCAGGCTCAGCACCGCTTCGATGTCGTTGGCTTCGAAACCGCGTTCGCGCAGCAGGCCGCGCAGCCGGTCGAGGAAGAACGCGTACACCGCTTCCTGCGAATCCGCGACGTGCGGCACGTTCGCGAACTGGCGCTGCGCGGCGGCGACGAGCTCGCGCAGGTCGACGGGCAGCTTCTTCTCGAGCAGGATGCGCAGCACGCCCAGCGCGTGACGGCGCAACGCGAACGGATCCTTCTCGCCGGTCGGCGCGAGGCCGATGCCCCAGATGCCGACGATCGTCTCCAGCTTGTCCGCGAGCGCGACCGCGGCGCCGACGCCGGTGGACGGCGTATCGTCGCCGGAGAAGCGCGGCTGATAGTGCTCGGAGCACGCGAGCGCGACTTCTTCCGGCTCGCCGTCGTGGCGCGCGTAGTACGTGCCCATCGTGCCCTGCAGTTCGGGGAACTCGCCGACCATGTCGGTCAGCAGGTCGGCCTTCGCAAGTCGCGCGGCACGGCGCGTCAGTGCGGCATCGACGCCGACCATCGGCGCGATCTCGCCGGCCAGCGACTCGAGGCGCTCGACGCGTTGCAAGGTGGAACCGAGCTTGTTGTGATAGACGACGTTCGCCAGCAGCGGCACGCGGTCTTCGAGACGCTTCTTCTTGTCCTGCGTGAAGAAGAACTTCGCGTCGGCGAGACGCGGACGCACGACGCGCTCGTTCCCTTCGACGATCTCACCCGGCGTCTTCGTATCGATGTTCGACACGATCAGGAAGCGCGAGCGCAGGCGGCCGTTCTGGTCGGTGAGCGCGAAGTATTTCTGGTTCGTCTGCATCGTGAGGATCAGGCATTCCTGCGGCACCTGCAGGAACTCCTCATCGAAGCGGCATTCGTAGACCACCGGCCATTCGACCAGCGCGTTCACTTCGTCGAGCAGCGCTTCGGGCATCACGACGCGGTCTTCACCCGCGAACGCCTGCAACTGCGTGCGGATGGATTCGCGGCGGTCGTCGAAGTTCGCGACCACGCGGCCCTTCGTGCGCAGTGTCTCGGCGTAGTCGTCGGCGTGCGTGATGGCAACCAGGCCTTCCGACATGAAGCGATGCCCGAGGGTCGTGTCGCCGGCATCGATGCCGAGCGCGCTGACCGCCACCACCTCGCGGCCGTGCAGCGCGATCAGGCGCTGCACCGGACGCACGAACTGCACGCTGGTGCCGTCCGGGCGCTGGTAGGTCATGAGTTTCGGAATCGGCAGCTTGCCGAGGGTTTCGTCGAGCGCGGCCTGCAGGCCTTCGCTCAGGGTCGCGCCCGGCGCGGCATAACGCAGGAAAAAGGCTTCGGCCTTGCCGTCCTGCGCGCGTTCGAGATCGGCGAGCGGGAAGTCGGGAAAGCCGAGCGCCGCGAGCTTCTTCGCGAGCGGCGGCGTGGGATTGCCTTCCTTGTCGAGCGCCACCGTCACCGGCAGCACTTTCTCGCGCACCTGCTTTTCCGGCGCGACATCGCGCACGTTGCGGATCAGCACCGCGAGACGGCGCGGCGTCGCGTATTTCTCGAACTCAGGCGTGCCGTCGATCAGATCGCGCGCAGCGAGACGCTCCACGATGCCATCGGCGAAAGCAGTACCGAGACGCGCGAGCGCTTTCGGCGGAAGTTCCTCGGTCAGCAATTCGACGAGCAGGGAAGCGTGATTGGATTGCGTCATTGTTCTGTCGAGCCTCGTCAAACCTGTTCGTTGTTGCTGCGTTCGCCCGGCGGCGTGCTTTCGGGCTTGAGCGGCGGCGTCCAGGCGGGACGCTGCGCTTCCTGTTCGTCGGTGACGAGGTCGCGGTCGCCCTTCACCGGATTGCCGAGCATCGGGAAGCCGAGCGCCTCGCGCGACTCGTAGTAAGCCTGGGCGACGAGACGCGACAGCGCGCGAATCCGGCCAATGTACGCCGCGCGTTCCGTCACGGAGATCGCGCCGCGCGCGTCGAGCAGATTGAAGGTGTGGCCCGCCTTCAGCACGAGTTCATAAGCCGGCAGCGCAAGCTTCGCCTCGATCATCTTCTTCGCTTCTTCCTCGTAGCTCTTGAAGAAGGTGAAGAGCAGATCGACGTTCGCGTGCTCGAAGTTATAGGTGGACTGTTCGACTTCGTTCTGGTGATACACGTCGCCGTAAGTCAGGCGGCGCAGCACCTTGCCGCTCGGGCCGTCTTCTTCCCACTCGGTCCAGACCAGGTCGTACACGTTCTCGACCTTCTGCAGATACATCGCGAGACGTTCGAGACCATAGGTGATCTCGCCCAGCACCGGCTTGCAGTCGATGCCGCCCGCCTGCTGGAAATAGGTGAACTGCGTCACTTCCATGCCGTTGAGCCACACTTCCCAGCCGAGGCCCCACGCGCCGAGCGTCGGGTTCTCCCAGTCATCCTCGACGAAGCGCACGTCGTTCTGCTTCAGGTCGAAGCCGAGCGCTTCGAGCGAGCCGAGGTACAGGTCGAGGATGTCTTCCGGCGCCGGCTTGAGCACCACCTGATACTGGTAGTAGTGCTGCAGGCGATTGGGGTTCTCGCCATAGCGGCCGTCCTTCGGGCGGCGCGAGGGCTGGACATAGGCGGCGCGCCATGGTTCGGGACCGATCGCGCGCAGGAACGTGTGGACGTGCGAGGTGCCCGCGCCGACTTCCATGTCGATCGGCTGGAGCAGCGCGCAACCCTTCTCGTTCCAGTAGGACTGCAGCGTCAGAATGATTTGCTGGAAAGTGAGCATGATTGCCTTGTGCGGGGCGCGGCCATCGTCGTGAAGACGCGATTCAGTGAACCGGCCGAAGCGCTAAAACATTGAATTTTATCCGAACGGGGAACGGGTGCGGCTTTTTGGCCGGCCCGTGTCCCGGGGAAGCAAGTGTGCCGGCCGCGCGATGCGGCCTTCGGGCGGGCGCGTTCGGGGATGCGCTAAGGACGCCTGCGGCTCGGCGCGAACGCGAAGCCGAATGCGAGCAGGATCAGCGAGACGGCGATCACCGTCATGTTGCCGCTCGTCACGTAGGGCGTGCTGCCGGAGGTGCCCTGCACGGTCGCTTCGAGCACGCCGGTGGTGAAGACCGGCAGCTTCGACACGACATCGCCATTGGCCGCGATCGCCGCCGTCATGCCGGTGTTGGTGGCGCGCAGCATCGGCCGGCCGGTTTCGATCGAGCGCATGCGGGCAATCTGCAAATGCTGGTCGAGCGCGATGGTGTTGCCGAACCACGCGAGGTTCGTCGAGTTGACGAGAATGCCCGCGGGCGTTTCCTGCTCGCGGATCGTGCGCGCGATTTCCTCGCCGAAGATGTCCTCGTAGCAGATATCGACGGCGACCGGCTGGTTGTGCACGATGAACGCCTTCTGCGCGATCGGGCCGCGCGCGAGATCGCCGAGCGGGATGCCCATCAGGCGCACGAACCAGTGGAAGCCGTAGGGCACGAATTCGCCGAAGGGCACGAGGTGATGCTTGTCGTAGCGATAGACGCCGTTCACGCGCGGCGTGACGCCGAACAGGCTGTTGGTGTAGTCGGTCGCGCGGCCGTCGGGCAGGATCGTGACGCCGATCGCGCCGAACAGGATCGACGAGTTGGTGGTGTCGGCGAAGTTGCGGATGGCCACGGCGAAGTCCTGCGGGATCTGCACCGAGAGCACCGGCAGCGCGGTTTCCGGCGTGACGATCAGATCGGCGGGCTTCTCGGTGATGAGACGCTTGTAGAGCGCGAGCGATTCATCGACGCCGGCCTGCTCGAACTTCATTTCCTGCTTCACGTTGCCTTGCAGCAGACGCACGGTGAGCGGCGCGTTGGCGGGCGTGGTCCATTGCACGAGCGACAGCAGCATGCCCGCCGCCAGCAGCGCGACGGCCACGGCCGCCGGGATCAGCGCACGCGCGCCCAGACCCATGCGGCGCCAGTGATGAATGGCCTGCACGGCCAGCGCGGCAAACAGCGCGAGCACCCATCCGACGCCATACACGCCGACGACCGAGCCGAAGCCCTTCAACGGACCATCGACCTGCGCATAGCCGCTCGCGAGCCACGGGAAGCCGGTGAACACGAGGCCGCGCAGCCATTCGCCCAGCGCCCAGGCGCTCGCAAAGGCGAACGCGCCGTGCCAGGTCGGCGCATGGCGGGGCGAGGCGTCGATGTCGCGCGCGGTGGCGGCGTCTTCATCGCCGAAGCGGGCGCGGCCCGCGACCAGCGACCAGACCACGCTCGACAGCGCCGGATACACGGCGAGATACAGCGAGAACAATGCGACCGCCGCCGCGGCGAGCGGCGCGGCCATGCCGCCATAGACGTGCATGCTGACATAGAGCCACCACACGCCCGTGACGAAGTTGCCGAAGCCGAAGGCCCAGCCGGTCATGGCGGCGCTGCGCCAGCCGCGGGTGCGCGTGAGCCACGCGAAGAACAGCGCGAAGATGACGAGTTCGAGCCAGCCGCCGTGCGGCGTCGGCGCGAACGAGAGCGTGTTCGCCGCGCCGAGCACGGCGGCGGCGAGGTAATGCCAGAAGGGCAGGGCGCGCGGCGCTTCGGCGGCTGCCGGGGTCACGGATGCGGTGCGCTTGCGGAACAGGAGGCGGGACGATGAATCGGCCATTGATGACGGTCGAGATGAAACGGAGGCGGGGTCACGGATGAGGACAGGCGCGGCGTGGCGTACTGCGATGCCCCGCCGCCCGCGCGGCGATCGCGGCGATCAGTCGCGCAGTTCGTCTTCGTCGTCGCCCGCGTGATGATGCTGCTGCGTGAGATTCGGCACGCGCCGCACGAGCAGGACGTGAATCTGCCGCGCGTCGCCGCGCAGGATCTCAAAGGCGAAATCGTCGATGCGCACCTTTTCGCCACGATGCGGCACGCGTCCGAAACGATGCGTGACGAGACCGCCGATGGTGTCGACTTCGTCGTCGGAGAAATCGGAGCCGAAGGCCTCGTTGAACTGCTCGATGCCGGTGAGCGCGCGCACGCGATGGCGGCCGTCGGGCGTGGCGATGATGTTGCCGGCTTCCTCGTCGAAGTCGTATTCGTCCTCGATGTCGCCGACGATCTGCTCCAGCACGTCCTCGATGGTGATGAGGCCCGCGACGCCGCCGTACTCGTCGACGACGAGCGCGATGTGATTGCGGTTCACGCGGAAGTCGTGCAGCAGCACGTTGAGGCGTTTCGATTCCGGGATGAAGACGGCGGGGCGCAGCATGCCGCGCACGTCGAATTCCTCTTCGGCGTAATAGCGCAGCAGGTCTTTCGCGAGCAGCACGCCGATGACGTTGTCGCGATTGCCTTCGTAGACCGGATAGCGCGAGTGCGCTTTTTCGAGCACGAAGGGAATGAATTCGGCGGGCGTGTCCGCGATGTTGATGGCGTCCATCTGCGCACGCGGAATCATGATGTCGCGCGCGCAGAGATCGGAGACCTGGAAGACGCCCTCGATCATCGAGAGCGAATCGGCGTCGAGCAGGTTGCGCTCGTGCGCGTCCTGCAGCACTTCGAGAAGTTCGTCGCGCGACTCGGGTTCGTGCGAGATGAAATCGGTCAGGCGTTCGAGCAGCGAGCGCTTTTCCGGCGGTTTGTCGGAATGGCGTCGACTGGGATAGGGTTCGTTCATAGTGAAGCGCCCAGGCGTTCCCGGGCGCAATTTAGCGGAAAGTTAAGCATACACCAAGGTAAAACGCCGGCCGGGCGGCGCGGCGTGTGCAATGGAAACCATGCTAGCGGAAAAATATGCGACGAGTGTGTCCGGTGTCCGGCGCTGGCCGAATGGCACGCGAAAAGTGACCTTCATACGTAAAACCGTAAGCAACGCGGATGTCATCCCGCGCCCTGTTGCGACCGGCAGCGTTTCAGCAAGGCTTCGAGCGCGCGGTCCGGCATGCCGCTTTCCCGCAGCGCCTCGACGGTCCGGCTCACGTAGTCGAGCGTCGTGCCGTAGCGCCCGCTGGCGCAGCCGAGCACGGTGCGCACCACGGGATCGGGAAGCTTGCCGGTGTAGGAGCTGGCCTCGCGCCGCATCACGAAGGCGAGGGCCTCGACGCGCCGTCCGTCGGCAAAGGTGCAGGGCAGCCACGCCGGCCGGTACGAGCCCATCGCCATTTCGCGGCGCCACAGGACTTCGAGGTGCTCGGCGGCGTCGCCGCCCGCGAGCCGGAACGCCATGCCGGAGCACGATCCACCGCGGTCGAGCGCGAGCACGAGGCCCGGCTGCTCCGGCGTGCCGCGGTTCACGCGCGACCACAGATACAGCCCGCGATGGTAGCCGTGCACGCGGGCGCGCACCGCTTCGAGCGTCGGCAGGCCGGGGTTCCAGATCAGCGAGCCATAGCCGAACAGCCACAGGTCGGAACGTCCGTCCCAGCCCGCGAGCGCCGCTTCGCGCGACGCGGCGAGTTGCGCATCGGTCCAGAGCGCGGAGTCTCCGAGCATGGGCGGATAGTTAGCGTCAGCGTCAGCGGCGACGACGGGCGTGGCAGGCGGGAACTGCGCGGGATCGGGTGTCTTGTCGTTCACGTTGCGTGAGAGGGCATCGGACCGGCTTCAGGTCAGCGGCACGTAAGGATCGGGAAAACCCAGAGACTGCATGATATCTGTCTCGATCGATTCCATCTCCTGCGCCTCGCTTTCGTCCTCGTGGTCGTAGCCCTGCGCATGCAGCGTGCCGTGGACGATCAGATGCGCGTAGTGCGAGGCGAGCGGCTTGCCCTGTTCGGCGGCTTCGCGCTCGACGACCGGACAGCACAGGATCAGATCGCCCGTCACCGGATCGTCTTCCGATTCCGCGTAGGCGAAGGTCAGCACGTTGGTGGCGTAGTCCTTTTGCCGGTACGTGCGATTGAGCTCGCGTCCTTCTTCTTCACCGACGAAGCGCACGGTGAGTTCGGCGTCCGCGAACAACGCGGCCTTGATCCAGCGCGCGACCGTCGCACGCGGCAGCACGGCCTTGTGCGACGGATACGCCTTGGCGGCGGGGAACTGCATCGACAGGGTGAGGCGCGGATTCATTCAGGCCGGTTCGCGTGTTGTGCCTGACGGGCCGCTTCGGCGAGCGCGGCGTCCTTCTGCGACTGCGCGTCGTACGCCTCGACGATGCGCGCGACCAGCGGATGCCGCACCACGTCCGCCGACGTGAAATGCGTGATGGCGATGCCGCGCACTTCCGAGAGCACATGCTGCGCCTCGATCAGCCCGCTCTTGTGGCCGCGCGGCAAGTCCACCTGCGTGGTGTCGCCGGTGACGACCGCCTTCGAGCCGAAGCCGATCCGCGTCAGGAACATCTTCATCTGTTCGGGCGTGGTGTTCTGCGCCTCGTCGAGAATGATGAACGCGTGATTCAGCGTGCGGCCGCGCATGTACGCGAGCGGCGCGATCTCGATCATCTGGCGCTCGAACATCTTCGCGGTCTTGTCGAAGCCGAGCAGGTCGTAGAGCGCGTCATACAGCGGGCGCAGATACGGATCCACCTTCTGCGCGAGATCGCCCGGCAGGAAGCCCAGCCGCTCGCCCGCCTCGACCGCCGGCCGCGTCAGCACGATGCGCTTGACCTGATCGCGTTCGAGCGCGTCGACCGCGCAGGCCACCGCGAGATAGGTCTTGCCGGTGCCCGCCGGACCGATGCCGAAGGTCACGTCGTGCGACAGGATCTGCTTCAGATAGTCGCGCTGCGCGGGCGTGCGGCCGCGCAGGTCGGCGCGGCGCGTGTAGAGCTTCGGGCCGTGGTCTTCGTCGTCGCCGAGATCGAGCGTCGCGCTGGGTTCGTCGAACGGATGATCCAGGTCGCCGCGAAAACGCGGATCCGCTTCGCCTTCCTCGCTGCCGGCCGTGCGCGCGTCCTTCGCGCGCCGCGTGGCGTGACGCGCCTCGACCAGCGCGAGCTGGATGTCATCGACGGAAATCGGATCGCGCGCGCGGTTGTAGAAGTTTTCGAGTGCCGCGAGCGCGACCTTGGCGCCGCGTCCGCGAATCGAAATCTTGTGGCCGCGGCGGGACAGCGTGACGTCGAGCGCCTGCTCGATCTGCCGCAGGTTCTCGTCGAGCGGGCCGCAGAGGTTGGCGAGCCGCGCGTTGTCCTCGCGCGGGGCAGTGAATTCCAGATGCTGCGTGGGAGCGTTCTTCAAAGTGAACCAGGTGTCCTTTATTAAGCCATCCCGTGAGCCAGCGCGGGCGCGTCCGCCACCATCACCAGTTCGCCGCGCAACGAGTGCGGGTACGCGTGCACGATCTTCACGTCGATCATCTGGCCGATCAGCCGTGCATGCGTCTCCATCGGCGCCGGGAAGTTGACGACGCGATTGTTCTCGGTGCGGCCCGCGAGCTCGTTCGGATCCTTGCGCGCCGGGCGTTCGACGAGAATCCGCTCGATCTTGCCGACCATCGACGCGCTGATGCGCTGCACGTTTTCCTCGATGGTCGCCTGCAGATGTTGCAGGCGTTTGAGCTTGACCTCGCGCGGCGTGTCGTCGTGCAGGTTCGCGGCGGGCGTGCCGGGACGCGGGCTATAGATGAACGAGAAGCTCGTGTCGTAGCGCATCTCGTCGACGAGCGCCATCATCCTGTCGAAGTCGTCCTCGGTCTCGCCGGGGAAGCCGACGATGAAGTCGGTGGACAGCGACAGGTCCGGACGGATCGCGCGCAGCTTGCGGATGACCGACTTGTATTCGAGCACGGTGTAGCCGCGTTTCATCGCCATCAGGATGCGGTCCGAGCCGTGCTGCACGGGCAGATGCAGGTGCGAGACGAGCTTCGGCACCTTCGCGTAGGTGTCGATGAGGCGCTGCGTGAATTCCTTCGGATGCGACGTGGTGTAGCGAATGCGTTCGATGCCGGGCACGTCGGCCACGTACTCGATCAGCGTCGCGAAGTCGGCGATCTCCTCCGAGCCGAGCGTCAGCGCGCCGCGGTAGGCGTTCACGTTCTGGCCGAGCAGCGTGACTTCACGCACGCCCTGGTCGGCCAGGCCGGCGACTTCGGTGAGGACGTCGTCGAGCGGGCGGGAGACTTCCTCGCCGCGCGTGTACGGTACGACGCAGTAGCTGCAGTATTTCGAGCAGCCTTCCATGATCGACACGAATGCGCTCGGTCCGTCGACGCGCGCGGGCGGCAGATGGTCGAACTTCTCGATTTCCGGGAACGTGATGTCGACCTGGGCGCGGCCCGTGGCGCGGCGTTGGTCGATCATGGCGGGCAGGCGGTGCAGCGTCTGCGGGCCGAACACGAGATCGACGTACGGTGCGCGCGCGACGATCGACGCGCCTTCCTGGCTCGCGACACAGCCGCCGACGCCGATCAGCAGGTTGGGATTGGCTTCCTTGAGCTCGCGGACGCGGCCGAGATCCGAGAAGACTTTCTCCTGGGCCTTTTCGCGCACCGAGCAGGTGTTGAACAGAATGACGTCCGCATCTTCGGGCGTGTCCGTCTTGATGAGTCCTTCCGCTGCGCCGAGCACGTCGACCATCTTGTCGGAGTCGTACTCGTTCATCTGGCAGCCAAAGGTCTTTACATAAACTTTCTTGGTCATGAATCGTCGCCGGTCACAGTGGTTGATCTGGGGGCGCTGGTTAGGAGTTGAAAGGGGACTTCGCGGATGGTGTTTGTTCGCGTGGCTTTTCTGTTCCGATCTGCGCGCTTTTTACCGCATTTGAGGGCGATATTATAGCGCCGCAGGCCCATCCCGGCCTTCCACGGGCCGACGCGGCGGAAAGGCGAGATCGCCGAGCAGCGCGGCGGTGGTTTCGTCGAAGCGCGCGACCAGAAAATCCAGCACCGCCCGCACGCGCGGCGCCATGTAGCGGTTCGCGTGAAATAGCGCGTGCACCGGCGCCTCGTGCGTGCACCAGTCGGGCAGCACCATGCGCAGCCGGCCGGCGCGGACGTCGGCGGCGATATCCCAGATAGACTTGTGCGCGATGCCATGTCCCGTCAGCGCCCAAGCGTGGACCAGTGCGCCGTCGTTGGCTTCCCAGGAATCGGCGACCGGCATTGAGAACGTGTAGCGTTCCTCGCCGCGCGTGAACTCGAGTTCGCTGAGCGGCCCGTTCGACGTGACGACCACCACGAACTCGTGACCGACCAGTCCGGCCGGCGTGAGCGGCGTGCCGCGCCGCGCCAGATACTCCGGCGCGGCGCACAGCACGCGGCGGTTCGGCGCCAGCACGCGGGCCGCGAGACCGCTGTCGGGCGGGGCGCCGAAGCGGATCGCGAGGTCGATGTCCTCGTGCAGCAGGTTCGACACCGAATCCGACAGCGTCAACGCGAAGCTGACCTCGGGGTGCAGCGCGCGGAATGCGTCGAGCCAGCCGCGCAGCATGTTGCGCCCGAAATCCGATGTCGCCGAGATGCGCACCTTGCCGCGCACGACGTTCTGACCGGCCTGCAAGGCGGCTTCGCCGTCGTCGATAGCCTGCAACGCGATCCGGCAATGTTGCAGATAGACGCGCCCTTCGTCGGTGAGGCGCAGCTGGCGCGTGGTGCGCTCGAACAGCCGCGCCTGCAAGGCCTTCTCCAGCTTGATCAACCGCGCGCTCGCCGCCGCCGGCGAAAGCCCGAGCTTGCGACCTGCCGCGGACAGGCTTCCGGCCATCGCCGTTTCCATGAACAGGCGCATGTCGCCCAGCCGATCCATCGCCATTTTCAAATTCCGTTTGAGAATGATTCAAAGACTCGCCCAATTCTCAAACGCATGCGCGAACCGGAGAATGCGCCTTTCGGTGGTCACGGAGGTTCGGATCATGCAACTGGATCACGTCACGATCGTCGCGCCGCATTGCGATGCGTTGATGCGCTTCTTTGTCGATATCGCCGGAGTGGAGGTCGGAGCGCGGCCGCCGTTTGGCGTCGGCGGTTACTGGCTGTATCTCGGCGGGCGGCCGGTGGTGCATCTGGTCGCGGCGGGCATCGATGCGCCGGCGCAGCGGCCGGGCACGGCGCGCATCGACCACGTTGCTTTGCGGATCGATGACGCCGACGAGTGGCGCTCGCTTCTCCAGCGCCTGGACTGTCACGGCTATGCCTATCAGCTTGCCGACGTTCCGCTGTCCGGCGAGCGCCAGCTGTTTGTGCAACTTGCGCCGGCCGTCGTCGTGGAATTCGTGACCACCCAATCCTGAACCGGAGCCATCATGCCCCTGCCTCTTCTTGCGCTGGCCATCAGCGCTTTCGCCATCGGCACGACGGAATTCGTCATCATGGGCCTGCTGCCCAACGTCGCGCACGATCTCTCGGTATCGATTCCATCGGCCGGCCTGCTCGTCACCGGCTACGCGCTGGGCGTCGCGGTCGGTGCGCCGCTGCTGGCCGTGCTGACGGCGCGCATGCCGCGCAAGCTCGCCTTGCAATTGCTGATGGCCGTGTTCATCGTCGGCAACGTGTTGTGCGCGGTCGCGCCAGGTTACGGCCTGCTGATGGTCGCGCGCGTCGTCACCTCGTTCGCGCACGGCTCGTTCTTCGGAATCGGAGCGGTGGTGGCGGCATCGCTGGTGCCGGCCGAGAAGCGCGCGAGCGCGATTGCGCTGATGTTCACCGGCCTCACGCTCGCCAACGTGCTGGGCGTGCCGTTCGGCACCTTCGTCGGCCAGGAACTGGGCTGGCGCGCGACGTTCTGGATTGTCGCGGGGCTGGGCGTGCTGGCCGCGCTGGGCGTGACGCTGCTGGTGCCGAACCGTCACGACGCCGCGCCGAGCGGCCTGGGCCGTGAAGTGCGCGTGCTGCGCGACCCGCAAGTGTGGCTCGCGCTGACGATGACGGTGCTCGGCTTCGGCGGCGTGTTCATCGTGTTCACCTATATCGCGCCGATTCTCGAACAGGTGGGCGGCTTCTCGCCGCGCGCGGTCACGCTGATCCTGGTGCTGTTCGGCGTGGGTTTGACGATCGGCAATACGATCGGCGGCCGGCTTGCCGACCGCGCGCTGATGCGCTCGCTGATGGGCATTCTGTTCGCGCTGGCCATCGTGATGGCGGTGTTCGCGAAGACGAGTCATAGCCAGGCGGGCGCGATCCTGACGATCTTCGTGTGGGGCATCGCGGCGTTCGCGACGGTGCCGCCATTGCAGACGCGCGTCGTGGAGAAGGCGAAGGACGCACCGAACCTGGCCTCGACGCTGAACATCGGCGCGTTCAATGTGGGCAATGCCGGCGGCGCGTGGCTGGGCGGCGCGGTGCTGACGCATGGCCACGGTCTCGATGCACTGCCGTGGGCCGCCGCCGTGGTCGCGCTCGCCGCGCTCGGGGTCACGTGGTTCGCGGCGCGTCTGGATGCGCCGCGGCGTGCTGCCGAACGTTCCGATCGTTCTGACATAAACGCTGCCGACGCCTGCTGAACGCTTATCATGTTGGCTCAACGTAATTCGAGCCAACATGATCGATCATCTCATCTGCGATTGCGACGGCGTGCTCGTCGACAGCGAAATCATCGCGGATCGCGTGATGCTGGACGTGCTCACCGAGACGTTTCCCGGCATCGACTTCAAACCGGTCGTCAAGACGGCCTTCGGCCAGCAGACTTCCCGATTCCTGGCGCAGCTCGAAAGTCGGTTCGGCATCCTGATGCCGGCCGGTTTCGTCGATACGATCGAGGCGCGCGTGGCCGTGGAACTCGCACGATCGGTCGGTCCTATCGCCGGCGTGCGCGCGGCGCTCGAAGGCTGCGGGCTGCCGGTCGCGGTGGTGTCGAACAGCCGTCTTGAGCGCGTGCGCGCTTCCGTGCGGCGCGCGGGGCTGGAGGAGATCGTCGGGGCTCGGGTGTTCAGCGCCCAGCAGGTCGAGCGGCCGAAGCCCTATCCGGATGTCTATCTGCTGGCGGCACGGACGCTCGATGTCGATCCGGCGCGCTGTCTCGTCGTGGAGGACAGCGTGGCCGGTCTGACGGCGGCACGCGCGGCGGGCATGAAGACCATTGCGTTCGTGGGCGCGAGTCATATTCCTTCCGGGTATGCGCAAGTGCTGCGCGAGACAGGCATCACGCGGATCATGGAGCATATGGACGAATTGCCCGCGCTGGTTGCCGCCGGGGTGCGTGGGGATTTTGGGGACGTGCTTTCGTAATTGGTTAGTTTTCGCGTTGGCCAGACGGGGCGGCGCGGCGGCGAGCGCGGTGCCGCTAGCGGCACCACAAGCCATCGCACGTCGCGACGCTTCACCACGCATGGCGCGTGAAACTCCAGCATCTCCTCCGCGGGTTGAACTCACCCGTCCGCCCAGGCCTTGGCCGCCCCGACCGCCCGTTGCCAGCCCGCGAGACGCGAGGTGACTTCCTCCGCCGGCATGGAGGGCGTGAAGCGCCGTTCGAGCTGCCATTGCGCCTTGAGTTCGTCGACATCCTTCCAGTACCCGACAGCCAGTCCAGCGAGATACGCCGCGCCAAGCGCCGTGGTTTCGACGATGCGCGGCCGCGCGACCTCCACGCCGAGCAGATCAGCCTGGAACTGCATCAGCAGATCATTGGCGCACGCGCCGCCATCGACACGCAGCTCCGCGATGCGCAGGCCCGAGTCCGCTTCCATGGCTTTCAGAACGTCGACGGATTGATAGGCGATGGAGTCGAGCGCCGCGCGTGCAATGTGGCTCGCGGACGTGCCTCGCGTCACGCCGAAGAGCGTGCCGCGTGCGCGCGGGGTCCAGTGCGGCGCACCGAGCCCGGCGAACGCCGGCACGAGATACACGCCGTCGCTGTGCGGCACCTGACGGGCGAGCGGCTCGATCTCGCGTGCATGCCGGATCAGGCCCAGGCCGTCGCGCAGCCATTGCACGACCGCGCCGGCAATGAAGATGCTGCCTTCGAGCGCGTAGTTGACCTGGT
The DNA here is from genome assembly GCF_031451315.1 of Caballeronia sp. LZ032. Taxonomy (NCBI): domain Bacteria; kingdom Pseudomonadati; phylum Pseudomonadota; class Betaproteobacteria; order Burkholderiales; family Burkholderiaceae; genus Caballeronia; species Caballeronia sp. LZ032. Next base: position 432,759 of record NZ_JARUXP010000001.1, read on the forward strand.
CGCCGATCTGCCACGCAATGGTGGTGACGAGGTTGTTGCGCGATTCGATTGGCTGTTCGCCGGTGTTCATGACGAGAAAGCAGCCTGTGCCGTAAGTGTTCTTGACCATGCCCGACTCTGTACACATCTGGCCGAACAGTGCGGCATGCTGGTCGCCGGCCATCGACGCAAGTGGCAGATCCTGCGCGAACACGGTGCCGCGCGTGGTGCCGTACACCTCCGATGAACCGCGAACCTCGGGCAACATGCTGCGCGGGATCTCGAGCACGTCGAGCAGTTCGTCGTCCCAGCGCCGTTCGTGAATGTTGAAGAGCATCGTGCGCGAGGCATTCGTGATGTCGGTGACATGCAAGCCGCCGCGCGTGAAGTTCCACATCAGCCAGCTGTCCACGGTGCCGAAGGCGAGGCGCCCCTGGCGCGCCTTGTCTTGCGCGCCCTCTACGTTGTCCAGGATCCAGCGGATCTTGGTGGCCGAGAAGTACGAATCGATGGGCAGGCCGGTCTTGGCGCGCACCATGGCCTCGAGACCACGGCTCTTGAGTTCGTCGCAGAACGCCGCCGTGCGCCGGTCCTGCCAGACGATTGCGTTGTAGAGCGGCGTCCCGGTCTCGCGATCCCAGACGATGGTGGTCTCGCGCTGGTTCGTGATGCCCACGGCGGCAATCGATGACGCGCTCACTCCCGCGCGCGTGACGGCTTCAGCGGCCACGCCGGCCTGCGTGGACCAGATTTCGCGCGGGTCATGCTCCACCCAGCCCGATTGCGGATAAATCTGCTGAAATTCCTTCTGCGCGACCGCGACGATGTTGCCGCGGCGGTCGAACAGCATGGCGCGCGAACTGGTGGTCCCCTGGTCGAGCGCGAGAATGGTCTGATCCTGCATGGTGATCTCCGGGTTCGGGCGTACATCGTGCCTTGAATGTCGTCCGGGCCAATCTAACGGAGCCGGCCCGCGCGGACAACTCGGCCGAACGGCATAGGACGCGCGGACATTGCGGAGAGAAAGTCGGAAACGGCGCGATGCCTAGGCCATTTGGCCGAGTGGCGCGCCGGTGCGCTTGGACCGATACTGGCGTCACTCAATCGGAAAGGGGTGAGGGCAATGCGAGTGCGGTTTGCTTCAGGTGTGCTGGGTGTGGTGCTGCTGGCGGGGTGCGTGAGCACGCCCAGTCTCGACGGATCGCTGGGTGCGCCGTCCTTCAGCGCGCTGCAGGACATGTGCGGCGCTGCGCCGGGTGACTATGGCGCGGACGCTCCTTCAGTGTATTCGGCGTTCTTCGACGCCTATGTGGCCGAGCGTCGTGGCGGGCTGTCCAGAGAGCGCTTCTGCGCGTTCCAGGCGGAGATTGGAGAACGGTATCGCGCGTGGAAGGCCAATCCCGGGCCGGAATCGCAAAGTGCGTGGGCAACGTTCTTCCTGGATCAGCGCGCTCGCGCCTTGAGCTGGCGCGCCGCGGTCGATCCAACCTTGCGCGCCGGATGACGCGCCGGAGGTATCGGAGATTCCTTAAAGGGGAACTTGAAACGGACGCGGCTGAGGGCCGCGTCCGGAGTCCTGCCGCGCGTGCTACGCGTCCTACGAATAGCGCTTGAATGCCTTGACGGTGGAGTCGCCGGTTGCCGTAAGACGCCATTGTTGACGTCCTGAGGCGAGGCTTTCGAGTTGAACGAGTTGGCGTTCAAGCAGGGCGTCGAGTTCCTGACGCTCCATGTCCACCTGATTGGGTGCTTCCTGAACCAGTAGCAGCGTGGCAAATTCGTGCGGACTCAGCATTGTGTTCTCCATGACGACCGAACGGCATAAGCAGCCGGCCTTGTAAGCCGGATCTTTTTGCTTCGAAACGTTGTACGGGGAAACTGGACAAGCGCCGGGACGCGCTGTGGTTGTGCCGCGGGCTCCGGGAATTGGGATTGTAGGCAAGTGTCAGACGAGTGCCAAACTCACAGTGAAAAATTTTGGCTTTGACTTTTCTTCTCGTCGGAAGCGGTCCTTTGCCGAAGGGAATTTGAAGAATCTACTTGAAGTGCTTGTCGCACTGCACCATTGGGTAAGGGTAGAGGCTAATCTGAACAGGCAATAAAGCTTCGTTTGTTTCATGAATCGAAATCATGAATCAAAACGGCAAACGAATTTGCTAGGGATTAAGTGCGCAATGCAAACTTCCCCCATATGACTCTCCACGCGTCTTTCGGTCATCACCATAAGCGCAAGTATTTCGGACTCGACTCAATGACTCGCTTCAACTGGCAAAACCCTTATCCCACACCGCGTCTGCCGGTGTTCGCCCGCAATATCGTGTCCACCTCGCATCCGCTTGCCGCGCAGGCCGGCCTGCGCATGTTGTGGAAGGGCGGTAACGCAGTCGATGCCGCCATCGCTGCGGCGGCGGCCATCACGGTGGTGGAGCCCGTGTCGTGTGGCCTGGGCGGAGACGCGTTCGCACTGGTCTGGGACGGCGGAAAGCTGCACGGCCTCAATGCGTCGGGCGTTTCACCGGCGGCCTGGAATCTCGACTATTTCCGCCGCAAGTACGGCGAGGACAACGGCCTGGCGCGGCAACCGAAGCGCGGCTGGGACGCGGTCACGGTGCCGGGCGTCATCGCCGGATGGGAGGCGCTGCATGCGAAGTTCGGCACGTTGCCGTTTGCAGACTTGATGGAGCCTGCCATCGAGATCGCTGAACGCGGCCACGCCGTGGCGAGCGTCGTGGCCTACAAGTGGGCGGCGGCCGTGCCTGAACTCAGGAATCAACCCGGCTTCGCGGATGTCTTCATGCCACATGGCCGCGCCCCGGAAGTGAGCGAACTCGTGCGCTTCCCCGGTCACGCGAAGACGCTGCGCATGCTCGCCGAACAAGGCCCGCGTGCGTACTACGAAGGCGAGATTGCCGAGCGCATCGCCGCGTTCGCCCGCGAAGGTGAAGCGGCGCTGACCATGGAGGATCTCCGCAACTATCGGGCGGACTGGGTCGAGCCGATCAGCAAGGACTATCGCGGCTACACGGTCCACGAGATCCCGCCGAACGGACAGGGGATCGCGGCGCTGATTGCACTCGGGATCCTCGACAAGTTCGATGTCGGCGCATTGGGCGTCGACGGCATCGAGTCGCAGCACTTGCAGATCGAGGCGATGAAGCTGGCGTTCGCGGACGTCTATCGCTACGTCGCGGACCCGCGGGCGATGGAAGTGACGCCGGAACAGATGCTCGACGACGCCTATCTCACCGAGCGCGCCAAACTCATCGATCCGTCACGCGCAACGCATTTCGACGCCGGCATGCCCAAGTCAGGCGGGACCATCTACATGTCCGTGGCCGATGAACGCGGCATGATGGTCAGCTTCATACAGTCCAATTACATGGGCTTCGGGTCGGGCGTCGTGGTGCCCGGCATGGGCATCTCGCTGCAGAACCGTGGCTGCGGCTTCTCGATGGACCCGAAGTCGGCGAATGTCGTCGCCGGCGGCAAGCGCCCGTTCCATACGATCATCCCTGCGTTCCTCACGCAGCAGGTCGAAGGCCGGCAGGAAGCCGTCATGAGCTTCGGTGTCATGGGCGGCGACATGCAGCCGCAAGGGCATCTGCAATCCGTCGTACGCATGCTCGACTACGGCCAGCAGCCGCAGGCCGCGTGCGATGCGCCACGCTGGAAAGTCAATCACGACTTCACGATCGACATCGAGTCCACGCTGGACGTCGGCACGGCGCGCGCCCTCGAAGGGCTTGGGCACCGCATCAAGTCGGTGGACGATCCGTACATGGATTTCGGTTCTGGGCAATACATCTGGAAGCTCGATCGGAATGATCCGGAACGCGGTTATGTTGCGGCTAGCGACAGCCGTCGTGACGGGCTCGCCGCCGGTTTCTGAGCAGTCAGGAAGCCGCGTCGTTGCGGTTTCCGTATATGGCGGAACGCCGCTTTCCTGCGGCGACGGTCCTGCGCGCCAAGCTCCGCATGGCTGTGCGCGGGCTCACGGCCGCCAACCTCCAGACACGCGCCCTTCAGCGACATTTCCATCACCCGTCCCGGCACGTTTCATGCTGCATAGCAGCGACGCGCGTCGGCATTTGAGTCGTGGAAATTCTGCACATATGGAACCGATGCCGCCACGCGCGAGTCTGTCCCCCATGCCTGCAAACTCGCGGCAGGGCGGCTAAGATGCAAAAACAAGCTGCTAACACATGAAGTTGAAGATGCCATGACGAAGCCGGTCATGGTGTCGCCTGAAAACCTCGGCCGTCTCTTGTTGGCCGAAGGCGCGTTCAGTCCAGCCAGGAGCGCGATACATGCACACTGAAACGAGCCACGTCATGCCGTGGCGCATCGAAGACATCGATCTGTCCCGGATCGACCTTCAAAAGGCGCAATCCAACGAGCATCTTCTCTTGCTGCTGTGCGCCTGCTCGTTTATCGAGAGCGGCACGGATCTCTACACGAGCAACCTCAGCAAGTACTTTCACGACGATCCTGAAATTTCCGCCTGGCTCAACACCGAATGGGAGCCCGAGGAGATGCAGCATGGCAGGGCGCTCAGGACCTACATCAATTACGTCTGGCCGGAATTCGACTGGGACACGGCGTTCAAGAGCTTCTTCGATGAGTATTCGCTGACCTGCTCTTACGAAGCTTTCGAGAAAAAGCGCGCGCTGGAAATGGTGGCGCGCTGTGTCGTCGAAACCGGCACGGCCACGCTTTATCGTGCCATCAACGATTGCTCGGACGAACCGGTGCTGAAGGAAATCACCGACAACATCCGCACCGACGAAGTCCGCCACTACAAGCACTTTTTCCGCTTCTTCAAGAAGTGGAACAAGATCGAGGGTAATGGCCGTATCGCGGTGCTCGGTGCGTTGATCCGGCGCGTCGCCGAACTGAAAAGCGAGGATTCCGAAATCGCGCTGCGACACGTCTTCGCCGTCCGCTATCCGGAGCACGCACAGGATTCGAACTACAACCGGGAACTCTCCGCGCGCGTGAATGCGCTGGTGAGGCGCAACCTGTCGGCGGATCAGGCCATCAAGATGCTGCTCAAGCCGCTGGACCTGCCCGCACGCATCCAGCCCGGCGTTCACTATCCGCTTTCCAAGATGACGCAGTTATTCTTTCGCTAGACCGCAAAGCAACCCATGATGCCGGCTCCAAGCCGGCATTTTCATATGTCATCCACCTCATCGAAACCCGCCCTGTCGGCGCATGCCGTGTTCGACGCCTGGCCGCCGACTCTGCGCGCGTGCTTCGACGGCACGCATGTCACGGCGGCCGACCGTCTCACGGCGTCGCTGTGCGTCGCGGATGCCGATGCCCGCTGCGTGCGGACCGCGCTCCTCAGCACCGGCGAACTGTTCGCCCCCGACGAGCGCACGCTTGCCTTCGCGCTATGGCCGTCGTCGCGCACGGCGCGGGCCATCGCCGGCGGCGGACGCGCGACGCTTACCTTCGTGTTCGACGAAGCGTTCCATCAGGTTCATCTGGAAGTGCGGCACGTGCCGCTCGACGACGTGCCGCTCGCGTGCTTCGTCGGGACGATCGAGAGCGGCGACACGCAGCGCGTACCCTATGCGCGACTCACGCATGGCATTGCATTCGAACTCGAGGAAGAGGCCACGGTGCTCGCGCGCTGGCGCGAGCAGATCGAGTGGCTGAAGCGGGCGGCGAGCGCCGCCGCGTGAAGAAGGGCTGACCCGGGAGCCCGGGCCAGCAGAAGCCTTAGCGGCTGCGATCGCCCGAACGCTGCGGATCGCGGCGGCCGCCGAGCAACGCGCCCGGATTGCCGCCGGGCTTGCGCCGGTTGTCGGCGTGGCCGGCTGCTGCCGTTGCCGATTCGGCACGACGCGGCGCCGAACCATTGCCCGTGTTCGGCTTGGAAGCGGGCTTGCCGTTGCCGTGACTGCGTCCGTCGCGCGCGGGTTGGCCGCCGTTGGCGCCATTGGCCGGCCGCGCCGCACGCGGCGCTTCACCGCTTGGGCGGCCGCCGTCGCGACGAGGCTGCTCGGCCGGACTGCGCCGTGCTTCGCTCTTTGGACGAGCGTCACCACGCGGCGCCTGCCCCTGCCGGCCCTGACCCTGACCTTGTCCCTGACCGCGCCCGCCGCCCTGGCTGCGACGCTGGATCGGCTCGGGTTTCGCATTCGGATCCGGCTCGAAGCCGGGGATCACTTCCTGCGGAATAGGCCGCTTGATGAGGCGTTCGATATCGCGCAGGAGCTGATGCTCGTCGACACACACCAGCGACACCGCCTCGCCATCCGCGCCCGCGCGTCCGGTGCGGCCGATGCGGTGCACATAGTCTTCCGGCACGTTCGGCAGATCGAAATTGACGACGTGCGGCAGCTGATCGATATCGATGCCGCGCGCCGCGATATCGGTCGCGACCAGCACCTGCAGCGTCTGGTCCTTGAACTCCGCGAGCGCGCGCGTGCGGGCCGACTGGCTCTTGTTGCCGTGAATGGCGAGCGCGCTGATGCCGTCCTTGCCGAGTTGCTCGGCAAGCCGGTTGGCGCCGTGCTTCGTGCGCGTGAACACCAGCACCTGGAACCAGTTGTGCGTGCGGATGAGGTGCGTGAGCATCTCGCGCTTGCGATCGCGATCGACCGGATGGATCTTCTGCTCGACCGTTTCAGCCGTCGTATTGCGGCGCGCTACTTCGATGAGCGCGGGCGACGCGAGCAGACTGTCGGCGAGGGCCTTGATCTCGTCGGAGAAGGTGGCCGAGAACAGCAGGTTCTGCCGCTTCGCCGGCAGACGCGCCAGCACGCGCTTGATGTCGTGGATGAAACCCATGTCGAGCATGCGATCGGCTTCGTCGAGCACGAGGATCTCGAGCTGCGACACGTCGATCGTCTTCTGCTGCATGTGATCGAGCAGCCGTCCCGGCGTCGCGACGACGATGTCCACGCCGCGGCGCAGCGCGTCGATCTGCGGATTGATGCCGACGCCGCCGAACATCACGGTCGAGCGCAGTTTCAGATATTTGCCGTAGGCACGCACGCTTTCTTCGACCTGCGCCGCGAGTTCGCGCGTCGGCGTGAGGATCAGTGCGCGCACCGGGCGCTTGGCGCCGCCCGCGGCCGGCGCGAGCTGGGACAGACGTTGCAGGATCGGCAGCGTGAAGCCGGCGGTCTTGCCCGTGCCGGTCTGGGCGCCCGCGAGCAGGTCGCCGCCCTTCAGGACGGCGGGAATCGCCTGGAGCTGAATGGGGGTGGGGATGGAGTAGCCGAGTTCGTTGACGGCGCGAAGCAGGGGTTCGGACAGGCCGAGTGAATCAAAAGACATAGATGGACATTCACTTCGTTATGTCGAACGGCGCGCATGCGAATCGGGGCTGCGGCGAACCGGAGTCCGGCCAGCAGAGCGCATGCGTGACGCTCGGAGAAATCGGGCGGCGGGCCGATTGGCGGTCAATGACCGCCCGGCAATACCGCAAGGGTCGACGTGCTATCAAGACACGTCATCTGGCGCTAAGTTGCATCGACGATAGTACGATGCCGCGGCATCCGTCCCGCCGGAGCTCACGCGACATAGCGCGCGACGCTCACGAACTGGCACAGGCTGCCTGCCAGCACGAACAGATGCCAGATGCCATGTCCGTGCCGGATGCGCTCGTCGTTGATGAAAAACCAGATGCCGGCGGTGTAGACCAGACCGCCCGCCACCAGCCACGCGAGTCCCGCGGGCGGCAGCGCCGTCACGAGCGGATGAACGGCTACGAGCGCGAGCCAGCCCATCAGCACATAGAGCACCATCGAGACACTGCGGGTTCGGCGCCCGAGCGTCAGTTCCTGCGTGATGCCGAACACCGCGAGGCCCCAGCTCACGCCGAACAGCGACCAGCCCCACGGCCCACGCAGGGTGACCAGCGTATAGGGCGTATAGCTGCCGGCGATCAGCAGGTAGATCGCCGAGTGATCGCACTTCTGGAGTATGGCCTTGACGCGCGGTGTGCGCGCCCAGTGATACAGCGTGGAGATCACGTACAGCGCGCAGAGCATCGCACCGTATATCGCAAAGCTCACGACCTTGTAGGCATCGCCTTCGAGCGCGCCGAGCGTGACGAGCGTCGCCAGGCCCGCCACCGACAGCAAGGCGCCAATCAGATGGCTGATGCTGTTGAAACGCTCACCGACATGCATAGGAAATCCACGCGACAGGGCCGCACACGCGGCAATCACAAAACGGCCCAGCCAAAAGACAAGGGGCGCGGCCCCAACTAACGAAGGCTGCGCCCCATGGCGTATTGTACGCTGTCTAGGCGGATGACCGCCGGACATGTCAGTCGAACATCAGTCCAGCGGCGCCGAACGCAGGTTGCTGACCTGTTGCGGCGACACCGGCGTACCGTGGTTGCCCCAGGACATACGGATGTACGTCACGACCGAAGCCACTTCCGTATCCGACAGCGCCTGTGCGAACGGCGGCATGCCGTGCGGCATCGGGTTGCCTTCCGTACTCGGCGGATAACCGCCGTTGAGCGTCATGCGGATCGGGTTGACGGCCGACGGCATCTGGATGGACTGGTTGTTGGCGAGCGGCGGGTAAGCCGGCGGCTTGCCGAGACCGTTCTCCGCGTGGCACTTCGCGCAGTTCTCGGTGTACACCTTCTTGCCCAGCGTCAGCAGTTCGCCGCCGAACTTCTCGGAGGTTTCGAGCTGCATGACTTCCGGCGCTTCCTTCTTCTGCGGGATCGACTTGAGATACGTCGAGATCGCGTTGATGTCCGCGTCGGTCATGTACTGCAGGCTGTTGTGGACCACTTCGGCCATCGGACCGAACACCGCGCCGCGCTGCGACACGCCGGTCTTCAGCAGGTCGTTGATGTCCTTCAGGTCCCAGTCGCCGAGGCCGGCTTCCTTGTTCGACGTCAGCGACGGCGCATACCAGTTCTGCAGCGGGATCAGGCCGCCGGCAAAGGCCGCCGAGCTGACCGGGCCGCCCATCGCGTTGATCGACGTATGGCACATGCCGCAATGGCCGAGGCCTTCGACCAGGTACGCGCCGCGGTTCCATTCGACCGACTTGGTGGGATCCGGCTTGTACTCGCCTTCCGAGAAGAACAGCGTGCGCCAGCCGATCAGCAGGTTGCGGTTGTTGAACGGGAAGCGCAGTTCGTGCGGACGGCTCGGCTCATTGACCGGCGCGACCGAGCGCAGGTACGCGTAGATTGCATCCGAATCGGCGCGCGTGACCTTCGTGTAGCTCGTGAACGGGAAGCCCGGGTAAAGCAGGCTGCCGTCCTTCGATCGGCCCGTGTGCATCGCGCGGTAGAAGTCGTCCGACGTCCACTTGCCGATGCCGTATTGATCGTCCGGCGTGATGTTCGGCGTGAACATGGTGCCGAACGGCGTGGCCATCGGCAGGCCGCCGCCGAACTGCTTGCCGCCGCGCACCGTATGGCACGCGATACAGTCGCCGGCGCGGGCCAGATACTCGCCTTGCTTGATGAGGGCGGCCTTGTCGGCCGGCGTCGCCGCGACGGCGCCGCCCGAATGCAGGTTGTCGCCGCCCGACCAGAGGACGGCGCCGGCTGCGACGGCTGCCACCACGACAGCCGAGGAAAGTGCGAACAGGGACTTGCGTTTCATTGTGTTGTCGCTCCAGACGCCTTATTGCGGTTCGCTGCCGCAGGTGAGCGGCATCTTCAACGAGCCAGCGGGCGCGGGCACCGGGTTGGCGGGTGCTTGTTGCGTGGAGAGCCAGGCGGCGACGGCAGTGACGTCGTCGTCCGTCAGGCGCGAGGCGATCTGCTGCATGCAGTCAGGAGCCTTCGCGTGACGCGTGCCCGACTTCCATGCGCCGACCTGCGCGCTGATGTAGTCCGAATGCAGGCCGACGAGCCCCGGAATGGCCGGCTGCATGCCGGTGAGACCCTTGCCGTGGCAGGCCGCGCAAGCGGGAATGTTCTTCGAGGGATCGCCGTTCAGCACGATCTGCTGGCCGCGCGCGAGCGTGCTGCTCGACACGTTCGACTTGGCAGGCGGCGGATACGGGGGACGCTGATTTGAGAAGTACGTGGCGATCTGATGAAGGTAGTCGTCCGAGAGGTACGTGACGAGGTAGTTCATCGGCGGATACTTGCGCCGGCCTTCGCGGAAATTCTGGAGCTGGTTGTACAGATAGTCCGCAGGCTTGCCGGCCAGACGCGGGAAGTAGTCGTTGTCCGTGCCTTCGCCGTGAACGCCGTGGCACGCGGTGCAGCCTTGCACGCGCGCGGCCATGCTGTCGGTCGCCGGCTGATTGGCCGTCTGGGCTTGCGCTTGTGCGCCGAAAACGCCGGCGCTGCTGATCAGAGCCAAGGCAAGCAGCGGACGGAAGATGCGTCTTGGAAACACGCGACACTCCATGAAATTCGGGGACCTGCCGAGCTTCGTGCGGCTCGGTGCGAAGGTGGCGAACCACGGCCACGCAGGGGACTGACAGTGGCGACAGGTGGCGGACCACGGCCACAGCGGCTCGACGAGCCTCTGATGCGACGCGGCATTCTATCATCGATGCATGATGATGACTATTTGACACAATCGCGCCGTGAGTCCGGTTGCAGTGCATTCGCGACAATTTGCCGCGCAGCAGCGAACGGTTCAAAAGCCAGGCCTTGTCATTCGACAAAGACTCGACTCGGAAGCACGCTTCAGCCCATACGATCCATGCAGTTTCGGAAGTGCATGGGCAAATTGCAAGGCGTTTTGCAGGCAATCGATGCTGTGCCGCACCGTGACCTGTCCGATCGACTTCCCCGGCCTGGTTTAGACTCGCTCCGGTTTCTCTCCAGGATCATCCTCCTGGCCATGCGCCTTCCCTTTGCTCTTGCAGTACACCTTGCACGATGAGTGACGATTCCCTTTGGTTCGCGCAGACCGCTTTCGCGGCGGCCGCGGATATCGCTTTCGCCTGCGCGCTTGGCGCCTTGATGTTCAGAGTGTGGCTGTCCCGGGAACAGGCCTTTGCGCCGCTTTCGCCGGCGCTGGCCGGCTGGCGACGGGCCGCGCGCATCGGGGCCGGCGCCGCGAGCGTGCTCGTGCTGTGCAGCTTTGCGTCGCTCTGGCTGGAAGCAGCGGCGATGAGCGGCGCGCCCGTCATCAAGGCCGGCGCCTCGCTGTGGCTCGTGGCCACGGGCACGCATGCGGGTATCGGCGGATCGGTCAGTCTGGCGGGCAGCGTGCTGTTGTGGCTTGCCGCCGTGTCGGACCGGCCGGCATCGGCAGCGCGGACGGGACTGGCTGCGTGCGCGGTGCTGATCGTGGCAGCGGGCAAGTCGGCGGTCGGACATGCGGCCGACGCCGGAGCGTTCTCCGCGGCCGAAGCCGTGCAGGCGTTGCATCTGCTTGCAACGGCTGGATGGGGCGGCGTGGTCATCGCGGGCGCGTGGGTGTTGCCGGCGCTGGATACATCGACGGCGCGCGCAACGCTGATCCGCCTGACGGCGCGCATGTCGCGCGCGGCGATGGTCGCGGTGGCGCTGGTCATCGCGACGGGCGCGTTCAACGCGTGGCGCGGCACCGGCGGCTCGCCGGGCGTGCTCATGTCGAGCGCATGGGGTCATGCACTGCTCGTCAAGCTTGGCTTGATCGCGGCGGCGCTGCTGCTCGGCGCGCTGAACCGCTGGTCGGGACTGCCGCGTTTGCAGCGCAGCGCGGCGACAGCGGATGCGCACACGGTCATCAACGTTCTGCGCCTCGAAGCATTGCTGATGGCCGGCGTGTTCGTCGCCGCGGCCGTGCTGTCTCACAGCGTGCCGGGCGCGTCGCTCGCGGGTTGAGCGGCTGGCCGCGCCTGTTCGACTCTCCGCCTATTCGTACCCGAGCCGGTGACTGATGATCGGCGCACAGAACAGTGCCACCGCGCAGCCAATGACCTTCCCCTGCAATTCGACGAAGGCCAGGTGCGAGTCGCTATAAAAGATGACTTCGAGCAGTTGCGGCAAGCAGAACACCGCCGCCGCGCCGATGAAACAGCGCGTCACCCGCGTGATGCGCCATCCGCGCTGGGCGCCGATGCCCGCCGCCACCACGCGCGCCACCCCGAGCGCGACGAGTGAACCGACTGCCAGCTGGGCCCGAACGTACTCGTCGGGAAGAACTTGCCACATGATCGTTCTCGCTGTTTTTTAGTGACTGTTGTCGAGCATAGCCGCAAGAAGCTCGCCAGTATGTACGAGAAAACGCAATTCGTGGGCAGGATATGCAGGGCCGGAGCGTGCGGCCCGCAGCGCGTCAGAAGGTGTGTTCCGGACCGGGGAAGCTGCCGTCCTTGACCGCGCGGACATAGGCCTCGACGCCGGCGAAGATGTTCGGCTGACCCTGCATGAAATCCTTGACGAAGCGCGGACGCTTGCCATGAAAGATGCCGAGCATGTCGTGCAGCACGAGCACCTGCCCCGAACAGTCGATACCTGCGCCGATGCCGATCGTCGGAATGGCGAGGCCCTGCGTCACGTCACGGGCGAGCAAGGTGGGCACGGCTTCGATCACGAGCAGTTGCGCGCCCGCTTCCTGGAGCGCGAGGGCGTCGCGCTTCATGCGTTCGGCCGCGGCGTCCGATTTGCCCTGCACCTTGAAGCCGCCGAACGCATGCACCGATTGCGGCGTCAGGCCGACATGCCCGCACACCGGAATCGACCGTTCGACGAGAAAGCGCACCGTTTCCGCTAGCCACTCGCCGCCTTCGATCTTCACCATCTGCGCGCCCGCGCGCATCAGCTTGACGGCGTGACCGTAGGCTTCTTCCTTCGAGCCGAGCGTGCCGAACGGCATGTCGGCGACGATCAGCGCGCTCTTGTTGCCGCGCGTCACCGAGGCCGTGTGATAGGCGATGTCGTCCACCGTCACCGGCAGCGTCGTGCCGTGGCCTTGCAGCACGTTGCCGAGCGAGTCGCCGATCAGCAGCACATCGACGCCCGCGCGGTCGAGCAGCGCGGCGAAGCTCGCGTCGTAGCAGGTCAGCATCGCGATGCGTTCGCCTGCCTCGCGCATGGCCTGGAGCTTGGGGACGGTGATCGTCGAGCGATTCGTTTCCTGCAGGTACGTCATGATGGTTTCACTGGAGAGGAGAAAGGGCGCCGTTGCATCACTACGCCGTCATGCGCTCACGCCGACACGCCCTTGACAAAGAATTCCTTGCGCCCGCGCATGCTGTCGATGCGCTCCAGAAGCAAGGCGAGATCTTCATCCGACGCGAGCGGATTCAGATGTTCCGCGTTCACGGTGAGCAGCGGCGTCGCGTCGTAGTGATAGAAGAACTCGTTGTAGGCGTCGCACAGCGCGCGCAGATAGGCGTCGGAGATCTGCAGTTCCATCGGCAGCGCGCGCTTTTGAATGCGCGAGAACAGCACTTCGGGACTGGCCTGCAAATAGATGACGAGATCGGGCGCGGGACCGCTGGCGTGCAGACGGCCCGCGATGTCCTTGTACAACTGGAACTCATCGTCGCTCAGCGTGAGGCGCGCGAACAGTTCGCTCTTCTGCGTGACGAAGTCGGCCATCAGCGGCGTGCCGCTCGCGACGATGCCGGCGGCCTCCGCTGCCTGCGCCGTGCGCTGCAACGCAAAGCTCAGTTGCGTGGCGAGCGCGTGGCGCGACGTGTCGCGATAGAAGCGTTCGAGAAACGGGTTGTCCTGCGGACGCTCGAACAGCGTGCGCATCGACCAGCGTTCGGCGAGCAGCGTGGCGAGCGTGGTCTTGCCGACGCCGATCGGCCCTTCGATCGCAATGTAGCGATGCGGCGGCTTGAGTTGCGGCGCGGTGACGGTCAGAGGCGGGACGCTCATCGGCAATCGGTCTTGTTGGAGGCGGCGGGATCCGCGCCGCGTGCGGGTGAGCCGGCCATGCACTGGCAGGCGGCGACTTTCTCGATGCGCTGCTCGACGACGGCCGCCATGAAGGCATCCGCGCGGCCGCGCTGGGGCAGGATGAGATCGGGTTCGAGTTCGATGAGCGGCACCAGCACGAAGGCGCGCTCGGTCATGCGCGGATGCGGCACGACGAGATCCGGTTCGTCGACGCTCGATGCGCCGTACAGCAGGATGTCGAGATCGAGCGTGCGCGGCGCGTTGCGATACGGCCGCTCGCGTCCGAACTGCTCTTCGATGCCGTGGCACAGACGCAGCAGCGCGCGGGCGGGCAGGCTGGTCTCGAGCTTGACGACGCAGTTGAAGTAGTCGTCGCCGGTGGCGTCGATGGGCGCAGTCCGGTAGAGGCTCGACTTCGCGAGCACGGTGATCGTGTGCTGCTGGGCGAGACACACGACGGCGTCTTTCAGGGTCTGGCGCGCATCGCCGAGATTCGCTCCCAGGCCCAGATAAGCAATCGTCATGGCAGAAGTCCTACGCGTGGGTCTCAGCAAAAGCAGAAGCGGACAAGCGACACACTCAGGCGATGTCGCTCTGCGCTACTTTAACCAAAACCTGCGTCATGCGTTGTCCGCGTCTTCGCGCCTGCTTGCGTTGTCCGGTGCGGGGCCGTCAACACTGCCTGAATTCATTTCGGTTTGCGGACCGGCTGCGGCGGCATCGCCCGAACGGCGCTTGGCGTTGCTGCGGCGGCGCCGCTTCTTCGGGCCGCTGCTTTCCTTGCCGCCTTGCGTGAGCAGGCCTTCACGCGCAACGTGATCGCTCTCGATGAAGTCGGTCCACCATTGACCGATCTCCGCATCGAGCTCGCCCGATTCGCAACGCAGCAGCAGGAAATCATACCCCGCCCGGAAGCGCGGGTGTTCGAGCAGCTTCAGCGCACTGCGGCCGCGTTTTTCCAGCCGGTGCTGAAGACCCCAGATCTCGCGCATGTCGGACGAGAAGCGCTTGTGGATCGCGAGCTTCTCGGTCTGCATGTCGAGCACGTCGTCCATCGCGCGATGCAGCGCCGGCACCGGATACTCGCCGTTCGCCGTGTATTGCTGCCAGCGGGTCTGCACGTCGTGCCACAACAGCGTGGCGAACAGGAAGCCCGGCGACACCGGCTTGCCCGCGCGCACGCGTTCGTCGGTGCTGGTGAGCGCGAGCGTGACGAACTTCTCGCCGTGCGGCTGTTCGAGCACCACGTCGAGCAAGGGCAGCACGCCATGATGCAGACCTTCCTGGCGCAGCCGCGTGAGACACGCGAGCGCGTGGCCGGACAGCAGCAGCTTGAGCATTTCATCGAACAGACGCGCGGCCGGCACGTTGTTCATCAGGTCGGCGAGTTCCTTGATCGGCGCGCGCGTGGCTTCGTCGATCTCGAAACCGAGCTTCGCCGCGAAGCGCACCACGCGCAGCATGCGCACCGGGTCCTCGCGATAACGCGTGGCCGGGTCGCCGATCATGCGCAGCAGGCGCGCGCGGATGTCGGCCATGCCGTCGTGATAGTCCAGCACGGTCTGCGTGGCCGGATCGTAGTACATCGCGTTGATGGTGAAGTCGCGGCGCGTGGCGTCCTCGTGCTGCTCGCCCCAGACGTTGTCGCGCAGCACGCGGCCGCTCGCATCCACGGCGTGCGTGCGGCTGTCGAGTTCACCGCGCTTCAGCCGGCGCGGCGGCTCGGCGGCGGGTTCCGGCGGCGCGTCCATCAGCGCGCGGAAGGTCGAGGTCTCGATGATGTCCTGGCCGAACTGCACGTGCACGATCTGAAAGCGCCGGCCGATGATGCGCGCGCGGCGGAACAGCTTCTGCACCTGGTCGGGGGTCGCGTCGGTGGCGACGTCGAAGTCCTTGGGCGCGACGCCGAGCAACAGGTCGCGCACCGCGCCGCCGACGATGAACGCGCGATGCCCCGCATGCTGCAGGCCGTCGGTGACGCGCACGGCGTTCTTCGAGATCAGCGACGGATCGATGCCGTGGATCTCCGACGACAGGATGACCGGCACGCTCGGGTCGCGCCGGGGCGGCGCGGCGGCTTTCTTGCGCGGGCTTCTGCTGGCGGGGCGGGCAGGGCGGGCGTCGGGCGAAGCTGTCGGCGTGTCGTTGGGCGCGGTCCCGATGGATTCGGCGCTTTCTTGCCCGAACAGCTTGCGGATGAGTTTTTTAATCACGTGTGTCGAAGAGATTCAGAATGCGCCAGCCTCGGGCTTGCGCATGCGCGCGCAGGGTGTCGTCGGGATTGGTGGCGACGGGGTCGGTGACGCGCTCGAGGAGCGGGATGTCGTTATGCGAGTCGCTGTAGAAGAAGCTGTGCTTGAAGTCGTCGAGCGTCTTGCCGAGCGTGGCGAGCCACTGCTCCACGCGCACGATCTTGCCCTCGCGATAGCTCGGCGTGCCGGTCGGCTTGCCGGTGAGCGCGCCGTGCGGATGATCGTCGACGGTTTCGACTTCGCAGGCGATCAGCGTTTCGATGCCGAAGGCCTCGGCGATCGGCGCGGTGATGAACGCGTTGGTCGCGGTGACGAGACAGCAGAGGTCGCCGTTGTCCTGATGCTCGCGCACCAGCGTGACGGCGGACGGCACGATGCGCGGGTTGATCACTTCCTGCATGAACTGCGCGTGCCAGTCGGTGAGCTGCGCGCGCGAATATTTCGCGAGCGGCGCGAGCATGGCATGCAGATAGGCGTTGATGTCGAGCACGCCCGCCTTGTAGTCGGCGTAGAAGGCATCGTTCTGGCGCGCGAAGGAATCCGCGTCGACGATGCCCAGCTTCACCATGAAGCGGCCCCATTCGTGGTCGCTGTCGGTGGGGATGAGCGTGTGGTCGAGATCAAAGAGGGCGAGGTTCATGGGTGCGCATTTTACTTGAAGCGGGTCGGATCGTTGTCCGGGGCGGCGGGCGGCGCATCCGGACCGGACGGCTCGCCGGGCAGGTCGGCCGGCGCGCCGCGTCCGCCCTGTTGCAGCATGGCGCGCAGCAGCGGGCGCGTCACCGCGCGTTTCTGTTCGAGCGAGAAGCGGTCGAGTTCGTCGAGCAGCGCCATCAGGCTCGGCATGTCGCGGCGAAAATGCGTGAGCAGGTAGCCCGGCACGTCGTCCGCCAGCACGATGCCGCGCTCGCGCGCCGCGTGCTTCAGCACGGCGGCCTTGGCGTCGTCGGAGAGCGGCTGGAGATGGAACACGAGACCCCAGCCGAGCCGCGTGCGCAGGTCTTCGCGCACCGTGAGCGCGAGCGGCGCGTCGTTGCCGGTTGCGACCAGCGCGCTCAGCGGATGCGCGCGCACTTCGTTGAACAGGTTGAAGAGGGCGATCTGCTGGGCGGGTGAAAGGACATCGCAATCGTCGACGGCATAGAGCGTCACGCGCGGATCGAAGTTGAACGCGTTGAGGGCGCTTTGCGGGCTCATATAGCGCGCGTGGCCGCTGGCTTCGTGGATCAGCGCCTGCAGCAGGTGACTGCGGCCGCTGCCCGGCTCGCCCCAGATATAGAACGTGCGGTCGGCGACCGGTCCGGCCGCGAGCGCGCCTTCGAGGTCGCGCAGCCGCGAAATCAGTTCGTGATTGCCGGCGGCGAAGAAGTTGGCGAAGGTGGCGGGCGGCGGCGTGCCGAGATCGAGCGTCAGTTGGCGTTGCACGGGAATCGGAGTCGTCGGGCCTGGGGTCGGGCAGGTTTCGAAACGTGCGGCCAGGCCGCGCGGGTGCGCGACGCGGGCAGGCGGCGCGGATGAGCGACGCGGTGGTGCAGGATAACCGCCGCCGGCCGTGCGCGCGCCGTAACGGGCACGACGCGCGGCCGCGCCGGAGTCCGGGGCGCCGTTGCCGCAGCGATGCTCGCGCGTGGCAACAGCGTGAGAATCGGTCGGCGGGTCATCATCGGGTAAAATCGCATTTTACCGACCTTCTCGCACCTCCCCCATGAATCAGCCGAAATCCACCCCGGAAACCCAAGGTTTGTCTTACCGCGACGCGGGCGTGGACATCGACGCCGGCGACGCGCTCGTCGATCGCATCAAGCCCTTTGCCAAGAAGACGTTGCGTGATGGCGTGCTGGGCGGCATCGGCGGATTCGGCGCGCTGTTCGAGGTGCCGAAGAAGTACAAGGAGCCGGTGCTCGTGTCGGGCACGGACGGCGTCGGCACCAAGCTGCGTCTCGCGTTCACGCTGAACCGCCACGACACCGTGGGCCAGGATCTCGTCGCGATGAGCGTCAACGACATCCTCGTGCAGGGCGCCGAGCCGTTGTTCTTCCTCGATTACTTCGCCTGCGGCAAGCTGGACGTGGACACGGCAGCGGACGTCGTGAAGGGCATCGCGCGGGGTTGCGAACTGGCGGGCTGTGCGCTGATCGGTGGCGAGACGGCGGAAATGCCAGGCATGTATCCCGACGGCGAATACGACCTCGCGGGTTTCGCGGTGGGCGCGGTGGAGAAGAGCAAGATCATCGACGGCAGCACGATCAAGCCGGGCGACGTGTTGCTGGGGCTGGCGTCGAGCGGCATCCATTCGAACGGCTATTCGCTGGTGCGCAAGATCATCGAGCGCGCGAATCCGGACCTGAACGCCGACTTCGACGGCCGCACGCTCGCCGACGCGCTGATGGCGCCCACGCGCATCTACGTGAAGCCGCTGTTGCAGGCGATGCAGAGCATCACGGTGAAGGGCATGGCGCACATCACCGGCGGCGGGCTGGTGGAGAACATTCCGCGCGTGCTGCGCGACGGGCTGACGGCGGAACTGGATCACCGCGCCTGGCCGTTGCCGCCGCTGTTCGCGTGGCTGCAGAAGCATGGCGGCGTCGCGGATGCGGAGATGCATCGGGTGTTCAACTGCGGTATCGGCATGGCGGTGATCGTCGCGGCGGAAGATGCGGAAGCGGCCATCGGTCTGTTGTCGGGCGCGGGCGAGCAGGTCTGGAAGATCGGCGTCGTGCGCGAAAGTCAGGCGGGCGAGGCGCAGACGGTGGTGGTTTGAGGCTGGTTGCCCAGTCAGAACGAGAGAAACCCTCGCGCTTTGCGAGGGTTTTTTGTTTGTGCGTTGCCGTTTCAGATACCTCGCACTATTCGAGCGGCTGAGCCAAGCGGCGCTCCAGATCGGGCAAGGCTGTCTGTACCGTTTCCCAGACGATGTCCAGGTTAGTGTCGAAGTACCCATGGGTCATGCGGTTCCGCATATCGCGCAGCTTCTTCCACGGAACCGCGGCATTGGCCTGCGCGAACGCCGGGAATTCTGTTTCGATCTGAACCGCCGCCTCTCCGATCACGATGAGATTCAAAATGACGGCTTGCTGGATCATGGGCGTTTCCATGAACTCGGCCTTGTCCATGCGCGCGATGTACTCGCGCGCCGTTCGAGAGACGCAATTGCCGCTGTTTCGCGTTCATAAAGACAGCGCCTCGTCGAGCACGTCGCGGCGGAATTTCGGCGGCGAGTCCTGGGGGCGTCACAACGTCTACCGACACGCCGAGCAAGTCCTCCAGCTCAACCTGAATGGCGCCGAGATCGAGCAATGTGGCGCCTGGCAGCGCATCGACGAGAAGGCCGAGATCGCTTTCGTCGCCGTGCAGTACCGAGCCGAATACGCGAGCATTGGCGGCGTGATTCGTCGTGACGATGCGCAGAATGTCCTGTCGATGTGCGCGCGGCGCCTCAAGACCAAGTCAAGCGGATCAGAGTGCCGCCGCCCGCTCCAGCGCCTCCATCGCCCTTTCCGGCGCATCCGCCGCGCAACAATCCACCACGACCCGCTCCGGCATCCCGCGCAGCCAGGTCAACTGCCGCTTGCACAGTTGACGCGTCGCGAACACGCCCTTGTCGCGCATCTCGTCGTAGGGCGTCGCGCCATCGAGGTATTCCCACGCCTGCCGATACCCGACGCAGCGCATCGACGGCATCGACAGATCGAGATCGCCGCGCGCGCGCAGGCGCTTCACTTCGTCGATGAAACCGTGCGCCAGCATCGCATCGAAGCGCGCCTCGATGCGCGCGTGCAGCACCGCCCGGTCCGATGGCTCCAGCGCCACCGGCACGAAGCGCCAGCGCATGTCCCGCTCGACCACGCGCGGCGCGGCGAGCAACGCGGACATCGGCTGGCCGGTCAGCATGTGAATTTCGAGCGCGCGCTGGATGCGCTGTGAATCGTTCGGCGCGAGCCGTGCTGCCGTGTCCGGATCGAGCGCCGCGAGACGTGCGTGCAGCGCGGGCCAGCCGTCGCGTTCGGCGTCGGCATCGAGGGCGGCGCGCACCGCGGGATCGGCGCCCGGCAGATCGTTGAGGCCCTGCGTCAGCGCCTTGAAGTAGAGCATCGTGCCGCCGACCAGCAACGGCAGCCGGCCGCGCGCGACGATTTCCTCGACCAGCCGCAGCGTATCGGCGCGAAACTGCGCGGCGGAGTAGGACTCGGCCGGATCGATGATGTCGATCAGATGATGCGGCGCCGCCACGCGCTCTTCGGCGCTCGGCTTCGCCGTACCGACATCCATCTCGCGATACACCAGCGCCGAATCCACACTGATGATCTCGACCGGATGCCGCGCCGCGAACGCGAGCGCGGCGGCAGTCTTGCCGGACGCCGTCGGTCCGAGCAGACAGGCTACGGGCAGGGCGGCAGCGCTCATTGTCCGCGCATGAAGAGGCGGTCGAGATCCGCGAGCGTCAGCTGGAACCAGGTCGGCCGCCCGTGGTTGCACTGATCCGCGCGCTCCGTCGCTTCCATCTGGCGCAGCAGCGCGTTCATTTCGTCGAGCGTCAGGCGGCGGTTCGCCCGCACCGCGTTGTGGCACGCGAGCGTGCCGAGCAGTTCGTGCTGGCGCTCGGTCAGCACGCGCGAGCCGCCGTAGGCATGCAGGTCGGCGAGCACGGCGTGCGCGAGCGTCTGCAGATCGGCGTCCTTCAGCAACGCGGGCACGGCGCGGATCGCGATGGAAGTCGGCGAGAGCACCGCAAGATCGAAGCCGAGCGCATCGAGCGTCTCTTTCTCTTCCTCGACGATGCCGATTTCCACCGGTTCCGCCGTCATCGACACCGGAATCAGCAGCGGCTGCACCGCGACGGTGTGATCGGCGAGGGCATGCTTGAACTGTTCGTAGAGAATGCGTTCGTGGGCCGCGTGCATGTCGACGAGGACAAGCCCGCGCGCGTTCTGCGCCAGCACATAGATGCCATGGATCTGCCCGACCGCGAAGCCGAGCGGCTGGTCGTCGGCCTGCGTGGAAGCGGCGGGTCCGTAGGCGGGCGTAGCGCTGTCGCTGGCCCATACGGGCGCTTGCGCGGAGGTCGGGTAGGGCGTGTCACGGTTCTCCGGCGGCGTCGTTGCGCTCGAGGTGCCCGCGTCCTTGCGCCCGAACAGCGCGTCGTACAGCGCCAGCGGCTGCGCGACCGGCAGGGTGCCCTGCGTCATGCGCGACTGGCGCAGCCAGTTCGTGCCGTTCTCACTCGTGCTCCCCGTACCTCGCGTGGCGAGCGGATCGTTGCCTGCAAACGGCTTCGCGCTGAACGACGCCGGACCGGTTGTCTGCAATTGCGCCGCGTGTCCGCCCGAAGTCGTTTCCGGCGATGCGCCCGCGTGCCGTGCCAGCGCCCGCTGCACGGCATGGAACACGTACTGGTGAATCGAGCGTGAATCGCGGAAGCGCACCTCGATCTTCGAGGGATGCACGTTCACATCGACGGATTCGGGCGGCAGATCCAGAAACAGCACGTAGGCGGGGTAACGATTGCCGTGCAGCACGTCTTCGTAGGCGGCGCGCACCGCGTGGGTCAGCAGCTTGTCGCGCACGAAGCGGCCGTTGACGAAGAAGTATTGCTGGTCGGCGCGGCCGCGGCTGGCGGTGGGCAGGCCCGCGCAGCCGTAGACG
The DNA here is from genome assembly GCF_031451315.1 of Caballeronia sp. LZ032. NCBI lineage: Bacteria > Pseudomonadati > Pseudomonadota > Betaproteobacteria > Burkholderiales > Burkholderiaceae > Caballeronia > Caballeronia sp. LZ032. The sequence continues at coordinate 454,431 of NZ_JARUXP010000001.1, forward strand.
GCGAGCGGCCCGGCGCGTTCGTCGAGCGGCAGGTGCGCGGTTTCGAAGACCTCGCCCAGGATCTTCGCGACGCGCGTTTGCGGATCGGTGGCGTTCCAGTGTTCGACGGCACGGCCGTTGTGCATCACCGAGATCGCCACGTCCGGGCGCGCCAGCGCCGTGCGGCGTATCACGTCCAGGCAATGGCCCAGTTCGGTCTGTTCGCTTTTCAGAAACTTGCGGCGCGCAGGCGTGTTGAAATACAGCTCGCGCACTTCCATGGTCGTGCCGGTCGTGCCCGCCGCGGGCGACAGCACGCCGGTCTGGGCATCGATGCGGGTGGCGTGCGGGCAGGCGTCGGTGCGGCTCGTGATGAACAACTCGGCCACCGAGGCAATCGACGCAATCGCTTCGCCGCGAAACCCGAGCGTGGCAACCGCTTCGAGGTCGGCAAGCGAGCGGATCTTGCTGGTCGCATGGCGCAGCAGCGCGAGCGGCAGTTCGCCGGGTGGCATGCCGCAGCCGTCATCGGCGACGACGATGCGCTTGACGCCGCCTTCGTCGAGCGTGATGCGCAGCGTCCGGGCGCCGGCATCGAGGGCATTTTCGAGCAGTTCCTTGACCACCGACGCCGGCCGTTCCACCACTTCGCCCGCGGCGATCTGGCTGATGAGCTGGTCGGGCAGCGGCGCGATGCCGCGCGAACGGCGCGGGGCATCCGCGGTCAAAGCGGCGGCGGAGGGTTCGTTGAGGTCGGCCATGGCGAAATTATAGCGATTCGCCCGTAGCCGCCCCGACGTCGGCCGTTTCGCCCAGACGCCTGAACGCGTGCCCCACTGCGTGCTTTTTAACTGACGCGACGCGGCACTTCGGTATCATGGCGCGACTCCCTTTTCCGACCCCCGGATGCGCCGCTCGCCGCGGCCACTGGACTTCTTTCGAGGAACGCTTTTGGACACGCTGCTGCAATTCCTGGGACTCATCCTGCACATCGACAAGTCGCTGGGGGTCTTCATCCAGAGCTACGGCGCCTGGGTCTACGCGGTGTTGTTCCTGATCGTATTCTGCGAGACCGGGCTTGTTGTGTTCCCGTTCCTGCCGGGCGATTCGCTGCTGTTCATCGGCGGCGCGTTTGCCGCGTCCCACGAGATGAATCTGCTGGCGCTGATCGCGCTGCTGCTGATCGCCGCCGTCACCGGCAACACGCTGAACTACTGGATCGGCCGCGCCATCGGGCCGAAGGTCTTCGACACCAACATCCCCGTGCTCGAACGCTTCCTCGACCGCGCCGCGCTGCAGAAGACGCACAACTTCTACGAGCGTCATGGCGGCAAGACCATCGTCATTGCGCGTTTCGTGCCGGTGGTCCGGACGTTTGCGCCGTTCGTCGCGGGTGTGTCCGGCATGAGCCACGCGCGCTTCCAGTTGTTCAACGTGCTGGGCGCGCTGTTCTGGGTGCTGCTGCTCGTACTGCTCGGCTACTTCTTCGGCAACATTCCGTTCATCAAGCAGTATCTGAATGTGATCGTGCTGGTGGGGATCGGCGCGGCGATCGTGCCGGTATTGCTCGGCGCATTGTGGAAAATGAGCCGGCGGCGCAACTCCAAGGCCTGAGGGCCCGGCACGCGCTCACGGAGCCGGACGATGCGTGTCGTTTGCCGCATTTGAACGAATTCGCTCCGCCAATGTTTTATGCTGGCGAAGTTTGTGCTGTTCCAGCAATCGGGATCCGCGCGGCGCAGGTGGCATGAGCGGCGCGCGGCAGGCAGCCGCGTGCCGACGCGGTCGCAAGTCAGAAAAGTTCAAGACTAAAAGCATGAGAAAGCAGGTGGTGATGCACATGGAAGCGTTCGGAATGCAGGCGGCGCGGGGATCGAACACGCATCGTTCGATCATGAGAACGCTGCTAGCAGCGGGGATGGCGGCCGGTCTGGCCGCGTGTTCGTCGACGCCGCGCACGCCGGCGCCGATCGTCGAAAGTTCGGTGAGCAGTGCGCCGCCGGTCGTGCAGAGCCCGTCTGCGGGCGTGACGACCGCGCCAGCCGTGCCGCTCGCGGCGCCTGTCGTTGCGCCGCTTGCGCCGACAGCGCCGGTCGAAGCGGGCTTCTATCGGGTCAAGCCGGGCGACACGCTCTATGGCATCTCGCGCACTTTCAAGCAGCAACCCGCCGATCTGATCACGTGGAACCATCTGCCCGAGAGCAAGCAGGTCAACATCGGACAGGTGTTGCGGGTCATGCCGCCGGGCTCGACAGGCGTTGCTTCGGCAACTGCGTCTTCATCGACGGTGAAGTCGGCGCAGCCGCCGCTCCTGTCGACGCCCGACAAGTCAGCGGCCGCGAAGCCTGCCCAGGCCCCTGCCCCGGCCACGGAACATGCGAGCACCAGCAGCGCCCCCGTAGGCAAGGGCACTTTCGCGTGGCCTGCGCACGGTGACGTCGTCCGCAAGTTCGGGGCGAGCGGCAACAAGGGTATCGACATCGAAGGCAAGGTCGGCCAGCCGGTCAAGGCCGCGGCGGCCGGCAAGGTCGTGTATGCGGGCAGCGGCTTGCGCTCGTATGGCCGCATGATCATCGTCAAGCACGGCAACGACTATCTCACCGCCTACGCCTACAACGAAAAGCTGCTCGTGAAGGAAGGCGATACCGTCAAGCAGGGCGCGACCATCGCCGACATGGGTACCGGCCCGAGCGGCACGCCGGCGCTGCACTTCGAAGTGAGAAAGGCGGGTGCCGCCATCGATCCGATGCCGCTGCTGGGCTCGGCCGGCGGCTGATTCCGCGCGTGGACACGCGGGCGAGGGGAGCGGAGATGAGAAAGATCGTGTGCAGCGTGTTGGTCGCGGTATCGGCTGCGGTGCTGCTGTCGGGCTGCGATCAGCAATCTGGCGAGGATGCAGTGAACAAGCTCAAGGCGTTCTTCAATGCGGTGAAGCCGGACACGCTGCTGCTCAAGAACCTGCAGCCGGGCGTCACGACCGAGGCGCAGATCCGCGACCAGATGGGCGAGCCCGAGACCGAGCGGAATTTCACCGACGGCAGCAAGCGCCTCGAATATCCGCGCGGTCCCGCCGGCACGAATACCTATATGGTCGACCTCGATGCCAACGGCCGCTTCGTGTCCGTCACTCAGGTCCTGACGGCCGCGAACTTCGCGAAGGTTCGTCCCGGCATGACCATGGACGAAGCCCGCAGGCTGCTGGGCAAGCCGACGACCATCGCCGAATATCCGCTCAAGAAGGAGCGCGTGTGGAGCTGGCACTGGCTGGAGGACGGCGTGAACCAGGACGCGATGTTCAATGCGCACTTCGGTCCGGACGGCACGGTGGTGACGACCTCGCGCTCCGAGTCGATCCGCGGCGGTCAGCACTGACCGCTGCCTTGCATCCCATGGCACGCCTGGACAAGCGCAACGCGTATCGTCAGCCGATGGCGGCAGCGGCGCGTTATCGGGAACGCGCGGCGAGTGGAGCGAACCCGGATGCCTCCGTGCTGTGGACGTGTACGTGCGGACATGCGTGGGATGCATCGCCCGAATCGGCGCAGAACGTGCGGTGCATGAACTGCGCATTGCAGCGTCGCGATGCGGCCACGCGGCGCCTGCGCGACATGGCGCAGGCACGCGGCGGCGTGCTGCTTTCACCGTGCTATGTCGACGACGCCACGCCGCTTCAATGGCAGTGCGCGTTCGGTCATGTCTGGAGCGCCCGGGCGGAGCTTGCGCCGCGTGTCTGGTGCACGGAATGCGCGCGGCGGATGTTTTCGCGGTATCGCTGAATTTGTTTGGTTGTTCAGCGTTGACTTCAGCGTGACAGCAAAAGAAAAAGCCGGCGTGAGCCGGCTTTTGAACATCGTTTTGTCGGAGCGTCGGCTTGTTTGCCCGCGACTCACAGGGCCGTTGTCAAAAGCATGCGCGTGTTGTTGTTGTGATCCGGCTTGTGCGCTTTGCTTCCATCAACGAACCGTTCGAGTGCCGCCCATCCTGTTTCTCGGTCTCTCAGCGCGCCGTACTGCTTCCCCCCGTGCGCTAAGGACAAGTATCGTGAGCGTTCATTCGTCTGACTGTTCGGTCGCAAACATTTGTTCCGGTTGCTGCATGTTTTCCGGGAAAGTACGGATGTCATGTGTTGCGAACACGCCACCGTTCTTTTTCCATCACGCAGGTTGAGCGCGCTTGAGGCCCGAGCGCATGCTCGCGGCGAGCAGCGATTGCGTGACCATCCGGGCTTCCGCCTGGGCGATGTGCTCGAGCGTCGCTTCCTCCAGTTGCTGACCGAAGAGCGCGAGCGCCGTGCAGAGTTGAGCGTGGGCGTCGGCATCGAGGATCCACGCGCCTTCGGCTGAGTGATGCGTATCGAGTGCGACGAGCGCTTCGTGTGCGACCGTGATGGCGTCGGCGCAATCGGCTGCGTGGCCCAGCTGACACAGTTCCTCGGCAACCAGAAGGTGACGGCACAGCGTCATGAAGAGCGTCTGCGAGCCGTGGCCGCGATCGAATGCATCGAGTGCGGCGTAACACTGCAACAGCATGCCGTCGATCATCGGCTCGCGCGCCGCGCGGCTGTACGTCAGCGAGCGGAGCAACGGCGACATGGCCGGACGGCCGGATTTCATGCTGGTCGATTTCTTCTTCACAGAAGCACTCCCGATAGAGTTTCTCGCGTAGGCCGGCGCGTTGCGCGACGCCGGGACGCGGGTTGCGCGGATGCATTCGACATGAATGCATCTTCGCACCGGAAAATTAGGCTTGTCTTAAGCGTTGAGTCTTTTGTTTCAGGCGGGCGTCAAGGTCTCGCCCGACACGCGCACCTTCTGGCCGACGGCCACGCCCGGCGCGGCGTCGTAGTTGAAGCTGCGCACATTGCCGTCGTTCATGCGGACTTGCACCTGATAGGTGGTGGACTTGTGAACGACGTGCTCGATCTGGTTGCCCGCGAGGCCTCCGCCGATCGCGCCGAGAATCGTCGCCGCCGTGCGGCCGCGGCCATTGCCGATCTGCGTGCCCGCGAGGCCGCCGACCACCGCGCCGCCGATCGCGCCGATGCCCGTCGACGGCTGCGCGGTCTGCACGGCGTTGACGGCGGTCACCTGGCCGGCGTAGGGATCGTAGGCGGGGACGGGATTCTGTGCAGGCTGGACGGTCTCGCGAACCGGCTCGACGGCGCGCGCGGGATTCACGTGATGTCCGCGTACTGCGCGCGGCAGGGGGGTGTTCTTCTGGCTCGCTGGCTGCGACGGTGCGGTTCCCGCAACTTGCGCATCGACGAGCGGTGAGGCCGTGACGGTGGTCGCGGTCGCTTTCGACGACGGCAGCAGCCCGGTCATCGCCGCGATGCCGGTGCCGCACGCAAGGATCACCGACACGGCCGCAGCCGCGACCAGCGGATGAATGCGCGACGCTTTCGTCGGGACGTCGGACTGGATCTGGGGAAGGGCGTTCATGGCGGTGACTCCGGTTGTCGGCATGCGAAGCGCGGGTGCCTGTCTGCCATAAACGCGATGCCGCGCGCGCGGTGGACGCGGGAGGTGTGACATTTGTAAGCAAACGTCGTGGGGATGCCTTTGCGAGCCCGTCATTCGTTGGCTCGTATCAGCGTGTGAGAATCGAGCGCGGCATTGATGTCCGCCAACTGGAACGACTGACACCGAGCTTCAAAACATGTCAAGGCACGAAGAAGACGAGTTTGAGATTGTCGAGAACCCTGATTACGTCCGGGTCATGCCGGAGTACACGTCGAACGGCATATGGCATTTCGATGGCATGCACATGGATCCGGAAGAACTTCCGGTGTCAGATGATCTGAAGGCGCGGCTTGAGCAGTGGGCCGACTGGTACAACATCAACGATGATTTCAATCCGCCGGAGGAGCGTCGGAACCGGTTGGACTGGACCAAATTCAATGCGGAGGGAGTCGCGATTGCGCGCGCTATCAAGCAGGCGCTGCCCGCTTGGACCGTGGTCTGGTGGGATGAGAAAAATTCTTAGCGAGCTTGTGAACTTGGGCGAGACGCCGCAGCGCAGTCTCTATGCATTTGAAGTGACGTCGGACGGCACGCTTGAACCTCTGGAGAACGAGCCGAACAGATAGCGCGGGCACCGGCTTGGGTGGTTCAGGACGTGTTATCGGGAAGGGTAGCGGTGCCGTGTGGCAATCTGTCTTCGGGAATTGCCGGCACCTGAGACGGACGCCACACGCGCCCTACCAGAGGATCTCCGCAGCCGGAACGCAAAAAAGCCGCTGTTCCTTTCGGAACAGCGGCTTTTTCTTGAAGCTGGTGGCGAATCAGGGATTCGAACCCCGGACCTGCGGATTATGATTCCGTCGCTCTAACCGACTGAGCTAATTCGCCGAAAGACGAGATTATGCAGAGGGCGGTCCGGGCTGTCAAGCCTTCCCCTGCGATTTATTAAAACAGCCCGCCCCGGCCTCCTCAATCCTCGTGATACACGTTCGACTTGCGCGTGTCCTTCACGAACAGCATGCCGATCACGAACGTCGCCAGCGCAATCACGATCGGATACCACAGCCCCGAGTAGATGTCGCCCTTGGCCGCGACGATCGCGAAGGCCGTCGCCGGCAGGAAGCCGCCGAACCAGCCATTGCCGATGTGATACGGCAGCGACATCGACGTATAGCGGATCCGCGCCGGGAACATCTCGACCAGCATCGCCGCGATCGGCCCGTACACCATCGTCACGAAGATCACGAGGATGGTCAGCACCACGATCGCCATCGGCCAGTTGATCAGCGCCGGATCGGCCTTCGCCGGATAGCCCGCGCTTTTCAGCGTGCCGGCGAGCGTCTTGTCGAACGCGGCGCCCTGGGCCTTGGCGTCGGCGCCCTTGCCGTCATAGGTGTTGACGACCGTTTCGCCCACCTTGATCTGCGCCAGCGTGCCCGCCGGCGCCGCCACGTTCTCATAGTTCAGGCCGGCCTTCGACAGCGCGCCCTTCGCGATATCGCACGACGACGTGAACTTCGACGTGCCCACCGGATTGAACTGGAACGAGCACTCGTCCGGATTCGCGATCACGACGATCGGCGACTTGAGCGTCGCGGCCTCGAGCGTCGGATTCGTGTAGTGGGCGAGTGCCTTGAACAGCGGGAAGAACGAGAGCGCGGCGATCAGGCAGCCGGCCATGATGATCGGCTTGCGTCCGATGCGGTCCGACAGCGACCCGAAGAACACGAAGAACGGCGTGCCGATCAGCAGCGCCACGGCGACCATGATGTTCGCGCTGGTGCCGTCCACCTTGAGCGTCTGCGTGAGGAAGAACAGCGAATAGAACTGGCCCGTGTACCACACGACCGCCTGGCCCGCCGTCAGGCCGAACAGCGCCAGCAGCACGATCTTCAGGTTCTTCCACTCGCCGAACGCCTCGGTGAGCGGCGCCTTCGAGGTCTTGCCTTCGGCCTTGATGCGCTCGAACACCGGCGATTCATGCAGCTTCATCCGGATCCACACCGACACCGCGAGCAGCAGGATCGACACGAGGAACGGGATGCGCCACGCCCATGCGCCGAACTGTTCCTCGCCGACCGCCGTGCGCACCGCGAGAATCACGATCAGCGAGATGAACAGGCCGAGCGTCGCCGTGGTCTGGATCCACGCCGTCCACGCGCCACGCTTGTTCGAGGGCGCGTGCTCCGCGACATAGGTGGCCGCGCCGCCGTACTCGCCGCCGAGCGCGAGGCCCTGCAACAGACGCATCGCGATGAAGATGACCGGCGCCGCGATGCCGATGGTCGCGTAACCCGGCAGGAAGCCGATCAGGAACGTCGACAGGCCCATGATCACGATCGTCACGAGGAACGTGTACTTGCGCCCGACCATGTCGCCGAGCCGCCCGAACACGATCGCGCCGAACGGACGCACTGCAAAGCCCGCCGCGAAGCCGAGCAGGGTGAAGATGAAGCCGGCCGTCGGGTTCACGCCCGAGAAGAAGGTCTTGCTGATGTAGACGGCGAGCGAGCCCGCCAGATAGAAGTCGTACCACTCGAACACCGTCCCGAGCGACGAAGCGAAAATGACCTTCTTTTCCTCCGCCGTCATCGGTGCGTGCGAAACGCGCCCCTCAACCGTAGCCATGTACCGCCTCCTGTCCTGATCTGATTTTTCGAATACGTCGGTCCGCGACCTGGCGGTTCCGGTGCAACGATTATTGGAACGAAAACTTACGGCGTTCTGACGCGCGGCGTCAGGCCTTCAGCGCTGCCTTTGCTGGCAGAACGCAGCGATTTGACGGGATCGTGGTGCAAACGATCGTTTAATTTCGGGCAACGTCGGGCTTCCAACGCCCAAGCGAGAAAAAATCGATCCGGACGCTCAGGGTTTGTCCCGGGCAGGATAAACCCGCTGGAGGCTGACCCGTACAAGGGTTCCGGCCAGCCGGGGGCTGTCCTGATACACGTGATCCTCGATCGTGAGCGTGCCGCCGTGCATCGTCGCGATCTCCTTGACGATCGCAAGTCCGAGCCCGCTGCCGTCGCCTTCGCGCCCGAGAATCCGGTAGAAGCGCTCCACCACGCGCTCGCGCTCCGCCGCCGGAATGCCGAGCCCCGAGTCTTCTACTTCGAGATGCACGAGATCGAGGTTGTCCTCGTCCGTCCGCACGCGCACGGTGATGCGCCCGCCCGCGGGCGTGTAGCGGATCGCGTTGTCGATCAGGTTCGAGAGCATCTCCCGCAGCATCACGACATTGCCTTCCACCTCCACCGGATGAGGCGGCTCCTCATAGCCCAGGTCCATGCCCTTGGCGAGCGCAGGCTGCACCCAGTCGCGCACCGCGAGGCGCGCGAGCGCCGTCAGCTCGATACGCGCAAAGATGCCGCCCGCCGCGCGATTCTCGGCGCGCGCCAGCGCCAGCAATTGCGTGACGAGGCGGGCGGCATGTTCGGAGCTCGTCGCGATCTGTTCCAGCGAGCGCTGCACCTCCGCCGACACCTCCTGGCGCATCGCAAACTCGGCCTGCATGCGCAAGCCGGCGAGCGGCGTCTTCATCTGATGCGCGGCATCGGCGATGAAACGCTTCTGGAACTCCATGTTCTGTTCGAGCCGCGTGAGCAGATCGTTGAACGAGGCGACCAGCGGCGCGATCTCCGGCGGGGCGCGGTCGGCCTCCAGCGGCGAGAGATCGTCCGGACGGCGCGCCCGGATATTCGATTGCAGCGCATGCAGCGGCGCAAGCCCGCGCGACAGTCCGAACCACACCAGGATGATCGCGAGCGGCAGGATCACGAACTGCGGCAGGATCACGCCCTTGATGATGTCGTTGGCGAGCTGGCTGCGTTTGTCGAGCGTCTCGGCAACCTGCACCAGCACCGGCTGGGTGCTGGCCGGATCGCGTCCGGGCGCGAGTCCGGGCAGATCCACCGTCGTGTAGGCGACGCGGATGTCGTTGCCGCGCAGTACATCGTCGCGGAATTCGACGATGCCGGGCTGCGGCCGGTCGTCGTCGTGCGGCAGCGGCATGTCGCGGTCGCCGCCGACCAGCTCGCCGCGCGTGCCGAGCACCTGGAAGAACACGCTGTCGATGTTGTCGGCGCGCAGGAAGTCGCGGGTAGCGTCGGGGAGGCGCAGTTCCGCGACGCCGTTGACCGGCTGGATCTGCCGCGCCAGCACGTAGGCGTCGGCTTCGAGCGCGCGATCGAAGGGCCCGTTGGCGATCGACTTGGCGACGAGATAGGTCACTGCGATGCTCATCGGCCAGAGCAGCAGCAGCGGCGCCAGCATCCAGTCGAGAATTTCACCGAAGAGCGAGCGCGGATGCGCGTGCGCATCGGGCTCGAGCTCGTCGGGCGGCGCGAACGGGTTGGCGTAGCGCGCGTCGCGCTGGGTGTCGGAGTCGGCGGAGGCTTCAGCGGATGGCTTCTGCGCGCGCGATTCGGTGGAAGCCGACGACGCCATGCCGCCTACTTGTAGTGATGGCTGGCGGGCATCGGGTCGGCCGGCGGCTGCGGGCCCGCGCCGTTCGACGACGCGCCCGCTTTCTCCAGCGTGTAACCGAGTCCGCGTACCGTGATGATCTTCGCGCCGCTCGGCTCGATCTTCTTGCGCAGCCGGTGCACGTAGACCTCGATGGCGTTATTGCTGACTTCCTCGCCCCACTCGCACAGATGATTGACGAGCTGTTCCTTCGACACGAGCCGGCCGCTTCGCTGCAGCAGCACTTCGAGCACGCCGAGCTCGCGCGCGGACAAGTCGATGACCTGCTCGCCGATCGTCGCGATGCGTCCGACCTGGTCGAAGCTCAGCGCGCCATGCTTCACGACCGTCGGACCGCCGCCCGCGCCGCGCCGCGTCAGCGCGCGCACGCGCGCTTCGAGCTCGTTGAGCGCGAAGGGCTTGGCCATATAGTCATCTGCGCCGAGGTCCAGTCCCTTCACGCGTTCGTCGACGCTGTCGGCGGCGGTGAGGATCAGCACGGGCATCTGCGAATTGCGTGCGCGCAGGCGGCGCAGCACCTCCAGGCCGGGCATCAGCGGCAGGCCGAGATCGAGGATCAGGAGGTCGAAAGTCTGTAGCGAGAGGGCGGTATCGGCCTCGACGCCATGCTTCACATGGTCGACGGCATAGCCCGATTGGCGGAGTGATCGGACGAGACCGTCCGCGAGTATGCTGTCGTCTTCGGCAATGAGGATTCGCATCGTCGTGTGCGCCTTGGTACGCCCGCATGCGCGGCGAAGCGCAGCGGCATTGCCGGCACCGAATGTCGCCCGGCGCGGCGGTCTCCAGGTGTATCGCGGTTCTTGCGCAGGGCGTGCAACTTGGGCGACGCGGAAAAAGCAGCGTCGCACCGTTACCTGCTTGCAAAAACTACTGTTTTTTTATACAGTGTCTGCGTGCGTGTGAAAAGGCCTTTCGAGAAGCTCGTTCGAGTAGCGGAAATGCCCGTGAACACTGCCTCAGACGCCGTTCATCATAGCAAAGGACGATTCATGGAAGAAAGCAAGAAAGGCCCGGCTGGAATGACTGCGGAGAAGAGCAAGGCCCTGGCCGCCGCGCTCTCGCAGATCGAAAAGCAATTCGGCAAAGGGTCGATCATGCGGCTCGGCGCAGGTGAGGCGGTCGAAGACATTCAGGTGGTGTCCACCGGTTCGCTCGGTCTGGACATCGCACTCGGCGTCGGCGGTTTGCCGCGCGGCCGTGTGGTGGAAATCTACGGTCCGGAATCATCGGGCAAGACCACGCTCACGCTGCAGGTAGTTGCCGAAATGCAGAAGCTCGGCGGCACGGCGGCCTTCATCGACGCGGAACACGCGCTCGACGTTCAGTACGCAGGCAAGCTCGGCGTGAACGTGCCGGAACTGCTGATCTCGCAGCCGGACACGGGCGAGCAGGCACTCGAAATCGCGGACGCGCTGGTGCGCTCCGGCTCCATCGACATGATCGTCATCGACTCCGTGGCGGCCCTTGTGCCGAAGGCGGAAATCGAAGGCGAAATGGGCGACTCGCTGCCGGGTTTGCAGGCGCGTCTGATGTCGCAGGCGCTGCGCAAGCTGACTGGCACCATCAAGCGCACGAACTGCCTGGTCATCTTCATCAACCAGATCCGCATGAAGATCGGCGTGATGTTCGGCAACCCGGAAACCACTACCGGCGGTAATGCGCTCAAGTTCTATTCGTCTGTGCGTCTGGATATCCGCCGCATTGGCTCGATCAAGAAGAACGACGAAGTCATCGGCAATGAAACGCGCGTCAAGGTCGTGAAGAACAAGGTCGCGCCGCCGTTCCGCGAAGCCATCTTCGACATCCTGTACGGTGAAGGCATCTCGCGTCAGGGCGAAATCATCGACCTGGGCGTGCAGGCGAAGCTGGTCGACAAGGCCGGCGCCTGGTACAGCTACAACGGCGAGCGGATCGGTCAGGGCAAGGACAACGCGCGTGAATTCCTGCGCGAGAATCCGGACATCGCACGCGAGATCGAGAACAAGATCCGTGAATCGCTGGGCGTGGCTGCGCTGGGTGAAGTGGTTGCCGTCAAGGCCGAAGTGGCCGACGACGAATAAGCGTCGAGCCTGAAGGACGATGCTCAGGCGCCGGCCCGGTTCGAAGACGGATTTGAAGGCTGATCCGGAGGCTGGTTCGGAGCCTGCTTCGGAGCCCGGTCCGGCTGATGAGGCAACGGAGGAAGGTTGTGCATCCGTCGACCGCTACGAACGAAGCAGCGAACGGCGCGGAGTCTCGCCCAAAGGCGCATTCCCACGCAGTGACAAGAAACGCGCCGACGCGAAGAGGTCTTTCGCGTCGGCGCGTCGCGTTTCCGGGGCAAGCATGGGCGGGCGGTCGGACGAGCCGGATACGGCATCGGACCTGGCGGCTGCATCGGACGCCTCTCTAAGCCACGCAAATCCCCGCTCAACGCGCCTCGCACACGCTCGCGCCCTGCTGAAGCAGGCCACCGAGCAGCCCCCGGCACAGCGCGCCAAACGCACATCGGCGTCCTTCGAGTCCCCGTCCACGTCCGCGCCCCGGCGCGCGCGGCCAGCGCCTCCGCCATTCACAGATCCCTTCGAAGACGCCGACCCCTTCGAGCCATTCGAGCAATGCGCGCCGGCTGAAGCACCACCAGCCGCGGCGGACGAAGCAGTGTTCACCCGCACGAGCCAGCGCACTCGCAAGACTTCGGTTGCCGAAGCGAGCGACCCAAGGCGTCCAAAGCGCTCGTTGAAAGGGCGTGCGCTCGCGGCGCTGTCGCGTCGCGAGTTCAGCCGGGCCGAGTTGTCGCGAAAGCTGAGTCCGTATGTCAGCGGAACCGATTCCCTGGACACCGTGCTGGACGACCTGGAACGCGACGGCTGGCTGTCGAACGAACGCTTCGTGGAGAGCGTCGTGCATCGGCGGGCCGCGCGCATGGGCGGCAGCCGGATCATCAGCGAACTGAAGCGCCATGCGGTCGGCGAGTCGCTCATCAGCGAGACTGCCGACAAGCTCGCGCAAACCGAGACCGACCGCGCCCGGGCCGTCTGGGAGAAGAAGTACGGCACCTTGCCGGACACGCCCGCTGAACGCGCCAGGCAGGCGCGCTTCCTGGCGGCGCGCGGCTTCTCCGGGGGCACGATCGGCAAGATCCTGAAGGGCGGCGACGAGGACTGGAGCGAAGAGATCGTCGACGACTGAGCACAGCCGCTCGAACCTGCATCACGCCACACGGCAACGCGTATGCGCCAATCCTCAGGGGCATGTCCGGCTGGAAATACCCAATATGCTAAAATCGCACGGTTTTCTCCGTACCGGCTCACTTCCAGCATGCCTCTCTCGCCTCCCGCTCCCCGACACTTGCGCCATCGACGCGCAATTCGGCTGGAAGCCTTCGAGCGCGAAGATAGTCTGTGGGATATCGAAGCCTGTCTAACCGACGAGAAGCCGCGCGACTTCACACTCGCGACGGGCGTCCGGCCGCTCGGCCTGCCGATCCATGAACTCTGGCTGCGCATCACCATCGACCGCAATTGCACCATCGTCGGCGCGGAAGCATCGTCCGACTGGGCGCCCTATGGCGGTCTGTGCGCCGAGTCCAACACGGCCTATCGCAAGCTCATCGGCCTCAACCTCCTGCAGAATTTTCGCCGCGAAGCCAATCAGGTGCTGCGCGGCACGGTCGGCTGCACGCATCTCACGGAACTGTGCGGCGTGCTGCCGACCGCGGCTGTCCAGGCCTTCGCGGGCGACGTCTGGAAGATCGAAAGCGGCAACCCCTTCAAGCGGTCCGAAGCCGGCCAGCCCGGCAGCAGCGCGCCCGAAGAGCCGCCGTTCCAGCTCGGCCGCTGTCATGCGTTGCGCTTCGACGGTCCCGCGGTCAAGGAACATTACCCGCGCTGGTTCGGCCATGAGCCGGCCGCAAAAGAACCCACGGTCGCCACGCATGACGCAAGCGCGCAAACCAGCGAGCAAGCAGATCCGAAAGACAGGCGGGAGACATAGTTCGCCTCGTGCAGCACACCCGCTCACGCGGACGCACGGCAATCTGAAAAGAAGAATCGAAAGAATCAGCGGTTCAAACACATAGAAGTTCACTCCAACTCTCAGACTGAAGGAATCACGCATGAAGATTCACGAGTACCAGGGTAAGGAAATCCTGCGGAAATTCGGCGTCGCGGTCCCGCGCGGCACACCCGTGTTCTCGGTGGATGATGCGGTCAAGGCCGCGGAAGCGCTGGGCGGCCCGGTTTGGGTCGTGAAGGCGCAGATCCACGCTGGCGGCCGCGGCAAGGGCGGCGGCGTGAAGGTCGCGAAGTCGATCGAACAGGTCCGCGAGTACGCGAGCCAGATCCTCGGCATGCAGCTCGTCACGCACCAGACCGGCCCGGAAGGCCAGAAGGTGAACCGCCTGCTGATCGAAGAAGGCGCGGACATCAAGAAGGAACTGTACGTCGGCCTCGTGCTGGATCGCGTGACGCAGAAGATCGTCGTGATGGCGTCGAGCGAAGGCGGCATGGACATCGAGGAAGTCGCGGAAAAGACGCCGGAACTGCTGCACAAGTTCGCCGTCGAGCCGTCGACCGGCCTGCAGGACAAGGACGCGGACGACCTGGCCCGCAAGATCGGCATTCCGGACGCATCGATCCCGCAAGCGCGCGCGATCCTGCAAGGCCTGTACAAGGCGTTCTACGAAACCGACGCATCGCTCGCGGAAATCAACCCGCTGATCGTGACCGGCGACGGCAAGGTCATCGCACTGGACGCCAAGTTCAACTTCGACGCGAACGCGCTGTTCCGTCATCCGGAAATCGTCGCGTACCGCGATCTGGACGAAGAAGATCCGGCTGAAGTCGAAGCGTCGAAGTTCGACCTCGCGTACATCTCGCTCGACGGCAACATCGGCTGTCTGGTGAACGGTGCTGGCCTGGCAATGGCCACGATGGACACCATCAAGCTGTTCGGCGGCGAGCCGGCGAACTTCCTCGACGTCGGCGGCGGCGCCACGACCGAGAAGGTCACGGAAGCCTTCAAGCTGATGCTGAAGAACCCGAACCTGAAGGCGATCCTCGTGAACATCTTCGGCGGCATCATGCGCTGCGACGTGATCGCGGAAGGCGTGATGGCGGCTTCGAAGGCGGTGGACCTGAAGGTGCCGCTGGTCGTGCGCATGAAGGGCACGAACGAGGACCTCGGCAAGAAGATGCTGGCGGACTCGGGCCTGCCGATCATCTCGGCCGACAGCATGGAAGAAGCTGCGCAGAAGGTCGTCGCGGCGGCCGAAGGCAAGTAAGCGCACGCGCTGCCTGCCTCAGAAGAGCGTTCCACCAGATACGAATGGCGGCGCGGGGCTTGAGCCTTGGCGACGCCAAACGAACAGAGGTCACTACATGTCGATTCTGATCAACAAAGACACGAAGGTCATCACGCAGGGCATCACCGGCAAGACCGGTCAGTTCCATACGCGCGCCTGCCGCGAATACGCGAATGGCCGTGAAGCCTACGTCGCGGGTGTGAACCCGAAGCGCGCGGGCGAGGATTTCGAAGGCATTCCCATCTATGCGTCCGTCAAGGAAGCAAAGTCCGAGACCGGCGCCACGGTTTCGGTGATTTACGTGCCGCCCGCGGGCGCTGCCGCGGCGATCTGGGAAGCCGTCGAAGCCGATCTCGATCTCGCGATCTGCATCACGGAAGGCATTCCGGTTCGCGACATGCTCGAAATCAAGGACCGCATGCGCCGTGAAAACCGCAAGACGCTGCTGCTCGGACCGAACTGCCCCGGCACGATCACGCCGGACGAGCTGAAAATCGGCATCATGCCGGGTCACATCCACAAGAAGGGCCGCATCGGCGTGGTGTCGCGCTCGGGCACGCTGACGTATGAAGCAGTCGGTCAGCTGACGGCGCTGGGTCTTGGCCAGTCGTCGGCGGTCGGTATCGGCGGCGATCCGATCAACGGTCTGAAGCACATCGACGTGATGAAGATGTTCAACGACGATCCGGATACGGACGCCGTCATCATGATCGGCGAGATCGGCGGTCCGGACGAAGCCAACGCGGCTTACTGGATCAAGGACAACATGAAGAAGCCGGTGGTCGGCTTCATCGCGGGCGTCACGGCGCCTCCGGGCAAGCGCATGGGCCACGCAGGCGCGCTGATCTCGGGCGGGGCGGACACGGCGGACGCCAAGCTCGAAATCATGGACGCGTGCGGCATCAAGGTCACGAAGAACCCGTCCGAGATGGGCCGTCTGCTGAAGTCGGTCATCTAAGACCGATGCGGACAAACTACGCGAGGGTTTGGTACTCTTACTGATTCCTTTCGTATGAGCCGATACCAAGCGAGGGAGCGTTGCTTCCTCGCTTTTTTTTCGGCTTCCGTTTTCGCTTTCACTCCGCACCATGCTCGAATTCTTCTCCACGCTTCACTGGGGAGCGGTCGTCCAGATCATCGTGATCGACATCCTCCTCGGCGGCGACAACGCCGTCGTCATCGCGCTGGCGTGCCGCAATCTGCCGGACCGGCAGCGCACGCGCGGCATCGTGCTCGGCACGCTCGGCGCCATCATCCTGCGCGTCGTGCTGATCGCCTTCGCGGTGCTGCTGCTGGACATTCCCTTCCTCAAGTTCGTGGGCGGGTTGCTGCTGCTGTGGATCGGTATCAAGCTGCTGCAACCGGATCACGACGAGCACGAGATCAACGCATCCGATCGTCTCTGGGCCGCGGTGAAGACCATCATCGTCGCGGATGCCGTGATGAGCCTCGACAACGTGATCGCCATCGCGGGCGCGGCGGAGGCGGCGGATCCGCGCCACCGGCTGACGCTGGTGATCTTCGGGCTGGTCGTCAGCATCCCGCTGATCGTGTGGGGCAGCACGCTGGTGCTGAAGCTGATCGACCGGTTTCCGATGGTCGTGCTGCTCGGTGCGGGGCTGCTGGGCTGGATCGCGGGCGGCCTGATCATCGACGATCCGTTCATCGACCGCTGGCCCGCGCTCAACACCGATTTCGCGATCTACGCGGCGCGAGTGGCGGGGGCGGTGCTAGTGGTGGCGTTGGGCTGGCTGCTCAAGCGCCGCGCGCTCGAAGCGGGAAGGCGAGCGGCAGGCTGAGGCTCTGTTGGACCTAGGCCATCTGGCTGACTGTCGCCTGAGGCGTGCACTGAATACGATCGAAGCGTCCTGTCCGCATTGCGCGGCAGGGCGCTTTTTTCGTTTTCCCGGGAGCAGAGATGACAACGTTGGTGCTGGGTGTGATGCACGCGCCGCGCGAGCCGCGCGTGTGGTGGTTGGGACGGGCAAGGGACATGCTGGTGCGGGGCTTTACGCTCATCGAGCTGATGATCGTGCTGGCAATCGTGGGCGTGGTCGCGGCCTATGCGATTCCTGCGTATCAGGATTATCTGGCGCGCAGCCGGGTGGGCGAGGGCATCGCGCTGGCGGCATCGGCGCGGCTGGCGGTAGCCGAGAACGCAGCCAGCGGCGCGGACTTCGCGGGCGGCTACGCGTCGCCGCCGGGTACGCGCAATGTCGAATCCATTCACGTCGATAGCGACACAGGGCAGATCACCATCTCGTATTCGACCCGCGTCGCGCCGGCGGGCTCGAACACGCTCGTGCTGGTTCCGTCCACGCCGGACAACGCCGAGACGCCCACCGCACGCGTGACGCTGAATCGCGGCGTGGTGCAGGCGGGCTCGGTCACGTGGGAATGCTTCGCGGCGGCCAAGACGGTTTCGTCCCTGCCGGCGCCGGGTTCGGGGCCGTTGCCGGTCGATCCGGCCACCTTGCCGGCCAATCTTGCGCCACCGGAGTGCCGCGCGTGAGGGGCACATGAGTGGAGCGTCGTGACGCGGGATACCGCTGAGGTGAAGCATCAAGGCGCGGTGGCAGCATTTACGGGGCCACCGCGCCTTGCGGGTCGTTTTTGCGGCAAAGGCGGGGTTTTCGTCGTAAATCCGTTGGTTCGACGGACAGCAGGGACAAAGTTTTGTATAGTGCGCCGGTTCCCGACGTTCCCAGTCCCTCATGCCTTCCCAATTCGCGCGTTACCTTTGTTTTGCGGTCCTGTGCCTGGCGTTGACGATCCCTTTCGCCGTCGTCAACCACACGTATCCGATCCCGACTTTCTACGCCGAATACAGTGCGCTCGCGCTCTACCTGGCGCTCGGCGCGACCGTGGCGCTGCTGGTGCGCGTGGCGGAGCCGAAGGTGTCGTTCGCCTCGCCGGTCGTCGCGTTGATGCCGCTTGCCTTCGGCGTGCTGCTGGTCGCCCAGACCGTGTTGCTGCCGATCGCGCAGCCCTCCATGAACTGGCTGGGCGGCGCCTATCTGCTGGCGTCGTTCGTCGCCGTGCATACGGGCTTCGGGCTCGTGCGCGCGGGGCTTGGAGAGAAGGCGCTGCGCGTCGGCGCGGCGGCGCTGATGCTCGGCGGGCTGTTCGCGGTGTTCTGCCAGGTCGTGCAGCTGTTTCATCTCGAGGTGAAGTTCACGCCCTTCGTGGTGGCCTACAACGTCATGACCGAGCGGCGTCCGTTCGGCAACATGGCGCAGGCGAATCACCTGGCCACGGTCATTGCGTTCGCCATGGCGGGCGCGCTGTTCTTCGTGCAGACGCGTCGGCTGCCGCTCGTGGTGTGGGTCGCGGTGTCGGTGGTGTATTCGCTCGGACTGGCCTTGACCGTGTCCCGCGGGCCGTGGCTGCAGACGGCGGTGATCGTCGTCGGCGGCTTGTGGATGGCGTTCGTGCAGGGAAGGCCGCGCTCGTCGGACGGCTTCGACGGGCCGGGCAAGCGCGACCGGCGCGCGTGGCTCGTGCCGCTGCTGCTCGCCGTCGTGTTCTTCGCGGTCAATGCGGCGGTGCGCTGGGCCAATACCCGTTACGACTTTGGTCTCGCGCAGTCGGCGGCGGAACGCATGCAGGACGCCAACCAGATCGCGCCGCGTCTTGCGCTGTGGAAGTACGGCTGGACGATGTTCAGGACGCATCCGCTGCTGGGCGTCGGCTGGGGTGAATTTCCGCGCTATCAGTTTGAGATTGTCCGCGAGCTCGGCGGTGTCGAGATTGCCAACAATGCGCACGACATCTTCATCGACCTGCTCGCGAAGACCGGTGTGCTCGGCGTGGCGATCCTCGTGGCGGGCGTCGTGTTCTGGCTGATTCGCGTGCTGCGGGCGCCGCATACGCCGGCGCGTATCTTCGGGCTGTCGCTGCTCGGCGTGCTGATGATGCATGCGCTCGTCGAATATCCGCAGCAGTACATGTTCTTCCTGATGCCGGCGATGCTCGTCATCGGCCTGCTGGACACGCGGCCGCTACGGCTCGTCGCGCGGCCGGTGTCGTACGGCGTTTATGTCGTGCTGGTGCTGGGCGGGCTGGCCGCGCTGTATCCGACACTGCGTGACTACAACCGCGCCGAGGTGCTGTATTACGGGTCGCGGCCGGCGGAGCAATATCGTGACGCGCCGTCGTTCCTGTTCACGGCGTGGGGCGAGTACGGGGCGGCGACGCTCTTGCCCATCAACGCGCAGAACGTGCAGGCGAAGCTTGCGGCGCACCGGAAGGCCATCGCGCTGTTGCCGGGCGAGACGGTCCTGCGCCGCTATGCGGTGCTTCAGGCGCTCGCCGGACAGAAGACCGAGGCGCTCGATACGATGGCCCGTCTCAAGATCTTCGCGACCGAGTTGCACGACTGGCCGAAGCAACTGGCGGCGGTGTATGGATTGATCGATGAGGCGGGCACGCCGCTCACCGCGTTCAAGGCCGATCTGGTCAGGCTGTATGGGATGCCGAAGGACGAGCCGGCTGCGGCGGATGGGGATGATGAAGACAGTGATTGAGCATCGCGGCTGAGGCGATGCTCGGAAGGGCAGGTGTGCGGGCTGTCGCGGTGAGCGTGCGGCTTCACGCCGCCACCCAATCCCCCGACTTCCCCCCATGCTTCTCCATGACCCGAACGTTGTTGATGGTCATGCCGCGATCGACCGCCTTGCACATGTCATAAATCGTCAGCAATCCGACCTGCACGGCGGTCAACGCTTCCATCTCGACCCCAGTGCGCCCGACCGTCTCCACGCGTACTTCGCAATGCACGCCGGGCAGCGTCTCATCGATGGCAAAATCCACCGCAACCCGCGTGAGCGCGAGCGGATGGCATAGCGGAATCAGATCGGCGGTGCGCTTCGCGCCCTGGATCGCGGCGATGCGCGCGACGCCCAGAACATCGCCTTTCTTCGCGCGGCCATCGAGAATCAGCGCGAGCGTGGCATCGAGCATCACGATCGAACCGCGCGCAACCGCGACCCGGCGCGTCTCGTCCTTCGCGCCGACATCGACCATGTGCGCCTCGCCGGCGGCATCGAAATGGGTGAGTCCGGACATGGCGTCTCCTTCGAAATGGGCGCCTATCATAACAGCGTGAAGAGGCGCGGTTCCCGGCCCGCGGACCCCGTTTGCATCAAGACTCATGCAGCAAGCAGGCAGCAAATCCGGCCGCCGCGCGCCCTACACTTGATACGATAAGCCCGTTCCCTTTTTCCAGCCGGTTGCCGGTCCCGCATCGCCTTCGCGTCTCATGCCTTCGACACGTCCGAGCCGCGTGCTCGTCTTCCTGCTGTGCGTAGCCCTCGCCGCGCCGCCCGCCGTGCTGGCGCAATCGGCCGCGCCCGTCGGGAGCGCGAACACCGCCAACACCGCGAACACGATCGGCGGCACCGGGACGCTGGCCGCGTCGCAGCTCCGCTCGGCGCAGGAAGGCAGCAACCCCGGCGACCTGCCCGGCAACGTCGCGGAAGGCGTCTTCGGCGTCTATGGCGGCGCGGAAAGCCGCTTCGCCAACCGGCCGGGCACGATGTCCGGCCTGCGCGCGCCGCTCTCGTCGGTGCAGCTGCCCGATCTCGGCGACGGCTCCGGCGGCTCGCTGACGCCGCAAGCCGAACGCCGCGTCGGCGAACGGGCGATGCGCGAAGTACGCGCCGACCCCGACTATCTCGACGACTGGCTGATCCGCGACTACCTCGATTCCGTCTCCTCCAAGCTGTCCGCGGCGGCCGCGACGCAGTATCTCGGCGGCTATCGGCCCGACTTCGACCTGTTCGCCGTACGCGACGCCCAGATCAACGCGTTTTCGATGCCTGGCGGTTTCATCGGCGTGAATACGGGGCTGATCGCGGCGACCCAGACCGAATCGGAGCTGGCGTCGGTCATCGGTCATGAAATGGGACACGTGCTCCAGCGGCACATCGCGCGCATGCTCGGCGCACAGGAAAAGAACAGCTACACCGCGCTCGCCGGCATGCTGGCCGGACTGCTCGCGGGCCTGCTCGCGCACAGCGGCGATCTCGGCATGGGGCTCGCGATGGGCGGCCAGGCGCTGGCAGTCGACAACCAGTTGCGCTTCTCGCGCGCGGCCGAACACGAGGCCGATCGCGTCGGCTTCCAGATGCTGGCGGCGGCCGGCTACGATCCGTATGCGATGGCCGCGTTCTTCGAACGCCTCGACCGCTCGACGATGGCCGACAACGGCGTGCCGCCCTATGTGCGCACGCACCCGCTGACCACCGAGCGTATCGCCGACATGGAAGGCCGCGCGCGGCGCGTGCCGTACCGGCAGCCGCGCCAGTCGGCCGAGTATGCGTTCGTGCGCGCCCGCGCCCGGGTGCTGCAAGTGAATTTCGCGAGCGACTATCGCGAGGTGGCGAGCCGCCTGAAGGCCGAAATCGACGATCAGACCGCGCTCAATCCCGCCGCGAACTGGTATGGCATTGCGCTGGCGCAAACCCTGACCGGCGATTACGCCGCCGCCGACGAAGCGCTCGCCCGCGCGCGCAAGCTCTTCGAGGGAGAGGAAGCGAGCAGCGCGGCGGCGTCGGCGCAGGTTCGGCAGGAGAACGCGAAGGGGACGGGCACGGCGGCATCGGGCGTCAGGCCCGCGACGCCGCCACCGCGTACCGCAACCGCCGCCGATGCGAGCTCATCGCTACGCAATGCGGACTCGCTGACGACCGCGACACCGCTCGACCGCACGCACGCGTCGCTTGACCTCGGCCGCGTTCCTGCCCAACCGAAAGCCGCGTCGGTGCCTCAGGCGCACTCCGTCGGCGATATCGCGCTGGCGCCGGTGCGCATCGAAGGCGGTCCCGCGCCCGTGGCGAAAACGCCGGCTGCTCCAGCGGCCGTTCGCAGTTCGCCCAGCCTCGACGTGCTCGACGCCGACATCGCCCGGCGCGCCGGCCGGCTGGACGATGCCATCCGGCTGGCGGCGAACGCCAGGAAACGCTGGCCCGAATCTCACGCCGCGCTCGATGTGCAGTTGCAGTCGCTGCTGGCCGCGCACCGCTATGGCGAAGCGCAAACGCTCGCGCGCCAGGAAACCCGCGCGGAGCCGACGCGCCCCGACTGGTGGCTCTATCTCGCCCAGGCGAGCAAGGGGCTCGACGACCCGCTGCAACAGCATCAGGCCATGGCGGAAAAGCTCGCGCTGGACGGCGCGTGGCCGTCCGCGATTCGTCAGCTGAAGGAGGCGCGCGACGTGAAGAACGCAAGCTTCTACGATCTGTCCGCGATCTCGGCGCGCCTGCACGACTTCGAGGCGCGCTACAAGGAAGAGCGCGAACAGGAGAAGAACGGCTAGTCAGCCCGCCGCCGCGGCCCGCGCCGCCGGACTCGCCACGAAGCCGAAGCGTTCCGTGACCTGGGCGCGCGCGATCGGGCTGACGGCGAGATCAGCGCCCTCGCGCCAGTGGAACACGCCGCTCGCGCCGGCTTCATCGAGTGAAGCATGGTTCGCGAAGAGTTCGAGATCATGGTCGTGCAGCGCCGCGATGCGCGAGGGCGTGGCGTCGTCCGAGAACAGGATGTTGCCTTGATCGTCGAGCCACGCGCGCGCCGGCTCGAAGTCGGCGCCGGCCTGATCCGTCAGGCGCAGGCGCCCGTCCACGTCCAGCAGTCGCACGATCCACGGCGTATAGCCCAGCTCGACATACACCCGCTGCGGCCCGTTCTGGAAGAACCACTGGCCGTCGGCATCGCATTCGTAGTTGCGGTTGATGAAGCCGAGCAGCGCGTCGTGGCGGATCGGCGTGCCGGGTTCTCCGGCAGCTTGCGCCGCGTCATCGCGCATGCGCCACTGGCCGCGCCGGTCCAGCATCAGCCAGCCCGTGCAATGCGGGACGTTGGGCCATTTGGCGAGCGCCTGCCTGACGATGTCATCCATGATCGGTCACGAAACGAATTGCTCCAGATAGCCGAACACGCGCAGCGACAGCCAGTCGATGCGGCCCGGAAACGGCCCGGTCATGAAGCCGACGTGTCCGCCATGATTCGGCTGATCGAGCGTGACGCGCGCCGACACTTCCGCCTGCGACGGCAGCGCGAATTCCGGCAGGAACGGGTCATTGCGCGCGTTCAGCAGCAACGCGGGCACGTCCACATGCTTCAGATGGGCGCGGACGGTCGCCGTCGACCAGTAGTGGTTGGTGTCGCGGAAGCCGTGCACCGGCGCCGTGACCACGTTGTCGAACTCGTACAGCGTGCGGGCGGCGAGCACGGCCTCGCGGTCGTACAGCCCGGGATACTGGCCGAGCTTCGCGAGCGCCTTCTTCTTCAGCGACTTGAGGAAGCTGCGCGTGTACACCATGCCGAAGCCGCTCGAGATCGCTTCGCCGCCCGCGTGGACATCGAGCGGCGCGGAGATGGCAGCCGCCGCACGGATGATCGATGCGTCGCTGCCGCGTTCGCACAGCCAGTGCAGCAGTACGTTGCCGCCGAGCGAGACCCCCGCCGCGACGATCGGCCCGCGATGCCGCTGCGCGAGTCGCCGCAGGATCCAGTCGGCCTCGGCGCCGTCGGCGAGATGATAAAAGCGCGGCAGCAGGTTCAACGGCCCGCTGCAACTGCGGAAATGCGGCACCACGCCGTGCCAGCCGCGCGCCTGGGCGGCCGCCATCATCGTGCGGGCGTAGTGGGAGTCGGAATTGCCTTCGAGACCGTGGAACAGCACGAAGAGCGGGGCGGTCGCGGCGGGTTCGGAGGCCGGGTCGTGCGCGAGGAAGTCGAGGTCGATGAAATCGCCGTCCGGCGTGTCCCAGCGTTCGCGCCGGTACCGCACGGCGGGTTTGCGGCCGAACAGCGCGGGCACGATGGTCTGCGCATGGCTTGTCGGCAGCCAGCGCGGCGCGCTGTAGAGCCAGTCCGCCGCGCCCGGCGTGAGCGCCCGTGCGGCATCGCGCAGTGCCATCGCAGGCGCCTTGTCCACGAACGACGAGTCGTGTGTCAACAACGGATCGCGCTTCATGGCCCCTCCCCGACAAACGTCTTGTTCAGCGCTTCATTCTTCTTAATGCAGCGGTCCCTGACCGTGCCGCAGCCTGGCCGCGTACTGTCCCGCTGTTTCCATCGGCATGGCGCTCGCGTGGATGTGCGCGATGCGCCATTCGCCGCGCTCATGAACCATCACGTAGGTCGCGTAGACCATGCGCGGCACGCCATTCGACGCCGCCGGCTGATGCGCCTCCGCAATCGCGTAGACGACCGTGCCGAGGCTGTCGTACACGCGGATGTCGAGCGGCTCGATGGTCACCGGCTGCGCTTCGAACTGCTTGCCGAGACCCGCGCGGATGCTCTCCAGCCCGTGCAGGTGCGTCCCGTCCGGGCAGACGCACGTGGCGAATTCCTCGTCGAGCCACAACGACATGACCGCGTCGATGCTGTTGTCCGCGACGGCCTGATAGTAAGCATTGAGAGTATCGGCGGCGGCTTCGAAGAGGCGGGCGAAACGTGGCATGGCTCGTGGGTCTCTGGCATTCGATGCGGGCGCCGTCCGTGTTGCCGTGCTGCCGCGGGTAGCGGCAGGGCGGCGCGCTGCATCGGTCATTGGTCAAAGCATGCCCCCGTTCGGAGACATTCGCGTGTCCGCGCCCGCACACACACGGCGGCTAACCGCCTGAACCCGCCGTTATGGAGGAATTTCAGCGATGCGCGAGCAGCATGCCGCGCAAGTCGCCGAAAACCTGTTCGGCGGTGAGTTCGCGAAGGCAGTTCAGATGGCCGAGCGGACACTCGCGGGCAAAGCACGGACTGCATTCAAGATGCAGCCATTGTACCTTTGCGAGATCGGACAAGGGCGGCGTATGGCGCGGGTCGGTCGAGCCGTAGACCGCGACCAGCGGCCGTCGCGATGCCGCTGCGACGTGCATCAGCCCGGAATCGTTGGTGACGACCGCGCTTGCCCGCGAAATCAGTGCGCAGGCCTCGCCGAGCGAGGTCTGGCCGCACAGGTTGCGCACGTTGGGCGCGCGGTCCGCGATGGCCTGCGCGATCGGCGCGTCCTTCTTCGAGCCCAGCGCGACGATGCGGGCATACGGGAACGACTGCGCGATGAACTGCGCGAGCGAGGCAAAGTGCTCGGGCGGCCAGCGCTTGGCCGGGCCGTACTCGGCGCCCGGGCAGAACACGACGAGCGGCGTGCGCGTATCGAGATTGAAGCGCGCCGAGACGCGCGCGGCCTCGTTCGGATCGGCTTCGAGACGCGGCACCGGCAGCGTCTGCGCGTCGGGGCGGGCGGCGGCCTCGGGCTGTGCGAAGCGGTCGACGAACGGCAGCTTCGCGCCGGGCGCGTAGGCGAGGGCCGCGTAATGCGCGGTCATCGGCGGCCGCTCGGTCTTCGGCGGATTCGCGTGGCGCACGTTCAGCAAGCCGTAGCGGCTCTCGCCCTTGTAGCCGATGCGCAGGTTGATGCCCGCCATCCACGGAATCAGCGCGGACTTCACGGAGTTGGGCAGCACGTAGGCGGCGTCATAGCCGACGTCGCGCAGGTCGCTCGCCAGCTGCCAGCGGCGCAGCAGCTGCAGCTTGCCGTGCGCGAGGTCAGTGGCGTAGACGTCGCGGATCTCGGGCATGCGCTCGAGCACGGGCGCGACCCACGTCGGCGCGACGGCATCGATCGCGATGCGTGGATGCAGCTTTCGCAGGAGCGTGAAAAGCGGCTGCGCCATCAATGCGTCACCGATCCAGTTCGGTGCTATAACCAGCGCGCGGCGCATCTGTCTTTATCCGATCTCAAAAAAGAAACGCGGCCCGTCGTCTTGGGGCGGGTCGTCGGGTGTCGTGGATTGCGTGGGAGCGCGGGCATGTGCCCGCGCGGAGGCTGTCGAAGGCGTCAGTGGCCGCCCTTGATCACTTCGCCGTCTTTCAGCTTGTAGCGCGTGCCGCAGTAGGGGCAGCGTGCTTCGCCGTGCGTCACGTCGATGAACACGCGCGGATGCGTGCTCCAGCGCTGCATCTTCGGGTTCGGGCAGAAAGCGGGCAGGTCCTTGGCGGTCAGTTCCACCAGCGGCATTTCCTTCAGGTCGCTCATTGCTATCTCGTGTCAGGTGTCGTGCGTTGCGTTTGCGTGCGTTTGCGTGCGTTTGCGGGCCGGAGCCGGAAGTACACGGCGGACGCGCGCCCGCCGTTTCGGTGCAAGCCTCGCTCAGACCTTCGAGAGCCAGCTCGCGTACTTCTCGTTCTTGCCGCCGACCACGTCGAAGAAGGCGCTTTGCAGCTTCTCGGTAATCGGGCCGCGCTTGCCGGCGCCGATGGTGCGGTTGTCCAGTTCGCGGATGGGCGTCACTTCGGCGGCCGTGCCGGTGAAGAAGGCTTCGTCGCAGGTGTAGACCTCGTCGCGCGTGATGCGCTTCTCGATCACCGGAATGCCGAAGTCGCGCGCCAGCGTGATGACCGTGTCGCGCGTGATGCCGTCCAGGCACGAGGCCAGGTCGGGCGTATAGATCTTGCCGTTGTTCACGAGGAAGAAGTTCTCGCCCGAGCCTTCGGAGACGTAGCCGTCGACGTCGAGCAGCAGCGCTTCGTCGTAACCGTCCGTGACGGCTTCCTGGTTGGCGAGGATCGAGTTCACGTACCAGCCGGAGGCCTTGGCGCGCACCATCGACACGTTGACGTGATGGCGCGTGAACGACGACGTCTTCACGCGAATGCCCTTGGCCAGGCCGTCTTCGCCGAGATACGCGCCCCACGGCCACGCCGCGATGGCCACATGGATGGTGTTGCCCTTGGCCGAGACGCCGAGTTTTTCCGAACCGACCCAGATGATCGGGCGCAGGTAGCACGACTCCAGGTTGTTTTCCTTGACGACTTCGAGCTGCGCGGCTTCGAGCGTGGCCTGGTCGAACGGCACGTCCATCTGGAAGATCTTGGCCGAGTTGAGCAGGCGCTTCGTGTGTTCCTTCAGGCGGAAAATGGCGGTGCCCTGCGCTGTCTTGTACGCGCGCACGCCTTCGAATACGCCCATGCCGTAGTGCAACGTGTGGGTCAGCACGTGGATCTTGGCATCACGCCAGTCGATCAGCTTGCCATCCATCCAGATCTTGCCGTCGCGGTCGGCCATTGACATACGGTTCTCCTAGCTCTCGTTCAAGTGGGGTCGGGCAGGCCGCCCGGGGATGTGGGACGGCGCTCGTGCGCGGGTTTGCGTGCGGTTCCTGTGTCGCAGAGTTGGACATGCCTGCGGGAGGAACGCGCGCCCGAGGCGCAAAGGCGGCGAAAGAGCGTCATTTTAGCGTCTTTTCGCAACGAAACCGATCTGGGCGCGTCTTTCACGACGCTATAATTTGCCTTTCGCCGCGGCTTGCCCGCCTCGTCGATCGCCGCAGCCGAACCACGCGGTCGAAAACCTCCGGCGGCTTGTCCGGGCCCGCGCCTGCAACCCGAGCCTCGGGATTCGAGGCCCGCCGTCCGGCTTTTCCTCCAGGCCTTGCCCCGATCCATGTTCGACCGGCTGTCCGACACCAATCGCCGCGCCTTCTTCGAGGGCATGCGCACGTTCTCTCCCGCCGTCCTGGCGACGCTCTCCTGGGGCCTCGTGACCGGCATCGCGATGACCAAGTCCGTCCTGACGGTGCCCCAGGCGCTCGGCATGACCGTGATGGTGTACGCGGGCTCCTCGCAACTGGCCGTGCTGCCGCTTTTCGCCGCGAAGCTGCCGCTCTGGACCATTCTGCTGACCGCCGGGATGGTCAATCTGCGCTTCGTGATCTTCAGCGCCGGGCTCGCACCGCATTTCGCCTATCTGCCGCTGAAGCGCCGCCTGATGCTCGGCTACTTCAACGGTGACATCGTCTACCTGATGTTCTCGAAGCGAAACTTCGCGACCGGCTGGCAGCCCGGCAAGGAAGCGTTCTTCTGGGGGCTGGTCGCGTGCAGCTGGGGTTCCTGGCAGATTTCCTCGGTGCTCGGCATCCTGCTGGCGAGCCTGATTCCCGACAACTGGGGCCTGGAACTGGCCGGCACGCTGGCGCTGCTGCCGCTGATCGTCTCGGCGATCGCCACGCGCTCGACTTTCGCGGCAGTGGCCGTGGCGAGCGTGGTGGCGCTGCTGTCGTTCGACCTGCCGTACCGTCTGGGCCTGCCGCTGGCGGTGTTCGCCGCGCTGATCGCCGGGACGCTGGCGGACCTGATCGCCGACCGCGCGCGCCCGAAAGCGCCGGAAACCCCGCAAGCCCCGAAAGCCCCGAAAGCCGACCCCACGAGGACCGTCCGATGAGCGCGCTGCAAATCTGGCTGGCGATCATCGCGATGTGCATCGTCACCGCGCTGACGCGCACGCTGTTCCTGATCGGCGGCGAGCGCATGGTGCTGCCGCCCGCCGTGCAGCGCGCGCTGCGCTACGCGCCGGCCGCGGCGCTCACCGGCGTGGTCGTGCCGGATCTGCTGGAAACGTCCACCGGCATTTCGCTGGCGTTGTCGAACCATGCGCTGTGGGCGTCGGTGGCCGCGCTCGCGTACTACCTGTGGCGGCGCGGCATGATGGGCACGATCGCCGTCGGCATGCTCGTGTTCACGCTGCTGCGGCTCGTCGCCTGACGCGAACCGGCCTCGCCAAATACGGGTCATCATCGATTGCCAGCTAAAAGCATTCAGGGTGATCGGTTAAAATGTGCGTCTTTTCCGAGTGAGCGAGGTCGAAAGTGTGTCCGGCAGTCACCCCGCTACGGTTGTCCACCTCGTCGCGCACGCTTCGGCCGCACCGGCTGCCGTGTCCGCATGACGGCGGCCCGCGCCAAATGCCCCTGTCCGACTCCTTCCTCCCGCCCATGGTCCGCGCCTTCGGTTTCGACGCGCGGCCCTCGCCGCCAGCCTGATCCGCGCGCGAGCCGTCCTGCCCGGCGGCCCGTGCGCGGCGACTCCACGAACCGGCCGGCTTCCCCACCGGTCTTCTCGCCCGAACCGCTTCTCTACCTACGTTGACTCCCATGACGAAAGTACTGCGTTTCACCGATCTGATCGCCGAAGGCAAAGTCTCCGGCAAGCGTGTCTTCATCCGCGCGGATCTCAACGTGCCGCAAGACGACGCCGGCAACATCACCGAAGATACGCGCGTGCGTGCGTCGGTCCCGGCGATCCGCGCGGCGCTCGACGCCGGCGCGGCCGTGATGGTCACCTCGCACCTCGGCCGTCCGACGGAAGGCCAGTTCAAGCCGGAAGATTCGCTGGCGCCGGTCGCGCAGCGCCTGTCAGAACTGCTGGGCGCGGATGTGCCGCTGGTCGCCGACTGGGTCGACGGCGTGCAGGTGCAGCCCGGCCAGGTCGTGCTGCTGGAAAACTGCCGCTGCAACAAGGGCGAGAAAAAGAACGACGACGGCCTCGCGCAGAAGATGGCGAAGCTCTGCGACATCTACGTCAACGACGCCTTCGGCACCGCGCACCGCGCCGAAGCCACCACGCACGGCATCGCGAAGTACGCGGCCGTGGCGTGCGCGGGTCCGCTGCTGGCCGCCGAACTCGACGCGCTCGGCCGCGCGCTCGGCAACCCGAAGCGCCCGCTGGTGGCGATCGTTGCCGGCTCGAAGGTCTCGACCAAGCTCACGATTCTCAAGTCGCTGGCGGAGAAGGTGGACCAGCTGATCGTCGGCGGCGGCATCGCCAACACGTTCATGGTCGCGTCCGGCCTCAACATCGGCAAGTCGCTCGCGGAGAAGGATCTCGTCGGCGAGGCGAAGGACATCATCGAGCAGGCGCGCACGCGCGGCGCCTCGGTGCCGATTCCGAGCGACGTCGTCACCGCGAAGGAATTCGCGCCCACCGCGAAGGCCGAAACCAAGCCGGTCGCCGCCGTCACCGACGACGACATGATTCTCGACATCGGCCCGGACACGGCCAAGGCGCTCGCGGCCCAGCTGGAAACGGCGGGCACGATCGTCTGGAACGGCCCGGTCGGCGTGTTCGAGTTCGACCAGTTCGGCAACGGCACGAAGACGCTCGCGCAGGCCATCGCCAGTTCGTCGGCGTTCTCGATCGCGGGCGGCGGCGACACGCTCGCGGCCATCGCGAAGTACGACATCGCCGACAAGGTGAGCTACATCTCGACAGGCGGCGGCGCCTTCCTCGAATTCCTGGAAGGCAAGACGCTGCCGGCGGTCGAAGTGCTCGAATCGCGCGCCGGAGCCTGAGGCGTTGGCGGCCCGCAATAGTCCGGCGAAGGCAGGAAAGAAGGGCGCGCAGGAAGCCGGCGGCGCGCAGGCAGAGGTACAGGAAGCGGGCGGCGCCATCGACGCCGCCGCGGAGGCCGCCCAGGTCATCGCCGATGCGGCGCGGCCGGAGCAGGCCGAACCGGGCGCGGAGGGCGTCATTCCCGCGACGCCGCCGGTCATCATCGGCGGCATGCCCGCTCACGCATTGAAGGACATCGACAAAGCGACGCCGGCACGAACCGGCGCGCGCGCGCAACCGGTGAGCAACACCTCATCGCAAGCGCAACGTGCTCGCAGCCTCAACACAGGCGTTCCTACAGAGACGAGGAAAGACATGCATCGCGCCACCAAGATTGTTGCCACCATCGGTCCGGCTTCGACAAGTCCGGACATCCTCCTGCAAATGCTGCAGGCCGGCCTCGACGTCGTTCGTTTCAACTTCTCGCACGGCACCGCCGACGACCATCGCCAGCGCGCCGAGATCGTGCGCGAAGCAGCGCGCCAGGTTGGCCGCGAAGTCGCGATCATGGCGGACCTGCAGGGCCCGAAGATCCGCGTCGGCAAGTTCGAGAACGGCAAGACCATGCTCGTCGCGGGCGAGCCGTTCATCCTCGACGCCAATTGCCCGCTCGGCAGCAACGAGCGCGTGGGCCTCGACTACAAGGACCTGCCGCGCGACCTGCGCGCCGGCGACACGCTGCTGCTCAACGACGGCCTGATCGTGCTCGACGTGACGCGCGTGATCGGCGAGGAAGTGCACACGGTCGTGAAAGTGGGCGGCGAGCTGTCCAACAACAAGGGCATCAACCGCCAGGGCGGCGGCCTCACGGCGCCCGCGCTGACCGAGAAGGACATGGAGGACATCAAGACGGCGATGTCGCTCGGCGCGGACTTCGTCGCGGTGTCGTTCCCGAAGAACGCGACCGACATGGAAATGGCCCGCCAGCTCGCGAACATCGCGGGCGCGCCCTACGGCATCAAGCCGAAGATGATCGCGAAGATCGAGCGTGCCGAGGCCATTCCGGCGCTGCAGGGCATTCTCGACGCGTCCGACGGCATCATGGTCGCGCGCGGCGATCTGGCGGTGGAAGTCGGCAACGCGGCCGTGCCGGCGCTGCAGAAGCGCATGATCCGCATGGCGCGCGAGTCGAACAAGCTCGTGATCACCGCCACGCAGATGATGGAGTCGATGATCCACGCGCCGGTGCCGACACGCGCCGAAGTGTCCGACGTGGCGAACGCCGTGCTCGACGGCACCGACGCCGTGATGCTGTCCGCCGAAACCGCGGCGGGCAAGTATCCGGTGACGACCATCGAGACGATGGCGGCCGTGTGTATCGAGGCGGAAAAGTCGGAGGAGTCACAGCTGGACCGCGATTTCCTGGACCGCACGTTCACGCGCATCGACCAGTCCATTGCGATGGGCGCGCTGTTCACCGCGTTCCACCTGGGCGCGAAGGCGGTCGTGGCGCTGACCGAATCGGGCTCCACGGCGCTGTGGATGTCGCGTCACTGGACCCACGTGCCGATCTTCGCGCTGACGCCGCGCGTGTCCAGCGAACGCACGATGGCGCTGTACCGCAACGTGACCTCGCTGCACGTCGACACCAACATGGACCGCGACGCCGCGCTCAATCAGGCGCTGGAAGTGGTGGTGTCGAAGGGCTATGCGGCGCGCGGCGACATGGTCGTGCTGACGGTCGGCGAGCCGATGGGCGCGGCGGGCGGCACCAACACGCTGAAGATCGTGCGCGTGGGCGATCACATCTAGGCAGCATGCGCAGGAAATAAACGCGCAGAACAGACGGAGGCTCATGCCTCCGTCTGTCGTTCAAAAAACCGAAAACGCCCCAGAGCGGAATCGTGCGCACAGAATTCGTTTCACCTTTGGAGTCTCACCACAATGCCTCTCGTATCAATGCGTCAACTGCTGGATCACGCAGCCGAAAACGGCTACGGACTCCCGGCGTTCAACGTCAACAATCTGGAGCAGGTCCAGGCCATCATGGCCGCCGCCAGCGAAGTGAACGCGCCCGTCATCATGCAGGCGTCGGCCGGCGCGCGGAAGTATGCGGGCGAAGCCTTCCTGCGCCATCTGATCGAAGCGGCCGTCGAGTCGTATCCGCAGATTCCGGTCGTGATGCACCAGGATCACGGCCAGTCGCCGGCGGTGTGCATGGCCGCGATCCGCTCCGGCTTCACCAGCGTCATGATGGACGGCTCGCTCGAAGCCGACGGCAAGAGCGTCGCGTCCTACGAGTACAACGTCGCGGTGTCGAAGCAGGTCGTGGACTTCTCGCACGCGATCGGCGTCACCGTCGAAGCCGAGCTGGGCGTGCTGGGCTCGCTCGAGACCATGAAGGGCGGCAAGGAAGACGGCCACGGCGCCGAAGGCACGATGACGCGCGAACAGCTGCTCACCGACGTCGAGCAGGCCGCCGACTTCGTCAGGCAGACCCAGTGCGATGCGCTGGCGATCGCCATCGGCACGTCGCACGGCGCGTACAAGTTCTCCAAGAAGCCGACGGGCGATATCCTCGCCATCGACCGCATCAAGGAAATCCATCAGCGCATCCCGAACACGCACCTGGTGATGCACGGATCGTCGTCGGTGCCGCAGGAACTGCTCGCGCAGATCCGCGAATTCGGCGGCGACATGAAGGAAACCTATGGCGTGCCGGTCGAGGAAATCCAGGAAGGCATCAAGCACGGCGTGCGCAAGGTGAATATCGACACCGACCTGCGTCTCGCGATCACCGGCGCGATCCGCCGCTTCCTGATCGAAAATCCGTCGAAGTTCGACCCGCGCGACTACCTGAAGCCGGCTCGCGAGGCGACCAGGGAAATCGTCCGCCAGCGCTACATGCAGTTCGGCTGCGAAGGCATGGCGGGCAGGATCAAGCCGGTGCCGCTCGAGAAGATCGCCGAGAAGTACAAGTCCGGCGAGCTCGCGCAGATCGTCAAATGACGGCGAATTGAGCGCCCGCTGAGCGTCGCGGTCTTTGTAAAGTAAAATCAACGGGTTCCGGCGACGGGACCCGTTCGCTTTGCCCCGCCGTCCCGGCTTCCGGCCCGCCAGGGTCCGGGGCGGCAGCCCACCTTTCCAGCACTCTTCGGTACACGACGATGTCCACGCTATACGAATCCACGATCAAATCGTTGCCGCTGCTCGGCCGCGGCAAGGTCCGCGACAACTACGCCGTCGGTCAGGACAAGCTCCTGATCGTCACGACCGACCGCCTTTCCGCATTCGACGTCGTGATGGGCGAGCCGATCCCGAACAAGGGCCGCGTGCTGAACACGATGGCCGATTTCTGGTTCGACAAGCTCGGCCACATCGTGCCGAACCACAACACGGGCATCGACCCCGCGACGGTCGTGACGGCGGACGAAGCCGCCCAGCTCGAAGGCCGCGCGGTCGTGGTGAAGCGCCTGGAGCCGATTCTCGTCGAGGCGGTGGTGCGCGGCTATCTCGCCGGCAGCGGCTGGAAGGACTATCAGGCGACGGGCGCGGTGTGCGGCGTCGAACTGCCGCCGGGCCTGCAGAACGCGCAGAAGCTGCCCGAGCCCATCTTCACGCCGGCAGCCAAGGCCGAAATGGGCCATCACGACGAAAACATCACCTACGACGAGATGGAACGGCGCATCGGCACGGAACTGTCGGCGACCATCCGGCGCATTTCCATCCAGCTGTACCAGGAAGCGGCGGAATACGCGGCGACGCGCGGCATCATCATCGCGGACACCAAGTTCGAGTTCGGCCTCGACAACAAGGGCGAACTGTTCCTGATGGACGAAGTGCTGACCGCCGATTCGTCGCGCTTCTGGCCCGCCGACGACTATCAGGTCGGCACCAATCCGCCGTCCTTCGACAAGCAGTTCGTGCGCGACTGGCTCGAAACCCAGCCGTGGAAGAAGGAACCGCCCGCGCCGAAGCTGCCGGACGACGTGATCGCGAAGACCTCCGAGAAGTATCAGGAAGCGTTGCAGCGCCTGACCGGCCAGACGCTCTCCTGAGGCCGGCGGGAACAGGTCGAGTTTGACTGGCGCCGCTTGCCGGAATCCTCAGGCGGCGGCGCATGCATTTCAAGGGAAACGGAATGAGCGAAGTACAGACCGGCGCGCATGTGCATGACGCGCCGCTCGTCGGTGTGTTGATGGGTTCCAGTTCCGACTGGGACGTGATGAAGCACGCCGTGGCAATCCTGCAGGAATTCGGCGTGCCTTACGAGGCAAAGGTGGTGTCCGCGCACCGCATGCCGGACGAGATGTTCGTCTACGCGGAGCAGGCGCGCGAGCGCGGCCTGCGCGCGATCATCGCGGGTGCGGGCGGCGCGGCGCATCTGCCGGGCATGCTGGCCGCCAAGACCACGCTGCCGGTGCTGGGCGTGCCGGTGGCGAGCAAGTATCTGAAGGGCGTGGACTCGCTGCACTCGATCGTGCAGATGCCCAAGGGCGTACCGGTCGCGACCTTCGCCATCGGCGAGGCGGGCGCGGCGAACGCGGCGCTGTTCGCGGTCTCGCTCCTGAGCGCCACCGAGGCGAAATTCGCCGATGCGCTCGCGGCGTTCCGCGTGAAGCAGAATCAGGCGGCGCGGGACATGGCGCTGCCGCCGCTGTAAGGACTGTGCGCGCGGCCTGCATGTCGAAAACGGGCCGCGCTCCCACTTATCATCCCGACGACGCTTTCCTGAACCGCTCGCCAGCCCCCCAGCCCCCACGATGAACCCACACAACTCCCCGATCTCCCCCATCCTGCCGGGCGCCTGGCTCGGCATGGTGGGCGGCGGCCAGCTCGGCCGCATGTTCTGCTTTGCCGCGCAGTCGATGGGCTATCGCGTCGCCGTCCTCGATCCGGACGCGACGAGTCCCGCCGGCGCCGTCGCGGACCGTCACATCCGCGCCGCCTATGACGACCCGAACGCGCTCACCGAGCTCGGCCGCCTGTGCGCGGCGGTCTCGACGGAATTCGAGAACGTGCCGTCCGCGAGCCTCGAATTTCTCGCGTCCCGCACCTTCGTCAGTCCGGCCGCGAGCTGCGTGGCGATCGCGCAGGATCGCGTGGCGGAAAAGCGCTTCATCGCGCAGGCGAGCGTGCCGGTAGCGCCGCACGTGGTGATCGAATCGACCGAAGCGCTCGCCGCGCTGTCCGACGAGCAACTCGTCGCCGTGCTGCCCGGCATCCTGAAGACGGCGCGTCTCGGCTACGACGGCAAGGGGCAGGTGAACGTGCGCAACGTGCAGGAAGTGCGCGAGGCGCATGCGTCGCTGGCGGGCGTGCCGTGCGTGCTGGAAAAGCGCATGCCGCTCAAGTACGAGGTGTCCGTGCTGATCGCGCGCGGCGGCGACGGCAAATCGGCCGTGTTCCCGCTCGCGCAGAACGTGCACGTCAACGGCATTCTCGCAAAGACGGTCGTGCCCGCGCCCGATGCGTCCGACGCGCTGGTCGCGCAGGCGCAGGACGCGGCGCTGACCATCGCGGCGAAGCTCGGTTATGTGGGCGTGCTGTGCGTGGAGTTCTTCGTGCTGGAAGACGGCTCGCTCATCGCCAATGAAATGGCGCCGCGTCCGCACAATTCCGGGCACTACACGGTCGATGCCTGCGCGACGAGCCAGTTCGAGCAGCAGGTCCGCGCGATGACCGGCATGCCGCTCGGCGACACGCGCCAGCATTCGCCGGCCGCGATGCTGAACCTGCTCGGCGACATCTGGTTCGATGGCGACAAGTCGCGTCCGCCGGCCTGGACCGAGGTCGCGGCGATGCCGGCGGCGCGGCTGCATCTGTACGGCAAGGAAGAGGCGCGGCGCGGGCGCAAGATGGGGCACATCAACTTCACGGCGGCGACGCTCGAGGAAGCGCGCACGGCGGCGCGCGACTGCGCGCGCATGCTGCACATTCCGCTCGACTGAGCCTCACCGAAGCAGCAGGCCATGACCCTCCATTTCCCGAGCGCCGCGCAGATCGACGAGGCGGCCGCCTTGCTCGATGCCGGCGAGCTCGTCGCGTTCCCGACCGAAACGGTCTATGGCCTCGGCGGCGACGCCGAGAATCCGGACGCCATCGCGCGCATCTATGCGGCGAAGGGCCGCCCGGCGAATCATCCGGTGATCGTGCACCTGGCGCCCGAGGCCGATCCCGGCTACTGGGTGCGCGAGCTTCCCGCCGATGCCCGCAAGCTCATCGATGCATTCTGGCCCGGCCCGTTGACGCTGATCCTCAAGCGCGCAGCGCATATTCCGGCTGCGGTGAGCGGCGGACAGGATTCGGTGGGCGTGCGGTGTCCGTCGCATCCGGTGGCGCAGCAGCTGCTGTCGGCGTTTCACCGGCGGCGTCTCGGCACCGGGCGGCAGGGCGGCGTGGCGGGGCCGTCGGCGAACCGCTTCGGACACGTCAGCCCGACCACCGCGCAGCACGTGCGCGACGAGTTCGGCGGCGCGGTGCATGTGGTCGACGGCGGTGCGGCGGAGGTCGGGATCGAATCGACGATTCTGGATCTGTCGCGCGGTTTCGCGGCGTTGTTGCGCCCGGGGCACGTCAGTCCGCAACAGATCGCGGACGTGCTGGGCGTGGCGCCGCGCCTGCCCGACGGTTCGGACGCCACCGCGCCGCGCGCATCCGGCACGCTGAAGGCGCACTACGCGCCGCGCACGCCGCTCGCGCTGTTGCCGTTCGCGGCGCTCGCGCCCTTGCTCGCCGCGCAGGACCGGTCGAGCGGCAGGAAGATCGCACTGGTGGCGCGGGCGTCGAGCGCGGGCGAGTGGGCCCATGCGCCGAACGTGCACTTTGTCGCCGCGCCCGAGGATCCGCAAAGCTATGCGCGCGATCTGTACGGCCTGCTGCGCGCGCTCGACCGGGCGAACGTGGAACGTATCCTGATCGAGAAGCTGCCTGAATCGATGGAATGGATTGCGGTCAACGACCGGCTGGGCCGGGCGGCGGCGGCCTTCGAAGCGGACGCCTGACCACATCCGAAGCTTCCAAACAAAACCGCCCGGTCGAAATCGACCGGGCGGTTTGTCTTTGAGCGTGGCCTCGCGGCGGGCTTACTTCCCGAGTCCCGATGCCGCGATCGTCTGCTCGGCCTGTTGCGCATAGAGCGCATGCAGGTGCGTGGTCGGATGCACGGTGTCGGCGTACATGTAGGTCTGGTCCGCGCCGGCCTCGGTCTGCACCTGCGGCGAGCAGAACAGCGAAGTCGCGAAGTCCTGCGGGTCAGGCTCGCCGTATTTCGCGGCGGCCGCGGCCATCGCCTGCAGGTTGCACGCGGTGCCCGTGTTCGACACCTTGAAGCCGAGTTGCTGGTAGTTCGCGGTGATCTGCGCGAGCTTCGGCGGCACGTCCAGATAGATGACCTTCGACTTGATCTGCAGCCCTTGCAGCGTCAGGTCGAGCGCGTTGTTGAAGCCCTGCGATGCCGCGGTGAGCGCGCCGCGCGTGACGGCATCGCTCAAGGCGCCCTGCGGCGTCGTACCGATATCCGGCACGTTCGACACCAGCACGTGGGTCGCGCCGTGACTCAGGATCGACGCGACGATGCCGCCCAGCTGCTGCGCGGCCAGTCCGATCGCGGCGAAGGCGTCGGTCTGGCTGATCGCGCCGGCCTTGAGCGCCTGCAGGTTATAGAGGATGTCGTTGGCGCCGCCGTTGACGATGACAAGCTGGTTCGCGTTGAAGCTGCCATGCGCGGCCAGGTAGTTCTGCACCTGCGCCGAGACCGGCACGGTCAGCGCGCCGGCGTAGCTGTTCGGGTCGGTGGCGTGGCCGATGCCCATCGCGTTCGTGACGCGCGAGCCGCCCTGCGCGTAGCCCAGGCCGGTCTGATTCACCGGCGCGACGCCGAAGCCGCCGGTCATGGCCGGGGTCAGCGTGCCGCCGTAGTATTGCGCGACGTTCTGGACCCAGACCTGGCCCGGATTCGTCGTGAAGCGTCCGCCGCCGAAATTGGCCGCCGCGACCGGCGCGTAGGTGCCGACGTCCGACAGGCTGTCGCCGAACGACACCACCTGCAGCTTGACGCCGCCCGCGGGCGTGGAGTTGTTGTCGTCACCGCCGCCGCCGCATGCGGCGAGTGCGGCAATCGCGGCGCAGGCCGTCGCGGCTTGGGTCAGGCGCGTCAGGGCGGCGCGCATCGAGCGTTGCTTCTTCATGGACCTCGTCTCCGTCTTCTGGTGTTTATAGTTCGATCGCGGCGTTCGGGCTTTCTTTCCGGCCCTTTCGCCTCGCCTCGCTACCGCGAGTTTAAGTGATGCAGCGGATCCGGCCCAGGCGGCCGAACGCCGTGCCCGACAGCGTACACGCCGCACGCATTGTTCCGGACTCGACTTCGTAGAAGAAATCTTCGGTAGCCCGTGCTTTGGCCGTGCCTGAGGACGTGCCTGAGGACGTGCCTGAGGACGTGCCTGAGGACGTGCCTGAGGACGTACCCGCGCGCCGTATATGCGGCCGCTCTCAGTCCTCGACGCCCGCCTTGCGCGCGCCCTCGTAGACCCATTCGAGCAGCGCATCGTGCGCGGCGCGCGCGGCCTCGGCGCGCGGATCGTTGATGAAGCTCACGACCACATAGCTCTCGCCATTCTCCGCGCCGACATAGCCCGCGATGGCGCGCACGTCGCGTAGCGTGCCGGTCTTGATGTGGGCATTGCCGAGCGCGCCCGCGTTGGTGAGGCGGTTGCGCATCGTGCCGTCGACGCCTGCAATCGGCAGCGATTCGATGTACACCTGCGCCACCGGGCTTGCATTCGCGGCCAGCAGCAGGTCGGCGAGCGAGGCCGCGCTGATGTGCTCGTCGCGCGACAGACCCGAGCCGTTGTCGAGCACGAGACCGTTCATCGGCAGCGCGCTGCGGCGCAGGAACGCCTGGATGGCCTGGGAGGATTTAGCGGTAGTCGCGGGCGGCTTGAGTTGCGCCGCGCCGATCGTCAGGAACAGGTTGCGCGCCATCACGTTGTTGCTGAACTTGTTGATGTCACGCACCACATCCGACAGCACCGGACTCCGATGCGTGCCGACCAGCCGTGCATTCGACGGCGTCGGACCTTCGCGCGTCGTGCCCTGGAAGGTGCCGCCCGCCTGCTTCCACAACGCGAGGAAGCCGCCCGCGAAGAAGGTCGAGTGATCGAGCGCCGCGACGTTGACGGTGCGCGGGCCGCAGCGCAGCGGATAGTCGCCGACGAATGACGCCTGCACGAAGCCGCCCTGGACCTGCGCCACCGAAGGCGACGCCGCCTGCAACGAGCCGACGCAGGCGCCGCGCGTCACGCGCAGTTCGTTGTCGATCTGCAGTTGCGCGAGCTGCGGCAGCACGTCGATGGCCACCTGTCCGTCCGTGCCCGGCGTGAGCGTGAAGGACAGCGACTTGAACGCGTACAGCAGCGGATCCGGGCCGACGTTATAGGGCGCGGAATCCTCGTTGTCGAAGGCGGGCAGATCGCGCGTGGAGACGTCGAAGTAACGCTTGTCCAGCACCAGCGCGCCGTCGATGCCGTTAATGCCGCTCTTGCGGATCTGCTCGACGAGATCGATCAGTTCCTCGGGCACGAGCTTCGGATCGCCCGTGCCCTGGATATACAGATTGCCGTGCAGCACGCCTTGCGCATCGAGTTCGCCGTCGGCGTAGGCGGTGGTCTTCCAGCGGTAGTCGGGGCCCAGGATCGACAGGCCCGAAAAGGTCGTGACGAGCTTCATCGTGGAGGCGGGCAGCATCGGCTCGTTCGCGTTGATCGCCACGAGCGGCACCGGCGCGCCGACCCGCTGCACGACGACGCTCATCGACGACAGCGGCACATGCGCGCGCGCGAGCGCGGTCATGACCGAGGCGGGCAGCGGGCCGGCGGGCACGCTGATCTTCGCTGCGCGTCCGGCCTTTGCTGCCTGCTTCGAAGACGCGGCGCCCTTCGTGCCTTTGCCGCCCCTGGCCGCCCGTTCCGGCGCATGAGCCTGGGCTTCGGCTTTCGTGCCGCCGCGTGCATAGGCATCGGGCATCGCGCCGAGGGCCACGGCGCCGGCCATGACAGCGAGAGTGAACGGGGCAAGACGGCGGTACACGGAGCGGAAAGCGAGCGGCATGGACGAACGATCGATTCGAAGCGGGTTGGCGGGCAGCGGCTATTGTAGACAAGCTGGCTTGCGAAAATCGTACGAATGGGCTTGAGTTGCGGAGGGTTTCGGCATGCGCGCGACATGGGGCAGCGCCGGGCCGCAGCGCATGCATGACACGCTGTTAAGACCCGCTTAAGCCTGCGCCGGAGCCGCGCGGCTACAATGAACCGCGGCCGAGAGGACCGCTCCACGTAACCACCGATAGACATGTGCCATGCGAATCCTGCTTGTCGAAGATGACCGGATGATCGCCGAAGGCGTGCGCAAGGCGCTGCGCGCGGACGGCTTCGCAGTCGACTGGGTGCAGGACGGCGAGGCCGCGCTCACGGCAGTCGCGGGCGAGCCCTACGACCTGATGCTGCTCGACCTCGGCCTGCCCAGGCGCGACGGCCTCGACGTGCTGAAGACATTGCGCGCGCGCGGCAACGGCTTGCCGGTGCTGGTCGTGACGGCGCGCGACGCCATCGCGGACCGCGTCAAGGGGCTCGACGCCGGTGCGGACGACTACCTCGTCAAGCCGTTCGATCTCGACGAACTCGGCGCCCGCATGCGCGCGCTGATCCGGCGTCACGCGGGCCGCGGCGAGTCGCTCGTGCGGCACGGCGAGCTGGCGCTCGATCCCGTCGGGCACCAGGTGACGCTCGCGGGCAATCCGGTGGCGCTGTCGGCGCGCGAGTTCGCGCTGCTCGAAGCCTTGATGGCGCGTCCCGGCGCGGTGCTCTCCAAGAGCCAGCTCGAGGAAAAGATCTACGGCTGGGGCGAGGAGATCGGCAGCAATACGGTCGAGGTGTACATCCACTCGCTGCGCAAGAAGCTCGGCGCCGATCTGATCCGCAACGTGCGCGGCCTGGGCTACATGGTCGCGAAGGACGCCTGATGCGGTCGATCCGCCGCACGCTGCTCATCTGGCTGCTCGCGCTGGTGATTTTCGGCGTCGGTTTCGCGGGCTGGCTGATCTACCGGCAGGCGCTCGCCGAAGCCAACGAACTCTTCGATTACCAGCTGCAGCAGATCGCGGCGGCTTTGCCGTCGGAGCCGTTTTCGTCGGTGCTCAGTTCACGCAGCGAAAGCGACGAAGGCGTCGTGATCCAGATCTGGAATCGCAATGGCGTGCTGATGTACTACTCGCATCCGCGCGTCCCGCTCGCGCCGCATGCGGAACTCGGCTTCTCCACCGAAACCACGCCGCGCGGCGAATGGCGCGTGTATAGCGCGATCGTCGGCGACAACGTGGTGCAGCTCGCGCAGCCGCTGTCGATCCGCAACCGCGTCGCGGCCGGCGTCGCCTGGCGCACGCTGTGGCCGCTGGTACTGCTGTTGCCGCTGCTGGGCGTCGCGATCTGGGTCATCGTCGGACGCGGGCTCGCGCCGCTGCGACGCGTGACGCATGCGCTCGACACGCGTCATCCCGAGGCGCTCGATCCGCTCTCCGACCGGCGTCTGCCGCAGGAAGTGCGGCCGGTCGTGCGTGCGCTCAATGCGCTGCTGTCGCGGCTGTCGGCGGCGCTGGACACCCAGAAAGCCTTCGTCGCCGACGCCGCGCACGAGTTGCGCACGCCGCTTGCCGCGGTGCAGATCCAGGCGCAGCTGGTCGGGCGTGCCCAGGACGATGACGCGCGGCGCGAGGCGCTCGCGGACCTCAACGAAGGCATCGCGCGCGCGACGCGGCTTGCCGAGCAGCTGCTCGCGCTGGCGCGGTCGGAGCCGGATGGCCAGGGTGCGGGCGTGACGGTCGACCTGTGCGCGCTGCTGGAAGGCTGCGTGCGCGGTTATGTGCTGGTGGCGCAGGAGCGCGGCGTCGATCTGGGCATCGAGGCGAGCGAGCCGGCGAGCGTCGAGGGCAACCCGGACGCGCTGCGCGTGATGTTCAACAATCTCATCGACAACGCGACCAAATACACGCCGCGCGGCGGCCGCGTGGATGTCTGCCTGAAGGTGCGGGACGGGCGGCCGCTGGTCGAGATTTCGGATACGGGACCGGGCATCCCTCAAGAAGAACGAGAAAGGGTGTTCGACCGCTTTTATCGCGTCGGCGAAGGCGCGGACCGGGCGCGTACCGATGTGGCCGGCAGCGGGCTGGGCCTGGCGATCGTGCGCAGGATCGCCGCTCAGCATGGCACGCGTGTGGAACTCGGGGAATCGCAGGCCGGCGGGTTGAAGGTATCGATCCGGTTCTGAGCATTGGATTGACCGGGTCTGCCGGACAGCGGTTCTTGCTGCTGACCAGCAGTTGGCGTGTTTTATCTTCTGACCGTCAGCGCTTGAATGGTTTCTTTTGGCAGCATTCATGAATGCTGCCTCCATCAGAGAAAGACGAATTTCATATCTCACCGGCGATTTTGAGACTTTACTCATACGCCGCCGGCATCCCGATTCTTAGAATTAAAAAAGCGGCAATCGACGGATTCCTAAAGATCCATCCGAGATCCACCGGAATTCCTGACACCACTCCCGTCTGTTCCAGAGAAGGTCGTCCGACGAGTGATCGGCGTGGGCGAGCGCGCGCTCGTCTGACTGCCCGGCTTCATTTCGAATCTTCCCTCTGTTTCGACATTGAGCGTGTCGCCGATTCATGCCGTCGAGGCGCCCCGGAGAGG
Organism: Caballeronia sp. LZ032; assembly: GCF_031451315.1. Lineage (NCBI taxonomy): Bacteria > Pseudomonadati > Pseudomonadota > Betaproteobacteria > Burkholderiales > Burkholderiaceae > Caballeronia > Caballeronia sp. LZ032. Next base: position 497,492 of record NZ_JARUXP010000001.1, read on the forward strand.
CCGGGGTGTTCATAACAAAAAGATTCCTGGGAAAAGAAATGAATTCGAAGTTTGGAGCGTTGTGGGACGGCACCTTCCGGCGTGCCGTGCAGGCATGTGTCGAGGCGCGTGGCGAGGGCAGGCCAGGGCGCATCAGGCGGGTCACGTGTGGAGCGGGAGCGGTCACGTTCTTGCTGTCGGGAAGCGCATGGGCGGATATGTGTGCAAATAGTGGATCGGCCAACTTCAATTACACGTCAGGGAACGTCCTGTCGAACTGCGGATTATGGGGGAGCGGGGACATCATCGGCGACCTGCCTGCCGTCGGCATCTGGAACGCGATGGGCAGCGGCACCACGCAAATCGTTGCTTCGACGACGCAGAAAAAGCTGGCGTTCTCGCCAGGTACGTATATCGCCACGATGACTGACAGCGTGAACGGCGGCGTTTTGCTGTCGGGCATTGCGGCGGGCTTGAGCGGACGGGACGCCATCAACGTCGGTCAATTCAGTCCGATGGTGGCCGCGCTCGGAGGCGGCGCTTCACTCAATGCAACGACGGGTGCTGTCACCGGGCCTTCCTATACGCTCGCCAGCACTAACCTGATTGCCGGCACGAGCGGCGCGGCGGGCGACATCGGCACGGGATTCTCCAAGGTCGATGCGGCGCTGGGCGCGCTCAACACGTCCGTGGCGAACAACACGACTTCCGTCGCCAATATCACCAATCAGCTCAACAACGGGGGCGTGGGACTGGTGCAGCTGGACGGGGTATTGGGCACCGTGACGGTGGCCAAGAACTCTGTCGGCGCGACGGTCGACATTTCCGGCATCACGGGCACCCGGACGCTGGCGGGCTTGACCAACGGCCTGGTGAACGGCGCGAGCACGCAGGCCGTGAACGGCTCGCAGTTGTTCGCGCTGTCAGGGTCGGCTGCGGCGGCGCTGGGCGGCGGCGCGGCGGTGGGCATCGACGGGACGATCGCGCTGCCTACGTTTACGGTTGGCGGTCTGCCGGTCAACAATGTCGGTGACGCGCTGTCGAACATCGACGCACGCACGACCCAGAACCTGGTGGACATTGGCGACATCAGTGCGCAGATCAACATCGGTGCAATTGGGCTGGTGCGGCAGGATCCGCTGACGCGCAAGATCACCGTTGCAGGCGCCTCCGATGGTGCGACGGTTGATTTCACTGGCCTCGCGGGCGCGCGTACGCTGATGGGATTGGCCGATGGCGCGGTGAACGGCGGAAGCACGGAAGCAGTGAACGGGTCGCAGCTTTTTGCGGTTTCAAGTTCGGCGGCGGCGGCGTTGGGTGGTGGCTCGTCCGTGGATGCGAACGGGCTGGTGACGATGCCGGCTTATTCGCTTGGCGGTCAGTCCGTGCAAGGGGTTGAGGCGGCGTTCGCCAACATTGATGGGCGCACGACGCAGAACACCACGGACATCAGCACGATCAACACGCAGATCAGCGACGGCACGATCGGACTGGTGCAGCAGGACGTTGCTTCGCGCGTCATTACCGTGGCGAAAGACACTGACGGCGCGGTGGTCGATTTCACTGGATCGGCGGGCGCGCGTACGCTGATGGGGGTGGCGAACGGTGCGGTGAACGGTGGAAGCAATGAAGCCGTCAACGGCTCGCAACTCTTTGCGGCTTCGGCTTCAGCCGCAGCCGCGTTGGGCGGCGGGTCATCCGTAGACATAAACGGCCTGGTCACGATGCCGACCTACACCCTTAACGGTCAACCTGTGCAAGGGGTAGAGGCAGCATTCACCAACCTCGACGGCCGCACGATACAAAACACCGGCGACATCACGAACAACACGGCCGCGATCAACAACATCACGAATCAGATCAACAACGGCACGGTGGGCCTGGTTCAACAAGACCCGGCAACGCGCACGATCACGGTTGGCAAGGACGCGCACGGCTCGGTGGTCGATTTCAGTGGATCGGGAGGTGCGCGCACACTGATGGGCGTGGCGAACGGCTCGGTGAATGGCGGAAGCACGGAAGCCGTGAACGGGTCGCAACTCTTCGCAACTGCCAATTCGGCCGCAGCCGCGCTGGGCGGCGGCGCATCTGTAGACGCCAACGGCCTGGTCACGATGCCGACCTACACCCTCAACGGTCAATCCGTGCAAGGCGTGGAGGCGGCATTCACGAACCTCGACGGACGCACGACGCAAAACACCACGGACATCAGCACGATCAACACGCAGATCAGCAACGGAACGATCGGACTGGTGCAGCAGGACGCCGTCTCGCGCGTCATCACGGTGGCGAAAAGCACCGATGGCACCGTGGTCGATTTCACGGGTATGGGCGGGGCGCGCACGCTGACGGGCGTGGCGAACGGTGCAGTGGACAGCGCGAGCAAGCAAGCCGTGAACGGTTCGCAACTCCACGGTCTCGCGAATTCCACGGCCGCAGCGCTGGGCGGAGGCTCCTCCGTGGACGCCAACGGCGCGGTCAGTCAGCCAGCCTACACCCTCAGTGGCCAATCCGTGCAAGGCGTAGAAGCCGCATTCACCAACCTCGACGGCCGCACGTCGCAAAACACGTCGAACATTTCAAACTTGCAGGTGAACGTCGCGAACAACACCGCCGCCATCGAGAAAAACACGACCGATATCGCCGACATCACCACTCAGATCAACAGCGGCACCGTCGGTCTTGTCCAGCAGGATCCGGTTTCGCGCAAGATCACGGTGGCGCAGAACGCCAACGGCACGGTCGTCGACGTGACCGGTAGCGAAGGCACGCGCACGGTCACGGGCGTATCGGCAGGCACGCTTTCCGCCGACAGCACCGAGGCCGTGAACGGCTCCCAGTTGTGGACGACGAACCAGCAAATCGCCGACATCACGTCGCGAGTGCAAAACTTTGCGGGCGGCGGCAGCGGCACGGTGATCGCCGCGCAGACCAACGACACACCCGCTGTCGCCAGCGGCACGGATTCCACCGCAATCGGCAACGGCGCCAATGCTTCCGGCAACAATGCGGTCGCACTGGGCAGCGGTTCGGTTGCCGATCAGGACAACACCGTGTCGATCGGCGCACAGGGCAAGGAACGCCGTGTGACCAACGTGGCGCCGGGCGTGAACGGAACCGATGCCGTCAACATGAACCAGTTGGGCGCAGTGCAGAACAGCGTCAACACCGTGGCGCGTCAGGCTTTCGCCGGCGTCGCCGCCGCGATGGCCATGCCGAACCTGACGCCGAGCGCGCCAGGCAAGACCGTCGTTGCAGTGGGCGTGGGCAACTACAAGGGCTACACGGCAGTCGGGCTCGGCGGCACGTATCGTTCGGAAAACAATCGCTGGCTCGTGAACGGCGCCGCGTCGATCACACCGCACGGCGACACCGGCGTACGGGGGCAGGTGGGCTATGAGTTCTGAGCATCGTTGCATGAAACAGTCGGCTGTAATCAGACAGTAAAGCAGTTCGAAGCAAACGGTCGGCGGTGCGAAGGACGGCAGCCTTGACGGGCTGCCGTCCGAACCTTTTCTGATGCAATTCCAAGCCGGACACAACCACGCCCAGCCCCTCATGAACTTTAAGAAAGCTTTAAGCGACACCCCGTAATCTTGCTCCATCGAAATAGCGCGCTCCAGAAGAGCGCATCCCTCGTCAGGAGCACACGATGAACGCAAAGATCCTCACCCGTAGCGCCGTTGCAGCGGCGGTTGCCGTCGCCTTGTCAGCGGGCTATGTGGCCGGCCATAACAACGTGCCTGCTCCGCAGGTGATTTCGCCGGCTTCCGCGGCCATGATGCCCGCCGAAGCCGCCGCCAAGACCGGCATTCCCGACTTCTCGGGTCTCGTGGAGACTTACGGCCCGGCCGTCGTGAACATCAGCGCCAAGCATGTCGTGAAGCAGACGTCCAATCGTCGCAACATGAACCAGGTGCCGATGGATCCCGACGATCCTTTCTATCAGTTCTTCAAGCGCTTCGGCGGCGTGCCCGGCATGGGCGGCGGCGACGGCGGCCAGGGCGCCGATCGTCCGAGCGAAGGACTGGGATCCGGCTTCATCGTGTCGAGCGACGGCTACATCCTGACGAACGCGCACGTCGTCGACAACGCCAACATTGTCACCGTCAAGCTCACGGACAAGCGCGAGTACCGCGCGAAAGTCATCGGCGCGGACAAGCAGTCCGATGTCGCCGTGCTGAAGATCGACGCGAAGAACCTTCCCACCGTCAAGATCGGCGATCCGAACGGCAGCAAGGTCGGCCAGTGGGTCGTGGCGATCGGCTCGCCGTACGGTTTCGACAACACCGTGACCTCGGGCATCATCAGCGCGAAGTCGCGCGCGTTGCCCAACGAGAACTACACGCCGTTCATCCAGACCGACGTGCCGGTGAACCCGGGCAACTCGGGCGGACCGCTCTTCAATTTGCAGGGCGAAGTCATCGGCATCAACTCGATGATCTACTCGCAGACCGGCGGCTTCCAGGGCCTTTCGTTCGCGATCCCGATCAACGAAGCCATCAAGGTGAAGGACGCGCTCATCAAGACGGGTCACGTCGATCGCGGCCGGCTCGGCGTGACGGTGCAGGGCATGAACCAGACCCTGGCCAATTCGTTCGGCATGAAGTCGCCGCAAGGCGCCTTGGTGAGCTCGGTGGAACCGGGCGGCCCGGCCGCGAAGGGCGGCCTGCAACCGGGCGACGTGATCACCGCGCTGAACGGCGTGGCCGTCTCGGATTCGACGTCGCTGCCGTCGCAGGTCGCAGGCCTTGCGCCGGGCACGTCCGCGAAGGTCACGGTGTGGCGCGACAAGGGATCGAAGGACCTGAGCGTCACGATCGGCGCGCTGAAGGACGCCAAGACCGCCAGCGCGGACACCAAGGGCGACGACGACGCCGGTGCGCAGGATGCCCGCCTGGGCGTCGCGGTGCGGCCGCTCACGCCGGACGAAAAGCAGAGCGATTCGCTCTCGCGCGGGCTGCTCGTGCAGCAATCGAACGGCGCGGCGGCCAATGCGGGCATTCAGGCCGGCGACGTGATCCTGGCCGTCAACGGCCAGCCGGTGACGTCGGTGCAGCAGTTGAAGACCATGGTGTCGCACGCCGGCGACAGCATCGCGCTCCTGATCCAGCGCGACAACGCGCAGATCTTCGTGCCGGTCGACCTCGGCTGAGCCCGCGCTCCAGCATCGTGTCCGCGCCGCGGGCACGATGCATGCTCACCTGTTCCCCGGTGCCCTATCGCGTGAAACCGGTTGAAACCGGCGCATCGGGCGTGACGTCGCCATGACACCAGTGCAGTCTTCGGGCGTCGCGACATCGACAAAAAGGAGCAAGACATGACGAGCAAAATCACGGGCAAACTCACCGCTGCGCTGCTCACGGCGGCCTTGGGCGCAGGCATGACAGGTGGCGCGTGGGCGCAAACTCCGGGCGCAACCACGGGCGGCACCACGGCCGATCAATCGAGCGCCGGCAATACCAACGGCGGCGGCCTGCCGCAAGTCCAGCAGCAGGGCGACGTGTCCTACACGTCAGGCGGCGTCGGGCTCGACGAATCGCACGCGTTGATCCGCGAGCAGGCGCACTGGCCGCTGTCGCTGCGCTTCACCGGACCGACCGCCGATTACCTTTCGGGCGTGCGTGTGCGCATCGTCGGCGGGAAGGGCGGCGAGGTGCTGAACACCGAATCGATGGGCCCTTACATGCTCGTAAAACTGCCGCCGGGCAGCTATACGGTGTACGCGAAGTACAAGGATCAGGAAAAGAAGCAGTCCGTCAGCGTGGCGGGTCCGGGCAAGGCCAAGGCGGCCTTCCACTGGAGCATTCAGTAAGCGATCAGGACAGCTGCCCGGGATAGCTGCAGGAGGGAGACAGGCCGTCGAAAACGCGCGCCACCCGGCCGGGGCAGTTTGTCCCATAATGAAGTCACGAGCGTCGGTCAGCAGGCGGGCGCTCGTGGCTTTTTCGTTTTCGGACGCCACGCAGGAGGCGCATCACGATGGGCACGGAACTGAACGACGCACATGACGCGGCGCATCGCATCGAGATCACGCCGAACAGCCGGCGCTGTCGCGTGATCCATCAGGGCGTCACGTACGCCGATACGCACGCTTCTTTCACGCTCCATGAAGGCGGCACTGACAAAGTGCATTATTTCCCGCGCGCCGACGTGAACATGGCGCGGCTGGAGCGCTCGATTCACGTGACGCATTGCCCGTTCAAGGGCGAGGCCACGCACTATCATCTGCTGACAGAAGACGGTCCGGTCGAAAACGCCGCCTGGAGTTACGAGGCGCCGCTCGACGCCGCAGCGAAGATCAAGGGCTATCTTGCGTTCTATCACGGACGTGTCGATCGCATCGACGAAACGTCCTAGGCGGGCATCCGTACAGACAGCTTTCCATCCACTCGGCGATAACGGACGCATGCGTTTCCCGGCCCGGAGGCTTGCATGGAAGTCACCGATGCGTTTCGCGTTCCGCTCGACCCGGATCACGTCCGGGAGGCGCTGGGCGATCTCGCGCTGGTCCGCGCCAGTCTCGACAATTGCGAATCCTTCACGCGCACTCCGGGCGGCGAGTACGCGCTGACGCTGATCGTGCCGCTTGGCGCGTTGCGTGCGCGTTACGCGATTCGCGCGCACCTGGCCGGGCGCACGCGTGAAGCGGCTCACGAGGAAGGCGCGCCCACCGGCGGCAACGAAGACGCGGGCGCCGGCTACGCGCGCACGCTGAGCTTCAAGGCGCGCGGAGAGGGCGTGGGCTCGCTGCGCGGACAGATCGCGGTGACGCTGAATCCGGAGGACGAGGGCCGTTCGACCTGGATCGAATACACGGTCTGGGCGACGATTTCGGGTCCGCTCGCGGGCCTGCCGCCGCGGCAGATCGAGAATGCGCTGCGCGAAGGCGCCGACGATTTCTTCGCTGAATTCTGCGAAGTGGTGCGGGCGAAGCACGGCTTTGCGTCGCTGCGCGCGGCGGACGGCGATACGCCGCGACGCCACGTGTTCCTGCGCCCGGGCGCGATGTCGACGGTATTGTCGCGACGCCCCGGCGCGACACGCAGCCTCGCCGCGGACCCGCACGCGAGCGGCGTGCTGCGGCATCGTCTGCATGGTCAGGCGTTCGGGCATCGCGAGCGCGACCATTCGCATGATCCGCATCCGCTCGGCCTGCCTGCCTGGGCCTGGGCGGCGATGCTCGTGTGCGTCGCGCTGTTCGCGTTCGTGGCGCAGTATGTCGGGCTGCAGTAAGGCAGGCCGCATGAGCGCCGATCGGACGCATCGGCGACAATGCGCCGGTCCAACCCGCGCTTATCCGCCGAGGAGCCGAACATGCCGCGCCGCGCCCTGATCGTCATCGACGTGCAGAACGAGTACGTCACCGGCAATCTGCCGATCGAATATCCCGATGTGAACGTGTCGCTCGCCAACATCGGCCGGGCGATGGATGCCGCCGAAAAGCACGGCGTGCCGGTCGTCGTCGTGCAGAACTTTGCGCCTGCCAGCGCGCCCATCTTCGCGCGCGGTTCCGCGCTGGCCGACCTGCACGAGACGGTGGCGTCGCGGCCGCGCGCGCATTACGTCGAGAAGTCGCTGCCGAGCGCATTCGCCGGCACCGATCTCGCCGACTGGCTGAGCGCCCGTGAGATCGACACGCTCGTGATCGCGGGCTACATGACCCACAATTGCGACGATTCCACCGTCAAGCACGCGGTGCATGCAGGCCTTGCCGTGGAGTTTCTCGCTGACGCCACCGGCGCCGTGCCCTACGAAAACCGCGCGGGAAGGGCGAGCGCGGAGGAGATCCATCGGGTCTTCACGGTGGTGATGCAGTCGCGTTTCGCCGCCGTGCTCGATACCGCCGAGTGGCTCGCCGCGCTGGAAAGCGGCGAGCCGCCCGCGCGCGACAACATCTACGCGTCGAACCAGCGGGCGCGCGCCGCGAGGTAACGCGACCTCAGGCGCTGGCCGGCAGCAGCAGGGCCGCGCTGGAGCGCAAAGCGTCGAAGCTGGCGTCGATGAGCGCTTCGGCATCGCGCTCCGGATCGACGAGGTCGGGCAACATCAGCGAGTCGTGCAGGATGCCCGTGAAGAGGCAGTGCAGCATGGTCGTGGCGCGGCGGGTGTCGAGCCGGGCGGGCAACTGCTGCTTGTCGACGGCATTGCGCAGCGCCCGCTCGATGCGCTCCATGCCGTCGCGCATGTTGTTCTGATGGCGCTCGCGCACCGGCCCCATCTCCTCGACGAATTCACACTTCATGAACAGGATGTCGAAGACGCGGCGGCGCTGCGCGTCCGTCGTGATGTTGTGCATGCACCAGACGAACAAAGCCCGCAGGCGCTCGAGCGGATCTTCTTCCTTGCCGTCCAGCGTGGCTTCGATGAGTTCGTCGAGCGGCAGCAGGCTGCGGTCGAACATCGCGTTGAAGAGGTCGCCCTTGTTGGCGAAGTGCCAGTAGATTGCGCCGCGCGTGACGCCCGCCGCCTGCGCGATGTCCGCGAGCGTCGTACGCGACACGCCTTTTTCGTAGAAGACCCGCTCGGCCGCGTCCAGAACGCGATTGCGCGTGGCCTGCGCTTCTTCCTTGGTTCGTCTGACCATATCGTCCGGTCCGTGGACCGTGTGCTCCTGATGCTGCCATGAAAGCCGCGCACGAAACGCGGCGATGTCGAAGGTTTGTCGTACGTAATCGATTCCCCGAGCGGATTTCTCTCGCGGCTTATCAGGAGAAACACGTACAGTTTTTTACATTCATTCGTGAATGTATATACAATACCACCCGTCGACCGATAGCCCAAGTAGCAGACCGCGAGTAGTATCCGAACCTAGCTTTCATTTCGATTGCCGTTCTGGCCGTCCATGGCCTCGAGGCGGCGCTCCACGAGCGTCGCGCACGGAATTGTGAAAGCCCGGCCGCTGGCCGGCGGTTGCGCTCACTGGTCTCACTGGTTGGTTATTGGTCAGCGTCTTGCGACGCTCGTGCGCGGCATTGCCCGGGGAAGGCCGCCGCGCACCCACTTCACTCTCAGTCTTAGACAGAGGTCGCTCCATGCGTGTCGAACGGGTACCACTCCGCTTAATCACCGCCGCGACGGCTGCCATGTTCCTGGCAGCGTGCGGGCAAAAACAGTCAGCCCCTCCTCCGCAGACGCCGGAAGTCGGCATCGTCACCGTCCAGCCGACGAGCGTGCCGGTCGTCGCCGACCTGCCGGGCCGCACCAGCGCTTTCCTGGTCGCGCAAGTGCGCGCGCGGGTCGACGGCATCGTGCTGCGCCGTGAATTCACCGAAGGCTCCGACGTCAAGGCCGGCCAGCGTCTCTACAAGATCGATCCGGCGCCTTACATCGCCGCGCTGAACAACGCCAAGGCCACGCTTGCAAAGGCGCAGGCGAACGTCGCGACGCAGAACGCGCTGGTGCAGCGCTACAAGGTGCTGGTCGCGGCCAACGCGGTGTCGAAGCAGGACTACGACAACGCCGTGGCGACCCAAGGCCAGGCCGTCGCGGATGTCGCGGCGGGCAAGGCGGCCGTCGATACCGCGCAGATCAACCTCGGCTACACCGACGTGCTTTCGCCGATCTCCGGCCGCACCGGCCTGTCGCAGGTGACGCCGGGCGCGTACGTGCAGGCGAGCGCCGCGACGCTGCTCACGACCGTGCAGCAACTCGATCCGATCTACGTCGATCTGACGCAGTCGAGCGTCGAGGGTCTCAAGCTGCGCAGGCAGATCCAGGAAGGGCGTCTGCAGACCGAGGGCATCCACGCCGCGAAGGTCACGCTGGTGCTCGAGGACGGCCGCAACTACACCGAGCAGGGCAAGCTGCAGTTCTCCGACGTGAGCGTCGACCAGAGCACCGGTTCGGTCACGATCCGCGCGATCTTCCAGAACAAGGACCGCGTGCTGCTGCCGGGCATGTTCGTGCGCGCGCGCATCCAGGAAGGCATGAACGACCACGCGCTGGTCGTGCCGCAGATCGGCATCACGCATGACCAGAAGGGCACGCCGACCGCGCTCGTCGTCAACAAGGACGACAAGGTCGAACTGCGCCAGCTCGTCACCGGCGGCACCAGCGGCAACAACTGGGTGGTCGACAGCGGCCTGAACCCGGGCGACCGCGTGATCGTGAACGGTGTCGAGAAGGCCAAGCCGGGCATGCAGGTGAAGCCGGTCGCCGCCCAGTTCCCGTATCCGGCATCCGGTGCGCAGGCGGCATCGGCGCCGGCGGCGTCCGATGCACAAGGCGCAAAAGGCGCACAAGGCACGCAGGGCGCGTCGGCTCCGGCAAACGGCAGCGGCGCACAGCCGGCTTCGGCCTCGGCCGCCTCCGCTGCGTCAGGCGCGCAATAAAAGGGAGCCTGTTACATGGCAAAGTTTTTTATCGATCGACCTATCTTCGCGTGGGTGATCGCGATCATCCTGATGCTGGCGGGGATGGCCTCGATCTTCACGCTGCCGGTCGCACAGTACCCGACCATCGCGCCGCCCGCGATCCAGATCAGCGCGTCGTATCCGGGCGCATCGGCGAGCACGGTGGAAAACACCGTGACGCAGGTGATCGAGCAGCAGATGACCGGCCTCGACCACTTGCTGTATCTGTCGTCGACTTCCGATGACTCGGGCACGGCCACCGTCACGCTGACCTTCGCGGCGGGCACCAACCCCGACATCGCGCAGGTGCAGGTGCAGAACAAGCTGCAGCTCGCGACGCCGCTCCTGCCGCAGGTCGTGCAGCAGCTCGGCACCAAGGTCACGAAGTCAAGTTCTTCGTTCCTGCTGGTGCTCGCCTTCGTGTCCGAAGACGGCAGCATGAACAAGTACGACCTCGCGAACTACGTGGCGTCGAACATAGCGGATCCGCTCTCGCGTCTCGACGGCGTCGGCACCACCACGCTGTTCGGCTCGCAGTACGCGATGCGCGTCTGGCTCGATGCAACCAAGCTCACGAACTACTCGCTCACGCCGGTGGACGTGAAGAACGCCATCACCAACCAGAACGTGCAGGTGGCGGCGGGCGCGCTCGGCGGCACGCCGTCGGTGCCGGGGCAGATGTTGCAGGCAACCATCACGGAAGCCACGCTGCTGCGCACGCCCGAGCAGTTCGGCGACATCCTGCTGAAGGTGAACCAGGACGGCTCGCAGGTGCGCCTGAAGGACGTGTCGCACATCGAGCTCGGCGGCGAAAACTACAACTTCGACACCAAGTACAACGGTCAGCCGACGGCGGGCTTCGGTATCCAGCTCGCCACCGGCGCGAACGCGCTGGCCACGGCGAAGGCGGTCCGCGCGAAGGTCGACGAGCTGTCGAAGTACTTCCCGCACGGTCTCGTCGTCAAGTATCCGTATGACACGACGCCGTTCGTGCGCCTGTCGATCGAGGAAGTGGTCAAGACGCTGATCGAAGGCATCGTGCTGGTGTTCCTCGTGATGTATCTGTTCCTGCAGAACCTGCGGGCCACGATCATCCCGACCATCGCCGTGCCGGTGGTGCTGCTCGGCACCTTCGCGATCATGTCGGCGGTGGGCTTCTCCATCAATGTGCTGTCGATGTTCGGCCTCGTGCTCGCCATCGGCCTGCTGGTGGACGATGCGATCGTGGTCGTGGAGAACGTCGAGCGGGTGATGTCCGAGGAGCACTTGTCTCCACGCGAGGCCACCCGCAAGGCGATGGACCAGATCACCGGCGCGCTGATCGGCGTGGCGCTGGTGCTGTCGGCGGTGTTCGTGCCGGTGGCGTTCTCGGGCGGCTCGGTGGGCGCGATCTACCGGCAGTTCTCGCTGACGATCGTGGCCGCGATGGTGCTGTCCGTGATGGTCGCGCTGGTGCTGACGCCGGCGCTGTGCGCGACGATCCTGAAGCCGCATCCGGAAGGGCACACGGGCGAGAAGAAGGGTTTCTTCGGCTGGTTCAACCGCAACTTCAACAAGAGCCAGGACAAGTATCACAAGGGCGTGCAGCACGTGATCCGGCGCTCGGGCCGCTGGCTGATCATCTATATCGTGGTGATCGTCGCGGTGGGCATGCTGTTCCTGCGTCTGCCGAAGTCGTTCCTGCCCGATGAAGACCAGGGCACGATGTTCGTGCTCGTGCAGGCGCCGGCCGGTTCCACGCAGGAGTACACCGCGCACGTGCTGAAGGACGTGCAGGACTATCTGCTGAAGGACGAGAAGTCGATCGTCGAGTCGGTGTTCACGGTGAACGGCTTCTCGTTCGCGGGCCGCGGCCAGAACTCCGGTCTCGTGTTCGTGCGGATGAAGGACTACGCGGACCGCCAGCACAGCGACCAGAAGGTGCAGGCGCTGGTCGGGCGGATGTTCATGCACTTCGCGCCCTACAAGGACGCGATGATCTTCCCGGTCAATCCGCCTTCGATTCCCGAACTCGGCACGGCGGCGGGCTTCGACTTCGAGCTGCAGGATCGCGCGGGGATGGGGCACGCGAAGCTGATGGAAGCGCGCAACATGCTGCTCGGCATGGCGGCGAAGGACCCGATGCTCGCGCAGGTGCGTCCGAACGGCCTGAACGACACGCCGCAGTTCAAGGTGAACGTCGACCGGGAGAAGGCGAACGCGCTGGGCGTGGCGGTGACGGACATCGACCAGACTTTCTCGATTGCCTGGGCGTCGCAGTACGTGAACAACTTCCTCGACGTCGACAACCGGATCAAGAAGGTCTACGTGCAGGGCGATGCCCAGTTCCGCATGACGCCGGACGACCTGAACAAGTGGTACGTGCGCAATGCCTCCGGAACCATGGTGCCGTTCGGCGCATTCGGGACCGGCGAATGGATCTACGGTTCGCCGAAGCTCGAGCGTTACAACGGTATCTCGGCGATGGAAATCCAGGGCGCGGCCGCGGCGGGCAAGTCGACCGGCCAGGCCATGACGGCGATGGAAGCGATCGCGGCGAAGCTGCCGGCGGGTATCGGCTACGAGTGGACGGGCCTGTCGTATCAGGAACGCCAGTCGGGTTCGCAGGCGCCGATCCTGTACGGCATCTCGATCCTCGTCGTGTTCCTGTGTCTCGCGGCGCTGTATGAAAGCTGGTCGATCCCGTTCTCGGTCATCATGGTGGTGCCGCTGGGCGTGCTCGGCGCGCTGCTTGCCGCGACGCTGCGCGGGCTGGAGAACGACGTGTTCTTCCAGGTCGGCCTGTTGACGACGGTGGGTCTGTCGGCGAAGAACGCGATTCTGATCGTGGAATTCGCGCGGGAGTTGCGCATGCAGGGCATGTCGACCGTGGAAGCGGCGATGGAAGCGGCACGGCTGCGGCTGCGCCCGATCCTGATGACCTCGCTCGCGTTCATTCTCGGCGTGATGCCGCTCGCGATCAGCAACGGCGCGGGTTCGGCGAGCCAGCACGCGATCGGCACGGGCGTGATCGGCGGGATGCTGACCGCGACCTTCCTTGCCATCTTCATGATCCCGATGTTCTTCGTCGTGATCTCGAAGTTCAGCAAGAGCAAGGATGTGGCCTCGCCGGGTTCGGGCGGTTTCGATGGTCCGCATGGCGACTCGCACGGCCCGGATGCATCGAATAAGGAAGGACATTGAGATGCTTAAACATTCCTTGATCGCGGCCGCCGTGGCGCTGTTCGCCGCCGGCTGCACCATGGCGCCGAAATACGAGCGCCCGGCCGCGCCGGTCACGCAGGAGTTCCCGCAGGGCGGCGTCTATGCGACCCAGCCCGACGCGAACTCCACGGCGAGCAACGGCCGCACGGCCAACGGCCAGAGCGCGCCGGAGATCGGCTGGCGCGACTTCTTCGCCGACGCACGACTGCAGCAGATCGTCGCGCTCGCGCTGAAGAACAACCGTGACCTGCGCGTGTCGGTGCTGAACGTGCAGGCCGCGCAGGCGCAATACCGCATCACGCGCGCGGGCCTGTTCCCGACGCTCGATGCGGCTGCGTCGCAAAGCAAGCAGCGCACGCCGAGGAACCTGTCGTTCTTCGACCAGACGATCTCGAATACCTACAGCGTGGGTCTGAACGCCTCGTGGGAAATCGACTTCTTCGGCCGCATACAGAGCCTGAAGGACCAGGCGCTGGCGCAGTATCTGTCGACGGCGGAATCGCGCAAGGCGGCGGAGATCTCGCTGGTGTCCTCGGTGGCGGACCAGTATCTGACGATGCTCGCCTACGACGATCAGCTCGTTGTCACGCAGAACACGCTGAAGACGGCGCAGGAGTCGTATCGCATCACGAAGCTGCAGTTCGACAACGGCACGGGTTCGGAACTCGACCTGCGCCAGTCGGAAGGCGTCGTGCAGCAGGCGCAGGCGAATCTGCAGGCCCAGGCGCGTCTGCGCGCCCAGGCCGAGAACGCGCTCGTGCTGCTGGTCGGCGAACCGCTGCCGGAAGGGCTGCCGAAGGGCATGCCGCTCGACACGCAGAACCTGCTCTCGGACATCCCGGCGGGCTTGCCGTCGGATCTGCTGACGCGTCGTCCGGATATCGCGGCCGCCGAGCAGTCGCTGCTCGCGGCGAACGCGAACATCGGCGCGGCGCGCGCGGCGTTCTTCCCGAAGGTGTCGCTGACGGGCAGTTTCGGCACGCTCTCGCCGAGCCTCGGCGGTCTGTTCAAGCCGGGCTCCGCCGCGTGGTCGTTCGCGCCGACGATCGATCTGCCGATCTTCGAAGGCGGTCAGAACGTGGCGAACCTGGATCTGGCGAACATCCAGAAGCGTGTCGAGATCGCGAACTACGAAAAGGCGATCCAGACGGCCTTCCGCGAAGTGGCGGACGGTCTGGCGGCGCGCGGCACCTACGACGAGCAGATCAAGTCGCTCGAGCGTTTCGTGCAATCGCAAAGCCGCCGGCTGGAGTTGTCCGACCTGCGTTACCGCAACGGCGTGGACAGCTATTTGACGGTGCTGACGGCGCAGACCGACCTTTACTCGGCGCAACAGCTGCTGATTACGGCGCGTTTGAATCGCCTGACCAACCTCGTCGATCTGTATCAGTATCTCGGCGGCGGCTGGATCGAGCATTCCGGCGATGCCCCGCGCCCCGCGGACGCGCCCGTGGACTACGGTTCGCAGAGCGCGCCGCAGCCGGCCTCGGCGCCGGCGGGCTGACGCCTTCCGTTCCGCTCGATGCAATGAAGCCCGGCCTTGCGCCGGGCTTTTTTTCGCCCATAACGGGCCGGCGATGACAGCGTTTGTTGAAATTCAACAAGCAACGACAAACGTTGACGGATCTGCCCGATGATCGGGCGGACTGAACGCGCGCGCTCACTATAATCAATTGCTTGCCGCAGCAACTACTGCGTCAGTCTCTGTGGCCTGTCCGTGGGGTCGTCGGCGTGTGTTGAGCGCCAGTCGAAACAACGCGGCGGGCTGTATCGAAACGCTGAAATCCCGCGATGCGAGCAAGCAAAAAGATTAGTCATCCCGAAATATTCCGATCCGCTTTCCGACACGACGCGCGGCGCTCTGCACGGCGCCTTTCCAGCGCGAGGTCCAGTCCGAAGTGCCAGTGATTCCCACCATCGGGGCTGCCTGAGCGGCCCTCGCATCGCATCTTGCACAGCGTGCGCACGGCCATCGTGTCCGGCGCGCGTGGCTGCGCACGCGCGGGTCCTCGCGGGTGCCCGCGGGTGCCCCTGGGTGCCCTGCGTCATTTCAATTTCAGTCATCAAAGAGGTTCGCGTTCCATGCGTCTCACACGGATTCCATATCGCTTCATCGGTGTCGCGACGGTCGCCATGCTGACCGCCGCCTGCGGGGAAAAGCGTCCCGCGATGACGCCGCACACGCCGGAAGTCGGCGTCGTCACGCTGGCGCCCGTCACGGTGCCCGTCTCGACCGAACTGACCGGGCGCACCAGCGCCTACCTCGACGCCCAGGTGCGGGCGCGCGTCGACGGCATCGTGCTGCGCCGCGAGTTCACCGAAGGCAGCGTCGTCAAGGCCGGGCAGCGTCTGTACAAGATCGATCCGGCGCCATACATCGTGCAGTTGAACAACGCCCGGGCGTCGCTCGCGAAGGCGCGCGCCAATCTCGACTCGACCACCGCGCAGGCCACGCGCTACAAGGTGCTGGTTGCATCGAACGCGGTCAGCCGGCAGGACTACGACAACGCCGTCGCCGCGCAGTCGCAGGCCGCGGCGGATGTCGCATCGGCACGGGCCGCGATCGACGCCGCGCAGATCAACCTCGGCTATACCGATGTCGTCGCGCCCGTCACGGGCCAGGCCGGCATCTCGCAGGTCACGCCGGGCGCCTATGTGCAGGCCGCCCAAGCCACGTTGATGGTGACGGTCCAGCAGCTCGACCCCATGTACGTGGACCTGACCCAGTCGAGCATCGACGGTCTCAGGCTGCGCCGGCAGATCCAGGAAGGGCGGCTCGCCACCCATGGCCCGAACGCGGCGAAAGTGAGCTTGATCCTGGAAGACGGCTGCGTGTACCCCGAGCAGGGCAAGCTGCAATTCAGCGACGTCACCGTGGACCCGTCCACCGGCTCCGTGACCGTGCGCGCGATGTTCGAGAACAAGGACCGCGTGCTGCTGCCGGGCATGTTCGTGCGCGCGCGCATCGAGGAAGGCGTGAATCCGAACGCGCTGGTCGTGCCCGTGCAGGGCGTGTCGCACGACCAGAAGGGCGGGGCGCAGGCGCTGGTCGTCGGCCGCGACGAGAAGGTCACGCTGCGTCCGCTCGTCACCGGCGGCACCTACGGACAGAACTGGATCGTCGACAGCGGGCTGCAGCCGGGTGAGCGCGTGATCGTCGAGGGCATCGACAAGGTGCGTCCCGGCATGACGGTGAAGACGCAGCCGGCGCATCTGCCGGGCGCGTCCGCCGCAACGCCGGTTGCCGCTTCCGGCGGTTCCGGCGCCGGTGGTGCGTAAGGAAGGGAGACACGCGCCATGGCCAATTTCTTCATCGATCGCCCGATTTTCGCGTGGGTGATCTCCATCATCCTGATGCTGGCGGGCGCGGCGTCGGTCGCGACCTTGCCGGTCGCGCAGTATCCGACGATCGCACCGCCCGCCATCCAGATTTCCGCCACCTATCCGGGCGCCTCGGCCCAGACCGTTGAAAACACGGTGACACAGGTGATCGAGCAGCAGATGAGCGGTCTCGACCATCTGCTGTACCTGTCCTCCACCTCCGACGACAGCGGCACCGCCACCGTGACGCTGACCTTCGCCGCCGGCACCAATGCCGACATCGCACAGGTGCAGGTGCAGAACCGCTTGCAACTGGCTACGCCTAACCTGCCGCAGGTCGTGCAGCAACTGGGCACCAGCGTGTCGAAGTCGAGCAGCAGCTTCCTGCTGGTGCTCGCGTTCGTGTCGAAGGACGGCAGCATGAGCCGCGAGGACCTCGCGAACTACGTGGCGTCGAACGTGCAGGACCCGGTGAGCCGTCTCAACGGCGTCGGCACGGTGACGCTGTTCGGCACGCAATACGCGATGCGCATCTGGCTCGACCCGAACAAGCTGACGCAGTACAGCCTCACGCCGGTCGATGTGCAGAACGCGCTGCAGACGCAGAACGTGCAGGTCGCGGCGGGGCAACTGGGCGGCACGCCCGCCGTGCCCGGCCAGGCGATGCAGGCGACCATCACGGAAGCCACGCTGCTGCGCACGCCCGAGCAGTTCGGCAACGTGCTGCTGAAGGTGAACCAGGACGGCTCGCAGGTGCGCATCAAGGACGTCGCGCGCGTGGGCCTGGGCGGTGAGAACTACATCTTCGAGACGCGCTACAACGGCAAGCCGGCCGCCGGCTTCGGCATCCAGTTGGCGACCGGCGCGAACGCGCTGGCCACCGCCAACGCCGTGCGCGCGAAGATCGACGAGCTCTCGAAGTTCTTCCCGCCGGGGCTGGTCGTCGAGTATCCCTACGACATGACGCCGTTCGTCAGACAGTCCATCAGCGAGGTGGTGAAGACGCTGTTCGAGGCCATCGTGCTGGTGTTCCTCGTGATGTACCTGTTCCTGCAGAACCTGCGCGCCACGCTGATCCCCACGCTTGCCGTGCCGGTGGTGCTGCTCGGCACCTTCGCGATCATGTCGGCGGCGGGCTTCTCGATCAACACGCTGTCGATGTTCGGCATGGTGCTCGCCATCGGCCTGCTGGTGGATGACGCGATCGTCGTGGTGGAGAACGTCGAGCGGGTGATGACCGAGGAGGGTCTCGGACCGAAGGAGGCCACGCGCCGCGCGATGAGCCAGATCACCGGCGCGCTGGTCGGCGTGGCGCTGGTGCTGGCGGCGGTGTTCGTGCCGGTGGCGTTCTCGGGCGGCTCGGTGGGCGCCATCTACCGGCAGTTCTCGCTGACGATCGTGGCCTCCATGGGCCTCTCCGTGCTCACGGCGATGATCCTCACGCCGGCGCTGTGCGCCACGCTCCTGAAGCCGCTGCCGCCGGGACACGGGCCGAAGACCACCGGCTTCTTCGGCTGGTTCAACCGCGTGTTCGCTCGCAGCCAGGAGAAGTATCACGACGGCGTGTATCAGGTGATCCGCCGCTCGGGCCGCTTCATGATCGTCTATCTGGTGATCATCGCGGCGGTCGCGCTGCTGTTCGCGCGGCTGCCGAAAGCCTTCCTGCCCGACGAGGACCAGGGAACGATGTTCGTGCTCGTCGCGACGCCAGCCGGCTCCACGCAGGAACTGACGCAGCGCGCGCTCGACGACGTCTCGGGCTATCTGCTCAAGCAGGAAGGCGCGATCGTCGAATCAGCCTTCACCGTGAACGGCTACAGCTTCGCGGGCCGCGGCCAGAATGCGGGCCTCGTGTTCGTGCGCCTGAAGGACTTCGCCAAGCGCACCGGCGCGAAGGAGAAGGTGCAGGCGCTGGTCGGCCGGACCTTCGGGCACTTCGCCGGCTACAAGAATGCGCTGGTGTTCCCGGTGAATCCGCCGTCCATTCCGGAACTCGGCACGGCGGCGGGCTTCGACTTCGAGTTGCAGGATCGCGCGGGTCTCGGTCACGAGAAGCTGATGCAGGCGCGCGCGATGTTGCTCGGCATGGCGGCGAAGGATCCGTCGCTGGCGCAGGTGCGTCCGAATGGCCTCAACGATACCGCGCAGTTCCGCGTCAACATCGACCGCCAGAAGGCGCTTTCGCAGGGCGTGGATCCGTCGGCGATCGACCAGACCTTCTCGATTGCGTGGGCGTCGAAGTACGTCAATAACTTCCTCGATACCGACAGCCGCATCAAGAAGGTCTACCTGCAAGGCGATGCGCCGTTCCGCATGGCGCCGGAGAACATCGACAGCTGGTACGTGCGCAATGCGTCGGGCGCGATGGTGCCGTTCTCGTCGTTCGCAACCGGCAACTGGAGCTACGGCTCGCCGAAGCTCGAACGCTACAACGGCCGTTCGTCGATCGAGATCCAGGGCGTTGCCGCGCCCGGCAAATCCACCGGGCAGGCCATGACCGCCATGGAAGCGCTCGCGGCGAAGCTGCCGGCGGGCATCGGCTTCGAATGGACCGGGCTGTCCTATCAGCAGATCCAGTCGGGCTCGCAGGCGCCCGTGCTGTACGGCATCTCGATCCTCGTCGTGTTCCTGTGTCTCGCGGCGCTGTACGAGAGCTGGTCGGTGCCGTTCGCCGTGATCATGGTCGTGCCGCTCGGCGTGATCGGCGCGTTGTTTGCCGTGTCGCTGCGCGGTCTGGAAAACGACGTGTTCTTCCAGGTCGGCCTGCTGACCACGGTGGGGCTGTCGGCGAAGAACGCCATCCTGATTGTGGAATTCGCGCGCGACCTGCAGCTCACCCAGAAGATGGGTCCGGTCGAAGCAGCGATGGAAGCGGCGCGCCTGCGTCTGCGGCCCATCCTGATGACCTCGCTGGCCTTCATTCTCGGCACGCTGCCGCTCGCCATCAGCAACGGCGCGGGCTCGGGCAGCCAGCACGCGATCGGCACGGGCGTGATCGGCGGCATGCTCACCGCGACCTTCCTGGCCATTTTCATGGTGCCGATGTTCTTCGTCGTCGTGCGTTCGCGCTTCGGCGGCGACAAGGAGGACCCGCAAGCCGCGCTCGCGCACTACGACCAGAAGCGCCGCGCGGAAGCCGGCAAAGGAGGGACACTGACATGCTGAGACTGACCTTGATTGCCGCCGCCATCGCGTGGCTTGCCGGCGGCTGCACGCTCGCGCCCAAGTACGCGCAGCCGGCGTCGCCGGTGCCCGCGGGCTATCCCGCCGATGGCGTATATGCGGCGCAGGCTGCACAAAACGCGTCCGCCACGCCCGCCGCCGATGTCGGCTGGCGCGATTTCTTCATCGATGTCCGCTTGCAGCAACTCATCGACATCGCCTTGCGCAACAACCGCGATCTGCGCGTCGCGGTGCTGAACGTGCAGGCGGCGCAGGCGCAATACCGCATCGCCCGCGCCGGGCTGCTGCCGTCGGTGAGCGCGCAGGGCGGACAGACGAAGCAGCGCACGCCGCAGGATCTCGCGTTCGCCAACCAGACGATCCAGAACAGCTACTCCGTGGGCCTGAACGCGTCGTGGGAAATTGACCTGTTCGGCCGCGTGCAGAGCCTGAAGGACCAGGCGCTCGCCACCTATTTCGCGACTGCCTATGCACGCAAGGCGGCCGAGATTTCGCTGGTCGGACAGGTGGCGACGCAATACCTGCAAGTGCTGCAAGCCGACGATCTCCTCGCCGTCACGCGCCAGACACTGAAGAGCGCGGGCGATTCGTTCGGCATCGTCAAGCTGCAGTTCGACAACGGCACGGCGTCTGAGCTGGATTTGAGCCAGTCGCAAACCGTGATGGAAACCGCGGCGGCCAATCTGCAGGCGCAGGAACGCGCGCGGGCCCAGGCGGTGAACGCGCTCGCGCTGCTGCTCGGCGAACCCGTGCCGGACGATCTTCCGGAAGGTCAGCCGCTCGCTCGCCAGCCGATGCTGACCGACCTGCCGGCGGGACTGCCGTCGGACCTGTTGCTGCGACGTCCGGACATCATGGAGGCGGAGCAGAACCTGGTTGCCGCCAATGCGAACATCGGCGCGGCGCGCGCGGCGTTCTTTCCGAGCATCTCGCTGACCGGCAGCTTCGGTACGCTGAGTCCGTCGCTCGGCGGGCTGTTCAAGCCGGGCTCGGCGGCGTGGAGCTTTGCGCCGACCATCACCCTGCCGATCTTCTCGGGCGGCCAGAACGTCGCGAACCTGGACCTGGCGAACGTCAGCAAGCGCATCGAGGTGGCGCGCTACGAGAAAACCATCCAGTCGGCGTTCCGCGACGTCGCCGACGGTCTGGCCGCGCGCGGCACCTTCGATCAGCAGATCGCGGCGCTCGAGCGCGATACGGCTGCGCAGCAGCGTCGTCTGGATCTTTCGACGCTGCGCTTCCGGCAAGGTGTCGATGGCTATCTGAACGTGCTGACGGCGCAGCAGGATCTCTATGCCGCGCAGCAGACGCTCGTTTCCGCGCGCACACAGCGGCTGGCGAATCTGGTGAGTTTGTATCAGGCGCTCGGCGGCGGGTGGATTGAGAAGACGGGAGACGCGCCGCGTCCGGCGGACGCGAGTTCGTGATGGGCGCAGGCGTCGTGAGGCGCCTGCCGCTTACACGCCGCGCTACGCCTGCGGGTCACGCGAGCACACAAAAAAAAACGCCGCAACTTTCGTCGCGGCGCTCAACGCAAGCACTTCCTGGGACTACTCCATCATCAATGCGCGTCGCCTGCGTGCGCCGCGCCATCGAAATCGTGCGCGGCTTCGCGGATCTCGCGCCGCGCCTCGCGTTCCTTGCGCACGCCATTGAACACGATGTTCAGAATCACCGCCGTCACCGAGGCCAGCAGAATGCCGCTGTGGAGGATCGGTTCGAGCGCGTGCGGCAGTTGGGTAAAGAACTTCGGCGCGACGACCGGCACCATGCCCATGCCCACGCTGACCGCGACGATGAACAGGTTGTGATGATTGGTCGAGAAGTCCACGCGCGACAGCGTCTTGATGCCGTTTGCCGCGACCATGCCGAACATCACGATGCCCGCGCCGCCCAGCACGAACGGCGGCACGGAAGCCACGACCTGTGCCATCTTCGGGAACAGGCCGAGCACGACCAGGATGACGCCGCCGGTCGCGCAGACGAAGCGGCTCTTCACGCCGGTCACGCCGATCAGCCCGACATTCTGCGAAAACGACGTATGCGGGAACGAGTTGAAGATGCCGCCGATCAGCGTGCCCAGGCCATCGACGCGCAGTCCGCGCACCAGCGACTTCTGATCGACGGGACGTTCGACCAGATCGCCGACCGCGAGAAACATGCCGGTCGACTCGATGAACGTGACGAACATGACGATGACCATCGTCGCGACGGAGAGCGGATCGAAATGCGGCAGGCCGAAGTGGAACGGCAGCACGATGCCGACCCACGGCGCATGGGCCACGCCGTCCATGTTGACGCGGCCGAGCAGCGCGGCGATGACGAAGCCCGCGACGATCCCGAGCAGCACCGAGATATTGGCGATGAAGCCGCGCGCGAACTTGTTGATGAGCAGGATCAGCGAGAGCACGACGAGCGAGAGCAGCAGGAACACCGGGTTGCCGTAGTCGGGATTGCCGACGCCGCCCGCCGCCCAGTTGATGCCGACGCCCATCAGCGAGAGCCCGATCACCGCGATGACCGTGCCCACCACGACCGGCGGGAAGAAGCGCAGCAGCTTGCCGATCATCGGCGCGAGCAGGATGCCGATCACGCCGGCCGCGATGGTCGAGCCGAAGACATCGAGAATGCCGAGCGAGGGATTCGTGCCGATGGCGACCATCGGGCCGACCGCGGCGAAGGTGCAGCCCATGATGACCGGCAGGCGGATGCCGAAGATCCACAGGCCGAGCGTCTGGATCAGCGTCGCGACGCCGCAGGAGAACAGGTCAGCGCTGATGAGGAACGCGACCTGGTCCTTCGGCAAGCCCATTGCGGCGCCGAGGATCAGCGGCACCGCGACCGCGCCGGCGTACATGACGAGCACGTGCTGGATGCCGAGGGTCAGCAACTGACCGGCAGGCAGCCGCTCGTCGCACGGATGCACGGACGGATTCACCGAACTTGATGCCATGTCTCTCTCCTTTATTGCCTTCTAACAAGAATGGCCTCCACGTTAAGTGCATCAAAATGCATGAACAAGACCACGCGGCGCTATACGTCGCGTTCGCCCGCCGATATGGATCGGGCGCGGCGGCGCGGACGCAAACGTGCGCAGGTCCCGGCTACAAGGGGTTTGGCGCATTGCAAGGGAAATTCGTCGGGTCGTGCAAGGCGCACTTCCTGCGGTGCTCGTTATGATGTGCATTACCCCGTGCGTATAGTCGATTTTTGACGCGGGTCGCGCGGCGCAGGGGTAAACCCCCGTTTTGCGCGTTTTCCCTAAGGCCTTTTTTCGCTCCGCCGTCCCATGGTTTTTCCTGGAATCGATGCGCTTTACATCGCCGGTTTGTCGCTCGACGAACGCTTCCTGCGCGTCCTCGATCCGGACACGCGGTCCGACGGCGGGTTCACGGTCCGCCGCGAGAGCGCTTAAACTTGCGTACCCTCGAAGCCGATGCAACGCGCGCCGCGCATCATGAAGCGACGCTTCATATGAGCGGCGCATGATGCCCGCTATCGTCCAGCTCACTCCGGAATCCGCCATGCCCGCACCTTCGCCGTCCCATCCTGACTTCCGTTCGCGCGCCTTCCTGCTGGACCACGTGCTGCGCACGATGACCTTCTATCACCCGCACTGCATGGACCCGGCGGGCGGCTTTTTCCACTACTACAAGAACGACGGCACGATCTACGACCGCACCTCGCGGCATCTGGTGTCGAGCACGCGCTTCGTCTTCAACTACGCGATGGCCTGGAAGCATTGGGGCATGGACGAATATCGCGGCGGCGTGGTGCATGGCATCGACTATCTGCGCGAGTTTCACCGCAATCCGCAGACGGGCGGCTACGCGTGGACGCTGAACGGCCGTGAGGTGACGGACGCGACCAATCATTGCTACGGACTGGCGTTCGTCATGCTCGCGTATGCGAAGGCGGTCGAAGCCGGCGTCGACGAGGCGCGCGCCTATCTCGACGAAACCTGGGACCTGATGGAAGCCCGCTTCTGGGACGCGCCGCATGGTCTCTACAAGGACGAGGCGAGCGCGGACTGGGAAGTGTCGGAGTATCGCGGCCAGAACGCCAACATGCACACCTGCGAGGCGCTGCTCGCCGCGTTCGAGGCCACCGGCGCCGCGCGCTATCTCGACCGCGCCGCGCTGCTCGCCGACAACATGGTGAACCGTCAGGCGGCGCTCGCGGGCGGGCTCGTGTGGGAGCACTACAAGCCGGACTGGTCCGTCGACTGGGACTACAACAAGGGCGACCGCAGCAACATCTTCCGGCCGTGGGGTTTCCAGCCGGGACACCAGACCGAATGGGCGAAGCTGCTGCTGATCCTCGACCGGCATCGTCCGGAAGCCTGGCATGCCGTGCGCGCGCGCGACCTGTTCGACCGGGCGCTGGAGCGCTCGTGGGATCACGAGCACGGCGGCATGGTCTATGGCTTCGACCCCGAAGGCCAGTTCTACGACGAGGACAAGTATTTCTGGGTGCAGGCGGAATCGCTCGCGGCGGCGGCGCTGCTCGCGGAGCACGCGCGCAGCGCGGGCGACACGACGCTCGCCGCGCGCTACTGGAACGATTACGACCGCCTGTGGGCCTATTCCTGGGAGCATTTCGTCGATCACAAGTGGGGCGCGTGGTATCGCATCCTGACGCGCGACAACCGCCAGTACAGCGACGAAAAGAGTCCCGCCGGCAAGACCGACTATCACACGATGGGCGCATGCTACGAAGTCTTGAACGTCGTGCGCTGAACCGAATCCGCCAATCAAAACCGAGGAGCTGAACGATGAAGACGAAAGCCGCAATCGCATGGGAAGCAGGCAAGCCGCTGACGATCGAAGAGGTCGATCTCGAAGGTCCGCGCGCCGGTGAGGTGCTGATCGAAGTGAAGGCAACCGGCATCTGCCATACCGACTACTACACGCTGTCGGGCGCGGACCCGGAAGGCATTTTCCCGGCGATCCTCGGGCACGAGGGCGCGGGCGTGGTCGTCGATGTCGGACCGGGCGTCGGCACGCTGCGCAAGGGCGATCACGTCATTCCCCTCTACACGCCGGAATGCCGCGAGTGCAAATTCTGCCTGTCGCGCAAGACCAATCTCTGCCAGAAGATCCGCGCGACCCAGGGCAAGGGCCTGATGCCCGATGCCACTTCGCGTTTCTCGCTCGACGGCAAGCCGCTGTTCCACTACATGGGCACGTCGACGTTCTCGAACTACATCGTCGTGCCAGAAATCGCGGTGGCCAAGGTGCGTGAAGACGCGCCGTTCGACAAGATCTGCTACATCGGCTGCGGTGTGACCACGGGCGTCGGCGCGGTGGTGTATTCGGCGAAGGTCGAGGCGGGCGCGAACGTCGTCGTGTTCGGGCTGGGCGGCATCGGACTGAACGTGATCCAGGGCGCGAAGATGGTCGGCGCGGACAAGATCATCGGCGTCGATATCAATCCGGGCCGCATCGAGCTGGCGAAGAAGTTCGGCATGACGCACTTCATCAACCCGAAGGAAGTGGAGAACGTCGTCGATCACATCATGCAGTTGACCGACGGCGGCGCGGACTATTCGTTCGAATGCGTCGGCAACACGACGTTGATGCGCCAGGCGCTCGAATGCACGCACAAGGGCTGGGGCCAGTCGTTCATCATCGGCGTGGCGGCGGCCGGGCAGGAAATCAGCACGCGGCCGTTCCAGCTGGTCACGGGCCGCGAGTGGAAAGGTTCGGCGTTCGGCGGCGCACGCGGGCGTACCGACGTGCCGAAGATCGTCGACTGGTACATGGAAGGCAAGATCAATATCGACGACCTGATCACCCACCATCTCAAGCTCGAGCAGATCAACGACGGCTTCGACCTGATGAAGAAAGGCGAGTCGATCCGCTCGGTCGTGGTCTACTGAACCCGGAGGCCTTCATGCTGGAACTCGTGGAAGAGCACCGCTGTTTCGACGGCGTGCAGCGCATCTACAAGCACGACGCCCGAAGCATCGGCCTGCCGATGCGCTTCTCGGTCTTCCTGCCGAAGCAGGCCGCGTCGGGCAAGGTGCCGGCGCTGTTCTACCTCGCCGGCCTGACCTGCACCGAAGAAACCTTTCCGATCAAGGCGGGCGCGCAGCGTTACGCCGCGGAGCACGGCATTGCGCTGATCGCGCCGGATACGTCGCCGCGCGGCGCCGACATTCCCGGCGAGAAGGACGCGTGGGACTTCGGCGCGGGAGCGGGCTTCTATGTCGATGCGACGCGCGAGCCATGGTCGAAGCACTACCGGATGGACTCGTATGTGACGCAGGAATTGCGCAAGACGGTGATCGCGGAACTGCCGGTGCGCGAGGACCGCATCGGCATCTTCGGTCATTCGATGGGCGGGCACGGCGCGCTCGTGCTGGCGTTGCGCAATCCGGACATCTATCGCAGCGTGTCGGCGTTCGCGCCCATCGCGGCGCCGTCGCAGTGTCCGTGGGGCGTGAAGGCGTTTTCCGGCTACCTCGGCGACGATCGCGAGGCGTGGAAGCAGTATGACGCGAGCGAGCTCATCAAGGGCGATGCGGCCGCGCGCTTCGAGGGCGGCATCCTGATCGATCAGGGGCTGGCGGATCAGTTCCTCGCCGAACAGTTGCATCCCGACGTGTTCGAGCGCAATGCGCGTGAAGCCGGACACACGGTGAACGTCCGGCGGCACGAAGGCTACGATCACGGCTACTTCTTCATCTCGACCTTCGTTGGCGAGCATGTCGCGCATCACGCGCGGGTGTTGTGCAAGTGAGTTTGCAGGACGGCGCCGGCGAGAGAACTCAGTCGCCGCGCCGTCCGATCAGACTCGCGCCATAGACGACGGCGGCGAGCATGGTGATCCAGAAGCTCGTCGGCCAGTCGGTGTAGTAGGCGAGCGTCAGCCCGAGCCACGCCTGCCCGAGCGCGAACGCGGCGGCCAGCAACAGCCCTGACGACAGCCGCGTCGTGACGTTCTGCGCGGCAGCGGCCGGACCGACCATCAGCGCGAATACCAGCAACACGCCCACGATCTGCGTACACGCTGCCACTGCGAGCGCGGTGATCGCAAGAAACAGCACCGACACGAGCCGCAGCGACACGCCCTTGGCCTCGGCCAGTTCCGGTTGCAGCGACGCGAACATCAGCGGCCGCATGATGAACGCCAGCGCCGCGAGACTCACCAGCGCGAGACCGAGCAGTACGATCAGCGTGTCATGGCTGACGCCGAGCACGTTGCCGAACAGAAGCGCGGTGGCCTGGGTGGCATAGGCGGTGAAGAAGTGCAGGAACAGCAGGCCGAAGCCCAGCGACAACGAGAGAATCACGCCGATCGCCACGTCGCGGCCGGAGAGCTTTTCGCCGAGCGCGCCCATGCCGATGCCTGCCGCGAGCGTGAAGCCGACCATGCCCCAGAGCGGCGGCATGCCGATCAGCACCGCGCCGGTCGCGCCGGTGAAGCCGACGTGCGAGAGCGCGTGGCCCGCGAAGGTCTGCCCGCGCATCACCAGAAAATAGCCGACGATGCCCGCCAGCACCGCGACGATTCCCGACGCCGCGAATGCATTCACCATGAAGTCGTATTCAAACATTGTGCGTGTGGCTTCCCTTCTTGCCCTGAGCGCCGGCGTGCTCATGATGATGCGCATGGCCATGCCCGTGCCCGTGGTCATGATCGTGCGTGTGTTCGCCGTCTTCCTCGTGGGCGTGATCGAGCTTGTCGATCTCGACATCGCCCGACATCACGAAGATGCGCCCGTTCACCCGCATCACGTCGATCGGCGAGCCGTACAGCCGTGACAGCACCGGCTTCGAGATGACCTCGTCGACGGTGCCGAGCGCCGCGCGGCCGCTGCCGAGATAGAGCACGCGGTCAAGCGAGTTCAGCAGCGGATTGAGTTCGTGCGCCGAAAACAGCACCGTGATGTTCAGTTCGCGCTGCACGCGCCGCACCAGTTCCACCACGCCGGTCTGATGCCGTGGATCGAGGCTGATGAGCGGTTCGTCGAGCAGCAGGAGACGCGGATTGCCGAGCAGGCATTGCGCGAGCAGCAGGCGCTGCCGCTCGCCGCCCGACAGTTCCGACAGCGGCCGCGACGCAAGCTGCCGTGCGCCGACCAGGTCGAGCACGCGCTCGACTTCGGCACGCACGCGCGCATCGCGATGCGGCAGGCCCCAGCGATGCCCGTCCGCGGCCATCGCGACGAAATCGCGGCCCAGCACGCGGCGGTTGGCGAGACCGCTGCGGATCTGCGGCATATAGCCGATCGACGCATTGCCGCGCACCACGGCCTCGCCGTTGACGCGGATCGCACCGCTCTTCAACGGCACGAGGCCGAGCAGCGCGCGCATCAACGTGGTCTTGCCCGCGCCGTTCGGTCCGAGCACGCCGATGAACTCGCCGTTGTGGACCGTGAAGCTCGCGTCGTTCAGGATCTCGCGACCGCCGAGTTCCAGCGTGACGTGTTCGACTTCGAGCGCGGGTCGTGCTGCATTCATTGCTGCCATCCTTGCAGCGCGCCCGCGAGTGCGTTGAGTTGCGACTGCATCCATTGCTGGTAGGTCTTCTTCGCCGGCAGCGTTTCCGTCACGCTGATGCTCGGCACGTGCGCGTCCTTGGCGACGCCCAGCAGGCGCTTCGTCAGCGCGCCGGTGGCCTGGCTGTTGTAGATCAGCACGTGCACGCGGCGTTCGCGCAAGTCCTTCTCGAAGGCGGCGATGTCGGCGGGGCTCGGTTCGGTCTCGTTCATCGACGCCATCTGGAAGCGCAGGTTACGCATCTCGAAGCCGATGGCATCGGCCATATAGCCGAACACCGGTTCCGTGGCCGTCACGGGCACGCCCTTGTAGTGCGCCTTCAGTTGCGCGACGCTGGCGTCGATCGGCTTCAGCGAGTCGAGGAAGGTCGCGAGACGGGCGTCGTAGTCGCTCTTGTGCGACGGATCGGCGCTCACGAGATAGGCGCTCACCGCGCGCGCGACGACCGGCATGGTCGCCGGGTCATACCAGAGGTGCGGATTGTCGCCGGCCTTCTTGCCGACGAGTTGCGCCGCGACGATCACCGTGCGCTTGTCGTTGCTCTTCGATGCCGCGAGCAGCTTGTCCATCCATGGATCGTAGTCCGCGCCGTTGTACACGACGAGCGACGCATGCTGCAACGCGCGTGCGGTTTTCGGGCTGGCCTCGAACAAGTGCGGGTCTTCGTCCGGATTGCTGAGGATGCTCGTCACCTGAACGTGGTCGCCGCCGAGCTGGCGGATCACGTCGCCGTAGAAGTTTTCTGCCGCGACGACCGGCACGCGCGCCGCCTGCGCGGAAGCGGTATTGCAAAAGCCGAGCGCGAGCGCGAAGCAGGTCAGGACGTGCGCGAATTTCATCGATTTCCTCGTGTGGTGGCGGTCAGAGCCGGGATGGGTGTCGTTGCTGGCGGGCGCTTCAGGCGCCTTGCGGGCGATGCTGCGCCCGATGTTTCTTCTGGCAGTCGGCGCACAGGCCGCTCAGTTCGACGACCTGGTGATGCACCTTGAAGCCATGCGCGGGCGGACTCGCCGACAGCGACGACGCGAGTTCGCGGCCCTGGATTTCGAGCGTCGCGCCGCATTCGTCGCAGATCAGAAACTGGCTTTCGTGCGGCTTGCCCGCATCGCAGCAGGCGACAAACGCGTTCTTCGATTCGATGCGATGCACGAAACCGTTCTCGACCAGGAATTCAAGCGCCCGGTACACGGTCGTGGGCGGCACGCGCGAGCCGCGCTGGGGCTGCATGGCGTCGATGAGATCGTAGGCGCCGATCGGCTTGTGCGCCTGAAGGACGAGTTCGTACACGTGGCGGCGCAGCGGCGTCAGCGCGACGCCGCGCTCGGTGGCCAGCACCTCGGCGCGCGCGAGCTTGGTTTCGACGGAATCAGTCATGACATTCGGGCCACGCGGAGCGTGAGCCAGGCAAGGGGTGAATGCGGAGCGGACCAGCCGCTCGCAATGCAATCCGGCGATGATATAACGTATCAACGGAAGATGCACGCGGGGTCAAGAGCGACCGTGCTCCGCGGCCCTCCGCCGTCAACGTTTCGACAGATGCCCGGCGAGTGCGTCGTGCATGATGGCGTAGATGAGCGGGTCGTTCGTCACGCGGATGCGTCCCACATGCACGACTTTTCCCGCGACGGTCGTCACGCCGCGAACGAACTGGCAATCGTCATAGCAGGTCAGGGTTCCGCCGCTCGCGCCGTCCTGATAGCGGACCGACGGCGTCCTGCCGGTCCGGTTGCCCAGATACCAGACGAGCACGCGACGTTCGGCCGCGCCTTCGCCGGCGGACATCCGGGCGTATTCGAACGCGTCGCCCTGGCGTCCGATGTAGTAGTGAGCTTGCGCGGCGTCGTCCGCACTGCGGGCGTCCGCGCCCAGCAGGACGAGCGCGGCGGCCAGCCAGCGAAGTCTCGATCCGGACGCGCGCATGGCGTTCTTATGAGACATGCGTCAGACGCGCGAACCCGCGCGCTGCGCCGTGCCGGACTTCCCGGACAGGGTGGCGGCGTCGAGGTCGATTTCCTGGGCGGCGACGAACTCGGCCATCGAACGCCATTCGGGCATGCCCTTCGGCGAGCCGAACGTCAGATCGTCGTCTTGCGGGACGTGGTCGGGGTCGGGCGGTGCGGTGAAACTGCGCTTGCGCCTGGCGACCGCCACCAGGGTTTTCGCTCCGGAGGGCGACACACGGAAGACCCGGATCCACGCGGGACGCTCGCCGAGCGCGGTGAGATCGCTGGCTTCCTCGTCGGCGGACGCGGCAACACGCGCCCAGCCGATGACGACGATCTGCGTCGTGCGGCCGGTTGAATCAAGCCGTTCCTGACGCTGCACGCGCCCGCCCAGCAACTGGAAGCGCGCGACCGGAATGTGCGAACGAGCGGGGAAGTATTCGGCAATGACCCAGTTGCCGCCGGAGGAGACGATCGGGACGTCCCTGCGGCGCTCGTAGCGATAGATGTCCGTCAGGCGATGCAGCACGGCTTGCGGAACGTGTGCGCGCGGGAACGAATAGCGGGCGGGCTTGAAGTCGTCGGTTTCGGATCGGACCGAGTTGTGCGCGTTCATGTCGAGCTTCAGGCGCATGGGCTGAAGCTGGATCGACAGCAGCGTGCCATCTGAGACACGCGCCACGTAGGGTGGATTGGAGGATTCGATCCAGCGGCCGGGCGCCGTTGCATGCAGCGGCGACGAAAGGCTCAGGAAGACACCGACGGCGATGGCACCGAAACTCGATAACAGCGATTTCATGTTCTGGTCAGGCAAGTGGGGCGAGCGGACATCGCTCGGCGCGGTAGTGGAAAAACGTCATTGAGATTCGGGGCAGCGGTTTCGCATCGCGTGCTTGATTTCCTCGATACCGCCGTCGCCCGCCCGGCAGAACCACGCCTGGGCGGCGCAGTAGTTGGTGGGCGTGCCCATGCCCTGGGCATGCATGAAGCCGACGAGCAACGCCGCCTCCGGATCACCGTCCCGCGCAAGCTGCGAGAGTGAGCGAAAAGCGTCCTGCACTTCGCCCTGGCTGGATTCGCTCAGCAGCGCCCGGGTGCTTTCCATGAATGGCGAGGGCGTCGGCGATGCCTGCGACGCGTTCGATTCATACGGAAGGCGTGCATCGATGGCGCTTCTGACGTCCGGCCAAGTCGCGACGGAGCGCAGGAACTTGCCTTCCGATGCGCAGGGAGCCGCTGCCTGCGAAAGCGCCGCGTTCGCGGTCGCTGTCGCGAGGAGACACAGGCCGCACAGGATCGCGTGCAGTGTCATGCGCATGGACGCACCAGCAGTTGCCGATGGGTCGCGCGGGCAGCGGGCAGGCAAGCAGTCAGCGCCTGCAGCAGGGTGTGCGCGATGATGCCCTTGGTGTGCGCGAACGCGGCCGGTGCATGATCCGCCAGCCGGCGAGCCCAATGCAGGGCCATGGGCATCAGTTCGTGTTCGCGCACCGCGAAGTTGACCAGACTGTGTTCGAGCGCGGTGATGGCGCCAAACTCCTTGCAGCCATAGACCATTTCCGACACCACGCCATGGGGCACGAAGTGCCGCAACATCGCCGCGCCGACAGCACAACTCACGCCCTGCGCGAGTTCTGGCTCGGAAAAGCGCGCGCCGTAAGCCGCGATGCGGATGTCGCACAGCAGCGCGAGTTGCAGGCCTTGTCCTTTCACCTGACCGTCGATGGCGGCGATCACCGGCTTCGGAAACCTCAGGACGGCGTGATACAGCGCCATGATGCTGTCGAGCCAGGCATCGACGTCCGACTCGCTGTTCAGGTTCGACACTTCCTGCCCATCGCCGCCGCCGCAAAATGCGCCGCCCGTCGGACCTGACAGAATTAATGCGGCTATCTCCGGGTCCGTGGCCGCCGCTTCCAGCGTCGCGACGATGCGCCGCCGCACCGCCGTATCGAGAACATTGGCCGGTGTCGCGCCGTGCAGCGTCAACTGCACGATGCCCGAACGCGAGTCATCCAGCGGAACCAGGCGCTGCGTCATGTCGATTGTGCCAAGTGTTTCCATGCGTCCTCTGAACAGGTGAGCCAGAAAGCGCCACGCGCCGGCCGATCATCGATGGGCCGGGGCATGGCGCGAAGTGCGGCAAAAGTCACGCTGAGAAGCGTGCAAATCAGCCCAGACCGATATCGCGCACCGGGCCGGATGCACCTGTCTCCGCTGTCTGTCCGCGCCAGAGCACGCGTTCGATGGCGGGGTCGTTGAATTCCTCGCGCTCATGAATGCTGCGGCGATTGTCGGTAATGAGCAGGTCGCCGCGGCGCCAGAAATGCGTATAGGTGTAGCGCGGGTTTTTGAAGAATTGCGAAAGCTCGGTGAAGAACCTCTTCGTCTCGTGAGGGGTGAAGCCGACGATGCGCGGTTCCCAGCTGGCGGGCTGTCCCTCGTCGAACGGGAAGTAGAGCAGCATCTTCCTGACCCAGCCGAGATCCGTGAAGACCGGCACCTTGAACCAGCCCTCGGGCGAGACGTCGACGTAATAGCCGCGCTCGGTCACCCGCACTTCAAACGTTTCCTCCTCCAGCACGTTGCGCAAATGGAGCGGCAGTTCCTCGCACGCGAGGACGTGATCCGTGACCAGTGTGGCGCCGCGAAACCGCATGTTCTCGATGCGCGCGCCGTACAGGAACACGAGGTCGACCTGACTCAGCAGCAGGCCGCCGTCCGCATGAAACGGCAGTTGACCGCGGCCGGTGACGATCTTGCGTTGATCGCCGTCGAGTTCCAGCGTGTCCCGATAGCCATAGCCGACCTTTTCCCGCTCGTTCACATACGCGACGATGTTGCCGTAACGCGCATACAGGTTCAGGAAGTCCTGTCGTTCGAAGTCGAGATCGCGGACGAGCACGAAGCCCTTCTCCATCAGGATCGACTTGATGTCTTCCGGGTCGGCCGCAAGGAACGCCTCGCGGTTGAGGATCGCTCCGAAACCGGACGCCAGCACCGATTCCCTTTCGTAAAGCCGTACGCGTGTATCCATTCAATGCTCCATGCTGATGACAAACAACGGGATGTCTTGACGCACTAGGTGGTGTAGTGGCTGTTCAGTGCGACATAGGCCGGCGACAGGTCGCAGCCCCATGCCTCGGCGCGGCCGTGTCCGGCCGCGAGGTCGACGCGGATATCGATGTGCTCTGCCGCCGCCATCGTCTCGCGCAACGCCGAGAGCGTGGCTTCGTCGATGACGGCGGGATACACGCACGTGCCGCAGATCGATATGCGGGTGCGCTGCGGATCAATCTGGTACTTCCGGTCGCACTTGCCGATGGCCATCGCGACGCGGCCCCAGTTCGGGTCCGCGCCGTGGATGGCCGTCTTGACGAGCGGCGAATTGGCGATGGATTTCGCGACGGCGCGCGCGACGGCATCCGACTCGGCATGCTCGACGATCGTGGTGAATACCTTGGTGACACCTTCGCCGTCGCGCAGCACGAGCATGGCCAGGTGCGAGGCGACGTCCAGCAGCGCGTCGGCGAAAGCGTTCGTTTCGACGGGTCCGGCAAGCCCGCTCGAAAACGCGACGCAACTGTCGCTCGTCGAGGTGTCGGAGTCGATCGTGATGCAGTTGAACGTGCGGTCCGCCACCTGGGTCAGCATCGACTGGAGGGCGGGCTGGGGGATGCGCGCGTCGGTGAAGAAGTAGACGAGCAGCGTGGCCATGTCCGGCTCGATCATGCCGACACCCTTCGCGATGCCCACCAGCACGCTCTTGCCCACGCGCATCGCGACGGCCTTGCGCGTGGTGTCGGTGGTCATGATCGCTTCGGCGAAGGACAGGAAGTCGGGTGGCCGCGACAGGCGTTCCCGCGTCTGCGCGAGACAGGCGGCGATGCGCCCGACGGGCAGCCGCTTGCCGATCACGCCGGTCGCCGCCGTCTGGATGTCATCGCGCGAGATGGAAAGCTGCTGCGACAGCGTCTCCAGCAAGACATCGAGATCCGCCTCGCCCTGGACGCCGGTCGCGACGTTCGCGTTCTTGGAGATGACCAGCAACGCGCGGGCGCTGCCCTTCGCCAGTTGCGTGCGGGACGCCCGCACGGCCGCGCCGGCAAAGTGACTGCGCGTATAGACGCCGGCCACGGCGCACGGCGCATCGGCATGCACCACGGCGATGTCGCGCGCGTGATTCCGGATGCCGGCGCTCGCGACGAAGGTCGCGAAGCCTTGCGGAACGGGTGAGCGGGCATCCAGCGGACGCGACAGGAAGGCGCCGGGTTTCATCGCGTGGCTCATCGTTTGGCGGCCTCGACGTGTTCGTCGCCCAGTACGCGGGCAAAGTGCGCGTGAGGACTGCGCGCGGCGAAGGCGGCGCGATGCACGCGCCGGGACGATTCGGCCGATTGCTCCAGCACCGCCCGCATGCCGGCGACGATGGTGGCCTTGGTCGCGCGATACGGCACTTGCGGGTAGCTCGCGAGCGTTTCCGCGCGGGCGATGGCATCACGCAGCAGCGCATCGGGCCGCGAGAGGCGGTTGACGATCCGGTAGTCCACGGCGTGTTCGGCGGAAATCGGCTCGCAGGCGAAGACGATGTCCTGCATGGCCGCATGGCCGATGGCATGCCGCAGAATGGCGACGCCCATCGAGCAGCCGATGCCATGACGCAGTTCGGGCATGCGGAACTCCGCCGTGGTCGCGGCCTGACGCCAGTCGAACATCAGCGCGAACTGGAAGCCCATGCCGATGGCGTAGCCGTCGATGGCCGCTACCGTGGGCTTCTCTACGTTCAGCACGCTGAGGTACAGCTCTGTGACGCGATCGATCCAGTCGTCGACATCCGTGCCGCCCTTGAGCAGGCGCACTTCGTTGAAGTCGCCGCCGGCGCTGAACGAGCGGTCCTGGCCGCCGGTCACGACGACCGCGCCGACCTTCGGGTCGCGGTCGGCGCGGGCGAGCGCGGCCTTGACGCTGTCTTCGAGTTCCGCGCTGAACGGGTTGTTGCGATTGGCGTGCCGCAACGTGATGACGCGGATGCTGCCTTCGTCTGCTTCGGAAACTGCTGCCATGCCTGTCCTCCTTCGCTTCCTTGCGGTTCCTTGAGCTTCCTTGAAGTGACTCGCGTCACGGCGCATGCCTCAAAGCGCGTCTTCTCCGCTGAGCAACGCGCGATAACGGCGATAGGTGTAGCGGGTCTTGCCGACGTAGTCGCCGGTCTCGACGCCGATATGGGACGCGTAGATCTGATTGACCGACGAGCCCTCATGAATGCCGATCTTCTTGCGCCACACGATCTCGTCCGGCAGCAGCGCGTGCTCCGCGGCGCACTCGCGCAACATCACCTTGACTTCATCGGTGGCCACCTTCATGTCGGGCGCGAGGTTCAGTGCGAACGCGACAAGCCGCGGCGTCCAGAACGGGTGATGCACGTCCAGTCCGTAGCGATTCGCCCCGAACGGCGAGAACTCGCCGGTCCAGCGCGTGCGATAGATCTGCCGCCAGAGTTCGGGGTTCACGTCGGCCGGCGCGCTGCCTGGCTTCAGAACGCCGCCGAACAGCAGGTCGGAGCCATAGCCGGTGATGACGCGTCCGCCGATGCCCTCAAGCGTTCGATAGAGGCACAGCAGGCTGGCCTGGATCTCGGCGGAAAGGCCGTCGAAGATCTCGTTGTAGTAGATGGCCTCGTGCGCGCCGCGCAGGATTTCCTGGTCCGTGAAGGTTTGTTCGCTGTGCGTGGTCCGGACGTGGCGCGAGACGGTGCGGGCAAACGGAAATTCGTTGCTTGTCCCGGTGCCGATCGCCAGGGTTCGGACGTCGTCCCGGTGGCGTGCCGCGATGGCCGTGACCATGCTCGAATCGAGCCCGCCGGACAGCGGAATGGACAGCGGCCCGGAACAGCGCGACAGCGACCGGATGGAGTCGGACAGCAGCGAACAGGTCAGTTCGCGGGCGTGCTCGCGGCGCAAGCGCTGCGGCGCGGCCAGCCGATGGCCCAGATAGCTGACGGAATGCATGACGGGATGTTCGCGGCCATCGGACCCGAACGAATACGCCGAGCCCGGCCGCAGGCGTGCGCCGTTGCGCAGCGGCAGGAAGGTGTCTGCCCGGTTGTCATGGGCGAGCACGTCATCCTCGGGGAGGAAGTCCAGTTCATCGCGCCGGCAACGCGCGACGTTCTTCAGTTCCGAGGTCAGCCAGAACGCGCTGCGCCCGCTCACCGCATGCACCGGTTGCAGGCCGTGGGCGTCGGTTTTCACCGCCAGCGTTCCGCGCGAGCCGAAGGTCAGGAACGTGTACGGCCCTTCGACCATGGCGAAGACGGCGTCTCCGTACACCTGGTGCAGGGTGTGCAGGACCGCGGCGTCGTTCGCGGTGAGCGCCTCCGCGGTAATCGTGGCGGCGAGCACGCGCAGTTCGTCGATGTTCGTGACGCTTCCGATCAGCACATGCGTCTGGTGGCGTTCCACATGCGAGAGCGCCGCAAACGATTCGGCGCGCCAGGTCTTCAGCCAGAGTTGCCAGCCTGCAATTTCGAAGCATTCGCCTTCGCTCTGCAGATTCGCGAGAGAAGGTGAAGGCTTGCGTCCTGAATGAGGTACCGCGATGAATGAGAAGGTCATGAACGGTCGCCAAGAAAAGGGGGGGCGTGATGTCCGCCGCGATTGTTTGAACATCGATGAAAAACTGCTGCGCCGAAAATGACGGGGCAAGCACCTTGTCCGTAAAAATTAAATCACGAGGCAATCCTGATTTCTCGCTAAGTGTTCGTAAAGTTTTGTTTTCAGACAAACAAATTCACTGCTGGAAATAGCAGTTAATTAGCCTTAACGAAGGTATGTCAGGATTTGACTGCTACTAATGCATTCGACCGAGCTAACGACTGCAAATGGTCAGCTATAAGTTCTTGACGAGGAAAACCGATAGCGAGAAACCAGCGCTGTGAAAGTCGTAGGCGCCATCGGTGAAATTGACGTAATAGAGCGTGCCCGGAATCTCCGCGGCGGTGGCGCTCCAGAAATTCGCGCCCTCGCCGAAATCCGAGGCGGCGACGGCGGGGAACACCTTGGCGTCGATCTTCGGACCGCTGCAGGTCCTGCGTCTCAGACTGCCCAGTTCTTCGGCTGTCGGCAGGCGCCAGCCGGGTCCGGTTCGTTTCGCGGCCTTTTTCGCTTCGTCATGACTCAGGCCCAACGGATCTCCCGTGCAACGTCCGCTGCGCTGGTCCCATTCCATCCCCACGGCGCAACGCTTCCAGACCAGCCGCCTTCCGGGATCGGTTGCTTCACTCGCGTTGATGCTCCATGAACTGTCGGTTGCCTGAACGCAAGATGCGGAAGTTAAAACGGAATGGAGCGCCAATGGGAGTGTCGTGCACACTAATCCGATATTTCGTTTCATGCTGCTGGATAATGTCATTGTCGTATGATTGAAGTTGCTGCTGTTGATTAACGGATCAAAGAGATCATTTGCCTTGTCTTGGCAAATGACTGCCAACAGGAAGCTAAGCTGTCGGTTCGAGTTAAGGCCAAATCCAAGCAAACCAGCCTAAGCGACATCAATCTTGTTTTGGAAGCATTCAAGAGTCACAAATCAACAAACGGCTGAACCGAACCGTCCCGCACAAGCAAGCGAAAAATGCTCGTACGGGAACGTGCGTTGCTCGTTTCGCGCCATGCCAGATGGGGTTTCCCCGAGCAAACCGGCTGATTGCGCGTCGCAGCATCGAAACCTGTGCCGGATGCCTTGACACGATCCCGCGCAGCGCCGATCATTCGATCAAACTAAGAGCAATTGCTCACTCGTGGAGCGTTCGCTCACCCGCGTGAGTGAAGCGGAAGAAATCGGAGACATCGGTGAAACTGAGAGACAAGGTCGCGATCATCACAGGCGCCGGCGGTGGCATCGGCGAGGCGGTCGCGCAGCGCTATCTGGAAGAAGGCGCACGGGTTGTCGTCGTCGACGTGCGGGACGAGAGCGAACTCGCCCGGCGCTTCACGGAAGACGCCACGCGCGTGCTCGCGCTCAAGGCCGACGTCACGCGCCGCGAGGACATCGCGCAGATCGTCGGGCGCACGGTGGAGCGCTTCGGCGGCATCGACATTCTCTTCAACAACGCGGCGCTGTTCGACATGCGCCCGCTGCTCGACGAATCCTGGGACATCTACGACCGCCTCTTCGCGGTCAACGTCAAGGGCATGTTCTTCCTGATGCAGGCCGTCGCCCAGCGCATGGTCGAACAGGGCCGGGGCGGCAAGATCATCAACATGTCATCGCAGGCCGGACGGCGCGGCGAGGCGCTCGTGTCGCATTACTGCGCGACCAAGGCGGCGGTGATCAGCTATACGCAATCGGCGGCGCTCGCGCTCGCAAAAGAGCGCATCAACGTGAACGGCATCGCGCCGGGCGTCGTCGATACCCCGATGTGGAAGGACGTCGACGCGCTGTTCGCGCGCTACGAGAACCGGCCGATCGGCGAGAAGAAGCGGCTCGTCGGCGAAGAAGTGCCGCTCGGGCGCATGGGCCTGCCCGCCGACCTGACGGGCGCGGCGCTGTTCCTGGCCTCGGCGGATGCGGACTACATCACGGCGCAGACGCTCAACGTCGATGGCGGCAACTGGATGAGTTGACGCGGCGCGGCGCGCTGCATGCGGCTTGAAGCACAGGAAGCACCGTCTATAGTGAAACGGCGTCACAGCAGACACGAAGCGCGGCACACGCAACTGCACACCCGATAGCACACGCAACGAAAAACGCAACGAAAAAACGCAACGAAAAAACGCAACGAAAAAACGCAACGACAAACGCGCGATTCCGGTCGCGCACCCTCAAAAGCAGTCAGCGGCAACCACGGCGCCCGCGGTCATTGCAGCGGGACCCTCCACGGCGTCCGTGCCAACAAAAAGGAGACGAACCTCATGAAACGCACTCAACGCATCGTTCGAACCCAACCGCGCGCGCGCCGCGCACCGTTCGCGAGCGGGGCGCTGTCGGCGGCGCTGGCTGCCGCCGCGCTCGTGCCGCTGTCGGCGCATGCCGCGACCATCACGATCGCGACGCTCAACAATCCGGACATCATCGAGTTGAAGAAGCTCTCGCCGGCGTTCGAGAAAGCCAATCCCGACATCAAGCTGAACTGGGTGATCCTCGAGGAAAACGTGCTGCGCCAGCGCGCCACGACCGACATCACGACCAACAGCGGCCAGTTCGACGTGGTGACCATCGGCACATACGAGGCGCCGCAGTGGGGCAAGCGCGGCTGGCTCTCGCCGATGACGAACCTGCCCGCCAACTACGATCTCGACGATGTCGTGAAGACGGCCCGCGACGGCCTCTCCTACAACGGCACGCTGTTCGCGCTGCCGTTCTACGTCGAAAGCTCGATGACGTACTACCGCAAGGACCTGTTCCAGGCCGCCGGCCTCAAGATGCCGGACC
The DNA here is from genome assembly GCF_031451315.1 of Caballeronia sp. LZ032. Lineage (NCBI taxonomy): Bacteria > Pseudomonadati > Pseudomonadota > Betaproteobacteria > Burkholderiales > Burkholderiaceae > Caballeronia > Caballeronia sp. LZ032. Next base: position 537,413 of record NZ_JARUXP010000001.1, read on the forward strand.
AGCCGACCTACGACCAGATCAAGCAGTTCGCCGACAAGCTCACCGACAAGTCGAAGGGCCAGTACGGCATCTGCCTGCGCGGCAAGGCGGGCTGGGGCGAGAACATGGCGTATGTGTCGACGGTGGTGAACACCTACGGCGGCGAGTGGTTCAACGAGAAGTGGCAGGCGCAGCTCGACACGCCGGAATGGAAGAAGGCGGTCGGCTTCTACGCGGACCTGCTGAAGAACGACGGCCCTCCCGGAGCCAGCTCGAACGGCTTCAACGAGAACCTCACGCTGATGTCGTCGGGCAAGTGCGCGATGTGGATCGACGCCACGGTCGCCGCCGGCATGCTCTACAACAAGGCGCAGTCGCAGGTGTCGGACAAGATCGGCTTCGCGGCGGCGCCGGTGGCCGTCACGCCGAAGGGTTCGCACTGGCTGTGGTCGTGGTCGCTCGCCATTCCGAAGACCTCGAAGCAGCAGGACGCCGCCAAGAAGTTCGCCGCATGGGCGACGTCGAAGGAATACATCGAGATGGTCGGCAAGGATGAAGGCTGGGCCTCGGTGCCGCCGGGCACGCGCAAGTCCACCTACGCACGGCCCGAGTACAAGCAGGCCGCGCCGTTCGGCGACTTCGTGCTGAAGGCGATCGAAACCGCCGATCCGAACGACGCCACGCTGCACAAGGTGCCTTACACCGGCATCCAGTTCGTCGGCATTCCGGAGTTCCAGTCGTTCGGCACGGTGGTCGGCCAGTCGATTGCAGGCGTGGTCGCGGGCCAGACGAGCGTCGATGCCGCGCTGAAGGCCGGCAACGCCGCCGCCGATCGCGCGGTGAAGCAGGCCGGGTATCAGAAGTAAGAGAAGCACGCTGCATGCGGTAACGCGCTTCATCCATCGCGGTACACGGACCGTCCCGTCACGGGGCGGTCCGCCGGCGTCAATCATCGAGAGGTGACACGATGAGTCAACTGAATCCCCCCATCACCGATCATCATCTGGAGGAGTCCGCCGCCGAGCGCGACAAGCGGCGCGCGAAGTCGGTGCGCTGGCTGATCTCGCCGTCCACCGGATTGCTGTTCCTGTGGATGGCGATCCCCCTCGCGATGACGATCTGGTTTTCGTTCTCGCGCTACAACCTGCTGAATCCCGACGTCAAGGGCTTCGCCGGTCTCGACAACTTCGAGTTCCTGGTCACCGATCCGGCGTTCGGCCCGTCCATCGCCCACACGCTCACGCTGATCATCTCGACGCTCGTCATCACCGTGGTCGGCGGCGTGCTGCTCGCGGTGCTGTTCGACCGCAAGTTCTGGGGGCAAGGCATTGCGCGGCTGCTGGTGATCGCGCCGTTCTTCGTGATGCCGACCGTTTCGGCGCTCATCTGGAAGAACATGATCCTGCATCCGGTGTACGGCCTGATCGCGGGACTGATGCGCTCGCTGGGCATGCAGCCGATCGACTGGTTCGCCGAATATCCGCTCTTCGCGGTGATCGTGATCGTCTCGTGGCAATGGCTGCCGTTCGCGTTCCTGATCCTCTTCACGGCGATCCAGTCGCTCGATCAGGAACAGAAGGAAGCGGCGCGCATCGACGGCGCGGGTCCGTTCGCCATGTTCTTCTTCATCACGCTGCCGCACCTGAAAAGGGCGATTGCGGTCGTCGTGATGATGGAAACCATTTTCCTGCTGTCGATCTTCGCGGAAATCTACACGACCACGGGCGGCGGCCCCGGCACCGCGACGACCAACCTGTCCTACCTGATCTACGCACTCGGCCTGCAGCAGTTCGACGTCGGCCTGGCTTCGGCGGGCGGCATCCTCGCGGTCATTCTCGCCAACATCGTTGCGTTCTTCCTCGTGAGAATGCTCGCGAAGAACCTCAAGGGGGAGTACGAGTCATGAGCACACCCGTCCGCACTCAAGCCATGAGCGGCGCGCCGCGCACGTCCGCGCTCGAGCATGTGAAGAACATCGTGCCCGGCATCGTGGCGTGGATCGCGTCGATCCTGCTGTTCTTCCCGATCTTCTGGATGACGATCACGGCGTTCAAGACCGAGCAGCAGGCGTATTCGTCGTCGCTGTTCTTCACGCCGACGCTGGACAGCTTCCGCGAAGTGTTCGCGCGCAGCAATTACTTCGGCTTCGCGTGGAATTCGGTGCTGATCTCGGTCGGCGTCACGGTGATCTGCCTGCTGCTCGCCGTGCCCTGCGCCTACGCGATGGCCTTTTTCCCGACCAGGAAGACGCAGAAAGTGCTGCTGTGGATGCTCTCGACCAAGATGATGCCGTCGGTCGGCGTGCTCGTGCCCATCTACCTGCTGTGGAAGAACACGGGCCTGCTGGACACGGTGTCCGGCCTCATCATCGTCTACACGCTGATCAACCTGCCGATCGCCGTCTGGATGGCCTACACGTACTTCAACGAAGTGCCGAAGGACATTCTCGAAGCGGGTCGCATCGACGGCGCGTCGACCTGGCAGGAAATCGTCTTCCTGCTGATGCCGATGTCGCTTCCCGGACTGGCCTCGACCGGCCTGCTGCTCATCATCCTGTCGTGGAACGAGGCGTTCTGGAGCATCAACCTGTCGAGCTCGAACGCGGCGCCGCTCACGGTGTTCATCGCGTCGTATTCGAGTCCGGAAGGGCTGTTCTGGGCCAAGCTCTCGGCGGCTTCGCTGCTGGCGGTCGCGCCGATCCTGATCGTCGGCTGGCTGTCGCAGAAGCAACTCGTGCGCGGTCTCACGTTTGGCGCGGTGAAGTGAGGGCGCGCTCGTGAATCTCACACCCTCCAACGAAGCCAATCTCGACGATCGCCTGCTGATCTGCGACTGCGACGGCGTACTCATCGACAGCGAGGCCGTCGCCGCGCGCATGCTCGTCACCGAGCTGCAGGCGCTGTGGCCGGGCGTCGATGTCGAACCGGTCGTGATGCCGCTGCTCGGGCTGCGCATCGAGGCGGTGCTCGCGAGCGCCGCCGACACGGTCGGCCGCACGCTGACGCACGATCAGGTGGTCACGATCCGGCGCGCGGTCGAGGCGGCGGCGATCCAGGCGCCCGCGGTGCCGGGCATCGCCGAGGCGCTCGCGGCCGTGCCGTTCATGAAGGCCTGCGCGAGCAACAGCTTTTCGACCTATGTCGATGCGGTGCTGCAACGCACCGGCCTCGTGCGCTTCTTCGGCGCGCGGCGCTTCTGCGCGGACATGGTCGAGAACCCGAAGCCCGCGCCCGACGTGTATCTCGCGGCGGCCCGCGCGATGCGCATCGATCCGCTGCGCTGCCTGGTGGTCGAGGACAGCGTGACGGGCGTGACGGCGGCGCGCGCGGCGGGCATGCCGGTGCTCGGTTTCATCGGCGGCGGACATGCGACTGAAGGACAGATTGGCGCGCTCCAGCAAGCGGGCGCACACGTGGTATTCGACGACATGACGCGCTTGCCGGCGCTCGTGGCGCACTGGCTGCAAGACGCGTCGTTCGACATGGGAGACACACATCATGGCTAGCCTGACCCTGCGCAACATCAGCAAGCGTTATGAAGAAACCGAGGTGATGCGCAACATCAACCTCGACATCAACGACGGCGAGTTCGTCGTGTTCGTGGGTCCGTCGGGCTGCGGCAAGTCCACCCTGATGCGCATGATCGCCGGGCTGGAGGACATCAGCGGCGGCGAGCTGATGATCGACAACACGCGCGTCAACGAACTCGCGCCCGCCAAGCGCGGCATCGCGATGGTGTTTCAGTCGTATGCGCTCTATCCGCACATGACGCTGTACGACAACATGGCGTTCGGCCTCAAGCTGGCGGGCGAGAAGAAGCCCGCCATCGACGCCGCCGTGAAGAACGCCGCGAAGATCCTGCACATCGATCATCTGCTCGACCGCAAGCCGAAGGCGCTCTCGGGCGGCCAGCGGCAGCGCGTCGCGATTGGCCGCGCCATTACGCGCAAGCCGAAGGTGTTCCTGTTCGATGAACCGCTGTCGAACCTGGACGCCGCGCTGCGGGTGAAGATGCGGCTCGAGTTCGCGCGCCTGCACGACGACCTCAAGACGACGATGATCTACGTGACGCACGATCAGGTCGAGGCGATGACGCTCGCCGACAAGATCGTCGTGCTGTCGGCGGGGAACATCGAGCAGGTGGGCACGCCGAACACGCTGTATCACGCGCCGGCGAACCGCTTTGTCGCGGGCTTCATCGGCTCGCCGAAGATGAACTTCATGTCCGGCACGGTGGCCGCCGTGCAGAACGACGGCGTGCTGGTCAAGTACGCGACGGGCGAGACGCAACTGGCCGGCGTGCTGCCGGGCAATGCCAAGCCGGGCGATACCGTGACGGTCGGCGTCCGCCCCGAGCACTTGCAGCCGAATTCGCCCGAAGCGGGCGACTACGGCGTGTCGGCTTCGGCGATGACGGTCGAGACGCTCGGCGACGCGGCCTATCTCTACGCCGAAACCGATGTCGCGCCGGATGGGCTGATCTCGCGCATTCCGCCGCTAGAAAAGCATGCGCGCGGCGAGAAGCTCAAGCTCGGCGCCGCGCCGGAACACTGCCATCTGTTCAACGCGGAAGGGCAGGCGTTCACGCGCAAGGTCGTGGATGGCTGGCAGCGCGAGCACGCGACGGCCGCCTGAAGCGTCGCACCATCGCGGCACAGGGGCATGACGACGGCGCCGTTCGCAGGAACGGCGCCGTATTTTTTTAGCCGACGTAGGATAATCGCGTGTACGACCGGCCGCGTCCGACGGCCGGCGCGCTCCCACCGACATCGCCATGCCCGTCCTGAATGAACTCTTTGTCTATCCGGTCAAGTCCTGCGCGGGCATCGCCCTGAAGCGCGCGACGCTGCTCGAAACCGGTCTCGAATACGACCGCCACTGGATGATCACCGAGCCGTCCGGCGCCATGCTCACGCAGCGCGCGCATCCGCGCATGGCGCTGATCCGGACAGCCTTCGCCGACGATTCACTCGTGCTCGACGCGCCCGGCATGCCGACGCTGCGCACGCCCTTGCGCGCCGAAGCGCTCGTCGATCCGAAGCCGCTGCGCACGACCGTCTGGCGCGACACCTTCGATGCGCTCGATACCGGCGAGGAAACGGCGCAATGGTGCAGCACGTTCCTCGACATGCCGGCGCGGCTGACCCGCTTTGCGCCGCAGGTGCGCCGCGTCGTCGATGAAACCTGGACCGCGCCGCTCAGCACGCATACGCGCTTCGCTGACGGCTTTCCGCTGCTGGTGATGAGCCAGGCCTCGCTCGATGATCTGAACGCGCGTCTCGTCGCGAAGGGCGCGCCCGCGATTCCCGCGAACCGCTTCAGGCCGAACCTGGTGGTCGGCGGACTCGATGCGTATGAGGAAGACTTCGTCGGCGAGATGCGGATCGGCGAGGCGCAACTGAAGCTCGTCAAGCTCTGCTCGCGTTGCCCGATGCCGACCATCGACCAGGACACGGGCGCGGCGGACCCCGCGTGGCCGCACGAGCCGCTCGACACGATGAGCGCCTACCGCGCCAGCGAGCAGATGGGCGGCAAGCTCACCTTCGGCAAGAACGCGATTGTCCTCGCGGGCGAGGGCATGGCGCTGCACGTGGGTCAGGACGTCGAGGCCGAGATCGACTTCTGAGGCGTTACGCTTCCAGCGCGGCCTTCGCGCAGAGTTCGTCGGTGACGAGACCCGACAGCCATTGCCCCTGCAACGCTGCGATCAACGCATCGAGCTTGCGCTGGCCGCCCGCGAAGCCGATCGTGGGACGCCGCGGCGGCGAGTCGAGCTTGAGGCTCGTCACGCGCGCGCCGGTGCTCGACTGCACGCGCTTGCCGGCGGCGTCGATCGGCAGCCCGAGCCATTCGGCCACCGCGCCGGCCTCGATCATCTCCTCCACTTCCGCGCGCGTGATGAAGCCGTCTTCATGCAGCGGACAGTTCACGGCCACGTTGCCGATGCCGACGAAGGCCACGTCCGCGCCTTGCGCGAGTTCATCGACGATGCGATACAGCCGGTGATTGACCCACTGGGCGCGCTCGGATTCGCTGTCGGCCATGAGCGGCGCGGGCAGCATGAAGTGCTTGCCGCCGGTCTTCTCCGAGAGCTGCTGGGCCACGTCATAGCGGTTCGACGAACCGTCCTGCGCGATGGCGCCGACCATCGACACGAAGCGATGCTGCGGCCGCTCGATCTGCCCGATCTGCGCGACGCAGGCCTTCAACGTGCGCCCGCTGCCGATCGACACGACCAGCGGTTTCTCGTCGAGCAGATAGCGCTCCATCACTTGCGCGCCCGCGACGGCGAGCTTGCGGTCGACCTGCTCGGGCGCGTCGCCGTCGACGGGCACGACTTCGCACATCGCGAGGCCGTAGCGGTCGCTGAGCGCGCGCGCCAGCGACAGGCAATCGGCGATGCGATGATCGACCCGCACGCGGATCAGGTTTTTCTCGACGGCAAACGCGACGAGCCGTTGCGCCACCGGGCGCGAGATCTGCAATTTCTCGGCGATCTCGTTCTGGGTATTGCCGGCGACGTAGTAGAGCCAGGCTGCGCGCGTGGCGAGGTCGAGTTTTTCGGTGGATTTGGGCACTGTGGTTGCGCGGCTGTCTGCTCTTAAGTTTTAGTTCTTATTTTGGACAACGTGATGCCAAATTCAGAACCACCCATGGACTCGATCGCCCTCACGAGCGCTCTTGGGGCCGACGTTATGCCAGCCTCGGCCGCGCCGGATCGAACAGCGGCCGCACGTGCTGGTACAGCTCCCGGAAACTCTTCAGCCGCTGCCTCAACAGCGCATGGCGCTGTGCATCCGGCGTGAACTCCTGCTTGATCTCGGGTTTCGCGAGCACCGTTGCCGGGTCGCCGCCCGCCGCGAGCCAGCCGAGCCGCGCCGCGCCCAGCGCCGCACCGGTTTCGCCGCCGCCGTGAGTGCGGGTCGGGGTATCGAAGGCGTCGGCGAACATCTGCGCCCAGTACGCGCTGCGTGCACCGCCACCGAGCATCGACAATGCGCGCGCCTGCGTGCCCGCCGACTGCAGCGCGTCGAGACCATCGGTCAGCGAGAGCGTGACGCCTTCGAGCACCGAATAGCCGAGCAGCGCACGATCGGTCGCGTGCGTCATGCCGAAGAACACGCCCTGCGCGTAGGGATCATTGTGCGGCGTGCGCTCGCCGCTCAGATACGGCAGGAACAGCGGCGCGGACGACAGGATGTCTGCGGGCAGGGCTTCGATCTCGGCGAGCAGCGTGGGCTCGTCGGTCGAGGTCAGCTTGCAGACCCAGCGCAGGCAGCTCGCCGCCGACAGCACCACGCTCATCTGGTGCCAGCGATCCGGAATGGCATGGCAGAACGCATGCACGGCGGACGCCGGATTGGGCCGGAAACGGTCGCCGATCACGCACAGCACGCCCGAGGTGCCGAGCGACAGGAAGCCGTCGCCCGGATCGGTGGCGCCGATACCCACCGCGCTCGCGGCATTGTCGCCGCCGCCCGCTGCGACCACCACGCCTTCCGGCAGGCCGAGTTCGCGCGCGAGCGCCGGCAGCAGGGTGCCGGACGGCGCGCTGCCTTCGGCCAGCGCGGGCATCTGTTGGCGCGACATGCCGCAGGCCGCGAGCAGTTCGTCCGACCAGTCGCGCCGCGCGACATCGAGCCAGAGCGTGCCGGCGGCATCGGAGGGATCGGACACCTTGGTGCCGGTCAGATGCATGCGCAGATAGTCCTTCGGCAGCAGCACGCACGCGGTCTGGCGGAACAGGTCGGGTTCGTTGTGCGCGACCCAGAGCAGCTTCGGCGCGGTGAAGCCGGGCATCGCGAGATTGCCGGCGATTTCATGCAGATTGGGCGCGCGCTCGTACAACTCGGCGCACTCCTTGTCGCTGCGCATGTCGTTCCACAGAATCGCGGGGCGCAGCACGCGGTCTTGCGAATCGAGCAGCACCGCCCCATGCATCTGACCCGAGAGCCCGATGCCGCGCACCTGGGCGAATTCGGCAGGGAATTTCTCGCGCAACTTGAACAGTGCGGCGCGCGTGCCTTCCCACCAGTCGAGCGGATTCTGTTCTGACCAGCGCGGCTTCGGACGCGACACGGTGAAGGGCGTGCCCGCCGTGCCGATCACGCTGCCGTCGGCGGCGAGCAGCAGGACTTTCACTTCGGAGGTGCCGAGGTCGATGCCTAAGTACATGAACGTACCCTTGGGTCGTGGCCAGGTTCGCGCCCGGCGGAAAACGAGGAATGAGCGACGTGTGAGTCCCGCGCAGCGGGAGGCGCTAATTTAACGCCACGCGCGGCGCCGCGCCATGGGCACATTACCCGAGCGGCGCGGCGCGCAGTTGACGCTGCGATTACGTTCGCGATAACCGCGCGCGGATGGAACGTCTCACGGACGGTTGGCGAGCCACGCGTCGACCTTGGCGACGGCGTCGCGCATCACGCGTTCGAGTCCCTCGCTGCCGGCCATCTTGCCCCAGAGCTGCTTGTCCGCGACGAAGGCCGTGACCGGATCGGGCGACGTGAAATAGCCATGCGCGACGGCCGGATCCATCACGCCGTCCTGATAGGCATAAGGCAGCTTGCCTTCGTGCCAGCGTTCGAGAAAGCGCAGGAAGAGCGCGGGCAGGATGGCGGTGGACGCGGGATCGACGTTGCGCGCGAAGCACTCAGACAGCGTCGGCGCGATGAAGCCCGGCAGTTTCGAGAAACCGTCGGCCGCGACGCGCTGGTTCGTGTCCTTGATATACGGATTGCTGAAACGGTCGAGCACGATGTCGCGATACTTCGCGAGATCGATCGGACTCGGCGTGAGGCAGGGAATCACGTCGTCGGTGACATACGCCTCCGCGAGCGCGCGAATCTCCAGGTCCTGCGTGCCTTCATGGATGTACTGCAACCCGACCAGCGTCCCCGCCCACGCAATGCAGCTGTGCGGAGCATTGAGCACGCGGATCTTCGCTTCCTCGTACGCATGCACCGAGTCGACCATCTCCGCGCCAACCTTCTCCCATGCAGGGCGGCCGTCGATGAAGTCGTCCTCGACCACCCACTGGATGAACTTCTCGCCCATCACCGGCGCGCGGTCATCGAAGCCGGTCGCGGCCTTGACGCGCTCGGCGACGTCGGGCGTCGGGCGCGGCGTGATGCGGTCGACCGTCGAGCTCGGGCACGACGTGTTCGCGAGCATCCAGTCGCGCAGGTCGGTCTCGCCGCGCAGGCTCAGGAATTCGAGCATCCCTTTCTTGAAACGATCGCCGTTGCTGCGCAGGTTGTCGCAATTCTGCAGCGACACCTTGCCCGCGCCGTTCTTCATGCGCGCGGCGAGAATCGCGGCGATCGCGCCATAGATGGTCGTCCGGCCGCCTTTCAGGTCGGCGGCGAGATCCGGGTTCGAAGGATCTAGCCGATCGTGATCGTCGAGGTAATAGCCGCCTTCCGTCACCGTGAACGACACGATCTTGCACGACGGATCGGCGCCCGTGGCGATCAGCGCATCGAGGTCCGCCGACCACGGCAGAACCTTCTTGATGGCCTTGATCCGCTCGTATTCGCGCTCGCCTTTCGGCGTCACGGTCTCGAGCGTGTATTCGCCATTCTGGGCCGCCAGCGCGTCGAGCACGGCGTTCATGTCGCCGCGGATGTTGCCCACCGCGAGCGACCAGCGCCTGTCGTTCGCATCACCGGTCTCGATAAGGCGGTGCAGGTACCACGCCTGATGCGCGCGATGAAAAGACCCGGCGCCGATGTGCAGGATCACGTTGGCTTCGCTAGTCATGTTGTCTCTTCCTCTGATGGGCTGCGCGCCGTTCTTCGCGGACGCTGGTCGCAACGGCGCGCGTGCGCGAGACATTGCGGTGGAGTGAGCATTTGCTCGTTTGATGATCTAATGATCGAATAATCGTATTCGCTCGAGGGAATGTCAAGGCGTGATGTGTCGTGCAACGCGGCGCAATTCGCGCGCCTCGGCATGGGTGAGAAGGCGGCAACGCATGAACGGAGACGACGCTGCGCCGCAACAAGACGGCACGCATACGCGTCTCCGGAATAACCCGGATAGGCAAGCCGGCGGCCATTGGACGAAGGTGCGTGAGCGCCTCGCCGGGGCCTGACGCGGGCCCTGAGCGGCACATCAGACGATAGGCGAAAAAACATCATGCAGGAGACAGAGATGAATTACGTGATCGGCATCGACATCGGCACGCAGAGCACGAAAGCCTTGCTCGTCGATACGCACGGCGCGATCGTCGCGCAGCATGCGAGCGCGTATCACCCGGACACGCCGAAGCCGTTGTGGGCGGAGCAATGGCCGTCGGTCTGGTTCGATGCGGTGACCGCGTGCATCGCGGGCGTCACGGCCAAGGCGCGCGAGAAGGGCGTAACCGCCGCCGACGTGAAGTCGCTCTGCGTGAGCAGCCTGTACGGCGGTTCGGGCATTCCCGTCGATGAGCACATGGAGCCGCTGCATCCCTGTCTCATCTGGATGGACCGGCGCGCGACGGCTGAAGTGGACTGGGTGCGCGCGAACGTCGACGTCGAGCGCCTGGAGAAGATCACGGGCAACGGCGTGGACAGCTATTACGGCTTCACGAAGATGCTCTGGCTGCGCGAGCATCGTCCGGAGGTGTGGCAGAAGACGCGCTGGTTCCTGCCGCCCAATGCCTTCGTGATCCAGCGCCTGACGGGCGAACTCGCGGTCGATCACAGCTCGGCGGGCAATATCGGCGGCGTGTATGACGTCGCGCAGCGCGCATGGTCGGCGCAGGCGCTCGACATGCTCGGCATTCCAGCGTCGATGATGCCGAAGCGTCTGGTGGAGTCATCGGAGATCGTGGGCGGCCTGTCGTCGCAGTGGGCCGATGCGCTCGGACTCGCGGCCGGCACGCCGGTCGTCGCGGGCGGCGTGGATGCCGCCGTGGCGACCTTCGCCGCGGGCGTCACGCAGGCGGGCCATCACGTCGCGATGATCGGCACGAGCATGTGCTGGGGCTACATCAACCAGACGGTGGATGCGCGTCATGGCCTCGTGTCGATGCCGCACGTCTACAACGGCACGCGCGATCTCTACGTATTCGGCGGGGCGAGCACGGCGGGGCAATGCGTCGCGTGGTATCGCGACCAGTTCTGCCAGGCCGAGATCGAAGCCGCGAAGCAGCTGCCGCATGGCGACCCGCACCGCCTGCTGGAAGAGGCGGCATCGAAGATCGCGGCGGGTTCGGACGGCGTCGTGTTCCTGCCTTACCTGATGGGCGAACGCAGTCCCGTATGGGATGCGCGCGCGAGCGGCACGTTCGTCGGGCTGAACCTGTTCCATACGCGCGCCACGTTGTACCGCGCGGTGCTCGAAGGCGTCGCGTTCGCGCTGAAGCACAACATGGAGGCGGGACGGCGCGGGGCGCAGTCGCTGGATGACCGGCTGATCGTCGTGGGCGGCGCGGCGCATTCCGATCTGTGGATGCAGATCATCGCGGATGTGACGAACTACCCGGTGCTGTCGATCGAACAGGATGTGGAAGCGGCGATGGGTGCAGCGTTGCTGGCGGCGCTCGGGGCAGGACTGGTGTCGCGCGAAACGGCCGAGGGCGGCTGGGTCACGCTCGTCGAACGGGCGCAGCCGGATGCCGAAAGACAGCGGGTCTATGCGGACCGGTTCGAGGTGTATCGCGAGCTGTATCCGGCGCTGAAACCGCTGATGCATCGGTTGCGCAGCACGTAGCGCCGTGCAGGGCGCGCCGCTTCTTAACGCCCATGCACCGGATGCGCATCGAACACGGGCCCCTGCACGAAATGCACATCGAACTGCTGCAGGGCGTCGAACTGCGCCTCGTCGGCGACGTTCGAGAAAATGAGCGGAATCCGCAGCCGATGCGCATACGCGACGAGATGCTTCACCACTGAATCGCGCAGGGCCGCGCCCGCATCCATCTTGATGAAGTCGAGGCGCGCCATGTCGGACACGGCCATGATCTGCCCGGCATTCGGCAGGTTGCCCGCGACCTTGAAGCCGTAGTGCTGATAGCTCTTGGTGAGATAGCCGAGAAAGGTCTTGTGCGCGACCGCGGCCGCCGGCAGTTCGATCACCACGCGCGACGGGCTCATGCCGAACTCCATCAGCACCGACGAGAAGTGCAGCCCGTGGTCGTACTTCACGCTCTTGAGCAGCCGTTCATGCACGCGCAGGAACAGCAGCCCCGGCCGATGCGGCCCGAAGAAATTGAACGCGTGCAGCGCCCGTGACAGCCGGTCCAGCGTCACCAGCTCCTGATCGTCTTCCAGTTGCCCGAAGGGATCGCGTGGCGCATCGCCGCGGATGAGCGTCAGCGCCTGCACGCCGAGTTCGTCGCCGAAACGCTCGGCGCTCTCCGGCGACGCACTCAGCGTCTGCGGAAAGCTGTGCGTGCCGACATCGAAGATCGGCTCGTACGCGCTCGCAATGCACACGTCCCGATAGTGCGCGAACGCCTCCTCCGTCTTGTCGTCGTCGCCCAGCACGATATGCGCCCCGAGAAAGGGATGTTCCTTGGCGCGGGCAACGAGTTCAGGCAGCGATGGGGAGATCATGAAAGCGGCGTCGGTTTTTATAAGGGCGTGGCTGAAGGCAGATACGCAATAGCTTCGATGGAATGGTCGATGGTATCAGCGCGTCATGCCGCGTCCACCACCAAATTCACATATTGATATGCCGGATGAAGTGCGGTGCCTAGGGTTTACGATCAATTTCACTAAACGTAATTGGTTTTACCATTCGTAAATCGCGTCACGGGCGCGGGCTTTACGCCGTGCCGTTTCGCCCTGCTGTATTCGATCGCGTTCATTCGCCGAGGACTTCGACCATGTCAACGTTCGACACCCACACGGACGCCAGCCGGCACTACCAGTCGGGTTTCGCCAACGATTTCGCCACCGAGGCGCTGCCCGGTGCGCTGCCAATCGGCCGCAATTCGCCGCAGCGCGTGGCCTATGGCCTGTACGCCGAGCAGTTGTCGGGCACCGCGTTCACCGCGCCGCGCGCGCACAACCGCCGGTCGTGGCTGTACCGCATCCGGCCGGCGGCGGTGCACCTGCCTTTCACGCAGATCGGCCGGGGCAGGCTGGTCGCCAATTTCGCCGAGGTGCCGCCGACGCCGCCCAACCAGCTGCGCTGGGATCCGCTGCCGATGCCGTCCGCGCCGACCGATTTCATCGACGGCTGGGTGACGATGGCCGGCAACGGCGCCGCCGAGTCGATGAGCGGTTGCGCCATCCACGTCTACGCGGCCAACCGCCCGATGCAGGACCGCTTCTTCTACAACGCGGACGGCGAGTTGCTGATCGTGCCGCAGCAAGGCCGTCTCGCGATCCGCACGGAACTGGGCAACGTCGATGTCGAGCCGAACGAGATCGCCGTGATTCCGCGTGGCGTGCGCTTCACGGTCGCGCTGCCGGATGGCGAGGCGCGCGGGTACATCTGCGAGAACTTCGGCGCGCTGTTGCAACTGCCGGATCTGGGTCCGATCGGCTCGAACGGTCTCGCGAATCCGCGCGACTTCCTCACGCCGCACGCTGCCTACGAAGACCGCGAAGGACGCTTCGAGCTGGTCACGAAGATGAACGGCGTGCTGTGGCGCGCGGAGATCGGCCATTCGCCGCTGGATGTCGTCGCGTGGCACGGCAACTACGCGCCGTACAAGTACGACCTGCGGCACTTCAACACCATCGGCTCGATCAGCTTCGACCACCCGGATCCGTCCATCTTCCTGGTGCTGCAATCGCCGAGCGATACGCCGGGCGTCGACAGCATCGACTTCGTCATCTTCCCGCCGCGCTGGCTCGCGGCCGAGGATACGTTCCGTCCGCCCTGGTTTCACCGCAACGTGGCGAGCGAGTTCATGGGCCTCGTGCAGGGCGTCTACGACGCGAAGGCCGAAGGCTTCGTGCCGGGCGGCGCGAGCCTGCACAACTGCATGTCGGGACATGGTCCGGACGCCGAGACCTTCGAGAAGGCCTCGCACGGCGACACGACGCAACCGGCCAAGGTCGGCGCAACCATGGCCTTCATGTTCGAGACCCGCACGCTGATCCGGCCGACGCAGTTCGCGCTCGACACCGCGCAGCTGCAGGCCCATTACTACGAGTGCTGGCAAGGCCTCACGAAACATTTCAACCCGGAGCAACGATGAACGACGCGCTGCAAGCCACCCTCGCGCCCTCGCTGAAGAGCTGGATCGAGTCCGCGAACGATCCGGCGAGCGACTTCCCGATCCAGAACCTGCCGTTCGGCATTTTCAGCGACGCCGTGAACACGCAGCCGCGCGCGGGCGTCGCGATCGGCGACTGGATCGTGGATCTCGCCGCGCTGGAGGACGCGCGCCTGCTCGACGCGCACGGCACGCTGCATGCACCGCGCCTGAACGATTTCATCGCGCTGGGCCGCGAGCACTGGCGGGCGGTGCGCATCGCGCTGAGCGGCCTGCTGGCGCACGGCAACGCTACGCTGCGCGACGATCCGGCGCTGCGTCGCCGCGCGCTGGTGCCGCGGGCGGACGCGACGCTGCATCTGCCGGTCGAGATTCCGGGCTACACGGACTTCTATTCGTCGAAGGAGCACGCGACCAACGTCGGCTCGATGTTCCGCGATCCGAAGAACGCGCTGCTGCCGAACTGGTCGGAGCTGCCGGTGGGCTACAACGGACGCGCGTCGTCGGTGATCGTGAGCGGCGCGCCGGTGCGCCGGCCGAACGGCCAGATCAAGCTGCCCGACGCGGAACGGCCCGTGTTCGCCGCGTGCCGCAAGCTCGACTTCGAACTGGAGACGGGCTTCATCATCGGGCGCGGCAATGCGCTGGGCGAACCCATCGCGTGCGAGCAGGCCGAGGCGCACATCTTCGGCATGGTGCTGCTCAACGACTGGAGCGCCCGCGATATCCAGCAATGGGAATACGTGCCGCTCGGACCGTTCAACTCGAAAGGCTTCGCGACCACCATCTCGCCGTGGATCGTCACGCTGGACGCGCTCGAACCGTTCCGCACCGCGACGCCGGCACAGGACCCGCAGCCGCTCGACTACCTGCGCCATGCCGGCGATCACGCCTTCGATATCGACCTGCGCGTGACGCTGCAAGCCGAAGGCGCGAGCGAGGCCACGACGATCTCGCGCACCAACTTCAGGCTGATGTACTGGTCGATGGCGCAGCAGCTCGCGCATCACACGGTGAGCGGCTGCAATACGCGCGTCGGCGACCTGATGGGCTCGGGCACGATCAGCGGCCCGACGCCGGACTCCTGCGGCAGCCTCCTGGAGAGCACGTGGAACGGCCAGCGGCCGCTGCGGCTGGAAGGCGGCGGCGAACGCGCTTTCCTGCAGGACGGCGATGAAGTCGTGATCACCGGCTGGTGTCAGGGCGACGGCTATCGCGTCGGTTTTGGCGAATGCGCTGGCCGGATTCTGGCGGCGCGCGGTTGATATCGGAATGAACAAGGACAAGGACATGAGTGAGACGACCATCGACGTCGAGCGCGCGCTGGGCAGCGCGCACCGGCCCGGTTTCCAGTGGATGCTGCTTGCGCTGTGCGGGCTGTGTCTCGTCATCGACGGCTTCGACGCGCAGGCCATGGGCTATGTCGCGCCCGCCGTCATCGCGGACTGGCATGTATCGAAGGCGGCGCTCGGGCCGGTGTTCAGCGCGAGCCTGTTCGGCATGCTGCTGGGCGCGCTCGGACTCTCGGTGCTGGCGGACCGCATCGGGCGGCGTCCGGTGCTGATCGGCGCGACGCTGTTCTTCGGGCTCTCGATGATCGCCACCGCGTTCACCAACGACCTGACCGTGCTGACCGTGCTGCGCTTCGTCACGGGGCTCGGTCTCGGCTGCATCATGCCCAACGCGATGGCGCTGGTCGGCGAGTTCTCGACGCCCGAACATCGCGTCAAGCGGATGATGCTCGTGTCGTGCGGCTTCACGCTCGGCGCGGCGCTCGGCGGCTTCGTCAGCGCCGCGCTGATTCCGGCGTTCGGCTGGCGCGCGGTGTTCTGGGTCGGCGGCGCAGTGCCGCTGCTGCTCGCGTTCGCGATGATCGCCGCGCTGCCGGAGTCGCTCCAGTTCCTCGTGCTGAAGGGCCGCGAGGCGCGTGCGCGGGACTGGCTCGCCAAGTTCGATCCGACGCTGCGCATCGACGCCTCGACGCGCCTCGTCGTGCGTGAGAAGGCCAGCGGCGGCGCGCCCGTGGCCGAACTGTTCCGCGCTGGCCGCGGACCGGTCACGCTGATCCTGTGGGCCATCAGCTTCATGAATCTGATCGACCTGTACTTTCTGTCGAACTGGCTGCCCACCGTGATGCGCGACGCCGGCTATTCACCCGGCATGGCGGTGCTGGTCGGCACGTTGTTGCAGACCGGCGGCGTGATCGGGACGCTTTCGCTCGGCTGGTTCATCGAACGGCTCGGATTCGTGCGCGTGCTGCTCGCGTGCTTCGCGCTCGGCGCGCTGTGCGTCGGGATGATCGGCGGCGTCGCGCATGTGCAGACCTGGCTGTTCGTGGCGGTGTTCGCGAGCGGGTTTTGCATCGTCGGCGGACAGCCGGCGGTCAATGCGCTCGCCGGCCATTACTATCCGACGGCGCTGCGCTCGACCGGCATCGGCTGGAGTCTGGGTATCGGGCGTGTGGGCTCGGTGATCGGACCGCTCGTCGGCGGCCAGATGATCGCGCTTGGCTGGAGCAACGTCGCGCTGTTCCATGCGGCAGCGCTGCCGGTGTTGTGCTCGGCGGGGCTGGTGATGGTGCTCGCGTTCGTGCGGCGGGAAAAGGGCGGGGCGGTGCAGGCGGTGTGATGATTCACTCCGCCGCGCCGAGTTAGGACGAATCGTATGGTCTCCGCGGTTCGAGTCGCGATAGAAACATGCATCGCAAAATACTCGAACCGGAGACCGAATGAGCGACCTTACTTGTCCGCACTGTCTTTACGGCGTACCCCGCGGAGCCCGCGTCTGTCGGGGCTGTCAGGCCGAGGTGTACTACGGCTTGCCGAAGCAACAGTCCCTGGCGATCTTGTTTGCCGCCGGGGTCACTGTCTTCCTGGGCTGGAAAATCTCGAACAATGCGCCTGCGGCCATGGTCGTAGGCCTGATCGTCGTGATCGCGCTGACGGTGGCAGCCAAGCGGAAATATGCGGATCACGTCGAGTTCAAACGGCCTTATCGAACGCGAAAATAGCGAACGTCGGGTTGTCGGTGTTGAACTGACGTCAACCTGACACGCGTTCCGTCCCGCGCCGCCTTTCCCACCACGCCGCGACCAGGAACGCGCCCGCCGCCGTCGTCAGCACGCCGACCAGCGCATCCGCGCCGACGCGCTGCATCAGCGTTCCCGCGATGATCGGCCCGCCGAAGCTCGCGACGCTCCAGGACGCCCCGACGATCGCCGTCGCGGACACGAGCGACGGTCCGCGAAAGCGCTCGCCGCAGGCCACCAGCGAAAGCGTATAGACACTGCCCGCCGCCGCGCCGGTCACGGACAGCAGCGGCCAGCAGAGCCACGGCGTCGCCACCGCCCACGGCAGCACCGGCAGCAGCGCCACGACGACGCCCCCCGCGCCGGCGTGGACCTTTGCGCGCCCGAAACGGTCGGCGAGCCAGCCGATCGGAAACTGCATGGTCGTGTCGCCCAGCAGGATCGCGGACGCGAACAGCACGCCGAGATCCTGGCTCACGCCGTGCGCCATCGCGAACAGCGGCATCAGGGAGAGCGCGAGCGTATCGAAGAGCGCGAAAAAGCCCGTGCCGATCACGAGCGCCGGCATGCGCGGCAGCACGTCGCGCCAGTCGCCGTGTCCGCTTTCGTCCGGGTCCGGCGCGAGCGCGTGCGGCTGACCGCGGATCGACGCCAGCGCCGGCAGCGCCAGCAGGAAGATCGCGCCGCAGATCGCGAAGCGCCACGCCGGCCAGCCGCCGATCACGCTGACCAGCACCGGGCCCGTCATCTGGAAGAGGGTGAAGTTCGTCGCATAGATCGCGACGACGCGGCCGCGCGTGGCATCGTCGGCGAGTTGCGTGACCCAGGCTTCGCCGATGGTGAACAGCAACATCAGCGCCGCGCCGAACACGAGGCGCAGCGCGGCCCACAGCCACAGGTTCGAGGTGAACTGCATCGCGATGGTGGCGCACGCCGCGAGCAGTACCGTCACGACGATGATCTCGCGCGCGCCGTAACGCGTCGTCACGCGGCCCGCGAACGGCGCGATCAGCAGGCCGCCGCCTGCCTGCATCGCCGTCATCAGGCCGACGACGCCGCTGCCGTGACCCGACTGCGTCATTGCGAGGGCGGTCAGCGGCAGCGTCGCGCCGAGTCCCAGTCCGACGACCGCGACGCTCAGGATCAGCGCAAGAAAATCACGCGAGAGGATGCCCTTCATGCATTGCCGTGGGCGGCGTTCAGGCCGCCTGGCCGATCGCCAGACGGCGGGCGCGCTTGTCGAGCGTCGCCGACACGAGCGTCAGGCCGAACGCGCTCGCCGCCATCAGGATGCCGACCCAGGGCAGCGCGGTGAGCGGCGCGCCCGCGCCGATCACGCAGCCGCCCAGCCACGCGCCGGTCGCGTTGCCGAGGTTGAAGGCGCCCTGGTTCAGGGTCGAGGCGAGATTGGGCGCGTCGCTCGCGCGGTTGACGATGAGGATCTGCAGCGGTGGCACGATCGCGAACGCGAGCACGCCCCAGAAGAAAATCGTCACCATCGCCGGGACGGGCTCGTGCATCGTGCCGGCGAAGATCGTCAGGATCACGACGATGGCCAGCAGGAACGACAGCAGCGAGCGCAGCAGCTTCCAGTCCGCCAGCTTGCCGCCCAGCGTGCTGCCCACCGTGAGGCCGAGGCCGAACAGCAGCAGCACGTAGGTGACCGCATGCGGCGTAAAGCCGGTTACGTCTTCGAGGATCGGCGTGATATACGTGAACACCGAGAAGAGACTGGCCGAGGCGAGCACGCTGATGCCGAGCACCATCAGCACCTGCGGATTCTTGAGCACGTCGAATTCGCGCAGGATGCTGGTTTCGCGCATCTCGATGTGCTTCGGCAGGCAGACGGCGAGGGCGCCGGCCGCCGCAATGCCGATCAGCGTGACGACCCAGAAGGTCGAGCGCCAGCCGGCCGCCTGGCCGAGCGCGGTGCCGAGCGGCACGCCGAGCACGTTGGCGAGCGTGAGCCCGGTGAACATCAGCGCGATGGCCTGGGCACGGCGGTTCGGCGCGACGAGATCGGCGGCGACCACCGAGCCGATGCCGAAGAATGCGCCATGGCAGAACGCGGTGACGATGCGCGCGCCCATCAGCACCCAGTAGTTCGGGGCCAGCGCGCACAGCATGTTGCCGACGATGAACACGCCGATCAGTCCCATCAGCGCTTTCTTGCGCGGCATTTTCGCGGTGACCACGGCGAGGATCGGCGCGCCGATGGTGACGCCGAGCGCGTAGCCGGAGACGAGCATGCCGGCTGCGGGGATCGATACGGCGAGATCGCGTGCGACGTTGGGCAGCAGGCCCATGATGACGAACTCGGTCGTACCGATGCCGAACGCGGCAATGGCGAGAGCGAAAAGAGGCAGGGGCATGGTGGAGACGGAGCGGGGTCACGCCGCGCGCGCATCGTCGGACTGAGCGATGCCGGCGCCGGGGCGGTTTGAAGGCTCGAATTGTACCGAAAGGCTTTTTGCGATGCTGGTATAAACCCTAGGTCGGCTGTCCCGGATGAAGCCTGGCGCCGCATGGAAATTCTTTTGTCGAGCATCCCGGCGCATGAGTCTTGCGAATGTCGCGCCGGCTTGCGTCAGATGTTTCCGGTAACAGTGTCGCTGCCGCGCATTCGTTGCGGATCGCACGACCCGGCCACTGTTGGAAAAACGCAGCAACTACTGAATAACGATGTCACCGACAAAATTCTGTATTGGCGCCGCCGTGGCGGCCACGTTTATGGTCGCCGCACAGGCGTTCGCTCAAAGCAACGCCGCCGGGCCGATCCCCACGCCGGCGGGCACGCTGCATTTCCTGCAGGACGAGTCCGGCATGGCCGCGCTCATCGACACGCAGGTGTTCGACCGCTACGACGCGAAGCGCATCGTCCATTTCGATGACACGCCGGGCGCGGGCGTTACCGTTGCGCGCATGCTGGTGCAGACCGACACCGGACCGATTCTGTACGACCTGCGCCGCAATCCGCCGCTGGTGCAGCGCACCGGCCAGCGCATGACGGTCAAGCGCGTGTTCTGGCAGGGCGAGGAAGTGGTGATGCAGTCGAATCTCGGCTGGTACGGCTTCACGCGCGGCAAGCTCACGCAGCTCCAGTCATCGACGAGGATCTATCACTGACCTGCAGCACCCGCTCGCCGGCGATCACGTAGACCGCTTCGCGGCGTACCTCGTGGTTTACCTCGAAGCCGCCGGTGAACGCGCCGAACGCCGGCAGCACGCCCGCGCGCGCGCCGAACCGGAAGCACGGCAGGCGTGCGCGGTCGAGGCGCGTCGCGAGCCGGTACACCGGATGTTCATGGCCCGCGAGCGCGTACGCGCCGTCCACCGTCTGCGGGTGATGACACAGCGCCCATGGGCCGAGCCGGTACGGTTCCTTCACGAGTTCGACGCGGAACGCCGTGGGCAGCGCACCCGCATGCCGGTCGTGATTGCCTTCGACCAGCACGAGCCGCAAGCCCCGATGTCTCTCCCGCCAGGCGCCGAGCGCCTCGAGCGTTTCCTGCGCGTGCGATTCGCGCGCATGCAGCAGGTCGCCGAGAAACACCACGGATTCCGGCCGATGCGCCGCGACGAGCGCGTCGAGCCGCGCGAGGCTCTCGCCGGTGGTGCCGGCCGGCACCGGAATGCCGCGCGCGCGAAACACGGCGTCCTTGCCGAAATGCGCATCGGCGATGAACAGACTCCCGAGGACGGGATCGAATGCCGCGCGGTCTGCCGAGAGCACAAGCGCGTGGCCGTTCACATCGATGGTCAGTGCCTCAATTGCCATTTACTTGTCCGCTGCCTTCTCCAGATCCGCGAGCATACGCTCCACGCGATCCGACAACTTTTCCGTGCTGACCTTTTCCCGCAGCCGCGCGATGATCAACGGGAAGGCGAACGGCGTCGGCTTCTTCGGATGGGTCAGCGCGAGGCGGCTCTCGCTCATGCGCTGCAGCGCCGCGCGGATGCGTCCGAGTTCGAGTTCCTGCAGCATGACTTCCTGATCCGCCTGCGCGAGCAGCAGATTGCCGCTGTCGTGCTTGCGGAAGACTTCATAGAACAGGCCGCTCGACGCCTGCAACTGACGCGCGCTCTTCTGCTGTCCGGGATGCCCTTGATAAATGAGCCCCGACACCCGCGCGATCTCGCGGAATCGCCGCGACGACAACTCTGATGCGTTGAGGCTGGCGAGAATGTCGTGCTCCAGGTTGTCCGGTGAAAACAGCCCTTCGGCGATGAGCGTCTCCCAGTCGAACGGCCGCGCGGACAGCAACTCGAAGCCATAGTCGTTCATCGAGATGGAGAAGGTGCTCGGCTGGTCGCGCGCGACGCGCCAGCCGATCAGCGATCCCAGGCCAATGTGCGCCATGCGTCCCGCGAACGGATAGCAGAAGAAGTGATGTCCTTCGCGTGAACGCACGCATTCCACCACGAGCACGCCCGGTCCCGGCAGCGCCGACCACTTCGCCTGCAAGTCGAGCAACGGTTCGACGGCGCGCATCTCGGGCTCGTCATGGATGCCGTCGCTGGCGCGGGCGAGCATCACGAGCGCGGCCTCCGCGAGTTCCGACGACAGCGGCATCTTGCTGCCGGCCCATTGCGGCATCGCGCCGCGTGACGAGGTTGCGCGCTTCACGTAAGCGGTCATGTCGCGCACGCGCACGAGTTCGAGCGAGCGTCCGCCGAAGGTGAAGACATCGCCGGGTTTAAGGCGCGAGATGAACGACTCCTCCATCGCGCCGATCCGTCCGCCCGTCATGTACGCCACGTTGATGGTTGCATTCGCAACGATCGTCCCGACGTTGTTGCGATGGCGGCGCACGAGGTCTTCGCGCGGCACGCGATACACGCCGTCATCGCCCTGTGCGACGCGATGAAAATCCGGATACGCGCCGAGCGAAGTGCCGCCGCGCTCGACGAACGCGAGCGCCCAGTCGAACTCGGCCTGCGTGAGATCGCGATACGCGTAGGCGCGGCGCACTTCGTCGTACATCTCGGCCGCCGTGAAGCCGCCGCCGATCGCCACCGTCACGAGATGCTGGACCAGCACGTCGAGTGGCTTGAGCGGCATGTCGCGGCCCTCGATGCGTTTCTCGCCGATCGCCCAGCGCGCCGCCGCGGCCTCGACGAGTTCGAGCGCGTGAGTCGGCACGATGGTCACGCGCGACACGCGTCCGGGCGCGTGGCCCGAGCGCCCGGCGCGCTGCATCAGCCGCGCGACGCCCTTCGGCGAGCCGATCTGGAACACGCGGTCCACCGGCAGGAAGTCGACGCCGAGATCGAGACTCGACGTGCACACCACCGCCTTCAGTTGCCCGTTCTTGAGGCCGAGTTCGACCCAGTCGCGTACTTCCTTGTCGAGCGAGCCGTGATGCAGCGCGAGCAGGCCGGCCCAATCCGGGCGCAATTCCAGCAGCGCGCGATACCAGATTTCCGCCTGCGAGCGTGTGTTGGTGAAGACGAGCGAGCTTTGCGCCTGATCGATCTCGGCGGCCACCGGCCCGACCTGGCGCACGCCGAGATGCCCGCCCCACGGAAAGCGTTCGATGGTGTCGGGAATCAGCGTATCGACGACCAGCGTCTTCGGTTGCGCGCCTTGCACGACGACGCGCGGCGTCCTGACGGGATGCAGCAGCGCATCGTGCGCGAGCGCGAGGTTGCCGAGCGTCGCGGAAAGTCCCCAGATCTGCAGGTCCGGACGCCAGTGCGCGAGGCGCGCGATGGCCAGTTGCGTCTGCGTGCCGCGCTTGTTGCCGAGCAGTTCGTGCCATTCATCGACGACGATCATGCGCAGATGCCTGAGCTCTTCCTGCGCGTTGGCGCGCGTCAGCATCAGCGTGAGGCTCTCGGGCGTGGTCACGAGCGCCGACGGCATGCGGCGGTTCTGGCGCGCACGTTCGGTTGACGTGGTATCGCCGGTGCGCAGGCCGACGCTCCACGGCACCGCCAGCGCCGTGACCGCCGCTTGCAGCGCGCGGGCGCTGTCGGCGGCGAGGGCGCGCATCGGCGTGATCCACAGCACCGTGAGCGGCGCGGGCTGCGGGTTGTGCTGCAGGTTGTGCTGCGGTTTCGGCGCTTTGTCCGCGAAGGCGGCCAGCGCGCCGAGCCACACGGCCCAGGTCTTGCCCGCGCCGGTCGTCGCATGGAGCAGGCCGCTCGCGCCCCGTGCGATCTCGCGCCACGCTTCGCGCTGGAAGGGGAAGGGCTGCCAGCCACGTGCGTCGAACCAGCGCGCGAGTCGGACATCGAAGGGCTGCGCGGCCTCATTCTCGTCGACGGCAAACGGCGCGGGAACGAACAGCTCGGCCGCGGCATCGAGCTTCGCCTGCGCGGCGCGCGTGCGCGGAATCCGGCGCGGCCGGGGCGCGCGGCGGCGGTCCTTGCCGCTTGCATCGGTCTCGCTCATGCCGTGACCTCATTGAGGAAACCCTTGAGCATCTCCAGCGTGTCGGCGTCTTCGATCGCCTTGTCGGTGCGCCAGCGCAGCATGCGCGGAAAGCGCACTGCGATGCCCGACTTGTGGCGCGGGCTCGCCTGGATGCCCTCGAAGCCGATCTCGAAGACCAGGGTGGGCGTGACGCTGCGCACCGGGCCGAATTTCTCGATGGTCGTCCTGCGCACGATGGCATCGACGCGACGCATCTCTTCGTCGGTGAGGCCCGAGTAGGCCTTCGCGAACGGCACGAGCGTGCGCACGCCGCCGGTTTCATCCCAGACGGCGAAGGTGAAATCCGTGTAGAGGCTCGCGCGCCGTCCATGGCCGCGCTGCGCGTAGAGCAGCACCGCATCGATCGAATACGGATCGATCTTCCATTTCCACCACGTTCCCGAAGACTTCGTGCGCCCGACGCCATACATCGATTCGCGCTCCTTCAGCATCAGCCCTTCGACGCCGCGTGCACGGCTCTCGTCGCGCAACGCAGCGAGCGCGCTCCAGTCGGACGCGCTCACCAGCGGCGACACGCGCAGCAGGTCGACCGCTAGCGTACTGGACATCGACTGGGCAAGCGCGTCGAGCCGCGCCCGCCGCGCGTGCAGCGGTTCGGTGCGCAGATCGCGGCCGTCCGCTTCGAGCAGGTCGTAGGCGAGCAGCGCGGCCGGTGAATCCGCGAGCACTTTCTTCGTCAGCGACTTGCGCGCGATGCGCGGCTGCAGGCGCGCGAATGGCAAGGGCGCGGCGGCGCCCGGTTCCCATGCGAGGATTTCGCCGTCGATCACGGTGCCGTCGGGCAGCGCCGCGCCCAGCGACGCGAGTTCCGGGAAGCGGTCCGTGACGAGATCCTCGCCGCGCGACCAGACCCACACACGCCCTCCGCGTTTCACCAGCTGGGCGCGGATGCCGTCCCACTTCCATTCCGCGAGCCAGCCGGAGGGCGGCCCCAGCGTCTCCGGATCGGCCTGCAAGGGATGCGCGAGAAAGAACGGGTAGGGCAGGCCGAGATCGCTTTCATGCGGCGTATCGACGTCGTCGCCCTCGGCGGCGGGCGCGATCAACCGCAAATAGCGCGCGGCGCTCGGCGCCTGGCGCGAATCGGTCCAGCCGACCATGCGCTGCGCGACGCGCTTGTGATCGACACCCGCGACTTGCGCCAGCGCGCGCACGACCAGCTGGCGCGCGACGCCCACCCGAAAACCGCCGCCGATCAGCTTCGTCAGCAGGAAGCGCTCGCTCCAGTCGAGTTCGTCCCAGTAGGCGAGCAGGCGCGCGCGCAGCTCCGCGGGATCCGTGCCGCGCAATGTCAGCACGCGCTCCTCGATCCATTGCGCGAGCCCCAGCGTCGATTCGCCCGTCGCGGGCGGCAGCACATGCGCGATGGTTTCCGCGAGATCGCCCACGGCCTGATACGACTCTTCGAACAGCCAGTCCGGCAGACCCGCGCGCTCGCGGGCGAATTCGGCCAGCAGGCGCGCCGGCACCGACTGGCGCGGCTTGCCTCCCGCGAGGAAATATGCGGCCCATGCCGCATCTTCCGGCTCCGCTGCCGAAAAGTAGGCAATCAGCGCTTCCAGCTTTTCGTTGGTCGAGGTGGTGGCGTCGAGCGCGGTGTAGAGCGTCGCGAAGCGCTTCATGACGCGTCGGCTCCGGCAGGAGCGGGTTCGGGTTGAGCGGTGTCGGCTTCGATGGCGTCGTCGCCGTATTCGGTCGTGAACGCGCCGGCTTCGAGGCCTTGCTCGGTGAGCCAGCGGACCATCGGCTCGATCTGTCCGTGCGTGACGATCACGCGTTCAGCCCGGCTCGCGCCGATCGCGAGTTGCAGGCCCGGCCAGTCGGCGTGATCGGACAGCACGAAGCCGCGGTCCACGCCCTTGCGCCGCCGCGTGCCGCGCAGGCGCATCCAGCCGGACGCGAAGGCGTCGCTGTAGTCGCCGAAGCGGCGCATCCAGGTGCTGCCTTGCGCGGACGGCGGCGCGACGATCAGCGCGCCCTTGAAGGCGGCCTTGTCCTTTGCGGCGATCTCGCTGACCGGGCGCGTCGGCGGCAGCGCCACGCCCGCTTGCGCATAGGCGCGATTGAGCGGCTCGACCGCGCCGTGACAGAAGATCGGGCCGATGGCGGCATCGACGCCGGCCAGCACGCGCTGCGCCTTGCCGAACGAATAGCAGAACAGCACCGACGCGCGTCCCTGCGCCGCGTTGTGGCGCCACCAGGAATCGATGCCGTCGAAGAGCACGCGCGGGTGATCCCAGCGATAGATCGGCAGGCCGAAGGTGGACTCGGTGATGAAGGTGTCGCAGCGGACCGGCTCGAAGGGCGCGCAGGTGGGATCGGGCTCGACCTTGTAATCGCCGGACGCCACCCAGACGCGCCCCTTGTACTCGACGCGCACCTGCGCCGAGCCGAGCACGTGTCCCGCGGGATGCAGCGACACGCGCACGCCGTTCACGTCGATGGCTTCGCCGTACGGCAGTCCTTGCACGTCGATGCCCGGCAGCCGCGACAGCAGCACGCCGACGCCCGGTTCGGCGGCGAGATAGCGGGCGTGCCCGAAACGCGCGTGATCGGCATGAGCATGCGTGATGACAGCCCGTTCGACCGGCCGCCATGGGTCAATATAAAAGTTGCCCGGAGCACAGAAGAGACCTTCGGGCCGCGCGACGATGAGATCGGAAGCGTTATCCACTTGAGCGTCCACGAGGCGTGTATGACGGCCGCGTGACAGCCGCGCCGCCGCTTTCGCCAGTCTGTTCAATTCTGGCAACAAAAGCACGCCACGTGCCCGTCACGGCGCTTTCATGAATCGCGTCTAGGGTGTAAAAGTTTAGCTGGGCCCGAGGTTCGCCGAGAGAGAACCGCGAGGCAGATCAAGCGGAATGTTCAAGCGAAGCATGGATGCGAAACACGCGCGCACGGGGCGCGCGCGCCGCAGTCTTCATCAGATACCGACATGGACACGATGGTTACGCCGACCGCCGCAGAAGCGGTCTGGATCGTCAGGCTCCAGAGCCATCCGCAGTATGACTTCGTGCGTCTGAAGCGGGTCTTCACTGGCCGTGACTCGCGCCACCGGGTCGTGCTCGTCGACGTGAGGAAGTTGCTCGCGTGCGCCGATCGCGACGACACCGACTACGTGCTCAAGGCCGTCGACGACTGGCATGCCGGCAAGGTGCGCGGCATCCGCGAGTTTCTCGACCCGGACAATCCGCGTGTGCCGGAGATGCCGTACGTGACGATCAGCGTGCGGCGTTCGCCCGGCTTGCTCGGGTTGCTCGGCGTGCATCGGGAAGGGGTCGTGGCCTTTCGCAACGGGCAGCATCGCGCGCGCTACATGGCTTATGCGGGCGCGTTGTGCATGCCCGTGGAAGTGCACGAGCGCGAAGCGCCGCTGCTGCACGAGATGTGCGCAGCGCCGGATGTGACCAGCGCTGAATACGGCGAGACCTGAGCACGGCGCGCTCCGCGCGCCGCGCAGGCAGGGCGGGACGGACCGCGATCGCGCCGTCCGCCGATGCAACCGGAACGCCGCTTCAGTTCGCGGCGGCCGGCACGGCGTTGACCGAGGCCGGCATCGGCTTGAGCGCCAGGTGCGGCGCACGGAAACCCTCGTCCGGCATGCTCGTGGACGTCGCGAAACGCTGGCTGAGATAGTCCAGCGCGTAGTCAACGAAGAAGCGCGTCTTGGCCGGCAAGTACTGGCGTCCCGGATAGACGATCGACATCTTGATGTCCGGGTCGTCGATGGCGTAATCGGGCAGCAGGCGGACCAGCGTGCCTTCCTTCAGGTCCGCATTCACGATGCCCTCCGGCAGGATCGCGAAGCCGATGCCCTTCAGCGTGCCCAACCGCACCATCAGGCCGTTGTTCACCGTATAGACCGGCGCGAGCGTGATCTGGTCGGCGGCGCCGAGGTGATGGCGGAAATGCCAGGTCAGATTGCGCATCTCGTTCGGCAACGCGACCGCGGGCAGTCCAAGGAGATCGGCGGGCGCGACGGGCGCGCCGTGCTGCGCGATGAACTCGGGCGTGGCGACCGGAACGAAGGCGTTGGTGCCCACGGGCCGTTCGACCAGCGCCGTGCTCGACACCATGTAAGCCGTGACGATGCCGACGTCGTAGCCGTCCTCGACGAGATCGACGTGGCGCTCGGCGAGCGTCAGACGCACATTGACCTTCGGATGCAGCCTGCGGAAGCCGTCGATGAGCGGCGTGAGCGTCAGCAGCGACAGCGCGCTCGATGCCACGACACGCAGCGTGCCGCTCGGTTCACCCTCGGTATGGGTAATGGCGGATTCGAGATGATCGAGTTCTTCGAGTAACGCGCGGCAACCTTCGAGATAACGGGTGCCGGCTTCAGTCAGCGAAAGATTCCGTGTGGTTCGATTGATTAACCGGGTTTTCAAATGCGCTTCCAGCATCGCGATGGCTCGCGTAACCAGTGCATTCGATACATCGAGTTGTTGAGCAGCCCGGCGAAAGCTTTCAGTATCTGCCACCCGCACGAAAACCCGCATTGCATGGATCTGGTTCATTGTTGCCCTCTCACTGTTGGAGTCATACAGGCTCGCACCCGCCTGCGTCATATCCCAGGCATGCGTCCAGTATTTGAACACCCCCGTTTCTTGTGGAAATAATATTGATCGCCGACGCGAATTGCAATATCCAATTCTTTAAAGTTTTGCTACCAGTTTCTGATATTTTCGTCATTTTCGAATATTCTTTTATGAGGAATCGCCGGAACGCGTTTTTTGGTACGAAAAATGAAACCGATCAGGGGATAAGAAGATGAATGTTCGACCGCAGCGAATTTATATTTCATCGAATTCGAAACCGTATGTTGCATTCATTTACCGACGTTTGCATTAACTGAAGCGGACGCTGGAATTAACTCCGGGAGTCATAAGCGAGCGCGTGGAAGTATGTGTAGTCAATACTCTGAATGACCACTGGAGTCGGTCTTTCGCATGCGAATCACTTTCTTCGTTCACGCGTTCGGTATCGGGCTCGCAATGAATGACTTGCCAAGGCGTCTTCACCAGGCGCTGCGGGCGTGTTCCGTGCTTTGTGATCGGCTGGCTTATCAGGAGGCTCGAATGACCCTTGCCGAATCAACCGTCACGCTGCCGAGCGGCGAAACTCTTCCGAAACTCGGACAGGGCACCTGGGAAATGGGCGACCGCCCGAATGCGCGTGCCAAGGAAATTGCAGCCTTGCGTGAGGGCGTCGAGTTGGGCATGACGCTCATCGATACTGCTGAGATGTACGGCGACGGCGCGAGCGAGCAATTGATCGCCGAAGCGCTCGGCGACCGGCGCGACGCGTTGTTCATCGTCAGCAAGGTGTATCCGCACAATGGCAGCGAGGGCGGCGTTCAGGCCGCTTGTGAACGCAGCCTAAAACGCCTGAAGACCGACCGCATCGATCTGTATCTGTTGCATTGGCGCGGCGGCGAGGATCTGGAAGGCGTGCTGGCCGGCTTCGAAAAATTACAGCGCGACGGCAAAATCCGCCACTGGGGCGTGAGCAACTTCGACACCGACGACATGGAAGAGCTCTTCTCCCTGGACGGCGGCAACGCCTGCGCGACCAATCAGATTCTCTATAACGTCGCGCGGCGCGGGGCGGAATTCGACCTGCTGCCGTGGCTGCGCGAACGCCGCATGCCGGCCATGGCGTACAGCCCCGTGGATCACGCGCGCCTGCCGCGCGGCGGCGCGCTGGCAAAGATCGCGGCGGCGCGCGGGGTGTCGGCGTTCCAGGTGGCGCTGGCGTGGGTGCTGAAGCAACCGGCGGTATTCGCCATTCCAAAGGCGGCGGACGTCGCGCATGTCCGTGAGAACCGCGCGGCGCTCGACCTGGAACTGTCGGCGGACGAACTCGCCGACATCGATCAGCAGTTCAGGCCGCCCCAGTCGAAGCGACCGCTCGAAATGCTGTAGCAATTGCTGTGAAGCCGCGCCTGCTCAACTGCAGGCGTGATGCGCGTGCACCGAGCCCAGCACCGCCACTTCGGCGGGCGTGCGCTTCAGGTCGTCTTCGTTGACCTGCTTCGCGTCAGCGACGAAATCATCGATGATCGACGACACCTTCGTGTCCATCAGGCACAGCGATACGCGCCTGGTCTCGGCCTCCGGCAGCGACATGCGTTGCGACAGGAACAGTACGCCGTACTGATAGCCGCGCACGATGCCGCGTACCGCGCCCAGGCACTGCGCCAGTGCGGCGTTATCCGACTTGTTGGCGCACTGCTGCGCGAGCGTGTAGGCGGAGAAGGTCGGGTCGGAGGCGCCGGGCGTTGGGGCGGGCGCGGTGGTCTGTGCCTGGGCGGCGAAGGTGACGGCGAAAGCAGCGCCGGCGACGAGCGATGCGCGGGCCATGGAACGGGCGGGTTTCATCGGTTGAATCCTCATTGTTGTTGAACGTCGAACCGATGAGAGACGTGGCGGACCGCTTTGGTTCCGGCCAATGCTTGCGCCGGGCGGCCCGCCGTGCAATCAACTCTCCCGGCGCTGCAACGCTCGCAACTCTTCCACCGGAATGTGGCAATGAATCGCGTGGTCGTTGCCGGCGGCGCGGCAGGGCGGCGTTTCGGTTTCGCACACCGCACCGATCTTGCGCGGGCAGCGCGTATGGAACACGCAGCCCGACGGCGGATGGGCCGCGCTCGGCAGGTCGCCCGACAAACGAATGCGCTTCGCATGCGTGCCGTCGAGTGACGGCGCCGACGACAGCAACGCTTCGGTATAGGGATGCTGCGGCCCGCCGAAGACATCGGCGGCGCGGCCGATCTCCATGATGCGGCCGAGATACAGCACCGCGATGCGGTCCGACAGATACCTCACGACATGCAGATCGTGCGAAATGAACACGTAGCTGACGCTGCGTTCGCGCTGCAGGTCGGCGAGCAGGTTGAGGATGGCGGCCTGCACGGACACGTCGAGCGCGGAGGTCGGTTCGTCGCACACGACCACGCGCGGGTCGCCCGCGAACGCCCGTGCGATCGCCACGCGCTGCTTCAGGCCGCCCGACAATTGCCGGGTGCGCGCGCCGAGATAGCGCGCCGGCAGCCGCACGGCTTCGGTCAGCTTGTGCAGTCGCGCCTCTTTCGCCGGGCCATGCAGCGCGGCGAGCTTCGACAGCGAGCGCGCGATCAGCTGCCGCACCGAATGCGCGCGATTGAGCGCCGAGTCCGGATTCTGAAAGACGATCTGCAACGACTTCACCTGCTCGTCGCTGCGCTGGGTGACGCGCTCGGGCAGGCTGGCGCCGTCGAGTTCGAGCGTGGCGCCCTTGTCGGGCGAGACGAGCCCGAGCAACAGCTTGGCGAGCGTCGTCTTGCCGCTGCCCGATTCGCCCACCAGCCCGAGCGTTTCGCCCTGCACGAGGTCGAGCGAGACATCGTGGACGGCGCGCACGTCTTCATCGCCGACCCGGAAGGTCTTCGACAGATTGCGCGCCGACAACGCCGGCTGTCCCGTGCCGTTCGCGACGGGCACCGGCGCTTCGTCGGTGGCGCGCGGCAGGTCTTGCGCACGCTCGTGATAATGGCAGCGCGCCATCTGGTCGCCGTGCGCGGCGGCCACGCGGTAGGGTGGCGGCGCGTCCTTCAGACAGCGCTCGTCGGCGAGCTTGCAGCGCGGCGCGAAGATGCAGCCCTGCGCGATCGCGCCCGGCAGCGGCAGCGAGCCGGGAATGGTGTCGAGCCGACCGGTTTCCTTGCTGCGTCCCGCGCGCGGCAGGCAGCGCAGCAGACCCACCGTGTACGGATGACGCGGCTGCGCGAACACGTCGGCGGTCGCGCCTTCCTCGACGAGCTTGCCGGCATAGAGCACGCCGACACGCTCGCACATGCGCCCGATCACCGCGAGGTTGTGGCTGATGAAGAGCACGGCCGTGCCCAGCTCGGCGCGCAGCTGCGCGATCAGATCGAGCACTTCGGCCTCGACGGTGGCGTCGAGCCCGGTGGTGGGTTCGTCGAGGATCAGCAGTTCGGGATTGCAGGCCAGCGCCATCGCGATGACGACGCGCTGTTGCATGCCGCCGGACAGCTGATGCGGGTAGCTCTCCATCACGCGTTCCGGCGACGCGATGCGCACGCGGCGGAGCATGTCGGCGGTGCGGGCGAGGGCTTCGCCGGCGGAGGCGCCCGTGACTTCGAACGCTTCGGAGACTTGCCGCGCGATCGTCAGCGACGGATTCAGCGCGCGCCCCGGATCCTGATAGACCATCGAGACGGCGTTGGCGCGCATGCCGCGCAGCGCATCGGCGCTGAGCCCGGCGACATCGCTGCCGGCAATCGTGATCTTGCCCGCCTTCACGCGGCCGTTGCGCGGCAGATAGCGCAGCACCGCGAGTGCGGCCGTCGACTTGCCGCAGCCCGATTCGCCGACGAGCCCGTACGCCTCGCCGCGCTTCACGCGCAGGGTGATGTCCTGCAGCACATCGCGTTCGCGTCCGCGCGACCGGTAGGCGACCGTCAGCCCGACGACGGTCAGTGCGTCGGCCTGATCGCCTTTCGCGGCGCCGAAGGTGGGGAAGGCAGAGGGCGGCGGGCCGTTCATCGGTCGAGCACTCCCTGCACGGCGTCGGCGACCAGATTCACCGCGACCACCAGCGTGGCGATCGCGGCGGCATCGAACACGACCGTCCACCACGCGCCGCCGGCCATCAGCGTGTAGCACTCGGAGAGCGCGAGACCCCAGTCGGCGGACGGCGGCTGGATGCCGAAGCCGAGAAAGGAAAGCGTCGCGACCGCGAAGATCGCGTAGCCAAGCCGTACGGTTGCTTCGACGATGATCGGCGGCAGCACGTTCGGCAGGATCTCCGCGAACATGATGTACAGCGCGTTCTCGCCGCGCAGTTGCGCCGCGAGCACGTAGT
The DNA here is from genome assembly GCF_031451315.1 of Caballeronia sp. LZ032. Taxonomy (NCBI): domain Bacteria; kingdom Pseudomonadati; phylum Pseudomonadota; class Betaproteobacteria; order Burkholderiales; family Burkholderiaceae; genus Caballeronia; species Caballeronia sp. LZ032. The sequence continues at coordinate 569,884 of NZ_JARUXP010000001.1, forward strand.
CCAGATGACGCTCGCCGAGCACGGCGGCGCGCACCGTGCGCGCGGTGATCGGCGCGAAGGTCAGGCCGATGACGAGGATCACCGTGGTATTGCTCGCGCCCACCGCCGCCAGCGCCAGCAGCGCGACGATCACGAGCGGCAGGGCCAGCAGCGCGTCGATGGCGCGGCCGATCACGGCGTCGACCCAGCCGCCGAAGTAGCCGACCATCAGGCCGATCGCCGTGCCCGCCGCGGTGCCGAGCAGCGTGGCGAGCGGCGCGATGGTGAGGATGTCGCGCGAGCCGACGATCACCCGCGCGAACACGTCGCGGCCGAGCTGATCGGTGCCGAACCAGTGTTCGGCGGAAGGCGGCGCGAGCGAATTGAGCGGGTCGGAGGCGAACGGGTCCTGCGGCACGAGCCAGTGGCCGAACAGCGCGCACAGCACCCAGAACAGCAGGATCAATACGCCGAGGTCGAAGCTGCCCGAACGCGCGAGCGCGCCGAGCGCCTCATAGCGGCGCGGCTTGACGGGCGGGGAGGCCGGGGCGGCGGTCGTGCTCATGGTGCGTCTCCGCTGGATTCGGACGTGCGCAGGCGCGGATTCAGCACCACATACAACGCGTCCGCGATCAGGTTCGCCCCGGTGTAGATCACGCCGATGGTCAGCACGCCGGCTTCGAGCATCGGAAAGTCCTTGCCCTGAGCGGCGGTGTAGATCAGCGAGCCGATGCCCTGATAGTGAAACAGCGTCTCCACCACCACGAGGCCGCCGATCATGTAGCCGAGCTGCGTGGCGGCCACGGTGATGGTCGGCAGCAACGCGTTGCGCAGCACATGCCGCAGGATCACGACGCGCTGCGGCAGGCCTTTCAGGATCGCGGTGCGGGTGTAGTCGGCGTCGAGCGCCTCGACCGTGCCGGCGCGCGCCATCCGCGCGATATAGCCGAAGAACACGAAGACGAGCGGCAGCACCGGCAGGACCAGGTGTTCGAGCTGCGTGAAGAAGCCTGCGCCGGCGGGCGCGGTGGCTTCGATCGGCAGCCATTGCAGCCACACGCCGAAGATCAGGATCAGCACGATCGACGATACGAATTCCGGCACGACCGTCGCCGTCAGTCCGCCGATGCTGATGAGCCGGTCGATCCAGCGGCCCGCGTGGAGCGCCGCGTACACGCCGCCCGCGATGCCGAGCGGCACCACGACGACGAACGCCAGCGCGCCGAGCTTCGCCGAGTTCCACAGCGCGCCCGCGATGAACGGCGCGACCGGCGCGCGGAACGCATAGGATTCGCCCATGTCGCCGCGCAGGAAATGGCTGATCCAGCCGCTGTATTGCGTGAGCAGCGGCCGGTCGACGCCCAGCTGATGATTGAGCGCCGCGACCGCGCGGGCGTCCGCGAGCGGGCCGAGGATCGCGCGGCCGACATCGCCCGGCAGCAACTGGCCGCCCGCGAAGACGATCATCGACAGCAGCCAGAGCGTGATGAGCGCGAGCAGCAGCCGCACGCCGACGAAGCGCGCGATGCGGCGCAGTTTCGCGGCGCCGTTGCCCGTCGTGGCCACGCGCGTGGTGGGCGTGAGGGTGCTCATCGCGTGAACCTCCTAGCCGCGCTCAACCGGCCGCCACCGTCGCGCGGTCGAACCACATTTGCGAAATCGCGTTGAAGCGCACGCCCGAGACGGTCGCGCGCGTGACGATCAACTGGTCGTAGAAATAGGGAATCACGACCGGCGTTTCGTCGAGCAGCAGGCGCTGGATCTGCCCGGACAGCTTCTTCTGCGACGCGACATCCAGCGCAGCCACGAACTGCGTGACCAGCTTGTCGTACTCCGGGTTCTTGAAGTGCGCCGCGTTCCAGGTGCCGCCGCTCGTCAGCGGCGCATTCAGGAACACGTTCGGCACGCCGCGATGACCGTAGTCCGTGATGCCGAGCGGCGAATCGAGCCAGTCCGACTTGCCGAAAGTGCCCGAGCCGTAGTACAGGTCCTGGCTTTCCACCTTGAGCGTGATGCGGATGCCGATCGCCTTCGCCGCGTTCTGCACGACCACCGCGAGATCGGGAATCTCCATGTATTTCTCGGTGGTCAGCGTGATGTCGAAGCCGTTCGCCACGCCCGCTTCGCCCATCAACTGCTTCGCCTTCGCGATATCGAACTTGCGCTGCGGCACGCTCAGGTCGCTCGACGGAAACACCGGCGCGAACGGACTGTCGTTGCCGACCTGCGCGCGTCCGCGGAACAGCCCCTTGACGATCACTTCGCGATTGATCGCGAGCGCCAGCGCCTGGCGCACGCGCTTGTCCCTGAACGCGCCCATGTCGCAGCGCATGTGAATCTGCCGGTGCGAACTCGACTTCGTGCCAAGCACCTTGAACTGCGGATTGGTCAGCATCGAGACGCCGCCCTGCACCGTGAAGTCGCCCATCACGTCGGCCTGGCGGCCCTGCATCGCGAGCAGTTGCGCCTGCTGATCCGCATAGAACGAAAAGCTGACACGATCCGGCAGCGACTTCTCACCCCAGTAGTCGGGATTGCGCACGAACGAGGCGCCGACCTTTGGCGTGTACTTCTCCAGCTTCAGCGCGCCCGTGCCCATGAAGCTTTTTTCGTACGGGCCGGTGAAGTTCGCCGGCAGGATCACCGCGTTGTACGTATTCGAGGACACGTAATACGGAAAATTGCCGTTGGGGGCGTCGAGGTGGAATTCGACCGTGTGATCGTCGACGGCCTTCGCCGAATCCTTCGACAGCACGCCCTTCAGCACCGACAGCGCCGCCGAGCCCGCGCCCGGATCCGACAGCCGGTTGAAGGTCGCGACCACGTCTTTCGCGCTCATCGGCTGGCCGTCGTGGAACTTCACGTTCGGGCGCAGCTTGAAGGTCCAGACGTCGCCCTTGTCGTTCGACTTCCACGAGAGCGCGAGCGCCGGGCGCAGCGTCAGGTGCTCGCTGTCATCGTCGATCAGGAATTCGCCGGTCTGGTTGATCAGCGCGAGACCGGCGGCGTCGGTGACGGTGAGTGGATCCACCGCGCCCGCCGGCGTCAGATGCGCGACGCGGATCGTGCCGCCCGGCTTGGCCGTGCCCTGCGCACGCGCCGACGGCATGCCGAACAAGCCGCCCGCCGCGAGCGCGAAGCCGAGCACACTCGCATGGCGCAGCAGCTCGCGGCGCGTGAGGCGCCCGGCCATGAATTCGTCGATCGCATGATTGCCCAGTTCTCCCGCATGCGGGCGGGCGAGGTCGAGGAGAGGCGCGTCGGTGGAAGATGTCTTCATCGTGTGCGGATGTTGTAGTTGTCGCGCCCGCGCCGGGTTGCGCCGGGCGGGCGATCAGTTGAGCCGCGTCGAAAGCGCCGCCGCGTCTGGCCTGGGTAGCAAGATACGCGCCGCGCCGCCGTCCTCAGCGTGCCGCCCTCAATGGTCGTGCGGATGCTTGTGAATCGGATCGACCCAATAGACTTCCTCGGGCTGCTCAACGGCATCGATATTCAGGTTCACGACGACCGCTTCGTTGTCGCTGCGCACGAGCACGCATTCGAGCGGCTCGTCGGTCCTGGCGTTGATTTCCTGATGCGGCACATAGGGCGGCACGAAGATGAAGTCGCCCGGACCCGCTTCGGCCGTGAATTCGAGATGTTCGCCCCAGCGCATGCGCGCCTGGCCGCGCACGACATAGATGACGCTCTCGAGTGCGCCATGATGATGCGCGCCGGTCTTCGCATTCGGATGGATGGTGACGGTGCCGGCCCAGATCTTCTGGGCCCCGACGCGCGCGGCGTTGATCGCGGCGGCGCGGTTCATGCCGGGCGTCTGCGCGGTGTTGGTGTCGAGCTGATCGCCCCGGATGACCTTGACGCCGTGTTCGCGCCAATCGATATGCTGATGTGCGTCGCTCATGTCGCGGTTGTGTCGCGGTTGGGTTGTATCGTCTGCGGATAGAAGAAGTCCGTTGCGGCCAACCCTGCGCCGGCAACGGACCTCGAGGCTACAGGCATGCTACACGCATTTGCGCGCGCGCCCGGCTTGCGTTTCTACTTCGACTTCGAGTTGATGATCGCCTCGGAGACGTTCGACGGCGTCTCCGCGTAGTGCTTGAACTCCATCGTGTAGGTGGCGCGGCCCTGGGTCAGCGAGCGCAGCGACGTGGAATAGCCGAACATCTCGGCGAGCGGTACCTCGGCGCGCACCAGCTTGCCGCCGCCGCCCGCGATGTCCTCCATGCCCTGCACGATGCCGCGCCGGCCGGACAAATCGCCCATCACGTTGCCCATGAAGTCCTCGGGCGTCTCGACCTCGACGGCCATCATCGGTTCGAGCAGCACGGGCCGCGCGCGGCGCATGGCTTCCTTGAAGGCCATCGAGCCGGCCATGCGGAACGCGTTTTCGTTCGAGTCCACGTCATGGTAGGAACCGAAGGTCAGCCGCACTTTCACGTCGACCACCGGATAGCCCGCGAGCACGCCGGCCTTCAGCGTTTCCTGGATGCCCTTGTCCACGGCCGGGATGTATTCGCGCGGAATCACGCCGCCCTTGATCTGGTCGACGAACGCGTAACCCTTGCCCGCGTCCGGTTCCAGCGCGATCACCACGTGGCCGTACTGGCCGCGTCCGCCCGACTGCTTGACGAACTTGCCTTCGACGTCCTCGACCTTGTTGCGCACCGTCTCGCGATACGCGACCTGCGGCTTGCCGACGGTTGCCTCGACGTTGAACTCGCGCCGCATCCGGTCGACGAGAATTTCGAGGTGCAGCTCGCCCATGCCGGAGATGATGGTCTGGCCGGATTCCTCGTCGCTGGTCACGCGGAACGACGGATCTTCCTGCGCGAGCCGGTTCAGCGCGATGCCCATCTTTTCCTGGTCGGCCTTCGTCTTCGGCTCGACGGCCTGCGAGATCACCGGCTCCGGGAAGATCATCCGTTCGAGAATGATGACCTTGTTCGGATCGCACAGCGTGTCGCCGGTCGTCGCTTCCTTCAGGCCGACCGCCGCGGCGATGTCGCCCGCACGCACTTCCTTGATTTCCTTGCGCTCGTTGGCGTGCATCTGCAGGATCCGGCCGAGACGCTCCTTCTTTTCCTTGACCGGGTTGTAGACCGTGTCGCCCGAATTCACCACGCCGGAATACACGCGGAAGAAGATCAGCTGACCCACGAACGGGTCCGTCATGATCTTGAAGGCGAGCGCGGAGAACGGCTCGTCGTCGCTCGGATGACGCTCGGCTTCCTGGTCGTCTTCGGTGTGACCGAGAATGGCGGGGACGTCGACCGGCGAGGGCAGGTAGTCGATCACGGCGTCGAGCATCGCCTGCACGCCCTTGTTCTTGAACGCGCTGCCGCACAGCATCGGCACGATTTCATTGGCGACGCAGCGCTTTCTCAGCGCCGCCTTGATTTCGTCCTCGGTCAGACTCTCGTGATCTTCCAGATATTTCTCGAGCAACTCCTCGCTGGACTCGGCCGCGGCCTCGACCATCTTCTCGCGCCACTCGTGGGCGAGTTCCCTGAGATTGTCGGGAATCTCCTCGTAGCTGAACTTGATGCCCTGGCTTTCGTCGTCCCAGACGATCGCCTTCATCTTCACGAGGTCGACCACGCCCTGGAAATGCTCTTCCGCGCCGATCGGAATCTGGATGGGCACGGCCACGCCCTTCAGGCGCTCGCCGATCTGCCGCTGCACGCGGAAGAAGTCCGCGCCGACGCGGTCCATCTTGTTGACGAACGCAATGCGCGGCACCTTGTACTTGTTCGCCTGGCGCCACACGGTTTCGGACTGCGGCTGCACGCCGCCGACCGAGTCGTACACCATGCAGGCGCCGTCGAGCACGCGCATCGAACGCTCGACTTCGATGGTGAAGTCGACGTGTCCCGGCGTGTCGATGATGTTGATGCGGTGTTCCGGATAGTTGCCTGCCATGCCTTTCCAGAAGGCCGTGGTGGCGGCGGAAGTGATCGTGATGCCGCGTTCCTGCTCTTGTTCCATCCAGTCCATCGTGGCCGCGCCGTCGTGAACCTCGCCGATCTTGTGCGTCACGCCGGTGTAGAAAAGGATGCGCTCGGTAGTCGTGGTCTTGCCGGCATCGATGTGAGCGCTGATTCCGATGTTCCGATAGCGCTCGATGGGAGTCTTGCGGGGCACGTGAACCTCCTGTGGATGAAACGACCCGAACAGGCAGTGCAAAGCCCGTTCCGGCCCATGCGAATCTTTGAAGAATAGCGCGTCGGCAGGCTTTTTGCAGGAATCACGGAAGGCGCGCGGCAGGTTCGGCAGTCGAAAAAAAACCGGCGGGAGGCGCCGGTTTTGATCATCGGAGGTCGTCTGTTCTGACGCGTCGTTTCACTGCGCGCGCGGCAGTCCCTTGATCTGCATGCCCGGCTTGATGCCCTTCGCGGCGAACCAGCCCTTGCTCATTTCGAGCGCATACACGCCGTTGTTGCGCGGGCAGTGATTGTTCTCGGTTTCGGCCTGCATCTCGTCGATGTCGGTGATCGTGCCGTCCGCGCGGATGAAGGCGATCGACAGCGGAATCAACGTGTTCTTCATCCAGAAGCAATGCACGGCGTTTTCGTTGAACACGAAAAGCATGCCTTCATTCGGCGCAAGCTGGCTGCGGTACATGAGGCCTTGCTCGCGATCGGCGTCGTTGGCGGCGACCGCTGCATCGATCACGAACATGCCGGCGGTCAGCTTGGCGCGCGGGAAATCGGAGGGCTGCTTGGCGCCGGGCGGCATGGTCTGCGCCTGGGCCGTCTGCGCGAGCGGCAGCGCCGCGCACGGCAGGGCGAGCGCGATCACGCACGCGCGCACCAGCTTGATGAGGTTGAGTCGTTGATTCCGGAAACGCGCGACGGCACGCAAGACGAGATTCACGGCAAAGCTCCCTTATTCATTCGATTGCAACTCTGTTGCCCACTGTTGCTCACATTCTCTTCGAGCGCGAACCGGGCAAACCCCGCGCATGTTACTCGATGCGGCAGTACAAAACAAAAGGGCAGACGCCTTGCGGCGGTCTGCCCTGCAACGCCGTAAGGACGGCGGTAAGACTCGTTCTTTACAGCTATACGGCGTGTTGCAGCAAACTTACTGAGCTGCCGAAGCGGCTTCCGGAGCCGAAGCTGCCTTCTTGTGCGACTTCTTCGACGACTTGTGCGACTTCTTGTGAGCCGACGACTTGTGAGCCGACGAAGCAGCTGCCGGAGCAGCAGCGGCCGGAGCCGATGCGTCTTGTGCGAAAGCAGCGGTTGCGAACAGGCCAGCGACGAGAGCAGCGATCAGTTTGTTCATTCTGTAAATCCTCAGCTTGAGTTGATTTAACCAAGACGACCCGGTCATGGAGTCATGTCGGTAAACGAGCCACCTACCTTTCGGTTGACAGCCGTATCGATTGATTTAAAGACGACACGCCTGTGAACGTTGAACCTTTCAAACACCCTGGAGCACACAGCGTGCTGTAATCGGTTATTCGCTCATGCCGGATAGCTTTTCGCGGCATCTGGGGCCCTTAACGCAGCGCGCGAAGAGTCGGTTGACGCGGATTTCAGGAAATTGCACAGCAGAACCGAAAAAAATCTGGCCGGCGCGAAACGCCGCGAACTGCATTAGCCGATCTTCATGACACGCGTATTCATGTGCGCATCGAAGCTCACTTCGCGAAGAATTTTTGCGAACGATGAATGGGATTCACCGAAGGCGTTGCCAGGGCGCGGCCGGCGGTACATCGACGGACTGACCCGGCGCAAGTCCGAGCGTGAAGATGTCGAGGGCGCCGACGGCAATGCGCACCAGCCGCAGCGTCGGAAAGCCGACCGCCGCCGTCATGCGCCTCACCTGACGGTTCTTGCCCTCGCTGATGGCGAGTTCGATCCACGTCGTCGGAATCGCCGCGCGATAGCGGACCGGCGGCGTGCGAGGCCAGAGCGCCTGCGAGGCCTCGTCCGCGACGAAGCGGGCGCGGCATGGACGCGTCACATAGTCGCCGAGATCGACGCCACGGGCGAGATGCGCGAGCGCCGCGTCATCCGGCGCGCCTTCCACCTGCGCCCAGTAGCGCTTGACGAGCTTGTGGCGTGGCTCCGCGATGCGCGCCTGCAGGGCGCCGTCATCGGTGAGCAGCAGCAGGCCCTCGCTGTCGGCGTCGAGCCGTCCCGCCGGATAGACGCCCGGCGTGCTGACCCAGTCCGCGAGCGACGCGCGCGTTTCATGCGCGGAGAACTGGCAGATGGTGCCGAAGGGTTTGTTGAGGGCGATCAATGGCATGCGAAGCGCGCGCGGCTAAAGTGATGGGTTCGGCCCGGAGAATCCGGCATCTTAAAGCATGCGTAACACCGCGCGGCTCACGCTGCTCGCGGTCTCCACGCCGCCCGCAGGCCGTCCGGCGTGGTTAGAATGACGGTCTCGCCATGCTGGCATGCACACGCGCGCGCATGCCTGAAGGCGCGCTCTCCATCCAGTTTGCTTCCATTCAGCCCGGCCTTCTCTGGAGTCGACCATGCCGTATCAGCACATCAAGGTTCCGGCGGACGGTGACAAGATCACTGTCAACGCGGATTTCTCGCTCAACGTATCGGACCAGCCGATCATTCCGTTCATCGAAGGCGATGGCACGGGCGTCGATATCACGCCGGTCATGATCAAGGTCGTCGATGCGGCGGTGGAGAAGGCCTACGGCGGCAAGCGCAAGATTCACTGGATGGAGATCTACGCGGGCGAGAAGGCCACCCGCGTCTACGGCCCGGATGTCTGGCTGCCGGACGAGACGCTCGACGCGGTGAAGGACTACATCGTGTCCATCAAAGGCCCGCTGACGACGCCGGTCGGCGGCGGTATCCGCTCGCTGAACGTCGCGCTGCGCCAGCAACTCGATCTCTACGTGTGCCTGCGTCCGGTGCGTTACTTCAAGGGCGTGCCGTCGCCGGTGCGCGAGCCGGAGAAAATCGACATGGTGATCTTCCGCGAGAACTCGGAAGACATCTATGCGGGCGTCGAGTGGCCGGCGGAGTCGCCCGAGGCGAAGAAGGTCATCCAGTTCCTGCGCGACGAAATGGGCGTGAAGAAGATCCGCTTTCCGGATTCGTCCGGCCTGGGCATCAAGCCGGTGTCGCGCGAGGGCACTGAGCGTCTGGTGCGCAAGGCGATCCAGTACGCCATCGACAACGACCGCCGCTCGGTCACGCTGGTGCACAAGGGCAACATCATGAAGTTCACGGAAGGCGCCTTCCGTGACTACGGCTATGCGCTCGCGCAGAAGGAATTCGGCGCCGAGCTGATCGACGGCGGTCCGTGGATGAAGGTCAAGAGCCCGAAGACGGGTAACGACATCGTCGTGAAGGACGTGATCGCCGATGCCTTTCTGCAGCAGATCCTTCTGCGTCCTGCCGAATACGACGTCATCGCCACGCTCAACCTGAACGGCGACTACATCTCGGATGCACTCGCGGCGCAGGTGGGCGGCATTGGCATTGCGCCGGGAGCGAACATGTCGGATTCGGTCGCGATGTTCGAGGCGACGCACGGCACCGCGCCGAAATATGCCGGCAAGGATTACGTGAATCCCGGCTCGGAAATTCTTTCAGCCGAAATGATGCTGCGTCATCTGGGATGGTTTGAAGCCGCGGACCGCATCATTCATTCGATGGAACAGTCCATATTGTCGAAACGCGTCACTTACGATTTCGCCCGTCTCATGGAAGGCGCGATTCAGGTTTCCTGCTCGGGTTTCGGCGAGGTGATGATCGAGAATATGTGACAGCTCACCGTTATTCGAGCGCGCATTTTAAAAACCCCGAAAGGCTTATGCCTTTCGGGGTTTTAATTTGGCGAATGCGCTCAATATGTGAGTCATCCAACGGTTCGGACCGGACATAAAAAAACCCGGCGCGAAGGCCGGGTTCACGAGGCAGGTTCTGATCGAACGGTCAGGCAGCGTCCTGGATGTTCGAAGCTTGTTTGCCTTTCGGTCCCTGGACAATCTCAAAGCTGACCTTCTGGCCTTCCTTGAGCGTCTTGAACCCATTCATTTGAATCGCCGAGAAATGTGCGAACAGATCCTCGCCGCCTTCATCGGGCGTGATGAATCCATAGCCTTTCGCGTCGTTGAACCATTTGACCGTACCTGTAGACATTCGTACTTCCCCTCTAACTCTCGTCGCATCCCAAGAGCCCTTGGAAAAGATTGGAACCCACCCCTCATTGCGAGTGCCCTCTTTTCTTCACTGGCTCACCTCGGGCATTTCTTATCCGTGGAGTGGCCCCCGGAAAAAAGTGCCAGTTTGATTGTTGAATCTCTTAAATCGGGTGTCAAGGAATTTTTGGGATGGCCGATAAGCTCGTTGCAAAGAGCACATTTGTAGGGGTAATTCCTGCTTTGCGTGTGCGGCGCCGTCCAAGCAGGGCACCTTGAAAAGACGCATAATCGACTCACTTGTGTGATACGGCCAGCACTCGCGGCGGGCGGCACAGCCGGTTTTTGCGAAGCTGTGCGATACTGGGTTCGACGAGGTGCAAGCGGGCCGCGCCGGACCACAGGGGCCGCGGCAGGATTCGATGGACCTTCGCTGCGCGAGCACGTTTCCAGTCATTTATTCCGGGTCTTCAGGCCGGTGCTGGAGCGGCGATTGCGGGGATGTCCGTGTTGTTTAGAATGGGTGTATGGCGACCAATCCCAACAAGCAGGACGGCACGGTACTGGAGCGGCAGGAGCAGAAGCTCAAGAAGCCGGCCATGTACAAAGTGGTGCTGCTGAATGACGACTTCACGCCGATGGAATTCGTCGTGATGGTCGTGCAGGAATACTTCAATAAGGATCGCGAGACTGCGACGCAGATCATGCTGAAGGTTCATCGCGAAGGCAGGGGAGTTTGTGGGGTCTACACGCGAGATATTGCGTCGACCAAAGTTGAGCAAGTCGTTAGCCATGCACGGCAGGCGGGGCATCCGCTGCAGTGCGTGATGGAGGAAGCATGATTGCCCAGGAACTGGAAGTCAGTCTGCACATGGCGTTTATGGAAGCACGTCAGGCGCGGCATGAGTTCATAACGGTCGAGCATCTGTTGCTTGCCCTGTTGGACAATCCGACCGCGGCTGAGGTGTTGCGCGCCTGCGCAGCCAACATTGAAGATTTGCGGCAGAACCTGCGCAATTTCATTCATGACAACACGCCGACCGTGCCGGGCACGGACGACGTCGATACTCAGCCGACGCTTGGTTTCCAGCGCGTGATCCAGCGCGCGATCATGCATGTGCAATCGACCTCGAACGGCAAGAAGGAAGTGACCGGCGCGAACGTGCTGGTGGCGATCTTCGGCGAGAAGGATTCGCACGCGGTGTACTACCTGCAGCAGCAGGGGGTGACGCGGCTCGACGTGGTGAACTTCATTTCCCACGGCATCGCCAAGACGAACGGCGGCGAGTCCGCCAAGGCGAGCAGCGAGGCCAATCCTGAATCGGAAGACGCTGCCGCGCAGAAGGAAACGCCGCTCGCGCAATTCACGCAGAACCTCAATCAGCTCGCCAAGGACGGCAAGATCGATCCGCTGATCGGCCGCGAACTCGAAGTCGAGCGCGTGGTGCAGGTGCTGTGCCGCCGGCGCAAGAACAATCCGCTGCTGGTCGGCGAAGCCGGCGTCGGCAAGACGGCCATCGCGGAAGGTCTCGCTTGGCGCATCACGCGCGGCGAAGTGCCGGACATCCTGGCGGATGCGCAGGTCTATTCGCTGGACATGGGCGCGTTGCTCGCGGGCACCAAGTATCGCGGTGATTTCGAACAGCGCCTGAAGACGGTGCTAAAGGAATTGAAGGAGCGTCCGCACGCCATCCTGTTCATCGACGAGATTCACACGCTGATTGGCGCAGGCGCGGCTTCGGGCGGCACGCTCGACGCATCGAACCTGCTGAAGCCGGCGTTGTCGTCGGGACAGCTGAAGTGCATCGGCGCGACTACGTTCACCGAATACCGCGGCATCTTCGAGAAGGACGCGGCGCTTTCCCGCCGGTTCCAGAAGGTCGATGTCACGGAGCCGTCGGTCGAGCAGACCGTCGCCATCCTGCGCGGTCTCAAGACGCGTTTCGAAGAACATCATGGCGTGAAGTATTCGTCGGGTGCGCTCTCGGCGGCGGCGGAACTGTCGGCGCGTTTCATCACGGACCGTCATCTGCCTGACAAGGCGATCGACGTCATCGACGAAGCGGGCGCGGCGCAACGCATCCTGCCGAAGTCGAAGCAGAAGAAGACCATCGGCAAGAGCGAGATCGAAGAGATCATCTCGAAGATCGCGCGCGTCCCGCCGCAAAGCGTGTCGCAGGATGATCGCAGCAAGCTCCAGACGCTCGATCGCGACCTGAAGGCCGTCGTGTTCGGCCAGGATCCGGCCATCGATGCGCTGTCGGCCTCCATCAAGATGGCGCGCGCGGGTCTCGGCAAGACGGACAAGCCGATTGGCGCGTTCCTGTTCTCCGGCCCCACGGGTGTCGGCAAGACCGAAGTGGCGAAGCAGCTGGCGTTCACGCTGGGCATCGAGCTGCTGCGCTTCGACATGTCGGAATATATGGAGCGTCATGCGGTCAGCCGGTTGATCGGCGCGCCGCCGGGCTATGTCGGTTTCGACCAGGGCGGCCTCTTGACCGAAGCCGTCACGAAGAAGCCGCACTGCGTGTTGCTGCTGGATGAAATCGAGAAGGCGCATCCGGACATCTACAACGTGCTGCTGCAGGTGATGGATCACGGCACGCTGACGGACAACAACGGCCGCAAGGCGGATTTCCGCAACGTCATCATCATCATGACGACGAACGCGGGCGCCGAGGCCATGGGCAAGTCGGTGATCGGCTTCACTTCGCGCCGCGAGTCGGGCGACGAGATGAACGACATCAAGCGCATGTTCACGCCGGAGTTCCGCAACCGTCTGGATTCGATCATCAGCTTCCGTTCGCTCGATGAAGAAATCATCCTGCGTGTGGTCGACAAGTTCCTGATGCAGCTGGAAGATCAGTTGCATGAGAAGAAGGTCGACGCCGTCTTCACCGACGCGCTGCGCAAGCATCTGGCCAAGCATGGCTTCGACCCGCTGATGGGCGCGCGGCCGATGCAGCGTCTGATCCAGGACACGATCCGTCGTGCGCTGGCCGACGAGCTGCTGTTCGGCAAGCTGATGAACGGCGGCCGCGTCACGGTGGATGTCGACGCCGAGGACAAGGTGCAGATCACCTTCGACGAGAATTCGGCGCCGCCGCGCAATCCGAATCCGGAGACGATCGAAGTCGAATAAGCCTGAAGGTTCTGGGCGATGAGAAAACGGCGCGAGTGACCCTCGCGCCGTTTTTGTTTGCTGCGTCAGCTAGTCAATCGATCAGTCGATCAGTCGCGCGGCGTATCGAAGGCCAGCGGAGCCTCCATGTAGGCGCTCAGCTTGTCGCGCGTCCACGACTCCGGATTGCCGATCGACGACACGATGCCGGTCGTCGAACCACCGCCCAGCAGCACCGCGAAGATGCCGCGCAGCGGGAAGTCGCCGTACAAGGGCGTGGAGAGGTCGAACGGCTCCGAGCGGACGAACATGGCCTCAGCGTTCGCCCCCATATCCGGGAACGACGACGAGAACGGCAACGCGAGGATCGTCGGGTTCACGTTGTGGTAGTCGCTGCCAATCGCCGCATCGCCCATGATGCAGCTGCCGCCCGTGCCCCAGTGCTGGCTGTCGAAGTCCGCATTGACCTGATCGTTCGTGTTCGGCGTGCGGCTCGCCGGAATCTGCCACGGCATGACCGGCACGCGCAACGCGCGGCTCACGTTCTCGCAGAAGTCGAAGTAACGCTGCCATTCACGCGGACCGTAGCAGTAGCCGTTCACGTAGGCGCGCTGGGTGAAGTCGTCGGCTTCATAGCGATCGATCGCCAGGAAGTCCGGCGCATACGGGCCGTCGCAGGCACCGAGGCTCTTTACGTAATCAGCGGTCTGCTGCGCCATCGAGGCCGTATCGACGTCCTTGTAGATCCACTCCGAATAGCCGACGCCCCACAGATTGATCTGCCAGCCGAAGGTCACCTTGGGTGCCACCTTGCGCGTCAGCCAGTTCACCGCCAGCACGTAACCCGCGATCGTATTGGTGATGGACGAAGGCACCGCAGCCTGAATGTTCCAGTGCGCGAGCGCAGTCTTCAGCGGTTCGATCACCGGCATCGCGTAGCTCGCGCCGAAGTCGGCCTGCTGGCAGGCGCCGAGGAAGTCGGGATTGACGATGAAGCCCGCCGGCACGTCGTGCTGCGCGTCCGCATTGCTCATCGCGATATTCAACGCGAGGATGTAGTTCGCGAAGCTGTGCGCGTGGGCGTCGGCGTTCGCGAGAATGCCGGGCGTGTTGCCGAGCGACAGATTGCACGTGTACGAGATCGCGACCGGCAGCACGTTTTGCGTATTGCCCAGCGCGCTTTCCGTGTCGCGTGCGAGCTTGATCAACGCGCGGGTTTGCGGATCGTCCGACAGATAGACGTTCGAGTCGCCCGCACCGTCGGTGCCGGCATAGACGAAGATCGACGTGGCGCGCGCCGCGGCGAGATCGGCCTTGTTACCGGGCGTCAGGTCCACGCAGCCGCCGAAGCTCAGGTACGACGGGAAGCCGCGCACGTTGAGGTTCGCGGACGCCTCGATCGACACGTCGAGCACGCTTGAACCGTTAGCGGCAACAGCCAGCGAGGCGGGCGCATCGACGACGCGAACGATCCCGCCCGACACGAACGCCGGCGCGATGACCGTGTACGTGCCAGGCTTGACCGGCGCCGTGAAGGAGGTCGTCTGGATCGTGGCCGTGATCGTCTGCGAGTAGTTCATGTCGGCGCCTTGCAGACGCAGCACGATGCTCTGTGACAGCGGCTTATCGGCGGTGACGTGAATGGGCAGATGGACGAAGCCGGTGGTATCAACCTTCTTCGTCTTCACCTGCGACTGGCCGACCGTCACTGTCTGCAACGCGTTGTCGAGCTTCACGTCGTGGATGTCGAACGTGTATTGCGCGTTGTTGACGTTGATGGCGTCGATCGCAATACGCACGTTGTCCGAAACCGGCAGCGAGCGCAGCGATGTCGTGGTGCCGGTCGTGGTGTCGAACGCAGCCAGCGTCGCGCCGCTTTTCTTGTCGGTCACCGTGACCGAGAGGGTTTCGTCGTCGAGACCCCGAAGTTCGTCGATCACGATATCGAGCGCCGCCGTGCGCTCCACTGCGCCGAAGGTCACGTCCATGGCAACCGTCGCGCCGGCCGCGAGCGTGAGCTGCATCGGCGTGACGATCAGCGGCGCCGCGACGGTCTCGTCGGCCGTATGCACGTCGCCGGACTGCACGGTGTAGTCGCCTTGTTCGAGCGTCACCGAGGTCGCTTCACCATAGACGAGTGTGACCGGCGTGGCCTGCGAGCCGCGCAACAGCGTGATGACCGGCGACACGTCTTGCAGCGCGGCATCGGGTGCGGCGTCGCAGTCGATCTTGACCGTCGCGTTGACCGCCGGAGCCTGGTCCGCTGCGATGACGAACGAGTTCAGATACGTGTCGGGAGCGGCGGTCAGGTCGCCGTTGATCGAAATGGTGATCTGATCCTTGTGATCGATCAGGTGCGGCGCATTGAAGTCCATCTCCAGCGCAATGGAGTACAGGTTGTCGCCGATCGAAGTCGATTGCACCTGATTCGACGTCGACACCCACGAAGTGAAGCTCGGCCAGACGTCGGTGGCGCTCACGGCCACCGGCGACGAAAAGTTCAGCGCGAGATACTTGTTGACCTGAACCTGGCTGCCGTCTTCATAACGGAGGTTCGAGACGATGATCTGGCCATACCACTGGCCCGCTCCCGGGGCGACGACGGCGTCATATTGGATGTTCATAGTGTGGTTTCCTGAAAAATAAAAAACGAATCGATCGACGGCGCGAAGCAAATCGGCCGATGCGATCACGCTTGTCTGGATAACTGAATAAATTCTGTTTCGGCTAACGAAACAGATTGAAGGGAAGGGCGCGGCCCCTGACGGAGCGACGGCGTCGTGACGGTTCAACCCGGAAGAGGGTTTGAATGAGCCGTCACTTGCCGATCAGAATAGGAAGCCGGGAGCAAAAGCGGCAGAGAGGACGCGCTACTTTTGTATAGAAGATGGTAGGGGACCGCGATGTCAGGCGGCGGCCGCCGCCTGCTTGTTGATGCTTGCTTCAGTGCTTGCCGGTACTGCCGAAGCCGCCGGCGCCGCGCGCGCTGGCATCGAAGTCATCGACGATATTGAATTGCGCCTGCACCACCGGCACGATCACCATCTGCGCCAGACGCTCCATCGGGTTGAGCGTGAAGGCCGTGTCACCGCGATTCCACGTGGAAACCATCAGCTGGCCCTGGTAGTCCGAGTCGATCAGGCCCACCAGATTGCCCAGCACGATGCCATGCTTGTGGCCGAGTCCCGAGCGCGGCAGGATCATCGCGGCATAACCGGGATCGGCAAGATGGATCGCGAGACCGGTCGGCACGAGCACCGTCTGATGCGCTTCGATCACGAGCGCTTCGTCGAGACACGCGCGCAGGTCGAGGCCGGCGCTGCCGGGCGTGGCGTAGGCAGGCAGGAAATCGCGCATGCGCGCGTCGAGAATCTTGACGTCGAGTTTCATGGAATCGGGTGTCAGCGGCCGAGCTCGAAGGCGTCGGCCAGGAGTTGATAGGACCGCGTGCGCGCGGCGTAGCTGCCGGCGACCGTCAGGATGATCAGCTCGTCGGCGGCATACTGTTCCTGCAACGCGTGCAGTTGTTCCGTGACGCGCTCCGGCGTACCGATGATGCTGCGCGCCTTCTCATGCGCGATCACGGCGAGTTCGCGCTCGCCATAGCGTTGCGCGATGCCCTGCTCGATCGATGGAATCGGCTGGTTCAGGCCATAGGCCATCTGCACGCGGCGCAGGTCGACGGCCTTTTCGAGCGCCTCGGCTTCCTGCTCGGTATCGGCGCAGATCGCGAATACCGCCGCCGCGAGATAGGGTTGCGCTTCGTGTGCGGCCACGAAGCGCTCGCGATACGCCTGCGCCACGTGTTCGCCGATGCGCGGATTGATGAAGCTCGCGAAGGCGAAACGGATGCCCAATTGCGCGGCAAGCAGCCCGCCGAAATCGCTGGAGCCGAGCATCCACAGTTCCGGACGCGTGTCGATGCGCGGCTGCAGCAGCACGCCGTGCGCGAGGGCATCGTCCGGCACGGTGCCGTCGAACAGCGCGATGAGTTCCGCGACCTGCTGCGGGAAGACATCGCCACGGTTATAGGCGCCCGCCGCGACCGCCTGCGCCGTGCGCATGTCGCCGCCCGGCGCGCGCCCGACACCGAGATCCACGCGTCCCGGGAACAAGGCTTCGAGCATCTGGAACTGCTCGGCGACCTTGAACGACGAGTAATAAGGCAACATGACCCCGCCCGAACCAATGCGGATGCGCTTCGTCAGACTGCCGATGCGCGCCAGCATCACTTCCGGACACGGATTCGATACGCCATGCAGCCCGTGATGCTCCGCGCACCAGAAGCGGGTGAAGCCGAGGTCGTCGGCGAGTTGCGCGAGATCGAGCGTGGCGGCGATGGCGTCGGCCGCCGTGTGGCCGTGGATGACGGGCGTCTGGTCGAGGATGGAGAGCTTCGTCATCGCGTCAGGAGAGCAGCGCGCCGCCGGTCTTCGGCGCGCGTCGGGCAATCTCCGCAATCAGCGTGCGGGCGAGTTGCTGTTTGTCGGCGCGCGGCAGCGGCGTCGTGCCGCTTTCCTCGAAGAGCACGACTTCATTGTCATGCTGGCCAAACGCCAGCTGCGCAATATTGCCGATGAGCAGTGGAATGCCCTTGCGCTTGCGCTTCTCGGCGCCGTTGACGTCCAGGTCGCCGCTTTCGGCCGCGAAGCCGACGCAATACGGCGGATTCGGCAGCCGCGCGACCGTGGCGAGAATGTCCGGATTCTCGACGAACGTGAAGCTCGGCTGCGGCGCGCCCGGCACCTTCTTGATCTTGTGTTCGCTGACCTGCTCCGCGCGCCAGTCGGCGACCGCCGCCACCGCGATGAAGATGTCGGCGTCAGGCGTGGCCTGCATGACGGCGTCGTGCATCTGCTGCGCCGTCTGCACGTCTTCGCGGAACACGCCCCACGGCGTCTCCAGCGCGACGGGACCCGCCACCAGATGCACGTCCGCGCCCGCCTGCGCCGCTGCGCGCGCCAGCGCGAAGCCCATCTTGCCGGAGGAACGGTTGGTCAGGCCGCGCACCGGATCGAGCGGCTCGAAGGTCGGGCCCGCAGTGATCAGCACGCGCTGGCCGCGCAGGATCTTCGGCTGGAAGAACGCGCAGATGGCTTCGAAGGCCGCTTCCGGCTCGATCATGCGGCCGTCGCCGACTTCGCCGCACGCCTGCGAGCCCGAGTCCGGCCCGAGCACTGCAACGCCGTCCGCACGCAGTTGCGCGACGTTGCGTTGCGTCGCGGGGTTTTGCCACATCTGGCGGTTCATCGCGGGCACGACGAGCAGCGGACAGTCGCGCGCGATGCACAGCGTGGACAGGAGGTCGTCGCACCGGCCGTGCGCGAGCTTGGCCATGAAGTCGGTGGAAGCAGGTGCGATGACGATGGCATCGGCTTCGCGCGAGAGATCGATATGCGGCATGTTGTTCGGCATGCGCGCGTCCCATTGCGACGTGTACACGGGACGGCCCGACAATGCCTGCATCGTGACGGGCGTGATGAACTGCGTCGCCGCTTCGGTCATCACGATCTGCACGGTCGCGCCGGCCTTGATCAACAGGCGCGTGAGCTCGGCGATCTTGTAGCAGGCAATGCCGCCGGTCAGGCCCAGTACGAGATGTTTGCCTGCGAGTTCCAATTTGCCTCCGTCGCAATGAACGCGCGGCTCCTTGAAAGGAGCCGCGCTGCACACTTCACTTCACTTTACGTCACTTCGAACCGCGTACGCGCCGCAGTTCGTCGAAGATCAGCAGCACCGCGCCGACGGTGATGGCGCTGTCGGCGAGATTGAACGCGGGCCAGTGCCACGTGTTCACATGGAAGTCCAGGAAGTCGATGACATGGCCATAGGCGAGGCGGTCGATCACATTGCCGATCGCGCCGCCCATGATGAGCGACAGCGCCGTGCAGAACAGCCGCTGGCCCGAATGGCGCTTGAGCAGATAGCAGATCACGATGGCCGCGACCACGCCCAGCGCCGTGAAGGCCCAGCGCTGCCAGCCGCCGGCCATGGCGAGGAAGCTGAAGGCCGCGCCGCGGTTATAGACCAGCAGCAGGTTGAAGAACGGGGTGAGCGCGTGCGGGTCGCCATAGGCGAACACCTTTTGCACCGCGATCTTCGTCAGCTGGTCGAACAGGATCACGATCAGCGCGACGCCGAGCCACGGCGCCAGCGATCCACTGCTTGTGCTTTGTTTTGCCATCGTCCTTGCCATTATGCTGCGCCTCGCGATTCGCCGGCGCCGAACAGATTCGAGAAGCAGCGGCCGCACAGACCCGGATGATCCGCGTGAGCGCCGACGTCCGCGCAATAGTGCCAGCAGCGCTCGCATTTCAGATACTTCGATGCCGTGACATCGACACCTTCCTCCGCCTCGCCCGCCACCTTCTCCACCTGCGCCGACGACGTGATCAGCACGAAGCGCAACGCGTCGCCGAGGCTGGCCAGCGCGTCGTAGCGGGCCCCGCTCGCGCGCACCACGACTTCCGCCTGCAGCGACGAACCGATCAGGTTCGCCGTGCGCGCTTCTTCGAGCGCCTTGGTGACGTCGCCGCGCGCGCTGCGGATCAGGGTCCACTTGTCGAGCAGCTCGCCGCCGTTGGCGATGTCCGGATAGGTCGCATAGACCTCGGTGAAGATGGTGTCCTGACCCGGCTTGAGCACCTTGTACGCTTCCTCGGCCGTGAACGACAGATACGGTGCGACCAGGCGCAGCAGGCCGTGCGCGATATGGAAGAGCGCGGTCTGGGCGCTGCGGCGCTCGCGCGAATCGGGCTTGGTGGTGTAGAGACGGTCTTTCAGCACGTCGAGATAAAAGCCGCCGAGATCTTCCGAGCAGAAGGTCGCGATCTTGGCCACTACCGGATGGAACTCGTACTTCTCGTAGTGCGAGAGGGCGTCGTCCTGCAGGTTGCGGGTGAGCGCGACCGCATAGCGATCGATCTCCAGCCAGTCTTCCACCGGCAGCGCGTCCCTGGCGACATCGAAGTCCGACAGGTTCGCGAGCAGGAAGCGCAACGTATTGCGAATGCGCCGATAGGTTTCCGTCACGCGCTTGAGAATCTCCTCGGAGATCGCGAGTTCGCCGGAATAATCGGTCGACGCGATCCACAGGCGGATGATTTCCGCGCCGAGGCGGTTCGCCACTTCATGCGGATCGATGCCGTTGCCGAGCGACTTCGACATCTTGCGGCCTTCGCCGTCGACGGTGAAGCCGTGCGTCAGCAGCGCCTCGTAGGGCGGGCGGCCGTCGAGCATCGAGGCGGTCAGCAGCGACGAATGGAACCAGCCGCGATGCTGGTCCGAGCCTTCGAGGTAGAGGTCCGCCGGGAACTGCAGCGAGTCCTTGTGCGAGCCGCGCAGCACGTGCCAGTGCGTGGTGCCGGAGTCGAACCAGACGTCGAGCGTGTCGCGATTCTTCTCGTACAGGTTTGCGTCGTCGCCGATCAGTTCGCGCGGATCCAGCGACTGCCACGTCTCGATACCGCCTTGCTCGACGCGCTGCGCCACTTCTTCCAGCAATTCCAGCGTGCGCGGATGCAGTTCGCCGGTTTCCTTGTGGACGAAGAAGGCCATCGGCACGCCCCATTGACGCTGGCGCGAGAGCGTCCAGTCCGGCCGGTTGGCGATCATGCTGTAGAGGCGCTGCTTGCCCCACGACGGATAGAACGCCGTGTTCTCGACGCCTTCCAGCGCGATCTCGCGCAGCGTGCGGCCGCCGTCCTTCGGCGTGACGTCCATGCCCGCGAACCACTGCGACGTGGCGCGGTAGATGATGGGCGTCTTGTGGCGCCAGCAATGCATGTAGCTGTGCGTGTACTTCTCGGTCTTGAGCAGCGAGCCCGCGGCCTCCAGTGCCTCGACGATCTGCGGATTGGCCTTCCAGATGGAGAGCCCGCCGAACAGCGGCAGCGATTCGATATAGCGGCCGTCGCCCATCACCGGGTTGACGATGTCCGAGTCCGACATGCCGTGCGCCTTGCATGACACGAAGTCTTCCACGCCGTACGCCGGCGACGAATGCACGACGCCCGTGCCGCTTTCAGTGGTCACGTAGTCGCCGAGATAGACCGGCGCGGTGCGCTTGTAGCCCGGGTGCGCCGCCGCCAGCGGATGATGGAAGCGCAGGTTGGCGAGCTGCTCGCCGGTCGTCGTGGCGATCACTTCGCCGCTCAGCCCGTAATTCTTCAGGCATTCCTCGACGCGCTCCTGCGCGAGGATCAACAGGCCGCGCGGGGTATCGACGAGCGCGTAGACGATCTCCGGATGCACGTTGAGCGCCTGGTTGGCGGGAATGGTCCAGGGCGTCGTCGTCCAGATGACGATGCCGCCCTCGGCCTTCGGCAGCGCGTTCAGGCCGAACGCCTGCGCGGTCTTCTCCGGCTCGGCGAAGGCGAACATCACGTCGATGGTCGGATCGGTCTTGTCCTTGTACTCGACTTCCGCTTCCGCCAGCGCCGAACCGCAGTCGAAGCACCAGTTCACCGGCTTGAGGCCGCGGAACACGAAGCCTTTCTCCATGATCTTGCCGAGCGCGCGGATCTCGCCGGCCTCGTTGGTGAAGTTCATGGTCTTGTACGGATTGTCCCAGTCGCCCAGCACGCCGAGACGCCGGAAGCCGACTTTCTGCTTCTCGATCTGCTCGCCGGCATAGGCACGCGCCTTCTGCATCACCTCGATGGCCGGCAGCGTCTTGCCGAACTGCTTTTCGATCTGGATCTCGATCGGCATGCCGTGGCAGTCCCAGCCCGGCACATAGACGGCGTCGAAGCCCGCGAGATTGCGCGCCTTGACGATCATGTCCTTCAGGATCTTGTTCACCGCGTGGCCGAGGTGGATGTCGCCGTTCGCATACGGCGGGCCGTCGTGCAGGATGAACTTCTTGCGGCCCTGGCTGGCCGCCCGGATCTTCTCGTAGATCTGCTTGTCCTGCCATTCCTTGACCCATGCGGGCTCGCGCCTGGGCAGGTCGCCGCGCATCGGGAAGGGCGTGTCGAGCAGGTTGACGGGGTACTTCGCGGAGGCTTTCTCTTTCTTGTCGCTCATGGGTGACTCGGTGAATTCGGTGAGGCGGCGCTTGTCTCGCGCGCGATGAATCGGGAGGCGGGGCAGCGGGCGGCGCCGGCGTGGTCAACGCGGGCGCCGCACGCTCACCTAATTCGGTCAGTCGCCGAAATGGCGAATCCCGTGGCGCGGCTGCCCGCGTTGCTGGCGGGCGGAAGGCCGAAATACGCGCGGGCGTTGTCGACGTCGCGCGAGATTGCAGCCGAGAGCGTTTCGAGGTCCACGTACTTTTCCTCGTCACGCAGCTTTTTCAGGAATTCGACCCGCACCAGCTTGCCGTAGGCGTCGCCGTGCCAGTCGAGCACGAAGACTTCGAGCAGCACGCGGCCGGAGTCGTCGACGGTCGGGCGCAGGCCCAGGCTTGCAACGGCGGGCAGCGGTTCGTCGGCGAGGCCATGCACGCGCACCACGAAAATGCCCGCGAGCGCCGGGCGCTTGTGCGCGATCGGCAGGTTCAGCGTGGGGAAGCCGAGATCGCGGCCGAGCTTCGCGCCGTGCACGACGTGCCCGCTGATGACATACGGACGTCCGAGCGCGACTTGCGCCGCGTCGAGATCGCCGGCGACCAGCGAAGCCCGCACCGACGACGACGAAATGCGCGCGCCGTTCGGATGCGCGACGGTTGCCATGCGTTCGACCTCGAAGCCGTATTTCTCGCCGGCGGCCTTGAGCGAGGCGAAGTCGCCCGCGCGTTTCGCGCCGTAGCAGAAGTCGTCGCCGACCATGACCCAGCGGGCGTGCAGGCCGTCGACGATCACGTTCTTCACGAAGGTGTCCGGTGACTGGCTCGCGAAGGTCTTGTTGAAGTGCTCGACCACGACGCGGTCGACGCCGTTGGTGCGCAGCGCCTCCAGCTTGTCGCGCAGCATGGCGATGCGCGGCGGCGCGCCGGCCGGATTGAAGAACTCGCGCGGATGCGGCTCGAAGGTCATCACGCAGACGGGCAGGTTGCGCGCGTCGGCGGCAGCCCGGACGTGCGCGAGCAGCGCCTGGTGGCCGCGATGGACACCGTCGAAATTGCCGATGGTCAGTGCGCAGGGCGCCCGGCTTTCGGCATTGGGAAGGCCGCGAAAGACTCTCACGATAGGCGTTGGTCGGTGAGGCTGAGCGATGAGGGGCAGATGCTGCAAAGCGTTAGATTATAAACGCTCGCGCCGGCGCACGGGCGCGCGGGGCGGTGGAGCGTCCTGTGCGAGGCGCGCGCGGCCGCCCGCGCCGGCCTCTTTGGCACGATTTTCTCCCCGGCCGGATGATAAAATCGGCGGATGAAGAAAATCGTCATTCTGATCTCCGGACGGGGCAGCAACATGGAGGCCGTCGTGCGCGCCTGCGCGCGCGAGGGCTGGCCGGCCCGGGTCCAGGCGGTCATTGCAAACCGGCCTGATGCCGCCGGCCTGGGTTTCGCCCAGGCGAACGGCATTGAAACCATCGTGGTAGATCATCGTCAGTTCGAAAGCCGGGCGTCGTTCGACACGGCGCTCGCCCGGGAAATCGACCGCTTCGCGCCGGATCTCGTCGTGCTCGCGGGCTTCATGCGGGTGCTGACCGACGCTTTCGTCGAACGCTATGCCGGGCGCATGCTCAATGTGCATCCGTCGCTGCTGCCGTGCTTCGCGGGGCTGCGCACGCATCAGCAGGCGCTCGACGCCGGCGTGCGCGTGCATGGCGCAAGCGTGCATTTCGTGACGCCGACGCTGGATCACGGGCCGATCGTCGCGCAGGGCGCCGTGCCGGTGCTCGCCGGCGACGACGCCGCGGCGCTCGCCGCGCGCGTGCTGGCCGTCGAACACGTCATCTACCCGCGCGCGGTGCGCTGGTTCATCGAGGGGCGTCTTTCTATCGAGGGCGAACGCGTCGCCCTCACGCCGTCTGAGCCGCAATGGCTCTTTGCCGACATTGCCGGGGAGGGCGTATGAGGCTGCATGGATTTCTGATTGGACAAACCGAAACGCTGCTGGCGGATGTGCTGCGCTTCTCCGGCCCCGCCGATGCCGCGACCAGCCGCTTCTTCCGCGCGCATCCTAAGCTTGGACATAGCGAGCGCGGCGTGATCGCCGAAGCGGTGTTCGCCGTGCTGCGCCGGAAAATGGAGTTTTCGCATCTCGCGGAAAGCGGCAGCGGCAACCAGGCGCGCCGCCTCGCGCTGCTCGGCCTGATGCAGACGGCCGGTTTGTCGGCGCTGAAGCCGTTCGTGTCGGCGGATGAATATCAATGGCTCGCGCAAGTGTCGAAGATCGACCCTGCCAGTTTGCCGGTGCGCGTGCGCACGAATCTGCCGCAGTGGATCTTCGAGGCGCTCGGCAAGCGCTTCGAGCCCGAGGAGCTCGCGCAGCTCGCCGCCGCGCTGAACTATCCGGCGCCGCTCGATTTGCGCTCGAACCCGATCAAGGCAAGCCGTGAAGAGGTGCTGAAGGCGCTGGCCGCCGCCGGTATCGACGCGGGCGAGATGCCGTTCGCGCCGTTTGGCGTACGGGTGGGCGGCAAGCCCGCGCTGACGCGTCTTGCGCCGTTCCAGGAAGGCTGGATCGAGGTGCAGGACGAAGGCAGCCAGCTGCTCTGCTCGCTGATGGCGCCACGCCGCGGCGAGATGATCGTCGATTTTTGCGCGGGCGCGGGCGGCAAGACGCTGGCGCTCGGCGCGATGATGCGCTCGACCGGCCGGCTCTACGCGTTCGATGTCTCGGACCGGCGTCTCGCCAAGCTCAAGCCGCGGCTCGCGCGCAGCGGCTTGTCCAACGTGAATCCCGTGCTGATCGACAGCGAGCAGGACGCGAAGATCAAGCGTCTCGCGGGCAAGATCGACCGCGTGCTCGTCGACGCCCCGTGTTCCGGACTCGGCACGCTGCGCCGCAATCCGGATCTCAAGTGGCGCCAGTCGCCGGATTCGGTTGCGGAACTGACGCCCAAGCAGCTGTCGATTCTCACCAGCGCCGCGCGCCTCGTGAAGAACGGCGGCCGTCTCGTCTACGCCACCTGCTCGATGCTCGACGCGGAAAACGAAGGCGTCGTCAAGCAGTTCCTCGAGACGCATCCGAACTTCCGCGTCGTGCCCGCGCGCGACGTGCTCGCGGAGCAGCGCATCGACCTGGACACGGGCGACTATCTGTCGCTGTGGCCGCACAAGCACGGCACCGACGGCTTTTTCGCCGCCGTGCTGGAACGCGTGCCGGACGCGTCGAAGAAGCAAAAGCCGGCTGAAGAAGAGCCGGCGTAAGCCGCCGCGCGCATGGACCCCCGCTTCCTGCCCGAGCTGACCGCGCGGCTGTCGCGCGATTTCGGCGAGCCGCAGGTGATCTGGCAGGTCGCGGCGCTGGCCGGGCTGTTGGCGGTGGCGTGGTGGTGCGCGCGCATCCTGCGCAAGAAGCTCGATGCGCGCCGTCAGTCGCGCTTCGAGGCGGTGCGCTTCGGCGCCGAGAGCCTCAACAAGGCGCTGTTCCCGCTGCTCGGCGCGGTGTTCGTGTCCATCGCGCAGGTGGCGCTCGCGCCGTTCATCCACACGGCGTTCCTGCGTCTCGCGCTGGTGCCGCTGTGCGGCATCGCCGTCATCTATTCGATGTTCTATGTCGTGCGACGCGTGTTCCGGCGCGGCGAGACGGAGGACGACGCCGGCGCGCTGCTCTATCTGTTCGAGAAACTTGTTACGGTGATCGTCTGGGTCGTGATGGTGCTCACCGTGATGGGCATTCAGGACGATGTCGTCGAGTGGATGGCGAGTGTGCGCTTCAACGTCGCGAATGCGCACATGACACTGCTGTCGCTCGCGTCGGGCGTGTTGTGGGTGTGCGTGACGCTGATCGTCGCGATGTGGGCCGGCGCGCTGCTCGACGACCGCCTGATGCGCGCCCGCTCGCTCGACGCCAATCTGAAAGTGGTGCTGGCGCGGGTCGGCCGCGCGCTGATGATCCTCGCCGCCATTCTGGTGAGCCTGTCGATCGTCGGCATCGACATCACGGTGCTCGGGGTGTTCGGCGGCGCGCTGGGCGTGGGACTGGGCTTCGGCTTGCAGAAGATCGCGAGCAATTACGTGTCGGGCTTCATCATCCTGCTGGACCGCTCGCTGCGACTCGGCGACATGATCAACGTGAGCGGCAGCCAGGGCACGGTGACGCAGATCCGCACGCGCTATACGGTGGTGCGCGGGCTGGACGGCATCGAAACGCTGATTCCGAACGAGAAGCTGATCACCGATGTCGTGCAGAACCATTCGTCGTACCTTACGCGCGGCAATGCGAAAATTGCGGTGCAGGTGAGCTATCGGAGCGACGTGGAACGCGTGATGCGCCTTCTCGAGGAAGCCACGCTGGGTATCGAGCGCGTGTTGCAGGATCCGGCGCCGGCGGCGCTACTGGCGAGCTTCGGCGCGGACGGCATCAATCTGGAGCTGAATTTCTGGATTGTCGACGCCGCAAAGGGCACGGGCGGCGTAAGGTCACAGGTGAATCGCGCGGTTTGGCGTTTATTCTGTGAGCACGGCATTGAAATCCCGTACGCGCAGCGCGAGATACGGATTATCGACGGTGCGGCGCCGGCCACGGGCGATTCGGTACTTAATACCGCCGGCCGCGGTACGGGCGCTTCGCCGACGGTGTGATCCCCGGTCCGGATGTACCGCTTGGCGGCTGAATCGTCGATCTGGAGCCGGAAACAACATCAGTTCGAGGCGTGAGTTTTTTCTTGTTTTGCTAACATGCAAAAAAATTCACCTTTAGGACAAAGACTTGGAACGCTTGCAGTAGAATGCGATCGAACTTGCGAAGGATCCTTTCACGTGGCCAACAGGCTGCTTAGCGTCAGATTTAAGCCTGTTTGTCCGGCCGTTTTTTCCGAATTTCACAGCTACACAGGTAAATTGCCTTGCTGAATTCTTCCCTCGATTTTCTCGCCAACGGATTGCTGGACTTCTCCTGGTGGCAGATTCTGTTGTTCACGCTGGTGATGACGCACATCACTATTGTGGGCGTCACGGTCTATCTGCACCGCTGCCAAGCGCACCGCGCGCTGGACCTGCATCCCGCCGCGAGCCACTTCTTCCGTGCCTGGCTGTGGATGACCACAGGCATGCTCACCGGCCAATGGGCCGCCATTCACCGCAAGCACCACGCGAAGTGCGAGACCGAAGAAGATCCGCACAGCCCGC
Organism: Caballeronia sp. LZ032; assembly: GCF_031451315.1. Lineage (NCBI taxonomy): Bacteria > Pseudomonadati > Pseudomonadota > Betaproteobacteria > Burkholderiales > Burkholderiaceae > Caballeronia > Caballeronia sp. LZ032. The sequence goes on from NZ_JARUXP010000001.1 coordinate 597,289, forward strand.
AGACGCGCGGCATCTGGAAGGTGCTGCTCGAAGGCGCCGAACTGTATCGCACCGAGGCCAAGAACGAGGAAACGATGCGCAAGTTCAGCCACGGCACGCCGAACGACTGGCTCGAGCGCAATCTGTACACGCGTTATCCGATTCTCGGCATCAGCGTCATGATGGTGATCGACGTCGCGCTGTTCGGCATCGTCGGGCTGTCGGTGTGGGCCGTGCAGATGATCTGGATCCCCTTCTGGGCAGCCGGCGTCGTCAACGGTCTCGCGCACTTCTGGGGCTATCGCAATTTCAATTCGTCGGATGCGTCCACCAACATCTTCCCGATCGGCATCCTGATCGGCGGCGAGGAACTGCATAACAACCATCACACCTTCGCAACGTCGGCGAAGCTCTCGAGCAAGTGGTACGAGTTCGACATCGGCTGGATGTATATCCGCATCATGTCGGCGCTGCGTCTCGCCAAGGTCAAGAAGGTTGCGCCCACGCCGAAGCTCGCCGCAAGCAAGGCCGTGGTCGACCAGGACACGCTGCAGGCGGTGCTGTCGAACCGTTATGAAGTGATGGCGCGTTATGGCAAGGCGCTCAAGCGCGCGTACGCGCAGGAACTCGCCAAGCTGAAGGAAGCCGGCGCGCGCGAGAAGTATCAGCTGATGCGCGGCGCCCGCAAGTGGTTCCACAAGGAAGAAGATGGCCTGAACGAGCCGCAGCTCAAGCAGCTTCCGGAGCTGACCTCGGACAATCAGCGCCTGCGCACCTTCATCGAATTGCGCAAGGATCTCTCGGCCATCTGGGATCGCTCGAACGCTTCCCGCGAACAGCTCGTGACCCAGTTGCAGGACTGGTGCCATCGCGCGGAAGAGAGCGGCATCAAGGCTCTGCAAGACTTCGCGCTGCGCCTGCGCCGCTACGCCTGACGCGCGTTATCCGTTAAAATTCCGTGACGTCACATGACCCCGCTCTGGCGGGGTCTTTGTTTTTGTGCGGTCGGATTTGCAGCGAATCGTGCAGCCGTTGCGCGTGGGGATCGGAGACATGGAAGCGATCAGAAGCATCGAGTATGACCGGCCGCAAGGCCTGACCTGCGGTGTGGGCGAAGCTTGGGCGCGGGTGGCCGAAGCGCCGTCGCCGGAAGAAAGGCGCCGCTTGAAGGAACGCATTCGCGCCCTCCTGAAGCGGGAAGAAGCGGTGCTGGTGGCGCACTATTATGTCGACGCCGAACTCCAGGAACTCGCTGACGAAACCGGCGGTTGCGTCGCCGATTCACTCGAAATGGCGCGCTTCGGGCGCGATCATGCGGCGAAGACGCTGGTGGTAGCGGGCGTGCGCTTCATGGGCGAGACCGCCAAGATCCTGAGCCCGGACAAGCGCGTGCTGATGCCGGATCTCGACGCCACCTGTTCCCTCGACCTCGGCTGTCCCGCCGATGAATTCTCCGCCTTCTGCGACGCCCATCCGGACCGCACCGTCGTCGTCTATGCGAACACCAGCGCCGCGGTGAAAGCGCGCGCGGACTGGATGGTGACTTCGTCGATCGGGCTCGAAATCGTCGCCGACCTTCACGCGCGCGGCGAAAAGATCCTTTGGGCGCCGGACCGCCATCTGGGCGGTTACATCCAGAAGAAGACGGGCGCGGACATGCTGCTGTGGCAGGGCTCGTGTCTGGTCCACGACGAGTTCAAGGGCATCGAACTGGATCTGCTGCGCCGCGAGTATCCGGACGCGAAGATCCTCGTGCATCCCGAATCGCCGGAAGGCGTCGTGGCGCTCGCGGACGTCGTCGGCTCGACCACGCAGCTGATCGACGCCGCCGTGCGTATGGACGCGCAGCGTTTCATCGTCGCGACGGATCTCGGCATCCTGCACAAGATGCGACTGGCCGCGCGGGGCAAGACCTTCATCGAAGCGCCCACTGCCGGCAACAGCGCCACCTGCAAGAGCTGCGCGCACTGCCCGTGGATGGCGATGAACGGCCTGGCGAATCTCGCCGATGTCCTCGAACGCGGTCACAACGAGATTCACGTCGATGCGGCCATCGGCGTGCGCGCGCGCGTGCCGATCGACCGCATGCTCGACTTCGCGGCGCGCCACAAGAAGCGCGTGCAGGCCAGCGGCGACCTCGCGAAAGACGCGTCGCTGTACACCCAGGTAGGAGCTGCCTGATGTCCGTGTCCCCGATCTTCGAAGAAATCCGCGCGCAGTACGGCGAGGTGTTACAGGCGGCGCTGGCCCGCAATGTCGTCGATGCGCTGGAGGAGGACGTCGGCAGCGGCGATCACACCGGCCGTCTCGTGCCGGCCGGCGCGCGCCGCACGGCACGCATCATCGTGCGTGAGGACGCGGTGTTGTGCGGCGTGCCCTGGTTCGACGAAGTGATGCGCCGCGTCGATCCGGCCATCGAGGTCGAATGGCAGTATCGCGAAGGCGAACGGATGGCGGCGAACACGCCGGTCGTCCTGCTGCATGGCGCGGCGCGCTCGCTGCTGACCGCCGAGCGCAACGGTCTCAACTTTCTGCAACTGCTGTCGGGCGTGGCGACGGCGACGAGCCGTTACGTCGATGCCATCGCGGGCACGCGCGCACGCATTCTCGACACGCGCAAGACGCTGCCGGGCCTGCGGCTCGCGCAGAAATACGCGGTGCGCGTGGGCGGCGGCGCGAATCAGCGGCTCGCGCTGTACGACGGCATTCTGATCAAGGAAAACCACATCGCGGCGGCGGGCGGCGTGGGCGCGGCGATGGACGCGGCGCTCGCGCTGCAGGCCGGCGTGCCGATCCAGATCGAAGTGGAAACGCTGGAGCAGCTCGAGACGGCGCTGGCGCATCGCGCGGAATCGATCCTGCTCGACAACTTCACGCTCGACGCCATGCGCGACGCCGTGCGCATCACGGCCGGGCGCGCGCTGCTGGAAGTGTCGGGCGGGGTGAACTTCGAGACGGTGCGCGCGATTGCCGAAACGGGCGTCGACCGTATTTCCGTCGGCGCGCTCACGAAGGACGTGCGCGCGGCCGATTTCTCCATGCGCCTCGTTTAAAGACTCGTGCGGCGGGCGGCCGGCGGCGTGAGCACGGTCGGCAGCGCCTTCGGCAGCGTTTCCGGCCAGTCGCGGCTGTAGTGCAGGCCGCGGCTCTCGCGTCGCGAACACGCGCTTTCCACGATCAACGACGCCACGTCCACCAGGTTGCGCAGTTCCAGCAAGTCGCGGCTCACCTTGAAGTTCGCGTAATACTCGTGGATCTCGTCGCGCAGCAGGGCAATGCGATGCTGCGCGCGTGCCAGACGCTTGTCCGTGCGCACGATGCCGACGTAATTCCACATCAGGCGCCGCAATTCGTCCCAGTTGTGCGCGACGACCACTTCCTCGTCCGGGTCCGACACGCGGCTTTCGTCCCAGTCGGGCAATTCGGCGTGACAGCCGTTGGAAAAGCCTTCGGCTTCGATGGCCTGCGCCGCCGCGCGGCCCACCACGAGGCACTCGAGCAGCGAATTGCTCGCCAGCCGGTTCGCGCCGTGCAGGCCCGTGTACGAGGTTTCGCCGACCGCATAGAGCCCCGGCCGGTCGGTGCGCCCCGCGAGATCGGTCACGACGCCGCCGCAGGTGTAATGCGCGGCAGGCACGACGGGAATCGGCTCCTTGGCGATATCGATGCCGAATTCCTGGCAGCGCGCGAGGATCGTCGGGAAATGTTCTTCGAGGAAGGCGCGCGGCTGGTGGCTGATGTCGAGATAGACGCAATCGATGCCGCGCTTCTTGATTTCGAAGTCGATCGCTCGCGCGACGATATCGCGCGGCGCGAGCTCGGCGCGCTCGTCGTGGGCCGGCATGAAGCGCGTGCCGTCCGGCAGCCGCAGGATGCCGCCTTCGCCGCGCACGGCTTCGGAGATCAGGAACGACTTGGCGTACGGATGGAAGAGGCAAGTCGGATGGAACTGGATGAACTCCATGTTCGCAACGCGACAGCCCGCGCGCCATGCCATCGCGATGCCGTCGCCGGTGGCGGTGTCCGGATTGGTCGTGTAGAGATAGACCTTGCCCGCGCCGCCGGCGGCGAGCACCGTGTGCGGCGCCTGCAGGGTCACGGTGCGGCCGGTGTTCACGTCCAGCGCGTACAGGCCGTGGCAGCGATGCCCGGGAAGGCCGAGCCGGTCGGACGTGATCAGGTCGATCGCGTGATGATCTTCGAGAATGGTGATGTTCGGATGGCGCCGCACGCGTTCGCCGAGTGTGGTGACGACGGCGTGGCCGGTGGCGTCGGCGGCGTGGATGATGCGGCGATGGCTGTGGCCGCCTTCGCGCGTCAGATGGAAGCCGAGTTCCGCGGACAGGTCGCGGGTGAAGGGCACGCCTTCCTCGATCAGCCATTCGATCGCCGCGCGCCCGTTCTCGACGATGAAGCGGGTAGCGGCTTCGTCGCACAGGCCGCCGCCGGCGATGAGCGTGTCGCCGACGTGTTCGTCGACGCTATCGCCCGAATCGAGCACCGCCGCGATGCCGCCTTGCGCCCAGTCGCTCGCGCCCACGTTCGCCGCGCGCTTGGCGAGGATCGCGACGCGCCGCGTTTCGGCCAGATTCAACGCGACGCTCAGGCCCGCGAGTCCGCTCCCTACGATCACTACATCGAAATTCATGCTGCCGCTTCTCCGTCCGATTACTGGTCGCCGATCGATAGCCGGGAAGCATAGCGCGCGGGAAGAATGAGGGACAGCGAAAACCCGCGTACGAGTGTGTGAAAAACGGATGAAAAGCAGGCGTCAGAACGACAAAAAGCCCCGCGATGGCGGGGCTTTCCGGTGTCTTCGTTCAGGCTCTCAACATCAAGATTTACTTGATCTTGGTTTCCTTGTACTCAACGTGCTTGCGGACGACGGGATCGAACTTCTTGATCGCCATCTTTTCCGGCATGTTGCGCTTGTTCTTGGTCGTCGTGTAGAAGTGACCCGTGCCTGCGGTCGATTCCAGCTTGATCTTGTCGCGTGCGCCCTTGGCCATGTGCGTGCTCCTTAGATTTCACCGCGTGCGCGCAGGTCTGCGAGCACGGCGTCAATACCGTTCTTGTCGATCAGGCGCAGACCGGCGTTCGAGACGCGCAGACGGACCCAGCGATTTTCGCTTTCAACGAAGAAACGGCGGTTCTGCAGGTTCGGCAGGAAACGACGCTTGGTCTTGTTGTTTGCGTGGGAAACGTTGTTGCCCGACATCGGGCCTTTCCCAGTTACTTGGCATACGCGTGCCATGAGGACACTCCTAATACACGTTAAGTCTGAGTCGAACGCCCGATTGATAATGGGTTTCGAGGAAACTGTTTCCTCTTCTTCCTCTACCTCTCGATGCCTCTGATCGCCCGATTTGCCCATCGGGGATTTGGCAGCACGGTTATGCCAATGAGGACTGCGCTCAGTTCACCGTTACTCAGAACAGGCTGGTGGAAAAAAGCAAACGAGGATTCTAGCAGAAAAAACGCTGCATTATCAAACCTTTTGGACTCGCCGGCGCGGTGGAGCGCCGTCACAGCCAGCCGTGGCGCGCGAACGAAAGCACTTCGTTGGTCGCGACCACGAGATGATCGAGCAGGCGCACGTCGACCAGGGCGAGCGCGTCGTGCAGCGTGCGGGTCAGGGCGCGGTCGTTGGCGCTGGGCTCGACGCCGCCGGACGGGTGATTATGCGCGACGATCAGGCCCGCGGCGTTGAGCGTCAGCGCCCGCCGCACGATCTCGCGCGGATACACCGCGACACGCGTGAGCGAACCGCGCGCCGATTCCTCGGCGAGCAGCAGCTTATGGCGCGCATCCAGATAGAGGCAGACGAAGACTTCGTAAGGCTTCGTGCCGATGGACAGCCGCAGGTAATCCTCGACGATGCCCGGCGAATTCAGCACTTCGCGCTCGCGGGTTCGCTCCGCCAGCGCCCGGCGGCACAGTTCGGAGACCGCGAGCAGCGTGGCGGCGCGCGCCGGCCCGATGCCGCGTTCCTCGCAGAGTTCGCCGGCGGACGCGTCCAGCACGCCGCGCAGCGAACCGAAGCGGCGCAGGAGCCGGCGGGCGAGATCGATGGCAGTCGATCCCGGCACGCCGGAACGCAGGAACAATGCGAACAATTCCGCGTCCGACAGCGAGGTCGGGCCGGCGTCGAGCAGGCGTTCGCGCGGCCGGTCGGCACGGGCCCAGGTGCGAATGGGCGTGACGGCCGGCAGCGGATCGTGCTCCGGCCGGGCTGCTGGCCCCGCTGCTGGCTCCGCCGCTGGTTCCGCTGCTGGCCCGTCTGCCGGCTGCAAGCGAGGCTGCGTGCGGACAAGCCGCAATTTGGCGGCGCTCACCGGAAAACACCGCGTACCGCGACACCGATGCGGCGGGAACGCCCGGCAAGACCTGTGTCGAGACCTTTTGTCACGCGCGTGAGCGCACGCAAGCCGAAGCCGCGTGACGCGTCCCGACACAACTCTGTCTTACAATGGCGGTTTTGGCGCCCGCAATGCCCCGGCGCCGCGCGGTTCGCCGCTTCGCGCCGGCGTGCCGCCGCAAGCGGGGGCCGCCGTCCGCATCCGACTGAACGGCTAGATCCAATACTCATGAGCATCATCGATATCTCCCAGGTGAAACCCGGTTCGCACGTCACGCTTCATTACCGGCTCGCGCTTGCCGATGGTGCGGACGTCGTCAACACCTTCTCCGACAAGCCCGCCACGCTGCTGCTGGGCGCCGGGCAACTCGCCGAGCCACTGGAAGAGATTTTGCTGGGCCTGAAGGTCGGCCACCATTCGACCTTTCAGCTAGCGCCGGAGCAGGCATTCGGCCCGCGCAATCCGGAACTCGTCCAGTGGGTGTCGCTCGCGACCCTGCGCGAGAACAGCATGATCGGCGAGCATTTTTCGCCCGGCGATCTCGTCGAATTCAACGCGCCCAACGGCGGGCGCTACGCGGGCGTGCTGAAGGAAGTGAGCGAGACGGCCGCGCTGTTCGATTTCAATCACCCGCTGGCGGGCCAGGCGCTCGTCTTCGAAGTGAAAATCATCGGAATCCTGTAAGCCATGAGCCTGACCGAAAGCCTCAACGAAGTTCAGACCGACGTCGAAATCCTGCTCGCGCAGCCGCGCGGCTTCTGCGCGGGCGTGGACCGCGCGATCGAGATCGTCGAGCGCGCCATCAAGCTGTTCGGCGCGCCCATCTACGTGCGCCATGAGATCGTGCACAACGCCTATGTGGTCGCGGATCTGCGCAAGAAGGGCGCGATCTTCATCGAGGATCTCGCCGACGTCCCCGAAGGCGCCACGCTGATCTTCAGCGCGCACGGCGTCTCGAAGGCCGTGCGCGGCGAAGCCGAAGCGCGCGGTCTGCGAGTGTTCGACGCCACCTGTCCGCTCGTCACCAAGGTGCACATGGAAGTGGCGAAGATGCGCCAGGAAGGCTTCGACATCGTGATGATCGGCCACAAGGGGCATCCCGAGGTCGAAGGCACGATGGGGCAGTCCGGCGAGGGCATGCATCTCGTCGAGGATATCGAGGACGTGCGGAAGCTCGAGTTGCCCGATCCGAAGCGCATCGCCTATGTCACGCAGACGACGCTCTCCGTCGACGACGCCTCGGCCATCATCGACGCGCTGAAGAGCAAGTATCCCGACATCAAGGAACCGAAGAAGCAGGACATTTGCTATGCGACGCAGAATCGCCAGGATGCGGTCAAGTTCCTCGCGCCGCAATGCGATGTCGTGATCGTGGTCGGCAGCCCGAACAGCTCGAATTCCAGCCGTCTGCGCGAAGTGGCCGAGAAGCGCGGCATTCCTTCCTATATGGTCGATTCGCCGACGCAGATCGACCCGGCTTGGGTGGAAGGCAAGAAGCGTATCGGCGTGACGGCGGGCGCGTCGGCGCCGGAAGTGCTGGCGCAGGCGGTGATCGCGCGCTTGCGCGAACTCGGCGTGCGCAGCGTGCGTTCGCTGGAGGGCATCGAGGAAACTATCGCTTTCCCGCTGCCGCGCGGTCTGTCGTTGCCGCAGTAAAGCAGCGAAGCCGAACAAGAAAAAAGCGCCTCCGGGCGTTTTTTTTCGCGTGCATCAAAGATTGCCAAAGAACACGGAACCCTGCTAGCCGATCTGGAACCAAGCGTAAATTCCTTCTCCGGCCCTGCTGCGGATCCAATGCTTCCTTCTAAATCCCTTAAGGGTTTGCCCGCAGATCCGATAACCGGACGAAGCCATCTTCACCCACTGAAAAACCCCTCGTCGCGTAATGGTGCAACTGCTGCAAAAAATGCAATTGCAACCCGGTTGCGCCATACATGGAAAGTCGCACGCAAGAGGCGGTTGCAATGCTGGAAAACCCCGCCACGCAAGAATATTGCTCGTCTCATATTTAGCGTTACAATGCGCGCGTCTTGAGGCCTAAGGGTTCCGGACCACTGTTTTTTGAAGGCGCGGGAGACCTTATTGATGCGATTCAAGTTTGCTCACGCCGTGTCCATCGCGGCTGCGGTTGCAATGGCAACCGCATGCGGCAAGAAGGACGAAGGCGGGGCGAGCACGGCGGCGTCGGCAGCGAGTGCCGCGGCATTGGCGGCTGCGTCCGCGCCGGCTCCGGCTGAAACAACTGTCGTGAAGATCGGTCATGTCGCGCCTTTGACGGGATTGCAGGCGCATCTCGGCCGCGACAACGAAAACGGCGCGCGGCTCGCGCTGGAAGAGATCAGCGCACAAGGGCTGACGATCGACGGGCATTCGATTCGCCTCGAACTCGACAGCCAGGATGACGCCGCCGACCCGCGTACGGGCACGGAAGCGGCGCAGAAGCTGGTCGATGACCACGTGGTCGCGGTGATCGGCCATATGAATTCGGGCGTGTCGATTCCGGCGTCGAAGATCTACAGCGATGCCGGCATTGCGCAGATCTCGCCGTCGACGACCAATCCGGAATACACGAAGCAGGGCTACAAGACGACCTTCCGGCTCGTTTCCACCGATGCGCTGCAGGGCCCCGTGCTGGCCGGCTATGCGATGAAGACGCTGCACGCGAAGAGGGTCGTGGTGGTGGACGATGCCTCTGCCTACGGCCGGGGCCTCGCGGACGAATTCGCGAAGACCGTGCAGGCCGGCGGCGTGAAGATCGCGGCGCGCGAGCAGACCACCGAGAAGGCGCGCAATTTCAAGGCGATTCTCACAAAGATCAAGCGCATCCAGCCGGACGTGGTGATGTACGGCGGCATGGACGTGACGGGCGGCCCTTTCGCGAAGGAAGCGGCGGCGCTCGGCATCAAGGCGAAGATTCTGGCGGGCGACGGCGTCTGCACCGACAAGGTGGCCGAGCTCGCGGGCGACGCCGTGCAGAACCTCGTCTGTTCGGAAGCGGGACTCGCGCTTTCGAAGATGGACAAGGGAGCGGATTTCGAAAAGAAGTACGAAGCCCGCTTTCACACCCCGGTGCAGATTTACGCGCCGTTCACGTATGACGCGATGTACGTGATCGTCGACGCAATGAAGCGCGCCAATTCCATCGAAGCGCCCAAGGTGCTCGCGGCGATCGCCACGACCGACTTCAACGGTCTGACGGGGCATATCGCATTCGACGACCGGGGCGACCTGAAGGCGGGGACCATTACGCTTTACGACTTCAAGGACAAGAAGAAAGACGTGCTCGACGTCGTCAAGCAGTAGCAGCAGCAAGCGTGGGCAGTTCCGGCGGCGCTTCACCGACAGCGCCGTTTTTGCATCCGTTCGGGAACGGCTGCCGCCTTATCCGGCCGCGGCTGGACAACCGACCGACCAACCTTTATCGGTTTTTTCAAAGTACGCGCAGTGCCGCTTCAGATTTTGCTTCCCACCGGTTTATCGGCCGGCGATAAAGGCGGAATCGAAACGCACGGGGCTAAGGAGCTTTAAATGGATATTTTCATCCAGCAGATCATCAACGGTCTGGTGCTTGGCAGCGTCTACGCCATCATCGCGCTGGGCTATACGATGGTGTACGGGATTCTCGGCATCATCAACTTCGCGCACGGCGACGTGCTGATGGTCGGCGCGATGGTCGCCTTGTCGGCCATCGGGGTCATGCAGAACCACATGCCCGGCCTGCCCGGACCGATCATGCTGGCCATTGCGCTGGTCGTCGCCGCGGTGGTCTGCGCGCTCGTCGGCTACACCATCGAAAAGGTCGCATACCGGCCGTTGCGCAAGGCGCCGCGTCTCGCGCCGCTGATCACCGCGATCGGCGTCTCGATTCTTCTGCAGACCGTCGCGATGATGATCTGGGGCCGCAATCCGCTGGCCTTCCCGCAGCTCCTGCCGACCGACCCGATCAACGTCATCGCCGCCGACGAAACCCGTCCGGGCGCGGTGATCTCGATGACCGAAATCGTCATCATCGTGACCGCGTTCCTCGTGATGGCGGGCCTGCTGCTCCTCGTGCACAAGACCAAGCTCGGCCGCGCGATGCGCGCGATCGCCGAGAACCCGGGCGTCGCCTCGCTGATGGGCGTGAACCCGAACTTCGTGATCTCCGCGACCTTCATGATCGGCTCGGCGCTGGCGGCGCTGGCGGGCGTGATGATCGCGTCGGAATACGGCAACGCGCACTTCTACATGGGCTTCATTCCCGGCCTGAAGGCGTTCACGGCGGCGGTGCTGGGCGGTATCGGCAACCTCGGCGGCGCGATGGTGGGCGGCGTGCTGCTCGGTCTCATCGAACAGCTGGGCGCCGGCTATATCGGCAATCTGACAGGTGGCGTCTTCGGGTCCAACTACCAGGACGTGTTCGCCTTCATCGTGCTGATCATCGTGCTCGTGTTCCGTCCGTCGGGTCTGCTTGGCGAACGTGTCGCGGACCGCGCTTAAACCTCGTGTGAGGAGCTCAGAAAAATGACTTCGATTCAACCGATTGAGCCGTCCACGACGCTCATCCCCGAAAAGAACACGACGAAGACGCTCGTCGTCGGCATTCTCACCGCCGTATTCGTCATTGCGGCGCCGATGGTGATCGGCGCGGCTGGCGGCAACTACTGGGTCCGCGTGCTCGACTTCGCGATGCTGTACGTGATGCTCGCGCTAGGCCTCAACGTGGTGGTCGGCTTCGCCGGCCTGCTCGACCTGGGCTACATCGCGTTCTATGCGGTCGGCGCGTATGTGGCGGCATTGCTGTCCTCGCCGCAGCTGACGACCCAGTTCGAATGGATCGCGCATCTCGCGCCGAACGGACTGCACGTGCCGTTCCTCATCATCGTGCCCTGCGCGATGGCGCTCGCCGCGACCTTCGGCGTGCTGCTCGGCGCGCCGACACTGCGTCTGCGCGGCGACTATCTCGCGATCGTGACCCTGGGCTTCGGGGAAATCGTCCGGATCTTCATGAACAATCTCGATCGTCCGATCAACATCACGAACGGTCCGAAGGGCATCACGGGCATCGATCCGGTGACGATCGCAGGCTTCAACCTGTCGCAGACACACGAGTTCTTCGGCCTGAAGTTCCCGTCGGTGTACATGTACTACTACCTGTTCGTGATCGGCGCGCTGATCGTGATCTGGGTGTGTACGCGTCTGCAGCACTCGCGCATCGGCCGCGCATGGGCCGCGATTCGCGAAGACGAAATCGCCGCCAAGGCGATGGGCATCAACACCCGCAACGTGAAGCTGCTCGCGTTCGCGATGGGCGCGTCGTTCGGCGGCCTGTCGGGCGCGATGTTCGGCGCGTTCCAGGGCTTCGTGTCGCCGGAATCGTTTACCTTCTGGGAATCGATCGTCGTGCTGGCGTGCGTGGTGCTGGGCGGCATGGGCCACATCCCGGGCGTGATTCTCGGCGCGGTGCTGCTCGCCGTGTTCCCCGAGTTCCTGCGTTCGACCATGGGTCCGTTGCAGAACGCGATCTTCGGTCATCAGATTGTGGATACCGAAGTCATCCGCCAGCTGCTCTACGGCCTGGCGATGGTGCTGATCATGCTGTATCGCTCGGAAGGCCTGTGGCCGGCCGCGAAACACGAAGACAAGATCGCGAAGATCGCGAAGCGCAACGGCAAGAAGCCGGTGCGTGCCTAAGGCGGGGGAAAGAACATGAGCGACAAGCAAACACGACTGTCCGTCACGGGCGTCAACAAGCGCTTCGGCGGCCTGCAGGCGCTGTCCGATGTGCGCCTCCAGATCAAGGAAGGCGAGATCTATGGCCTGATCGGTCCGAACGGCGCGGGCAAGACGACGTTCTTCAACGTCATCACCGGCCTGTACACGCCTGATTCGGGCGAATTCAAGCTCGACGGCCAGGCCTACACGCCGACCGCCGTCTATCAGGTGGCGAAGGCGGGCATCGCGCGGACGTTCCAGAACATCCGTCTGTTCGGCGGCATGACCGCGCTGGAGAACGTGATGGTCGGCCGTCACGTGCGCACCAGGCACGGGCTGATCGGCGCGGTGTTCCAGACGCCGGCCGAGCGCCGTGAAGAGCGCGAGATCAAGGAACGCGCGCTCGAACTGCTCGAGTACGTCGGCGTGCTGCAATACGCGGACTACACGTCGCGCAACCTGTCGTATGGCCACCAGCGCCGTCTGGAGATTGCCCGCGCGCTCGCGACCGATCCGAAGCTGCTCGCGCTCGACGAACCGGCCGCCGGCATGAACGCGACGGAGAAGGTCGAACTGACGCGTCTGCTCGACAAGATCCGCTCGGACGGCAAGACGATTCTTCTCATCGAACACGATGTGAAGCTGGTGATGGGATTGTGCAACCGCATGACGGTGCTCGATTACGGCAAGGTGATCGCCGAGGGTCTGCCGCAGGACGTGCAGAAGGACCCGAAGGTGATCGAGGCATATCTGGGTGCGGGGGTGCACTAAATGGCGACCACAAGCGCGATGTTGAAGGTCAAGGGTCTGCAGGTGAATTACGGCGGCATCCAGGCGGTGAAGGGTGTCGATCTCGAAGTGGGGCAGGGCGAACTGGTTACGCTGATCGGCGCGAACGGCGCGGGCAAGACCACGACGATGAAGGCCATCACGGGTCTCAAGCCATACTCGGGCGGCGATATCGAGTACATGGGCCAGTCGATCAAGGGCGTGCCGACGCACGAGCTGCTGAAGCGCGGTCTCGCGATGGTGCCGGAAGGCCGCGGCATCTTTGCGCGCATGTCGATTCTCGAGAACATGCAGATGGGCGCCTATCTGCGTAACGATACGGACGCCATTCAGAAGGACACCGAGCGCATGTTCGGCTTCTTCCCGCGGCTGAAGGAACGTGCGTCGCAGTATGCGGGCACGCTCTCGGGCGGCGAACAGCAGATGCTGGCGATGGCCCGCGCGCTGCTCTCGCGTCCGAAGCTGCTGCTGCTGGACGAGCCGTCGATGGGTCTGTCGCCGATCATGGTCGAGAAGATCTTCGAAGTGGTGCGGGAGATCTCGAAGGAAGGCCTGACGGTGCTGCTGGTGGAGCAGAACGCGCGTCTGGCGTTGCAGGCGGCGAACCGCGGCTACGTGATGGATTCGGGTACGGTGACGATGACCGGCGACGCGAAGACCATGCTCGACGATCCGAAGGTGCGCGCCGCGTATCTGGGCGAGTGACGCTTCGTTGCTGAAGAAGAGAAGCCGGCTCTTGCAGTTCAGAGCCGGCTTTTTTCATAACCGCTTGCCCAAGCTCACGACTTCATCCATCCGGTACCCGAGCTTTTCATAGAAGCCGCGCAGGTCGGTCTTGAAGGCCATGATCTGCAGGTTCACCTTCGGACAGCCGAGCGCGCCCAGCGTGTGCTCCACATGCTGCATCAGCGCGCGGCCGAAGCCGCGTCCCTGATGCGCGGGCGCGACCGCCAGCGAATACACCCAGCCGCGATGCCCGTCGTAGCCGCACATGACCGTGCCGATCACCACATCGTCCAGCGTGCCGACGAAGAACAGTTCCGGCTGCGTCTTCAGCTTGTTGTCGATGGAGAGCGCGGGACTGCGCTGCGGGCGCGAGGCGTCCGCGTACTCCGGAAATACCTCGCGCCACAGGGCGATCACGGTCTCGCGATCGCCTGCATCGAACGTGCGGATGATCACAGCGAATCGAGCACCGAGCGCAGCATCGTCATCATCTGGTCGATCTCGTCCTTCGTGACGTTGAGCGCGGGCATGAAGCGCAGCAGATTCGGACGCGCTGCGTTCAGCAGCAGGCCGTCGGGCTGCATCAGGCGCGCCTTGTCGACGATCTGCGGACCCTTGTCGCTGTCGAGCAGCAACGCGCGCAGCAGGCCTTCGCCGCGCTCGCCCTTGAAGCCGCGCTCATCCGACAGCTTCAGCAGTTCCTGCTTCAGGTACTCGCCCTTTTCGCGCACGCCTTCCAGGAAGCCCGGCGCGACGAGTTGCGAGATCACCGAATGGCCGACCGCCGACATCAGCGGATTGCCGTTGTAGGTGCCGCCCTGGTCGCCCGGTTCGAAGCACGCGACGTCGGCCTTCGAGAGCAGCGCTGCGAGCGGCACGCCGCCGCCGATGCCCTTGCCGAGCGTCATGATGTCCGGCTCGATGTCCGACAGTTCGTAGGCGAACAGCGTGCCCGCACGGCCGCAGCCGCTCTGCACTTCATCGACGATCAGCAGCAGGTTGTGCTGCTTCGTCAGCGCGCGCAGCTGCTGCATGAATTCGCGCGTGGCCGGGATCACGCCGCCTTCGCCCTGAATGGGCTCGAGCATCACGGCGACGGTCTTCTCGTTGATGAGCTTCTCGACCGACGCGATGTCGTTCAAATCGGCCTTCGGAAAGCCCGGCACTTGCGGCGCATAGATGGTGTCCCAGCCGGGCTTGCCGCTGGCGGACATGGTGGCGAGCGTGCGGCCGTGGAAGCTGTGATCGAAGGTGATGATCTCGTACGCGCCGTTCTTGAACTTCCTGCCCCACTTGCGCGCGAGCTTGATCGCGCCTTCGTTGGCTTCGGCGCCGCTGTTGGCGAAGAACACCTTGTCGAAGCAGCTGTGCTGGGTGAGCAGGCCCGCGAGCTGGGCCATCGGACCGTTGTAGAAGGCCGGCGACGGATTGATCAGCGTGCGCGCCTGTTTCTCCAGCGCCTCGATCATGCCTTCGTTGCAGTGGCCGAGCGAGTTGACGGCCCAGCCCTGGATGAAGTCGAGATAGCGCTTGCCCGTGTTGTCGTAGAGCCAGGACCCTTTGCCGTGCGTGAACACGATCTCGGGACGGTTCGTGATGTACATCAGCGAATCAACGGGGTACTCATTGAAATTCATGACAGCGGGCTCCACGAAGGCGGGTGCGAGACGAAGAAAAACCGAAAGAAAAGACGGCGCGAAAAAAACAAAAGCCACGGAATTCCGTGGCTTCATTTCGTACGCTTCGAGCAAATCAGACCGAGAGCGCAGATGATTGACGAGCCAGCGGCATCCCTAGGGGAGCGGCGAGCGGCGACGTCGAAGTGCGTTCAGGATTCTGATCATTCGCGAAGGATACGTTATGACGTTCCCGCCTGTAAACCGTGCACGCGGATTTTTTGTCCGCGTGCCGGCGATGCCGCAAGTCAGACGGGATGAGCGAGATCCGCTGCGCTGGTGAACGAGTCCGCGTAGAACTCGTCTTCCGGCAGGCGATGATGCAGCGTGAAATCGCGCTGCGCCGACTCCACCATCACGGGCGCGCCGCACGCGTAGACCTGATAGCCGCTCAAGTCTGGCAGATCCTCGATGACAGCGCGATGAACGAAGCCCGTGCGGCCGTTCCAGTTGTCGCCCGGATCGGGTTCGGAGAGCACCGGGACGAACTTGAAGTTCGGGATCTCGCGCGCCCATTGTTCGGCGAGCGTCATCATGTACAGGTCGCGGGCGCGGCGGCCGCCCCAGTAGAGCGTCATCGGACGGTTCAGGTTCTTGAACGCCGCGTGCTCGATGATCGCCTTGATCGGCGCGAAGCCCGTGCCCGATGCCAGCAGCACGATGGGCTTGTCCGATTCGTCACGCAGGAAGAAGGTGCCGAGCGGGCCTTCGAAACGCAGGATGTCGCGCTCTTTCATTGCACCGAAGACGTGGTCCGTGAAGGTGCCGCCGGGCATGTGGCGGATGTGCAGTTCGAGCGGACCTTCGTGATGCGGCGGGCTCGCCATCGAATAGCTGCGGCGCTTGCCGTCCTTCAGGATGAACTCGATGTATTGCCCCGCGAGATACTGCAGCCGTTCGTTGGCGGGCAACTGCAGTTTCAGTTCGATGACGTCGTCGGCTTTCCGTTCGAGCGCGTTCACGCGGCAGGGCAGCTTCTTCACCTGCACGTCGCCGACGCCCGCCACCTCGCGCACGTCGATCTCGAGGTCCGTTTGCGCCGTCGCGCAGCAGAACAGGGCCATGCCGCGGGTTTTTTCATCGTTCGACAACGCCGACGACGAATGCGGCGCCTGTTCGACTTCGCCGCTGACGACCGCACCCTTGCACGAACCGCACGCACCGTTCTTGCAGCCGTACGGCAGGCCGATGCCCTGGCGCAGCGCGGCCGTCAGGACCGGTTCGTCGGGTTCTACTTGAAACTGCCGGCCGCTTTGCCGGAGCGTTACGTTGAAAGCCATAGATCGATTTCTGCGAGGGGTGAATTGTCTCGTGTGTCCTTGCCGCGCCGCACGCGTGTGGCAGGCGGCGGATAGAATGCCCGGATGATTGCTACTCGAACTCTGCGCCGTGCGCGTGTGCTGATTGTCGGCTGCGGCGATGTCGGCATGCGCACGCTGCCGCTCTTTCACGCGCAGGCTGCGGCGCCGCGCATTCTCGCGCTGACGCATCATCCCGAGCGCGCCGGCGAACTGCGCGCGGCCGGCGCGATGCCGCTGGTCGGCGACCTCGACCGGCGCCGCAGCCTCGGGCGGCTCGCGGGGCTTGCGCGCCGCGTGGTTCATCTGGCGCCGCCGCCGCGCGACGGCGCAACGGACCGCCGCACCCGTGCGCTGATCGCCGCCTTGCGCGCGCCGCGCCGTTCGGTGGCGCGCGGCGGGGGTGGACGCTGGCTGCATGCGGATCGCGCAGGAAAAACCTCATTCATTGTACCCGAGGGTCTGCGCGCGGCCATGATCCGCAAGGCGCGCCGCGCTGCGCGGCTGCGCTTCGTGTATGCCAGCACGACGGGCGTCTACGGCGATTGCGGCGGCGCGCAGATCGATGAAACCTGGCCTGCGCGACCCGCCAACGAACGCGCGCGGCGACGCGTTTCGGCGGAGCGGCAGTTGCGCGCGGCGGGTGTGCAAAGCGGCTGGCGGGTGTCGATCGTGCGCATTCCCGGCATTTACGCCGCCGATCGCCTGCCGCTTGCGCGCATCGAACGGCGCATGCCCGCGCTGATCGAGCAAGATGATGTCTTCACGAATCACATCCATGCCGACGATCTCGCCGCCATCCTCGTGCGTGCTCTGGCGCGCGGCTGGGCGCAACGGGTGTTCAATGCGTCGGACGACACGGATCTGCGGATGGCGGATTATTTCGACCGCGTCGCCGATGCCCACGGCCTGCCACGCGTGCCGCGCATCTCGCGGCAGGAAGCGGAGACGCAACTGGAACCCGTCACGCTGTCGTTCATGCGCGAATCACGGCGGCTCGGCAATGCGCGGCTGAAGCGCGAACTGGGCATCGCGCTGCGGCATCCGACCGTCGACGATTTCCTGCGCGCCGAGGCCCGGCGCTAGCGCGTCGCTGGAGTCAGATCAGCGCGGGAAGCGCTTCAAGCAGGACAAAGCACATCAGCGCGCCGATCAGCGCTCCGATCAGATTCGGGGAGTATCGGTGCCGCACGTGCATGACGACAGCCAATGCCCCGATGAGGACAGCGCCCAGCGCGACGAACGCGATCAGCGCAACAGTCATGTGGGAGACCATGATGCCCTCCTGCTTTTTTGATAGTCATTATTGGTATCCGTAAGACCAGTATAAGAGGGTCGATCGCGGAAGGCATGCTGCGCTGCAGCGCCGGCCTTTTAGTGCTTACACCGATTTGCATGCGCAATGCGTGCGGATAAACGCGGTGACGTCGGCGAGCACCGGCGAATCCGTCTGGCGCCCGGGCGCAAGGGCGTCGATGATCTGCCCGTGGCCATATCCCGCATAGGTTTTCAGCTCGACGGGCACGTCGTGGGTGCGCAATGCGTCGGCGAAACGCAGGCTGTTGGACGGCTCGACCACCGTGTCGGCGGTGCCGGTGGCGAGGAGCATCGGGGGTTCGTTGCCGGAAACGAAGTCGATCGGCAGCGCCTGCGCGCGCAATGCCGCCGGGAAGATGTCCGCCATGTGCGGCTCGCGCGGCGGAATGGCCGAGTACGGCCCGGCAAGCCCGATCATGCCGCTCAGCGAAGCCTTCGAGAGTCCCTGCGCCGCGAGATAGCGCGGATCGGTGGCGATCAGTGCGGCGATGTGCGCGCCCGCCGAGTGCCCCATGACGAAGATGCGCCGCGGGTCGCCGCCGTATTCGCCGGCGTGATCGCGGGCCCAGCGGACGGCGCTGGCGGCGTCATCGACGAAGCCGGGGAAGATGGTCTCCGGATACACGCGATAGTCGGGCGCGATGGCGACGATTCCCTGCATCGCCAGGGTTTCGCCGATGCCGCGTGCATCGGCGCGCTGGCCCGCCTGCCAGCTTCCGCCGTAGAAATACACCACGACGGGACGGCCGGCGCCGCTGCGGAGGTCCGGCGCGTAGACATCGAGGCGCTGGCGCGGCGCCGCGCCATAGGCGAGCCCGTCAGCGCGCTCGTCTTCCTGCGCGTCGGCTGCGGACGCGCCGCTGCCGAGGCCGGCCGCGAGCACGGCGAGCGAGAGCGACATGAACCGCCGTCTGGCCAGAATGGGCATGGTGTGTCCTCGCGATTCGATTGCCGGGAGAATCAGAGCGAACCACGGCAGCACGTAACAGACGAGGAGCGGCTGACCGTGAATTCAGGACGTCTTCAGCGGGTCGCCGCGCAGGGCGGCCAGGTCGGCGTCTTCAAGCCAGCGCCAGGCGCCTTCCGCGAGTGTCGACGGCAAAGCATAACCGCCCACCCTTTCGCGGTGCAGTTTCTCGACCCGGTTGCCCGCGGCCGCCACCATGCGCTTCACCTGGTGATACTTGCCTTCGAGCACGGTGAGTTCCAGCAGCCGCTCGTCGCGCCGGACGGCTGCCAGCGCCGGGCTCGGCCGGGTCTCGCCGTGCAGCAGCACACCTTCGCGCAGTTTCGTGAGCTGCAGGTCGTCGAGCGGATAACGCAGCGTCGCCAGGTAGACCTTTGGCACCTTGCGTTTCGGCGACGTGAACGCATGCACGAACGGGCCGTCATCGGAGAGCAGCAGCAGGCCGGTCGTGTCCTGATCCAGCCGGCCGACCGCCTGCACGCCGCGTTCGGCGAACTGCGCCGGCAGCAGGTGGAAGATGCTCAGATGATGTTGCGGATCGCGCGAGCATTCGTAGCCCGCGGGCTTGTTGAGCGCGATATAGGCTTTCTCGCGATAGATCCAGCGCTCTGCATCGACTTCGAATGCGAGCCCGGGTGTGGCGGGGAGTTCGTCGCGCGGATCGTCGCGCACCACGCCGCCGATGCGCACGCGGCCTTCGGCCACGATGCCGCGGCACTGGCGGCGCGACCCGAAGCCTTGGGAAAAGAGGAGGGTTTCGAGGTCCATCGGATGAGCTGAGTTGAAGCGCGCATTCTAGCAAGGTGCGCTTTCGTTCAGTCCGGGTGGGGCGCGGGACGGAAAGCGCCGTCCCCCGGCGGGACGGCGCAAGGGCAGTTACTGGACGACGCCGTTGCCATCATAAAGCGTGGCCGTCTGCGTGCCGTTGTTGGCGACCCAGACGAAGCCGTTCGGATTGAACGCGACGCCCCAGCTGTTTTTCAGATTCGGATCGGCGTGCTGCGCGGCGATGGCGCCGTCTGACACGACGATCGACGCCTTGAAGCGAGTGGGCGCCGGCATGTTGTCGTCGGACCCGCCGCACGAGACTAGGGCCGTCAGCATGACGAGCCCCGTCGCGCACACGGCGATACGACTCCGCAATCCGTTCAGCATGATGGTGACTCCTTCGGCATGACGCCGTCAGTGGTTTCGTCACCTTCAAACGGATGAGCGCGAAGCGCTATTCCGGCGTTGTGGTTCGCAATCGGCGCGTCGTCCGAACCGCGCGGCGCGGATCAGTGAGCGTCGCCACGTCCTTTCGATACCGTCGGCACGCCCCAGCCGAACAGCGTCAGATGCGTGTCGGTGGCGATCGGCGCGGCGGCGCGGTGGGCGCCGACGCTCCAGCGGCCGTCGAAGGTCATGGCGGGAACGACCGGCTTCGGGATGCCGCTGGCCTGCTGGAAGTACTCCGTATTGCTCTCGTTCTGCACCGCGAGCGCGCGCCGCAGACTGGCCTGCGCCTGCCCGTTGCGCGGATCGAGCGACACGGCGCGGCGCGCGTTGCGCAGCGCGCACGACGGTTCCTTGTTGGCAGCGCAGGTGCGCGCGGTCGCGATGGCGCTGTCGCGTGCGCGTTCCTGACGCGACAGGTCGGCCGAGAGTTGCTGGATCTCGGGACTGCGCGGCTGGTTCGCGTCGAGGGTGCGCAGATGCTTGCGCGCTGAGGCGAGATCGCGGCTGGCGAGCGCTTGCTGCACCGCGATGATATTGCGCGCGATGGACGGCGATGGAGCCGACGCGACGGGCTTCGCGGGTTGCGCGGGCGGGGTCTGGGCGGCGATCGAGGGCGCTTTGGGTGGAGTGGCTTCGGGTTGGGTCGGGCCGGCGGGGCGGGCGGTGAGGGTGGCGGTGTTCGGCGCTTTCGCCGCGTTCACGATGGGCGCCGGCTTTGGCGCTGCCGTGGCTGCGGTCGTGGTCGTGGTCGTCGCGGGCGTGACCGGACCGCTTGCCGAAGTGTTTGCGCCGGGCAGCAGGGTTAAGGCCGCGACTTCCCGAGGCGCTGGGCGCGCGGTGTTGGTCGTGTCGGACGATGGGTTTGTTGCTGCAATTGCGGGCGCGACCGGCGTTGACAGCGGCTTCGCGGCGGCAACTTGTTGAGGCGACGGACGCGCGGCACTGGTTGTGCCGGGAGTGCCCGGCGCACTTGCCGACGCGTTCGCGCCGGGCACCGACTTCGCTGCTGCAACCTGTTGAGTCGACGGACGCGCCGCGCTCGTTGCGCCGGCCGACGGCTTTGTCACAGGCTCGCCTGCTGACGTCGTGGTCGATGCGATGACAGCCCCGACCGGCGCACTTGCCGCAGCGGTCGCGCCGACCGGCGGCTTCACGGCCGCAACTTCCCGGAGCGAAGAACCGGCTGCGCTTGCCATAACTGACGACGCGCCGCCTGCAGTCAGCGCCGCCGGCGCGCTTGCGGCCGTCGCTGCAACGGCTACCTCGCTGCGCGCCATCGCCGACGGCACCGAGTTGCGCGCCACGGCCGTCGGTGCGGATGCGGCCTGTCCCGGAGTCTTTCCAGCCTGTGCGAGCGCCTGCGTCGTGTCCGGTTTTCGCGTAGCCGGGGGGCGGCCCACTGTCGCCTGAGCCGCGGAGGCCGCCGGCACAGACGCCGGCGTCGAATCGGATCGGGAGCGGGACAGCGAAGCTTGCCGGGCGTCGCCAGCCCGGTCCGTTACCGGATCGCCGGAGTGAATCGTTCCAGCGGCGCTGAGCGTCGGGCGGGCTTGCGCCGGATCGGCGTCATCGTCCGAATGGACATACCAATATCCTCCGGCCGCCAGTCCGGCCACGACGCCGCCGACCAGCACCGCCATGCTCGTCCGCGCGGGCTTGCGAGCCGAGGTGCGCGGCTCGTCGCCCGGCTCGGCGACGCTCGGATAGGACGTCACCATCTTGCGGCGCACGGCGCGCTTGAGCCAGTGCGTGTCGCGCAGGTCGACGATATCGAGCTGTTCGGGCGAGTCCGCGGGCTCGTCCGTGGCGGCGGCCGGCGCGGTTTCGGCGGCGGAAGTGAAGATCGCTCCCTGGCGATCGGCGCCGCACTGCGGGCACATGTCCTCGTCGGCACGCGAGAGGGTGTTGCAGCGAAGGCAGATGACGGAGTCGAGCGACAGCGAGTATTCGGTTCGATTCATGCCGCACCCCTGTTCGAATGTGGGTTCGATGCGTCGCGCGAGCGAGCCACGACATCGGCAGGTCCTGAGCAACCCGAATTTCGGGTGCCGCGCGGGCGGGCATCCTCGACATGCCCCGCGCGCGAAGGCTTCCTGACGCCTGGTGAAGGCCGCTCGAAAGCTCATTGTTTCGATCGCTGCAATGACCGTCTACGCGATTGCGCACATTTGTATGGCGATGGACCTAGGGGAAACACGCAAGACAGGAGTCGTGCCGAACCGATTGGCCATCTGGACGACTGTCGGAACCATGGGCGACGCATGACACTTCCTCATCGGACATGACGGGGTAATGAAGATGAGCACGGACGGTTTGAACATGGCAGCGCGACGGCTGCTCGTTGGCTTGCCCTTCTTCATGGGCGCGATCGAATACCTGCTGCGGTTGGCCCTGAAGCAGCCTGGCCAGAATGACTTCTTTCCCATCTCGCTGGTGGCTTCGGGCGTCAGTCCGAACGTCGGATTGACAAGCTTGAGCGGGATGCCTGGTCCGGATTCCGGACGAACGTCAGACGCACTCGTCAGGCGCGCCATCGTTGTCGCCAATCTGGGAGTTTTCGCGTCTCTGTTTGACGTACTGCTGTGGAGATACTTGCTCGTGGCCTCGTTTAGTCAGGAGGTCAGAGAAATCCTGCTCGTGCGGCCTTGGCGGAAATCTACGGCCTACTACGTACTGTCATTCGCCTTGAGCGAATTCAAAGCAAGGAACACAACATGTTGAACATCGCGCTGGGCTTCTTCCGGGAATATGCGCCAGTCATCTTTGGCTGCGCCTTCATGCAGTTCTGCGTGCCGGGACGGGTGGACTGGCTTTCTCGCATCGTGTTTCCGGACGAGCCCAACGCCGCGGCGAAGGGGCAAGCCATCGAGGGGTGTCATTGCGTCCTCAATGAGGTCTTCGCGAGGCACTGCACCGGGTGAGGGAGCGCTCGAACGCTGATGCGTGGTCATCGAGACGGAGTCGTCTGCCGTAGCGGGCTCGGTCTGCTGTCTCGAAATGGTCTTGAACCCGAGGCCTCAATGCAAAAAGCCGCTCCCAAGAGGAGCGGCTTTTTGCAGGATTCGTGGTGCCCAGGGCCGGAATCGAACCGGCACGCCTTGCGGCGGGGGATTTTGAGTCCCCTGCGTCTACCAATTTCACCACCTGGGCTTGCTTCGGACTTCATCAGCCTTGAACGCCTCACGGAACTTCAACGCGAACGCAGGCCAATCGAGTCGGCGATTATGACCGAAAACACCGTCGCGGGCAAGCAGGATCGGCGCTGCCGTGCGCCGTCCCTGCTGAATCGATCACTGCGCCAGATAAACAAACGCGCCGTTCCTGATGACGCCCATGACACTCGCACGCTGATCCAGTCCCACATGATCCGTCGCGCTCGTGTTCACGACGCCGTTCGGCACCACCAGTTCATGCGCGTGCTCGAGTTCCGAGCGCAGCGCCACGCGGAATTCCTTCGTGCCCGGCTTGCCGGCCTTCAACGCCCGCGCCACGGCGTCCTGCAGGCGCGGATACACCCCCGCCGCGTCGCCCGCGAACTGTGTCACCGAACCCTTGCCGTACTTCTCCTCATAGGCCGTGACGAAAGCCAGCGCCGCCTTCTTCGACGGATGATCCGCCGGCAGCGTCCGCGCGACGACCACCGGCTGCGTCGGGAACAGCGTGCCCTCCACGTCCTTGCCGCCGAGCTTGATGAACTCCGGCGTCGCGATGCCATGGGTCTGGTAGATCGCGCCCTTGTAGCCGCGTTCGACCAGCGTGCGCTGCGGCAGCACGGTCGGCGTGCCGGCGCCGGCGATCAGCACCGCATCCGGCTTCGCGGACATCAGCTTGAGGATTTGCCCGGTGACACTGGCGTCCGTGCGGTTGAAGCGCTCGCTCGCCACAATCCTGATATGTCGCAGCTCGGCGAACTTGGTGAATTCGCTGAGCCAGCTGTCGCCATAACTGTCCGCGAAACCAATGAAGCCCACCGTCTTCACCCCGTGGTTCGCCATGTAGCGGGTCATGACGTCGGCCATCGCGCGATCGGTCTGGGCCATCTTGAACGCCCAGACCTTCTTGCCTTCCTGCGGCTCCACGACCGACGCCGAGCCGATCAGCGTGATCATCGGCGTTTCATACTCCGCGACCGGGTCGAGCGCCGCGAGCGCCGCCGGCGTGATGTTCGGCCCGACGATCACATCGACCTTGTCTTCGGTGATCAGCTTGCGGATGTTGCGCACGGCCGCGCCCGGGTCCGAGCCGTCGTCGAGAATGATGTATTCCGCGTTCTGCCCGGCGATGGTCTTCGGCCACATCAGCATCGCGTTCTTGCTCGTGATGCCGATCGCGGCGGCGGGGCCGGTGCTCGACAGGTCGATACCCACTTTCAATTGCGCATGCGCGGCGGCGGCAACGGCCGAAACGGCGGCGCCCGCAATCAGCCGGCGCATGAACTTCGACAACGTCATCGGAAGGTCTCCAGGGAAGTGGCAATGATTTTTGTCGGCGGCAGGCGGCCGCCGCTTTATACAGCGTTCGTCACAGTTCGTAGCTTTCGTGATCGCCCGAGAGCGCCTGCTCGATCAGCTTGCGGTTGAGCGACGGCGACAGCAGTTCCACCAGCGTGTACACATAGCTGCGCAGATACGCGCCCTGCTTGAGCGCGAGCCGCGTGACGTTGGTGCCGAACAGATGACCGACCGGCATCGCGCGCAGATGCCGGTCACGCTCCGGATTGAACGCGATGTCCGCCATGATGCCCACGCCCAGTCCCAGTTCGACATAGGTCTTGATGACATCGGCGTCGATGGCTTCGAGCACGATGTCGGGCGTGAGGCCGCGCAGCTGGAACGCCTGATTGATCTTGGTGCGCCCGGCGAAGGACGCTTCGTAGGTGATGATCGGATATTGCGCGAGATCGTCGAGCGAGAGGAGCTTGCGCTCCAGCAGCGGATGATCCGGCTGCATGACGGCGAGATGCTGCCACTGGAAGCAAGGCAGCGACACGAGTTCCTTGTAGCTCGCGATCGCCTCGGTGGCGATGGCGATGTCCGCCTGATCGCGAATCACCATTTCGGCGACCTGGGTCGGGCTGCCTTGCAGAATCGAAAGGTGGACTTTCGGAAAACGCTTCTTGAACTCGGCGATGGCAGCGGGAAGTGAATAGCGCGCCTGCGTGTGGGTCGCGGCGATCACCAGGTTGCCCTGATCCTGCGCCGCGTAATCCTTACCGACGCGCTTCAGGCTCTCCACTTCCTGCAGGATACGTTCGACCGACGCCAGGATGATCCGCCCGGGCTCGGTCAGCGACCGGACGCGCTTCCCGTGGCGCGTGAAGATCTCCACGCCAAGCTCGTCTTCCAGCTCGATGATCGCCTTGGAGACGCCGGGCTGTGACGTATACAGCGCCTTTGCGGCTTCCGTGAGGTTGAAGTTCTGCCGGACGGCCTCGCGCACGAAGCGGAACTGATGCAGATTCATTTATAACCCAGCCGCATATCAAAGTAATTTTTCAGTCGTTTGCAATATATAGCAGGTTCTTTACTATCAGTCCAATTTTTCCAATATCCATATCTGTTTTCGTCATTTGCAAATGAGTGAACCGTCTGAACGACGGCCGCGACAGGAACTCAATGGATATTCGATGGATGAGACGCGCTGCGGAAACCTAGGCCGCAGCGTCTTTGACAAGAACATGGGGTCCCCGAATGTACCAATACGATCAGATCGACCAACGCATCGTCGACGAACGTGTCGAGCAGTACGCTGACCAGGTTCGTCGCCGTCTGTCGGGCGAATTGAGCGAGGAAGAATTCCGTCCGCTGCGTCTGCAGAACGGCCTGTACTACCAGCGTCACGCGTACATGCACCGGATCGCGATTCCATACGGCAACCTGCGCAGCGACCAGCTCCGCATGCTCGCGACCATCGCGCGAGAACACGACCGCGGCTACGGTCACTTCTCCACGCGCACCAACATCCAGTTCAACTGGGTCGAGCTCGAAGAAACGCCGGAAATCCTGCGCAAGCTCGCCTCGGTGCAGATGCATGCCATCCAGACCTCGGGCAACTGCATCCGCAACATCACCGCCGATCAATTCGCGGGCGTCGCGCATGACGAACAAGTCGATCCGCGTCCGTGGGCGGAAATCCTGCGCCAGTGGTCCACGTTCCATCCGGAATTCGCTTGGCTGCCGCGCAAGTTCAAGATCGCGGTGAACGGCTCGACGGAAGATCGCGCGGCCGTGCAGATCCACGACATGGGCGTCTATCTGAAGCTGAACGCGCAGGGCGAAGTCGTGATGGACATCCTCGCGGGCGGCGGACTTGGCCGTACGCCGATCGTCGGCGCGATCATCAAGCGCGATCTGCCGTGGCAGCATCTGCTCACCTATTGCGAAGCCGTACTGCGTGTGTACAACCGCTATGGCCGCCGCGACAACATGTACAAGGCGCGCATCAAGATCCTGGTGAAGGCGCTGTCGCCGGAGAAGTTCTCGAAGCAGGTCGAGGAAGAGTGGCAGCACCTGAAGGACGGCCCGTCGACGCTCACGCAGGACGAAGTGACGCGCGTGTCGGCGTTCTTCGCGCCGCCCGCCTACGAAAAGCTCGCGGACACCGACGCCTCTTATGAAAAGCATCTGATCGAAAGCAAGCCGTTCGCGCGCTGGGTCGAACGCAACGTGCGTCCGCACAAGGTGCCGGGCTATGCGTCGGTGACGCTGTCGCTCAAGCCACAGCACATCGCGCCGGGCGACGCCACCGATCAGCAGATGGACGACGTCGCCACACTCGCCGAGGAGTTCTCGTTCGGCGAAATCCGCGTGTCGCACGAGCAGAACCTGATCCTTGCGAACGTGAAGAAGCACGACCTGCACACCGTGTGGGAACGTGCGAAGGCGCTGGGTTTCGCAACGGCGAACGTGGGTCTGCTGACCGACATCATTGCGTGCCCGGGCGGCGATTTCTGCTCGCTCGCGAATGCGAAGTCAATCCCGATTGCACTGGCCATCCAGGACCGCTTCAACGATCTGGACTACGTGTACGACCTGGGCGACCTGTCGCTGAACATCTCGGGCTGCATCAACGCGTGCGGTCACCATCACGTGGGCAACATCGGCATTCTGGGCGTCGACAAGGACGGTTCCGAGTGGTACCAGGTGACGCTCGGCGGCGAGCAGAGCTCGGGCGCGACCGGCGCGCATCTCGGCAAGGTGATCGGCCCGTCGTTCTCGGCCGAGGAAATGCCCGATGTGATCTCGCAGGTGATCGACACCTTCGTCGACAACCGCGGCGAGGGCGAACGCTTCATCGAGACGTTCAACCGCATCGGCATCGCGCCGTTCAAGGAGCGCGTGTACGCATCGCGCCAGGCTCACGCTTAAGGATTCGCACATGACCTTGATTATCAAGAACCGCGCCATTGTCGAAGACGCCTTTGTCGTCGTGCGCGCGGCGGAAGACGGCACGCTGCCCGCCGTCGATGCGCTGCCGGCCGGCAAGATCATCGTGCCGTTCGCGCTGTGGAAGGAACACAAGGCGGCGATCGTCGCGACGCGTGCCAAGGATGACATCGGCGTGTGGCTCGCGCCGGACGACGAACCCGCCGACCTCGTCGCGGACTTCGGCCAGTTGAACGTGATCGCGGTGGATTTCCCCGTGTTCCGCGATGGCCGTGGTTTCTCCATCGGTCGCTTGCTGCGCGAGCGCTATCAGTGGACCGGCGAACTGCGCGCGATCGGCGATGTGTTGCGGGATCAGGTCGCGTTTCACGCGCGCTGCGGCTTCGACGCCTTCGCCGTGCGCGCCGACAAGGACATTCACGACGCGCTCAATGCGTTCGGCGAATTCACGGAGCTGTATCAGGGCGCAACCGACAATCCCGAACCGCTGTTTCGCCGTCGCGCGGCATTGATCGCGACTCTCGGAGCGTAAGGCATGACCCCTGAATTGCAAGCCAAGGTTGAACGCCTCGACGCGCTGCTCGATTCGATCGCAGCGCGCCACGAGCGCGTCAAGCTAGCCAGCAGTCTCGCCGCCGAAGATATGGTGCTAACGCACGCCATCCTGTCGCGCGGCGTGAAGATCGGCATCTTCTCGTTGAACACGGGCCGCCTGCATGCGGAGACGCTCGGCATGCTCGATACCGTCAAGCAGCGCTATGGTTACGGCATCGAACAGTTCCTGCCGCAACAGGACGCCGTCGATGCCTATGTGCGCGATCACGGCCTTAATGCTTTCTACGAAAGCATTGATTTGCGCAAGAGCTGCTGCCATATCCGCAAGGTCGAGCCGCTCAATCGTGCGCTGTCTGACGTGTCCGCATGGGTAACGGGTCAGCGCCGCGAGCAGTCGGTCACGCGCGCCGAACTGCATGAGGAAGAGCACGACGAACCGCGCAACATCACGAAGTTCAATCCGCTCGCGGACTGGACCGAAAGCGATGTGTGGGATTACCTGAATGCCTTCGACGTGCCGGTGAATCCGCTGCATGCGCGTGGTTATCCGAGCATCGGCTGCGAACCCTGCACGCGCGCCGTGCGTCCCGGCGAGGACAGCCGGGCGGGCCGCTGGTGGTGGGAGTCACGCGATACGAAGGAATGCGGTCTGCACATCACGAACATCAAGATCGTCGAGGAAGCACCGAGCTCGGCGATCCAAGGCGCGTAAGTCAACAAGACGCCGCATCAAACCCAGTCACCGAACGCAGCGCTTCAAGGAAGCTCAAGCGCCGCCAAAACAAGGATCGATAACATGAGCACGACGCTCGACTCAACCGTCAACGCGCCGGTCGTCAACCAGGCGACGCGCATGGATCACCTGGATTGGCTCGAAGCCGAGTCGATCCACATCATTCGCGAACTGGTCGCCGAATGCAGCAAGCCCGCGCTGCTGTTCTCGGGCGGCAAGGATTCGGTGGTCGTGCTGGCGCTCGCGCTGAAGGCATTCGGACTCGGCGCGAACCGCAAGACGTCGCTGCCGTTCCCGCTCGTGCATATCGACACCGGCCACAACTTCCAGGAAGTGATCGACTTCCGCGACCGCCGTGCAGCCGAGATCGGCGCCGAGCTGGTGGTGGGCCACGTCGAGGATTCCATCAAGAAGGGCACCGTGCGCCTGCGCCGCGAGACCGATTCGCGCAATGCCGCGCAAGCGGTGACGCTGCTCGAGACCATCGAGGAATACGGCTACACGGCGATGATCGGCGGCGCGCGCCGCGACGAAGAGAAGGCCCGCGCGAAAGAGCGCATCTTCTCGTTCCGCGACGAATTCGGCCAGTGGGATCCGAAGGCGCAGCGCCCGGAACTGTGGAGCATCTATAACGCGCGCCTGCATGCGGGCGAGCATCTGCGCGTGTTCCCGATTTCGAACTGGACCGAACTCGACATCTGGCAATACATCGCGCGCGAAAAGCTCGAACTGCCGTCGATCTACTACGCGCATGACCGCGAGATCGTGCGCCGCAACGGCCTGCTCGTGCCGGTGACGCCGCTCACGCCGGTGCGCGACGGCGAAACGGCCGAGGTCGCGCAAGTCCGCTTCCGCACCGTCGGCGACATCAGCTGCACCTGCCCGGTGGCGAGCGACGCCGATGACGTCGAGAAGATCATCGCGGAAACGGCCGTGACGGAAATCACGGAACGCGGCGCGACACGGATGGACGACCAGGCGTCGGAAGCCGCGATGGAACAGCGCAAGAAGCAAGGTTATTTCTAAGCGACACGCCCCAAGGACGAACGAATCATGAGCATCTATCAAGCAGAAGACCTGGGCGTGTTGCGCTTCATCACGGCGGGCAGCGTGGACGACGGCAAGAGCACGCTGATCGGCCGCCTGCTGTACGACAGCAAGGCGGTATTGTCGGACCAGCTTTCGGCGATTTCGCGCGCTAAGAACAAGCGCACGGTCGGCGATGAGATCGATCTGTCGCTGCTGACGGACGGGCTCGAAGCCGAGCGCGAGCAGGGCATCACCATCGATGTCGCATACCGCTATTTCGCGACGGCCAAGCGCAAGTTCATCATCGCCGATACCCCCGGCCACGAGCAGTACACGCGCAACATGGTGACGGGCGCATCGACCGCGCATGCGGCGATCATTCTCGTCGACGCAACGCGCGTCACGCTCGAGAACGGCGTCGCGCAACTGCTGCCGCAGACCAAGCGTCACAGCGCGATCGTCAAGCTGCTCGGCCTGCAGCATGTGATCGTCGCGATCAACAAGATGGACCTGATCGAATACAGCGAAGCCCGTTTCAACGAGATCCGCGATGCCTACGTCGCGCTCGCGCGCCAGCTCGGTATCGCTGACGTGCGCTTCGTGCCCGTCTCGGCGCTGAAGGGCGACAACATCGTGTCGGCGAGCGAGCGCATGCCCTGGTATGCGGGCGAGCCGCTGCTCGACCTGCTGGAGTCGCTGCCGGTCGCGCAAGCGAGCGATCAGGCGCTGCGTTTCCCGGTGCAGTGGGTCGCGCGCCAGGACGGCTCGCAGGCCGACGACTTCCGCGGCTACATGGGCCGGGTCGAGGCGGGCGAGGTGCGCGTGGGCGATGCGCTCGCCGTGCTGCCGGCCAACCGCGAAGCGACGGTCGCCGAGATCATCGCCCCGGTGCCGGGCGGCGTGGCGCCGGTGGATCGCGCGTTCGCGGGCCAGACGGTGACGATCCGACTGGCGGAAGACGTCGACGTGTCGCGCGGCGATACCTTCGTCCCGCTGACGCAGAAGGTCGAGCCGGCGAAGAAGCTCGAAGCCGATCTTTGCTGGTTCGACGAAGAACCCCTCTCGTTGCAGCGCAAATACTTGCTGAAGCAGACGACCAACACGGTGTTCACGCGCATCGGCGCGGTGAAGCAGGTGCTGGACGTGCATACGCTGTCGCATTCGGTGGATCGCGGCACGCTCGCGATGAACGATATCGGCCGCGTGGCGCTGACGTTGCAGAAGCCGCTCGTCGCGGACGAGTACGATACGCATCAGGGCACCGGCGCGTTCGTGCTGATCGACGAAGCGACGCATCACACGGTCGCGGCCGGTATGATTCGTGCGATTTCCGCATGAGGATGCTGAACGCGTGAGTTCAACGATGAAAGCTATGGGTAAGGTCTATCTGATCGGAGCAGGGCCGGGGGCGGCGGATCTCATCACCGTGCGCGGCATGCGTCTGCTCGAACAAGCGGATGTCGTGCTGCACGACGCGCTGATCGAGTCGGCGATGCTTGACTATGCGCCCAACGCGAAGAAGATCGCCGTCGGCAAGCGCTGCGGCCAGCGTTCGACGGCCCAGCATTTCATCAACAAGCAGATCGTCGATGCCGCGCTGGAGCATGGTCTGGTCGTGCGCCTGAAGGGCGGCGATCCAATGCTTTTCGGCCGCGCCGACGAGGAAATGCGCGCGCTGGAGGCGGCCGGTGTCGAGTATGAGGTGGTGCCGGGCATCACGGCGGCCCTGGCGAGCGCGGCGTCGCTGAAGCGCTCGCTGACCTTGCGCGGCGTGTCGCGCAGCGTGGCCTTGGCGACGCACTCGCGCGCCGCGGACAGCGAGGATATCCGCGAGCAGGCGCAGGCGGATTCGCTGGTGTTCTATATGGGCCGCGACAGCGCGCCGGAAATCGCCCAGCAATTGATCGATGCGGGGCGTCCGGGCGCGACGCCGGTGGCGATCGTCGAGGCGTGCAGCACGGCGCGTGAACGCACGCTGACGTTGACGCTCGCGCAGATGGCGTTGGGTGAAGCGCAGGAATGGCTGGATCCGTCGCAGCCGAGTTTGCTGATGATTGGCGAGGCGTTTCG
The DNA here is from genome assembly GCF_031451315.1 of Caballeronia sp. LZ032. Taxonomy (NCBI): domain Bacteria; kingdom Pseudomonadati; phylum Pseudomonadota; class Betaproteobacteria; order Burkholderiales; family Burkholderiaceae; genus Caballeronia; species Caballeronia sp. LZ032. Next base: position 629,084 of record NZ_JARUXP010000001.1, read on the forward strand.
CGAACGGACGGCGGTGAAGCCGAAGGTGCATTTGAAGGGGATGCAGGCGGCGGCTTGATGCAGTTGTTGGTCGAGCAGGGAACAGAAGCGCACTGGAGACGGTGCGCTTTTTTGTTGGGCGGGGAGGTCAGAGTTGCACTAGTTCGAGTTGCTTCCTCTTTGCGTTGTCGGCGAGAAGGATGTCGAGGGTGGCGATTGATCTCGCGTTGCAATCCAGCGCTGTCGCGAGATGCAGTGCATCGCCCGCACGCAAGCGGGTGGACGCGTCGAGCGCCAGAACGGCCGCATGACGAAATACAGACGGCTTGATGGGAGTCAGTCGTAGGTCCTTCGCGCACAGCCGTTCAAAAGCATGCCATGCGGCAGATGATTCCTCATCAGTGATCTGACCGGTCCGCCGTTTGATGCCCAGCGCACTGGCAAACTCGGTTGCGCACCAGGCTCCAGAAATCAGGCTGTCCTTGACAGAGAAGTACCAATTCGAAACCGCAGCAGTCATGCGTTCTATCGCGCAAAGCGCGACTAGAACACTGGTATCGACATAAACCATCAGTAGCGCGCCTCACGCCGAAGTTCGTCGATGACCGATTCAGTCATCGGCATGCGATCGCGTGTTTGCGCGATTTCTCTTATGAAGGCCTCGCGATCCCAGTTACCGGGGTGGAGGCAGATGCCACCGTCGACGGTCAGATTCGCCTGAATGTGATCGCCTTCAGACATCCCGGCATGGTGAAGGTATTCAGCGGGGATACGCACGGCGAGGCTATCGCCCCATCTGGCAATGAGCAGGTTCATGTCGAGTTCTCCTTGGTGTACCGATAAGTACCTTGACTGTAGCCGCGACGATGCAAGGCGAGAATTCGGCCGAATGGCCAGTGCTGTAGCACTCATCCGTCATCTGGCCGCGCTTGCGCCTTTTACTTCCAGCGTGATGCCGAGCAAGCGCCGAAGCAGCCAGCGGTCTTGCGTGAGCAGGCCGTTCAGTCAGCCGCGCTTCGACCCGCCTCAATCCACGTCGCAATTGCCGGATGTCTTCTTGCATTCGCACCATGTCTTCCGACTGCCGACTCAAGCAGCCAGCCTCGTCGTGGCCGTTGTGCACTGAAACCCCCGCCTGGCTCAAACGCGCGAGCTCTCACCGATAGAGGTAAGCGAGCGATTGCACCAATGCGAATGTGATCGCCGCAAGGACCAGGAGGCCATAGTTGTCTTGCAGAAAGAAGATGAGGGAAGCCACGTCGTCAGCCGTTTCAGTTCGATCAGGCCCGATGCCCAGTCACCCGAACGCGCCGAGCCTGATAGACAAACCGCGTCATTCAAGCAACCAAGCCTGTCAGAAAAGGCACTGCCTGTGAATGAATGCCATGCTAAACCGGACGCTTCCTCAAGCCCACTGGATCAATCCGATCCTTCCGTCTTGAAATTATGTTTCTGCGTTGTCCGCCCAGTTGCCGCCTCGTTGCGAGGACGGCCGGCTTACTGCCCCACCTGCCTCAAGCAATATCCGGCGACCGCGTCCAGCACGGCATCGTCCTCACCGACAGCCGTCGCGCATGCAATGGTCACATCGGGATGCGCCGCCTGACACCGCGCGACGATTTCCGGCAGATCCTTGCGCACATGCCCGCCTTGCCCGAAGAACACCGGCACGACGGTGATCGCATCGCAGCCGTCAGCCACCTGCGACGCCACCGCCGCCGGCAAGTCCGGCGTCATCAGTTCGAGGTAAGCGAGCGCGACCGGCTCGCCACGCGCCGCGCGCAGCTTCGCCGCGAGCCGCTCGAACGGCTCGGCCCAGCGCGGATCGCGCGCGCCGTGACCGAACAGGATGATGCCGTGCTTGTCCATCGTGCGCTCCCGAGGAAACCGAGCGGTCAGTGCCGCTCCACCCACTTCAAGCCAAGCAATCCGACGGCCAGATAGGCGAGGGCGGGCACGGCCGCTGTGATCGGCGCGGGCCAGGTATTCAGATTGCCGATGTGCGAGAACAGCGTGTTGAACAGCTGGAAGCTCATGCCGATCATGATGCCGCCGAACACCTTCACGCCGACCACGCCGGCACGCGTATGCAGGTAGGCAAACGGCAACGACAGGATCAGCATCACGAACACGGCGAACGGATAAAGGATCTTGCGCCAGAACGCGATCTGATAGCGCTGCGTGTCCTGATGATTTTCCGTCAAGTGCTGGATATAGCGGAACAGGTTGAACATCGACATGCGGTCCGGCGACACCAGCAGCACCGACAGGATCTGCGGCGTCAGTTCCGAGCGCAGCGAGTATTCGGGCAGCGTCGTCTGGACCGCGCGATACACCGGGTTCAGCGTATCGCCGGGATTCACGGCCTGAGGCGGCGCGGCGGAGAGTTGCGTGTCGGTCACGCCGGTCAGTTTCCAGTGGCCCGGCGGCTCGTACACACCGGTCTTCGCGATGCGCACGTTGGTCAGGCGGAACTTGCCGTCGAACTCGTAGATGCGCACATTGGCGATGGACGTATCCGGATTCAGCGTGCCGACGTTGACGAAGCGCGTGACCTGTTCGCCGTTTTCCTTGGCGGTCAGCGTGTCCTTCACCCACACGCCGGACTGGAAGTTCGACGATACCGACGAACCGAGCGCCTCGAGCCGCACGCGCTCGGACAACTGGTCGGTGTACGGTCCCACCACTTCGCCGATCAGATACGTGACGAGCACGAGCGGTATGCCGATCTTCAGCAGCGAACGCAGCGCGGCGCCGGTCGAGAGCCCGGAGACGCGGAAGATCGTGAACTCGGATGCCGCCGCCATCTGCGCGAAGACGTAGATGGCCGAGATGAGCGCGGCGACCGGAATGATTTCGTAGAAGCGCGAGGGCGTCTGCAACGCGACGCGCAGCACCGCGAGCGGAAACTTGTAGTTGCCGTGGCCGACCGTGTTCAGCTCGTTGATCAGGTCGAAGAAGAAGAACAGGCCGGAAAACGCGAACAGGATGAAGATGAACGCGAGGTAGATCTGGCGCGCGAAGTATCGTTCGTAGATGCGCATGGGTTCAGGCTCCCTTCGAACGCGTCAGGGACGACAGCCTGAAGAGCGGCCGGTTGCGGATCCGCAGCCAGAAGATGAACGCGACCAGCGCGCCCACGATCACGTGCAAGCCCACCAGCCCCACGCCGAAGGACACCTTGCCCTGCTCGATCCACGATTGCACGACGTTCAGCAGGTTCGAATAAGTGAGGTAGATGAGCACGGCCATCACGAGGTTGATGGTGCGGCTGCGGCGAGGATTCTGGTAGGAAAGCGGAATGGCGAGCAGCATCAGGTTGATGGCGATGAGCGGCAGCCCCGCGCGCCAGGCGAATTCCGCGAGATTGTCCTTGGTGGGCGCGGCCAGCAGGTCGGGTGTCGAGATGCCGGTGGTGCTCGGCGTGTTGACGACCTGGTGGCCCATGATCTTCACGCCGTAGCGCTCGAACTCCATGATGCGGAAGTTCGGCTGGCCGGGTTCGCCGTCATAGCGGCGGCCGTTGTCCAGCACGATGAAACGATCGCCGTCGCCGCGCGTTTCCGTGTGACCCGTCTGCGAAACGATCACGTTGACCTTGCCGCCTTCCGTGCTGGTGACGAACACGTTCTGCACCTGGGCCTGGTCCGGCGACATCTTCTCGATGAAGAACACGCGGTGGCTCGACGGCGATTCGCGGAACTGGCCGGGCGCCAGCAAGGACACTTCGTCGCGTTGCTGGAAGCGCGCCTTGATCAGCTTGCTCTGCTGGTTGGACCAGGGCCAGCCGACGAACGCGAAGAACATGATGAGGATGATGATCGGCGTGGAGAACACGGCGACCGGCTTGATGAGCTGGGTCTGGCTCACGCCCGAGGCGAGCCACACGACCATTTCGGAATCGCGATACCAGCGCGTCAGCACGAACAGGATGGAGACGAACAGCGTCACGATCAGCATGACCGCGAGGTAGCCGATGACGGTCAGCCCGATCAGCACGACCACGTCCTTCGGGTCGATCTGACCTTGCGCCGCGAAGCCGACGATGCGGATCATCATCGTCGTGAGCATGATCGTGAGCAGCACCATGAACACGGCGCCGGCCGTGTACGCGAGTTCGCGCTGCAGGGAGCGTTCGAAGATCATTGAATTTTGCTTAAGACTGGCGGCGATGCGGAATCACGCACGCACCTCTTCGGCAGACGGGAGGGGTCTTGCTTACCCTCACGCCGCAAACCGGTGACTGCCGCGGAAAAAATAGCGGATAATTGCGGCTTTCATCCTTCAGCCAAGATTTTATCCGAGGATAAGCGCGATGGACTTTAGCATAAAAGCCTGTGATTGGAGCGAAGGCGAGGCAAATGGTTTCCTTACCGGAAAGTCGGATGTCATCGTCCTCGGCATCTTCGAAGCGCAGTCGCTCACGGGCGCCGCGCGCGACATGGATGTCGCGACCAAGGGCCTGATTTCGCGCATCGTCAAGGCCGGCGACATGAGCGGCCGCGCAGGCACCACGCTGCTCGTGCCCGAAGTGACGGGCATCGGCGCCTCGCGCGTCTTGCTCGTAGGCCTCGGCAAGCAGGACGCCTTCACGCAGAAAGCCTACGGCGAAGCCGTGCGCGCCGCATGGCGCGTGCTGCTCGGCGCGAAGATCGGCCAGGCCACCTTCACGCTCGCGCAATTGCCGATCCAGGAACGCAGCGGCGACTGGGCCGTGCGCGCCGCCATCCTTGCGCTGCGCGAACTGACCTACAAGTTCACGCAGATGAAGAGCAAGCCGGACACCACGCCGCGCGCGCTCAAGAAGATTGTCTTCAGCGTCTTCAGCGCCGACGAGAAGGCCGCCAAGGCCGCGTTGAAGCAGGGCGTGGCCATCGCCAACGGCATGGATCTCACGCGCGATCTCGGCAACCTGCCGCCCAACGTCTGCACGCCCACGTATCTCGGCCAGACCGCGAAGAAACTCGGCCGCGACTGGAAGCTCAAGGTCGAGGTGCTCGGCCAGAAGCAGATCGAGGCGCTCGGCATGGGGTCGTTTCTCTCGGTGGCGAAGGGTTCGGTCGAGCCGCCGCAGTTCATCGTCATGCATTACCAAGGCGCGGGCGACACCGCCAAGGCAAAGGGCAAGAACGCGCCCATCGTGCTGGTCGGCAAGGGCATCACGTTCGATTCGGGCGGCATCTCGATCAAGCCCGGCGAAGCCATGGACGAAATGAAATATGACATGTGCGGCGCGGGTTCGGTGTTCGGCACCATGCGCGCCGTGGCCGAGATGGGCCTCAAGCTCAATGTGATCGGCGTGGTGCCGACCTGCGAGAACATGCCCGCGGGCAATGCGCTCAAGCCGGGCGACATCGTCACCGCGATGAACGGCACGACCATCGAAGTGCTCAACACCGACGCCGAAGGCCGCCTGATCCTGTGCGACGCGCTCACCTATGCGGAACGCTTCAAGCCGTCCGCCGTGATCGACATCGCGACGTTGACGGGCGCGTGCATCATCGCGCTTGGCCATCACAACACGGGCCTGTTCGCGAAGGACGACGCGCTCGCCGGCGAACTGCTCGACGCGTCGCGCGAGGCGGTCGATCCGGCCTGGCGCCTGCCGCTCGACGACGAGTACCAGGATCAGCTGAAGTCCAACTTCGCGGATCTGGCGAACATCGGCGGACGTCCCGCGGGCAGCGTGACGGCGGCATGCTTCCTGTCGCGTTTCGCGTCGAACTATCCGTGGGCGCATCTCGATATCGCCGGGACCGCGTGGAAGAGCGGTGCCGCGAAGGGCGCGACGGGCCGGCCGGTGCCGTTGCTCGCGCAGTTCCTGATCGACCGCGCCGGCGCGTGATGCGGGCATGACGCACGTATGACGCGCATCGACTTCCATACGAACGTGGGCGATCCGCTCGCGTACGCCTGCCGCCTCGCGCGCAAGGCGTACCTGAGCGGCAAGCCGCTCGTCGTGCTCGCGGAGCCCGCGCGGCTCGCCGCCTTCGACGAGCAGTTGTGGACCTTCCAGCCGCTCGAATTCGTGCCGCACTGCATGGCGAAGAGTCCGCTCGCGCAGGACACGCCGGTCGTGCTGACTTCCAGTCTCGACGAAGCGCCGCATCATCAGGTGCTGGTGAATCTCGGCGCGCCGATGTCGGCGCAGTTCGCGCGCTTCGAGCGGCTGGTGGAGATCGTAGTCAGCGAGGGCGGGGAACTGGCGGCGGGGCGTGAGCGTTATCGCTTCTATCGCGACCGGGGCTATGCCATCGAAACGCACAATCAAGCCAATCAGGGCGGTTGAGCGAACAGAGCGGCCGGGCGTGGCTGGCTAAGCTCTGTTCGAACCACCACGCCTTGCACACCGACGCGGCCCGCCCGCCGCGCTCGACAGGAGACCCCTTCCCATGACGGACAAGCCGCATTCCTTCGATCCCTCCATTCCGGTCCTCACCGATGTCGTCGTGCCCGGCAAGCCGGAGTACGCGCGCGCGCCGTCGGCCAATCTCGCCATCGAATACGACGCGGAGCAGATCGCCGGACAATTGCGCGGGCGCTTCACGAACTTCCTGACGGGCGATGCCCGCGCGCTGATCGAGGAGCGCTGCCGCGAAGTGCTGCGCGAGCACTCGGTCCAGCTCGTCTCCGCCATCACGCGCGAAGTGGCGACGGCGCTCGAGAGCCACATGAGCGAATGGGTGCGCGAGGCGGTGGAAATCGAGTTGCGCCGTCAGCACGGCGAGTGAAGGGCGCACGCGCCGGTCAGCGCAGCGAGAGGATCCAGTCGGCGAGCGCCGCCGCCTGATCCGGTGAAATCTGCGTGTTGGCGGGCATCGGCACCGGGCCCCACACGCCCACGCCGCCTTCCATGATGCGGCGCGCGAGCATGCCGCGCGCGCCTTCGACTTGCGCATACTTGTGCGCCACGCTGTCGAACGACGGCCCCATGAAGCTGCGCGAGACCGAATGGCAGCTCATGCAGTTGTGGCTTTGCGCGAACGCGAGCATCGAGGCGCTGTCGTTCTGCGCGCAGGCCACGCCGCACACGCTCCACCACACCAGTCCCGCAACGACGCCCCTGAGCTGTGCTTTCATGTGGTCTCCCCCGATGCACGCGCACGCTTCACGTTGTCGCGCATTATAGGAGACATGGCGCGCGGCACGCGGAATGCACAAGGGGCGCCGCTGCGCCCCTTGTGCATGATCCATCCGGGCGTTTCGACGCGCGTATCAGCCCGTCACTGCGCCCTTGTTGGCCGGCTGCGCCAGCGCCGCGAACTTCGCCAGCACACCGCGCGTGTACTTCGGCGCCGGCTGCTTCCAGGCGGCGCGGCGGCGCGCGAGTTCGGCATCGTCCACGTTCAGTTGCAGCAGCAGCTGGTGCGCGTCGATGGTGATCGAATCGCCTTCCTGCACCAGCGCGATGGTCCCGCCGGCATACGCTTCCGGCGCCACGTGCCCGACCACCATGCCCCACGTGCCGCCGGAGAAACGGCCGTCGGTGATGAAGCCCACTGACTCGCCCAGTCCCTTGCCGATGATCGCCGAGGTCGGCGCGAGCATCTCCGGCATGCCCGGCCCGCCCACCGGCCCGAGATAGCGCAGCACGAGGATGTCGCCGGCCGTGATCCGGTCGGCGAGGATCGCGTCCATGGCGCTCTGCTCGTCGTCGAACACGCGCGCGGGACCGGTGATGACCGGATTCTTGAGGCCCGTGATCTTCGCGACCGCGCCGTCTTCCGCGAGATTGCCGCGCAGGATCGCCAGGTGGCCTTGCTTGTAGAGCGCCTGCGCGATCGGGAAGATGACCTTCTGGTCGGCGCGCGGCTTGGCCGGCACGTCTTTCAGCTCTTCGGCGATCGTGCGGCCCGTGATCGTCATGCACTCGCCGTGCAGGAGACCGGCATCGAGCAGGATCTTCAACACTTGCGGAATGCCGCCGGCCTTGTGGAGATCGGTCGCGACATACTGGCCCGACGGCTTCAGATCGCAGATCACCGGCACTTTCTTGCGCATGCGCTCGAAGTCGTCGATGCTCCATTCCACCTCCGCCGCGTGCGCAATCGCCAGATAGTGCAGCACGGCATTGGTGGAGCCGCCCGTCGCCATGATGAGCGCGACGGCGTTCTCGATCGACTGCTTCGTGATGATGTCGCGCGGCTTCAGATCCTTCTTCACGGCCTCGACCAGCACGCGCGCCGATTCAGCGGCGGAGTCGACCTTTTCCTGATCGGGATTTGCCATCGTCGATGAATACATCAGCGACATGCCGAGGGCCTCGAACGACGAGCTCATCGTGTTGGCCGTGTACATGCCGCCGCACGAGCCCGTGGACGGGCACGCGTTTTTCTCGACGCCCTTGAAGTCTTCCTCGCTCATGCGGCCCGCGGTGAATTCGCCGACCGCCTCGAACGACGACACGATGGTCAGGTCGCGACCCTTCCAGTTGCCCGGGCGGATGGTGCCGCCGTACACATAGATGGACGGCACGTTCATGCGCGCCATGCCGATCATGCCGCCCGGCATGTTCTTGTCGCACCCGCCGATCACCACGACGCCGTCCATCCACTGTCCCTGCACGGCGGTCTCGACGCAGTCGGCGATCACCTCGCGCGACACCAGCGAGTACTTCATGCCTTCGGTGCCCATCGACATGCCGTCCGAAATGGTCGGCGTGCCGAAAATCTGCGGATTGGCGTCGGCCTTGCGGATCGCCTCGATGGCCGCGTCGGCCAGCGGTTGCAGGCCGGCATTGCACGGTGTGATGGTGGAATGCCCGTTGGCGACGCCGATCATCGGCTTGTCGAAGTCGGCTTCCTGATAGCCGAGGGCGTAATACATCGAACGGTTGGGCGAGCGCGCGACGCCCTGGGTGATGTTCTTCGAGCGGCGATTGAAGGCCATGGTGTGCTCCTGAGGGGGACTTTTTGGTCTAGTCCGGCAAGCATGCGACTCGCGCGATGTATCTGTCCAATATATTATTCACGGCTGATAAGGTCGCAAAACATATCAATGGACCCGCGCACCCCGTCTTTCGACTTGCGCCTCTTGCGCTACTTCGTCACGGTCGCCGAGGAGATGCACTTCGGCCGCGCCGCCGCGCGCCTGGCCATGACCCAGCCGCCGCTCTCGCAGGCGATCCGCGGGCTGGAGGAGGCGCTTGGCGTCGCCTTGTTCGTGCGGACGAAACGGAGCGTGGAACTGACGCCGGTCGGGAAGGATCTGCTGCCCGAGGTGCGGCGCCTGCTCGCGTCGGCGGATGCGCTGCGGCCGCTGGCGCAGTCGCTGGCGCGCGGCGAGGCGGGCGTGCTGTCGCTCGCGTTCGTCTCCACGGCCGACTACGGCTTGCTGCCCGCGCTGCTGCACGCGTTCGGCGCGCGCCATCCGGGCGTCCGGCTGCAACTCACCGAAGCCACCAGCGACGTGCAGATCGAGGAACTGGTCGCCGGCCGCATCGACGCCGGACTCGTCATTCCGCCGCTGCCGGCGCGCCATGCGGGCGCGCTGTCGTATCTGCCGGTGGCGCGCGAGCCGCTGGTCGTCGCGATGCCCGCCGCGACCGCGCGCGAACTCGGGCAGGGCGAGCTGGAGTGGGCGGACACGCGCGTCGAGCTGGGCGCGCTGGCCGCCGCGCCGCTCATCGTGTTTCCGCGGCGGCTTGCGCCCGGCCTGTACGACAGCATCATGGGCTGCTACGGCGCTGCCGGCCTGACGCCGCGCATCGGCCAGGAGGCCATTCAGATGCAGACCATCGTGAGCCTGGTCTCGGCGGGCATGGGGGTCGCGCTCGTGCCGCGTTCGCTGCGGCATCTGCGGCGCACGGGCGTCGTGTACCGGCCGTTGCGCGCGCCGGAGGACCCGGCGATGCTCGTCGAAACCGGGCTCGTGTGGCGCGCGGCGGAAGTGAGCCCGGTGCTGGCCGGCTTCATCGACATCGTCCGTTCGCGGGCGCAGGGCGCCGGTTCTGTATGATGCGGCCTTGAGGTTCGCTCGAGGCCCCCTCGAAGTCCGTCAGCTCTTTGACATCAGCATGCTCATACATCCCAATTTCGATCCCGTCGCCATCCATCTCGGACCGCTCGCCGTACGCTGGTATGGCCTCATGTATCTCGTGGCCTTCGTGTCGGCCATTGTCATCGGGCGGCTGCGTCTGCGCCTGCCCTATGTGTCGCGCCAGGGCTGGACCGCGAAAGACATCGACGACATGCTGTTCTACGGCGTGCTCGGCACGATTCTCGGCGGCCGCATCGGTTATGTGATTTTCTACAAGGCGAGTTACTACGCCGCGCATCCGCTCGACATCTTCAAGGTGTGGGAAGGTGGCATGTCGTTCCACGGCGGCTTCCTCGGCGTGACGCTCGCCATGGTGCTGTTCGCGTGGCAGCGCAAGCGCACCTGGCTGCAAGTGACCGATTTCGTCGCGCCGATGGTGCCGCTCGGACTCGCGGCGGGTCGTCTCGGCAACTTCATCAACGGTGAACTGTGGGGCCGCGTGACGGACCCGAACGCGCCGTGGGCGATGCTGTTCCAGAATTCGACCAACGACGACGCCGTGTGGCTCTCGAAGAATCCGCAACTGGACGCGCAATACCATCTCACCGAGATTTTCCAGCGCTATCACATGCTGCCGCGTCATCCGTCGCAACTGTACGAGATCGCGCTGGAAGGGCTGGTGCTGTTCATCCTGATCTGGACGTTCTCGCGCAAGCAGCGGCCTGTCGGCGCCGTGTCCGCGCTGTTTCTGATCGGCTATGGACTGGCGCGCTTCACGGTGGAATTCGCGCGCGAGCCGGACGACTATCTCGGCTTGCTCGCATTCAATCTCTCGATGGGCCAGTGGCTCTCGCTGCCGATGATCATCGCCGGCGTGCTGATGATGGTGTGGGCGTACAAGCGCAATCTGCGCCTGCCGCCCGAATCCGCGCAGGCCTGACTGAGATGCGGGGCGCGAGCGCCCCGCGTACCGCTTACCGCCCCATCTGCACGGAGCCGTTCACATCGACGGTCACGGTCGTCGTGCCGGCTTCCATCGCGATGGGCGCGGCCATCTTGGCATCGGCGCTCATCGCGCGTGACTGCATCATCATGACCGGGCGTGGCTGAACGCCGCTGTGTCCGATGTTCACTTCCCTGATCGAGTAGTTGCTGTAGCCGAACGACTGCGCGGCGGTTTGCGCCTGCTTGCGGAACGAGTCGATGGCCTGCGTCACGAGTTTCTGCTCGGCCGCGCGCTGTGCTTCCGGCGACAGCGAGAAGGCCACGCTGCCCACTTGCATCGACGCACTCATCCGGCCGGCGAGCTTCGAGGCCGCCGCGAAGTCATGCGATTCGAGCACGACTTCCGTGCGGCCGCGCCAGGCGGAAATCTTGCCGTCGCGATCGGTGGACGGATACACGGTGAACGAACCGCTCCTGGCCGTCACGCCGTCGACGCCCCGCGCCTCGCGCAAGGCCGACTCGGCGCGCTGATTGAGCGTGTTGGTGAGGGAGGAGGGATCGGCGGCTTCCTGTTCGTAGAACAGCGTGATGGTCACGACATCCTGCGCCACCTGCGCGCTCGATTGCGCCGACAGTGACAGCACGCCCGCGGGCTGCTGATTGATCACCGTCTGCGCGGCGGCGGATTGAGAGAAGGTGAACGCGGCGCCGGACATCGCGAACAGGGCGAGGGCGGCGGCAGTTTTCTTGTAGGTCATCGAAGGCTCCAGACGCAAAGGCAATCACGTATTGCGTCGCATGATGTGCGACGGCCTTTAGGCGGCACCCGTGCGTCGTAAGTTCCTTGTTAGACGAGACGCTCGGTAATGAAGCGCCATTGCGCATCGGTGACGGGCGTGATCGAAAGACGATTGCCGCGTGCGAGTAGCTGCATGTCCGCGAGTTCAGCATGCTCGCGCAACGTGGCGAGCGGAATCAGCGGCGTCTTCTTGACGAACTTCACGTCGACCAGCATCCAGCGCGGCGTTTCCTGCGTGGACTTCGGATCGTAGTAGTGGCTGTTGGAATCGAACTGCGTGGGGTCCGGATAGGCAGTAGAGCAGACCTTCGCGATACCCGCGATGCCCGGCTCCGGACAGCTCGAATGATAGAACAGCACGCCGTCGCCGACCTGCATCTGGTCGCGCATGAAGTTGCGCGCCTGATAGTTGCGCACGCCCGTCCACGGCAGGGTTTTCTTCGGCGCGTGCGCCAGGTGATCGATGCTCGCTTCGTCCGGTTCGGACTTCATCAGCCAGTAGCGCATGGTTGTTCGTTATGCGTGATCGACGATGGAATGAGGAATGCAGAAGCACTGCTGCAAATGAAAACGGCATCGGGAAAACCGATGCCGTTTGAGATGAGGTCCCCGCCATAGCCGCTAGGCCGGCATCCTGAACCTGGGTTCAAGATTGGTCGCGGTAAGCAACACTTCGGGTACATCGGACTAGCGACGCGCGCGCCCATGTTGCAAGGTTCCGCAACCGTGCCAATGTAGCATTGGTTCAAGGAATATATGACCTTGGCGTACCAGGCAGGGAAACGTCACTCTACACCAATCGTTTGCCTTCTGCAGCCCCGGTGCGGTTTCTTTTTTCGATCGACGTGGCGCGCTGATTGTGCCTTTGCCAAGCCTTCACAAACACGGCTTGATCAACCGCATCAACGCGCTTTATTGCACTTCGTATTGTGCAATGACGGCGCCGAGCTGCTCGTTCATCGAGTGCATCGTGCGACGGATTTCCTCGGCGGGGAAGGCTTCGCCGTGACGCACGCTGTCCTGCAACTTGAGCAATTCCGACGCCAGCGACAACGCCGCCATCACCGCGATGCGATCCGTGCCGCGCACGTTGCTCGCGTTGCGCACCTTGTTCATCTCGGCATCGACGCGTGCGACGGCTTCGCGCAACGCACCTTCCGTCTCAGGCGAGCAGGCGAGGCGATAGGGCTGCCCGAGAATGGAGACTTCGATTTGCGTGGTCGTCATGCCTTCTCTCCTTGATGATGCTCGCCGTGCAATTCCGCTTCGGACGCATGGGCATGTTCATGCGCTTCCGGCGAATCGGCTTCGAGGAGATCGAGTTGATTGTCGGCTTCGCCGTGCTGCGCGGACTTTGCGCGCGGCAGCTTTTCGAGGATCGCGTTGAGGCGGACCTGCGCGTCGTCGATCTTGGCGGAGAGGGAATCGCGTTCGGACTGCAGCGTGTCGCGTTCTTCGCGGACTTGCGCGAGGTCGGCCTGGAGATTGGCGTACTCGGTGCGCAGTTGCTCGAGTTGTTCTTGCAGCGCGGCACGCGCCTGATTGTGGCGCTCGCTGATCTGGATCAGCCGGCCGATGTTTCCTGACAGTGATTCGAGTTCGTTGAGCATGTGCTGCGTCCTCTAAAGACCTCGCATTTTAGCGCGGTTCAACGGAGCTACCGATAATTGTCTCGTTTCGAGACGTAACAGCACGCGATCTTGCGCGCAAACCCCGGGTTCTCGCGCATCTCGCAATGCATTCGTGTGCAGAAAACACGAGCGTTGATTTGCTCGTGCATGCAGTCAGGCTGATTCTCGCTCGCTGAGTTCGTTTGTTCTTTGCATCTTCACGCGCCGCCTGCTGTCCTTCGCGCCAGGGTTCGCCGTTTCTTGACGGTCCCCACCCGCGCTCCTACACTTGCCGCACTTCTGGTGCTCGCATGCGCGGCTCTCGCGCATGCAGTCAAACGGGAAACAGGGAGCGAAGTCCTCGAAGCAGCCGAACAAGTGAACGGCGGCCGGACAGGACGGAGCCAACCTGTGCTGCCCCCGCAACGGTAAGCGACCGCAACGCAAGTTGCAAGTCGTCTCATACGCGTTTTTGCAGTGCGGGCGCATGGATCCATCCATACGCCGGGCCGCTCGTCGGCCTCTGCAAGAAACGTGTCGACGCCACTGCGCATGATGCGCGGGAAGGCGGGACGATGCGTCGCCAGCCCGGATACCGGCCAGAGTGCCACGCGCCTGCCGCCGGTCATCGCACGATCACTGCATGATCCCGAACGGCATGGCGCGTTCGTCGCGCATCGAACCTCGCGGGGAGCGGGGCCGCGCTCATCCTCCACGGGAACACTCGTCATGCAATCGCCATGGGCCTCCGTCCGGGACGGCCTCTCCAGTCGCGGCCTCGCCGCTGCCACGTTTCTCCTGCCGCTCGCCGGCGTCGCGCAAGCAGCGACGACCACCGCCACGGATGACGCTTCGCAAACGCTTGCGCCTGTCGTTATTACTGCCACGCGTGCAGCGCAGCCGCTCGCCGATTCCATTCCGCAGACCTCGTTGTTCGATGCACAGGACATTGCCGACAGCAACGCCGACGACGCACTCGGCCTCATCGCGCTCGCGCCCGGCGTGCAGGTCACGCGCAACGGCGGACCGGGCGCGAACTCGGGACTCTTCATTCGCGGTGCATCGTCGTCGCAGTCGCTCGTGCTGATCGACGGCGTCCGGGTCGAATCGGCATCGCTCGGCGCGGCGCAACTGTCGCAAGTGATGCTCGACCAGATCGGCCGCGTCGAGGTGGTGAATGGCAATGTCTCGGCGCTGTATGGTTCCAGCGCGATCGGCGGGGTCGTGCAGATCTTCACGAAGGAGGGCGAGCCGCATCCGCCGCGCTTCAGCTTCGAAACCGAGCTCGGCAGCTATCACACGCAGCGCCAGTCCGCCGGCGTGAACGGCGCGCTGGACCAGGACGGGCGCACCACCTTCAGCCTGAACGTGTCGCGCGAAAAGACCGACGGCTTTTCGTCGATCGATCCGAACCTCGCGCCCGGCGCGAATCCCAACGCGAACGGCTATTTGAACGAGAGCGTCGCTGCGACCTTGCGCCACAGGTTTAACGAGCAATGGGATGCGGGCGTGCGCTTCCTGCAGTCGAACGGCATCAACAGCTTCGACGATGCCTACGGCCAGCCGACCGATCTCAACGAATCGCATAACCGCGTGCGTTCGGCGTCGGTGTTCGCCAACGGCAAACTCACCGGCAACTGGACCACGCACTTCACGATCGCGCAGGGCCAGGACCGCGCGAACATCGAGCAGAACGGCGTCTATACGAGCCGCTTCAATTCCGAGAACCGCCAGTACACGTGGCAGAACGACATCCGCATCAGCGACGCGCACACGTTCCTCTTCGGCTACGAGCACCTCGACCAGACGCTCGATTCCGATCAGTTCAGCGCCCCCGACCGCCACGTGAACTCGGTGTTCGCGGGCTATGTCGGCCATCTGGGCGCGAGCGAATTCCAGGCGAACCTGCGTCACGACCAGTATTCCGATTTCGGCGGCGCGAACAGCTACTATCTCGGCTACGCGTACAACATCGACGCGCACTGGAAGGCGAGCGCGAGCTATGCGGCCTCGTTCCGCGCGCCGAGCTTCGACGATCTCTACTATCCGTCCAGCGGCAATCCGTCGATTCAACCGGAGCGCAGCCATTCGGTCGAAGCGGCGTTGCAGTATGCGTCGAGCGGACTCGGGGTATTGCGCGTCACGCTGTTCCAGACGCGCTACTCGAACCTGATCGACTACGTGTCCGACGGCGGCTTCTACTACACCGCGCAGAATGTCGGGCGGGCGAAGGTGCAGGGCATCGAGGGATCGTGGGCGGGGCATGTCGGCAGAACGGATGTGCGCGCGGGCGTCACGTTCCAGAATCCCGTCGATGAAACGAATCACCAGGACCTGACGCGACGCGCGCGGCATTTCGCGACGCTGAGCGCGCATCGCACGATCGGGCGCTGGCGCGTAGGCGGCGAGTGGCTCGTGAGCGGCCAGCGCAGCGATTACGATTCGACGCTGGCGGGCTACGGCATCGTGAACCTGTCGGCGCGCTATGACATCTCGAAGTCGTGGACCGTCACGGCGCGCGTCGACAATCTCTTCGACAAGGACTATGAGCTTGCGTATGCCTACAACACGCCGCGACGCGGCGTTTATCTCACGCTGGGCTGGCATCCGTCGTGAGCCGCGCGCCTGAGCGGTTGCGCGGCATGAACGGCGCGCGCGCCGCCGCGATTTGGGCCTGTCTCGCCGCCGCGGCGTGCGCGGTGCTGATCGCCTCGCTCGCGCTGGGCAGCGTCGCGCTGCCGCCGTCGCGCGCGTTCGCGGCGCTGCTTCATGCGCTGCCTCATGCGCTTTTCAATGCGCGCGCCGCCGTGCCCGATATCGCCGACGACATCGTGCTCACGCTGCGCCTGCCGCGCGCCCTCGCGGGCTTTGCGTCGGGCGCGCTGCTCGCGCTGGCCGGGGCGCTGTTGCAGGTGCTGCTGCGCAACCCGCTGGCGGAACCCTACGTGCTCGGCGTCTCGGGCGGCGCGGCCAGCTTCGCGCTGGCGGCAATGCTGGTCTCGCTGCCGTGGTGGGGCGTCGATCTTGCCGCCTGCGCCGGCGCGTTCGCATCGATCGTCCTCGTACTTGGACTGGCGCGCCGTGATCTGTGGCGCGGCACGCAGGACGCATCGCCGCGGCTCTTGCTGACGGGCGTCGTGATTGCATCGGGCTGGGGTGCGCTCATCACGCTGATGCTGAGCGTCGCGCCCGAAAACCGCCTGCGCGGCATGATCTTCTGGCTGACCGGCGATCTCGACGGCGCCGCCACGCCGTGGCCCGCACTGCTGGCGCTGGTGTTCGCGCTGTTGCTGATTCTCCCCGTAGCGCCGCAGCTGAACGTGCTGCTGCGCGGCGACAGCGCCGCGCAGGCGCTCGGCGTGCCGGTGGCGCGGCTGCGTCTGCGTACCTACCTGGTCGCATCGCTGGCGGCTGCGGCGGCCGTGACCACGGCGGGCACGCTCGGCTTCGTCGGACTGGTCGTGCCGCATCTGCTGCGGCTCGCGTTCGGCAACGATCAACGCATGCTGATGCCCGCCGCCGCGCTGGCGGGCGGTCTCGCGGTGATGGCCGCCGACCTCGCCGCGCGCACCGTGATCGCGCCCGCGCAGTTGCCGGTGGGCGTGGTGACGGCGCTGGCCGGCGTGCCGATGTTCCTCTGGATGCTGCTGCGGAGACCGCGATGAACCTGCATCTCGACGCCATCGCGCTGCGGGCCGGCGAGCGCACATTGATCGACGGCCTGACGCAGACCTTCGCGCCCGGCGAGATGTGGTGCATCGCGGGCCCGAACGGCGCGGGCAAGACGACGCTCATTCACGTGCTCGCCGGATTGAGCGCACCGGTGGCGGGCCGCGTGTCGCTCGATGGCCGCGCGCTTGCGTCGTGGCGTGCCGCGGAGCTTGCACGCGTGCGCGCGCTGATGCCGCAGGCGACCCACGACGCCTTCAGCGCCAGTGTGCTGGACACCGTGCTGCTCAACCGCTTTCCGTATCTGACCGGCTGGGGCTGGGAAAGCGCCGACGATCGCGCCGCCGCGCACGCGGCGCTCGACGCGCTCGGCCTCGCGCCGTTCGCGACGCGCGACGTGCTCACGCTGTCGGGCGGCGAACGGCAGCGGGTCGCGCTCGCGGCCGTGCTGTGCCAGAACGCGCCGCTGCTGCTGCTGGACGAACCCCTGGCGCATCTGGACCTGCATCATCAGATCGCGTGCCTGCATGCGTTACGCGCGGCGGCGAGTGCGACTGCTCATCCAGCGGGCCCCGCCCGCACCGTCGTGTTCTCGTGCCATGACCTGAATCTCGCGCGCCGCTTCGCGACGCATGCCTTGCTGCTCGATGGCCGCGGCCACGCCTGTGCGGGCCCGGTCGCCGAGGTGCTGACGCCGGAACGCGCCAGCGCGGCGTTCGGCTATCCGTTGGCGCTGCTGCGCGACGGCGATCACGAGGCGCTCGTGCCTTCCATCCCACGTTTCTGAAGGAACATCGATGTCCACGCTCAACGACGTCCCGCTCCCGCCCGCACTCGACCGTTCGCTCGAAGCCGAACTGCGCCGCGTCATCGACATGAAGACCAAGCCGCGCGGCAGCCTCGGGCGGCTCGAAGCGCTCGCGCTGCAAACAGGACTGATCCAGCGCACGACGAAGCCGCGCATCGTGCGTCCGGCGATGATCGTGTTTGCCGCCGATCACGGGATCGCCGCTGAGCAAGTGAGTTCGTATCCGCAGGAAGTGACCGCGCAGATGGTCGCGAATTTTCTGGCGGGCGGCGCGGCGATCAATGCGCTGTCGCGCTCGGTGGGCATGACGCTGGAGATCGTCGATGCGGGCGTCGCGACGCCGATTCCGGCTGTGCAGGCAGGTCCGGACGTGGGCTATGAACGCGAGTCGCTCGGCCCCGGCACGCGCAACTTCGCGCGCGAGCCCGCGATGTCCCGCGCGACCGCGCTGGACGCCATCGCGCGCGGCGCGGCGTGCGTGCGCCGGCATGCGGCGTTGGGCACGAACGTGATCGGCTTCGGGGAGATGGGGATCGCGAACACGTCGGCGGCGGCGTGCCTGATGAGCCGCCTGTGCGGCGTGCCGATCGACGACTGTGTCGGCCGCGGCACGGGTCTCGACGATCGCGGTCTCGCGCACAAGCGCGAGGTGCTGGGCCGCGCGCTGGCGCTGCATGCCGATACCGGCGATGCCGTCGATACCCTCGCGACCTTCGGCGGCTTCGAGATCGCGATGATGACCGGCGCGTGTCTCGAAGCCGCGCGTGCGGGCATGACGATCCTCGTCGATGGCTTCATCGCGACGTCGGCGCTGCTGGTCGCCGCGACGCTCGCGCCGGAGGTGCTCGACTACTGCGTGTTCGCGCATGCATCGGACGAGACCGGTCATCGGCGCATGCTCGCGCATCTCGGGGCTGCGCCGCTGCTGCAACTCGACCTGCGTCTGGGCGAAGGCACCGGCGCGGCGCTCGCGCTGCCGGTTTTGCGCGCGGCCGTCGCCTTCCTCGATGAAATGGCGAGCTTCGAGTCGGCGGGCGTGTCGGATCAGGCCGGCTGAGATGCCGCGCCCGCTCGACGAACTGCGTTACTTCTTCACCGCGCTCGGCTACTTCACGCGCGTGCCGGTGCCGCGCTGGGTCGGTTTCGAGCGCGACTATCTGAACGCGGCGGCGCGCTATTTTCCGCTGGTGGGCGTGCTGGTGGGCGCCGTTGCGGCGCTGGTCTGGCTGGCTGCGTGGCGGGTGTTTCCGGCGGGCGTCGCCGTGCTCCTGTCGATGGCCGCAACGCTCGTGCTGACCGGCGCATTCCACGAAGACGGCTTGGCCGATTGCGTCGATGCCTTCGGCGGCGCGTACACGAAGGACGATGCGCTGCGCATCATGCACGATTCGCGCATCGGCGCTTTTGGGGCGATCGCGCTCGTGATCGCGCTGGCGCTCAAGTGGCAGGCATTGGCCGCGTTGCCGCCGTATCGCGTCGCATGGACGATGATCGGCGCGCACGCCGCGAGCCGCGCCTTTGCGATCAGTTATCTCGTCACCCTCGACTACGTGCGCGCCGAAGGCAAGGCCCGGCCGGTCGCGCAGCGCATGAGTCGGGCATCGTTCGGCTGGGCGCTGCTGTTCGGCGTGCCCTGGCTGTTCGCGCTGGACTGGAAGCTGGCGGGCGTGACGATTGCCGTGCTGTGCGTGCTGCGCTGGCTGATCGGCCGGTACTTCGTGCGGCGCATCGGCGGCTATACGGGCGACTGCCTCGGCTTCGCGCAGCAAGTGTTCGAAATCACGATCTATCTCGTCGGGCTCGCATGGATCTCGTTCTGATCCGCCATCCGGAAGTGGCCATTGAAGCAGGCGTCTGCTACGGGCAGACGGATGTGCCCTTGCTGCGCGACGTCGCTGAGTCGGCGCTCGACTTGGCGGCGCGCATGCAGGCGCTGAAGGTGCCTGGCTGCGTCGCGGGCTGGCACGCCAGTCCGTTGCTTCGCTGCGCATCGCTCGCCCGTGCGCTTTTGCCGGATGGCCCGGTCCATCTCGATCCTCGCCTCGCCGAGATGAACTTCGGCGCGTGGGAAGGGCGTGCGTGGGACGGCATCGAGCGCGCGCTCATCGATGCCTGGGCGGCCGACATCGAGCATGCGCGTCCACATGGCGGCGAGAATCTGGTGCAGTTCGCGCGCCGCGTGATCGCGTGGTTCGACGACACCTGCGCCGGCGAGCAGACGGTGCACGTCGTCGCGCATGCGGGCGTGATGCGGCTGCTGGCGGCGCACGTGCTGGGCATCGCGAATGAGCACGCGCTGCAATGGCCGCTCGATTTCAACGGCATCGCATGGTTCAGGCGCGTGCGCGGACAGTGGCTGCTGGTGCGCTGGAACGCGTGACTAGCGGGTCCGGCGTGCGCGGGCGTCGTCGAGATCGCGGCACAGTTGCGCCGCGCCCAGCGCGAGGCGGGGTGTCGGCCGGTTGATGAGATCGCCGTCGATGCCGAACAGATTGCCGCGCGCCACAGCGGTCAGCGCGGTCCAGCGCCGCCAGCGGTCGAACGCCGGCAAGGGCCGGTCCGGCGGCGTCGCGCCGGCCGTCGCGGTGACGATGGCTTCGGGATTCGCCGCGAGCACCGCTTCCGCCGAGACCGTCGGCACGCGCAGCGGCTCGGCCGCGAACACGTTCACGCCGCCGCACAGCGTGATCACTTCATCGAACACATTGTCGCGATTGAGCGTCATCAGCGGCTCGTCCCAGACTTGATAGAACACGCTCACGGGCGGTCGCCGGGCATAGCGCTCACGCAGTTGCGCGATGTCGTTCGTGAAGGCATCGGCGGCGGCGCGCGCGGTGGCCTGCGTGCCGAGCAGCGCGCCGAGCTTGGTCAGGCTCGTCGCGATATCGGCGAGATGCTTCGGCTCGTTGAAATAGATCGGCACGCCGAGCGCTTTCAGCCGCTCCAGCTGACGCGCCGCATTGCCATGCCGCCAGACCACGATCAGGTCCGGATGCAGCGCGACGATGCGTTCCAGATCGAGCGCCTTGTTGTCGCCGACGCGGGGAATCGCCTGCGCTTCCTTCGGGTAGTCGCTGTAGCTCACCGCGCCGACT
Source organism: Caballeronia sp. LZ032 (assembly GCF_031451315.1). Lineage (NCBI taxonomy): Bacteria > Pseudomonadati > Pseudomonadota > Betaproteobacteria > Burkholderiales > Burkholderiaceae > Caballeronia > Caballeronia sp. LZ032. The sequence continues at coordinate 649,967 of NZ_JARUXP010000001.1, forward strand.
ACCCGCGCGCCGCCGCCCGCCGCGAACAGCAGTTCGGTGACGTGCGGCGCGAGGCTGACGACGCGCCGCGCCGGCTGCGCGAGCGTGACGGCGGCGCCGCTGTCGTCGGTGACGGTGATGGCGGCGTGCAGATTCACGCAGACCGCCATCAGCACGCTTGCAAGCAGCGCACGCGCGATCATCCGCGAATCTCCGCCAGCGCGCGCGCCAGACGCACCCAGTCGCCCTCGGCGCCCGGCAGGCCGACGCGCAGGCTCGGCTTCATGCCGGGCAGGTCGAAGAGACGCGTCCAGATGCCGCACAGCGCGAGTTCGTGCTGGAGCGCCGCCGCGTCCGGTACGGGCATCCATGCGAACAGCGGCGTGCCGCGCGCGTCGAGGCCGTGGTCCGCGAGCAAGGCGGCGAGACGCCCGCCGTCGCGATGCAGGCGGGCGCGAGTGTCGCGTTGCCAGGCGCGGTCGGCGAACGCGGCTTCGACCGCATGCCGCGCCGGGCCGCTCACGGTCCAGGCGCCGAGCATCGCGCGCAATGGCTCGGCGACGGCAGGCGAGGACAGCACGAAGCCCGCGCGGATGCCCGCAAGCCCGAAGAACTTGCCCACCGAGCGCAGCACGACCAGACCTTCGCGTACGGTGTCACTTGCCAGCGAGGCAGAGGGATCGACATCGGCGAACGCTTCATCGACGATCAGCGTGCCGCCGCGCGAAGCCAGCCGTTCATGCCAGCGCCGCAGCGTGTCGCGCGGGAGGAGTTCGGCGGTCGGGTTGTTCGGATTCGCGACGATGACGTGATCGAGCGCATCCGGCAAAGCCTGCGTATGAATGTCGAGCGTCACGACCGTATGGCCGCCGCGGCGGAATGCGGGCGCGTACTCGCCGTAGGTCAGCGGCGCGACGCCCACGACGCCCGGCCGCAACAGCGCCGGCAGCGCGCGGATCGCGGCCTGTGAACCCGCGACCGGCAACGCGCGCGGAGCGCCGTAGTAGAGCGCTGCGATGTCGGCGAGACCGTCGTCGTCTTCGGGCAGACGGCGCCAGGCATCGGGCGGCACCGGCGGCACCGGATAGCCGTGAGGATTGATGCCGGTCGAGAGATCGAGCCAGTCTTCGAACGGAATGTCATAGCGGCGCGCGGCTTCGCGCAGGTTGCCGCCGTGGCGCACCGGGGCGTCGGCGTCTTCAGGTTGCGTGGTGTGAGTCATGTCAGCCGCCCGTCGTCACGCTCGCGACGGCGAGCACCAGCAGCACCGCGAGCCACATCAAGGTCGCCCGCTCGACCAGCCGCAATGCCGCGACCACATGCTTCGGATTCGCGCTGTGCCCCGCGCCGAGCGTCGGCCGCGCCTCCAGCTTGCCGTGATACACCGCCGCGCCGCCGATCAGCACGTTCAGGCTGCCCGCGCCCGCGGCCATCACCGGGCCGGCGTTCGGGCTGTCCCAGGAACGCGCCTGGGTGCGCCAGCAGTGCCAGGCCATGTGCGTGTCGCCGGCGAGCGCATAGCTCGCGGCCGTCAGGCGCGCGGGAATGAAGTTGAGCACGTCGTCGAAGCGTGCGGCCGCCCAGCCGAAGCGCAGGAAGCGCGGCGTGCGATAGCCCCACATCGCGTCGAGCGTATTGGCGAGCCGGAACATCAGCGCGCCCGGTCCGCCCGCGACCGCGAACCAGAACAGCGCGCCGAAGATCGCATCGTTGCCGTTTTCCAGCGCCGATTCGACCGCCGCGCGCGAGAGGGCGTTTTCATCGGCCTGCGAGGTATCGCGCGACACGATGCGCGCCGTCAGCGCGCGGGCGCGGTCGAGGTCGCCGAAACTCAGCGCGCGTGCAATCGGCGCGATGTGCTGGCGCAGACTCTTTGCGCCGAGCGCGAACCAGAGCAGCAGCACGTGCACGAGACTCGCGTAGGCGAACGGCAGCACGCTGACCAGCAGCCACGCGACGGCAACCGGCGGCGCCACCAGCGCGAACCACGCGAGCATGCCCGCGGGCCGGGCGCGGAAACCGGTGTTCATGCGCGCTTCGAGCTTCGTCGCGAGCTGGCCGAAGCCGACCAGCGGATGCCGCGCACGCGGTTCGCCGAACAACCGGTCGACGATCACGCCAAGCACCGCCAGCAAGGCCATGGCGTAGACGGAGAGCAGCAACATCGTAGCGATTCCTCCGTCAGCCCTTGAGCACGAGCGGCAAGCCCGCGGCCATCAGCACGGCGCGTGTGCTGGCGGCGGCGACGCGCTGGTTCAGCCGCCCCAGCTCGTCCACATAGAGACGCGTGACCGAGCCGAGCGGCACGACGCCCAGCCCGATCTCGTTGCTGACGACGATGACCTTGCCGCGCACCTCGGCCAATGCGGCGTCGAAGTCGGCGAGGGCGGCCTGGGCGCGCTCGGGTAATACGGCGATGTCGTCGCCGTCGTTGTCGGACGAGAACAGCAGGTTGGCAAGCCACAACGTGAGGCAATCGATCAGCACGCAGCCATCCGCGCGATCCGCCTTGCGCAGCGCGCGCGCCAGATCGAACGGCGCTTCGACCAGCGGCCAGTGCGCCGGCCGGCGTTCGCGATGCAGTTGCACGCGTTGCTCGAACTCGGCGTCGCCGATGCGCGCGGTCGCGATATAGGTGACCGGCAGTCCGCTGCCGTCGGCGAGGCGTTCGGCGTGCGCGCTCTTGCCGGAGCGCGCGCCGCCGAGGATGAAAGTGAGATCCGGGGTCATCGCGCCATTGTACTGACGGGCTAAGATAGCGCGTCATTCGTCACAGGATGTAGCCGGTATGTCTTTCACGCCTCGCGGCACGCTGATGATCCAGGGCACCACCTCCGATGCCGGCAAGAGCACGCTCGTTGCGGGCCTGTGCCGTCTCGCCCGGCGTGGGGGCGTGCGGGTCGCGCCGTTCAAGCCGCAGAACATGGCGCTGAACAGCGCGGTCACGGTGGACGGCGGCGAGATCGGCCGCGCGCAGGCGTTGCAGGCCATCGCGGCGGGCGTGCCGGCGCGCATCGACTTCAATCCGGTGCTGCTCAAGCCGACCAGCGACCGGGGCGCGCAGGTCATCATCCACGGCCATGCGCACGCCAATCTCGACGCGCGCGCCTATCACGACTTCAAGCGCATCGCGCTGGACGCGGTGCTCGCTTCCCACGCGCGCCTGTGCAACGAGTTCGACGCGGTGATCGTCGAAGGCGCGGGCAGCCCGGCGGAAATCAACCTGCGCGACAACGACATCGCCAACATGGGCTTTGCGGAGCGGGTCGACTGCCCGGTCGTGCTGGTGGCCGACATCGATCGCGGCGGCGTGTTCGCGCATCTCGTCGGCACGCTCGCGTGTCTTTCGGAGAGCGAGCGCGCGCGCGTGCGCGGCTTCGTCATCAACCGGTTTCGCGGCGATATCGGCTTGCTGCAGCCCGGCCTCGACTGGCTCGAAGCGCAGACGGGCAAGCCGGTGTTCGGCGTGCTGCCGTTTCTGCACGGCCTCACGCTCGATGCCGAAGACATGCTGCCGAGCCAGCCGCACGCGCGCGGCAGTGCGCCGGCGCTGAAGGTGATCGTGCCGGCGTTGCCGCGCATCAGCAATCACACGGACTTCGATGCGCTGCGGGCGCACCCGCAGGTCGATTTCAGCTACATTCGCGCGGGCGTCGCGCCGCCGCCGGCGGATCTCATCGTGTTGCCCGGCTCGAAGAGCGTGCAGCGCGATCTCGCCTGGTTGCGCGAACACGGCTGGGACCGCGCGATCGAGCGGCATCTGCGCTACGGCGGCAAGGTGCTCGGCATCTGCGGCGGGATGCAGATGCTCGGACGGCAAATCGACGATCCGGACGGCGTGGAAGGCGCCGCCGGATGTGTGGACGGGCTCGGCTTGCTCGAACTCGCCACCGTGCTGACGCCGCACAAGCAACTGGAGAACGTGACCGGGCAGTTGACGGTCGGCGCGGCGGACGCGCCCGTGCGCGGCTACGAGATCCACATGGGCCGCACGCACGGCGCGGCGCTGGCCCGGCCGCTGGTCGCCCTCGAGGGCGGGCGCTGCGACGGCGCTGTGTCCGCCGATGGCCAGATCGCCGCAACCTACCTGCACGGCGTGTTCGATACCCCCAAAGCCTGCGCGGCCCTGCTCGCGTGGGCGGGTGTGCAGGACGCGCAGGCGCTCGACTATCCGGCGCTGCGCGAGGCGTCGCTGGATCGTCTGGCCGATTCGTTCGCCCAGGCGCTCGACCTGGGCGCGCTACAGGCGGCGTTCGGGCCGCCGCATCGGCCTCGGCATCAGTAGAGAATCATCTGCGTGCAGCGGAACAGGGCGATGAGCTTGCCGTCGCCGTTCGTCACCGTTGCGTCCCAGACCTGCGTGCTGCGCCCGAGGTGCACCGCCGTGGCGGCCGCGACGATCTTGCCTTCGCGCGCCGTCGAGACATGATTGCTCTTCAATTCGAGCGTGGTGAAGTTCTGCGCGTTCTCGGGCAAATGCGCGATGCACGCATAGCCGCAGCAGGTGTCCGCGAGGCCGACCACGGTCGCGGCGTGCAGGAAGCCATTGGGCGCGAGCAGTTCCGGCCGGATGGCGAGTTCTCCGCTCAGGCGGCCCTGATCGAGGGAAAGCAGTTGCACGCCCAGCAGATCGGGCAGGCGGCCTTTCTGACGATTGCGCAGGTAGTCGAGCGTCACATCGGGGCGGAGCGAAGTCATGGGCGTGGGCGGTTCCGGTGAGGGTGATGGGAAGGTCGGAAGCGGGACGACAGACGGGAGTCATCGTCCCGGCCGTTCGGACGACATGCTGGATGTCGCGCTTTTGCCGATAATATCAACGCTCGAAACAGGCATCCGCCAGGAATTTCATTCAATAAAGACGAAAACGCGTGTCGTCCGGCCTCGTCCGGGCGGCGCGCCGAACTTTCTCCGGGACCTTTCATGACCGTGATCGTGGTGGCAAATCCGAAGGGCGGCGTAGGCAAGAGTACGCTCGCGACCAATCTGGCAGGCTATTTCGCAGCGCAGGGCGAATGGGTGGCGCTCGCCGATCTCGACAAGCAGCGCTCCTCCCACGCGTGGCTTTCGCTACGGGTGGACACCTTGCCGAAGATCGAGGAATGGGGCGTCGATGTCGATTCCCCGGCGAAGCCGCCCAAAGGTCTGGAAAAAGCCGTCGTCGATACGCCCGCCGGCGTGCACGGCAACCGCCTCGCGCTGGCGCTGGAACTGGCGGACAAGGTGATCGTGCCGCTGCAGCCGTCGATGTTCGACATCCTCGCCACCCAGGACTTCCTCACCCGTCTGGCGAAGGAAAAGGCGGTGCGCAAGGGCGCGATCGAGATTGGCGTGGTGGGCATGCGGGTCGATGCACGCACGCGCTCGGCGGAGCAACTGCATCGTTTCGTCGAGGGGCTGGAGCTGCCGGTGCTCGGCTTCCTGCGCGACACGCAGAACTACGTGCAGCTCGCCGCGCACGGCTTGACGGTGTGGGACGTGGCGAAGAGCCGGGTCGAGAAGGATCTGGAGCAGTGGGCGCCGATCGTGGAGTGGGCGGGGAAGAAGTAGGAGGCGAGCCTGATTAGCGGTCGGAGGTTTTTCAGGGCGGGGCAACGGCGAATGCGATCAAATCGGCCCGTTTGCCCGGATTTAGCCGCATAGCAGCTCAATCCGTTTTAGCTGCTATACGGCTATTTCGGCGTTGCGCCCCGCCAGCAAGGCGCGGAGACGCGCTTCCCCTACGTCCAGCTCTGCACCGGCACGTGATCCCGGCTGCCCTTGATGCAGTTCTTCTCGTCGACGAACACGAGATCCGGTTTCCAGCCTGCCTTGATCTCTTCCTCGTCCACCTGCGCGAACGCCGCGATGATCACCAGATCGCCCAGTTGCGCCCGCCGCGCGGCCGAGCCGTTCAGCGAAATCATGCCGCTGCCGCGTTCGCCCTTGATCGCATACGTGGTCAGGCGCTCGCCGTTGTTCACGTTCCAGATGTCGATCTGCTCGTTCTCCATCAGGTTGGCGGCGTCGAGCAGGTCTTCGTCGATCGCGCACGAACCTTCGTAGTGAAGCTCGCAATGCGTGACCGTCGCGCGGTGGATTTTCGATTTCAGCAAGGTGCGCTGCATGGTGCTTCTTTCCTCTTCCTTCAGATGCTTGAAATACTTCAGATTTCCAGATTGTCGATCAGACGCGTCGCGCCGAGCTTCGCCGCCGCCAGCACGACGAGCGGCGCATCCGCGTCCGCCTCGCCCGGCGGCAGCAGGTCGACGCGCTTGCGCACGCTGATGTAGTCGGGCTTCCAGCCGCGTCCGGCGAGCGCGTTCATCGCTTCGCGCTCGAGCGCGGCGATATCGCGATTGCCCGACAGCACGGCCTCGCGCACGCGCTGCAACTGCGCGGCGAGCTGCGGCGCCTCGGCGCGCTCGGCGTCCGAGAGAAAGCGGTTGCGCGAACTGAGCGCCAGCCCGTTGTCCTCGCGCACGGTCTCGGCCGCGACAATTTCCGTGGGCAGCGCGAACTGGTTGCACATGGCGCGCACGATCATCAACTGCTGATAGTCCTTCTTGCCGAACACCGCGACGCGCGGCTGCACGCACGACATCAGCTTCATCACCACCGTGCACACGCCGGTGAAGAAGCCGGGGCGGAATTCGCCTTCGAGAATGTCGCCGAGATTGTGCGGCGGATGCACGCGATACTCCTGCGGCTGCGGATACATGTCCTTCTCGGTCGGCGCGAAGAGCACGTAGACGTTTTCCTTCTGCAGCTTTTCGATGTCGTCCTGCAGCGTGCGCGGATACTTGTCGAAGTCCTCGTTCGGGCCGAACTGCAGGCGGTTCACGAAGATGCTGGCCACGACCGGGTCGCCGTGCTGGCGCGCGAGACGCATCAGCGAGAGATGGCCTTCGTGGAGGTTGCCCATCGTCGGCACGAAGGCGGTGCGGTTCTGGCCGCGCAACTGGTCGCGCAGTTCATGAATGGAGCTGATGACTTTCATCGAGCGGGTGTCTCCTGTCGGCACGGCCTCGATGCGGCCGCGTCTGAACAAGCCAAGGGGTGAGCGGTGTCAGGCGGGAGCGTACGCGAGTCTGACGTAGATCGGCGCATACGGCTCGGCCTGCGTGATCTCGATCAAGGATTCGCGCGACAGCTCCAGCATCGCGATGAAGTTCACCACGACCACCGGCACGCCGCGGGAGGTGTCGAAGAGTTCCGTGAACTCCATGAAGCGCGCGGTCTGCAGGCGTCGCAGGATCACGCTCATGTGCTCGCGCACGGACAGCTCCTCGCGCGAGATCTTGTGATGCTGGACGAGTTTCGCGCGCTTGATGACGTCGGCCCAGGCGGCGCGCAGGTCGTTCATGTCGACGTCCGGGAAGCGCTGCTCCGCCGCCTGTTCGATATGAATGTCGGCACGCAGGAAGTCGCGCCCGAGCTGCGGCAACTGGTCAATGCGCTGCGCCGCGAGTTTCATCTGCTCGTATTCGAGCAGGCGCCGCACGAGTTCGGCGCGCGGATCCTCGGCTTCCTCGCCGGTGTCGGCCTTCTTGACCGGCAGCAGCATGCGCGACTTGATCTCGATCAGCATCGCGGCCATCAGCAGGTATTCGGAGGCAAGCTCCAGATTCGATTCGCGGATCTGGTCGACGTAGCCCAGGTATTGCGCGGTGACATCCGTCATCGGGATGTCGAGCACGTTGAAATTCTGCTTGCGGATCAGGTAGAGCAGCAGGTCCAGCGGGCCTTCGAAGGCTTCGAGGAAGATTTCGAGCGCATCGGGCGGGATGTAGAGATCCGTGGGGAGCTTCCACAGCGGTTCGCCGTACAGATGCGCGATCGCGACGCCGTCGATGGTGTCGGGCGTCGAATCGGTGGCGGGGGCGGCGAGCGCGACCGCCCGGTCTTCCCGTGCGCCTTCACGGCGCGCTTCGGGCGCCGAAGGCGGCTCGTGGCCGGCTGCGCTCACGTTCAGAAGTTCTGGTAGTAGACGTAGGGCGTCTGCTGCACGCGCGATTGCTGCTGCTCGCCGCGCTCGTCGAGGTCGATCGGCTGCTTGTCCCACAAAAGCGCGCGGCCGCGGCGTTGCTCGGCTTCCAGCGTGGGCTTCTGCTCTTTCAGCTGATTGATGAACTGGGTGATGTCCGACTGGTACATGATCCGGCTTCCGTTGTCCGTTGAGTCGATGCGGGGTTCGATGCGCGGTGCGGTGTGGCCTTCCTTGAAGCGGCTCTGTGGCCCGCTCCTGCCCGCGCGCCGCAATTTTACCGCAAGCCTGCGCTGCCGACGCCGCTCGCTGAAAGATGCACGTCCGTACGTGATTCGCGGAACCCCGCGCGCCGTGTGCCGTCCAACCGGCGCGCCTGTCAGGCGAAACGGCAGGTGGAACGGCAGGCGGAACGCGCTCGTCCGTGCCGTTTCGCCGCCCGCAATGCGCCGCCGGCCTGCGCCAGTGTGGTGAAATAGCGCCTGCGCCGCCGGAACCTGCCGCCGCGCCGCGCAAGCCTGACGACGCGGAGGCTGCACGCTCGGTTGCCATCCTTTCAAATCCAAGTCATCCCGATGCCGGAGGTCACGTTTGGCGGGGCGTTCGTTTGATCCGCTGCGCGCGCTGCGCGTCAAGCCGTTGTGCCCGAGGCGCTTTCCCGCCGTGCTCGCCGCGTTCCTCGCGTGCGGCGTGCTGGGCGTGTTTGGCTTTGCGACTCCGGCTTTCGCGAAATACGACGTCGATATCGACGCGCCGCGCAGCATCAAGAAGCTGCTCAAGGACAATCTCGACCTGTCCCGCTTCGCCAAGCGCGACGACGTCAGCGACGACCAGATCCAGTTCCTCATCACGGCCGCGCCGAAGGATGTACGCGATCTCGTCGCGACGGAAGGCTATTTCTCGCCGGTCGTGCGCACCGACGTCGCGAGCGAGGACGGCAAGCGCAGCGTCAAGATCAGCGTCGATCCCGGGCCGCGCACGCGGGTGGCTTCGGTGCAGCTCATCTTCAAGGGCGCGGTGACCACCGAGGACCGCGCGCAGGAGAACGCGGCGCGCTTCGCGTTCTCGGTCAACGAAGGCGATCCGTTCACGCAGGGCGGCTGGGACGACGCGAAGAACGCCGCGCTGCGCGCGCTGCAATCGAAACGCTACCTCGGCGCGAAGATCGTGCGTTCGCAGGCGCGCATCAATCCGCGCGCGCATCTCGCCGATCTCTCCGTCACCTTCGACAGCGGTCCGACCTTCACGCTCGGCAAGCTTGACGTGAGCGGCACGCGGCGGTATCCGGCGTGGATCGTCGATCACGTGAATCCGATCCAGCCCGGCGAAGTCTACGACGTCGCCCGCATCAACGAACTCCAGCGCCAGGTGCAGAACACGCCGTACTACGCGAGCGTGGCCATCGACGTCGACAATGACGTGAACAAGCCCCAGGACACGCCGCTGCACCTGAAGGTGTCCGAGTATCCGTACAACAGCATTCGCTATGGCGTCGGCTACGCGACCGACACCGGTTTCCACATCCAGGGCGCCTACAGCTACCTGAACACCTTCAACGCCGCGTATCCGTTCACCATTTCCGGCCGCCTGGATCAGACGCAGCAGTATGGACGCGTGCAGCTCGCGATGCCGCCCGACGGACATGGCTGGGTCAACGCCGTGTTCGGCTCGTACACGATCACCGATGTCTCCAGCACGAACATCTACAGCGGCCGGGTGGGCGTGCAGCGCTCGCGTTCGCGGCAGAACATCGACACGACTTTCTCGCTCACCTTCTACGACGACCGCCTGACGCAGAACGAGCCCAACCCGTCGACGGCGCGCGCGCTCGTGCCGGCGTGGAGCTGGGTGCGCCGCAATGTCGACGATCCGCTGTTTCCCCGCCGCGGCAACATCATTCGCGCCGAAGCGGGCTTTGCGGTGAAGGGCGCGATGACCGACCAGACCTTCGCACGGCTCTATACCAACGCGCTCCAGTTCGTGCCGCTCGGCAAGAACGATCTGCTGGTGTTCCGCGCGGAGTTCGGCTGCGTCTTCACGAGCGGGCCGTCGAGCGGCGTGCCGGCGTCGCTGCTGTTCCGCGCGGGCGGCGCGAACTCGGTCCGTGGCTACAGCTATCTGAGCATCGGCAACAACGTGGCCGGTTCGATCCTGCCCACCAAATACATGATGACGGGCAGCAGTGAATATCAGCACTGGTTCACGCATGACTGGGGCGGCGCGATGTTTTTCGATATCGGCGCGGCCGCCGATACCTGGAGCGAGCGCGTGTTCGAGCCGGGTGTGGGCGTCGGCGTGCGCTGGCGCAGTCCGGTCGGGCCGGTCAATGTCGATCTGGCATATGGCCTGAAGAACAAGAGCATCAAGCCGTACCTGACGCTCGGCATCGCCTTCTGACGCGCATGAGAACCTTGATACGGAACCGTGAACCCGCATGACCGAGCCGACCCCGCACCGCGACGCTGAAGCCCCGCCGCCCGGCAACGAAGCCGGCGCGGGCGCTTCTGCGCCGCCGCCTCCGCCTCCGCCTCGCGGTAGCGCCGCGCGGCGGCTCGCGCGCTGGCTCGGCGTGCTGGTGCTGGTCGTGCTGCTGATCGCGGGGCTGGCGATCGGCACGGTCCTGTACGTGCTGAACACCGAGCGCGGTACGCGCTATGCATGGAACGCGGCCACGTCGCTGCTCAAGGGGCAACTGACCGGCACGCTCGACGGCGGCGCGATCGCCACCGGCCTGCGCCTGCGCGACGTCCACTGGAGGGACGGCAAGGGGACGGACATCGCGGTGGACAGCGTCTCGGGCCGCTGGGCGCTGACGCGCGAGCCGCTGCGTTTCACGATCGATTATCTGCACGTGGGGACGGTCGATGCGCGCATTGCGCCGTCGAATGAGCCCAGCAAGAAGACGGAATTGCCGAAGGATCTGCGCATTCCGATCCAGCTCGTCATCAACGATGTGTCGCTGGATAAGCTGCGCCTGCACCAGGGCACGACGACCACCGAGTTCTCGCGCCTGCTCGTCAGCGGCCGCAGCGACGGCCAGCATCACCAGGCGACTGTGCAGCGGCTCGATACCCCGTTCGGCGCGGTGACGGCGGCGCTCAAGCTCGACGGCGGCGCGCGGCCTTTCCCGCTGTCGGGCGACGCCGGGTATTCCGGCAAGGTCGCCAATGAGGCGGTGACGGTCAGCGCGCGGCTGTCGGGCTCGCTCGAAGACCTGATCGCCGATGTCGACGCCAGCGGCATGAAGCTGAACGGCCGGGCGCACGTCGAAGCGCTGCCGTTCGCCGACGTGCCGCTCAAGTCCGCGCTTGTCACCTTCGATCACGTGAATCCGCAGGCCTTCAGCCCGGCGGCGCCCGAGGCGGACCTGGCCGTGCGCGCCGAAGTGAAACCGGTCGAAGGCGCGGATGCGAAGGGCTTCGTCGTGAGCGGCCCGGTGTCGATCGTCAACGCGAAGCCGGGTTCCATCGACAAGAAGCTGCTGCCGCTCATCGACGCGCACGCCGACGTCCGGCTCGACGCCTCCGCGCAGACCATCACGAACCTTGACGTGCGGCTCCTGAAGAACGCGACCGTGACCGGCAGCGGATCGCTGGCGGGCGGCAAGGGCAAGTTCGACCTGAAAGTGGCGAAGCTCGACCTCAACGCGATCGAACCGACCCTGCGTCCCACCGATTTCTCCGGTCCCATCGGCATCGTGCTGGACGGCGACAAGCAGAGCATCAGCGCCGACCTCAACGATCCGAAAGCGACCATTCGCGCCCAGGCCAAGGTCAGGCTCGACCCGCAGCAAACCACGCTCGACGAAGTGAAGCTGACGGTGGGCCGTGGCCGCGTCGAGGCGAACGGCGTGCTGAAGAAGGACGCGAACTCCAGCTATGACCTGAAGGCGAAGTTCGTCGACTTCAATCCGCTGCTGCTGCAACAGCAACTGATCGCGCAGAAGCCCGCGCCGGTGAAGAAGGGCGCCGCGAAGAAACCCGTGCCGGCCGCGCGGCCAGTGGAAGCGCGCGTGAACGGCACGCTTGCCGCCGCCGGCACGCTCGCGCCGACGCTGACAGCAAAAGCCACGTTCAAGCTCAACGACAGCATGTACGACAACCTGCCGCTGACCGGCGAGGGCACCGTGCAGGTCGCGGGCACGCGCCTGTTGCCGAGCAAGGCGTCGCTGTCGGTGGCGGGCAACGATGTCGATCTGAACGGCAGCTTCGGTGCGCCCGGCGACCGGCTGCGCTTTCGTGTCGATGCGCCCGCGCTCGAACGGCTCGGCTTCGGCATCGCCGGCACGGTCAAGGCGGACGGCGACCTGACCGGCTCGATCGCGCATCCGAACGTCGCGGCGAATTATCAGGCCGATGGCCTCGTGTTCGGCGCCAACCGGCTGGGCCACGCGGAAGGCCGCGCCGATATCCGCGACGGCGCGAACGGCGCGCTCGTCTTCACGCTGAAGGCGCGCGACGCGAGCACGGACGGCATCGAGGTCGCGAATCTCGACGCCAGCCTGAACGGCACGCGCGCGCATCACACGCTCGACGTGACCGCGACCGGCAAGGTGCGCGGCCAGCCGGTCAATCTCGCGCTCGGCGCGAACGGCAAGTTCACCGACGCGCCCGACGGTCCGCACTGGGACGGCACGATCACGAAGCTGTCGAACAAGGGCACGCCCTCGGTCAATCTCGAAACGCCGCTGACCGTGAGCTACGGGCCGCAGCGGCTCGTGCTCGGCGCGACGCGGCTGGTTGCCGAAGGCGCGGTGCTGAGCCTCAAGTCCTTCGCGATGGAGCATGGCCGGATCCAGTCGGCGGGCACGCTGACGAATCTGTCGGTGCCGCATCTGCTCGAAGTGCGTCAGGAACTGACGGGCGCGGAGCCGCCGATCCGCACCGACCTCGTCTTCGACGGCGACTGGGACTTCTCGCTCGGCACCACGGCGACGGGCCACGTACAGATCAAGCGGCGCGCCGGCGACGTGACCATCGACGGGACGCGCGGCGTGGCCGCGCTCGGCGTCTCGGACATCACGGCGCGCGCGGACTTCTCCGGCGGCAACCGGCTCAACGCGTCGCTGCACGCGCAGGCGAGCCGCATCGGCGTGATCGACGCGAACGTGCACACGCCGCTCGTGAATCGCGACGGCATGCTCACCGTCGACGACAACGCGCCGCTCACCGGCGCCGTCGACGCCAATATTCCCGAACTGCGCACGACCGGCGGCCTGCTCGGCGCGAACTATCTGCTTGGCGGCCGGATGGCGCTGAAGCTGGTGATCGCGGGTATCGTCGCGAAGCCGACGCTGTCGGGCTCGCTGACGGGCGACAACCTCTCCGCGACGGTCGTCGATCAGGGCGTGCAGCTGAAGGACGGCATCATCCGGATCGCGCTGGCGGAGAATCTGGTGGATTTCCAGCGCGTCGAGTTTCATGGCGCGAGCGGCACGCTGCGCGCAACCGGCAAGGTGCGGCTCGACCAGCAGCAGCCCGATCTGACGGCGAGCATCATCGCGGACAAGCTGGAGCTGTTCGCCTCGCCGGACCGCGAACTCACCCTCTCGGGCGAGGCGAAGATCGCCAACGCGGGGCTGGAGGGCGGCATGGCGATCGACGGCAAGTTCACCGTCGATCACGCGCTGATCGACTTGCCGGAGTCGTCCGCGCCGAAGCTCGGCGACGACGTGGTGATCGAACGCCCCGACGGCACCATCAAGGGCGAGAACCAGCAGCTCACGGCCGCGACCGGCAAGCCGGTGGGGCCGTTCACGCCGCGCGCGAACATCGAGATCAATCTGGGCCAGCGCTTCCGCTTCAAGGGCGCGGGCGCGGATCTCGGGCTGGCCGGCTCGATCACGGCGACGAGCGCGCCGAACATGCCGCTGCGCGCCGTCGGCAACGTGCGCGTGACGACGCCCGGCTCGTCGTACACCGCGTTCGGGCGCAAGCTGAACATCGAGAACGGCTTCTTCACCTTCAACGGGCCGGTGGCGAATCCGGGCATCAACATCCTGGCGATGCGGCGCAATCAGGAAGTCGAGGCCGGCGTGCAGGTGACCGGCACCGTGCAGGCGCCGGTCGCGCGGCTGATCTCCGAGCCGAGCGTGCCCGACAACGAGAAGCTCTCGTGGCTGCTGTTCGGGCACGGTACGGATCAGGGCAACAACGTCGGCCAGCAGAGCGCGATGACGAGCGCGCTCGCGCTGCTCGGCAGCAAGGGCGGCGCGAAGATCGCGCAGACGGTCGGGCTGGACGAGTTCACGGTGGGGTCGAGCGAAGTGGGCCTGACCGATCCGCAAGTCGTGCTGCTCTCGAAGGCGATCAACGAGCGCCTCGTGATCGGCTACGAGCAAGGGCTGCAATCGGCGGCCAACGCGGTCAAGGCGACGCTCAACCTGTCGCGCTTCTGGGCCGTGACGGTGTATGGCGGCACGTATCAGGGCGTCGATCTGTCCTACACGCGCAGGTTCAGTTCGTGGGCGCGGTTGTGGTCGGGGGCGTCTTCGCGGGCGGTCGCGTCTGCCGCGGACTCGGCTGCGGCGGCTTCCGGGGCGTCGTCAACTGAGGCCTCGCCGCCGGGAGACGCGGACTGAGCTTCTTCAGGCACAAGCGCGTGGCTGGAAGAAAGAAGGGCACGCGATTCGCGTGCCCTTTGTCTTTGCAGCGATGCCTTGCGGCGCGCTTACTTCACGCGCATGCCGGGCTTCGCGCCGCTGTGCGGCTCGAGGATGTAGAGGCCCGGCTCCGCCTTCTCGTTAGCCGCCGACGCCGCCAGCACCATCCCTTCGGACAGGCCGAACTTCATCTTGCGCGGCGCGAGATTGGCGACCATGACCGTGAGCTTGCCGATCAGATCCTGCGGCTGATACGCCGACTTGATGCCGGAGAACACGTTGCGCGTCTTCTCCTCGCCGATGTCGAGCGTGAGTTGCAGCAGCTTGTCGGAGCCTTCCACCGCCTTGCAGTCGACGATCTTCGCGATGCGCAGGTCGATCTTCGCGAAATCGTCGATGGAGATGATGCCGCTCTCGTCCGTCTGGGCCGTCTGGTCCTGCTTCGGCTTGGCGTCCTTCTTGGCGGTCGATGCCGGTGCGGCCGCCGCTGTGGCCGCTTCCGCGCCCGGCTGCAGCGATTCGCGGTTGGCCGCGAGCAAGGCCTCGATCTGCTTCGGATCGACGCGCGTGGTCAGGTGCTTGTACGCGTTGATCGGATTCGCCGACGACAGCGGCCGCGCCGCGTCCGTCCACACCAGCGGCGCGATGCCGAGGAACGCTTCCACGGCCTCGATGAGCTTCGGCAACACCGGCTTCAGCGCCAGCGACAGCAGGCGGAACGCTTCGAGACTCACGCTGCAGGTTTCATGCAGCGCGACGCTGTTGGCCGGGTCCTTTGCCTGATCCCAGGGCTTCGCGGTATCGACGTAGGCGTTGACGGCGTCAGCCAGTTCCATGGTCGTGCGCAGCGCGCGGCCATATTCGCGGGCTTCGTAGAACCCGGCGATCTGCGGAATGGCCGCACGCAACTGGCCGAGCAGCGGATGGTTCATCGCGCTGTCCTGCACGCGGCCTTCGAAGCGCTTGATCAGGAAGCCGGCTGCCCGGCTCGCGATGTTCACGTACTTGCCGACCAGATCGCTGTTCACGCGCGCCTGGAAGTCCTCCAGGTTCAGGTCGATGTCTTCCATCGTGCTGTTCAGCTTCGCCGCGAAGTAGTAGCGCAGCCACTCGGGGTTGATGCCCGTGTCGATCACGCTCTGCGCCGTGATGAAGGTGCCGCGCGACTTCGACATCTTGGCGCCGTCGACGGTCAGGAAGCCGTGCGCGAACACGTTCGTGGGCGTGCGATGGCCGGAGAATTCGAGCATGGCCGGCCAGAACAGCGTGTGGAAATACAGGATGTCCTTGCCGATGAAGTGATACTGCTCGGTCGTGGAGCCGGGCTTCACCCAGTCGTCGAACGCGAGGCCGAGACGGTCCGCAAGATTCCTGAAGCTCGCGTAATAGCCGACCGGCGCGTCCACCCACACGTAGAAGTACTTGCCCGGCGCGCCCGGAATTTCGAAGCCGAAGTAGGGCGAGTCGCGCGAGATGTCCCAGTCGGCGAGCTTGGCCTCGCCCTTGTCGCCGAGCCATTCGCGCATCTTGTTGGTCGCTTCCGGCTGCGCGAGCCCGCTGACCCAGCCGCGCAGGAACGATTCGCAGCGCGGGTCGGACAGGCGGAAGAAGTAATGGGTCGAGGTCTTGCGGACCGGCGTGGCGCCCGAGACGACCGAATACGGATTGATGAGCTCGGTGGGCTGGTAGGTCGAACCGCACACTTCGCAGTTGTCGCCGTACTGGTCCTTGGCGCCGCACTTCGGGCACTGGCCCTTGATGAAGCGGTCCGGCAGGAACATTTCCTTGACCGGATCGTAGGCCTGCTCGATGTCGCGTGCTTCGATCAGGCCGGCCTGTTGCAGCGCGGCGTAGATCGAATTGCAGAGCGTGCGGTTTTCCTCGGCGTCGGTGGAGTAGTAGTTGTCGAAGGAGATGCCGAAGCTGTCGAAATCGCGCTTGTGTTCCTTCCACACGCGCTCGATCAGCTGTTTCGGCGTGATGCCTTCCTTCTCGGCGCGCAGCATGATGGGCGTGCCGTGGGTGTCGTCGGCGCCGACGTAATAGACCTCATGGCCATGCATGCGCAGCGTGCGAACCCAGATGTCCGTCTGAATGTACTCGACCATATGGCCGATGTGGATCTGACCGTTCGCGTAAGGGAGCGCGGACGTGACGAGGACCTGGCGGCGGCCGCTATCGGGCGTTGAAGCGGCGGGCGCGGCGGCGGCGGTGGCTGGAATCGGTGCTGACATGGAGGCGCGGCCTGGAGGAAGTGCAAGGATTATCAAATCGGCGAAAGATCGATTCTAGCAGGGCGATGATGGGCAGACGCCTCATGCCTCGCAAGCCTTGATTTGATGCTTTCCAGCATCGACAAAGTACATCAAAAAAGTTGCATTTTTCGCTTAGCGAGGGATAACATTCGTGTTGTATCTTCAGCGCTCCGATTGAACACGTTGGAGATCGAAGTGTATGAAGTACAGTGAGTTCAGGAGGTGGCTGCGCGAGCAAGGGGTAGAAATCAAGCCGGGAAAAGGCAGCCATTTTCGCTTGACCCTCAACGGCAGGATCAGCTCCTTCCCCGATCACGGCAGCAAGGAAATCGGAACGGGGCTGGTTCAGCAGATCAAGAAACAACTTGGATTGAAATAAGCGGGGTTGCCATGTTCTTCGGAGAATCCACCATCATGCTGTCTTATCCAGTCAATCTGGAACTCGACACCAACAACACTTATCTGGTCACGTTTCCGGATATTCCAGAGGCGGTTTCAGTCGGTGACGACGAGGACGAGGCCCTCTTGAACGCACTGGACGCGCTCGAAACGGTAATCGAGGCTTACTTCGACGAAAAACGCGAAGTGCCCATGCCATCCAAGGCAGGAAAGGGCCAGCCAGTCGTATCCTTGTCGGCGCTCGTCGTCTCGAAGGTGCTCTTGCAGAACGAAATGCTTCGCCAGGGCGTTCGCAAGGCCGAACTCGCGCGTCGGCTCAACGTCCACATGCCGCAAGTGGACCGCCTGCTGAACCCGCGTCATTCGTCGAAGCTGGAGACCATCGAAGCGGCGTTCCTGTCGCTCGGCAAGCGTCTCAAAATCTCGGTGGCGTGATCAGTCCGGTGCGTTCACAAACCGTACGCACAAAAAAAACCGGGGTCCAATTGGGCCCCGGAGCAACAACGACAAGAGGAGAATGGCAGGCGATGGCGTGGCCATCCACCTACCGTAAAGACAGACATGCGCCGCGCGTTCAAGTTTCAAATTTTTTTCAGACGCTTGCGCATTCGTGCCGCAACCCTCGCCGCAACGCCCTCGGCGCGGCGAATTCTCCTTTCAGATCAACCAATTACTGTACCTGTCCCGGCTGTGCCGTTGCGCGCAGATAAATCTCCACGCGACGATTCTGGGCACGGCCGGCTTCCGTCGAGTTGTCGGCGATCGGCTGGTTCTGGCCCATGCCCTGCGACGACAAACGTTGCGCCGCCACGCCGTGCGTCGCGATGTACGACGCGACACTCTGCGCGCGATTCTGCGACAGCGTCTGGTTGTAGGCCGGCTGGCCGGTGTTGTCCGTATGGCCGATGACGTTGGCCACCAGTTCCGGATGCTGCTGCAGCGTCTGCGTGACCGAGTTCAGCACCGGATCGAACGAAGGCTTGATGGCATAGCTGTTCGTATCGAACGAGATCGAATTCGGAATGTTCACCTTCAGCGAACCGTCCTGCTGCTCGGTCACCTGCGTGCCCGTGCCCTTCGAGTCGCCGGAAATCTTGTTGCGGATGGCCTGCCAGTTGTAGCCGACGATGCCGCCCGCCGCCGCGCCGGCGCCCGCGCCGATCGCCGCGCCCTTGCCGCCGCCGAAGATCGCGCCGATCGCCGCGCCGGTCGCGGCGCCCGCGCCGGTGCCGACTGCCGTGTTGGTGCCCTGCTGCGTCTGGCAGCCGGCAAGGATGGAGCCCGCGATGGCGAGCACGGACAGGCGAGTCATCAACTTCGTATTCATCTTTGATCTCCTTTGAATCGACAAGCATTCGGCGGCAGGCGCCGACAGTGCGGGAGGGTCTTCAAACGGGCCTCCGGACGAGCCTCTACAATAACGAGGAAGCTGTCCGAGCGTCCCGTACGATGCGTCCCCGGAAACAATTGCTGCGGGATAGTGCAGCGCACGCGAGCCACGCGCAACGGCTCATAACAATTACTTTCAATTTCGTCAGTTTGTTGCAATGCGCCGCAAGCGGAGAGCAACAAGCGTTCCATGGAGTCCCAATGAGCATTGATCGCGCGCAGATCGACACCGCACTCGCCACACTGACCGATCCGATTACCCATCGCAAGTTCGTCGATACGAAAAGTTTTCGCAGCGTGTCCGTCGAAGGCTCGACGGTCGCGGTGAGCGTGGTGCTCGGCTATCCGGCGAAGTCGCAGTTCGACACCATCCGCGAGCAGGTGGCGGGCGCGCTGCGGCAGATTGCCGGCGTGTCGGACGTGAAGGTGGACGTTTCGTCGCAGGTAGTGGCGCATACCGTGCAGCGCGGTGTGAAACTGCTGCCGGGCGTCAAGAACATCATTGCAGTGGCATCGGGCAAGGGCGGCGTCGGCAAGAGCACGACGGCTGCGAACCTCGCGCTGGCGCTCGCAGCGGAAGGCGCATCGGTCGGCATGCTGGACGCCGACATCTACGGTCCCTCGCTGCCCATGATGCTCGGCATCACGGGCCGCCCGGAGTCGCCCGACAACCAGACGATGAACCCGCTGATCGGCCACGGCATCCAGGCGAACTCCATCGGCTTTCTGATCGAGCAGGACAACCCGATGGTCTGGCGCGGTCCGATGGTCACGTCCGCGCTCGAACAATTGCTGCGGCAGACCAACTGGCAGGACCTGGATTATCTGGTCATCGACATGCCGCCCGGAACCGGCGACATCCAGCTGACGCTCGCGCAGAAGGTGCCGGTGACGGGCGCGGTGATCGTCACGACGCCGCAGGACATCGCGTTGCTGGACGCCAAGAAGGGCTTGAAGATGTTCGAGAAAGTCGGCATTCCGATTCTCGGTATCGTCGAGAACATGAGCACGCACATCTGTTCGAACTGCGGCCATGAAGAGCACATCTTCGGCGCGGGCGGCGGCGAGCGCATGGCGAAGGAATACGGCGTCGAGATCCTGGGGCAGCTGCCGCTCGATATCGCCATCCGCGAACGCACCGACGCCGGGCAGCCGACTGTCGTGTCGCAGCCGGAGAGCCGCATTGCGGAGACGTATCGCGCGATTGCACGGCGCGTCGCGATCGCGGTGGCCGACCGGCAGCGCGACATGAGCTCGAAGTTCCCGAGCATCGTGGTGCAGAACACCTGAGCGGAGCGCAGCAACGGATCACCGCGAGCCTTGTGCGGTGCGGCTCGCGGTATCATGTCGCCTTCGATGCGCGGCAGCGTGGATGCACAGGGCGTCAGCGGGCCGCCGAGAGGATCGCATGAGAATCAGATTCGACGGGAAGGCGCTCCACGCCTTGATCGCGACGGCCGCGTGCAGCTTCATGCTGAGCGGCTGCGGCCTCATCTTCCAGAACCACGAAAAACGCGCGGACGCGGTGCTCCAGCCGACGCCCGGCAATGCCGCGCGCGGCACCATCACGCTGATCGAGCGCGCCGACGGCGTGCAAGTCTCCTACAGCCTCACCGACATGCCGCCCAACAGCGACCACGCGCTGACCGTGCATGAGCGCGGCGACTGCATCGCCGTCAACGACCAGGACACCAGCCCGGTATTCGCGCTGCCCTCGGAGCGCAGGCGCGCGTCGAGCCGTCTCGAGGGAGAACTCGGCAACATTCACGCGGATGCGAACGGCGCGGCAACCGGTTTCATCGTGGCGACGGACGTCTCGCTCGACGGCGTGCGCTCGGTCATTTCCCGCGCCATCATGCTGCACCGCGAGGCCATGGACCCGTACGCGAGCGCGCCGCACAACGTGGGACCGGCGCTCGCCTGCGGCGTGATTCGCCGCTAGGCGCGCGCCTCGCGCGGTGTCTCGGGCGCCGCGCCCCGATCGCGTAAAATACGCGCTTTCGTCTGGCGGGTGCGGCAGGGGCAGGACAGGCCGCCGCGCGCCAGGCTTCGTTTGACAGCAGGCGGCGGTCGCCAGACCGGAGCCGTTCACCGTTGAGTAGCGTCCCCTATGAGCATCAAGTCCGACAAGTGGATTCGCCGCATGGCCGAAGAGCACAAGATGATCGAGCCGTTCGTGCCCGATCAGGTGCGGGTCTCCGAGGACGGCCGCAAGATCGTGAGCTACGGCACGTCGAGCTACGGCTACGACATCCGCGTCGCCGACGAATTCAAGATCTTCACCAACATCAATTCGACCATCGTCGACCCGAAGGCCTTCGACGAAAAATCGTTCGTGGACTTCAAGGGCGATGTCTGCATCATCCCGCCGAATTCGTTCGCGCTGGCCCGCACGGTGGAATATTTCCGCATTCCGCGCTCGTGCCTGACCGTGTGCCTCGGCAAGTCCACCTACGCGCGTTGCGGCATCATCGTGAACGTGACGCCGTTCGAGCCGGAATGGGAAGGCTATGTGACGCTCGAATTCTCGAATACGACACCTTTGCCTGCCAAAATCTACGCGAACGAAGGTGTCGCGCAGGTCCTGTTCTTCGAGAGCGACGAAATGTGCGAGACCTCGTACGCGGATCGCGGCGGGAAATATCAAGGGCAGCACGGCGTGACGCTGCCGAAAACCTGATCATCGCCGCGCGTTTCGAGACGCACACGGCAGACGTTTGGTCGAAGACCGCTGGCTTCGGGATTGCTTCCCGGACAGCGGTCGTTCCATTTGGAGAATCGCCTCATGAAGTTTCGCTTTCCCGTCGTCATCATTGACGAAGACTTTCGCTCCGAGAACATCTCGGGTTCCGGCATCCGGGCGCTCGCCGAGGCGATCGAGAAGGAAGGCGTCGAAGTCCTCGGCCTGACGAGCTACGGCGACCTGGCCGCGTTCGCGCAGCAGTCGAGCCGCGCGTCGTGCTTCATCCTGTCCATCGACGACGACGAACTGCTGCCTTACGCCGACAACGTCGTCGTGGAAGGCGACACGCCCGAGCTGGCCTCGGCCATCGTCGCGCTGCGGGCGTTCATCGAGGCGGTGCGCCGCCGCAACGCCGACATCCCCATCTTCCTGTACGGCGAAACGCGCACCTCGCGCCATCTGCCGAACGACATCCTGCGCGAACTGCATGGCTTCATCCACATGTTCGAGGACACGCCGGAGTTCGTCGCGCGCCACGTGATCCGCGAGGCGAAGGTTTATCTCGATGCGCTGGCGCCGCCGTTCTTCAAGGAACTGGTGCAGTACGCGGACGAAGGCTCGTACTCGTGGCACTGTCCCGGGCACTCGGGCGGCGTCGCGTTCCTGAAGAATCCGCTGGGGCAGATGTTCCACCAGTTCTTCGGCGAGAACATGTTGCGCGCGGACGTCTGCAACGCGGTGGAGGAACTGGGCCAGCTGCTCGACCACACCGGCCCGGTCGCGGCCTCGGAGCGCAACGCGGCGCGCATCTTCGGCGCGGACCACCTGTTCTTCGTGACCAACGGCACGTCCACGTCGAACAAGATCGTCTGGCATGCGACGGTCGCGCCCGACGACATCGTGCTGGTGGACCGCAACTGCCACAAGTCGATCCTGCACGCCATCACGATGACCGGCGCGATTCCGGTGTTCCTCACGCCGACGCGCAATCACTTCGGCATCATCGGGCCCATTCCGCGCGACGAGTTCAAGCCGGAGAACATCCGCAAGAAGATCGAGGCAAATCCGTTCGCGCGCGAGGCGCTGGCGAAGAACCCGAAGATCAAGCCGCGCATCCTGACGATCACGCAGAGCACCTATGACGGCGTGATCTACAACGTCGAGATGATCAAGGACCTGCTCGGCGACATGCTCGACACGCTCCATTTCGACGAAGCCTGGCTGCCGCACGCCGAGTTCCACTCGTTCTACCAGGACATGCACGCGATCGGCGCGGGCCGTCCGCGCACCGGCGCGCTCGTGTTCGCGACCCACTCCACGCACAAGCTGCTCGCCGGCATCTCGCAGGCGTCGCAGATCCTCGTGCAGGACAGCGAGAACAGCACGTTCGACCGCCATCGTTTCAACGAGGCGTACCTGATGCACACGTCCACGTCGCCGCAATACGCGATCATCGCGTCCTGCGACGTGGCCGCCGCGATGATGGAAGCGCCCGGCGGCACGGCGCTGGTGGAAGAATCGATTGCGGAGGCGATCGACTTCCGCCGCGCGATGCGCAAGGTCGACGCCGAATACGGCGACGACTGGTTCTTCACCGTCTGGGGCCCCGAGGCGCTGACGGAAGAGGGCATCGGCGACCGCGAGGAGTGGATGCTCAAGCCGAACGACCGCTGGCACGGCTTCGGCGCGCTCGCCGAGAACTTCAACATGCTCGACCCCATCAAGGCGACGATCATCACGCCGGGGCTCGACGTGGACGGCGAATTCGGCGAGACCGGCATTCCGGCCGCGATCGTCACGAAGTATCTGGCCGAGCACGGCATCATCGTGGAGAAGACCGGGCTGTATTCGTTCTTCATCATGTTCACGATCGGCATCACCAAGGGCCGCTGGAACTCGATGGTCACCGAACTCCAGCAGTTCAAGGACGACTACGACAACAACCAGCCGCTGTGGCGCGTGCTGCCCGAGTTCGTCGCGCAGCATCCGTCGTATGAGCGCATCGGCCTGCGTGATTTGTGCGAGCAGATTCACAGCGTGTACCGCGCCAACAACATCGCGCGCCTCACCACCGAGATGTACCTGTCGAGCATGGAGCCGGCGATGAAGCCGTCCGAAGCGTTCGCCAAGCTCGCGCACCGCGAGATCGACCGGGTGCCCATCGACGAACTCGAAGGGCGCGTGACCTCCATCCTGCTGACGCCGTATCCGCCGGGCATTCCGCTGCTGATCCCGGGCGAGCGCTTCAACCGCACGATCGTCGATTACCTGCGCTTCGCGCGCGAGTTCAACGAGCGCTTCCCCGGTTTCCATACGGACATCCACGGGCTGGTCGGCGAGATGATCAACGGCCGGGTCGAATACTTCGTCGACTGCGTGCGCGGCTGATCCATAGCGCGTCGCAGGTCTGGCATCTGGCGCCCGCGCAGGCCCGACAGCCTGCGCGGGCTTTTTTTATGAGTGTCGCAGCGCCATGTCAGCTGCCCAGCCTGTGTGCGGAATAGGACGCGGGCATGTCGCTGACGCTGCGGCAGCCGGCCGCGTGCAGGTCCTTGATGACGTCGCACCAGGCGTCGTCCACGGCTTCGGTCATCGAGCCATGCGGTTTGATCGACAGTGACGCGGCCACGTCGCGAACGAAGACATCGTGCACGACCTGCCGGTCGCATCGCGTCAGGCTGACCGGGCGCAGGGCGCGTTGGTGCGCGGGTGTCGGATGGCTGTTGGAGAGCGTCAGCAGAACCGCCATGGCCAGTGTGGCCGACGCGGGTAATCCGGGCAGCCGCACGCCGGCCCGTCCCGACAACGACGGCGTACAGGATGTTTCGTCGCGCGCCATCCCGTGCGTCGCGGAGTGCGCTTCCGCTGCGGGCTCCATCGCGCAGAAGCGATAGCCGACGCCCGGCACGTGAACGATGCGATGAGCAAGACCCAGTGGTTCGAGCGAGCGTCGCAAGCGGGACACGAGACGCGTGAGCCGGTGCACGTCGATGTTCTCCTCGTTGCCCCAGATGCGCACGATCAACTCCTGACGCCGCAGCGTGACGTCGGGCTGCTCGACGAAGGCTTCCAGCAGTGCGCGTTCGAAGCCGGTGAGATGGCCGGTCGTGCCCGCGAACGTCACGGTCCCGAGCCGGGCGTGAATGACCGGCAGGCCGCCCGGTACGGACGGTGCGGCTTGCAATACGCGGTTCGCACCGGCATCGCGCCGCGCCGGGCGACATCTCTCCAGCAGCGCGCGCCATCCACGCAGTTGGTGCGCGGGCGGCTCGTCCATGCCTTCCGCACCGGGCAGGTCCTGCAGCTGCAAGCCCTCCGCATCGAAGCGATAGCCCATGCGCGGCATGGTCACGATGCGCTCGCACAGGCCCAAGGGCTTCAGCGCCTTGCGCACGCGATACACCAACTGCGTGAGATAGAGATCGTCCATGTAGGCGGCGCGCGGCCCCCAGATGGCATCCATCAGTTCCTCGCGTTCGCACACGCGTCCCTGCGCCGTCACCAGCAGCCGCAGGACTTCTTTTTCCTGACCCGATATGCGGGCGGCGACCTGACCGCTGCAGACGCGGTCGTGTTGCCAGTCGAATCGTGTGCTGCTCCTTGCGTTGTCCATCATGTCCTCGTGCGTTGAAGACGCTTACCGTAGCAACAGAGGCGGGTCGGAGACCATGGAAGAACTGACACGTTTGCGCACGAGGGACGGACATAGGAGGGACACACCCAAGGCGATGGCGCTGTCCTGGCGTTGAAGACCCGCATGCATTTCGACAGACGTGTCTTCAAGGCGTCGAGCAGGGCTTGACCAGGCGCGGTTGCAGTTCCCGAATGAAATCAGGCCGCCTGCACGGGCCTGTCGATGTGGACGACGGCGACGCGCGGCGGACATTGAGTCTTCCACACGTTTCCCATGTCATTGTTCGCCTGCATTCCTGAACATGGTCCTGTCACCCCGGGGCACGAAGCGCACCGGGCAGACGAACCTTTTCATACTGGATCAGGAGGAATGCAATGAGCAACACATGCAAGACAACGAACCACGCCGTATCGAACGAGGTCATGACGAACCGCAATGTCGAAGGCGGCCGCCCGAACAGCAAGCTCGTCTACAACGGCGATCCCGGCAACACCTATGGCGCGAAGGGCGCGACCGAAAAGAAGTACGGCATGAACGCCTACGATCCGAAAACGGAAACACAGGATTTCAGCTATACGTCCGGCCGCGTGGCGAAGCGCGTGTACAACCGCTACAAGTCGAACGACAAGAAGGTGTCCGGCTACTACACGGACTGGTCGCAGTACGACGGCCGCTACCTCGGCGATTTCGGCGACGCGGATTGCGGCCGCGGCATCGACCTGATGGCGCTCGATCCGTTCGCCTACGACAAGCTCATCATCGGCTTCCTGGGGATCGTCGGTGACAAGGGCGAGAACTGCGCGCCCATCCAGCAGGCCGCGCAGGACTTCGCGTGCAGCCCGAACGAAGCCACCTTCGTCGATGCATGGGGCGACGTGAGCTCGTATATCGACTGCGGTTTCTCGACGCCCGCCAGCGGCAGTTACACGGAGCTGTTCTATCAGAACAAGGCGCAGGGCGTGCTCGGCGGGCTGCGCAAGCTGCACGAGAAGAACCCGGATCTCGTGATGGCGCTCAGCATCGGCGGCTGGACCATGAGCGAGGCGTTCCACTGGGTCGCCGCCGACGCCGGCAAGCGCAAGACGTTCATCAGTAGCGTGCTGGACATCCTGTCGCGCTTCCCGATGTTCACCGAACTGGATCTCGACTGGGAATACCCGGGCGCGGAAGGCAACACGGGCAACACCTACGACGCCAGCGACGCGCCGAATTTCGCGACCCTCGTGAGCGAACTGAGCGCGGCGCTGAAGCAGGCCGGCCGCGAGGACGTGAAGATCAGCATCGCGGTGTCGGCGGACGTCGACAAGATGAAGGCCGCTCATCTGGACAAGATGCTGGAGGCCGGCGTCTACGGCTTCAATCTGATGACCTATGACTTCTTCGGCACGCCGTGGTCGGAGGGACTCGCGCATCACACGAACCTGCATCCGTTCAACGCCGACGGCTTCAGCATCGATGCCGCCGTCGATTATCTTGAACAGACCGTCGGCATTCCGCTCGAGCGGGTCGCGCTGGGCTACGCCGCCTACAGCCGCAGCGGGCGCAATGCGAACATCGCGAGCTTCTCACCGCTCCAGGGCAGCTACGATCCGGGCCAGGGCACGACCACCGGCAGCTTCGAGTCGGGCGTCACCGAGTGGTACGACCTGATCTACAACTATGTCGATCTCGAGAACCAGGCGGGCATCAACGGCTACAACGTCTACACCGACGAAATCGCCGATGCCGACTATCTCTACAGCCCGGACTCGCGGCTGTTCCTGTCCGTCGATACGCCTCGCACCGTGAAGGCCAAGGGCGAGTACGTGCGCGAGCGCGGGCTGGCCGGACTGTTCACGTGGACCATCGACCTGGATAACGGCCTGCTCGTCAATGCGGCGCGCGAGGGTCTCGGCAACGAGATCGAGGTGGAGCATGTCGACATGGAGCCGTTCTACTTCAAGGGCATCAACGTGACGGGCGAGAATCATCCGCCGGTCGCCGTCATCGACGGTCCGGCCACGGCCGCGGCGGGCGCGACCGTGACCTATACGGGCGCGCGTTCCAGCGATGCCGACGGCGACGCGCTCACGTTCCGCTGGTCGGCGCCGGGCCTGTCGTTCGATGGCGCGACCACGATGGAAGTGAGCGGCGCCGTGCCGGCGAACGCTGCGCCGAAGTACACGGTCAGCCTGACGGTCGACGACGGCCGAGGCGGCACGGATACCGCGAAGCTCGAACTCGACGTGCAGTCGGACAGCGATCATCCGCCAGTCGCGAAGCTGCTGGTGCAGCTCGATGCGGGTACGCCGTTCAAACTGTCGGGTGCGCAGTCGTCCGACCCTGACGGCGATGCGCTGACCTGCTTGTGGAACGCGCCCGGCCTGCCGTTCGACGGCTCCACGCAGGTGAGCGTCGCGGCGTCGATGCCGGCTGTCACCGAGGTGACCGACTATCTCGTGCAGCTTTCGGTGAGCGACGGCACGTCGAGCGCGAGCGAGACGGTGTGCCTCGAAGCGAAGCCGGTGTCCACGCCGGTCACTGCCGTGATCACCGGGACGACCAACGTCCAGGCGGGCGGACCGCTGGCCTTGTCGGGCGCGGCATCGACGGGTCCGGGTGTGCTGACCTATCTGTGGAGCGCACCGGGCTTGCCGTTCGACCAGTCGCGCGGCATGAGCGTGAACGTGACGGCGCCGGCGGTCAGCAGCACGACCGCGTATCCGGTCCAGCTCACGGTAACGGGCAACGGCGGCAGCGGTCCGGCTTCGACCGCCACGACGACCGTGACCGTCGCGCCGGCGGGCGACACAGGCACCTGGGTGCCGCAGGACTATCCGGGCGGTTCGACCGTGACGCACAACTACAAAGGCCAGGGGCTGCACACCTACGTGACGCAGTGGTGGGCCACGTCGTACGACGAGCCGGGCAATCCGGCCTGCACGGGCAAGACCGCGGCGGACGCCAAGCCGTGGATCGACAAGGGCGCGGTCTGACGCGCGGTCCGGCCGGGCGGGGCGGCTGACGCTGTCCCGGAGCGGCCGCGCGGCGGCGTCTTCAAGAG
>NZ_JARUXP010000001.1:677922-693351 GCF_031451315.1 Caballeronia sp. LZ032
CGGGGGGGGGGGCGGGCGGGGGGCCGGGGGGCCCCGCGGGGGGGGGCCCCCCCGCCCCCCCCCCCGCGGCCGGAACCTCACGTTGCACACTTCAGATCATGATCGTTCTCTATCCGTTCGCGCCTTGCGGGTCCGAATGCCTGATGGACATGGTGCGCTGCCTCGATCCGTCGGCATCCGACATGCATGCCGATCCGGCGCACGCGCTGGGCGTTGTGTGCGGCGCGCTGATTCACCTGACACGCTCGCGCGAGCATTCGTCATGGCGCGCGGCGATCTTCTTCGTCATCTCACTGGTGGGCGGTTACTACCTGTCATGCCGCGCGCTGCTGGACTGGCCGCATGTCGAGCCGTGGTTCGCGGGTTTCGTGTGCAGCGCGATGCTCGTGTCCGTGGCGATGCTGTCGTTCGACTGGACCGAGCGCCGCATCGTGCCGACGCTCGACCGCATGTACAAATGGCTGGTGCGGCGCATCTGTGGATGAAATACGCGAGTGCGCCGCACGATGCCGCGCGCTTCAGATCAGGCCTTCCGCCTTCATCGCCGCCTGCACGGCGGCCCGCGCGCCGACCCGCTCCTGATACGCAACGAGCGCCGGCCACTTGCCGAGATCGAGATCCACATGCTTCGCCCAGCCAAGCACGGTGAAGAGATAGCCGTCGCCGATGCTGAAGTCGTCGCCGAGCAGGAACTGCTTGTCATCGATGTGCTGCGCGACATACGCGAGACGGCGCTCAAGCGTGGCCATGGCGATGGCCCGGGAATCGCTGCCCACGCCCGGCGTGAAGAACGGAGAGAAGTTCTTGTGCAGTTCGGTGCCGATGAACGTGAGCCAGCTCTGCAGGCGATAGCGCGCCATCGCGTCGGCAAGCGGGGCGAGATGTCTGGCCGGCGCCTGATCGGCGACGTATTGCATGATCGCCGGACCTTCGGTCAGCAGTTCGCCGCTGTCGAGCAACAGCGCGGGAACATAGCCCTTCGGGTTGATCTGGCTGAAGTCGGCGCCGCTCGCGGTGGTCTTGGTCTTGAGATCGACGGCTTCGGTGGTGTAGGCCACGCCGGACTCCTCGAGCGCGATATGCGAGGCGAGCGAGCACGCGCCCGCCTTGTAGAACAGTTTCAAAACGTTTCCTCCGGGTTGAGAGCGCACGATTATCGACGATGTCATGCGCACCCTGCACGGGAGGACGGAAGGTCAATCGAGAATGTAGTCGGGCGTGTTCGTCGCGCAGCGTGGCGCGCGCACGAAGCCGGGGTCGGCGGCCAGGTCATGCAGCGCGGTTTCGATCCCTTCGCAGATGGTGTTCAGCGCGAGATCGTTCTCTTCGTTGCCGAACGGGTCCTCGATTTGCGCCGCGATGGCTTCGAGCGCCATGAACGCATAGGCGAGCAGCAACGCGAACAAGGGCGTGAGCAGGCCGGCGCCGTCGACGAGACCGAACGGCAGGAACGCGCAGAACAGATAGATGGTGCGATGGATCATCACCGAGTACGAGAACGGCAACGGGGTCGAGGCGAGGCGTTCACAGCCGCCGATCACATCCGACAGCACGTTCAGGTTGTGCTGGAAGGCGAGCACCGCATAGCCGTCGATGCTGCCCTCGCGCTGACGCTCCGCGACCCATTCGCCGAGCCAGAGCATGATGAGCGCCGGGCGGAAGGTGGCTGCCGCGAGGCGCGCGTGCAGCTCGGGCGGCACGCGCGGGGCGAGATCGGCGAGGGCGTCGGTGCCGCGCAGCTGGTGACGCAGCGCATGCGCGAGGGCGCCGAGCGCGGCGAGGAACTGCCGTGACTGCACCGGCTCGCGCCGAGCCGTCAGCGACAGCGCCTGTTGCCCGAGCGCGCGCGCGGTGTTGAGCAGCGCGCCCCACAGCTTGCGGCCTTCCCACCAGCGCTCATAGGCCGCGCTGTTGCGGAAGCCGAGAAACACCGCGAGCGCGATGCCCACCAGCGCGAACGGCGGCGTGCCGAGTTCGACCGGATAGGTGCGCATGGTGTCGTGCATGACGATCGCCGTCACCGACAACGCGAAGATCAGCCCGAGCCGCGGCAGAAGCTGGGGCAGCACGGAGCCGCGCCAGACGAACAACAGCCGGAACCAGTTGAGCTTGGGGCGGATGATCATGGCGTGGAGCGTGTGATGGGTGTGGAGGGCGCGACACCCGATTATCGCGAATCAGCCAGGCATTGCGCAGGGACACTGCGTCGCGGCCGGGAACGAAAAAGGCCGTTCTTGCGAACGGCCTCGGAGGGTCTTCAGGGCGCCGTGAAACCTCGCGCGCTCAGAGCGCCGCACGCGCGGCCCGTGCCGCCGCCCGCACCTGATCCGGCGCGGTGCCGCCCGCGTGGGCGCGGCTTGCGACCGAGCCTTCGAGCGTCAGATAATCGAACACGTCCTCGCCGATCAGATGCGCGACGTTCGGCAGTTCCTTGCGCATCTCGTCCAGCGACAGGTCCGCGATGTCGCATTCGCGGTCCACGCAGATGCGCACCGCATGCGCCACCGCCTCGTGCGCATCGCGGAACGGCAGGCCGCGCTTCACGAGATAGTCCGCGAGATCGGTGGCGGTGGAGAAGCCCTGCAACGCGGCGGCGCGCATCGCCTGCGGCTTCACCGTGATGCCCGCGGCCATCTCCGCGAAAATGCGCAGTGTGTCGGCAACCGTATCGACGGTGTCGAACAGCGGCTCCTTGTCTTCCTGATTGTCCTTGTTGTAGGCGAGCGGCTGGCCTTTCATCAGCGTGAGCAGCGCCATCAGGTGGCCGTTCACGCGGCCGGTCTTGCCGCGCGCGAGTTCCGGCACGTCCGGGTTCTTCTTCTGCGGCATGATCGACGAACCGGTGCAGAAGCGGTCGGCCAGATCGATGAAGCCGACGCGCGGGCTCATCCACAGCACCAGTTCCTCGGAGAAGCGCGACACGTGCGTCATGACGAGCGCCGCGGCCGCCGTGAATTCGATCGCGAAGTCGCGGTCCGACACGGCGTCGAGCGAGTTCGCGCAGATGCCCTCGAAGCCGAGCGTCTTCGCAACCGCCTCGCGGTCGATCGGATAGCTCGTGCCGGCCAGCGCCGCCGCGCCCAGCGGCAGGCGGTTCACGCGCTTGCGGGCGTCGCGCATGCGTTCGGCGTCGCGCGAGAACATCTCGACGTAGGCGAGCAGATGGTGGCCGAAGGTCACCGGCTGCGCGACCTGCAGATGCGTGAAGCCGGGCATGATGGTGTCGGCGTGTTGCTCGGCCATGTCGATCAGCGCGCCGCGCAGATCCTTCAGCAGCTCGCCGATGCGGTCGATCTCGCCGCGCAGCCACAGGCGGATGTCGGTCGCCACCTGGTCGTTGCGCGAGCGGCCGGTGTGCAGGCGCTTGCCGGCGTCGCCGATCAGCGCGGTCAGGCGCGCCTCGATGTTCAGATGCACGTCTTCCAGGTCCAGCTTCCACTCGAACTCGCCGCGCTCGATCTCGCCCTTGATCTGCGCCATGCCGCGCTCGATGGCCGCGAGGTCGTCGGCGCCGATGATCTTCTGTGCCGCGAGCATCGAGGCATGCGCGAGCGAGCCCTGGATGTCGACGAGGGCGAGGCGCTTGTCGAAGAATACCGATGACGTATAGCGTTTGACGAGCTCCGACATCGGCTCGGAGAAGCGCGCGGACCAGGCCTCGCCTTTTTTGTGGAGTTGGGAACTCATGGTGATGTGCTGTGCTGTGGCGGTCGGAGGAAGCGGCGCGAGGAGCCGCCGGAAGACTGGGATTTTAACAAAAGGCGTCACGCTTCCCCGACGAGGATCACGAGCTTCAGATCTTCGCGATGCGCCGGCTTGAAGGTGATCTGGTTGAACACCACGCGGCCGCGCGCCGGATGATTGAATGCGCGTTCGCCGCCTTCGCGCTCGAACACGTCCTGCGACGCCCAGTAGCGCGCGAACGCGTCGCTCGCGGCGCTGAGGGTGTCGATCAGCGCGCGCGTGGGCGGATCGTTCAGATGGCGGATGGAATCCGCCCGGAACTCGGCCGCGAGCCGCCGCGCGCGCGTGTCCCAGTCGACGATCAGCTCGCGCGCCGCCGGCGACGTGAAGGTGTAGGTCAGCAGGTTGCGGTCGTGCGCGCCGTCGAGCCAGCCGACGAACAGCTCCGCCGCCGGCGCGTTCCAGCGCAGCGCGTTCCATTGCCGGTCCAGTACGTAAGCCGGCGCGCCGATCAGGCCGACCGTCTGCAGCAGCGCGGCGGGCGCGTCCTGGCTGGCGGGATCGGGCTCGGCGGGATCGCGCTGCGCGGCCAGCTCGAACAGATAGGCGCGTTCGGCGCGCGACAGCTGCAACGCGACGGCGATGCGCGCGAGCGCGTCGGCAGAGGCGGACACCGGGCGGCCCTGTTCGATCCAGGTGTACCAGGTGGGACTCACGCCGCACAGTTGCGCCACTTCCTCGCGGCGCAGGCCGGGCGTGCGGCGGCGCGGTCCGGCCGCCAGCCCGACGGCCTGCGGCGAGAGGCGTTCGCGATGCGCGCGGATGAACTCGCCGAGCGCGCGAGCGGGTGTTTCGGCGAGGATGTCGTGTTTCTCGATGGAGCTCATGCAAGGCGCTGAAAACGGGGTTCAGCGATGACAGGTGGTGGAGATACCAGAATAACTGCTTGACTTGTACCGGTACAGGGCGAGTTCTATTGTAGCGGCTTGTAGCGCCAGACCTTCCCCACACCTCCCCACACCGAACCGGAGATTCGCCATGAAACACCACGATCAGGTCGCGGACGCCTTCGGCAGCACGGCTGCCGCCTATCTCACGAGCGCCGTCCACGCGAGCGGCGCGGATCTGCAGACGCTCGCCGCGACCTTCGCGGCCACCTGCGGCAACGCGACGGTGCTGGACATGGGCTGCGGCGCAGGCCACGCGAGCTTCGCGATCGCGCCGCACGTGCGCGAGGTGGTGGCGTACGACATCGCGCAGCAGATGCTGGCGACGGTCGAAGCCGCGGCGCGCGAGCGCGGGCTCACGACGATCCGCACGCAGCAGGGCGCGGCGGAAACGCTGCCGTTCGCGGATGCGTCGTTCAACTGGGCGGTGAGCCGCATGAGCGCGCATCACTGGCGCGACGTGCCGGCGGCGCTGCGGGAGGTGCATCGGGTGCTGAAGCCGGGCGGGCGGCTGCGCTTCATCGACATCGCGGGGATCGACGATCCGCTGTACGACACGCATATCCAGGCCATCGAAATACTGCGCGACGCCTCGCATATCCGCGACTATCGCGCGGACGAATGGCTCGCGATGCTGGATGCCGCCGGCTTCGAGGCGCGTGTCGGCGAACGCTGGCGCATTCCGCTCGGATTCGATGCGTGGGTAACGCGGATGCGCACGCCGCCCGAGCGCGTGACGGCCATTCGCTCGATGTGGAACAGCGCGCCCGACGAAGTGCGCCAGTATTTCAGCGTGACGGAGGATGGCTCGTTTGAACTCGATGCGATGCTGATCGAGGCGCAGAGGCGCGACTGAGGTCAGCGGCGCCGTGGTGCTGCCCGCACACGGCGCCGCCACGCATCAGCCGGTGTTGCGCAGGCCGGCCGCGATGCCGTTGATGGTCAGGTGAATGCCGCGCCGCAGCCGCACGTTTTGATCGCCCGCGCGATGCCGCTTGAGCAGCTCGACCTGAAGGTGATTGAGCGGATCGAGATACGGGAAGCGGTTCTTGATCGAACGCGCGAGCAGCGGGTTGTCGGAGAGACGTTCGCCGCGGCCGGTGATCTCCGCGAGCACGGCGCACGTGCGCTCATGCTCCGCGACGATGCGCTCGAACACGTGCTTGCGCAGCTTCTTGTCGCTGACGAGCTGCGCGTAGCGCGACGCGACCGCGAGATCGGTCTTGGCGAGCACCATGTCCATGTTCGACAGCAGGTTCTTGAAGAACGGCCAGGTCTTGCACATCTTGCGCAGCAGGGCGAGCCGCTTGCCGCGTTCTTCCTCGGAGCCGGTCTTGTCCAGATACGCGCTCACCGCGCTGCCGAACCCGTACCAGCCGGTCAGCAGCAGGCGGCACTGTCCCCACGAGAAACCCCAGGGAATTGCGCGCAGGTCCTCGATCTTGCGCTGCTTCGGATCTTGCATCTTGCGCGAGGCCGGCCGGCTGCCGATGTTCAGCTCGGCGATCTCGGCAATCGGCGTCGAGGAGAAGAAGTAGTCGGTGAAGCCCGGCGTCTCGTAGACGAGCGCGCGGTACGCGGCCATCGCCGCATCCGAGAGCGTCTGCATCACTTCTTCGAATTGCGGCAGCTGCGCGGGCGCGTTTTCATGCGGCAGCAGCGAGGCTTCCAGTGTCGCGGCGACCACCGTCTCCAGATTGCGCCTGCCGATTTCGGGATTGCCGAACTTGCTCGAAATCACTTCGCCCTGTTCGGTCAGGCGGATCTGCCCATCGACGGTGCCGGGCGGCTGCGACAGGATGGCCTGGTAGGTCGGGCCGCCGCCGCGTCCCACCGTGCCGCCCCGGCCGTGGAACAGGCGCAGCGTCGTGCCGCGTTCCTTGAACAAGGTGACCAGCGCCAGTTCCGCGCGATACAGCTCCCAGTTCGACGTGAGAAAGCCGCCGTCCTTGTTGCTGTCGGAATAGCCGAGCATCACTTCCTGCTCGTTGCCCTGGTTGCGCACCAGCGCATCGATGCCCGGCAGCGCGAAGAACTCGCCCATGATGACCGGGGCATTGCGCAAGTCGGCGATGGTTTCGAACAGCGGAATCACCATCAGGCCGTCGCGCGCGGAATCTTCCCGGTTGCCAAGGCAGCCTTGCAGCACGCCGGTTTCCTTCTGCAGCAGCATCACTTCCAGCAGGTCGCTGACGGTTTCCGTATGCGAAATGATGTAGTTGCGCACGGCGCGCGCGCCGAACTTGCGACGGGTTTCGCGCGCCGCTTCCAGCACGCCGAGCTCGCTTTTTGCGAGATCGGAATAGTCGGCGTACGGCAGGCGCAGCGGACGCGGCTGGGCCAGTTCCTTCAGCAGCACCGCGCGCTTTTCTTCCTCGGAGAGCGCCGCGTAGTCGGCATTCACGCCGGCCCGCGCGAGCAGTTCGGCGATGACCGCCTCGTGGATGTCCGAGCTCTGCCGCAAGTCGATGCTCGCCAGATGGAAGCCGAACACTTCGGATGCGCGTACGAGCGGCGAGAGCCGCAGGATCGACATCGACGCGCCATGGTGCTCGGCGAGCGAATCGACCAGCACGTGCAGGTCGCGGGTGAATTCGGCGGCATCCGCGTAAGGCGTCGCGCGGATCTGCGGCGCGCCCGGCCCGGCGCTGCGCAGCGCCACGACGCCTTCGCCCAGCCGCACGCGCGCGCTGGCCGCGAGTCGCGTGTACATGCCGATCAGCGCGCGCCGGTACGGCTCGTCCGTGCGATGCACCGACTGGTCCGGCGAGGCGTCGGCGAGCGCCTGCAAGGCCTCGCTCGACCCGGCCAGCAGGTTCGACACCGACAGTTCCGCGCCCAGCAGATGCACCTGCTCCAGATAGTGTTCGAAGATCACCGTCGCCTGGCGCGTGATCGCGGTGTCGAGCGTTTCGCCGGTGACGAACGGATTGCCGTCGCGGTCGCCGCCGATCCAGCTGCCCATCTGGAAGAACGGCGGCAGGCGCACGGGCAGGCCGTGTTCGCCGAGCGCGGTCTCGATGTCCGCGTAGAGCGCCGGAATCTCGGCCAGGAAGGTGGCGCGGTAGTAGGACAGCGCGTTGTCGATTTCATCGGCGACCGTGAGGCGCGCGTCGCGCAGCATGCGCGTCTGCCACAGCGACGTCACGCGCGCGCGCAGCACCGCTTCGTTGCGGGCGCGTTCGCGCGCGGTCAGTTCCTGGTCGCGTTCGGCAAGCAGGCGGGCGATGTCGTGCTGCGCATCGAGGATGCTCTTGCGCGACACTTCGGTCGGATGCGCGGTGAGGACCGGCACGATCAGCGCGTCGCCGAAGAACTTGTCGAGCTGCTTGCGCGTGGCGCTGACGGTCTGCTGTTCGCGCATGCGTTCGATCGCGTAGGCAATCGTGCCGGGCTGAGAGCCGGAGCCGGCCAGCGCGTGAATGCGGCGGCGACGGTTGTGGTGACGGTCTTCGGCGATGTTGGCGAGGTGCGAAAAGTAGCTGAACGCGCGCACGACCGAGACGGTCTGTTCCGGCGACAGCGCGCGCAGCTTCTTTTCCAGCGTCTGCGAGGCCTCGACGTCGTCTTCGCGGCGGAACTTCACGGCCGTCTGGCGAATGGCTTCGACCACATCGAATACGGCGTCGCCTTCCTGCTCGCGCAGCACTTCGCCGAGCAGGCGGCCCAGGAAACGGATGTCTTCGAAGAGCGGCCGGTCCTTGTCGTCGCGCGCGCGGGTGGAGGGCTTCGACGTGGATTTCGACGCCGCGGGCGTCTTCGGCGCGGGTCTGGGGACGGACTTCAGCGCCGACTTCGAAGCGGCCTTGATGCCGGGCCGGGGTTTCGGCGCGATGGCGGCCTTCGACGCCTTGGCGACGGTGGCGGGCTGGCTGGCGCTGGCGGGTGCGGGCGTGCCGGCGGGGGAAGACTTGGGCGATGCGGCGTTGCGGCGCGCGGAGCGAGCCGATGCAGAAGACGTCACGTTGAGTTCCTCTCAGAAGCGGCAAAGCCAGGGCACATCGACTCGAAACGCCGGACCGGCGCGTTGGCCCGGCGAGAAAGCGCCGGCCGCCGAACGGCCGTGCTTCAAACTTGCGACAGCATGCCGCGCGATTCACCGCGTCGCGGCCCGCGAACCGCGGGAAGGCGGCGCGGAGCCGCCTTCCCGCTGCATCCGGACGTGCTGCGAATGCCCCGAAAGGCGCATCGGACAAGGCTTTCGCGCAATGCCGGCGGGTCGGTGAGCCGTGGCGTGCGTGCTACCATTGTTCGCTAATGTCCATTCATCAATCCCGTCATTCACTCAAGCATCAATGAATTCCGAGACGCATTCGGCGACACCGCCCGCAACCCTGACCATCGCTTCGCGGGAAAGCCGCCTTGCCCTTTGGCAAGCCGAACATGTGCGGTGTGCGCTGCACAAATTATATCCACGTTGCGACGTGAAAATCCTCGGAATGACCACGCGCGGCGATCAGATCCTCGATCGCACGCTGTCGAAGGTCGGCGGCAAGGGCCTGTTCGTGAAGGAGCTCGAAGCCGCGCTTGCCGAAGGCCGCGCCGATCTCGCGGTGCATTCGCTCAAGGACGTGCCGATGGAACTGCCCGAAGGCTTCACGCTCGGCGCCATTCTCGAACGCGAGGATCCGTGCGACGCGTTCGTCTCGCCGCACTTCGAGTCGCTCGAAGCGCTGCCGGCGGGCAGCGTCGTCGGCACCTCGAGCCTGCGTCGCGAAGCCATGATCCGCGCGCGTTTTCCGCTCCTCGACGTGCGCCCGCTGCGCGGCAATCTCGATACGCGTCTCGGCAAGCTGGACCGCGGCGAATATGCGGCGATCATCCTCGCGGCCGCGGGTCTCAAGCGGCTCGGTCTTGAAGCACGCATCCGCGCGCGTCTCGAACCGTCGCAGAGCCTGCCGGCGGCGGGGCAGGGCGCGCTCGGCATCGAAATCCGCGCCGACCGCGCGGAACTCGCCGCATGGCTCGCGCCGCTGCACGACGTGCGGACCGCGCTGGCCGTCGAAGCGGAACGGGCGGTATCGCGCGCGCTCGGCGGCAGTTGTGAAGTGCCGCTCGCCGCGTACGCCGAGTGGCAGGGCGACGCGCTGCATCTGCGCGGCGCGGTATCGATGCCGGATGGCCGGCGCGTGCTGCGCGCCGAGGAATCCGTGCGCGCGCCCGACTTGGCCGCCGCGCTCGCGCTGGGCCAGCGCGTGTCGACGGATCTCGAAGCGCAAGGCGCGCTGGAGATCGTCGCCGCGCTCGCCACCTCGCGTGCCGGCGACGGTCCGAACACGGCGCCCGCGGGGCCGCGTTCCTGATGCCGGGCCCGCGCCGCGCCACCGTCATCGTCACGCGTCCGGCGGGACAGTCGTCCACGCTGCTCGCGCGTCTCGCCAGCGCCGGATTCGACACGCTGGAATTCCCGCTGATCGACATCGCCCCCGTCGCCGACGACGCCCCGCTGCGCGCCGCGCTCGATCAGCTCTATCTGCCGCCGGATGCGCCGGAGCGTTACGCGCTGGTGGTGTTCGTGTCGCCGAACGCGATCGATCACGCGTTCAGCCGGCTCGCTGCGCCGTGGCCTGCGGATCTGCCGGTGGCGGTGGTAGGACCCGGCTCGGTGACCGCGCTCGCGCGCCAGGGCGTGCATGCGCCCGCGCAGCGGGTGATTACACCATCGGCGGAGAAAGCCGATCCCCGTTTCGATTCCGAAGCGCTGTACGCGGCCATCGAAGCGGAGTTCGGCGCCACCGGTCTCGAAGGCCGGCGCGTGCTGATCGTGCGCGGCGACGGCGGCCGCGAGTGGCTCGCCGAACGCCTGGTGGCCGCGGGCGCGCGGGTGGAGAAGGCCGCGGCGTACCGGCGCGTGCTGCCGGAGCCGTCGATGCAGAAGTGGGAGCGCGTGCACGCGCTGCTCACCGGCGAGCCGCCCATGCAGGACGTGCCGCACGCCTGGCTGCTGACCAGCTCTGAAGGCGTGCGCAATCTCAACGAACTCGCGTACGAGCATCTCACTGCCGATGAAATCGCGCGCCTGAAACGCGCGCCGCTGGTCTGCCCCCATCCGCGCATCGCCGAGGCCGCGCGGGGGGCGGGTTTTGATAGGATGACGGTGTCCGGCGCGGGTGACGACCGCATCGTCCACGCGCTGGAAACCTTGTTTCCGTCCGGCATGAGCGGCGCGGAGGCATCGGCCCAGACTCACCAGTCGCATCAAACGGCCCAGACCCACCGGCGTCCGGAGGCTGACGCAGCCGCCGGTCCGGCTTCCGAATCGGCCCCGGCCCAGCAATCGGCCCCACAACCGGCCCACCAACCGGCTCCATCACGCATGACTGATCCGAACGATTCCAAGAAAGACTCACCTCAGCCGAACGTGACACCGCCCCTGCCGCCCAACACGCCGTTCACGCCATTCGAGCAGCAGAAGCGGCGCAGCGGCGCGGGCCTCGTCCTGTTGTGGGTCGTCGTCGTCATTCTGGCGGTGGCGGCGGGCGCGGGTGCGTTCGTCCTGAACCGCAAGTTCGACCGCGCCGGCACGCAACTGTCGCAGCGGCTCGCGCAGGCGGACCAGCAGAACGCCGAGCTGCGCGCCAAGGCCGATCAGGCCGCGAGCGCCACGACCGCGCTCAACACCCAGCTCATCCAGCTGCAAGGCAAGCTCGCGGACGCCGAAGCGCACAGCCAGGCGTTGCAGCAGCAATATCAGGATCTCGCGAGCAATCGCGACGACTGGACCGTCGCCGAAGTCGAGCAGATCCTGTCGAGCGCAAGCCAGCAGCTGCAACTGACCGGCAACGTGCAACTGGCGCTGTTCGCGCTGCAAAGCGCCGACACCCGCCTCGCGGCCACCAATGGCCCACAGGTCGTGGCGATCCGCAAAGCCATCGCGCAGGACATGGACAAGCTCAAGTCCGCGCCGACCACCGACCTCACCGGTCTGGCCATCAAGCTCGATACCGCCATCGGCCAGATCGACCAGCTGCCGCTCGCCGGCGAAGCGCCGCTCGCCCGTGCGCGCGCCCAGGCCGCCGCGCCCGCCGACAGCGCCTCCATCGCCGCGGCCACCGGCGAGCCGCGCTGGAAGGTGCTGTGGCGGCAGATCACGAGCGGCATCGGCCAGCAGTTGTCGAGCCTCGTGTCGGTGCGCCGCATCGATAACGCCGACGCCATGCTCACGTCGCCGGATCAAGGCTACTTCGTGCGCGAGAACGTCAAGCTGCGGCTGCTGTCGGCGCGTTTGTCGCTGCTTTCGCGCAGTGAACCGGCGCTGAAGTCGGACCTGAGCGCCGCCGATGCCGCGCTGGCCCGCTATTTCGATCCGTCGTCGAAGAAGGTGGAAGCGGTGCGCGAACTGGTGAAGCAGGTCGACCAGGCATCGCTCGCGGTATCCGTGCCCAACCTCAACGACAGCCTCGCCGCCGTCCACCAGTTCAAGCGAGGCGGATGATGACGACTCGTGGACTCATCTGGCTTGCGCTGCTGTTCGCCGTCGCGGTGATCGTCGCGACGGTCGGCGGCTTCAACGGCGGACAGATCCTGCTGGTGATGCCGCCGTATCGCGTGGACATGTCGCTGAACCTGTTCGTGGTCGCGCTGGTGGTGTTGTTCCTGGTGCTGTACGCGCTGATCCGCGCGGCGCGCGGCGTCTGGAAGATGCCGTCGCGGGTGGCGGCGTATCGCGCGCGCAGCAAGCTGGCGAAGGCGAATGCCGCGCTGCGCGACGCGGTCGGACATCTGTATGCCGGGCGTTTTTCGAAGGCCGAGAAGGCCGCGCGCGACGCGCTCGCCGTGACCGACAACAAGGGCGCGGCCGGGCTGATCGGCGCGAGTGCGGCGCACCGGCTGCATGAATATGCCCGGCGCGACGAATGGCTTGCGCAGGTGGGCGGCCCCGAGTGGCAGGACGCGCGCCTGATGGCGACCGCCGACATGCGCGCCGACGGCCGGGACGCCGATGGCGCCCTTGTCGCGTTGACCGAGATGCAGGCGCAGGGCGGCCGGCGCATCCATGCGCAGCAGATCGCGTTGCGGGCGCAGCAGCAGTTGAAGAACTGGGGTGAAGTGCTGAAGCTCGTGCGCATGCTGGAGAAGCGCGAGGCGCTGCATCCGGCGGTGGCCGTGCGGCTGCGTCAGGTCGCGGCGGAAAACCTGCTGCGCGACCGGCGGCACAATCCCGATGCGCTCATCGAGTTCTGGCAGTCGCTCTCGGCTACCGAGCGTCAGTCGCCGCGTCTCGCCGATCTCGCTGCTGAATTGCTGATCGCGCTCGACCGTCGCGCGGAGGCGAAGAAGATCGTCGAGGACGCGCTCGCGCACAACTGGGATGCGCGGCTGTTGCGGCGTTATCCGGACTGTATCGTCGGCGGGGACGCCTTCCCGCTGATCCAGCGCGCCGAAGCCTGGCAGAAGGAGCGCAGCGAAGACGCCGATCTGCTCTTCACACTCGGCCGGCTGTGCCTGCATCAGCAGTTGTGGGGCAAGGCGCAGGCGTTCCTCGAATCGGCATTGAAGCTCGCCGACAACGAGCCGCTCAAGATCCGCACGCATCGCGCGCTTGCCCGTCTGCATGAGCAGCTCGGCGACACGCAGCAGGCCGCGGAACACTATCGCGCGAGCGCCATGGCGATGAACGTCGTGTGATCCGTGCCGCGCCGGGAAGCAAGGAAGCCGCATGAACGAACGTTCATGCGGCTTTTTTCTTGGTGGAGTGCCATGCCCACGCGCGCCGCGGGTACGACGAATGCACGATTGCCCTGCGGAAAACCGCATTGATCCGGCGTCCGGCCGGAAACGGAGGCGGATATGAAGCCGGTTCTGCGCAGGTTCGTGGCCGGGTGGCTGGCGATGGCCGCTCTTGGGTCCGTCGCGCCGAGGGTCTACGCCCAGGCGCAATGGACCGGCACGTGGTCCATCGCGCCGTCCGTCGCGTCCGACGAGGGCTTCGACAACCAGACGATCCGGCACATCGTGCATACGAGCATCGGCGGCACGGCGGCGCGGGTGACGCTCTCGAACCTGTACGGCACGCAGCCCGTGACGATCGGCGACGTGCATCTTGCGCGGCGCGCGCGCGGAGCGGGTACGGTCGCGGGCACCGATCGCCCGGTCACGTTTGGCGGCCAGGCCTACGTCACGATTCCGGCGGGCAGTTCGGTGCAGAGCGATGCCGTCGCCTTCGACGTGCCCGCGCTCGCCGATCTCGCCGTAAGCCTGCATGTGCCGTCGAGGACGCCGCGGCACTCCACCGGCCACGATCTCGGCCTGCAGGACGTCTATATCGCGCCCGGCGACGTGAGCGGCGATGCGGCGTTTTCTGGCGGCGTCGCGAATGCGGCGGGCGGGCAATCGGTCTATTTCCTGACCGGCATCGACGTGATGAACGCCGCCGCAACGGGCGCGGTGGTCGCGTTCGGCGCGTCGATCACGGACGGGTTCGGGACCACGCCGAACACCAACCGGCGCTGGCCCAACCGGCTGGCGGTGCGGCTGGCGCGCGCGGGCATGGCGGTGGGCGTGCTGAGTGAGGCCATCAGCGGTAACGATTTCTTCACGGATCAGGCGGGTCAGGCCGGACTCACGCGCTTTGCCCGCGACGTGCTGGAGCAGGCGAACGTCAAATGGGTGATCGTCTCGGACGAAGCCGTGAACAGTCTCATTCACGCCGATCCGCCGACGGCGCAGCAACTCGAAGACGCGTACCGGCGCGTGATCGGACAAGCGCACGCCGCGCAGCTCGGCGTCATCTGCTCGACGCTGACGCCGTTCCAGGGCGTCGCGGAGTGGACGCCGGCCATCGAGACCA
The DNA here is from genome assembly GCF_031451315.1 of Caballeronia sp. LZ032. Classification (NCBI taxonomy): domain Bacteria; kingdom Pseudomonadati; phylum Pseudomonadota; class Betaproteobacteria; order Burkholderiales; family Burkholderiaceae; genus Caballeronia; species Caballeronia sp. LZ032. Next base: position 692,344 of record NZ_JARUXP010000001.1, read on the forward strand.
CCCGCGAGCAGATCAACGCGTTCCTGCGCGATCGCGCCGGCAGCGGCTGCGACGCCGTGCTCGATCAGGCGGGGGCAACCGGCGACGCTGGCAATCAGGCCGCGTATGCCCCGGCGTTCGACAGCGGCGACCATCTGCATCCGAACGACGCAGGCGCGCAGGCCATTGCGAACGCAGCCGATCCGGACTGGTTCGCGGCGCTGCCGCAAGTCAATGCACCGGGCGCCTGCGGCCGTCTGGCGGCAGGCGAAGGTTTCGGCGTGGGTGGATCGCTGGCGGCGTGCAGCGGCGGCGTCACGCTGACGGTGCGGGACGACGGCTATCTCGTCGCGATGCAGAACGGCGCGGTCGTGTGGTCGTCGCAGAGCGCGGGCGCGCCCGGCGCCGAAGTCCGCATGCAGGACGACGGCAATCTGGCGTTATACGACAGGAACGGGACGCGGGTGTGGCAGACCGGTACGTCGGGTCATCCGGGAGCGGTGGCGCTGATCCAGAAGGACGGCCATCTGGTCATCTATGCCGCGAACGGCACGGCGCTGTGGTCGAGCGCCGGATGACGCAGGATCAGTACGTGGGCACCGCCGGATCGACCTGACGCGACCACGCGTCGATGCCGCCGTACAGGTTGAACATCTGCGTGAAGCCGCGCGATTCCAGGAACATCGCGACCTGTGCGCTGCGCGCGCCGTGATGGCAGATGCACACGATCTGCGCGTCGTCGTCGAGTTCTTCGCTGCGGGCGGGAATGTCGCGCATCGGAATCGACACGATGTTGTCCAGCTTCGCGGTCTGGACCTCCCAGGGCTCGCGCACGTCGAGCAGGACGGGCGCGGGGCGCGAGGTATCGGCCAGCCACGCGGCAAGTTCGGGTGCGGTGAGATTTTGCATGGAGATCTTCGAAAGACGACAGCAAGGACAGCGAGGAACGGGAGCGTGGCGCCGGCCACACACAGCGCGCCCCCACGCCCCAAAAACAGGGGCACCCGCCCGCTGGCACCGGCGGGTGAG
>NZ_JARUXP010000001.1:693361-938438 GCF_031451315.1 Caballeronia sp. LZ032
CCGCGCCATGTTGGGGGGGGGTGATATTTTGCTTGTACATATTCGAAAGACGACAGCAAGCACAGCGCGCACGGGGAGCGTGCCGCCGTGACTTCACGGCGGCACGAAGCGCAATCAGAAGCGGAACAGCGACGGATGCACCGCGTTCTTGAGCGGCGCGACCAGCGTTTCGAACACGTCCGAGACGCGGAACTGCTTTTCATCGACGCGGGTGACGATCTGCGCCTTCATGACCGGCGCCACGCCGACGAACGCCGCAATGCGCCCGCCAATCTTCAACTGTTCGAGGAATTCCTGCGGCATGACCGGCAGGCCGCCGGACACGCAGATCACGTCGTAGGGCGCGCCGTCGGTCCAGCCGCGCGCGCCGTCGCCGGTGATCACTTCGGCGTTCGTCACGCCGTTCGCCGCGAGGTTCTGGCGCGCGAGGTCGGCCAGCTCCGGCGAAATCTCGACGCTCGTCACGCTGCGTCCGCGATGCGCGAGCAGGGCGGCCATGTAGCCGGAACCCGTGCCGATTTCCAGCACCGTCTCGCCCTTGTGAACCGCGAGTTCCTGCAGAATGCGCGCCTCGACGCGCGGCGCCAGCATGCGTTCGCCGCCGGGCAGCGGCACTTCGAGGTCTGCGAAGGCAATGTTGCGGTACGCGGCGGGAACGAAGTTCTCACGCTTGACGATCGAAAGCAGATTGAGGACGTCCTGGTCCAGCACTTCCCACGGACGAATCTGTTGCTCGATCATGTTGAAACGCGCTTGCTCGATGTTCATGTTCTGTGTGCGTAGTGGCGACCTAGGGCGGATACGCGCCGTGGCCGCGCTGTGGCCGGATAAGGGGCGGGAAACGAAGCGATTGTAGCAAAACGAGGGGTTTTCCCGCCTGCTTCGCGGTACGTGCCCCAAGGCGTCTAGTGCGGCAGCCGGATGTCGAGCTTGAAGGTGACGAGGCGCGCGAGCAGGATGAACGCCGTCGAGAGCAGCACGTTGTAGATCGTGTCGACGTCGAGCCGCTCCAGTCCGAGATAGATCCAGCAGCCCGCGAACGCGCACACCGCATAGGGACGCGAATCGCGCAGGATCAGCGGGACTTCGTTGCACAGCACGTCGCGCATGACGCCGCCGAACACGCCGGTGACGACGCCCATCATCGTCGCCGTGAAGGCGGGCATTTGCGCGTCCAGCGCGACGGACGTGCCCGACACGCTGAAGAGACCGAGGCCGATCGCGTCGGTCACCAGCAGCGCGCGCTGGTCGAACAGGCGCGAGGTCACGCGCAGGAACAGCGGCGCGAAGATCGCCATCGCGAAGATGAAGAGCACGTAGTCCTGATGCTCGACCCAGTAGAACGGCCGGCGCGACAGCAATACGTCGCGGACCGTGCCGCCGCCGAACGCCGTGACGAGCGCGACGAGAAACGCGCCGACCGCGTCCAGCCGGCGCTTGCGCGCCTCGATGAGCCCGGAGAAGGCGTAGGCGAAGATCGCGAGCGCCTCCATGATGCTGATGGCGAGCGTCAGTCTAGGATGCACGTTCGGACCCCTGCCTCGACTTGTCTTCGCCGCCGCGATCCTGCGGATGATGGTGCTGGCGCGACGTACCGCCCGGCTGCAGCAGCACGAGCACGGCGCCCGCGCCGCCGTCGTGCGGACGCGCCTGGCAGAACGCGATCACCTCCGACTTCTGCACCAGCCACGCGCGCACCTTGCCTTTCAGCACCGGTTCGCGGCCAATCGAGCCGAGTCCCTTGCCGTGGATCACGCGCAGGCAGCGCAGCCCGCGCTTCACGGATTCGCGGATGAACTCCGCCAGCGCCTCGCGCGCTTCTTCGCGCCGCATGCCGTGCAGGTCGAGTTGCGCCTGCACGATCCACGCGCCGCGCCGCAGTTTGCGCACCACTTCCTGACTGATGCCCGGGCGGCTGAAGGACAGCGTGTCGTCGATATCGAGCAGGCTTTCGGGATCGTATTCGTCCGACAGCGCCTCCTGCAGCACCGCTTCTTCGTCGCGACGGCTCTGCAGCGGCAGCGGCGGGGGCGGCACACGGGTCAGCGTCGTGCGGGGCGGGGTCTTCAGCGGTTCGACGGCGCCGATCGAGTCGATGGCGCGGCGGAATTCATCGGCATCCGCGACGCTCTCGCGCTCGGCGCGCGCTGCCGCGACGCGCTGGATCTCGCGCTGCTCGGCGTCGGCCTTGAGCGCGCGCTTGAGCGTCGACAGGCCCGCGAGTCCGTCGCGCCTTACCGCGGCGGCGACGTCGGCGGGCCTGGCCGGCTCGCGCGCTGGCGGTTCGGCCGATGGCGGCGCAGGCTTGCGCCGGGCTTTCGGTTCGTTTGGATGGGGGTGATTCTTCGGCATCGTTCGGCCAGTTGGAAACGTCTGGAAACTGAGTCGAGGATGGGGTGCGCGGGCGAATGCCGGAAAGCAAGCCGCCCGCCGCGCGCCTGCCGCAAAGAAAACGGGCCGGCGGCGTGAACCGTGGCCCGTTCTGCAAGCTTCCAAAGCGATGCACGAAGCGCACCGTGCGGGCTGATCACATTCTAGCGGCTCGCCGCGCGCGCGGTCCGGCGGATCAGCGATCCGCTTCGTGGCTCATCGAATGCGGCGTGGCCGTTTCATGGATGCTTTCGAGGTAGCGCTGCGCATCGAGCGCGGCCATGCAGCCCGTGCCCGCGCTGGTGATGGCCTGGCGATACACGTGATCCTGCACGTCGCCCGCCGCGAACACGCCGGGAAGGCTCGTGGAGGTGGCGTCGCCGGTCGTGCCGCCCTTCGTGATGATGTAGCCGTTCTTCATCTCGAGCTGGTTGATGAAGAGATCGGTGTTGGGCTTGTGGCCGATCGCGACGAACACGCCCTGCAGCGCGATGTCGGTCGTCTCGCCGGTCTGCGTGTGCTTGACGCGCAGACCCGTGACGCCGGACTGGTCGCCGGTGACTTCGTCGAGCACGTGGTTCCACTTGATCTCGACCACGCCTTCCTTTTCCTTCGCGAGCAGGCGGTCGATCAGGATCGGCTCGGCGCGGAACTTGTCGCGGCGATGAATCACCGTCACCTTCTTCGCGATGCCCGCCAGATACAGCGCTTCCTCGACCGCCGTGTTGCCGCCGCCGATGACCGCGACTTCACCGTTGCGATAGAAGAAACCATCGCAGGTGGCGCAGGCGGACACGCCCTTGCCCATGAACGCTTCCTCCGACGGCATGCCGAGATACTGCGCCGACGCGCCGGTCGCGATGATCAGCGAATCGCAGGTGTATTCGCCCGAGTCGCCGATGAGGCGCATCGGCTTTTCATTGAGCTTGGCGGTGTGGATGTGATCGAACACGATGTCCGTGTTGAAGGCGCGCGCGTGTTCTTCGAGACGCTGCATCAGTTCCGGGCCCTGCACGCCCGAGGGGTCGCCCGGCCAGTTTTCGACATCCGTGGTGGTCATCAGCTGGCCGCCCTGGGCGAGGCCGGTGATGAGCAGCGGCGACAGATTCGCGCGCGCCGCATAGACCGCGGCGGAGTAGCCGGCGGGGCCGGAACCGAGGATCAGCACTTTGGCGTGTTTGGGCGAAGACATGATAGTGGTCCGTTTTTGATGGTCGGCTCGAAAGCGCGCCGGATGAGCTTGCGGCAGCGTGGCCAGCGCGGCTGGGCGCTGGTTGCCATGCGCGAACCGCAGCAATATCGACACCCGCCGCGCGGCTCGTGGCCGCGTGGAGGCGCCGGAGCGCTTCCGATGAACCGTATTTGAGTGCAAAACGGGGATTATAAAGGTGCCTCGAAAAGCCTTCCGAGTGAACCTTTCAATTGCGCCGATAGGCGCGGCGCGCGAGGTTTGCGCCCATGACGCCCGCGTGACGAGTGTTACAGGTTGCAAGCGCCGGGGCGTTTTTACGCCGTTCCCCGCAATGCAGCGTTTACAATAGGCCACCGTTCCAGGCGGTCCCGGCGCACCGGCCGGCGAGGCCGCAAGCAGGCGACACCAAGCATCGAATCAATGGCCAAAGCACCTTATTCCGCGAGCCCGCAGGCACTGCCGCACCGCATGTCGCGGCTCTTCACCGAGATTCGCTGGATCCTCCAGGTCGCGCTCGGACTGTTCCTCGTGATGGCGCTGCTCTCGTACAGCCGCAGGGACCCGAGCTGGACCCACGCCGTCAGCGTCGAACGCATCGCGAACTGGGCGGGCCGCGTCGGCGCTTATACGTCGGACATCCTGCTGCTCGTGTTCGGGCTGTCCTCTTACTGGCTGATCGTGCTGCTCGCGCGGCGCATCATCGCGAACTATCGCCGTATCACGCAACCGCCGGTCGTCGATGAAGACGCGCCGAAGGACCGCACCTGGCTCGCCGAAGCCTTCGCCTTCGTGCTCGTGCTGCTTGCCTCCGACGGCATCGAGGCCTTGCGCATGTGGTCGCTCAAGGTGCAGCTGCCGCGCGCGCCCGGCGGCGTGATCGGCGACATGGTCGCGCGCCATGTGTCGCACGCGCTGGGCTTCACCGGCGCCACGCTGTTCCTGCTGATCGCGCTCGCCATCGGGCTGTCGCTGTATTTCCGCTTCTCGTGGCTCTCGGTGTGCGAGAAGGTCGGCGACGGCATTCTCAACGCGATCACCGGCGCGCAACTGCGCCGTGAGGCCGGCCGCGACCGCAAGCTCGGCGAGGCCGCGGCGGTCAAGCGCGAGGGCAAGGTCGTGCGTTCGCGCGAGAAGAACGAAGATCACGAACCGGTGATGATCGTGCCCGCCGTGCCCACGCCGGCGCGCTCGGAGCGCGCGGAAAAAGAAAAGCAGGTGCCGCTCTTCAAGGACCTGCCGGGCGACTCCACGCTGCCGCCGCTGGCGCTGCTCGACCCGCCGCCGAAGACCCAGGAAACCATCGCCGCCGATACCCTCGAATACACCTCGCGTCTCATCGAGAAGAAGCTGAAGGACTTCGGTGTGGAAGTGAGCGTGGTCGCGGCGTATCCGGGTCCGGTCGTCACGCGCTATGAAATCGAGCCCGCAACGGGCGTGAAGGGCAGCCAGATCGTCGGTCTCGCGAAGGATCTGGCGCGCTCGCTGTCGCTGGTGTCGATCCGCGTCGTCGAAACCATTCCGGGCAAGAACTACATGGCGCTCGAGCTGCCGAACCAGCGCCGTCAGACCGTCAAGCTCTCCGAGATCCTCGGCTCCGAAGTCTATGCGAACGGCGCGTCGCCGCTGACCATGGGTCTCGGCAAGGACATCGGCGGCAATCCGGTCTGCGCCGATCTCGCCAAGATGCCGCACTTGCTGGTCGCGGGTACGACGGGCTCGGGCAAGTCGGTCGGCATCAACGCGATGATCCTCTCGCTGCTTTACAAGGCGAGCGCGGATCAGGTGCGGCTGATCCTGATCGACCCGAAGATGCTCGAAATGAGCGTCTACGAAGGCATTCCGCATCTGCTGTGTCCGGTCGTCACCGACATGCGCCAGGCCGGTCACGCGCTCAACTGGGCGGTCGCCGAAATGGAGCGCCGCTACAAGCTGATGAGCAAGATGGGCGTGCGCAATCTCGCGAGCTTCAACAGCAAGATCGACGACGCGAAGAAGCGCGACGAAAAGATTCCGAATCCGTTCAGCCTGACGCCGGATGAACCGGAACCGCTCACGCGCTTGCCGAACATCGTGGTCGTGATCGACGAACTCGCCGACCTGATGATGGTGGTCGGCAAGAAGGTCGAGGAACTGATCGCGCGTATCGCGCAGAAGGCGCGCGCGGCGGGCATCCACCTGATTCTCGCGACGCAGCGGCCTTCGGTGGACGTAATCACCGGCCTCATCAAGGCCAATGTGCCGACGCGGATGGCGTTCCAGGTTTCGTCGAAGATCGACTCGCGCACGATCCTGGACCAGCAGGGCGCGGAGTCGCTGCTCGGCATGGGCGACATGCTCTATCTGCCGCCGGGCTCGGGCCTGCCGGTGCGCGTGCACGGCGCGTTCGTGTCGGACGAGGAAGTGCATCGCGTGGTGGACAAGCTGAAGGAGCAGGGCGAGCCGAATTACATCGAAGGCCTGCTCGAAGGCGGGCTTGCCGGCGAGGGCGACGAAGGCTCGGCCGGCGCCAACGGAACCGGCGGCGCGGACGGCGAGTCCGATCCGTTGTACGACCAGGCGGTCGAGGTCGTCATCAAGAATCGCCGCGCATCCATTTCACTGGTGCAGCGGCACTTGCGCATCGGCTACAACCGCGCGGCGCGGCTGCTGGAGCAGATGGAGAATTCGGGGCTGGTGTCGGCGATGTCGTCGAACGGCAACCGCGAGATCCTGACGCCGGCGCGCGACGCCGAATGACGCGCGGCGCGAATCAAAGGGAGAACATCACGATGCAACACCATACGGGGAGCCGGACGCTCAAGGTCCTGAGCGCCGCATTGTTTTCAGCGTCGATGCTGCTGGCGTCGCACGCCTTCGCGAGCGGCACCGAACAGCTGAAGGCGTTCGTGTCGCAGGTCAAGGCCGCGCGCGGCGACTTCACGCAACAGGAAATCAAGGCGCCGGGCAAGGCCAACAACGGCGCTACGTCCACGCCCGTGCCGACCAAGGGCACGACATCGAGCGGCACGTTCATGTTCGCGCGGCCGGGCAAGTTCATCTGGTCGTATCAGAAGCCGTATGCGCAGGTCCTGCAGGCGGATGGCGACAAGCTCTACGTGTATGACAAGGATCTGAACCAGGTCACCGTGCGCACGCTTGGCGGCGCGCTGGGTGCGAGCCCGGCGGCCATCCTGTTCGGCAGCAACGACCTGGACAAGAACTTCAACTTGCGCGATGCGGGCGAGAAGGGCGGCATCGACTGGCTCGAACTCACGCCGAAAGCGAAGGACACGCAGTTCGAGACGGTCGGCATCGGCTTCAAGGACGGCAACCTGCAAGCGATGGAACTGCACGACGTGTTCGGCAATGTCACGCTGCTCACGTTCTCGAACATCCAGAAGAACCCGCCCATCAAGAGCGATGCGTTCAAGTTCACCGTGCCGAAGGGCGCGGACGTGATCAACGGCTGATCATCGGCTGATCTACGCAGCCCGGCGCCCGCCGGGCCGTGCCTTCATCGCGGCTCAGTTGTAGCTCGTCGTCAGCAGGACGCGGGTCACGGACGCGGGCGTCTCGTCGAGCGCGCGCATCGACAGCGTGCCGCCGAGTTTGCCTACGTGGTAAGTGCCGCCTGCATCGGACGGCGTGGTGTTGCCCCGGCTGTCGGTGAAGCGGGTCGCGAGCAAACGCGCGCCGGATGCCGGGCTGTGTCCGATCACCGACATCGACACGCCAGCGCTCGGCGCATCGCTTGGCTCGGCGGAGAACATCACGTGCGCGGTGCGCCCGCTCGTCTGGTCGATCCGCATCGGGGAGGCGGTCGCAGAGGCATTCCCCGATCCAACCGATACGCCGAATGGCGAGTCCACGATCGATCCCGTGAAGTAGATGACGCCGCCGTTCGTGCCTGCGCTCGCCATCGCGCAGTAACTCATCGCGCTGGCCAGAACGAGTTGTCCGGCCCGTCGTGCCCTACCCAGCTTTGCGTCGATCATGGTTCCCTCGTCCTAAGAGAAGGTGCTGCCCGTCCGCGATGGTCAGTCAGCGCTGCAACCGAGCACGCTTCCGGTCCTTCGGACCCGTTGTCGCGCTCAATTTTGAGATGTCCATGAATTGATATTAGGAGAAGTCGTATTGCCTGATCAATAAGATTCCGGTATTAGATTTGTAGAAAATTGTCATGCTTGTGGATGGGCCAATAACGGCTGAAAACGCCTGCCTAAAAGCAATCTCAGCCGTGCGCAGCCTGCATGTCTTCGATGAACGCTTCGACGATCTCGCGTTTCGCACCGCCCGCACGCCGCGCACGCGTGACCATCTGGAACGCGACGCGATAGCGCATCGCTTTTGGATTCAGCGGCGCGAGCAGTCCTTCCTTCACATACGGCGCGGCGAAATGCTCGGGCAGATAGCCGAGATGCTGTCCCGAGAGCACGAGCATCGCGACGGCCTCCATGTTGTCGGCGACCGCGCCGACGAGTCGCGGCGCAAGCGTCCCGGCCTCCGGCAGCGGATAGCTGCGCCATGCCCAGTCGTGCTCATTGGCCTCGCTCATGCGCACACGTCCCGCACGTGCGTACAGCGGATGCCCGCGGCCGCAATAGGCGAGCTGTTCCTCGGCAAAGATCTCGACGTAATCGAGCGACGGCACGCGATGCCAGAAATAGCCGATCGCCATCTGGATGCGTCCTGCGAGCAGCATTTCCTCGAGTTCGCCCGGCGAGCGCACGAGCACCGCGAAGCGCACGGATTCGTCGCGCTGGCGAAAGCGCGCGATGGCTTCGCTGACGCGTGCGTTCGCGCTGACCGGTGTATTGCCGATCATCCCGAGCGTGAGCGTGCCGACCAGCGTCTTGCCGACGTTGCGGGCGGTGGAGTCGAAGGTGTCGATGGCCGCGAGCAGCGTGCGGCACGCCTCGACGAACTGTTCGCCGCGCGAAGTCAGCGCGAAGCCGCCGCGGCCGCGTTCGCACAGGCGATAGCCGAGCCGGGTTTCGAGCGTCGCGAGCTGCGTGCTGATGGTGGATTGCCCGACGTTGAGCGTGGCCTGCGCCGACGACACGCCGCCCGCGTCGGCGATGGCGAGAAACACGCGGATCAGCCGGAGATCCAGGTCGGACAAGTGAGTGAACATGCGCGCCGCCGATACATCGATAAAAATCGATGTGAAGTTGTTTTTGTCGTCATTTTAACGCCGGAGGAAAGCGGCTATGAATGGCAGCATACCCATCCTGATTCATCCGACGCCATGAATACTTCCGCGCTGTTTGCCCCCGCAGAACACTTCGATTCCCACTTTCTCGACGCCCGCGCCGAACGTCCGCAGCCACTTTCCGGCAACCAGATGCCGCGCTGCGGCGGCATCACGACGATGATGCGTCTGCCGCATGTCCCGTCCGCCGCCGGGCTGGATGCGTGCTTTGTCGGCGTGCCGTTCGATCTCGGCACGTCCAATCGCACCGGCGCGCGCTTCGGCCCCCGTCAGGTGCGCAGCGAATCCGTGCTGCTGCGCCCGTACAACATGGCGACGCGCGCCGCGCCGTTCGATTCGCTGCGCGTCGCGGATATCGGCGACGTCGCGATCAATCCGTACAACCTGCTCGATTCCATCGACCGCGTCGAGCGTGCGTATCGCGAGATCCTGCAGCACGACTGCACGCCGCTCACGCTCGGCGGCGATCACACCATCGCGTTGCCGATCCTGCGCGCGATCCACGCGAAGCACGGGAAGGTCGGGCTGATTCACATCGACGCCCACGCGGACGTCAACGACACCATGTTCGGCGAGAAGATCGCGCACGGCACGCCGTTTCGCCGCGCGGTGGAGGAGGGCTTGCTGGACTGCTCGCGCGTCGTGCAGATCGGCCTGCGCGGCACCGGCTACGAGGCCGGCGATTTCGACTGGTGCCGCGAGCAGGGCTTTCGCGTCGTGCAGACCGAGGAATGCTGGAACAAGTCGCTCGCGCCGCTGATGGACGAAGTGCGCGCGCAGATGGGCGACGGTCCCGTCTACATCACGTTCGATATCGATGGCATCGATCCGGCCTTCGCGCCCGGCACGGGCACGCCGGAAATCGCCGGCCTGACGGTGCCGCAGGCGCTGGAGATCGTGCGTGGCGCGCGCGGGCTGAACATCGTCGGCGCGGATCTGGTGGAAGTCGCGCCGCCCTACGATCCGTTCGGCACCACGGCGCTGCTCGGCGCCAATCTCGCCTTCGAACTGCTGTGCGTGCTGCCGGGCGTCGAATATCGCGCGGCGCGTTGAGCGACCGGCTTGCTCGCGGCCTTACGCGTACGCGCGCCGCCGTCCCGCCACGAGCAGCAGATAGCACACCGCGCCGAGCGCGAGCGCGGGCAACGTCGCGCCGAGGTTCGGCAGCCACTGGTTGATCGCGTGATAGGCGGCAATGCCGACGCCCCACGCAATGAACGCGCTCACATGCCAGCCGCCGGAATAGCCATAGCGGCCGGTGGGATCGGCGAGCACGGCGGTGTCGATGCGGCGTTTGCGCACGATGAAGTGATCCGCCAGCACCACGCCGAAGAGCGGCGCGAACACCGAACCGATCAGCAGCAGGAAGTTCTGGTACTTGCCCATCTCGACCACCAGCGCGACCAGCGTACACAGCGCCCCGAACGCGCACGACAGCAGCGGCACGCTGGCGCGCGCCCACAACGTGCCGGTTGAAACGGCGGCGGAGTGGATGTCGGCGAAGGCGTTGTCGGTTTCATCGATCAGGATCAGGAACAGCGCGAGACCGCCGCCCGCCTGCGCGAACGCGGTGGTCAGCAGCGCATCGCCGCCGCCGGCCGCGAGACCGTAGATCGCGCCGAGCGCGTAGAACCAGAGATTCGCGATGCCGTAGCCGAGCAGCGTGCCGCGGAACGTGCCGCCCGCGCTGCGGCCGAAGCGCGTGTAGTCGGCGATCAGCGGCAGCCACGACAGCGGCATCGCGACGACGAGGTCGATGCCCGCGCCGAACGCCATCTCGCCGGTGCCGGGCCGCGCCATCAGCGCGGCGAGATCGTGCTTCGCGAGCAGGTTCCAGGTCAGCCAGCCTGCGCCGCCGAGCAGCAGCCAGATGCCCCAGGTGCGCAGGAAGCGCCGCACGAAGGACAGCGGGCCGCTCACCGCGAGCAGCGTGGCGAGCACGCCGAAGATCAGCGTCCAGACGATCGGCATCGAGAAGTGGAAGGATTGCTTCGCGAGGGCATCGGCGGAATCGCGCATCACGATGATCTCGAACGAGCCCCATCCGACCAGCTGGACCGCGTTGAGCACCGCCGGCACGGAGGCGCCGCGCACGCCGAGCGTCGGCCGCAGCGAGGACATGGCGGCGAGCCCGGTGTCCGTGCCGATCACGCCCGCGAGCGCCAGCAGCACGACGCCGACCACCGTGCCGATGCCGATCGCCGCGAGCGCATGCGGCAGCGACAGTCCCGGCACCAGCAGCGCGCCCGCCTGCGCGACCAGCAGGCCGATGCCGAGCGAGAACCACAGCGCGAAGGCGTCGCTCGTCGCGAAGGCGCGCCGTTCGGGTGGCACGGGGGTGAGCGGCGCGTAGGTGGAAGTTTCGCCGTGCGCCGCAGCGTTCGTGGTGTGCTCTTGCCCCATCGGATTGCGTCCTCATATGGTCGATGCGTTGTCCGAGACGGTCACGCGCAGGCGGGTCCGATGCCCTCGCGGCCCGGCTGTCATAATGACCCGTTCCGCCGCCGGCCGGCGCCTCTCTCGGGAAGCGCGAGATTATCGCCGCGATCCACCCAACCGCGTCAACCTGCATCGCACAGCACATGTTCGAAGAAAACCGTGGCACCGTTCCGCTCGCGGAGCGTCTGCGCCCCCGCACCATCGACGACGTGATCGGCCAGAAACACCTGCTTGGCCCGAGCAAACCGCTGCGCGTCGCGTTCGAATCGGGCGAAGCGCATTCGATGATCCTGTGGGGCCCGCCCGGCGTCGGCAAGACCACGCTCGCGCGCCTCATGGCCGACGCGTTCCACGCGCAGTTCATCTCGCTTTCGGCGGTGCTGTCCGGTGTCAAGGATATCCGCGAGGCGGTGGAGACGGCGCAGATTCATCGCGCGAACGGGCATCAGACGCTCGTGTTCGTGGATGAAGTGCATCGCTTCAACAAGAGCCAGCAGGACGCCTTCCTGCCGCACGTGGAGTCCGGCCTGTTCGTGTTCGTCGGCGCGACGACCGAGAATCCGTCGTTCGAGGTGAACAGCGCGCTCTTGTCGCGCGCGGCCGTCTACGTGCTGAAGAGCCTCGACGCCGACGAACTGAAGGAATTGCTCGAGCGCGCGAGCCGGGAACTGGGCGGCCTCACGTTCACGGACGAGGCCCGCGATGCGCTGGTCGGTTCGGCCGACGGCGACGGCCGCAAGCTGCTGAACAATCTCGAGATCGTCGCGCGCGCGGCGGCGCAGCAGAAGCAGGGCGAAGTCGACGGCGCCTTGCTCGGCAGCGCGCTCGCCGAGAACCTGCGCCGTTTCGACAAGGGCGGCGATGCGTTCTACGACCAGATCAGCGCGCTGCACAAGTCGGTGCGCGGCAGCAATCCGGACGGCGCGCTGTACTGGTTCTGCCGCATGCTCGACGGCGGCGCGGACCCGCGCTATCTGGCGCGGCGCATCGTGCGGATGGCGTGGGAGGACATCGGACTTGCCGATCCGCGGGGTGCGCGCATCGCGCTCGACGCCGCCGAGACCTACGAGCGCCTCGGCACGCCGGAAGGCGAACTGGCGCTCGCACAGGCGTTGATCTATCTGGCGGTCGCGCCGAAATCGAATGCCGGCTACAACGCGTACAACGAGGCGCGCCGCTTCGTCGGCCGCGATCAGTCGCGCGGCGTGCCGGTGCATCTGCGCAATGCGCCGACCAAGCTGATGAAGGAACTCGGCTACGGCCACGAATATCGCTACGCGCACGACGAACCCGACGCCTACGCCGCCGGCGAGACCTATCTGCCCGACGGCATGCGCGAGCCTTCGTGGTATCAGCCGACGCCGCGTGGGCTCGAAGGCAAGATCGGCGAGAAGCTCGCGCGCCTTAGCGATCTCGACGACGCGTGGCGGCGCGAACACCGCGACGACAAGAAGCGCTGAGGGCTGATGCCTGTCCGGCCGGCGCTGGCCGTGCGCTAGAATCGACGTTTCACGAATACTCAACCAGCAGCCCCCGCCATGCTCGATATCCAAACCCTCCGCAAAGACCTGGACGGCGTCGCGAAGCGCCTCGCCGACCGGGGCTTCACGCTCGACGTCGCCGCGTTTGCCGCGCTCGAAGCCGAGCGCCGCGAGATCCAGACGCGCACCGAAGAACTGCAGGCGCGCCGCAACAGCCTCTCGAAGCAGATCGGCGCGATGAAGGGCCGCGGCGAGGACACCTCGGCGGTGATGGCGGAAGTGGGCGGGATCGGCGACACCATGAAGGAGTCGGCGGCGAAGCTGGACGACGTGCAGAAGCGCCTGTCGGACCTGATGCTCACCGTGCCGAACCTGGCGCACGAGAGCGTGCCGGTGGGCCGCGACGAGACCCAGAACGTCGAGGTGCGGCGCTGGGGCACGCCCCGCGCGTTCGACTTCGAGATCAAGGACCATGTGGATGTCGGCGCGCCGCTCGGCCTCGACTTCGAAACCGGCGCGAAGCTGTCGGGCGCGCGGTTCACGCTGTTGCGCGGACAGATTGCGCGGCTGCATCGCGCGCTCGCGCAGTTCATGATCGACACGCACACGGAGCAGCACGGCTATACCGAGGCGTACACGCCGTACATCGTGAATCCGGAGATTCTCTACGGCACGGGCCAGTTGCCGAAGTTCGCGGACGACATGTTCCGCGTGGAGAAGGGCGGCGAGGAGAACACGGTCACGCAGTACCTCATTTCGACGTCCGAGATCTCGCTGACCAACACCGTGCGCGAGAGCATTCTCGACGCAGCCGCGCTGCCCGTGAAGCTCACCGCGCATTCGCCGTGTTTTCGGTCCGAAGCGGGCTCGTACGGGCGTGACACGCGCGGCCTGATCCGGCAGCATCAGTTCGACAAGGTGGAGATGGTGCAGGTCGTGGCGCCCGAGCATTCGTACGCCGCGCTCGACGAGATGGTCGGCCAGGCCGAAGCCATCCTGCAGAAGCTGGAATTGCCGTATCGACTGATCACGCTGTGCACGGGCGACATGGGTTTTTCAGCGGCGAAGACCTTCGACCTCGAAGTCTGGCTGCCGGCGCAGAACACGTATCGCGAGATTTCGAGCTGCTCGAACACCGAGGCTTTCCAGGCGCGCCGCATGCAGGCGCGCTTCCGCAATGCCCAGGGCAAGCCGGAGTTCGTGCACACGCTGAACGGCTCGGGACTGGCGGTGGGCCGCACGCTCGTCGCGGTGCTGGAGAACTTCCAGAACGCGGATGGCTCGGTGACGATTCCCGCCGTGTTGCGGCCTTATATGCGTGGTCAGGAGCGCATCGAAGCCGCCGTGGGCGCATGACACTGGCCTCGCGCTTATTTTGCTGAAGGTTGGCAAAAGGGGCTTGGCAAGGTTCCGAGAGTTCGATATAGTTTCGTTCTTCGCCGAGCAACGACCGGCTTGACGAAGGCCCGAGAGGGTAGACGGAGAGGTGGCAGAGTGGTCGAATGTACCTGACTCGAAATCAGGCGTACGGTTTTCCCGTACCGTGGGTTCGAATCCCACCCTCTCCGCCAAGAACATCGAAAGCATCAAACAGAAAGGCCGCCCATCGGGCGGCCTTTCGTCATTCTGGCGTATGCAAGGCAATGCCGCCTATGTGGCGAACATCTCGATTTGATTTTCCTTGTTGACGGCTTCCATCAGTCATTTGGAATCACTCTCCAATATGTCCCTCACCTCTGAGCCCGATCGAAAGATTGGTGTCCCATGTGGGGGATTTCCATTTGAGGAGACCGATCCTTGCATGACGGCAACCGACAAGCCGGAATTCTCTCCGTTAAAACTGTACCGCCCTTACGCAGACCAACTGGACCTCCTGAAATCGCGAAACTTGGCTGTTGGTGACGATGCTGCGGCTTTAGCAACGCTGCAAGGAATCGGCTATTACCGTCTGGTTGGCTACGGGTTCCCGCTTCGCGTCCCGACTCCTGGCAGCGATGTCCGCCGTAGCGATGATTCTCTCGACGGAGCGTCGTTCGAATTGGCCGAGGCACTCTACGAGTTCGACAGGAAATTGAGATTGCTCGTCCTCGACGCCATCGAGAGAGTCGCGGTCGCGGTGCGCGTCGATATCGCGCATTTGCTTGGGCGGCGGCATCGTCGCGCCCACGAACCAACAGCTCAGTTGGACGCGAATTTCTGCCAGAAACGACAGGGCCCAAGGAGGCTCACGCGACATCAAGAGTGGCTGGAAAAATACAAAGAGGCACTGAGAAAAAGTCGCAAGGAAGATTTCGTCGCTCATCATGAGCAGAAATACGGCGCAGCGCTTCCGATCCGGGTCGCCACAGAGATTTGGGACTTCGGCTTACTGTCGAAATTTTTCGCCGGGATGAAGTGCGGCGATCAGAACAAGATCGCGAGCCGATATGGAATCAGCGGACAGCATCTGGCGTCATGGCTACGCACGATCGACTTCGTGCGAAACGTCGCTGCGCATCATTCACGGCTGTGGAATCGCAACCACCCCGAACCACCGAAACTTCCCGACACTCAACCGCATCAATACCTGCACCATTTGGCGAGAGATGAATTTGCACGGCGGCGGACGTACGGCACGCTGTGCATCCTCGAAACCATGTTGCGAGTCATTCGGCCGGAAAGCGGATGGTCTGGCGCAGTGAAAGCGCATTGCCTTACTTTCCCGCAGTCGGAGCTCGTGAACATTCGCGCCGCAGGTTTCCCGCCGGGCTGGGAAAGTGAGCGAATATGGATCGCCTAGCCCGTCGCACTCAAGTCGTACACCGCGCAATATCAAACCGCAGCTCCGGCTCCGGCACACCGCCATCGTCGCTGGATGACTGCTGCACCTTCACCTCCGACCCATACACCGAAGGCGTCAAGGTCACGAGCCACGCCTTCGACCCGACCATCAGCTCGGTCGAACCCTGCGCGCGCCTGGTCTGCGCGGACGGAATCATGCGTTGCAGGCAGCTGGAAATATCCGACGCGGGCCGCGCCGATGAAACATGGATCACGGGCTTCGACGCGCGCAACTCGGGACCGCTCGTCGAACTGCAGGCGGCGAGGGCAGCGGCGCTCGCGGCCATGGCAAACAAATGGGCAAATCGAGGCAAGGTAGTCACGCTCCGGCAAGTCTGAACCGGGGCCACTAAAACACAAACCCGCGTGCATCACAAGCGTGCATGTCCGCAACCGCGTCCTGACCCCTCCGGCCAAGGACCGGCGGCGCCGGAATGCTATCATCGGCCCCATTGTCCTCGTGCGCCGTCCGCCTGAAATCCGGTCGAAGGCCGCGCACGCAGGCCGCTGAACCCATCTGCATCGCCCCATGGCCATCACGCTCAAGACTCCCGCAGACATCGACAAGTTGCGCATTTCCGGCCGCCTGGCCGCCGAAGTTCTCGCGATGATCGGCGAACACGTCCGTCCCGGCGTCACCACCGACGAACTCGACGCCCTCTGCAACCGCTTTATCGTCGACGAACTGAAAGCCATTCCCGCCAACGTCGGCTACATGGGCTTTCCGAAAACCGTCTGCACCTCGGTGAATCACGTCGTCTGCCACGGCATTCCCGGGCCGAAGGAGCTGAAGGACGGCGACATCATCAACATCGATGTCGCGATCATCAAGGACGGCTACTACGGCGACACGAGCCGCATGTACTTTGCCGGCACGCCGAACGCGGAGGCGCGCCGCCTCACTGAAACCACGTACGAGGCGATGGTGGCCGGCATCCGCGAAGTGCGCCCGGGCGCGACGCTCGGCGACATCGGCGCGGCAATTCAGGGCGTCGCGCACCGGGAAGGCTTTTCCGTGGTGCGCGAATACTGCGGCCATGGCATCGGCCGCGTGTATCACGAAGATCCGCAAGTGCTGCACTACGGTCAGCGCGGCGCCGGACTGCGCCTCAAGCCGGGCCTCGTGTTCACGATCGAGCCGATGATCAACGCAGGCCGCGCCGCCACGCAGCAGTCGCGCGACGGCTGGACCGTGACGACCAAGGACCGCTCGCTGTCTGCGCAATGGGAACACATGGTGGCCGTGACCGAGGACGGTTTCGAGTTGCTCACGCCCTGGCCGGACGGCACCGGCGCGTACGCGGCGCCCTGAATGAGCGAAGCGACCATGAGCACGGCTACGCATTGCCATGTGCGCTGTAAAGCACTTTCCCGGATTTAGGAATTGACGGGTCCGCCCGATCGGTTGAAGCTACGCCCATGGCTGAACATGCCGGACCGGCCGCACGAGCCGCACGCATGGAGCCTGAAGTCAGAGAGAAATTGCCCGCATGAGTCCCTCATTGACCGTCAGCCGCATCGCCGCGCAACAAGGTCCGGTCCTGCGCGAACTTCGCACGGCATCGCTGCGCGAGGCGCCTTACGCATTCGGCGAGACGCTTGAAGATGCGCTGCTGCTCGAACCCGCCCAATTCGACGATACCGCCGCGCTGCACGCCAGCGCCGACAAGCTCGCAACTTTCCTGCTGTACACCGAAGGCCATCCCTGCGGGCTCGTGCATGCGTACATCGAGGACGCACCGGGCGGGCGCGCCTTCGTGAACGCGCTGTGGGTCGCGCCGGCGGTGCGTCATCTGCGCGGCGGCGAACTGCTCGTGAACGTCGCATCGCAATGGCTCGCGGAGCAGGGCGCGGCCGACGTGCACGCGTGGATCGCCGATGAGAACCGCACCGCGATGCGCTTCTACGAACGTCTGGGCTTCGGCCCGACCGGCGATCGTCGCGCCATGCCCTTGCATGAGCAGGAAGCCGAATCCCTCTTTGTGCATCGGCTGCATTCCGGGCAGCCTGTCTAAGCGCGCATCGCGGTCACGTCGAGCGTGCGCGCGGCACGCATCTCTCGTCGCACTTCGCGTTTCCGATAGCTGAATTCGAGCCAAAAATTATGGCCGTGTGCGACAACGCCTGTAAAATACGCAAAATTTTTGGCCGTTCCTATGTCGCTCAACAAAACGCCCTATTTCGAACTGCGCAGCGGCTCCGTCGACACGCTTCTCTTCGTCGTCAAGACTCCCGACCTCGATGCCTTGCGCACCGAACTCACGCGGCGTTTCGAAGCGACTCCCGAATTCTTCGCAGGCGATGTCGTCGCCATCGACGTTCGACGTCTCGCTGAAGGCGAGCGCATCTCCCTCGCGGAACTCGAGAAGCTGCTTGCCGGCGTGCGCATGCGTCCCATCGGCGTGGTCGCGCTGCCCGCGCAGACGTGGGCCATCCAGTGGGCCAACGAAGGCGGCCTGCCGATCCTCGAAGCACGCGATCGCCGGGGCGCGCCGAAGCCTTCCGTCGACGAAGCCAAGCCCAACACCGAGGCCGCCGCCGTGATCGAGGCGGCCGTCGCCAACACGCCGCCGCCCGCGACGCTGCCGCAGCCGGCGACCATCATCGACCGGCCGTTGCGCTCGGGCCAGCAGGTCTACGCGAAGGGCGACCTGATCGTGCTCGGGCTCGTGTCCTACGGGGCCGAGGTCATCGCGGAAGGAAACATCCATATCTATGCGCCGTTGCGGGGCCGCGCGCTCGCGGGCGTGCACGGCAACCTCGACGCGCGGATCTTCTGCACCTGTCTCGAACCGGAACTGATCTCCATCGCGGGAATCTACCGGACCACCGAGAACCCGCTGCCGGCCGACGTGCTGAGCAAGCCGGTGCAGATCTGGCTGAACGAAGAAAAACTGATGATCGAACCGCTGCGGCTGACCTGACGAGTCGCCTCCACCCGCGCGCCACCGATGCCCAGCGCGCGCTCCAGGCAACGCGAGCGGACCTATTGACGAACACAAGGTACTTGTATGGCAAAAATCATTGTGGTGACTTCGGGAAAGGGCGGCGTCGGCAAGACGACCACCAGCGCGAGCTTCGCATCGGCGCTCGCCTTGCGCGGCCACAAGACGGCCGTGATCGACTTCGACGTCGGTCTGCGCAATCTCGACCTCATCATGGGTTGCGAACGCCGCGTGGTGTACGACCTGATCAACGTCATCCAGGGCGAAGCCAATCTGAACCAGGCGCTCATCAAGGACAAGAAGTGCGAGAACCTGTTCATCCTGCCGGCTTCGCAGACCCGCGACAAGGACGCGCTCACGCTCGAAGGCGTCGAGAAGGTGATCGACGAGCTGGTCAAGATGGACTTCGAATACATCATCTGCGATTCGCCGGCGGGCATCGAATCCGGCGCGCTGATGGCCATGCACTTCGCCGATGAAGCGCTCATCGTGACGAATCCGGAAGTCTCGTCGGTGCGCGACTCGGACCGCATCCTCGGCATTCTCTCGTCGAAGACCAAGCGCGCGATGGAAGGCAAGGAGCCGATCAAGGAACACCTGCTCATCACGCGCTACAACCCGAAGCGCGTCTCCGAAGGCGAGATGCTGTCGCTGAGCGACATCCAGGAGATCTTGCGCATCGATCTGATCGGCGTGATTCCGGAGTCGGAAGCGGTGCTGCACGCATCGAACCAGGGCTTGCCCGCCGTGCATCTCGACGGCACGGATGTCGCCGAATCGTACAAGGACGTGGTGTCGCGCTTTCTCGGCGAGCAGAAGCCGCTGCGCTTCACCGATTATCAAAAGCCCGGCCTGCTGCAACGCATCTTCGGCACCAAGTAAGGGGACGCAATGTCGATTCTTTCGTTTTTGCTGGGCGAGAAGAAAAAGTCCGCTTCGGTCGCGAAGGAACGCTTGCAGTTGATCATTGCGCACGAGCGCGCAGGTGGCAAAGCCGCCGCCGATTACCTGCCGGCGTTGCAACGGGAACTCGTTGCGGTGATTTCGAAGTACGTGAAGATTTCCAACGACGACATTCGGGTCAGCCTCGAACGTCAGGACGATCTCGAAGTGCTGGAAGTGAAGATCGAAATTCCGCAGGCGTGACGTCGTGCGGCGCGTCTGCGTGCCGCACCGTTTGCTTTACAGGAAGAGCCGGAATCGCGAGATTCCGGCTCTTTTCGTTTGTGGCGCTATCGTTTGCGTGATTCTCTTGTCGTTCTTCGAGGTGGCGCGAGCAGGCGCATCGACAGTCGCTGACACTTGTCCACACATCGTTTCGAATTCGGGCCTCTGGCACGCCTGCGCCTGTCATCGCATCGGCCGGTCTACACATTGAACTGTTTCGCGGAGGTTCCTGCGCCGCGAGCTTTGCCCGCGCGCCCTGCGCGCGCGTTCGATGTTTTTCGACAAGAGGTCGTTCATGAAAGTGTCCCTTCGCCGCCTGCTCGTTCAGATCGCGATCATCGCCGCCGGCGCCGTCACGCTGTCCGGGGCGTACGCCGCCGCGGTGATCATCGCGCCGAGCGCGCCGCCCGCGCCGCGCTACGAGCGCATTCCGCCGCCGCGTGCGGGCTTCATCTGGGAAGCCGGACACTGGGTCTGGCAGGGCCGTTACGTCTGGGCCGCCGGACGATGGGTCGAAGTGCGCGCGGGCCGGCGCTGGATCGCGGGCGTGTGGTCGCCGTATCGCGGGCAGTATCGCTATGTGCCGGGACACTGGATCTGAGTCGGGTCATTCCGCGATGCCGGGCACGCTCCGAGCGTGGGAAATCCTGAACCGACGAAGCGGGCCAGGCATGTTCGCTGCGAGTGAGCGAAGCATTGCTTGAACTACGGCATGCGCAGGGCGGAAAAAAGAACAGGCGCGAGGCTTTCGCCTGGCGCCCTTGAACGTTCCCGCGTTAGCAGGAACGGAGAGGAGAAGGGAGTCGTTCGAGCAACCCGAAAAGAACCGGTCGCCTGAACGCCATTGCCCGATGTGACAGCCTCCTGGCAACAGAGTTCAAACGGTTTGAAATTTCTTGCGAGCGGACGAGCAGGTCAGGCGGTGAGCACCTCGAACGCGACGACCGCGAGAATGGCGCCGACATTCGCAATGACTGCTTCGACGACCACGCCGCGCCAGGTTGCAGGCCGGAACTTCACGGCGAGCAGCAGGGCGCTCAGCAGCGCGATGGCGATCATTGCAACCAGATGCGAGCCTTGAAGATGAAAACGCATGGTGGCCTCCCGATTGAAGCGCGAATGAAGAATCCGCGATTGACGCTGCCGAACCGTTTTGGTTTTGTCGAGCTTGTTTCGATGCCGCTTCGAGTATAAGCACAGCAAAAATGACTGAATAGCGGGCCAAAAAGTCATTTCGCCGCCAGCTTGCCGACTGACATCGGGTGTTACTTTAAATACCGGTCGATAAAGGGAATTTTCTCTCGGGAGTCAGTACAAACCCCGTATGCGCGCGCGACGTTCCTGTCGCCGTGGAACCGCAGCCCGTGGAGCATTCACCAGATGACTTCCCCGACAACACGTTCTCTCGAAGTCGATTTCTTTCGAGGAATCGTGCTGCTGATTATCGCGGTAGACCATATAACGGGAAGTGTGCTGTCGCGCTTCACGCTGCATCAATATGCCTTTTGCGATTCCGCCGAAGTGTTCGTCTTCCTGGGCGGTTACGCGTCGGCGGCGGCTTATACGGCGCTTGCGACTCGCCGTAGCATCAAGGCCGCGCGCCGGCGTTTTTTCCGCCGCAGCTGGGAAATCTATCGCGCTTATCTGTTCACGGCCTTCCTGATGCTGATCGGCGGCGGCCTGATGATGGCGCTGAAGATCGACACGCCGATGCTCCAGTACACCGAATGGCCCAATTTCCTCGCGCGGCCACTGGGTCTGATCGGCGAAATCGTGACGCTCAGGCAGCAGCCGTATTTGTCGGCGGTATTGCCGATGTACGCCGTCTTCGCCCTCGCCGTGCCCGTGATCGTGCCGCTCGCGCAGAAGAAGCCGGTGGTCGCGATCTTCGCAAGCCTGCTGGTCTGGCTCGCGGCCGCGCCGCTCGCACGCGCGCTGCCCGGCACCTATGCGGAAGCGTGGTCGTTCAATCCCTTCGCGTGGCAGCTGATGTTCGTGACCGGCATGCTCGCGCGCGTCCAGCCGATCAGCGAAGGATTCCATGCGAGCCGCATCGCGCGCGGGCTGACCGCCGTGGCGATTGCGGTCGCGCTGGTCTTCGCGTTCTACAAGCTGTTCTTCGAAATGCAGCCGCCGCCGGGATTCATGAAACAGAATCTTGCGACCCTGCGCATCGTGAGCTTCGCCGCCATCGCGTGGATCGTCGCGCGCGCGGTGTATGCCGGTTGGATCGGACGGCTCGCGCGCAGGCTGCCGGGCATCGTGACGATCGGGCAGCAAGGGCTCGTGTGCTTCATCGCGGGGGCGTGCGTGTCGCTCGTGCTGGATTCGGCGCTGCGGGCCATGGGCGTGCTCGGACTCGGACGCTATCCGTCGCACTGGATCCTGGGATTGATCGCGGATGGCATCGCTATCGTCACGCTGCTGGCGCTCGCGCGTTTCTGGGCCGATCGCAAGGCGGCGAAGGCCGCGCGCGACAAGGAGGTCAGGCAGGCGCAGCGGCCGGCGCCGCCGCGCGTCGCGCTCGTCAACGGCCGGCCGGCGCCCGCGCAGGCAGGCAACCGGCACGACCGCTGAGCGGCGCCAAGTTTATTCGAGCGTGCTCATTCCAACGTGATATCGCGGGTCTCGCGCATGCACAGCACGGCGATGAGGCTGACCGCCGCCGCCGCCGATACATATCCACCCACCCACGTCAGGCCGCCCCGGTTCGCGAGCAATTGCGCGATATAAGGCGCCACCGACGCCCCCAGAATCCCGCCCAGGTTGTACGCGACGCCCGCGCCGGTGTAGCGCACGTTGGTCGGGAACAGCTCGGGCAACAGCGCGCCCATCGGCGCGAAGGTCACGCCCATCAGGAACAGTTCGATCGTCAGGAACAGCGCCACCTGGATCGTGTTGCCGCTGCCGAGCAGCGGCGCCATCGTGAAGCCCGACAGGATCGCGAGCAGGCAGCCGACTGCCAGCACCGGCTTGCGTCCGAAGCGGTCGCTGGCGATTGCGGAAATGGGCGTGGCGAGCGCCATGAACAGCACCGCGAAGCACAGCAGGCCGAGGAAGGTCTCGCGCGCGAAATGCAGCTTGCCGACGCCGAACGACAGCGAAAACACCGTCGAGATGTAGAACAGCGTGTAGCAGACGACCATCGCGAACGCGCCGAGCAGCGTGGGCATGAGGTGACTGCCGAGCAGCGTCGCGACCGGCACCTTGACGCGCTCCTCGCGCTCGACGGCCGCGCGGAACGCAGGCGTCTCCGCGATTTTCAGGCGCACGTACAGGCCGAGCGCGACCAGCACCGCGCTGACGATGAACGGGACGCGCCAGCCCCAGCTGCGGAACTGTTCGTCGGTGAGTGACAGCGCCAGACCGAAAAACAGGCCGTTGGAGGCGAGGAAGCCGATCGACGGCCCGAGCTGCGGGAACATCCCGAACAGCCCGCGCTTGCCTTTGGGCGCGTACTCGGTGGCCAGCAGCGCCGCGCCGCCCCATTCCCCGCCGAGACCGATGCCCTGGCCGAAGCGCAGCACGCACAGCAGGATCGGCGCGAGGCTGCCGATGGAATCGTAGCCGGGGACGAAACCGATCAGCGTCGTGGAGACGCCCATGACCAGCAGCGAGGCGACGAGGGTCGACTTGCGGCCGATGCGGTCGCCGAAATGTCCGAACAGGAACGAGCCGATCGGCCGCGCGACGAACGCGATGCCGAAGGTGACGAACGCCGACAGTGCCTGCGCGGCGGGCGAGTCGTGCGGAAAGAACACGGGTCCGATGACGAGCGCGGCGGCGGTCGCATAGACATAGAAATCGTAGAACTCGATCGCGGTGCCGATGAAGCTCGCGAAAATCACGCGGGAAGCGCTTTGGGATCCGTCGCCGGGCTTGGCGGCGGAGAGCGAGGGTGAGGACATGCTGTCTCCGTTGTCTTGGCGTTGATGCGTGTTGCGTTGATTCGTGCTGCGTCGGGGCGTGGCGCCGTCGACTGTCGCCGTCGACTGTCGCGTCAGCTTCTTGTAGGGATGGTCATGCGATGACAGCGGTGACGCTGGGAGCCAGCGCCGGGCGGCATGCGCGAGTACCGCGCGTGGTCGCGGCGCAGATGGGCTGCGCCTGAGGCGCTTCGCAGGGCGCGCGGGGTGGGCGCGGGGCGAAGGCCACGCCGGAAGCAGGTCCGGCCGGGGTGCGAAAAATTATAACGAGCGTGCGTGGCGACCGCCACCGGTCGATGCTAGTCGATGGTCGTCGCCTGCGGCGAGTGCGAGGTTTGCAGCTGGAACTGGCCGTTGTCGTTGAACATCCAGCCTTCGAACAACTCCAACTGGCCATTGCCGTTCAGCAGCCGCGCCGGCGGTGCGGGCAACGGCGCCGCGCGACGCAGCGAGGCGAGCGCGGTGGCTTCGGCTTCGTCGTCGCCGTTGGTGCGGTACACGGACGAATCGACCAGCCGGCCGCCGCGATCCACCGTGAACGCGACGAGCACGAAGGAACGCAGCATCGCTTGCGGCGTGCCCTTGAGCACCAGCGACGGATTGCGCTCGAAGATGCGTTGCGCGATGCGCTGCTTGTAGTCGTCGAGGGTCGAGCCTTGCGCCGCGGGCGGCGCGGTTGTGCGCGCCGCGACGACACCGGGCGGCGGCGTGAAGGTGCATGAAGTCAGCGCGAGCACGGCGCATGCGCCGAGCAGGGCGGCTACGGCCGAACGGAGAGAGGCGGACATGGGAGGGCGCCGTGGAAGACTCTGCTTCCATGGTAGTGCCTGCGGGCCGGATGGGCGACGTCGACACGATCGTGCGGGCGCGCGACTTGCTGCCTTGGCTTTCACAAGGAAAGCTTCCAAGGAGCCGATCATGAACGCAGACAGTCAAGCGCCGGACAATGCCCAGCCGGCCGAGCATAGCGACAACGAAAAGAGCAAGCTGCCGGAGCGGAGCGACGAGAACCGCAAGCAAGGACCGAATGACCGGCCGGGCAAGGAATCGGGTGAGGGCGAGACGCCGGTGGGCTAAAGTACGGCGCCTTCAGCGGACAGCGGGCGTGAGTCAGTCGACGTAGGGTTTGACCAGTTCGGCGCAGCGCAGCGGCGCTGATGCTCTTACCGCGCCCGTTTCCGCCGCGCGGGTTTCGACGCAGCGGAACACGCTGTTGGTCTTCTGCAGGATGTAGGTGTCTTCAGGCAGACCGGTGCTGCGGGCGGCCACGCTCGTCACCGAGACGATGCCGTAGCCGTTCTGGATGAGATCGAAGAAGGTGGTTTCCGAATGCCGCCATTGCGCATTCGGGTTGGGCTGGGCTTGCGCCTGCATCGGCAGGCTTGCAGCCAGCAACGCCCCGAAGAGAAAGGGCAGGATGCGGTTTGATTTCATAAGCGTCTCCGCGTAGTGATCGATGTGGGCGGTTAGATGGGCCTATGGCCTGTCTGTTCACTGCGATTGTCACGCATGACCGACAAAGCCCTGCTGATTCCTGATTTCCTTCGCATAGCGACATGCACGCGTTGGCGTGCTTTCGCGCGGAATGACTGTTTTCAAAGAATCGTCCCTTGACCCTGGAGTTCCTCCAGGGTGTTTACTCGCCCCATGGCGTTAAGGGATAGCGAAAATGAAACAGTGCTGCGCAGGACATGATTCGATCATCGAGCTTCGAAAGGAGCAGGACGTGCGTGCCGTCGGACACGCACATTGTGGCGGGCATGAACATGGTCACGATCACGACCACGTGCATGAACACGACCACGGCCATGAACACGACCATGCACACGCCCACGACCACCCCGCGCTGGCCCCGTCCGTTACCTCGGGCGGCTTCGTCCGCACGCAGATGCGCATCGCGCAGATGGACTGCCCGACCGAGGAAGCGCTGATCCGCAAAAAACTCGGCGCGCTGCCGGAGGTCAGCGAGATGCAGTTCAACCTGATGCAGCGCGTGCTGACGGTCGTGCATCGGCCCGATGGACTCGATGCGGTGCTCAAGGCGCTCACGTCGCTCGGCTTCGCAGCGGAACTCGCGGATGACGCACAAACCGGCGCCCGCGCCGCCTCTTCCGCGCCGTCCCGCAAGCCCATGTGGCTGCTCGGTGCGGCCTGCGTCACCGCCTTGAGCGCCGAAGCCGCGAACTGGCTGGGCGCGCCCGAATGGCTCGTCGCGGCGCTCGCGGTGCTGGCGATCGCGGGTTCGGGCGTCGGCACCTACAAGAAAGGCTGGGTCGCCATCCGCAACCTGAACCTCAATATCAACGCGCTGATGAGCATCGCGGTGACCGGCGCGCTCGCGCTGCGCCAATGGCCCGAGGCCGCGATGGTGATGGTGCTGTTCACGATCGCCGAACTGATCGAGGCACGCTCGCTTGATCGCGCGCGCAATGCCATCGAAGGATTGATGAAGCTGGCGCCCGACACCGCGACCGTCAGGCAGCCGGACGGTCCGTGGCGCGACGTCGAGGCTACGGCAGTCAAACTTGGCGCCATCGCGCGCGTGCGGCCGGGCGAGCGCATCGCGCTGGACGGCAGGATCAGCGCGGGCCGCTCGACGATCGATCAGTCGCCCATCACCGGCGAGAGCCTGCCCGTCGAGAAAGGGCCCGGCGATGACGTCTTCGCCGGCACGATCAACCAGTCCGGGTCGTTCGAGTACGAGGTGACGGCTGTGGCCGGCCAGTCGACGCTCGCCCGCATCATCCATGCGGTGGAGAACGCGCAAGGCACGCGCGCGCCGACGCAGCGCTTCGTCGATCAATTCGCCCGCATCTACACGCCGAGCGTGTTCCTGGTCGCGGTGGGCGTCGCCGTGCTGCCGCCGCTGCTGTTCGCGGGCGCGTGGCTCACGTGGCTGTACAAGGCGCTGGTGTTGCTCGTGATCGCGTGCCCGTGCGCGCTGGTGATCTCGACGCCGGTGTCCATCGTTAGCGGGCTTGCCGCGGCGGCCCGCAAGGGCATGCTCGTGAAGGGCGGGACCTTTCTGGAACAAGGCCGGAAACTGCGCTGGCTCGCCCTCGACAAGACCGGCACGCTGACTCACGGCAAGCCGGTGCAGGTGGCGTTCGAACAGACGACGAACGATCTCCCGGACGCGGAAGTGCGCGCGATCGCCGTCAGCTTGTCGAGCCGCTCCGATCATCCGGTATCGACGGCCATCGCACGCGCCGGCGCGGCGGATGCGGTCGGTTTGTTGCCCGTCGACGAGTTCGAAGCGTTGCCGGGACAAGGTATCGCGGGCCGGGTGAACGGGCGTCGCCATACGCTCGGCAATCACCGGATGGTGGAAGCGCTCGGCCTGTGTTCGACGGAGCTCGAAGCGCAACTGCAACGCCATGAGAAAAACGGCAGGACCGTCGTAATGCTCGCCGATGAAGAGCGCGTGCTGGCGCTGTTCGCCGTCGCGGACACGGTGAAGGACACGAGCCGCGCGGCCGTCGCCGAGCTGCATGCGCTGGGTGTGCGCACCGTCATGCTCACCGGCGACAACGCGCATACCGCGGCGGCGATTGCCCGCGAAGTGGGCGTCGATCGCGCCGAGGGCGATCAGCTGCCCGAGGACAAGCTGCGGGCTGTGGAGCAGCTCTCGGCGGGGGGCACGACGGTGGGCATGGTCGGCGACGGCATCAACGATGCGCCGGCGCTGGCGCGCGCGGACATCGGCTTCGCGATGGGCGCGATGGGTACGGACACGGCCATCGAAACCGCCGATGTCGCGCTGATGGACGATGACCTCAGAAAGATTCCCGCGTTCATCCGCTTGTCGAAGGCGACGCATCGCGTGCTGGTGCAGAACATCGTGCTGGCGCTGGGGATCAAGGCGGTGTTCCTGGGGCTGACCATCGGGGGCATCGGGACCATGTGGATGGCCGTGTTCGCCGACGTCGGCGCGAGTCTGCTCGTGGTGGGGAATGGTTTGCGTCTGCTGCGCAAGTGACTTGGGAGAGATGGCATGAACTGGTTCGAGCGCGCGTTTGGCGGGCATCGTGGAGATGCGGTGCAGGGCGGGCATGGCCGTCGGCATGAAGGGAGTCATGGACATCATGGCGGACAAGGGAACGAGGGCTGGGGACGGGCGCCCGCTCCGGCGGCGCCGACGCGTCCGCCCGGCGGTGTAAGCTGCCCGCGATGCAATACGAGCCAGCAGGAAGGCGCGCGCTTCTGCTCGCAGTGCGCGACGCCGCTCGTGCCGCAGTCGTGTGGGCAATGTCGTCAGGCACTCGTGCTAGGCGCGAAGTTTTGCAGCCAGTGCGGGACGGCAGTGGGGGCTTGAAAGATGGGTTGTGCGGGAGCGGCGAGGTTCGCCTCGGCGCTCTTCGATGTCGGGCGCGGCGCAAAAAAAAACGTCCGGGCGGGAGTGCCCGGACCAAAGCACGACGGGCCACCAGTTCCGTCGTGCGCGTGGCCTGACGACAACCTGGACGCGGCTGGCTCGTGCAGCGCAGGGTCGTCGAGGTGAGGTGCGTCGGCGCCGTCCTGAATGTCCTGAAAGACGGCGGCGCTGCTGCGTCCGGTGGTATTCGCTAGTCCCGCGAGCGGGTGGTCCGAATCGGATCGGGCCGGTGCAGCAGCGTCAGGGATAGAGTACGAAACGGCCGCGTCGCCACGATGAGCGGGAGATGAGAAAGTGATCATGTGAAGTGGCGAGAGAACTGCGCGGAAACGACAAAGCCCCATGAGCGGGCAACTCATGGGGCTTTTGATTGGGTGCTGGCGGAGGCGGTGAGATTCGAACTCACGGAAGGATCGCTCCTTCGCCGGTTTTCAAGACCGGTGCCTTAAACCGCTCGGCCACACCTCCAGCAAGGCGCGTATTGTAGCGCAACTCTCCGGCAGGAAGCCGCATCGCTTCAAACCTTCACCCTTCCAGCGATTTCGTCGCCCGCAGTGCCGGAAACAGCCGCATCCACAGCAGCGCGACCGCGATCGTCCCGATCCCGCCGATCAGCACCGCCGGCATCGCGCCGAACAGCCCCGCCGTCATGCCCGACTCGAACTCCCCGAGCTGATTCGACGTTCCGATGAACAGCGAGTTGATCGCGCCGACTCTTCCGCGCATGTCATCGGGCGTCTGCAACTGCACGAGCGATGTGCGCACCACCACGCTGATCACATCCGATGCGCCGAGCACGGCAAGCGCGATCAGCGAGAGCACGATGTCGTGCGACAGCCCGAACAAGATCGTCGCGATGCCGAACACGATCACGCCGCCGAACAGCGCCGTGCCCGCGCGCTGCCGCAGCGGAAAGTGCGCGAGCACGATCGAGCCCGTCAGCGCGCCCACCGCCGGCGCCGCGCGCAGCACGCCGAGTCCCCACGGACCGGTATGCAGGATGTCGCGCGCATAGACGGGCAGCAGCGCCGTCGCGCCGCCGAGCAGCACGGCGAACAGATCGAGCGACAGCGCGCCGAGAATCACCGGCTTGCTGCGAATGAAGCCGATGCCCGAGAACAGCGCCTCGAACGACAAGGGCGCGCGCATTCGGACCGGTTCGTCGATGCGGATCGCCGCCACGGCCCACGCCGCCGCCAGGAACGCGATAGCCACCGCGCCATACACCGTCAACGCGCCGAAGCCATACAGCAGGCCGCCCAGCGCCGGGCCGAGAATCATCGCGGTCTGGTTCGCCGAAGTGGACCATGCGGTCGCCTGCTGCAACTGCGTGCGTGCGACGAGGTTGGGCAAGAGCGCCGCCATCGACGGCGATTCGAACGCACGCGCCGCGCCCGTGATCGTGGCGATGGCATAGATCGGGCCGACGTGATTCCAGCCGTGCCACGCGCCGAGACACAGGGCGAGCGCGCCGATCCCCTCGATTCCCTGGCAGACGTACGCGATGGTGCGCCTGTCGTAGCGGTCCGCCACGTGCCCGACGACCAGCGTCAGCACGAACATCGGCAGGAACTGCGCGAGTCCGACGAAGCCGAGCGCATAGGCGCTATGGGTGATCGAATAGACTTGCCAGCCGATCGCCACGGACATCATCTGGAACGCCACCGACGACATCACCCGCGCGCTCCAGAACAGCGCGAACGGACGATGCCGCATCACCGAGCCGGACGCCGCCGTCGACGCGCTCAATTGTGCGGATCCTTCAAGAACATCTCCTGGAGATCGTTGAGGAAGCGCTGGCCGAGCTCGGTCGGCGCGATGCGCTCCGGGGTGCGCGTGATGAGTCCGCGCTGTTCCGCGCGCTGGAGCGCCGGTTCGATCGCCGACAGCGACAAGCCGGTGCGCTCCACGAAGGCATGCACCGGGAAACCTTCCACGAGCCGCAGCGTGTTCAGCATGAACTCGAAGGGCAGATCGCGCGGACCCACTTCGCGTTCTTCCTGCACCGGGGTTTCGGTCGGCGAAAGCGCGTGATCCATGTAGCTCGCCGGATGCTTGAAACGCGCCTGCCGCAGGATCCGCGACGGAAACGACAGCTTCGTATGCGCTCCCGCGCCAATCCCCAGGTAATCGCCGAAGCGCCAGTAGTTCAGGTTGTGCCGGCTCTGCCGATGCGGCTTCGCATACGCCGATACCTCATAGCGTCCGTAGCCCGCCTCGCGCGTGCGCTCGTGAATCCACTCCTGCATGTCGGCGGAAGCATCGTCGTCGGGGAGCGCGGGCGGATACTTCGCGAAGACCGTGTTCGGCTCCATCGTCAGGTGATACAGCGAGAGATGCGGCGGCGCGAACGCCAGCGCCGTCTCGATGTCGTGCCGGCATTCGTCGAGCGACTGCTGCGGCAGCGCGAACATCAGGTCGAGGTTGAAGTTGTCGAAGTGCCGCGCGGCGATCTCCACGGCCTGGCGCGCCTGGCCTGCATCGTGGATGCGGCCGAGCGCCTTCAGATGCGCCTCGTTGAAGCTCTGGATGCCGATCGACAGCCGGTTCACGCCGCTCGCGCGGAACGACGCGAACTTCGCCGCCTCGAACGTGCCGGGGTTGGCTTCGAGCGTGATCTCGGCGTCGGCGTCGACGGGCAGCAGCGCGCGCACGTCCGAAAGCAGCCGGTCGAGACCGGGCGCCGAGAGCAGCGAAGGCGTGCCCCCGCCGATGAAGATCGTATGCACCTGTCGTCCCCACACGAGCGGCAGCGCGCTTTCGAGATCGGCGCGCAATGCGTCGAGATAACGGTCTTCGGGAAAGCTGTCGCCCTTCCACTCGTGCGAGTTGAAATCGCAGTACGGGCACTTGCGCACGCACCACGGAAAATGCACATACAGCGCTAGCGGCGGCAACGACGTCAGGCGGATGCTGCCCGGCGACGTAAAGGTCTGCACCACGTTGATGGTCTTCGGTCCCGCGCTCACGCCAGTTCCTTCAGTCGTTGCAGCAGGTCGCGCAGCGCCAGCGCGCGGTGGCTCAGCGCGTTCTTGCGGGCGGGATCGAGTTCGGCGGCGCTGGCGTGCAGCGCGGGCAGGAAGAAGTGCGGGTCGTAGCCGAAGCCGTGCGCGCCGCGCGGTTCGTCGAGCACTTCGCCGTGCCAGCGGCCTTCCGCGATCAGCGGTTCGGGGTCTTCCGCGTGACGCACCAGCACCAGCACGCAGAAGTAATACGCGCGACGGTCCGCCACGCCGGCGAGATCCGCGACCAGCCGCGCGTTGTTCGCCGCGTCGCTTTTCTCCCCGCCGGCAAGCGACGCGTAGCGCGCCGAATACACGCCCGGCGCGCCCTGCAACGCGCGCACGCACAGGCCGGAGTCGTCGGCGAGCGCGGGCAGGCCCGTCAGCGCCGACGCATGGCGTGCCTTCGCCAGCGCATTCTCGACGAAGGTGACATGCGGCTCGGGCGCCTCGGGCACGCCGAGTTCGCCCTGCGCAATCAGTTCGATGCCCGCCGCCTCCAGCAGCGCCGCGAACTCGCGCAGCTTGCCCGCATTGTTCGAGGCGAGCACGACACGGCCCGGCGCCGCCCCGGATGCAAACGAATCAGACACTGCGAATCCCCAATGCTTCCTTCTGCTTCAGCACGAGCGCCTTGATGCCGCTGTCGGCGAGCGCGATCAGCTCGTTCATCTCTTCGCGCGAGAACGGCGCGCCTTCCGCCGTGCCCTGGACTTCGACGAATCCGCCCGAGCCCGTCATCACGACGTTCATGTCGGTATCGCACTGCGAGTCTTCGTCGTAGTCGAGATCGAGCACCGGCGAGCCTTCGAAGATGCCCACCGAGATCGCCGCGACGAAGTCCTTCACCGGCGACTTCGCGATCTTGCCCGCGGCCAGCAGCTTGCTGGTGGCGTCATAGGCCGCGACGAACGCGCCGGTGATCGACGCCGTGCGCGTGCCGCCGTCGGCCTGGATCACGTCGCAATCGAGATGCAGCGTGCGCGCGCCGAGCGCGTTCAGGTCAAACACCGAACGCAGCGCCCGGCCGATCAGACGCTGGATTTCCTGTGTGCGGCCGGTCTGCTTGCCGCGTGCGGCTTCGCGGTCGCTGCGGGTGTGCGTGGCGCGCGGCAGCATGCCGTATTCCGCGGTGAGCCAGCCCTGTTCGCGGCCGCGCAGGAATTCGGGCACGCGCTCGGCGATGCTGGCCGTGCAGATCACCTTGGTATCGCCGAATTCGACGAGCACCGAGCCTTCCGCGTGCTTCGTGTAGTTCCGCGTGATGCGCACGTCGCGCAGCTGGTTTGCGCGGCGGCCGCTCGGGCGCGGGGGAGAGGGCTTCAGCAGGGGAGAGTCGGTCATGAGGATCGAGTGGTGAGAGTGAAAGCGCGCGCGTCCGGCACAGAACGCTTGCAGGACAGCCGTGGGACGCCGCGCAGCAAGGCTGGATTTTATCGCCAAACCCCGCAGGGCGTCGGGCGGGCCCGGTCCGGCCGACCCTTGGTAGGCGGTCCGCATGGCAAAAATGGGATAATGCCGGTTCCTCGCCCGGCGGTCACACACGCGCCACTCCAAGGGGCTTTCGAAAGCGCCGGGCGCTTCGTATCGAAATGGCCTTCGCAACGAAGGTCTCAATCGCGAGACGTACCATGATCTACAGCATGACTGGCTATGCCAGCGCGACGCGCGAAGTCGTCGCGGATGGCGCGGGACCCAATGGCGCGGGCGGTTCGGGCGTCGGGGTTTCGGTGGAACTGCGCACGGTGAATTCGCGCTTTCTCGACCTCAATTTCCGCATGCCTGAAGACGTGCGCGCCACCGAGCCGCAATTGCGCGAAATGCTGATGAACAAGCTCTCGCGCGGCAAGGTCGATATCCGCATCAACCTGAATCGTGTCGAACAGACGGCCAATGCCGGCGCGCTCAACCGCGACGCGCTCAGCCAGCTCGCCACGCTCGAGCGCGCCGTGCTCGACATCTTCCCCGGCGCCGAGCGCATGCGCACTGGCGAAATCCTGCGCTGGCCCGGCGTGCTCGCGGAAAGCTCGGTGTCGCAGGACACGCTGCGCGAAGCCGTGCTCGCGTGCGGCAGGCAGGCCATCGCCGATCTCATCGAAGTGCGCGGCCGCGAAGGCGCCGCGCTCGGCACCGTGCTGCTCAACAGCGTGACGGAGATGGAAGCCATCGTCGCGCGCATCACGCCGCTCGTGCCCGAACTGATCGCGCGGCATCAGCACAAGATCGTCGAGCGCCTGCAGGATGCGCTCGGCATCGCCACCGCCGACGGCGCCTCCGCCGCCAGCGTGCCGCGCGAGGAAGTCGCCGAACGCATCCGCCAGGAAGTGACCATCTATGGCATCCGCATCGACATCGCCGAGGAATTGCAGCGTCTCAGCGCGCATCTGACCGAGACGCGCCATGTGCTGCAAAAGGGCGGCAAGGTCGGCAAGCGTCTCGACTTCATGATGCAGGAACTCAACCGCGAAGCGAACACGCTCGGCTCGAAGGCCGCCGCGAAGGAACTCGCCGACGCCTCGATGACGCTCAAGCTGCTCATCGAACAAATGCGCGAGCAAGTACAGAATCTGGAGTAACGCACCATCATGTCGAACCCCACACCGCATCGCTCGCACAGCCACTACACCGGCATCTATCCCGGCAACCTGTTCATGGTCGTCGCGCCGTCGGGCGCCGGCAAGTCCACGCTCGTGAACGCGCTGCTCGCCGAAGATCCGGCCATCCTGCTGTCGGTTTCCTACACGACGCGTGAAGCGCGTTCGAAGGAAACCAACGGCGTGCAGTATCACTTCGTGTCCGTCGATGAGTTCATGGAGCGGCGCGAGCGCGGCGAGTTTCTCGAAAGCGCCGAAGTGCATGGCAACTACTACGCCACGTCCAAGCTGTGGATTGCCGACCAGATGAAGATGGGCCACGACGTGCTGCTCGAGATCGACTGGCAGGGCGCGCAGCAGGTGAAGAAGCAGTTCCGCAATGCGGTGGAGATTTTCATCCTGCCGCCGTCGCTGGATGCGCTCGAAGACCGCCTCAAGAAACGCGGCCAGGATTCCGACAAGGTAATCGTGCGCCGTCTGCTTGCAGCCGGCAGCGAGATGGCGCATGCATCGGAAGCGGAGTACGTGGTCATCAACGAGAATTTCGATCGCGCGCTCACCGAGTTGCGCTGCCTCGTCGCCGCGACGCGCCTGCGCTTCACGTCGCAATATGCCCGCAATACGCAGCTCTTCGTGGATCTCGGCATCCACTCCACGCCGCAATCATGAGCACCGCGGTGGCCGGGTCATATCGGTCACATAAGGTAGAATAAAGTTCATATCGAGAAGGAAACCAACATGGCCCGCATCACTGTCGAAGACTGCCTGAAACAAATCCCTAACCGCTTCGAGCTCGCACTCGCTGCAACCTATCGCGCTCGCCAGCTGGCGCAAGGCCATACGCCGAAGATCGAAAGCCGCGACAAGCCCACCGTCGTCGCACTGCGTGAAATCGCATCGGGGCAAGTGGGCATCGAAATGCTGAAGAAGGTGCCCGTCTGAGGGCTTGAATCAAGCAGGGAACCGGCGCCGGTTCCCTGATCCGTTTGTAGGCTGCAACCTGCAACCCGCCGCATCACATCACCACGGAGGAGGCGATCATGAGTCAGACACCGTTGCCCGTCTCCGCCGCCGTGGATCCCGATCTCGACACCGACGCCGACTCCTTGCTCGACGCCGACAAGCCGCACGCGGCGCGCAAGTACATCGACGCCGTTCTCGAACAGTCCTTCCGCCATCTGTTCGGTCCGACCGCCACGCCCGAGCAGCCGCGCAAGCATGACGTCGTTTCCATCGCGAAACTGACGAATGCGCTCTCCGGCTACATCACGGCCGAAGAGATCAAGGAAGTCAAGGCAGCTTTCCATTTCAGCGACGAAGCGCATCTCGGGCAGTATCGCCAGAGCGGCGAGCCGTACATCACGCATCCGGTGGCGGTCGCGGAAATCTGCGCGGGATGGAAGCTGGACGCGCAATCGATCATGGCGGCGCTGCTGCACGACGTGATCGAAGATCAGGGCGTGACCAAGACGGAGATTGCGGAGCGCTTCGGCGCGAAGGTCGCGGAACTGGTGGACGGCTTGTCCAAGCTGGACAAGATGGAATTCCGCAATCGCGAAGAGGCGCAGGCGGAGAACTTCCGCAAGATGCTGCTCGCGATGGCGCGCGACGTGCGCGTGATCCTCGTGAAGCTGGCCGACCGCCTGCACAACATGCGCACGCTGGGCGCGGTGCCGCCGGAGAAACGCCGGCGCGTGGCGCGCGAGACGCTGGACATCTACGCACCGATTGCGCATCGGCTCGGTCTGAACAATACCTATCGCGAGCTGCAGGATCTCTCGTTCGCGAACTTCAATCCGACCCGTTACGCCACGCTCGAAAAAGCGGTGAAGGCGGCGCGCGGCAACCGGCGCGAAGTGGTCGGCAAGATTCTCGAAGCGGTGCAGCGCACCATCGCGGACGCCAAGATCAACGCGGAAGTCACCGGCCGCGAGAAGACGATCTACAGCATCTACAAGAAGATGCGCGACAAGCAGTTGTCGTTCTCGCAGGTGCTCGACGTGTACGGCTTTCGCGTGGTCGTCGAGAGCGCGCTCGAATGCTATACGTGCATCGGCGCGCTGCATGCGCTCTACAAGCCGGTGCCGGGCAAGTTCAAGGACTACATCGCGATTCCGAAGGTCAACGGCTATCAGTCCTTGCATACCACGCTGGTCGGTCCGTTCGGCGCGCCCATCGAGTTCCAGATCCGCACGCGCAAGATGCATGAGATCGCCGAAGCCGGCGTCGCGGCGCACTGGCTGTACAAGAACGGCGGCGCCGACCTGAACGATGTGCAAAAGCGCGCGCATCAATGGCTCAAGTCGCTGCTGGACATCCAGAGCGAAGCGGGCGATTCGAGCGAATTCCTCGAACACGTCAAGATCGACCTGTTCCCGGACGCCGTCTACGTCTTCACGCCGAAGTCGCGCATCATGCCGCTGCCGCGCGGCGCCACCGCGCTCGACTTCGCGTATTCCATTCACAGCGACCTCGGCAATCAATGCGTCGCGGTGAAGATCAACAACGAGCTCCTGCCGCTGCGCACGGAGCTGAAGAGCGGCGATATCGTCGAGGTGATCACCGCGCCTTATTCGAAGCCGAATCCGGCGTGGCTCGGTTTCGTGCGCACCGGCAAGGCGCGCTCGGCCATTCGCCACTATCTGAAGACAATGCGCCTGAACGAGTCCGTCCAGCTGGGCGAGCGTCTCGTCGATCAAAGTCTCAAGGGTTACGGCCTCGCACTGTCCGACGTCACGCCGGAAGTCTGGGAAAAGCTCGTGCTCTGGACCGGGAACAAGACGCGTCAGGAAATCTTCGCGGATATCGGCCTCGGACGCCGTGTGGCCGCGGTGATGGCGAAGCGCATCGAGGTGCTGATGAACGGTCTGGATGACGACGAGCATCCGCATCGCGACCATCACAACACCAATACCGCGCCGCCGGTGGTCATCACGGGCACGGAAGGCATGTCGGTGCAGTTGTCGCCGTGCTGCCGCCCGATTCCCGGCGACGACATCATGGGCTATATCGGCATCGGCCTCGGCATGGCGATCCACACCACCGATTGCCGTGTCGCGCAGCGCATTCACCGGCGCGATCCGGGCCGCTGGATCGACGTGGCCTGGGCGCCGCAACCGGGCCGCCTGTTCGACGTCGCCGTGAAGGTGCTGGTGAAGAACACCAAGGGCGTATTCGCGCGCGTCGCGGCGGACATTACCTCGGCGGACGCGAACATCGTGCACATCGCGATGGACGAGGACGTGTCGCAGGAAGCCAAGCTGCTGCGCTTCGTGATCCAGGTCAGCGACCGCGTGCATCTGGCGAACGTGATGCGCCGCGTGAGAACCAATCACGACGTCATGCGGATCGCGCGCGAACGTCCGAGCGACGAACCGCATCATCGCAATCAGGACGGCGGCATGCGCATCGACCGGGAACGCGCGGACTACTGATCCCGGCTCGATCCCGGCGCGGGAACGCGGCGTGCATGCTCCGTCCTCCATCGACAGGAGAGAGCGCCGCAATGAACACATCCGATCTCGAAGGCGCCACGCTCGACTACTGGGTCGCGCGCGGGCTGCACGAATTCGTTCGGGAAATCCACTTTACCGATAGCGGCGAGACGCTTTCCATCCGCGGCAACGATCGCGGACGGCCGTGGGACGGGCGCTTCCTGCCGTCTACCTCGTGGGAAGCCGCCTCCGTCGTGCTGGAGCGCGCCTGCAGGCTCGAGATGCACGATCACGGCCGCGGCGAAGTGGTCTGCAGCGTGAGCTTCGGCAAGGACGGGGAGAGCGTGGAGGGGCGCGGAGTGTCGTTGCGCATCGCGTTGCTGCGCGCGTTCGTGCGGCAGGCATTCGGCGATACCGTGGAAGACGAATTCATGCGTCGGCCGCAATCGTTGATGGGGACGCGGGCGGAGGCGATCGGGGAATCGAGCGCGGTGGTGTCGGTGGAAGACGTGCCGGCGCCGGAGAAGCATATCGGCGATATCGGTTCGATTCCGCGCGTCTGATTGCACGATTGCACGGTCCCGATGCGGCCCGGTTCGAGCGACGAAAACAAAAAGGGCCTTCCGACTGGAAGGCCCTCCTAAAATGGCGCGGCTGGCAGGATTCGAACCCACGACCCCTTGGTTCGTAGCCAAGTACTCTATCCAACTGAGCTACAGCCGCACGCAAAACGGTACTGCTTCATGTGACGTCAATGCGCTTATGGTCAAGCGCGTGATGTTTTCCTTGATTGGCGCGACCGCCAATAACGAGAACATCAGAAAAAAGTGGCGCGGCTGGCAGGATTCGAACCCACGACCCCTTGGTTCGTAGCCAAGTACTCTATCCAACTGAGCTACAGCCGCACGCAGAAGCGGAATTATAGCCAAGCTAATCCGAAAATGGAAGGCTTTTAGGGCAAATTCCCGGTTTCCTTCGTAGGAGATGCATGTTCCGCATGGTAACTTGATGTTTTGAAAGCGTGTGTCATCTCGAAACTGGATCTGGATTCGCATCATGAACAAAGCATTTGTCAAAGAGTCGGACGACAGCGACGACGATCTCGAAACCGCACACCCGGATGTCCCGGCAGGCACGAAGAACTACATCACGCCGCAAGGACATCAGCGCCTGCGTGACGAGCTCCTGCAACTGCTCGACAACGAGCGTCCCGAGGTGGTCAAGCTGGTGTCGTGGGCGGCGTCGAACGGCGATCGTTCAGAGAACGGCGACTATATCTACGGCAAGCGGCGCCTGCGCGAGATCGACCGGCGCATCCGTTTCCTGACCAAACGGCTGGACGCAGCGGAAGTGGTGGACAGCAGCAAGCAGGAGAACGTCGACCAGGTGTTCTTCGGCGCGACCGTCGATTACGCCGGCGACGACGGCGAAGTGAAGACGGTGACGATTGCCGGCGTGGACGAGGTGGATCTCGAGCGCGGCTGGGTGAGTTGGATCTCGCCAATGGCGCGTGCGCTGCTGAAGGCGAAGATCGGCGACACGGTGGCGCTGCATACGCCCGCGGGCGTGCGACAGATCGATATTCTCGACGTGCGCTATCCGCGCTGAGGCGCGTGTGCCGTCCGGTTCAGGACCGCTTGCCTGAACCCAGAACGAAAAAAAGCCGCTCCGAAGAGCGGCTTTTCTACAGCAGTATTGCCGGTGACGCTTAGAAGCGGTGACGCACGCCAACCGTTGCCGAAACCTGGTTCGACGACGACGACATACCCACGCCGTTGATCGTCGCGCCGATGGGCAGGCCATCGTCGTCGGTCATGTGCTGGTATTCGCCTTGCAGGTACACGTCCGTACGCTTCGACAGCGCGTAGGCCGTTTGCAGGCTGAACTGATGGAACTTCGGCTTTTCGCCGGCGATACGGCTGTCCGTGTACGTGTACGCGCCTGCAACCGACAGAGCCGGCGTCAGGTTGTAACGGCCGTTGACTTCGTAGTTCGTGAAGCGAACGTGGCTGTCGCCGAGGTTGATGTTGCCTGCGTTCGTTGCGACGTTGTTCAGCGACGTTGCGTTGTCCAGCATCGTCTGCGTGAACACGAAGCCGACCGTTGCCGGGCCGAACGCGTAGTTGATGCCGCCGCCGAAGATGCGTTGACGGCCAGCCGTGAACGGCGAGTTGTCGCTGCCGACTGCGCCGGCGATGTTGTTCGTCGCCGAACCGACGTTGTTCAGTTGCATGTACGCGCCAGCAACGTTCAACGGACCGTAGTTGTACGATGCGCCGACGCTGTAAGCACGGTTATCCGAGAAACCGCCCGCTTCGTTCGAGAAGCCGTACATCGCGCCCAGCTTGAAGCCGGCGTAGTTCGCGCTCGTGTACTTGATCGAGTTGTTGACGCGGAACGTGTTGTCCAGGTTGTCGTTGTCGAACGGGTGGGCGAACTGCGTGCCGCCGTATTGCGTGCCGGTCAGTGCCAGCGGGCCGACGAAGTCGACGACGGAGTCATACTGACGGCCGAGCGTCACGGCGCCGAATTGCGTGCTTGACAGACCGACGAATGCCTGACGGCCGAACTCGCGACCACCTTGGCCGTTCGTGCCGTTCATGATGTTGAAGCCGTTTTCCAACGTGAAGATTGCCTTCAGGCCGCCGCCGAGGTCTTCAGCACCGCGCAGGCCCCAACGGCTGCCGTTGACCGAACCGCTCGTCGCCTTGAAGTTGCTGTGGCCCGTGCCGCCGGCCGTCGTCACATTGTTGTTCGTGTAGGTGATGCCGGCATCGATCAGGCCATACAGCGTGACGCTGCTTTGCGCATGGGCGGCAGTAGCAAAAACGCCCGTCAGGGCGGCGACCATGAGAGTCTTTTTCATCTTTGTAACTCCGAGAGCAGATTGGGCCCAGGACCCAGGCTTTGAGGAAACCTCGTACCGGCGCGCTGCGAGAGGGCGCGGCCAGAAGAGCTATGCATCGGCAGCCGACACATTTGTTTCCGGACCAGACGAAGTGTAAAGAACGGTGTCACATTGAGCATTGTTCGATTTCCGCAATAAACCATTCTCGCTCGCGCAATGATCGAAAATTCGCTTATTCCTGTTTATTTACAATGGTTTAAGGGCGAATGAAGTCGTAAGGGCTAAGGTGTCAACCGATTAGCGTTGCGCATGAACGACACAAATTGACGCGCAAAAGCAACAAGTAATTCCCGGAATGAGATTGTTGAGAAATCTGAAAGAGAAGTTTGTGATTTATGCAGGTAATTTGTGCGGGGCGCATCGCTATACTGACTGCTCTGCTTTCCGAAGCAGACTTTTTCGTTGACGGAAAAAGATCTCCAAACTTTGTCGGCGCGACTTCCCAGTCGCGCTTTTTTTTTGCGCCGGGTTTCGGTGAAGTGGTGACGCGAGGCGCCTTTGCGGAAGGCGCGGAGCCTTGCGTCGTATGGCTTGGCGGGTATCAAGGTTGGGCACATTCAGCATTGCCCACTGCAATCGAGACAAAATTCCCTGGCTGTTCTTTTAATCCGGTCAAAGCTTCCTGTCGACAAGTTGGTGAAAGCCGCTCGTTATCGATGCGCGTTTTTGTTGACGGCGGGCAAA
Organism: Caballeronia sp. LZ032; assembly: GCF_031451315.1. Classification (NCBI taxonomy): domain Bacteria; kingdom Pseudomonadati; phylum Pseudomonadota; class Betaproteobacteria; order Burkholderiales; family Burkholderiaceae; genus Caballeronia; species Caballeronia sp. LZ032. Next base: position 733,890 of record NZ_JARUXP010000001.1, read on the forward strand.
AGGCAGATGAAATCCTCGCGGAGAATCCGGCAAGGATTATGGTCGGTTACTCTTGAAATGTCCTTAATTGATTTACTTGGATACGCTTAAAATTCTTTGGCATAGGTTAATACTGAATAATTGAATTGGGATAACCAATGCAACTTGCGAGTGACGGATAAGGCGCTGCTCAAAGGGTATTGCTTTAGTGCTTTGGTCTGATTGAAAACTGAGCGTCGCAAAAGCAATCGAATCACGCCAGCTTGGTTCCGCGTTACCTCGCTCAAGCCAGCCGTATGAGGGCCGGCCCCTGCCGGCAGGGGCGTGCGCGCTTCGGCTTCTCCGGGCTCCCGCAGCGCTGCTCCAGCTTGAAAATACACTCGCTTGATTTCGGGTTTGCCACTATTGCAAGTTTATTTATGGAATGCTGACAGATGCCCTTTTGAGTTCTACCGCAGTATTCATCACGCACCCATTGCGTTATGGCAAAGCGTAGCAAATGCTTAATTGTCGAATGCGATCCTTGCGTGGTCAGGGCCCGCCGAGCCCCTGCGTTAGAATGGGCAATTCATCCTTTACTGCGCGCCTGTCTATCTCGTCAGGCGCACCGCTTTCCGCCGTCCATGATGCACTTCGATTCATCCCGCTTCACGCTTCCGGCCGAACCCATCGTTTTCGTCGATCTCGAGACAACAGGCGGTACCTTCGGCGTCGACCGGATCACGGAGATCGGTATCGTCGAAGTCGGTCCGCAGGGCGTTTCGCAGTGGACGTCGCTGGTCAATCCGCAGCGCTCCATTCCCGCGTTCGTCCAGCAGCTGACCGGCATCAACGACGCCATGGTGCGAAACGCACCCACCTTCGACCAGCTCGCCACAAACCTGCTCGAACGGATGAGCGGGCGACTCTTCATCGCCCACAACGCCCATTTCGATCACGGTTTCCTCAAAGGCGAGTTCAAGCGCGTCGGGCTTCGGTTCGTGCCGGACGTGCTCTGCACGGTACAGCTCTCGCGGGCGGTGTACCCGTCGGAAACCCGTCACGGTCTCGACGCACTTGTGCAACGCCATGCGCTCGTGCCGTCGGCGCGCCATCGCGCACTCGCCGACGCCGATCTGCTCTGGCAGTTCTGGCAACACCTGCATCGTGCGCACGCGCCGGAGGTCATGCAGGCACATCTCGAACGGGTGACGCGCCGCTTCCAGCTTGCGGCGCATATCGACGAGGACACGATCGAGCGCATTCCCGCCGGCTGCGGCGCCTATGTGTTCCATGGCGATGACGACGCACCGCTGTACGTCGGCCGAAGCGTACGGTTGCGGCAACGCGTGCGCTCGCATCTGGTCGGACCGAAGCGCTCGGCGAAGGACTTGCGGCTGGCGTCGCTCGTGCGCCGTGTCGAATACCAGGCGACGGGCGGCGAAATTGGCGCAATGCTTGCCGAAGCGCAGTTGATTGCGGCTTTGCGGCCGGCCTACAACCGGGTGCCAAAGCCGCGTTCCGGCGAAGCGCGCGGCGCACCCTGGCCGTATGCGGGCGCGATTGCCGTCGAGGAGCGCGACGCCGAGTCGGGACGACGCGTATGGCACGTCGTGAATCAATGGCAATACCTTGGCTCGGCTGACTCGCTGGACGGGGCGGCTGCGCTGTCGGCGGGTGTCACGGCGCCTGGCTTCGAATTGACGACTTACCGGATCCTGAGCGAACGCCTCGCACGCGGCCTGCCCGTGACGCCGCTCGACATCCGTCCGCTCGCCGCCGCGTTCTAGTCTTCAGTCGACCCGGCGGTCAACCCACCGCGCCCAGCCCGCCGCTTGCGCAGACATGCGACAGCGCGCGATCGAGCGGCGCATCCATCGCGGCGTCGTAGCGCGTCAGATGCTTCCATCGCGCGACGCTCTCCGCGAGCCGAACAGGGCAATCGTCCGTGTGCCGAAGCGGTTCGATGTGCGCAAGCGCCGCAATCAGCGAGCGCGTGAGCTGATCGATTTTCGGGCGCGTGTCCTTCGCGAGATCCGGCGGCGTGCCTTCCGGCGCGGCCTTCAGCTTGCGCCAGTTGGCGAACAGGGCGTTCTGGACGTCCTTGCTCGCCTCGATCTGATCGCGAAAGAAGGCGCGCGCGAATTCAGGATCGACTTGCGCGGCACGCGCTTTGTCTTCGACTTGCTTGAGCAGCGCTTCCTCGCGCGGCGCGTCGGTGATCGCATCGTGATGTGCCCACTTCCAGCGCGCGACCGGTTCCGCCAGCGCGAGACGCTGCGAAACCAGCGCGATGACATTGGTGAAGGCGGATTCATCGCCATCGGCGTGGGCGGATCCGGGTGCTGCAAGCGCAAGCGCGTAAGCGAAAGCGGCGGGAACGAGAAGGGAGAGGGTCGGGCGACGGCGCATCGGCATGAACGAGCAAAAGCGCCAGAATAACGTACCGCCGGCCGGGATCAACAGAGAGGAAGAGGAGAAGCGTCCTGAACAGGCGAGCCGGCATGTGCGGCTCGCCCAAACATCAGCGACGTGGGGGAACCTCACGCGAGCCGCATCCGGACGCGAACGCCCGCCTGCACCGCGCGCGGCGGTCTGTCATTCCCACGACGACTGCGTGATCCAGTGCATCTGCCTATTTCGACTGCGCAGCGTTACGCTGTTCGTCGAAGAAAGCCCTGACGTGCTCAGGCAATTCGGTCGCGAGAAATTCGACGGCCACCGGATCCTGATCCGGACAAAACACCGTGTCGGGCGTCGGGATTTTCGTCGGTTTTGCGTCCATGATCTCTCTCCTCTATGACTACACTCAAATGCGCCAACCTGATTGATGCGGCTGTTGCGCCGCCGCACACAAGCAGCAGTTCAAACTCGAAATCCTCTCAAAATGCGTTATCGGATGGCTGCCGATTCAACTTGAATCCAATCGATACGGCTGAAGCACAACGCATGATCGTTCGTGTTGCAAAGGGCAATGTACCGGTAATGCATACTCGCCCTTAACATCCGGTGTCGCAAAAACTGCATTTTTCGGGATTCGTGCGAATCGGCCGTCAGCCGCATGGCGCCTTGCTTGCCGATCCTGCCCGCGTAACTCATGTCCAACTGTAGCGTTTCCTCTATGGATATAACGATACCGGGAAACCTGCGTTGACGCTCGATGGTGCAGAGCGGAAAATAGCGTGTTGTTGTACGAAGCCGCACATAAAAAGCGAATCAGACGCGCACTCGGACTGAACGTGAAATCGCAAAGGAAGATTCAGCGAAAGACGCGCACGGGCTGAAGTCGGTCGAGAGCACTCGCGAACAACTTCAGGCAATCGTGGCATAGACGTGCTGCACTTGCATCCACCCACCTGTGGGGGTGAAAAGGTGTGGAGATGCAGAAACACCGGATAAAGCAAAAAACCCGCGTCACTTGCGTGAACGCGGGTTTTTGTACTGCTGAATCTTTTTGGTGCCGGAAAGAGGAATCGAACCCCCGACCTTCGCATTACGAATGCGCTGCTCTACCGTCTGAGCTATTCCGGCATCAGAGAAACAAGATTATAGCGACCGTTTTCTCGATTTGGCAATAGCTCGAATCAAATTTTCTTTTCGTGATGGTAGCGGGTGACGCGATCCACTTCGCCCTTCGAACCGAGGAACACCGCGACACGCTGATGCAGGCTCGTCGGGACGATATCAAGAATGCGCTGTTCGCCGTTGGTCGCCGCGCCGCCGGCCTGCTCGACGATGAACGCCATCGGATTGGCTTCGTACATCAGGCGCAGCTTGCCGGGCTTGGACGGGTCGCGCTTGTCGGCGGGGTACATGAAGATGCCGCCGCGGCTCAGGATGCGATGCACGTCCGCGACCATCGAAGCGATCCAGCGCATGTTGAAATCTTCCTTGCGCGCGCCTTCCTTGCCCTCGGTCAGTTCGCCGACATAGCGCTGCACCGGCTCATACCAATGCCGGCTGTTTGACGCATTGATCGCATACTCGCGCGTCTCGACCGGAATCGTCATGTCGCGCTGCGTGAGCACCCACGAGCCGAGTTCGCGATCGAGCGTGAAGCAGTTCACGCCATGGCCGGTGGTCAGCACGAGCACGGTTTGCGGACCGTACACCGCATAGCCGGCCGCCACCTGTTGCGAGCCCGGCTGCATGAACGCCTGTTCGCTCGGTTCGACGCCGTCCGGGCAGCGCAGCACCGAAAAGATCGTGCCGATCGACACGTTCACGTCGATGTTGGACGAGCCGTCGAGCGGATCGAAGGTCAGCAGATAGTTGCCCTTCGGATAGCGATTGGGGATCGGGAAGATCTTTTCCATTTCTTCCGATGCCATCGCGGCCAGATTGCCGCCCCATTCGTTGGCTTCGAGCAGGATTTCGTTCGACAGCACGTCGAGCTTCTTCTGCACTTCGCCTTGGACGTTCTCGCTGCCGGCGGAGCCGAGCGCTTCGCCGAGGGCGCCCTTGCTCACGTGATAGCCGATCTGCTTGCAGGCCCGCGCCACGACTTCGAGCAGCAGGCGCAGGTCGGCGGGCAGATTCTGGTGTTCGCGCTGCTGCTCGATCAGATACTTTGTGAGCGTGGTACGGCTGAAATTGGAGGACATGCGAGGCTCCGTGAGCGTTAGACGAATATTTGCGATTCTAACCGCTCGACCCCGTCCCACCGTATGACAACGCCGGCGGGCGTCGGCCAGAAACAAGCAAGGCCGCCGCGCGCCAGGCGGCGCACGACGGCCTCCAGTCAGTCACCGCCCATCACCCAGCGGAAAAAAACCGTGCCGAAACAACGCTCAAGCGGCGAGCGCCTTCTCCACGACCTCGCGCACATCGCGCGATTTCGCCTGCGCCGCCACTTCGCTCAGCGCCGCATGCATCTTCTCGCGCAATTGCGGCGTGAAGCGGCGCCACAATTCCAGCCCGCGCGCCAGACGCGCGGCGACCTGCGGATTGAGCGCGTCGAGGGCGATCACCTGTTCGGCCCAGAAGGCGTAGCCGGAGCCGTCGGCGGCATGGAACTGCGCCGGATTGCCGCTGCAGAAGCTGAAGATCAGCGAACGCGCGCGGTTCGGGTTCTTGAGCGTGAACGCCTGGTGCTGCATCAGCTTGCGCACGATCTCGATCACGTTGCGGTCCGGTCCGCCACGCTGCGTCGCCTGGAGCGCGAACCACTTGTCGATGACGAGCGCCTCCTTCTCGAAGCGGCGATAGAAGTCGGCCAGCGCGGCGTCGGCGACAGTCGCGTCCGCGCCCTGCGTCGCGCTCGCGAGCAGCAGGGCGGCGAGGGCGGCGGAGCGGTCGGTCATGTTGTTGGCGCTGTCGTACTGCGCCTGTGCGAGGCGGACGGCGTCGGCGGGGTCGTCGAGCTGGCTCAGGTAGGCGAGGGCGAGGTTCCGGAGCCCGCGCTTGCCCGCGTCTTTTGGCACCGGACGATACTCGCCGGGCGTGCGGTTCGCTTCATACGTCGCGAGCCACTTGTCGCGCAGCTGCGTGGCCAGCCGCCGGCTCATGAAGACGCGCGCCGCGTGCACGGCGGCCGGATCCGACACCGCCATCTGTTCGGCCAGATAGCTTTCCGACGGCAGCATCAGCGCGAGTTCGCGGAAGGCCGGCGTGAGGGTCGTGTCGTCGAGCAGCTGGGCGAACGCTGCGATCACCGCATCGTCGATGGTCAGCGCCTCGCCCTGCGCCGCGCGCCCCGCGAGCGCCAGCAGTTCGCGCGTCGCGAGCCGCTGGCCGGCTTCCCAGCGGTTGAACGGATCGCTGTCATGCGCGAGCAGGAAGGCGAGTTCCTCGTTCGAATAGTCGTATTCCACGATCACCGGCGCCGAGAAATTGCGCAGCAACGACGGCAGCGGGGCCTCGTTCACATCGACGAACGTAAAGGACTGCTCGCGCTGGGTGAACTCGAGCACGCGCGTCGTGCCGTTCGGCTCCTTTTCGCCTTCCAGACGCAGCGGCAGATCGGCGCCGTTGCGGCCGATCAGGCCCACCGAGAACGGAATCAGCAGCGGACCCTTCTGGGTTTCGCGCGCGGCTTCGGACGCCTCGCCATAGCCTTGCTTGAGCGAAAGCGTATAGCGCTTGCCGGCGGCATCGTAATGCGCGCGCACCGAGACGCGTGGCGTGCCCGCCTGGCTGTACCAGCGCTCGAACTGGGCGAGATCGCGATGATTCGCGTCGGCCAGCGCCTGGCGGAAGTCGTCGCAGGTCACGGCCTGGCCGTCGAAACGCTTGAAATACAGGTCCATGCCGCGGCGGAAGCCGTCGCGCCCGAACAGCGTCTGGTACATCCGCACGACTTCCGAGCCTTTCTCGTAGACGGTCATCGTGTAGAAGTTGTTGATCTCGACGTAGCTCTCCGGACGCACCGGGTGGGCCATCGGGCCCGCGTCCTCGGCGAACTGCATCTGGCGCAGCACGCGCACGTCCTCGATGCGCTTGGTCGCGCGCGCCGCGGCGCTGGCTGCGCCGTCGGCGTCGCCGGCGGCCATGTCGGCGGAGAATTCCTGGTCGCGGAACACCGTCAGGCCTTCCTTCAGGCTCAACTGGAACCAGTCGCGGCAAGTCACGCGGTTGCCCGTCCAGTTGTGGAAGTATTCATGGCCGACGACGGCCTCGATGTTCGAGAAGTCGGTGTCGGTGGCGGTTTCCGGGTTGGCCAGCACGTACTTCGTGTTGAAGATGTTGAGGCCTTTGTTCTCCATCGCGCCCATGTTGAAGTCGCTCACCGCGACGATCATGAAGCGGTCCAGATCCAGTTCCAGCCCGAAGCGCTTTTCGTCCCAGCGGATCGAGTGAATCAGCGAGTCCATCGCGTGGCGGGTCTTGTCGAGATCCTGCGGTTCGACCCAGACCTGCAGCAACTTGTCCTTCCCGGAACCCGACTGGATGCGCTCCTCGATGCACACCAGCTTGCCGGCCACCAGCGCGAACAGGTAGCTTGGTTTCTTGAACGGATCTTCCCATTGCGCGAAATGGCGGCCATCCGGCAGATCGCCCTCGGCGATCAGGTTGCCGTTCGACAGCAGCACCGGATACGCGGTCTTGTCGGCGCGCAGCGTGACGGTGTAGGTGGCCATCACGTCCGGACGGTCGAGGAAGTAGGTGATGCGGCGAAAGCCCTCGGCTTCGCACTGCGTGAAGAAGTTGCCGCTGGAGACATAAAGTCCGGAGAGCGTCGTGTTCTCAGCCGGATTGCAGATGCTCTCGATGCCAAGCTCGAAAGCATCGGACGGCAGACCGCCGAGCGACAGTCCCGCCGCGTGAACGCGGGCATCCGAATGCGCCGCGCCGTTGACCGTCGCGCTGACGAATTCCAGTTGCTCGCCCATGAGTTCGAGCCGCGCGCCAGGTCCGGCGGCGGCTGCGTCAGGATTGCGACGCAGCTTCATCGTGTTCCTGACCACGGTGTGCGACGGCGCGAGATCGAACTCGAGCGCGACGGATTCGATCAGGAAGGCGGGTGGCGTATAGTCCTCGCGGCGGATCACTGCGGAAGCGGTCGTGGTAGACATGGCAGGGTCTTCATGTTTGGATTGAACGGCGGCGCCGGCGTCCCGAGTGCGAACGCTATGCGAACGCAGAACGCAGAACGCACGAAGGTCGAACGCACCAACGCGCGCGCGGCTGGTCGAACCATTGTACAAGCCGCCCGAGGATCGTGAACCGGGCGGCATGACGCGTCGCAAACCCCCACAAAACAAGGAGGCTTCCGGGCTGCCCGGAGGCTGTAAATAAACTGGAACGGGTGCTGGAACCCAGTGAGGACGACCATGAACGCGTTTTTCAGATGGACGCTGATACTCGCGGCAACCTGGCTCGCGGGCTGCACGACCTACGTGCAGACCCAGGTGACCGCCTTCTCCGACTGGAGCGGCAACGACACGACCCGCACCTACGCTTTCGCCCGCAAGGACGAGCAGCGCAACAGCATCGAACAGACGACGTACGAGACGCTCGTTGCGATGGAGCTCTCCAAGTACAACTTCCGCCAGGTGCCCGAGGCGAGTGCGAACTATCAGGTGGCGATTGCCTACTCGGTCCGCGGCGACACGATGACCGTGCGCCAGCCGGTCTTCTACGATCCGTGGATGTACGGCGGCCCGTGGGGCGGTCCATGGGGTGGCCCGTGGGGCGGCTGGGGGCCGGGCTGGGGCGGCTATGGCCCGTGGGGTCCGACGGGCTATGTCGATCAGACCTATCCGGTGTACATCCACGCGCTGCAGATCCGCATGACCGACCGGCAGACTGGCCGCGAAGCCTACAAGGTCACGGCCGTCAACTCGACGGGCGATCCCTCGCTCTACCAGGCCATGCCTTATCTCGTGCGCAGCGCACTCGCCGATTTCCCGCTCGGCAACGGCACGGTGCGTACCGTCACGCTGCCGATGGGCAAGGACGGCATGCCGAACGAGACGGCGTCCTCGACGAGTTCGAACGAGCGCACGGTCGCGCCGCCTGCGCCCGCGCCGGCGCAGAAGACGGTCGAATGATCGCGGGTCCGAAGCAGCAGCCCGGCTGCACGGGCTGCTTTTCTGGAGCCGGAAAATTTTGCCGCATGCAACAATGCCCGGCATTGTCGAAAGTGAAAGTCGAACTTTCAGAATCGCCCGCTGGCCTTGACTAAACAGGGAGTTATCGCTGGAAACGACCCCCCGCAATATATGCAGGTTCGCCGAATTAGCGATATATTCCCGGGATGACAAAATCGTGTCCGCCCAATCCCAAAGCCGTTCCTGAGCCCGCCACCTGGGACGCACGGCTTGCCCGACGCCTCGTCACGCCGCTCGTCGGCACACCTGTCACGCCCAACCATCTGACCACGCTGCGCCTCGCGATCGGCCTGGCCGGTGCCTGGTATCTGTCGCTCGGCGAGTTCTGGTTGTGTTCGCTCGGCGCCGCGCTGATCGCGCTGTCGAATCTCGTCGATCACACCGACGGCGAACTCGCCCGCATCAGCGGACAGTCGAGCAAGATCGGCCACCTGTACGACCTCGCGTGCGACGCGCTCGTCACCGTGCTGCTGTTTCTCGGCATCGGCTTCTATGTGGCCGTGCATCATCCGTCCATGCTCGTGCCGGCCCAGTGGCTCGGCGGCCTCGCGGGCGTGGCCGTCGCGCTGATCTTCTATCTGCGCATGCGGATCGAGTCGATGATCGGCAAGGCCGGCACCAAACAGGCCTCCATGGCCGGCTTCGAGACCGAAGACGTGCTTTATCTGCTGCCCGTCATCACCCTTCTGAATGGCATGACGCCTTTCCTGATTGCCGCGGCCATCGGCGCGCCGCTGTTTGCCGTGTATGTGGCGGTGGACTATCAGCGCGTCGCCGCGAAACAGCGGCGCGCGCAGGCGTCGCCCGCCAAGGACGGCAACGACTTCCAGGCGGTGAGATGAGCGCAACGGCTTTTCCGGACAACACGGCGGCGCAGCCCGCCGCGGCGGCGACGGTGTCGCGGCGCGACATCGACGCGACGATGAAAACGCGCCTCGCCGCGCTGCCCACGCCTGCGCTGCGCGACGAGTATGGCCAGCAAGGGTCGTTTCTGTACATCGAAGACTTCCTGCCGCGCGACTTCACCGAGCGTCTGATTGCCGCCGTGCATGCGGTGACGCCGGCCGTGAACCGCAACTACCTGCCGGGGCACAAGGCGGGCGGCAGCGTGAGCCGCCATACGCTGGACCAGCTCGCGCCGTTCATCGCGGAGCTGTATCGCTCGGAAGCGCTGATCGGATGGCTGGAGTCGATCACCGGCGACAAGCTGCAAGTCTCGCCGCCCGACGACGCCCACGCCTACGCGCTGTATTTCTACACGCGTCCGGGCGATCACATCGGCTGGCATTACGACACGTCGTATTACGAAGGCCGGCGCTACACCTTGCTGCTCGGCGTGATCGACGACTCCACCTGCGCGCTCGAATACGAACTGCACACGAAAACGCCCGGCGTGCCGGACCAGCCGGGTGCGGTGCGCTATCCGCCGGGCGCGTTCGTGTTCTTCGACGGCGACAAGCTGCGCCACCGCGTCACGCCGCTCGGCGAGAACCAGATGCGCGTGTCGCTGACCTTCGAATACGTGACGAACCCGTCGATGCGGCCGTTCCAGCGCTTCATCTCGAACATGAAGGATTCGATCGCGTACTTCGGATTCCGCCAGGTCTTCCGCCGCAAGGGCGGCAAGAACGGATCCGCATGAGTCGCGCCGGTACCTTCCTGCTGTCGGCCGGCGTGGTGTTGTTCATCGCGCTGCTTGGCTGGCAAGGCTTCGGTTCCGTGGCGGCGACGCTCGCCGCGGCCGGTTGGGGCCTGGTGGCCGTGGCCGCGTTTCACTTCATTCCGTTGTTCATCGACGCAGGCGCGATCAGCGTGCTGTTCCCGGCGCACGAGCGCAGCGTGGCGCTGCGTGAAGCGCTGCTGGCGCGCTGGGCCGGCGAATCGGTCAACAGCCTGATGCCGGCGGGCCAGATCGGCGGCCCGATGCTGATGGTCCGCTACCTCGCACAGCGCGGCATGCGCGCGCGCGACGCCGCCGCCGTCATCACCGTCAGCACGACCATGCAGACGGTCGCGCAACTGCTGTTCGCGCTGGTCGGCGTCGTGCTGCTGACCGGCTATGCGACGGGCGGATCGTCGTCGAGCGTGACGATTGCCGTGCTCGCGGTCATCGGCGTGATCGGCCTGATGATCTTCGGCTTCTATCTGGCGCAGCGGCGCGGGCTGTTCGGCCGCGCGATGCGCTTCGCCTCCGGCATCGCCGCGAAGTTCTCCGCCAAGCGCGACTGGTCGTCGCTCGTCACGCGCGCCGAAGCTGTCGATGCCGCCGTCCACGAGCTCTATCGCGAGCGCCGCAAGGTGGCGTCGAGCTTCGGGCTGAGCCTGCTCGGCTGGTTTGCCGGCACGGGCGAAGTGTGGTTCGCGCTGCATTTGCTCGGCCATCCGGTCGGCTGGGCCGAGGCGCTGATGCTCGAAAGTCTCGGCCAGGCGATCCGCGGCGCGGCCTTCGCCATTCCTGGTTCGCTCGGCGTGCAGGAGGGCGGCTATCTGCTGCTCGCGCGCCTGGTCGGCCTGCCGCCCGAGGCGGCGCTCGCGCTGTCGCTCGTCAAGCGAGCGCGGGAGTTGCTGCTCGGCGTGCCGGGCATCGTCTACTTGCATTTCGTTGAAAAAGGCTGGCAGCGCCGCCGACTCGCGCGCGTGCCGGATATCGACTGAACACCCTCGAAGGGAACAACAACCATGCGCGCAATTATTCTTGCGGCCGGGATGGGTCTGCGCCTCGTGCAGCCCGAAGGCCAGCAGAAGCCCAAGTGCTTGCTGCGTTTCGGCGACGCCTCGCTGCTCGAACGCCATCTGCATTTCCTGAAAGCCGCCGGCGTGACCGAAGTGGTCTTCGTGACCGGCTTCAAGAGCGAGCAGATCGAGGCGGAACTCGCGTCGATCGACTGGAAGCCGGCGAGCGAAGTCGTCGTCAACGATGAATTCACGCTCGGCAGCGTGCTGTCCGTGCATACCGCGCGCGAAGCCATGACGCGCGGCGGCGACGTCCTGCTGATGGACGCCGACGTGCTCTACGACGAGCGTATCTTCGCGCCGCTGGTGGCGGGCGCGAGCGTGAACCGCCTGCTGATCGACCGCGACTTCGAAGCCGGCGACGAGCCGGTGAAGCTGTGCGTCGAGAACGGCGTGCCGGTGGAATTGCGCAAGCAGGTGGCGGCGGGCTTGCAGTACGACACGATCGGCGAATCGGTCGGCTTCTTCCGCTTCGACCACGCGACGGCCACGCGCCTCGCCGAGATCTGCGCCGATTACGTCGCGACCGGCCGCGCGAAGCTGCCGCACGAGGAAGCGGTGCGCGACCTGCTGCTGGAACAGTCCCACGTGTTCGACATCGCCGACGTGACCGGCGCACCGTGGATCGAAATCGATTTTCAGAACGACGTGAAGCGCGCGGCCGACGAAGTCCTGCCGCAACTCAACGCGCTGCATCAGTTTGCCGGAGCCTCCCAACAATGAACGCACCTACTCAAATTCCCGTCGGCTATTCGCGCACACTGCGCCTGCGCGAGATGCTGCAAAGCAACCGCCTCGAATTCCTGATGGAAGCGCACAACGGCATTTCGGCGCGCATCGCGAAGGAAGCCGGCTTCAAGGCGATCTGGGGCTCCGGCCTGTCGATCTCCGCGCAATTCGGCGTGCGCGACAACAACGAAGCGAGCTGGACCCAAGTGGTCGACAACCTCGAATTCATGGCGGACGCGAGCGATCTGCCCATCCTGCTCGACGGCGACACCGGCTACGGCAACTTCAACAACGTGCGGCGCCTGGTGAAGAAGCTGGAGCAGCGCGGCATCGCGGGCGTGTGCATCGAGGACAAGCAGTTTCCGAAGACCAACAGCTTCATCAACGGCGAAGCGCAGCCGCTCGCCGACATCGATGAATTCTGCGGCAAGATCAAGGCTGGCAAGGATTCGCAAAGCGATCCGAACTTCTCGATCGTCGCGCGCGTGGAAGCGCTGATCGCGGGCTGGGGCATGGAAGAAGCGCTGAAGCGCGCCGAGGCATATCGCCAGGCGGGCGCGGATGCCATCCTGATCCACAGCAAGCTCTCGAAGCCGGACGAAATCCTCACGTTCGCGCGCGAATGGGCGGGACGCGGTCCGCTCGTCATCGTGCCGACGAAGTACTACAGCACGCCGACCGACGCGTTCCGCCAGGCTGGCATCAGCTGCGTGATCTGGGCGAACCATCTGATCCGCGGCGCCGTCTCGGCGATGCAGGCGATCGCGAAGGAAATCCACGACAGCGAGACGCTCGTCAACGTGGAAGACCGCATCGCGGCGGTCAACGAGATTTTCCGTTTGCAGGACGCGGACGAATACTCGGCTGCCGAGAACATCTACCTGAGCGCGGCGAACGAAAAGCGCAGCGCGGTGGTGCTGGCCGCAAGCCGCGGCGCAGGCCTCGAAGCGCTCACCGAAGAACGTCCCAAGGTGATGCTGCCGGTGGCGGGCAAGCCGCTGCTGCGCCATCTGGTCGAAGCGTTCAAGAAGGAGCGCATCAACGACATCACCGTGGTGGGCGGTTATCGCGCCGACGCCATCGAGAAGGGCGGCGTGCGTCTGGTCGTCAACGAGCGGCATGCGTCGACGGGCGAACTCGCGTCGCTGGCGTGCGCCGCTGAGCACTTGAACGGCGACACCGTCATTTCCTACGGCGACCTTCTGTTCCGCAGCTACATCCTGCGCGATCTGGTGGAGTCGGACAGCGACTTCTGCGTGGTGGTCGATTCGTCGCAGGCGCCGCAGGCCGGTGAATCCGCCACGGACTTCGTGTATTGCTCGACCGGCGACGACCGCGCGCTGTTCGGCCAGAAGGTGTGGCTCGAAAGCGTGGTCGGCGCGGGGCAAAGCGCGCAGCCGGGCCGCGCGCCGCAAGGCCGCTGGATGGGTCTCATCAACGTGCGCGCGGGCGCACGTGAGCGCCTGCTCGCCGCGCTCGGCGAACTGCAGCAGCGTCCGGACTTCGACACCCTCGACATGGCCGCGCTGCTCAACGCGCTGCTGGCGGCGGGCCAGAAGATCGAAGTGCAATACGTGCACGGCCACTGGCGCGGCGTGAACGATCTCGACGACTTCCGTCGCGCGGGCGATTTCGCGCACGGCCAGACGCCGATCGGCACGGACGGTCTGGACAGCACGGAGCGCGCGCGTGATTGAGGCCGCCCAGTTCGTCGAGGCCGCGCGCGCACGCGGTTTCGACTGGTATGCGGGCGTGCCGTGCTCGTATCTCACGCCCTTCATCAACTACGTGCTGCAGGACGAGTCGCTGCATTACGTGTCGGCGGCGAACGAAGGCGATGCGGTCGCGCTGATCGCGGGTGTCGCGCTCGGCGGCGGCTCCGGTGAAACGAAGCGCCGCGGCATCGCGATGATGCAGAACTCCGGTCTCGGCAATGCGGTCAGCCCGCTGACGTCGCTCACCTGGACCTTCCGTCTGCCGCAGTTGCTGATCGTCACGTGGCGCGGCCAGCCCGGCGTGCACGACGAGCCGCAGCACGCGCTGATGGGCCCGATCACGCCGCAGATGCTCGACACCATGGAAATCCCATGGGAACTGTTCCCGACGGAAGCAGAGCAGATCGGCCCGGCGCTCGACCGCGCGACCGAGTACATGGACCGCACCGGCCGTCCCTATGCGCTCGTGATGCAGAAGGGCAGCGTCGCGCCTTATGAACTGAAGACGAGCGGCCTTTCAGGCCTGCGCGCCCATGACGCGCCGGCGCAGGTCGCGCGTTTCGCCGGCGAGCGCGTCACGCGCCACGCCGCGCTGCAACGGGTGATCGCGCATACGCCGAAGGACTCGACCGTCGTGCTGGCCTCGACCGGCTTCTGCGGCCGCGAACTCTACGCGATCGACGACCGCGAGAACCAACTGTATCTGGTCGGCTCGATGGGCTGTGTCACGCCGATGGCGCTCGGTCTCGCGCTGTCGCGGCCAGACCTGACCGTCGTAGCCATCGACGGCGACGGCGCCGCGCTGATGCGCATGGGCGTCTTCGCGACGCTCGGCGCCTATGGACCGAAGAACCTCGTGCACCTGCTGCTCGACAACGGCGCGCACGAATCGACCGGTGGGCAGGCTACCGTGTCGCGCGGCGTCGATTTCGCGTCGGTCGCGTCGGCATGCGGCTATGCGCTCGCGCTCGACGGCGACGACATCGGCGTGATCGACCGCCTGTTCGACGCGCAGAATGTAGACGGCGCCCGCTTCGCGCGCCTGTCGATCACCACCGGAACGCCCGCCGACCTGCCGCGTCCGAAGGTCACGCCCGAGGACGTGCGCGCCCGCTTGCAACACCACATTGGAGGCCGTTGATGCTTTTGCTGAACCCGGGTCCTGTCACGCTGAGCGAACGCGTGCGCAAGAGCCTGCTGCAAACCGACCTGTGCCATCGCGAGCCGGAATTCTTCGATCTGCAGGATGAGGCGCGCCGCCGTCTCGTCGCTGCCTACGAACTGGATCCGGCCGTATGGAGCGCCGTGCTGATGACGGGCTCGGGCACCGCGGCCGTCGAAAGCATGATCGCGGGGCTCGTGCCGGAAGGCGGGCGTCTGCTGATCGTGGAGAACGGCGTCTACGGCGAGCGCATCGCGCAGATCGCGCAGCAATACGGCATCGAGCATGAAGTCGTGAAGCACGAGTGGATGCAGGCGCCGGACATCGACGCGATCATCCGCCTGCTCGACAGCAAGACCTTCACGAATCTCGCCATCATCCATCACGAGACCACGACCGGCCGTCTCAACGCGCTCGACCAGTTGTCGCGCGCATGTGCCGAGCGCGGTGTCGGCCTGTTGCTGGATGCGGTGAGCAGCTTCGGCGCCGAGGCGATCGATTTCGACGGCGGCGGCATCGCCGCGATCGCCGCGACGGCCAACAAGTGCCTGCACGGCGTGCCGGGCGCGGCGTTCGTCATCGCGCGCCGGACCGCGCTGGCGCAGGCCGCGAGCCGCACGTACTACCTCGGCATCGCGCGGCTCGCCAAGCTCCAGGATCAGCGCAACACGCCGTTCACGCCGTCGGTTCACGCGTACTACGCGTTGGTCGAGGCGCTGCGCGAGTTCGAGGAAGAGGGCGGCTGGCGCGCGCGGCATCAGCGTTACGCGAGGCTCGCGGAGCAGGTGCGCGCGGGGCTGGCGGCGCTCGGCATCGAGAGCGCGCTGGCGCCGGAAGAGTCGTCGGTGGTGTTGCGGGCGTATCGGCTGCCGCAGGGCGTCACGTACGAAACGCTGCACGACGCGCTGAAGGCCAAGGGTTTCGTGATCTATGCGGGGCAGGGCGGTTTGTCGAAGGAGCTGTTCCGCATCTCGACCATGGGCGCGCTCGATACGGCCGACATGGACCGGCTGATCTCGTCGTTCGTGGAACTGTTGCGCTGAGCGCTGCGTTCCCGGCGATTATTGCTTGCGATTATTGCTTGCAGAAGATCGCCGTGATGAAAGGCGCGACGTGGTGCACCACTGCGTCGCTGCCTGCTTCGCGCACCTTTTGCGCGACTTCCTCGTCGCCGCCCCAGACGACCGCGCCATACGCCGCGTCGCCGATCGGCTCGCCCTTGCCCTGCTTGAAGAGCGGATCGTCCTTCTGATACGCGACCAGCGCGTACACCTTGAAGCCATAGGCCGTCAGCGTCGCGCCCTTCACGGCGCGGAAGGCGTTGATCGAGTTCGACTCGATCCGCATCGGCTTCGTCTCCAGCAGATTGTCTTCCTGCAGCGGCGCGATGAAATCATGCGGCGTCGACTTGCAGTCGAGCTGTGCTTCGAGGGCACGCGCATGGGCGAATGCGCTGAACGAAGCCAGCGCCAGCGATAGCGCAAACGAGGTGATGCGGGCGGCGAGCTTCTTCATGGCGGCGCGGGATCGTGACAGGCTGCACTTTAACGAGAATGCAATAAAAGTGCTTGGACTGTCGAGCGCGCGCGTGACCACACGCTTTGTTCAAACGCGCAACTATTGATACGACATGGTGAACGTCGCCAGGCCGGCGACCTTTCCGGGTGTCATCGGATTCGCGGTGCGGATGTATCGCACGTTCAGCGGGATCGTCATCGGACCGCCGCTTGCCGTTCCGGCCGACCACTGATTGGTGTTGCCGGCCGCACTGGAATCGGGCCCGTAGGCGATCGGCGTGGTGCCGTTGAGAATCTGCAGGCCGACACCCGATGCCGTCGATCCGCTTCCCAGGGTCAGCACATTCGAGGTGTTGGATGGCGTGGTGGCATCGGTCAGCGTGAGGTTCACCGACGTGCCGGCGGCGCAGTTCAGGCCGAGAGAGAACAAGGTGTTGCCCGCCACGGCGCCGGTGTTCGAAAGACTGGATGGCGAGACGGATGGCAGGGTGATGCCCACGGCCGGTGTGGTGACGTTGCAGCCGCGGGCGGTAATGGATGTCGCGCCGCTCGGGGAGAGGACGCGGAACGCGTAGCGTCCAGCCATGCCGACGTAAAAGTATCCGACTACGTTCTGGCTTCCGGGCCCGGTCGGATTTAACGTGAGCACGCCGCCCTTGACGGGTCCCGTCACGACGAGCTTGACGGTAACCATGACCTGCGAAGAAAAATAATTGGCGCCCGAATTATTCGGTAGCGACGCGCCGTCGATGGCGGTGTCCATCGTGGCTGTTCCGCTGAGGCCGCCGCCGGATATCGACGAGGTGTAGCCGATGCCCGGAACCGAGGTCGCGCCTATCCGATTCGGCTGAACGGGGCCGGCCGTGAGTGCCCAGAAGACGCTGCCGCCGCCATTGCCGCAGTTATCGCTATAGGTCGCGCCGGCGGTGTTCGGGATGGGCCCGCTCACCGTGGCGATGACCGTTCCGACCGGTGCGTTGGCGGGCACGCTGATGGTGGCCGGGAAAGAGACGGATGCGTCTGGAAAGGTCGCCGTCGGCGCGCAAGCATGCGCGTATTCGGCACCGGTGAGCATGCCGGACAGCGAGATAACCGCCGCGACGATCTTGCGCGCTGTCAGTGTGTTCGATCGGGAACCGCGGGGGCGAGGCAGGATCGTCCGCACATGCAGCGTGAGCCCGGAACGGCAATGGCCGAGCCTGAGAAACAGCCTGAATAACTTTTCGGTCTCGGTAACTGAAAACATCGTGGGTCTTCCGGTGAAGCAACGCCTCGTTGTGTTCGATCAGGAAGGCGCTGCCAGGCAAGCTCGATACAGCCACCGCCCTCGATGCTTTCTGTCAGGCTTCCACGCAGCCCGAATGTTAAGAAACCGAAACGTCGTCCGCCATCGTACTAATCTGAATGATGCGGACATTGCCAGGAATGCGCGTCGTTGGCCGCCGGACGCGTGAATCGTCCGGTGGCTGCCGTTGCGGGAACGATCTGCCTGAAGCCGCTCTACGCTGCCTTGTCGAGGATGACCGTCTTGCGCCCGTCGCGCGCATGCACGCGCTTGCCGGCGGCATGCGTCTCGAACACCGCGCGGTCGTCGCCGAGCAGCGCGAACGCAAACAGCAGCTCTTCCAGCGACTCCGTGCGCGACGTGCGACGCGCGAGAAGCGGCGTCGCGTTCGGATCGAGCACGACGAAGTCCGCTTCGCTGCCGGGCGCGAGCGTGCCGATCCGGTCATCGAGTTCCAGCGCCTGCGCCGCGCCGGTCGTCGCGAGCCAGAACATGCGCGTCGCCGTCAGGTGATGGCCGGTCAGGCGCGCGATCTTGTGCGCGGCGCCCATCGTCTGGAGCATCGAGAACGACGTACCGCCGCCCACGTCCGTCGCCATCGCCACCGGCATGTTGGCCGCACCGGCTTTCTCGAAGTCGAACAGGCCGCTGCCGAGGAACAGGTTCGATGTCGGGCAGTGCGACGCCACCGCGCCGGTTTCCGCCATGCGTTCGCGGTCGCGGTCGTCGAGATGGATGCAGTGGCCATAGACCGAACGGCGGCGCAGCAGACCGTAGTGATCGTAGATGTCGAGATAGCTCCGATGCCCCGGGAACAGGCTCTCGACCCACTTGATCTCGTCGGTGTTCTCCGCCACGTGCGTCTGGATGAACACGTCCTGATGCTGCTGCGCCAGGGCGCCGCACGCTTCGAGCTGCGCTTCCGTCGAGGTCGGCGCGAAACGCGGCGTCAGCGCGTACTGCTGACGGCCGCGTCCGTGCCAGCGCGCGATCAGTTCGGCGCTGTCGTCATAGCCGGATTGCGCGGTGTCGCGCAGGAACTCGGGACAGTTGCGGTCCATCAGCACCTTGCCCGCGACCATGCGCAGGTCGCGCGACTCGCTTTCCGTGAAGAACGCCTCGGCGGATTGCTTGTGCACCGTGCAGTACACCAGCGCCGTGGTCGTGCCGCAGGCGAGCAGCTCGTCGAGGAAGAAGCTCGCCGTCTCGCGCGCGAGCGCCGGATTCTCGAAGCCGCGTTCGGTCGGGAACGTGTAGGTGTTGAGCCAGGGCAACAGGCCCGGCGCCGGCGACGCGATCATGTCCGTCTGCGGATAGTGAATGTGCGAGTCGATGAAACCCGGCACGATCAGCTTGTCGCGCATCGTGTGGACGATCGCGTCAGCGGCCAGCTGATCGCGCACCGACGCATACGCGCCTGCCGCGACCACCTTGCCGTCTTCGAGGATCAACAGGCCGTCGGCCTCATACACCGCGCCGTCGGCGGCATGCGCGGGATCTTCCCGGAAAGTCAGCAACTGGGCGCGCCAGGCGGTCTGAGTCATGATGCAACGTCTCCGTTTCTGTAAAGGGACTACAACTGCGAAAGCAGGACCAAAGCAAAGGCCGCGATGATCCACATCGCCGGCTTGACCTCCCGCGCGCGGCCCGTCGCCGTCTTCAGCACGACGAACGCGAGGAAGCCGTACGCGACGCCATCCGTGATCGAATAGGTCAGCGGGATCAGGATCATCGCGAGGAAGGCCGGAATGGCTTCGTCGAAGCGCTGCCATTCGATCTTCGTGATCGCTTCCATCATGAACACGCCGACGAGCACGAGCGCGGGCGCGGTGGCGATCGCCGGAATCAGCGACAGCAGCGGCGAGAGGAACAGGAACGGCAGGAAGCACAGCCCGGCCACGACCGCCACCAGCCCGGTGCGCCCGCCCGCCGAAATGCCCGCCGCCGATTCGATATACGCGTTCGCCGGACTGGTGCCGAGCGGCGCGGACACGAGCGCCGAGAAGGAGTCGACCATCATCGACTGGCGGATGTTGCGCGGATTGCCGTCCTGGTCGTAGAGCTTGCCGGCTTCGGAAATCGCCATGAAGGTGGAGAGCGCGTCGAAGAACGACGTGAACAGCATCACGAAGATGAACGGCCAGTAGATGAGCTTGAGCGATCCCATCAGGTCGAGCTGGCCGATGGCCGAGAAATCCGGCGCGGCGAACAGGCCGTTCCAGTTGACGAGCGTTTTCGTCGCGATGGCGGCGGGCCAGTAGGCGGTGCCGTCGCCCCACCAGCGGCCGATCGGCAGCGCGATGAGCGTCGTGAACACGATGCCCAGCATCAGCGCGCCCGTGACCTTGCGCGCCACCAGGATGGTGGTGGCCGCGAGCCCGATCAGGAAGGTGATGACCACCGGATTCAGCGATGCCGAATGCACGATCGTGACCGGATCGCTCACCACGAACTTGGCGTTGACGAGCCCGATCAGGCTGATGAACAGCCCGATGCCGCACGACACCGCATGCCGCAGGTTGGCCGGAATGGCATCGACGACGAGCTTGCGTGCATTGAAGGCCGCGAGCACCGCGAAGATCACGCCGGACCAGAACACGCAGCCGAGCGCGGTCTGCCACGGCATCTTGCCGCCGTGCACCATGACGAAGGCGAACAGCGCGTTCATGCCCATGCCGGGCGCGACGAGCACCGGATTGCGCGCATACAGGCCCATCGCGCAGCTGCCGAGGAAGCTGACGATGACGGTCGCCGTGAGCGCCGCCGGAAACGGCACGCCCGCCTGCGACAGGATGCCCGGATTGACGACGATGATGTACATCGCCGTGAGGAAGGTCGTGATGCCCGCGACGACTTCGGTCTTCACGCGCGAACCCGCCGCGCGCACGCCGAAGAAGCGTTCGATGGCGGTCATGTCCCGGTTGGACGCAGCGGTCGTGTCCATGGGCTCACTGCTTCCAGTAGGCATCCAGGCGCGCGATCATGTCCGCGCGCTCCGCGTCGGTCACGAACGACGCTTCCAGGCTGTTGCGCAGCAGCGTGTAGACCTCGTGATCGTCGAGCTTCAGCGCATCGACGATCGCGAAGTAGTTCGCGTTGACGTAGCCGCCGAAGTACGCGGGATCGTCGGAATTGATCATCACGGCGACGCCCTGATCGAGCAGGTCTTTCAGCGTGTGCTTGGTCATGTCGTCGAACACGCACAGCTTGAGGTTCGACAGCGGACACACGGTCAGCGCGATGCGCGCATCCGCGAGTCGCGCAACGAGAGCCGCGTCCTCGATGCTGCGCACGCCGTGATCGACGCGATCCACCTTCAGCAGATCGAGTGCCTCGTAGACGTAGGACGGCGGACCTTCCTCGCCCGCATGCGCGACGAGTTTCAGGCCGCGCTCGCGCGCCTTCGCGAACACGCGTTCGAACTTCGACGGCGGATGGCCGCGTTCCGATGAATCGAGCCCCACGCCGATCAGCCGGTGCGCGTACCGGTCGAACAGCGGCAGCGCGCTTTCAAACGTGGCGAGCGCGTCTTCTTCGGACAGATGGCGCAGGAAACACAGGATCAGCTTCGACGTAAGGCCGCGCTTTTCGGCATCGGCGAGCGCGCGCTCGATGCCGGCCACGACCGTTTCGATCGGCACGCCGCGTTCGGTGTGCGTCTGCGGATCGAAGAAGATTTCGGTGTGCGTGACGTGATCGGCCAGCGCGCGTTCGACATAGGCGGCCGTCATGTCGTAGAAGTCCTGCTCGTGCAGCAGCACGCTCGCGCCGGCGTAGTAGATGTCGAGGAACGATTGCAGGTCGGTGAATGCGTAGGCGGCGCGCAGTGCGTCGATGGAGTCGTACGCGAGCGGCACGCCGTTGCGCTGCGCGAGCGCGAAGATCAGCTCGGGTTCGAGCGAGCCTTCGATGTGGATATGCAGCTCGGCCTTGGGCGCGTGCGCGATCTTGTCGGCGAATGTGGGATTCATGGGCTGTTATGGGTTGGGGCTTGTTTCGCGTCCGGGCTCAGACGCTCTGTTGCGACGACGCACGCGCCTGCGTGTTGGCTTCGACCGCTTGCAGCAGCTGGGCGGCTGCCGCGACCGCGATCACCTCGGGCGCCTTGTCGACGATGCCGTCGATGCCGATCGGACACACCATCCGCGCAATGCGCGCCGGGTCGATGCCGCGCGCCACGAGCCGGTGCTCGAACTGCTTCTTCTTCGTGAACGAGCCGATCATGCCGAAGAACGCGAAATCGCCGCGCCGGAGGATGCACTCCGCCAGCGCCAGATCCACCGTGTGGTTGTGCGTCATCACGAGGTAGTAGGCGTTGGGCGGCGCGCGGTCGATGGCTTCGTCGGGGGCGTCGTTCGGCTCGATCGTCACGTTGTCCGGCACGAACTGCGGCGCGGGAAACGCGGCGTCGCGCTCGTCGACCCAGGTGACGTGGCAGGGCAGCGTCGCGAGCACGCGCACGAGCGCCGCGCCCACATGCCCCGCGCCGAACAAGACGACCTGGAAGTCGCGCGGCGCGATGGTCTCGGTCAGCAGCGGTCCGCTTTCGGCGAAACCGGCGCCGTCCCATAGCAGGCAGTCGGCGTCGGCGGCGGCGGATTCGGGATCGGACAGCATGACGGCGTCGGGCTGGGGCGCGAACGAAATGCTGCGCACGGTCGACAGACCTTGCGCGGTGCGCTTCGCGAGCGTGGTCACCCAGTTCAGGTCGGCGACGTCGAGCCGCTCGAAAGCCAGCACCACGGCGCCGCCGCAGCACTGGCCGAGACTCGGGCCGAGCGCGAAGCGTTCGAGCCTGCGCATGTGCGGACGGCGCATGCCTTCCTTCAGGACTTGCCGGGCGGTCTCGATAGCCTTCCATTCGAGATGGCCGCCGCCGATGGTGTAGCGCGCATCCTCGCGCGTGACGATCATCTTCGTGCCTGGCTCGCGCGGCGCGGAGCCTTCGACACGCGCGACCGTCACGAGCACGACGGCATCGCCGTGCGCGAGCAGGTGTTGCAGGTCGTTCAGCCAAACTTGCATCGATGGAGCTCCGGGAAAGGTATCAGGGTGGCGTGAGGGTGGATCGTCGCAATCCGTAGTTTATCGGGATGGCTCGATGCGCCCACGCGCACGCGGAGACTGCCGGGTGCCGGACGTGCAAGGGCCGGGCGGATGCCGTGCGTGAGGAGACGTGACAGGGGATGCGGATGGTGTGCTTTGTCATGATCAGGAAGACATTGCGGACCCGGCGCGCGTTACGCGGTTGTCGTTCGTTTCGGGGCTGACCGGAAAAAACACGGCTTGCCTGGGCAGAACGGACTGCGCGCACGTAGATCGCCATCCAGACATGACCTTAGCATTGCAATATCAAAAAAATATTGCCGGCTCCGTATCAAGGGTATGCGGTCGGACTGATGCGTGGCGGGAAAGATGGGTGGAGCGGGGAGACGGGCGGCGCGAACGCCCCGCCCGGGACAACGAACGGCCCGGACGGCCCGGGCGGCAGGAATTACCGCGCGGTCGCGCGCAGCTTGCGCTTGAACCGCAGGCTCGCCAGCACCAGCACGAAGATGATCGCGAAGGCGATCAGCGACCATTGCGGCAGCGAGAGGCCGAGGATCGGCGGATACGGGGTCTCGCACAGGCCCGCGACCTTGAACACCTGCGGCAGCCAGCGCGCCGGCGGCAGGCTGTCGACGACCGGTTGCAGCGCGTCGAACCCGCAGCTGAAGCCCGGATGCGACTGCACATACACATGCCGCGCGGCCGTGGCGAGCCCGCCGAGCGCCGACAGCGCGACCAGCGTCTCCAGCAGCGCGATGCCGCGCCAGTTGTTGAAGCCCGCGCCGAGGAACGCGAACACCGCGATCAGCACGAAGAAATAGCGCTGGATGATGCACAGCGGGCAAGGGTCCTCGCCGTGATAGAACTGCAGATACAGCGCGCCACCGACCAGTCCGAGACAGACGAGCCCCAACAGCACCAGCAGGCGCCGCTCGCGCCGCATGACGCGGTCGCCCTGATGCATCGAGAAGTGATGTAAAGAGTTGTTCATTGTTCCGCAACGATTCGAGAAGGAAGTGCCTGAGTTGCGCCGCTTGACGGTGAATTCTAGCGCGAACGCCGCACCCGCGACGCCGCGCCGCCGCTTCAGCGCGTCGTGGCGAGTACGGCTTCGACCGCGCGCCCGATGGACAGCAACGCGTCGTCGGCGTTCGGCGCGCCGGCCAGCATCAGGCCGACGGGCGCGTCGCCGCGCGGGTGACACGGCAGCGACAGGCCGCAGGCATCGAGGAAATTGAAGGTGGTCGGATTGCGCAGGATGAGCGCGTTGGTCCGCGTGAAGAGGTCGTCGTCGGCGTCGAGGTCGGCGATGCGCGGCGGCAGCACCGGCACGGTCGGGCAGACGATCGCGTCGAAGCGCTGCCAGAGCGTCGTGCGTGCTTCCTCGATCATCGCGGCGCGGGCCTCGCACAGGTCGATGTAGTCGGCGGCGCTCGCCGCTTCGGCGCGCTTCAGCCGGGCCAGCACGCGCGGATCGTATTGCGCGCCGCGTTCGGCCATCAGCTTCCGGTGCCAGGCAAAGGCTTCGATCGCGACCAGCGGATAGCGGTTGATCTCCGGCAGCCGGTCGAGCGGCGCGAAACGCACGTCTTCGACCACCGCGCCCGCCGCCGCCAGATGATCGATGGCCGCGGCGACCGCGCCGGCGACCGGCGCCTCGACGCCGTCCGTCACGTAGTTCGTCAGCACGCCGAGGCGCACGCCATCGAGCGGACGGGCGGCGGGCACGCCGGGCTCGCGGCCCGCGAGAATGCGGTCCACCAGCGCGCAGCAGGCCACCGAGACGCCGATCGGTCCGAACGAATCGAGTGTGCGGGAGAGCGGAATGCCGCCTTGCTTCGGGATGCGGCTGGCGGTGGGCTTGAAGCCGGTGATGCCGCACAGCGCCGACGGAATGCGGATCGAGCCGCCGGTGTCGGTGCCGAGCGCGACGGCGGCCATGCCGTCCGCGACCGAGGCCGCCGCCCCCGACGACGAACCGCCCGCGATGCGCGCGTCGCCCGGCACGTCGGCGCGCCACGGCGAATGCGGCGTGCCGTAGTGCGGATTGAGCCCGAGGCCCGAGAACGCGAACTCGCTCATGTTGGTGCGGCCGATCAGCACCGCGCCCGCGCGGCGCAGGCGGGCGACCGCCACGGCGTCGGCGCGGGCGGGCGCGTGGTCGTTCAGCGCGGTCGAGCCGGCGCGCGTCACCTGGCCTTCGATATCAAAGAGATCCTTGATGGACACCGGAATGCCGGCCAGCGGCGACAGCACGGTGCCGGCGCGGCGCAGCGCGTCGTGGGCGTCGGCGGCGGCACGGGCCTGATCGGCATCGACGTGCAGGAAGACGGTCGAGCCCTGGCCCGCGGGATCGGCGATCCGTTCCAAGGCCGTCTCGACCAGCGCGCGGCTGGTCGTGCGGCCGGCGTGGAGATCGGCGGCGAGTTGGGCGAGCGGAGCGAACTGCGGCGAGGGGCTGGGCATGAGGTGGCGGCGGCAGGGCCGTTCGCGATGCGCCTTCGACCGTCCCGGCGCTTCGCATCGGCGTGAATGGACGGGCGCGGAGTCTTGCTTGCAGTGCCTGCGGCTCCGGCGCCCGGAGTGGCTGTCATTCTAAGCCAGCAAGGTAAGAAATACGCTTCCTGGAGCCTCACCGATGCCCGACTTTCCTTCAGAGCGTGCGCGAGAAGCGCTGCGTGCCGGTCTGTCCCAGATAACGGTCGAACACCGACGCGACATTGCGCACCAGCATGCGTCCCGCGGGCAGTACCCGAAGCGCGTCGCGCGAGAGTTCGATGAGGCCGTCGTCGGCCATCGGCGCGAGGCGTTCGAGTTCGTCCGCGAAGACCGCCGGAAACTCGATGCCGTGCGCCTGCGCGACTTCGTCGAAACGCAGCTCGCCGCCGCACATGACGCGCATGATCAGGTCGCGGCGCAATTGATCGTCGGGCGAGAGGCGCACGCCACGCGCGATCGCGAGCGTGCCCGCATCGATCGCTGCCGCGTAGTCGGCGAGCGTGCGCGCGTTCTGCGCGTAGACGTCGCCAACCTTGCCGATCGACGAAGCGCCGATGCCGATCAGATCGCAATCCGCCTGCGTGCTGTAGCCCTGGAAGTTGCGCTGGAGCGTGCCCGCCGCGTGCGCGCGGGCGAGTTCGTCGTCCGGCAGCGCGAAGTGATCCATGCCGATGTACACATAGCCCGCCTCGCTCATGCGCGCGATCACGCGTTCGAGGATCGCGAGGCGCACGGCCGGCGACGGCAGCGCGGTGGCGTCGATGCGCCGCTGCATCTTGAAGAGTTCCGGCAGGTGCGCGTAGCCGAACACGCTGACGCGATCCGGCCGCATCGCGATGAGTGCGTCGAGCGTGCGCGAAAAGCTCTCGACGCTCTGATGCGGCAGGCCGTAGATGAGATCGGCGCTGACCGAGCGGAAGCCGTGCCGGCGGGCGGCATCGAGCACGCGCTCGGTCAGCGCGCGCGGCTGGATGCGGTTGACGGCGCGCTGCACGCGTTCGTCGAAGTCCTGCACGCCGAGGCTCAGGCGGTTGAAGCCGAGTTCGCGCAGCAGCGCGACCGTATCCGCCGAGGCCTCGCGAGGATCGATTTCGATCGAAAATTCCGCGTGCTCGTCGGGCACGAGATTGAAGTGCTCGCGCGTGGCCGCCATCAGTTCGGCCATCTCGTCGTGCGCGAGGAAAGTCGGCGTGCCGCCGCCCCAGTGCAGCTGCGTGACGGGGCGCGCGGGATCGAACAATGTGGCCTGCAGCGCCAGTTCGCGCTTCAGGCGTTCGAGGTAGGGCCGGGCATGCGCGCGATTTTTCGTCGCGACCTTGTTGCAGCCGCAATAGAAACAGACGGTGTCGCAGAACGGGATGTGCAGGTACAGCGACAGCGCTTCGTGCGGCTGGCCGCGGCGGGCGGCCGCGCGATAGTGAGCGGGATCGAAGGTGTCGGTGAACTGCACGGCGGTTGGATACGACGTGTAGCGCGGCCCGCGAGCGTCGTAGCGGGCGAGCAGATCGGGGCGGAAGAACGGAGCGGCGGATGTCATGGCGGGCCTCTGGAATTCGTTCGAGTGTAGGGCGGCGTCGGGCGCCGGACGTGCGCGCCAGGGTCGCAGAACGGCATGCCCGGTTTGACGGATCGCAAGACGCGGCGTGGGACAATGCGGCTTTCGCCTTTTTGTGTTCGCGCGTTTCCTTATCGCCATGTCGATCGACTCTTCGCCTCACGCCTGCCGCGAGGGCTGCGGTGCGTGCTGCATCGCGCCTTCCATCTCCAGCCCGATTCCGGGCATGCCGCATGGCAAGCGTGCGGGCGAACGCTGCGTGCAGCTCGGCGATGATCTGCGCTGCGCGATCTTCGGCGATCCGCGCAGGCCGGCGTGCTGCAGCGGCTTGCAGCCTTCGGCGGAGATGTGCGGCGAGTCGCGCGAATTTGCGCTTCGGTGGATCGAAACGCTCGAACGGGTTACGCAGCCCCACGCGACGCAACTGTCCCGCTGATCGATGGTCCAAAAGCCGAACCGCATCGAACCGCGCCATCCGGCGCAACGCATCGAAGAACCCAGCACTGGAGGAATACGCATGACGCACACCGTCGCGCCGCTGCGGCGCCGGTTCGTGCTGGCAGCGCTGTCGCTGCCCACGCTCGCTCTCACATCGACCGCCCGCGCGGCGTCGAACTCCATCTTCCCGTTCATTCCGGATCACTACACATTTTCGACGCAGCAGGTCCAGGAAGCCGTAGCCCGCAAGTTCCCGCTGCAACGCACGGCCTCGCAGATTTTCGATGTCGTGCTGAGCAATCCGGTCGTCGGCATGGCGCCGGATCGCAATCGCGTGACGGTGCGCGTCGATGCCCGACTCGCGACGCCCTTCATGCCCAATCCCGTGGCCGGCACGTTCACGCTCTCCACGCAACTGGCCTACGATGCCCCCAGCCGTTCGGTGATTCTCGTCGCGCCATCTGTTGACGACGCGCAGTTCACCGGTGACGCCGGGCAGTACAACCAACAGATTGCATCGGTCGGTGCGCAACTCGCGGCCCAGCTGCTCGACCGCTATCAGATCCACACCTTCAAGCCCGAAGAACTCCAGTTCGCCGGGGTGTCTTACGAACCCGGTACAATCACAGTCCTTACAAACGGCATACGTGCGCAGATCGTCGAGAAGTAAGCCGACATCCGCCTGTACGGTGCTTGACAAACAACAGCTGTATCGGCGAACAAGGGTTGCGGATGGACTGGATACTGATGGTGAAGGCGCTCGTTCTGGGCGTCGTGGAAGGCTTGACCGAATTCCTGCCGGTTTCAAGCACGGGGCATCTGATCGTTGCTGGGAGTCTGCTGAATTTCACCGACGCGCAATCGAAAACCTTTGACGTCGTCATCCAGTTCGGCGCGATTCTCGCCATCTGCTGGGAATATCGCGCGAAGATCGGCTCGGTCGTGACCGGGCTGCCGAGTCGTACCGATGCGCGGCGCTTCACGCTCAACGTCATCATCGCGACCATTCCGGCCATCGTGCTGGGCTTGCTGCTGGAAAAGCACATCAAGGCGGTGCTGTTCTCGCCGGTGCCGGTGTCGGTGGCGCTGATCGTCGGCGGCATCGTGATTCTCTGGGCCGAATCGCGCCAGCGGGAACGCGCCGTGGCGCCGCGCGTGATCTCGGTCGACGAACTCGCCTATGCCGATGCCTTCAAGGTCGGTCTCGCCCAATGCTTCGCGTTGATCCCCGGCACGTCGCGTTCGGGGGCGACGATCATCGGCGGCATGCTGTTCGGGCTCGAGCGGCGCGTTGCCACGGAGTTCTCGTTCTTCCTCGCCATCCCGATCATCTTCGGCGCGACGCTCTACGAAATGGCCAAGTACTGGCGCACGCTGACCGTCGGCGATATTGGCTTGTTCGCGATCGGGCTCGTGGCGGCGTTCATCAGCGCGTTCGTGTGCGTGCGCTGGCTGCTGCGCTATGTCGCCTCGCACGACTTCACGGCGTTCGCGTGGTACCGCATCGGCTTCGGGCTGCTGATCCTGATCGTGGGCTACAGCGGCGGGCTGAGCTGGGCCGATTGAATCCCTTTGCGCGATAAAAAAGCCACGGCATGCCGTGGCTTTTTTGCGTTCAGCGACGTCGGAACATCAGGTCCCACACGCCGTGTCCGAGGCGCAGTCCGCGCCGCTCGAACTTCGTGACCGGCCGGAAGTCGGGACGCGGCGCGTAGCCGTCGGCGGTGTTCTCGAGCGCGGGTTCTGCCGAAAGGACTTCGAGCATCTGTTCCGCGTAGTTCTGCCAGTCGGTCGCGAGATGCAGATAGCCGCCCGGCCTCATGCGCGAGACGAGCAGCGCGACGAACTTCGGCTGGATCAGGCGACGCTTGTGGTGACGCGCCTTGTGCCACGGATCGGGGAAATAGATGTGCACGCCGTCGAGGCTGTCCGGCGCGATCATGTGCTCGAGCACTTCCACGGCGTCGTGCTGCAGGATGCGGATGTTGCCGAGTCCTTGCTCGCCGATCAGCTTGAGCAGCGCGCCGACGCCCGGCTCGTGCACTTCCACGCCGATGAAGTCATCGCCGGGACGCGTGGCCGCGATCTCCGCTGTCGTCGCGCCCATGCCGAAGCCGATCTCCAGCACGCGCGGCGCCTCGCGGCCGAAGAGGGCATTCCAGTCCGCCGCTTGCGGCGCGTAGGGCACGACGTAGCGCGGACCGAGTTCGTCGAGCGCGCGCTGCTGTCCTATCGATACGCGGCCCGCCCGCGTGACGAAACTGCGGATGCGCCGGTGCCGCAGCGTCGAGGGATCGTCGGCGGAGGCGGGAAGGTCGGGGGCGCCGTCGGCGGCTTCGTTCTCGGGATCTTGATTCATGGCGAGGCAATGCTGGAAATCAAAAAGCCGCCCGAGTGTGACACTGGAGGCGGCTTTTGCCGGGTGTTCTGATGTGGTTGGTGCTGAGAAACCTGGAGCGGGCGATGGGAATCGAACCCACGTCTGTAGCTTGGGAAGCTACGGTAATGGCCATTATACGACGCCCGCTTTGAGCCGAAGCTCGAGCACGCAATTGTAAGCGCAACGCCTTCGCAGGCGCAATTGCGTGCGCCGCTCAGATGCCGAACAGCGTCATCGATACCGCCACGCGCGTCACCACCATCAGCAGTACCTGCACGATGACGAACAGCAGGATCGGCGAAAGGTCGATGCCGCCGAGCCGCGGCAGGATGCGTCGCAGCGGGTCGAGGAACGGCGCGGTGATCTGAAAGAGCAGCGGCATGGCCGGCGACTGCGGGTTGAGCCACGACAGCAGCGCCATCAGGATCGTCATCCAGATGATGAGGTTCAGCGCCCACTTGATGACAGTCAGCACGGCGACGAGCGCGAGCATCGGCAGCATGAGCGTCGGGTCGACGCCGGCGAGCACGACCATCAGCGTGACGTAGACAGCGGCGGCGATCAGCGCCGCGAGAATGCTGGCCCAGTCGATCTTGCCGCCTGGCAGGATCTTGCGCAGCGGCAGCACGATCCAGTTGGTGGCCTGCATCACGGCATTGGAAACCGGGTTGTAGGGCGGCATGCGCACGACCTGCATCCATGCGCGCAGCAGCAGCGCCGCGCCGAACAGGGTGAAAACGGTGCTGAGCAGAAAACGGGCGATCTCGCCGAACATCTCGGGTCCTCTTGTTTGCGTGTGCAGCGTGGCGGCTGCGTCGGGTCGACTGAAAGAAGCTTGAAACGAACGATGCCAGGGACTAGCGATGGAGCCCGCATCTCCGTGCGCGGCGGGCACGGGCGCCGGCTGCGGCAGCGGGCCGCACGCTCGCGCGGCGCGATTCGGGATGCTTGACCTTGATCATTGTTCATTCTCGGGACGGGAGTGTTTTACCAGGCTGTCGCGAACCGTCACCGGCCGAAGCGGCGCGCGACGAGTCTTAATACTCGCCAGCTCCCGCGGGGCGGACCCTGAAACATCGCGACTTCCTGTTCATGGCGACTTGACTTCCCCGCCCACCGGGCCTTCTCGGTGGGGCGCCGGTCGTCACCTTAACACGGCTGCCGTCCCGATTGGGGGCGGCAAGGCGCTTGCGCCAACGACGACATTTTCATTTCCCTGGCAGTCAAATGAAAGCAAGTCGTAAATTTCAGAATCCCGGCCGATTGGAAGCCGATTTGCGGCGCATGTTGCGATTTCGACACGCGGGTCGACAGCGCGCGTCACGCAATGCTGGCAGGATAGACTGCATAAAGTGAAACGGACGCGGAGCGGTGCGTCCGATGTTCGACGGCCCATCGTGCGACGCGCAGTTGCGGGCCAGAACGGCATGGATTCTGCTGAATGTGGTCAAGCCCACGTGGATGCCAAGTGTTGAGTTCCCTGGCGTACGAAGTGAGCGAGGACAGCGCGAAATACTAAAGAAAAGAAGGATTCGATCGAAGAGGCAGGCGCAACCGGCCTTCAACCTCTTCCTCAGGTTTCATTCGCTACGTTCGGAGGTTGCCATGAGCATTTTTTCGTACCGGAAGCATCTGCGTTTCTTGAGCCAGACCCAGCGCCGCTGCTGGTGGGATCAGAAGAAGCGCCTGACGCCCCGTGTCGTCATCAGCGGCGCCTACGTGCCGCCCAATGTCACGCGCGAGTTTGCTTATGTGAAGGTGGGTTGAGGGCGCAACGCACGACGCTCTCACGACCGCACATCGAAGCCCCGTCGAAGACGTTCGACGGGGCTTTTTCGTTCATTTGTAATCAGACGTTACGCATTCTTTCCTTTCCATCCATGCATGGATTCACGCTGACGGCGAGAACCGCTTCGGCGGGCGATTCCACCTGATCAGCCGAATCGCGCGCGGCTTTCGCTGCTAAATCAGCGTTAAGGAACTTGCAATTTGCAACAAATGGTCTCAGCGATAAATATGCATTTTCGTTAAATTCGTTTCGTACCGTCGCTCATGTTCCGCGCAAGCCGGAAACGATGCGAAGCGGCGAGGAGAACGAAAGTGAAAAAGCTCGGTAGTGTGTTGGTGGCCGGCGCGCTCGGCGTCGGGTTCATGAGTGCGGCTCAGGCGCATGTGTCGATTGGCGTCGGCATCGGGGTGCCGGCCTATCCGGTCTATGCTGCGCCGCCCGCGCCGGTATATGTGGCGCCGCCGCCTGTCTACGTCGCGCCGCCGCCGGTGGTGTATGCGCCGCCGCCCCCGGTGGTCTATGGCGGTTACGGCTATTACGGCCGGCCGTATTACCGGCACCACGGATACTATCGGCACGGTCCGGGTTACTACCGTTATTGAGCCCAACCGACCACCAGCCTGAAAACAGGGCGATGCGTTTCAAAGCGCATCGCCCTTGCTGTTTCCGGCACCCGGAGCAGGGCGGCATAAACTGGGACAATGCCACTTCCTTCCCGCTTCCTCCCAGCACAGGTTGCCGCCGATGACCTCCCTTCCCGCCCCCACCTACGATGACGTCGCCGATGCCGCCCGGCGCCTCGAAGGCTTCGCGCATCGCACGCCGGTCCTGACGTCGCGCACCGCTGACGACATCGCCGGCGCCTCCCTCTTCTTCAAGTGCGAAAACTTCCAGCGCATGGGCGCGTTCAAGTTCCGTGGCGCATGGAACGCCCTGTCGCACTTCGACGCCCGCCAGCGCGCGGCCGGCGTCATCACTTACTCTTCGGGCAATCATGCGCAGGCCATTGCGCTGTCGGCGCGGCTCGCGGGCATACGCGCGGCCATCGTCATGCCCGAGGACGCGCCGGCCGCAAAAATGGAAGCCACACGCGGCTATGGCGGCGAGGTCATCACCTACGACCGCTATACGCAGAACCGCGAGGAGATCGGCCGGCAACTCGCCGACGAGCGCGGCATGACGCTCATTCCGCCCTATGACCATCCGCACGTGATCGCGGGCCAGGGCACGGCGGCAAAAGAGCTGATCGAGGAAACCGGACCGCTCGACTATCTGTTCGTGTGTCTCGGCGGCGGCGGGCTGATCGGCGGATGCGCGCTCGCGGCGGCCGCGCTGGCGCCGGACTGCAAGGTGATAGGCGTCGAACCGGAAGCGGGCAATGACGCGCAACAGTCGCTGGCGCGCGGCGAGATCGTGACTATCGACGTGCCGCGCACCATCGCCGATGGCGCCGCGGCCACGCATGTCGGCGCTTATAACTTTCCGATCATCCGCGAGCACGTGGAGCGCATCGTCACGGTGAGCGATGCGCAACTGATCGAGACGCTGCGCTTCTTCGCCCAGCGCATGAAGATGGTGGTCGAGCCAACGGGTTGTCTCGCGGCGGCGGCGGTCCTGCAGAAGATCGTGCCGGTCGAGGGCAAGCGCGTGGGCGTGATCGTGTCGGGCGGCAATGTCGATCTCGCGAAGCTCTCGCAGTACCTTGCCTGAAGGCGCCGAGGAAGGCAGGGTCAGCTTGCCGCGTGCACGATCAGGTCGCGGTATCCATTGACGATCACGCTATACGCGAAGTACGCGAAAAGCACCGCCGACATCACATGACACGCGCGCAGCAGCCGCGTGCCGGCGCGTTTGCGGCCGTGGCTTGCCAGCGTGCAGATGAAGAGTGTCCAGGCGAGGCCGCCGCAAAAGAAGCCCGTCAGGAACAGGGACGCGCTGACGGCGCTGGTCGCGCCCGCCTTGGCGATGAGCGCGCCGCCGACGGCCGCGAACCACAGGATCGCGCTCGGCGACGACACCGCCAGCAGGCAGCCGCGCACGAAGCCCTTCCAGTGCCGGGGACGTGGCACGGCGAGATCCGCCTCGCCTTCGACGGGCGGCGCGGAGGCCGGATCGAGCGCCTCGCGCGCCATCTTCCACGTGAGGAACAACAGCACGACGGCGCCGCCGATCCACACCACCCAGCGCACGGCAGGGAACTGCAGCAGCGCCGCCATGCCGAGCAGCGCGAGCGCCGCATAAAACAGGTCGCCGAAACAGGTGCCGAGGCCGAGCACGAACCCCGGCCTGAAGCCATGCGACAACGCCAGCGAGATGATCGCGACGTTGGCGATGCCGATATCGAGGCACAGCGACAGCGACAGAAAAAATCCGTCCGACAACAACGACCACGCATGCATGTTCAAGCCTGATGGGAATGCAGCGTGAAGCGCACGTCGAGCTGGCCGGTCGGCACGCCCATGGTGTTGCGCACGACCGGTTGACGGAAGGCGGCGAGGGCGTCGCGCTGCTGCTGAGTGCCGATGCCGAGCTGTTCGAGCACGTGCACGACGACGGCGTTCAGCACCGCCGTATTGCCGTCCTCGACCTTGATCGCGATGCCGAGCGTGCCGTGCTCGCGCCGCACGCCGATCGCATAGCACGCATCCGCGCCGGTCTTGCCGACCAGGGTGCCGTCGAAGGCCTGCATCAGCAGCGTGCAGAAACGCCCTTCGCCCGCGACGAGTTCGGGATGCGCCGTCATCGCCCGGTGGATGCGTGCGAGCGGCGTGTCCTGCGGGGCGTCGGCGATCGTCATGAAGAGCCGCGCGAGATGCGCGAGCGGGAAGGCGGGCGTCGGCAGGTTGCAGCCGTCGATGGCCCATTGCACTGCATCGTCGGGCAAGCCGGCCGCGCGCGCCATCGTGCGTCTCACGTGCGCCTGCAGCGGATGGCCGGGCAGGTGATAGTCGGCGAGCGCGAGGCCCAGCGCGCGGGCGCCCGCGAGCATGCCGGCGTGCTTGCCCGAGCAGTTGCTGCACACGGCGGTCGGCGTGAAGCCGCGTTTGATCCAGTCGCGCTGCACGGCGTCCGAGATCGGCGGATGGCCGCCGCAGCGCAAGTCGCTCTCGCTGGCCTGCGCCTTTGCGAGCATCGCGCGCACGCGTTCGATATGGCGCGGCTCGCTGCTGTGCGAGGCGCACATCAGCGCGAGATCCTCCTCCGTGAAGCCGAAGCGTTCGAGCGCGCCGGTCTCGATCACGGCAAGCGCCTGCGCCGGCTTCGCCGCCGAGCGCGGCAAGGTGATGCGCTGCGGATCGCCGAACGAATGCACGAGCCGGCCATGCGCATCGACGACGGCGACGTGCGCCGCATGCGTGTTCTCGACGATCTCGCCCCGAAAGAGCATCGCTGCAAGCGCGCTCATGCGTCGAGCCCGAGTTCGGCCCACAGCCCGTCGACGCGGCGTTTCACCGCCTCGTCCATCACGATGGGACGGCCCCATTCGCGGTTCGTCTCGCCGGCCCACTTGTTGGTGGCGTCGAGGCCCATTTTCGAGCCGAGGCCCGCCACCGGCGACGCGAAATCGAGGTAGTCGATCGGCGTGTTGTCGACCATGACGGTGTCGCGCGTGGGATCGACGCGCGTCGTGATCGCCCAGATCACTTCCTTCCAGTCGCGCACGTTGACGTCCTCGTCCACCACGACGATGAACTTCGTGTACATGAACTGGCGCAGGAAGCTCCACACGCCGAACATCACGCGCTTGGCGTGTCCCGGATAGCTCTTCTTCATCTGCACGATCGCCATGCGATAGCTGCAGCCCTCAGGCGGCAGATAGAAGTCGGTGATCTCGGTGAACTGCTTCTGCAGCAGCGGCACGAAGACTTCGTTCAGCGCGACGCCGAGCACCGCCGGTTCGTCGGGCGGCTTGCCGGTATAGGTGGAATGGAACAGCGCGTCGCGCCGCATCGTGATCTTCTCGACCGTGAAGACCGGGAACCACTCCTGTTCGTTGTAGTACCCGGTGTGATCGCCGTACGGACCTTCGAGCGCGTGTTCGTAGCGGGCGGCGGCGCCTGTCGAGGGACGCGGCGGCGCGCCGGCGGGCGCGGCCGGCAGGTTGCCGTCGTGTGGATAGATGAAGCCTTCGAGCACGATCTCCGCGCGCGCCGGCACCTGCAACGAGTCGACGCCTGGCGTCAGGCACTTCGCCAGCTCGGTGCGCGAGCCGCGCAGGAGCCCCGCGAACTGATATTCGGACAACGAGTCCGGCACCGGCGTGACGGCGCCGAGAATGGTTGCCGGATCCGCGCCGAGCACGACGGCGACCGGATACGGCTTGCCCGGGTTCGCCAGCGCGAACTCACGGAAATCGAGCGCGCCGCCGCGATGCGCGAGCCAGCGCATGATGAGCTTGTTGCGCCCGAGCAGTTGCTGCCGGTAGATGCCGAGATTCTGGCGCGGCTTGTTCGGTCCGCGCGTGACCGTGAGGCCCCAGGTGAGCAGCGGTCCGGCGTCGCCGGGCCAGCAGGTCTGGATCGGCAGGCGATAGAGGTCCACGTCCTGGCCTTCCCACACGACTTCCTGGCACGGCGGCGCGCTCACCGATTTCGGCGCCATGTCCCATACCGCCTTGGCAAGCGACAGCAATTTGCCGGCGTCCTTCAAGCCTTTCGGCGGCTCGGGTTCCTTCAGCGCCGACAACAGCCGGCCGACGTCGCGCAGCGAACCCAGCGCGGCGACGTCGCCGCCAAGGCTCGTGTCCGCACTGCCGGGCGCGTCCGTTTCGATGCCCATGCCCAGCGCGACTCGCCGCGTGGTGCCGAACAGGTTGGCCAGCACGGGCATGGTGTGGCCGGTGGGCGCTTCGAACAGCAGCGCGGGACCGCCTGCGCGCAGCACGCGATCCGAGATTTCGGTGATTTCGAGAACGGGGGAGACAGACTGCCGGATGCGGCGCAATTCACCGAGCGCTTCGAGGCGGGCGGTGAAGTCGCGCAAGTCTTTATATTTCATTGATGCTCGCAGGTGAACTCGGGACGC
This sequence comes from Caballeronia sp. LZ032, assembly GCF_031451315.1. Taxonomy (NCBI): domain Bacteria; kingdom Pseudomonadati; phylum Pseudomonadota; class Betaproteobacteria; order Burkholderiales; family Burkholderiaceae; genus Caballeronia; species Caballeronia sp. LZ032. Next base: position 770,276 of record NZ_JARUXP010000001.1, read on the forward strand.
CCGCGGGGCAGCTCTGCACAGGGCGGGACGGCTGCGCGCCACGGCGATTGTCGATTTTACCTGTGCTCGCGTCGGTGCGTTGGGGGACATTCAGCGAAAAGCAGTGTCGACGGAAGCAAAAACGTGCCTTTCGGGCGCTGAACACTGTTCAATATAACTGTAAGTAATTGAAACCGAAGTCTATAGCATTGACGGATCATTAAACCCTGCTAGAATCGCTTGGCATCCAAAGCAGGTTTTGAAACTTTTTACCGCTGCCTCAGGTCTTTACAGACGCACATGCGTCGCCTGCGCCGAACCTGCCCGGCGACTCATGGCTGTTGGTTGTCACTGCCGGCGTTTCTCACGCCGGTTTTTCGCGTCGAAGGTCACCTGCGCACTCAGGGCATGCAGTACGTGCCGCGCAACCCGGTGTTCATGCCGGATCGGCCTTCCAGACGGCGCATGCCGTATCCCCGATGCCGCTTACGCTTGCCAAGAACGAGCGGTGTCTGATTTGCGCTTTTGATATGGGCTTTATTCGTATTCATCTGCGCTAATCATGCAACATTGGGAGTATCGATGAACGCTTGGTTATCGTGGGGTTCCGACACCCGCGCCGCGCAACTGGTGCGCATCGCGCTGCGTCGTGGACGCCGTTTGAGTCACCATCTCTTCAGCCTGGTCGGCGGCGTCGCCGTGATCACGGCGTTGTCGCTGTGGCTGCTGCCTTCGTGGCGCACCACGCTCGCCGCAAAGGTCATGCCTTTCGTGTCCGCCGCCGTGCAGGCCGGTCCGGCTCGCCTGCTCGCGGGGCAGCCGCTGCCGCCGTTCTCGGCGGTGCATCGCCCGGCGAACGACGCCATGCTGCCGGTGAACCTGGCCGTGAACCACGCCAGCGCCGCTGACGCGCCCGCCGCGAACGGCAACGCGCCCGCCGCGGTCACGCCCTCGCTCGGTGCGGCTGCCAGCGACGACGACAGCACCCGCCAGCTGACCGGCGGCATCAGTCTCGCCGTTTCGCCGAACGGTCTCGATCCGCGCACGATGCCGTCCGTCGGCATGCTGGCGAGTCTGATCCCGGCGCAACGCGTCGTCGCCGATGCGCGCGACGACCGCGTGCTGGTTTCCACGCGTGAGCAGAAACTGGTCGCGAACTTCATTGCGCGGCGCTATCGCGTGGCGGAAGAGCCGGTCACCGAGCTCGTGCGCGCAGCCTTCGATACGGGCCGCGAAGTCGGGCTCGATCCGCTGTTGCTGCTCTCCGTAATGGCGATCGAATCGGGCTTCAATCCATATGCCGAAAGCGGCGTCGGCGCGCAGGGTCTGATGCAGGTGATGTCGAAGGTGCACTCGGACAAGTTCCAGTACTTCGGCGGCTCGCACGCGGCGCTTGATCCGCTCGCGAACATCAAGGTCGGCGCGCTCGTGCTGAAGGATTGCATCGCGCGCGGAGGCTCGGTAGCGGGCGGCCTGCGCTTCTACGTCGGCTCGACGACGCAGGACGACGGCGGCTACGGCGCCAAGGTGCTGGCCGAGCGTTCTCGCCTGCGCGACGTCGCACGCGGCCGCAATGTGCCGATCAATGCCCCGCAGGCGCCGGTTCAACCCGCGCCCAAGCAGGTGCTGGCGTCCGCCACGCCCGAAAAGCGCGTTCACGTGACGATCGATACGTCGAAGAAGCAGGGCGCGCAGGACGATGGCGACACGGAAACGAAGCACGTTGCTTCGGCGGAATTCGGCGCCTGATTACTGTCGCAAGCGTCTGACCAATGAAAATGGGCACCCGAGGGTGCCCATTTTTCATTCGGCCAAGCTGGAGTGTTCAGCGGATGAACAAGGACCCCAGCCGAGCCACCGCCTCTTCGAGCTTCGCATGAGCGGTCGCATATGAAAGACGCAAATAGCGCTGCGGCGCATGAAACCCGAAGTCCGTGCCCGGCACGAGCACCACGCCCGCGTCATGCAGCATCGCGTGCGTGAGCGCGTCGCTGTTGCCGGCGGCGGGATGATGCACCGTGGCGGTATCCGCGTAGACATAGAAGGCGCCGTCCGGCACCACCGGCACGCCGAAACCGAGCGAACGCAGCGCGGGCACGATGTAGTCGCGCCGCCGTTTGAATTCGCCCCGGCGCGCCTCGTAGATCGCGAGCGTCTCGGGCTCGAAGCAGGCGAGCGCCGCATGTTGCGCAAGCGCCGACGCGCAGATGAACAGATTCTGCGAGAGTTTTTCGAGCGCGCCGACCATCGCGTGCGGCACGACGAGCCAGCCGAGCCGCCAGCCGGTCATGTTGAAGTACTTCGAGAAGCTGTTGACCGTGACGACGTCGTCGCCGAAGGAGAGGGCGGACACGGGTTTCGCGTCGTAGCTCAGCCCCTGGTAGATCTCGTCGACGATGGTGAAGCCGCCGCGCGCACGCACCGCGCCGATGATCCGCCGCAGTTCATCCGGCTCGATCGACGTGCCCGTCGGGTTCGACGGCGACGCGAGCAGTACGCCGCGTGTCTTGTCGGTCCAGTATTCCTCGACATGCCCGGCTGTCAGCTGGAAGCGTTCCGCCGGACCGCTCGGAATGAGCACCGGCTTGCCGTCCGCGGCCGACACGAAGTGCCGGTTGCACGGATAGCAGGGGTCGGGCATCAGGACTTCGTCGCCGTGATCGACCAGCGCCATGCACGCGAGCAGCAGCGCCGCCGATGCGCCCGCCGTCACGACGATGCGCGCCGGATCGATGTCGAGGCCGAACGTATCGCGGTAATGCTGCGCAATGGCTTCGCGCAGCGCGTGGATGCCGAGCGCGTTGGTGTACTGCGTGACGCCGCGCGTGAGGGCGTTGGCGGCGGCGCGGGTGACGGGCTCGGGCGCGGTGAAATCCGGTTCGCCGATGCTCATGTGGATGATGTCGCGGCCGGCGCGTTCGAGCACCTGGGCCTGCTTCATCAGCTCCATCACGTAGAACGGCTCGATGGCGCCAACCCGCGACGCCAGTCTCACCAGCGGCTCCGCTGCGTGGTTCATCTACTACGCTCCGCGTCCACGCGCCTGCGCCTCGGTGGGACGCATGGCGACAGCGAGCTTGTCGAGCACGCCATTGACGTACTTGTAGCCGTCCGAGCCGCCGAAGGTCTTCGTCAGTTCCACCGCTTCATTGATGACGACGCGATACGGCACGTCGATGTGATGCTTGAACTCGAAGGCCGCAACCAGCAGCACCGCGCGTTCGACCGGCGACAACTGGTCGATCGGCCGGTCCAGACACGGCTGCAACTGCTCGGACAACGTGTCCGCTTCCTTGATCACGCCGTGCAGGATGGCGTCCAGGTGTTCCTGGTCGGCCTTGTCGAAACCTTGCGTGGAACGCAGCTGCGCGTCGATTTCACCGGCGGGCGCACCGGACAGCAGCCATTGATAAAGCCCTTGCGTCGCGAGCTCGCGCGAACGGCGTCGTGCGCTCTTCATGCGCGGTCCTCGTCTTCTTCGTCTTCGTCTTCTTCATCGCCGCCGAGCTGTTCGAGCGCGACGGACAGATTCGCCATTTCAACCGCGACGCGCGCGGCATCGCGGCCCTTTTCGGTCATGCGCGCGACGGCCTGCTCGTCGTTCTCGGTCGTGAGCACGGCGTTCGCCACCGGAATGCCGAAGTCGAGCGCAATGCGCGAAATGCCCGCGCCGTTCTCGTTCGACACCAGTTCGAAGTGATAGGTCTCGCCGCGCACGACGCAGCCGACCGCGATCAGCGCGTCGAACTGGCCGGACTCAGCCAGCTTTTGCAGCGCGAGCGGAATTTCCAGCGCGCCGGGGACGGTGACGAGCAACACGTCTTCGCCGATCACGCCGAGACGCTCCAGTTCCTCGATGCACGCGTCGGCGAGGCCGTTGCACACCGGTTCGTTGAAGCGCGACTGTACGATGCCGATGCGCAGGCCGTCGCCGTCGAGGTTCGGCTGATATTGTCCGATTTCCATGAATTGAATCCGTTGGTTCTGTTGGAGAGGGGCGTCGGGTCCGGTCCGGTGTCAGGCCGAGCGCAGCTGGGCGACGGACGGCTCGACGGGCGCGGCGGTCGCGGGGCAGCCGGGCATCGGGATGAAGCCGGTGACTTCGAGCCCATAGCCCGACATGCTGCCGAGCTTGCGCGGATTCGAGAGCACCTGCATCTTGCCGACGCCGATGTCGCGCAGGATTTGCGCGCCGATGCCATAAGTCTTGAAGTCGATCGGCCGGCGTTGCAGTTCCTTGGCCTTTTCCTGCTGGTCGAACGCTTCGAACACGGCCACGAGGTGTTCCTTCGTGTCGCCGCAATTGAGCATGACGATGGCGCCGAGGTCGCGCGCGGCGATTTCCTTCATCGCGGCGTCGATGGTCCACGAGTGCATGGAGGCATCGATTTCGAGCAGGTCGAGCACCGAAAGCGGTTCGTGCACGCGCACCGGCGTTTCCTGCTCGGGACGCGGCGTGCCGCGCACCAGCGCGATGTGCGGCGAATGCGTGGGTTCGTCGCGGTACAGGATGGCGCGGAACGAGCCGTGCGCGGTCTGCATGGTGCGCTCGGAGACCTTCTCGATGATCGATTCGGTGCGGCTGCGATAGTGGATCAGGTCGGCGATCGAGCCGATCTTGATGCCGTGCTGCTCGCCGAACTCGATGAGATCCGGCAGGCGAGCCATTTCGCCGTCGTCCTTGATGACTTCGCAGATCACGGCGGCGGGTGTGAGGCCGGCGAGCGCGGTGAGGTCGCAGCCTGCTTCCGTGTGGCCGGCGCGGACCAGCACGCCGCCGGGCTGCGCCATGATCGGAAACACGTGGCCGGGCTGAACGATGTGTTCGGCGCGCGCGTCCGGCGCGACCGCCGCCTGGATGGTCCGGGCGCGGTCCGAGGCCGAAATGCCGGTGGTGACGCCCTCGGCGGCCTCGATGCTGACCGTGAACGCGGTGCCGTACTGCGTGCCGTTGCGCTGCGTCATCAGGGGCAGGTTGAGCTGCTGGCAGCGCTCTTGGGTGAGCGTCAGGCAGATCAGGCCGCGGCCGTATTTCGCCATGAAGTTGATGGCTTCGGGGGTGACGAATTCGGCGGCGAGAATCAGATCGCCTTCATTCTCGCGATCTTCTTCGTCGACGAGGATCACCATCCGGCCGGCTTTCAGTTCAGCGATGATCTCAGGAGTGGAGGCGAGCGACATGATGACGTCCCGTAAGGGTCCGGTTCGGGGAAAGGGCGTATTTTACGCCACGGCCGCCATGCGGGCGGCGAAATCCACGGAACGGCGGACGGGAAATTTCCTAGGCCATTCGGACGAATGGTGCGCGCGCGCCGGGCCTGAGAGACTGGCTGGACCTCAACTCTCACGGCGTGACAACCATGATCAGCATGAAGCACAGAAACGGATCACAGGCGCTGACCGCTGCGGATCCGGCACTTTCCCCGGATCGCGCGGCGGTGCGCATCACGGACTATTTCGAGGCGCGGCTGCTCGAAATCGAGCGGCAGTGGATCGAGGCGGGTAATGCAGAGGCGTTCGACCTTCTGATCGAACGCCTGGATACGGAAGTGCTTCCCCAGCTCAGGACCGCGCCGCGCATGGGGCGCGATGTTTCCGGGCAGATTCCGGAGCAGTTCGAAGCGGCGCTCTGTGTGGGCTATCTCGTCGAGATGCTGGAGCGGGCGAGGGCGGCGGGCGGCGAACTGTACGTGCACGAGTTCGGCGACGCGCCGTCCGGAGAATATGCGCTGCTCTACCTGCTCGCGCAGGAGACGCTGTACCTGGTGTCGATCCGCGAGACTGGCGCCGGCGCCGTCACGACGCGCTCATCATCCGTTCCACATAGCGCGCAATCAGATCGATCTCCAGATTCACCCGGCTGCCCGCCTTGAGCGCGCTCAGCGTCGTGACTTCGACGGTATGCGGGATCAGGTTGATCGAAAACTCGCTGCCATCGGGGCGGTCGGTGACGGCGTTGACGGTGAGGCTCACGCCGTTCACCGTGACCGAACCCTTGTAGGCGAGATACTTGCCGATCTCCTTCGGCGCGACGATGCGCAATTCGTGCGACTCGCCCACCGGCTCGAATTTCGAAACGACGCCGAGGCCGTCCACGTGTCCTGAAACGAGATGGCCGCCCAGGCGGTCGTGCGCGCGCAAGGCCTTTTCCAGATTCACGCCGGTGCCGGCCTCGCCGAGGCCCACCGTCCTGTTCAGGCTTTCGCGCGACACATCGACATCGAAGGACTCGGGCGTCTTCTGGATCACCGTCATGCAGGCGCCCTGAATGGCAATGCTGTCGCCGAGTTCCACGTCGCTCAGGTCGAGCCCGCCGGCCGTGATGGTCAGGCGAACGCCCGCGTCCTGGGCGCCAAGCGGCGTGACTTTTTCGATGCGGCCCATCGCCGCGACAATACCTGTGAACATCTGGAGCGTTCCTTTTGAATCAGAAAATGACGGATCGAAATGCCGTCAGCTAGCCACGTTGGCTTCGGCGAAGCGCGCCAGAATGCGCAAATCGTCGCCCAAGCGGTCGATGCGATGAAATTTCAGATGCGGGCGCGCGTCGAGCGTGGCGGGCGGCGCGAAGTCGAACATGCCGGGCGCGCTGCCGAGCAGGCTCGGCGCCAGATAGACCAGCAATTCGTCGACGCAGCCTTCGCGCAGCAGCGAGCCGTTCAGCTTGTGGCCCGCTTCCACGTGCAGTTCGTTGATGCCGCGATCCGCGAGCGCCGTGAGCATGGCGGGCAGATCCACCTTGCCCTGCTCGTTCGAGATCTCGATCAGGTCCACGCCCTTGTCGCGCAGCGCGGCGGCGCGCGCGGGCTCGGCGTCGGCGGCATGGAAGATCCATGGCGGCGCGCCTTCGAGAATGCGGGCGGCAGGCGGCACGTCCAGACGGCTGTCGATCAGCACGCGCTGCGGCTGGCGCGGTGTATCCACCGCGCGCACCGTCAGTTGCGGATCATCCTCGCGCACGGTGCCGATGCCGGTGAGGATGGCGCAGGCGCGGGCGCGCCACGCGTGGCCGTCGGCGCGGGCGTCCTCGCCGGTGATCCACTGGCTGTCGCCGGACGGCAGCGCGGTGCGGCCGTCGAGCGTGGCCGCAACCTTCATGCGCACCCAAGGCCGGCGCCGCGTCATGCGCGACACGAAGCCGATGTTCAGCTCATGCGCTTCGTTCGCGAGCAGTCCGCAGCGCACGTCGATGCCCGCATCGCGCAACATGGTGAGACCTCGTCCGGACACCGCCGGATTCGGATCTTCCATCGCCGCGATCACCTTCTCGACGCGCGCGTCGATGAGCGCGTGCGCGCACGGCGGCGTGCGCCCGAAATGACTGCACGGTTCGAGCGTCACATAGGCCGTGGCGCCGCGCGGATCCTTGCCGCGCGAGCGCGCGTCCTTCAGCGCGCGAACCTCGGCGTGATCCTGACCGGCCGGCTGCGTGAAACCCATGCCGATCACTTCGCCGTTCTTGACGAGCACGCAGCCCACACGCGGGTTCGGCGTCGTCGTGTACATGCCTTTCGAAGCGAGCGCGAGCGCGCGCTCCATGTGCGTGAAATCGGTTTGCGAGAACATCGGCGCGGCCCGGCAGCGTCAGGCCGACAGCGACGCGAACACGCCGCGCGCCGCGTCGAGCGTCGCGCCGATCACGGCGTCGTCGTGCGCGCTCGACACGAAGCCCGCTTCGAACGCCGACGGCGCGAAGTACACGCCCGCGTCGAGCATCGCATGGAAGAAGGCGTTGAAGCGCAGCGTGTTGCCTTGCTGGATCTGCGCAAAACTCGCCGGCACCTGTTCGGAGAAATACAGGCCGAACATGCCGCCGATCGAGTCGGCGCAGAACGGAATCCGGGCCTCGCGCGCGGCGGCCGTCAAGCCGTCGACGAGCTTGCGGGTCTGTTTCGCGAGGTCGTCGTAGAAGCCGGGGCGCTGGATCAGGCGCAGGGTCGCGAGACCGGCGGCCACCGCAATCGGATTGCCGGAGAGCGTGCCCGCCTGATAGACGCCGCCCAGCGGCGCCAGGTGGGCCATGATGTCGCGCCGCCCGCCGAAGGCCGCCGCCGGCATGCCGCCGCCGATCACCTTGCCGAGACACGTGAGGTCGGGCTTGATGCCGTAGACCTCCTGCGCGCCGCCGAGCGCCACGCGGAAGCCGCACATCACTTCGTCGAAGATCAGGACCGTGCCGTATTCGGTGCAGCGCTCGCGCAGCGCGTTCAGGAATTCAGGCGTCGCGCGCACGAGATTCATGTTGCCGGCCACCGGCTCGACGATCACCGACGCCACTTCCGCGCCGAAGGCCTTGAACGCCTCGTTCAATTGCTCGACGTTGTTGTATTCGAGCACCGTGGTGTGCTTTGCGATGTCGGCCGGCACGCCCGCCGAAGTCGGATTGCCGAACGTGAGCAGGCCGGAACCGGCCTTGACGAGCAGGCTGTCGGCGTGGCCGTGATAGCAGCCTTCGAACTTGATGATGCGGCTGCGGCCCGTGAAACCGCGCGCCAGACGCAGCGCGCTCATGGTGGCTTCCGTGCCGGACGACACCATGCGCACCTGTTCGATCGACGGCACGAGCTTGCAGATTTCCTCGGCAATCTCGATCTCGGCTTCGGTCGGCGCGCCGAACGAGAAACCCTGCGCCAGCACGCGCTGGACGGCGGCCAGCACGTCCGGGTGGACGTGGCCGAGAATCATGGGACCCCACGAGCCGATGTAGTCGATATAGCGCTTGTCGTCCGCATCCCAGAAATACGGGCCATGTGCGCGCTCGATGAAACGCGGCGTGCCGCCTACCGAGCGGAACGCCCGCACCGGCGAGTTCACGCCGCCCGGAATGGTTCGCTGTGCGCGTTCGAAGAGTGCTTGATTCTTGGACATGGATGGAAGCCTGCGCTGAAGGTGAATGCGGGAGCCGCGCCGGAGCGGCCGCGCGCCGGGTGGGCGCTGGCCCGCGGAACGCGCGATCCGACGCGAAAAACGGTGCTGAAATTGTACCGGAGTCGTTGCGACCAGGCCGGGTCGGGGCCTGGCCGTTGACGGGCGTCAAGCGGGCTTGCGGGGCGTGCGGGCGCGTGTCCGGCTCGCGGTGGGCGCAGGTTCGGGAGCAGGAGCGGGAGCGGCTTGCGTCATGGGCGGCGGTACAGGAGGCCGCGAGCGCCGCCCGGTGCGCTCGGTCCAGCGCTTCTCCAGCGCGCCTTCGGCCATTGGCTTGATGAGCGTGCCGGACATCTGCGCGTCCCAGGTCTGCACCGAAAAGGGATGGGCCCGCAGTTCGTCGCGCGTGACGACCACCTGCTCGTGCGCATCGACGAGCCAGTCATAGACGAAGTCGATGCACAGCCGGTAGCCCCGCTTGCTGCCGGCGTCCGGCACCTCGTAGGGCGCGCGCGTCACGTATCCCGACGCGAACACGCCCTTTGGCTCCTGCGCCACCCGGTGCACGAACACGCGGTCGCCCGGCAGCAGGCCGCGTGCTGTGCCGCAGCCCCAGACATCGGCGACGGCTTCCCCCGCGCTCACCCGGCGCGCCAGGTCAGGCAGTTCGGGCCATGGCCACTTCTTGGGGCTCCAGATCAGCAGGAAGGCGGTCATCGGGGCGGTGCGTCGAGTGAATGAAAGAAGCGTCGAGCTTAGCGCACGGCGCGGTTCAGGGCCGGATCATGACAAAGCGTCGCGTACAATGACCGTTCTCTCGCGCGGCCGAACGCCGCACCGCCTCCACCTTTCCCGTCCTGCGAACCTCATGTCCGACACCTCCCGGCGCCGGCCCGACGGCCGTTTGATTCTGCTGCTCGGCGCGCTCGCCGCCTGCGGCCCGCTGTCGATCGACATGTATCTGCCGAGCCTGCCCGCGCTGGCGGCGTCCTTCGGCACGAGCCCGGCCGCCGCGCAAAGCACGCTGACCAGCTTCATGTTCGGCTTCTCGTTCGGCATGCTGCTCTATGGCCCGATGTCCGACGCCTATGGCCGCCGGCCCGTCCTGCTCGGCGGGATTGCGCTGTATGCGCTGGCGAGCATCGCGTGCGCGGCGGCGTTTTCCATCGATGCCCTCGTGCTCGTGCGCTTCCTGCAGGCGCTGGGCGCGGGCGCGGCCTCGGTGCTGGCGCGCGCCATCGCCCGCGACGCGCACGCACCGGCCGACGCCGCCCGCGTGCTGTCGATGCTGTCCATCGTCACGTCGATGGGCCCGCTGCTCGCGCCGCTGATCGGCGGGCAGTTGATCCTGCTGGGCGGCTGGCGCGTCGTGTTCATCGCGCTGACGCTGTTTGGGCTGACCTGCGCCGTCACCGCGTTCCTGCGCGTGCCGGAAACCTGGCCGAAGGAGAAGCGCGCGAGTTCGGCGTTGGCCAAGTCGTTCGCCGCCTACCGGCACCTGCTCACCGATCCGGTCACCTGGGGCCACATGATCTGCGGCGGCATGGCCTTCGCGTCGATGTTCGCGTACATCACGGCCACGCCGTTCGTCTACATCGACTACTTCCATGTGAAGCCGCAGTTCTACGGCCTCCTGTTCGGGCTCAATATCGTGGGCATCATCGCGGGCAATGTGCTCAACACGAAGTGGGTCGGCCGGGTGGGCGCGATGAAGATGATCTCGGCGGCGTCGTTCGTGAGCGTGGCCGCGGCGCTCGCGGTCGCGCTGGTGTCGCTGACGGGGTGGGGCGGCCTGTGGTCGATCGTCGTGTGCCTGTTCTTCGTGGTCGGCGTGGTCGGGCTGCTCTCGGCCAATTGCACGACCGAACTGATGCACCGCTATCCGCACAACGCAGGCGCGGCCGCCGCCGTGTTCGGCGCGATGCAACTCGCGCTCGGCGCGCTGTCGAGTCTCGCGGTGGGTCTGTTTCACGATGTCTCGCCGCACGGCATGGGCATCGTGATTGGCGTGAGCGGGGTGCTGACCTTCGCCGGGCGCACGCTGGTGCTGCGTTCGCACGCTGCGCCGGTGAAGGTGTGAGCCGCGAACTCCCGTTCAGGTCAACAGACCCACTCGCGCCGCGAGAAACGTGAAAGCGGCGGCTTCCGTCCGCGCCACGGCGTCCGGCTCCACGCCCGCGCCGTGACCGCCTTCGCCGGTTTCCGCGTACCACACGTCCGGATGTCCTTGCGCCTGCATCTTCGCCACCATCTTGCGGCCGTGCGACGGATGCACGCGGTCGTCCATCGTCGATGAAGTGAACAGCGCCGGCGGATAGGCAGTCTGCGCCGCCACCTTCTGATAAGGCGAATAGGTCATCAGGAAGCGCAGGTCGTCGGGGTTGTCGGGATCGCCGTATTCGTCGATCCACGACGCGCCTTGCAACAACTGATGAAAGCGCGCCATGTCGAGCAGCGGCACTTCCGACAGCACGGCGCCGAACAGATCCGGCCGCTGCACCATGCATGCGCCCACGAGCAGGCCGCCATTGCTGCCGCCGCGGATGGCCAGTTGCCGGCTGGACGTGACGCCCGAATCGATGAGCGCCTGTGCGACCGCAATGAAATCGTCGAAGGCGATCTGCCGTTTCTCGCGCAACGCCGCCTGATGCCACGCCGGTCCGAATTCACCGCCGCCGCGAATGTTCGCCATTGCATACAGCCCGCCGCGTTCGAGCCAGGCGATGCCGGTCGTCGCGTCGTAAGCCGGATCCAGCGCGACTTCGAAACCGCCATAGCCGTACAGCACGCAAGGGCGCGCAGCGGTGTTCGTCTCGACGTCACGCCCGATCAGCCAATACGGAATGCGCTCCCCGTCCGGCGCGATGGCGTGCCGGCGCACGGCGGACATGCCGCCGGCGTCGAACTGCGCGGGCAGGCGGGCGAGCAACTGCCAGGGCGCGTCGCTTGCGAGATCCGCGTAATACAGCGACGGCGGCACCAGGAAATGTTCGGCATCGATGAGCACGGTGTCGTCGCGTTCGCTGTCGATCGCGGACACGTACGCATGACTTGCCTTCGGCAACTCGAATGCACGGGTCTGCCAGGCTTGCGCGTCGTCCGCGGGCGGTCGCATCAGCGTGACGCGCGGCTCACCATCGTCCATTGCCGAGACGATCAGCCAATTTTTCGTGAAGTCGATTCCGGCGAGCACCCGACGCTCGGCCGGCGTGTACAGCACGGTGAATTGCCGCGAACCCGCGAGGAATGCGTCGCGGCGGATGACGGTGAGCGTGCCGGGCGCATGGCGGCGGCCACCCGCGTTCCAGTACTTGCGCGGCGTGACGAAGAGCCAGCCGTGCCAGTGGGTCATCTCCGCGTGCGCGGGCAACTCGTACTGGCGCCACTCGCCGGAGGTTTCGTCCAGCCAGTAGTTCAGCGTGTCGAAGAAACTGGTCGAGCGGGATGCAACATGCAGCTTTTCGATCGGGAGATAGTCCACGCCCGCCGAAACGTCACGCCGTTCGCCTTCGAACACGACGGGCGCATCGGCGAGCGGCGTGCCGCGTGACCAGCGCCGCGCCTGGCGCGGAAATCCCGACGTGGTGAGCGCGGGGCGCGGGTTGGTCCGGCTGTCGTCCCAGCCGACATAGACCGTATCGCGGTCGATCCACGAGATGTCGTGCTTGCCGACTTCGGGCAGGCAGAAGCCGTCCGTGACGAAGGTCTTTGTCTCGATATCGAACTCGCGCACCACGAGCGCGTCCGAGCCGCCGGGCGAAAGGCTCACCAGCGCGCGGTCGTAGGTCGGGTAGAGCAGGTCGAAGCCGGCGAGCGCCCAGCTCGTGTCGTCGTCCTCGCGCGTGTTGACGTCGAGGGCGTCGATATCGAGCACGGTTTCCCATTCGGGCGTGCCGGCGAGCCACGCGCTCCACGGCGTGCGCCGCGTGATGCCGAGCGGATGCGCGTCGTCCTGCCAGGTGTTGTAGCCCCAGTCGTTATAACGCGTGCACACGACGATGCGGTCCTGCGACGTATACACAGCTTCCAGTCGCGCGGCGAGCGCATGCGCGTCGGGCGTGGCGCCGAAGGCGGTCTCCGTGCGGCGGTTCTGGGCTTCGACCCAGGCTTGCGCGCGCGGATCGTCGAGGGCCTCGAGGCCGATGAAGGGATCGGCGCCTTCGGACGCCGGCCAGGCGAGTTCGGGATGCGAGGAGAGAAAGGGCATGCGGGATGCGAAGGTTCGGGTGACGAAAAAGGGATTGTGCCAGCCACGCTAGCCAGATGATGCTTCGACGAGGCGAGCGCGGGGCATGGCCGTTCTCGCTTGCTGCGACGCGGATATGTCCCGGCCGGCGCCGATGATCGCAAAGCTTCAACGCGTCGAGCATGAAAGGCAATCCGAAACATCCGGAAAATTGTTTCGACAATCGGCCGCCATTCCAGCGTCCAACCCTCAGCAGCCATTCAATCCCGAGCATCAAAAAAAACGCCACGGCGAACCGTGGCGTCCAGACTGCCTTCGAGCGCTGACTTCAAGCCAGCCGCTCCTCCGTCTGCGGATCGAACAGCACGGCCTTCGAGACATCGAACAGCAGCGTCATGTTCGACAGCGGCTGCGGATTCGACGCCGGGTGCACGCGCGACACGATGCGCTTGCTATTCACCTGGGCGAACACCAGCGTGTCCGGCCCGGTCGGTTCGATCACGTCGACGCGCACGTCCACCGGCTGCAAGCTCGTGTCGGAGACATCGTGCGCGCTGCGCGAGTCGGTGATGCGTTCCGGACGCAAGCCGAGGATCACGTCCTGACCCAGCTTGCCGCGCAGGCGGCCCGCATCGAAGGGCAGGTTCAGCACCTTCTGCGCGACGCCCGTATCCAGCTGCAAGCCGACGCCCGCGCCCGCTTCCACCAGCTTGCCGGTGATGAAGTTCATCGGCGGCGCGCCGATGAAACCCGCCACGAACAGATTCGACGGCGCGTCGTAGATTTCCTGCGGCGCGCCGAACTGCTGCACGACGCCATCCTTCATCACGGCGATGCGATCGCCCAGCGTCATCGCCTCGATCTGGTCGTGCGTCACGTACACGATCGTCGTGCCCAAGCGCTGATGCAGCAGCTTGATCTCCGAACGCATTTCGATGCGCAGCTTCGCATCGAGGTTGGAGAGCGGTTCGTCGAACAGGAACATCACGGGGTCGCGGGCCAGCGCGCGGCCCATCGCGACGCGCTGTCGCTGGCCGCCCGACAGCTGGCCCGGCTTGCGGTCCAGCAGATGACCGATCTGCAGCGTTTCCGACACGCGATCGACGATCTTCTTCTGCTCGTCCTTCGGCACCTTGCGGATGTTGAGGCCGAACGAGATGTTGTCGCGCACGCTCATCGACGGGTAGAGCGCGTAGGACTGGAACACCATCGCGATATCGCGGTCCTTCGGCGAGAGGTCGTTGACCGTCTTGCCGTCGATCATGATGTCGCCCTTGGTGACCGTCTCGAGCCCCGCGATCATGTTCAGCAAGGTCGATTTGCCGCAGCCCGAGCCGCCCACGAGAATCAGGAACTGACCGTCCTCGATGTCGATGTTGACGCCCTTGAGAACCGGCACCCCGTTCGGGTAGGTCTTGTACACGTCACGGATGGAAAGGCTTGCCATGTGAATCCTCTATGTAGTCTCTTCAACAGGGGATCGCGCGATTGCGGCGATCAACCCTTCACCGCGCCGGCCGTCAGCCCGCGCACGAAATAACGTCCTGCGATCATGTAGACCAGGATGGTCGGCAGCGCGGCGATGATCGCGCCCGCCATGTCGACGTTGTATTCCTTGACGCCCGTCGACGTGTTCACCAGGTTGTTCAGCGCCACCGTGATCGGCATGGAGTCCACACCCGAGAACACGATCCCGAACAGGAAGTCATTCCAGATCTGCGTGAACTGCCAGATCAGGCACACCATGAAGATCGGCAGCGACACCGGCAGCAGGATCTTCGTGAAGATCGTGAAGAAGCCCGCGCCGTCGATGCGCGCCGCCTTCACCAGCTCGGCCGGAATGCTCACGTAGAAGTTGCGGAAGAACATCGTCGTGAACGCGATGCCGTAGATCACGTGAACCAGCACCAGGCCCGTGGTCGTGTTCGACAGGCCGAGGAAGCCTTGCAGTCGCGCCATCGGCAGGAGAATGGCCTGGAACGGGATGAAGCAGCCGACCAGCAGCATCGTGAAGAGGCCATCCGCGCCGCGAAAGCGCCAGTGCGTGAGCACATAGCCGTTGAACGCACCGATGAACGATGAGATCAGCACGGCCGGAATCACCATGCGCACCGAGTTCATGAAGAACGGCTGCATGCCGTCGCAGCGCACGCCGGTACAGGCTTCCTGCCAGGCCTTGACCCACGGCGCGAAGGTAAAGTGCGTCGGCGGCGTCAGCAGGTTGCCCGTGCGCAACTGGTCGAGATCCTTGAAGGAGGTCGACAGCATCACGTAGATCGGGAACAGGAAGTAGAGCGCGAAGAGAATCAGCACCGCATAGATGACGGCGCGGCTCAAGGTCATCTTAGGCTGCATTGCGGGTGCTCCTCGATTCGAGATACATGAGCGGTACGAGCACCGCGACGACCGTGGCGAGCATCATCATCGACGACGCCGCGCCGACGCCGAGCTGCCCCCGGTTGAACGAGAACGTGTACATGAAGATGGCCGGCAGCGAGGACGACGTGCCCGGACCGCCCGCCGTCAGCGCGACCACCAGGTCGAAGGTCTTGATCGTGATGTGGCAGAGGATCAGCAGCACCGAGAAGAACACCGGGCGCATGCTCGGAATCACGATCTTGCGATAGATGGTGGGCAGCGTCGCGCCGTCCACTTGCGCGGCCTTGAAGATCTCGGCATCGACGCCGCGCAATCCCGCGAGGAACAGCGCCATCACGAAGCCGGTGGATTGCCACACCGCCGCGATCACGACGCAGAAGATGGCCTTGTCCGGGTCGCCCAGCCAGTTGAACGAGAAGCTCGTCCAGCCCCAGTCGTGGAACACCTTTTCGAGGCCGAGACCCGGGTTCAGGATCCACTGCCACGCGGTGCCGGTCACGATGAACGAGAGCGCCATCGGGTAGAGAAAGATGGCGCGCAGCGCGCCTTCGTTGCGGATCTTCTGGTCGAGCAGGATGGCGAGGAACAGCCCGAGGATCACGCAGATCGCGATGAACGGAATGCCGAACCAGCCGAGATTGGCGGCGGAGGTCCACCAGACATCGTTGGCGAAGAGCTGCTTGTAGCGGTCGAAGCCCGCGAAGGTATAGCGCGGCATCAGCCGCGACTCCGACAGCGAGAGATAACCCGTGATGCCGATGAAGCCGTACACGAACACGAGGGCGATCGCGACGCTGGGCGCGAGCACCAGCTTCGGGATCCAGCGATCGGCGAGCGCCGACGTGGGCGGCGCGCGACGCGGCGGGTTTTGCGGTTTCTTGTCCGCGGTAAGGGAGGCAGTCACGACTCGACTCCTGGAAAATGCGCCGACGCTCGGTGCGCTCTGTCGCACTTTTCTTCTGGCGCCTGTGGCGGAATGGCTATGCTTCGGCGGAAGCAAACGGCGCTGCTTGCAGCTGGCGTGATGCGGGTGAGGCAGATGCTTGTTCGTGGAAGCGGCGCGCCCGAATGAGCGCGCCGCTTCGGAGTGCAGCTGACTTACTTCGTCTTGGCGGCGTTCGCGAGCGCAGCCACCGCGCTCTTCGAATCCTGCGACGAATTCATGAACTTCGTCACGACGTCCGTCATGGCGCCGGCGACGGCGTCGCCCTGAGCCATGCCGTGCGCGAGCGACGGAACATAGCCGCCCGATTTGATCGCCGTCTGTTCATCAGCGTAGGACTTCTTCGCGCAGTCGTCGAATTTAGCCATCGACACGCCGAGACGGACCGGGATCGAGCCCTTGTTCAGGCTGAACTGCTCCTGGAATTCCGGCGTCATGATGGTCTTCGCGAGCGCGAGCTGGCCCGGCGTCGCGGCCTTCTGGTCCTTCTGCTGGAAGAACACGAAGGAATCGACGTTGAAGGTGTAGGCCTTGTCCGTGCCCGGCACCGGCGCGCAGATGTAGTCCGTGCCCGCCTTCTTGTTCGCGCCGGCGAATTCACCCTTCGCCCAGTCGCCCATGAACTGCATGCCCGCCTTGCCCTGGATGACCATGGCCGTCGCGAGGTTCCAGTCACGGCCGGTGCGGCCGCTGTCGAAATAGCCCTGGATCTTGCGGACGGTGTCGAACACCTGAATCATCTGCGGCGACGTCAGCGTCTTCTGGTCGAGATCGACGATCGCCTTCTTGTAGAAGTCCGCGCCCTGCGAGAGCACCACGTCTTCCCACAGCGTCAGGTCTTGCCACGGCTGGCCGCCCATCGCGATCGGCATGATGCCCGCGGCCTTCATCTTGTCGGCCACCTGGAAGAACTCGTTCCAATTGGTCGGCACCTTGCCGCCGGCCTTGTCGAGCGCCGCCTTGTTGATGTACAGCCAGTTCACGCGGTGCACCGAGAAGGGCGCGGCGACGTAATGGCCGTCTGCGTGGATGATCTTGTCGATTTCCGGCGGCAGGTTCTTCTTCCAGTCACCCGCGACGGAGTCGATCGGCACGAGCACGCCTTGCTCGGCCCATTCCTGGATCAGCGGACCCTTGATCTGCGCGGCCGAAGGCGCATTGCCCGAGATCACCTGGGTCTTCAGCGCGGTCATCGCCGCCGCGCCCGCGCCGCCCGCCACCGCGAAGTCCTTCCACTGATAGCCCTGCTTGGTCATGTCGTCCTTGAGCACGCCGACCGCCTTCGATTCGCCGCCGGACGTCCACCAGTGCAGCACCGAGACCGCCTCGGCTGCCTGCACCGCCGACGCCGTCGCACCGCACAGAAGACCTGCGGCGCACAGTGCGCCCATGAGCTTACGGACTTTCATTGTTTATCTCCTCGACACCTGAACAAGAAACGATTGGCTCCCGAAGCCGCCAGAAGCATTGTTGGAAAAACAGTGGTCAAAAACGGCACAACGTGGGCGGCCGGGAATCGGCGGTGTCGGCGGGATGCGGCAGGCGCGGGCGCATGAAACGCCGCGTGCGTGCAGGGCCGGCAGACCGATAGCGGCCGCACGGCTCTCAAGAGATGAGTGGGTGGAATCGCAACTGCTGTCTCCTCTTTTGATTTTTGCCGGCCAAGGCGCGCGGAGTTGCGGAGCGCGCCGGGTACGGCGGCGAGGCTGAGCGCACTGGAACACTGGAGCTGAAAGGCACGCCTTGCGTGAAAAGCAAGGGTTCCGGGGCTCCGATAACATGCGCTCAGAAGGTCGGCGGGGAAACTGCGCGCTGTCCGATGACTCTCTTTGACAGTGGGTTTGCCCTGCGATGACATTTCCTCTTGATTTGAATTGTAGTTAAACTACAATTCAGTGTCAAAAAAAATTTTATCGGACTACGGCCGGTTTAGAGGAATTCTTCAGCGCATGCTTCAGAATAGCGCTGAAATCGTCCCGTAATGGCCTTGAAAGTTCGATAACGCAGCGCCACCGTTTCGACTCATCCAGCGTCAGGAACCCACGTTCAGACCCATGCAAAGCGATTCGAACTTCATCTTCGTCCTCTTCGGCGGCACCGGCGACCTCTCCATGCGCAAGATTCTTCCCGCGCTGTTCGAGGCCCATCGCGCGGGCATGCTCAACCCGGCAGGCAGGATCGTCTGTGTCGCGCGCGAATCGCTGGACCAGGCCGCGTACCGCGCATGGGTGGAAGAGCACGTGAAGCCGCATGTGTCGAAGAGCGGCGTGGACGAACCGGCCTGGCGCAGCTTTCTCGAACGCTTTGAGTACGTCGGCATCGATCTCGGGCGCGCCGAAGACTTCGTCACGTTACGTGACGTGCTCGCGCAGTACGACGGCACGCGCGTGTTCTACCTGGCAACCGGCCCGTCGCTGTTCGTGCCCATCTGCCGCGCGCTGGCGGACGTCGGCCTGAACAAGAATGCGCGCATCGTGCTGGAGAAGCCGCTCGGCTACGACCTGAAGTCGTCGAACGCGATCAATGACGCCGTCGGCGAGATCTTCGAGGAAGAGCAGATCTACCGGATCGATCACTACCTCGGCAAGGAGCCGGTGCAGAACCTGCTGGCACTGCGGTTTTCCAACGTGCTGTTCGAGCCGCTGTGGCGGCGCGAGTGGGTCGAGAGCATCCAGATCACGATCGCGGAAGAACTGGGCGTGGAAGCGCGCGGCGACTTCTACGACAATACAGGCGCGTTGCGCGACATGGTGCAGAACCACTTGTTGCAGCTGCTCTCCATCGTGACCATGGAGCCGCCGCATTCCATCGATTCAGACTCCGTGCGCGACGAAAAGCTGCGCGTGCTGCGCGCGTTGAAGCCGGTGGACGAGCGCGACATCAGCCGGGTCGCGGTGCGCGGTCAGTATCATGCGGGCGTGATCCGCGGCGCGGCGGTGCCGGCCTATGCCACCGAAAAGGGCGTGCGCCCCGACAGCAACACGGAAACCTTTGTCGCGCTGAAGGTGGAAATCGAGAACTGGCGCTGGGCGGGCGTGCCGTTCTTCCTGCGCACGGGCAAGCGGCTGGCGGACCGGGTCGCGGAGATCGTGGTGAATTTCCGCGCCGTGCCGCATTCGGCGCTGGGGGCAAATGCGTCGCGCGTGGGCGTGAACCGGCTGGTGATCCGCCTGCAGCCGAACGAGTCCATTCGGCTGTACTGCCTCGCGAAGCAGCCGGGCGAAGGCATGAATCTGGCAAGCGTGCATCTCGACCTCGCGTTCGACCAGTTCTTCAAGGAAGGACAGATGGAGGCGTATCAGCGCCTGCTGCTCGACGTGATCCATGGCCGGCTCGCGCTGTTCGTGCGGCGCGACGAGCAGGAAGCGGCGTGGCGCTGGGTCGAGCCGATCCTGAACGCGTGGGCGTCGTCGGCCAACAAGCCGAAGCCGTATGCATCGGGCACGTGGGGGCCGGCGGCATCGAGCGCGATGCTTGCGCAGCACGGCACCTGCTGGCTCGAGGAAGAAAACTGAAGACGTCACGCCGACGCCGCCCGTCAGAGGCACGCGGCGACCCCAGACCGCTTCGCCCATCATTGCGATGGCGCAGGCAGAAAGCGGATCGATAAACCAAAACAAGCAGGAGGAGCAGTGATCGAGCTTCACACTTTCGATGACCCTCGCGCCCATTCGGACGCGCTGGCGAAAGCCGTGGCGGACGCACTGAGCGCGACGCTCGCGGCGCGGGGCGCAGCCTCGGCCGACGCCGACGCCGCCGGACAGGGCGCGCACGCCACGCTCGCGGTATCGGGCGGCAGCAGCCCGAAGCCGTTCTTGCAGGCGCTCTCGCACGAGCCGCTCGACTGGGCGCATATCGACGTCACCCTGGTCGACGACCGCTGGGTGCCCGAAACCGATCCGGCGAGCAACGCGGAATTCGCGCGCAACACCGTGCTGCAGAACGCGGCGGCGGCGGCCTATTTCCTGCCGCTCGTGGACACGACGAAGCCGCTCGAAAGCCATGTCGCGGAACTGAACGCCGACCCGCGCCGCCGTCTGCCCGATGTCGCAGTGCTCGGCATGGGCGAGGACGGCCACACGGCGTCCATCTTCGCCGACGCCCCCGAGTGGGGCTTCGCCATCAGCACGCCGGACCGTTTCGTCGCCGTGCATCCGGTCGCGGCGCCCCATGCGCGCGTGAGCCTGTCGATGTCGGCGCTGACGCAGGTCGGGCAACTGTATTTGTTCATCGCCGGGCAGAAGAAACTCGACGTCCTGAATGCCGCGCTCGCCGCGCCGCAGAAGAACGCCATCTCGACGCTGGCCCATGCTGAAGGAGTGAAGCTCGATGTCTACTGGTGTGCATAAGGGCGTGCATAAGGCAGCGGCTCAGCACGCCGACGGACCGAGGCTCCTGGCCGATGTCGGCGGCACCAATGCGCGCTTCGCGCTGGAGACGGCGCCGGGCGAGATCGGCCAGATCCGCGTCTATCCGGGCGCGGATTATCCCGGCATCGCCGAGGTGATGCAGCAGTATCTGAAGGACACGCAGGTCAGCCGCGTGAACCACGCGGCGATCGCCATTGCCAATCCGGTCGACGGCGATCACGTCAAGATGACCAATCACGACTGGAGCTTTTCCATCGAGGCGACGCGCCGCGCGCTCGGCTTCGACACGCTCCTGGTCGTGAACGACTTCACCGCGCTGGCCATGGCCGTGCCCGGCCTGACCGACGCGCAGCGCGTCCAGGTGGGCGGCGGCGCGCGCCGGCAGAACAGCGTGATCGGGTTGCTCGGGCCGGGCACGGGCCTGGGCGTGTCGGGCCTGATTCCCGCCGACGACCGCTGGATCGCGCTCGGCAGCGAAGGCGGTCACGCCACGTTCTCGCCGTTCGACGAACGCGAAGATCTCGTCATGCGCTTCGCGCGCCGCAAGTTTCCGCACGTATCGTTCGAGCGGGTCTGCGCGGGGCAGGGGCTGGAGCTGATCTACCGGGCGCTGGCTGAACGGGATGCCGTGAACGTCGCGGACTCCTTCAGCGCCGCCGACGTCACGCATCGCGCGCTGGACGGCGAAGCGCTCGCGCTGGAAACGGTCAACTGCTTCTGCGCCATTCTCGGCACCTTCGCGGGCAATATCGCGGTGACGCTCGGCGCGCTGGGCGGGATTTTCATCGGCGGCGGCATCGTGCTGAAGCTCGGCGAACTGTTCCACAAGTCGCCGTTCCGCGAGCGCTTCGAGGCCAAGGGACGCTTCCAGCAATATCTCGCTGGCATTCCCACCTTCATCATCACGGCCGAGTATCCGGCGTTCCTTGGCGTTTCGGCGATCCTGTCCGAGCAGTTGTCGAATCGCGCGAACAGCGGGTCATCGGCGGTGTTCGAGCGCATCCGCCAGATGCGCGATGCGCTGACGCCCGCCGAGCGGCGCGTGGCCGACCTCGCGCTGAACCATCCGCGCTCGATCATCAACGATCCGATCATCGACATCGCGCGCAAGGCCGACGTGAGCCAGCCCACCGTGATCCGCTTCTGCCGCTCGCTTGGCTGCCAGGGTCTGTCCGACTTCAAGCTGAAGCTCGCGACCGGGCTGACCGGCACGATTCCGGTGAGTCACAGCCAGGTGCATCTCGGCGACACGGCCACCGACTTCGGCGCGAAGGTGCTCGACAACACGGTGTCGGCCATCCTGCAACTGCGCGAGCATCTGAACTTCGACAACGTCGAGCGCGCGATCGACATCCTCAACGGTGCGCGGCGCATCGAGTTCTACGGGCTGGGGAATTCGAACATCGTCGCGCAGGACGCGCACTACAAGTTCTTCCGCTTCGGCATCCCGACCATCGCGTACGGCGACCTGTACATGCAGGCCGCGTCCGCCGCGCTGCTGGGCAAGGGCGATGTGATCGTCGCGGTATCGAAGTCGGGCAGGGCGCCGGAACTGCTGCGCGTGCTGGAAGTGGCGATGCAGCAGGGCGCGACGGTCATCGCCATCACGTCGAGCAACACGCCGCTCGCCAAGCGGGCCACGGTCGCGCTGGAAACCGATCACATCGAGATCCGCGAGTCGCAGTTGTCGATGATTTCGCGCATCCTGCACCTGCTGATCATCGACATCCTTGCGGTCGGCGTGGCGATCCGTCGCGCGGCGCCGCAGCCGGGCGCCAAGCTCACCGAGACGGTCGAGAAGGCGCGCGCATCCGGCGACGATGACGCGGCCGCGGTGCTCGACTGGTTGAGTCATGGCGCGTCGGGGTCGGCGCGGGAATAACGCCGACTTTGTTTCTGACGCGAAAGCCGCCGGCCTACACCGGCGGCTTTTTCACATGAGCCGAATGGCCGTTCAGAACGAGTGCTGGATGCCGGCGTATACGCCGGTCTGGCTTTGGCCGGGCAGCGGGTTGTCCGTCGCGGCCGTGTTGCCCACGTTGTTCGCATTCAGGCCGTAGTTCGCGCTGCCGCTGTTCTGCACTGTCGCCACCTGAAAATCCAGCAGGGTGCGCTTGGACAGCTTGTAGGTGCCGCCGACGGAATACAGGGTGGCGTTGCCCGCGCCGTTGTTGCCGTTGACGTGGTACACCGCGGCGATCAGCGCGGCGGCGGGTGTTGCCTGCCAGGTCACGCCGCCCCATTCCTGATCGAGCGCGGAAGGCTGGCCGGGTTGCAAACCGGTCATGCCCGAACTGCGGATGGCCTGGTAGCCGCCCTGAAGCTTGAACGCACCCAGGAACACGTTGAGCAGCGCCGTGTATTCGCGCGAATAAGCGTAGACGCCATTGCCGCCGTTGGCGTAAGCGCCGCCGAGCGAGCCGTTAGCCGGGTTGCGGATCTCGTCGTAGATGCCGCGCACCTGGAAGAGCGGTGCGGTGTAGGTGATCTGCGCGCCGGCTTCACGGCCTTGCGGGCTCGTGCCGTTGCCATTCCAGCTGCTGGCGTTCGAGAAGGCGTACTGGCCGTAGAAGTCGAAGCCCGCGACGTTCGGCGATTGCCAGGAGACGTTGTTGCTCGACTGCGGCCAGTTGCGCCCGCGCACCAGCGACGCCGACGACCATGCCGACTGGCCGAACGGATCGAAGTCCCACAGGCCGTTCGAGATGAACAGCTCGCGCCCGATCCGCAGCGTGCCGTAGCGGTCGTTGCTCAGGCCGACCGTGGCCCAGCGGTTGAAGATGCCGTTGTTGCCCGGGCCCTGGCCGTTCATCGTGTTGAAGCTGCCTTCCAGCTGGAACACGACGTGGTTGCCGTTGCCGACATCCTCGACGCCCTTCAGTCCCCACAGGCTCGTGCCCCAGTCGCCGCTCTCGGCGCGAAAGCGGTGCGAGCTGCCGGTGGCCGCGCCGTTCGGCGCGACGCCGGTGGGCACGCCCGTCATGTACTCGAGGCCGGCGTCCAGGCGTCCATACAACGTGATGCTGCCTTGAGCCTGCGCGAGCGCGCTGAACGTCCATAGCGCCGCCGACGCGAGCAAAGCCTTCTTCATGGTCTCCTCCACTATCCTTGATCGACGGCGATTCGATCGGACGCGACGCGCGCCCGGATGAACCGCCGACTCGAATTTTGGAGGAGAAAAGATGCTATTCGGCAGGATGCTTTTGTCGAATTTTGTCCGGCGGCATGGGACTGTCATGCCGGATGATGCAGACGCGGCGCTCCAATAAAAAACGGTGCGATACCCTTTCGGGCACCGCACCGATACGCGCCTCTCGCAGCAGCGTGAAAACCTGTTGAAGCTCTGTTCTTGTCCGCCTCGTGTTTTAGAACGAGTGCTGGATGCCTGCGTACACGCCGGTCTGGCTGTGGCCCGGGAACGGGTTGTCCGTCGAGGCCGCCGAACCGTAGTTGTTGGCGTTCAGACCGTAGTTGGCGGTCTTGCTGTTCTGCACGGTCGCAACCTGCAGATCGAGCAACGTGCGCTTGGACAGGTTGTACGAACCGCCGACCGTGTAGATGGTCGCGTTGCCCGCGCCGTTGTTGCCGTTCACGTGATACACCGCCGCGATCAGCGCCGCTGCCGGGGTGGCTTGCCACGTCACGCCGCCCCACTCGTGATCGAGTGCGGTCGGCTGGCCGGGCAGCTGGCCGGTCATGCCGGAACTGCGGATCGCCTGATAGGCGCCCTGGACCTTGAACTGGCCGAGGAACACGTTGAACATCGCCGTGTACTCACGCGAATAGCCGTACACGCCGTTGCCGCCGGAGCCGCCGTCGATCGGGTTGTACACGCCGCCGAGCGTACCGTTGGCCGGGTTGCGGATTTCATCGTACATGCCGCGAATCTGGAACAGCGGCGAGGTGTACGTGACATACGCGCCCGCTTCGCGGCCTTGCGGCGTCGTGCCGTTACCGTTCCAGTTGGTGGCGTTCGAGAGCGAGTACTGACCGTAGAAGTCGAAGCCCGCGATTTTCGGCGACTGGTACGAAATGTTGTTGCTCGATTGCGGCCAGTTGCGGCCACGCACCAGCGAAGCGGACGACCAGTTCGACTGGCCGAACGGATCGAAGTCCCACACGCCGTTGGCGATGAAGAGCTCACGACCCAGCAACAGGGTACCGAACTGGTTGTTCGCCATACCGACCGTCGCCCAGCGATTGAAGAGACCGCCGCCGCCCGGGCCCGCGCCCGTCATGGTGTTGAAGCTGCCTTCCAACTGGAACACGGCGCGATAGCCGCCGCCCAGATCTTCGACACCCTTCATGCCCCACAAGCTCGTGCCCCAGTCGCCGCTTTCCGCCTTGAAGCGGTGCGAGCTGCCGGTGGCGGGTGCGCCGGCCGGACCGGTCGGGACACCGTTCATATATTCGAGCCCCGCGTCCAGGCGGCCATACAACGTCACGCTGCTCTGAGCGTGCGCCACCGCGCTGAACGTCAGCAGTGCTGCCGACGCGAGCAAAGCTTTCTTCATCATCTCCTCCAACCCTGTCAAGAAATAGAACCCAAGTGCTGCGGTGTGGTTCGATGCAGGCGCACCCAACCGAAAATTGTTTTTCAGAGGAAGGACACGCGGGCTTGTAGTGCTTGCAGCGATTCGCGCGGGGTGGGCGCGAATCTGACGCCGATTCGTTGATCGGTGTCGTTCCTCAGTTTCTTTTGGACTTTTTGAAGTAAAACTACTTTTTGGGTACTTCGTTTTGGTACTTTCGTTACCAATTTAACAAATTACGTTATGCGCGCCAAAGAAAAATGATGAAGGCCGTTCGTTTGTGTCAAAAACGCAATGGTGATGTGTTATGGCGATGACCCACAGCATGGGAAACACCCCGCAAAGCCTTATGCCGTCAAGGCTTCAGCGCAATGTAAGTTTCGGGGTCAGGTTTGTCTCCTATTGACGCGGGCTTGGCGTGGCGCTAGTTCGAATTGCGACGCGAACCGGTCGGACGCGACGGCGCGAAGACGCAAAAAAAGCGCCTCGCGGGCGCTCTTTCTGGAGTGGGTGGTTGCTGCCACGCAGCCGGAAAGCCGCTTACTTGAGGCTGCCCGACAGGAACTGCTTCAGGCGCTCGCTCTTCGGGTTGCCGAAGACGGCATCGGGATGACCTTCTTCCTCGATGCGCCCCTGATGCAGAAACACCACGTGGTTCGAGACATTGCGGGCGAACGCCATCTCATGGGTCACGACGATCATCGTCCGGCCTTCCTCGGCGAGCGTCTGCATCACCTTCAGGACTTCGCCGACCAGTTCCGGATCGAGTGCGGAGGTCGGTTCGTCGAACAGCATGACGTCCGGATGCATCGCGAGCGCGCGGGCGATCGCCACCCGCTGCTGCTGTCCGCCCGACAGATGCGACGGATACTGCTTCTCCAGCCGCGGTGCGAGGCCTACCTTCTCCAGATACATGCGCGCGCGGTCCTCGGCTTCCTTCTTCGGCAGCCCGAGCACGTTGATGGGCGCCTCGGTCACGTTTTC
The DNA here is from genome assembly GCF_031451315.1 of Caballeronia sp. LZ032. Lineage (NCBI taxonomy): Bacteria > Pseudomonadati > Pseudomonadota > Betaproteobacteria > Burkholderiales > Burkholderiaceae > Caballeronia > Caballeronia sp. LZ032. Next base: position 796,514 of record NZ_JARUXP010000001.1, read on the forward strand.
CAGCACGTTCATGTGCGACCACAGGTTGAAGTGCTGGAACACCATCGACAGCTTCGAGCGCATCTGGCGCAGCTGCTTCGGGTCGGCGACCTTGAGCGCGCCGGCCTTGTCCTTCATCGTGCGGACTTCGTCGCCATCGACGAAGATGCGCCCCTGGTTCGGCTGCTCGAGGAAGTTGATACAGCGCAGCATCGTGCTCTTGCCCGAACCCGACGAGCCGATGACGCTGATCACATCGCCGGCCTTCGCCTTGAGGGAGACGCCCTTGAGGACCTCGTTGCTGCCGTACTGCTTGTGGATGTCGTCGACGAAAAGCTTGTGCATCTGGGAGTTCATGAACGGTCCTTGACTGACTCGACTACTTATTTGCCTTGCGGCCGCAAATAAGCGAGCCAGCGATGCTCGGCACGGCGGAACAGCCACACGAGCGCGAACGAAATGCAGAGATAGAGCAGGGCAGCGATGCCGAACGCCTCGAACGACTGATAGGTCGCCGAGTTCACGTCGCGCGCGATCTTGAGGATGTCGGGCACGGTGGCGGTGAACGCCACCGTGGTGGCGTGCAGCATCAGGATCACTTCGTTGCTGTAATAGGGCAGCGCGCGGCGCAGCGCCGACGGCAGGATCACCCGCCGATACAGCGTGAAGCCCGACATGCCGTAGGCGCGCGCCGCCTCGATCTCGCCGTAGGGCGTCGCCTTGATCGCGCCGGCGAAGATTTCGGTGGTGTACGCGCAAGTGTTCAGCGTGAACGCGAGCAGTGTGCAGTTCATGCCGCTGCGGAAGAATTCGGCGAGCAGCATGTGATCGCGCACGACCTGCAGGCTGTACAGGCCTGTGTAGCACAGCAGTAGCTGCACATACAGCGGCGTGCCGCGGAACACGTAGGTGTAGAGCCAGACGGCGCGCGACAGCAGCTTGTTCTTCGAGACCCGCGCCACCGCGAGCGGCACCGAGAGACAGAAGCCCAGGCCGATGGAAATGACCAGCAGCCACATCGTGATCGCGAGACCGGTGATGCGGTAGCCGTCGGTGAAGAGGTAGTTCTTCCAGTATTCCTGGATGATTTCGATCATGATCCCAGACGCTCGTGATTAGACCAGTACCAGTATTAGAGGTCGGCGCGGCGCACGCCGATGGAATAGCGCCGCTCGAGCCAGATCAGCACCAGATTCGAGATCGTGGTGATCGCGAGATAGATCGCGCCCGCGAGAAGCGTGAAGAAGAAGAACCGCAGCGTGCCCTTGCCCGCGTCCTGCGAGGCCTTGACGACGTCGGCGAGACCGATGATCGACACCAGCGCCGTCGCCTTGACCATCACCTGCCAGTTGTTGCCGATGCCCGGCAGCGCGAAGCGCATCATCTGCGGAAACATGATGCGCGCGAAGGTCTGCCAGGGCGTCATGCCATAGGCCGCGCCGGCTTCGAGCTGGCCGCGCGGCACCGAGAGGAACGCGCCGCGGAAGGTTTCGGTGAAGTACGCCCCGTAGATGAAGCCGAGCACGAGAATGCCGGCGAGGAACGGGTCGATGTCGATCTGGTCCCAGCCGACCAGGTCGGTCAGCTGGTTCAGCCAGATCTGGATGCTGTAGAACAGCAGGAGCATCAGCACGAGGTCGGGCACGCCGCGGATCAGCGTCGTATAGATCGTGCCGACCCCGGACGCCAGGCGGTTCTTCGACAGTTTCGCCGCCGCGCCGATGAGACCGATCACGAAGGCGAACGCGAGCGACAGCACCGCCAGCTTGACGGTTTGCCAGGTGCCCGCGAGGATCAGCGGACCGTAGCCTTGCAACATGGTGATTCCTTGGTAAGGTGCCTGACGTGCATGCAGTGGGACGAGTCCGTCGCACGACGGTTCGCGCGAGGGCTTCGGACGGCGGCGGCCGTGGATGACGGCGCCGCGCGCATGGCGAATGGTCTCATCTTTCTCCCCGGCCGCCCGCGCCTTGTCCCGCGCGTTGCAGCTGTATTTCCCTGGCCCGCCTTGTTCCGCGCTTTTCGTCTCTCAACGAACAGGCCAGCGGTCGGTATTCTAGATGGTCAAAAATGCGCATTGCCGCAGGTTTGCCCTTCTCGCTAACCCTTGCCGGCCAGCAACTCTTGAGCCGCCATCGTTTATCGTTGCGTGAAACGCCCGGGCGCGGTGTCCGGTTCACCTGTCAATTCGCGCCAGAGATGCCCCGCGCCGGGTTGCAAACCCTCGCCACCCCGGAAAAGCGCGGTATTTTACCCGAACCCGGCCCGCGCGCGGCCACGAAGCCGGAAGCGTCCGATTACCTGCATCAGCGGAACGATGTAGTGCCGTTGCACGCGTTGTTCGGCGGGGGCGGCGCCCTTACATTCTCTCCATCGCAAATCAACGCCTTGGGCGGGAGCAAACATCATGTTCGAGATTCGCCGCAGCAACGAACGGGGTCACGCCAACCACGGCTGGCTCGACTCGTATCACAGCTTCTCCTTCGCCGACTACTACGACACGCAGCACATGCACTTCGGCGCACTGCGCGTGATCAACGAAGACCGCGTGGCCGGCGGCCAGGGATTCGGCGCGCATGGTCATCGCGACATGGAGATCATCAGCTATGTGCTGGACGGCGCGCTGGCGCACAAGGACAGCATGGGCAACGGTTCGACCATCCGTCCCGGCGACGTCCAGCGCATGAGCGCCGGGACCGGCGTGCGGCACAGCGAGTTCAACGGCTCGCCGACCGAGACCGCGCACTTCCTGCAGATCTGGATCATTCCGGATGCGCCGGGCGGCGCGCCGGGCTACGAGGAAAAGCGTTTCGCCGATGAGGACAAGCGCGGCCGGCTGCGCGTGATCGCGTCGCCGGAAGGCGAGGACGGCTCGGTGCGCCTCGGGGCGGACGCGCGTATCTTCGCGGGGCTGTTCGACGGCGCCGAGCGCGCGGACTTCGACGTGCCGGCGGGCCGCCGTGTCTACGTGCACGTGGCGCGCGGCGCGGTGACGGTGAACGGCGAGGCGCTCGGCGCAGGCGATGCCGCGATGATCGAGGATATCGAGAAGGTCTCGGTGGAGCAGGGCGAGAACGCGGAAGTGCTCCTGTTCGATCTCGCGTAAGTCGGGGTCCGTTCATCTCGAAAAAAAGGCCGCGGAGCGTGATGCTCCGCGGCCTTTCTGCTTCAGTGCTTCAGGACTTCAGCACTTCGGGAACACGCTTACTGCGCCGCAGGAGCCGATGCGCCGGCCGCCGCGCCCGGCGTGGGACGTGCGCCGTCCGCGCGTTCGCGGTTCTTGTTCCAGCGCTCATGCATGCGCTGCTCGTGCGCGTGCATCCGGGCGAAATGCTTCTTGAGCGCCGTGCTGACGGTGGTCTTCTGCTGGTCGTTCAGCGCGTTGTAGAAGTTCAGCCACGTGGCGGCGGTCTGCTCGCGCAGCTGCGCATTCTGTTCATCCACCTTCTGATGCGCGGCGTGCATGGCGTTCAGGTCGAGGATCGGCTGGTTTTCCATCGACTTGAACTGCTCGCCCATCTGCTTGAAGTTCGCACGCATCGCCTGATGGTTCTGCTTCATCGTGGTGAGCGCCGTTTGCCAGAGCTTCTCCTGGTCCGCGTTCAGCTTCAGCTGGCCGTGCAGTTCATCCAGCTGCTTCTGCATGCGCTGTTCCATGTGATGCCCGCCATGACCGCCGGGGCCGCCAGGGCCGCCCATCATCGCCGCGCCGGCCGGAGGCGGCGGGGGCGCGTCAGTCGTGGCGGCATGCGCGGCGCCGAACGTCAGCGCGATGGCTGCTGCTGCTGCGGTCAGAATGCGATATTGCTTGCTCATCTCGATACTCCCTGGATTGTTTTGAAGCCGAGGCAGCAATGCCTGCATGACACGTCGGTCAGCGGTTGCGGCGTTGCCCTTGTCGGTGAGACACAGCGTAGGGGTTGATGGCGCGGGCCGTGTTACGGCAAGGTTCAGGCTTGTTACGCAGGTTTACGCCCTGCTTTCGTGGTAACACCCCGTAACCCTTATGGCGTGCCTGTCATCGATGGCCGCCTGACTCACGCGCTAAACTTCGAGCCATGACTACGCAAATACTTGTCGTCGACGACGACGCCGAACTGCGCGACCTTCTGCGCGACTATCTGGTCCGGCAGGGCATCGAGGTATCGGTGCTGCATGATGCCGGTGGCCTCGAACGCCGTATCGAACGCGAGCGGCCCGACCTGATCGTGCTCGACCTGATGATGCCGGGCGTCGACGGCCTGACCGCGCTCAAGTCACTGCGCGCGTCCGGCGACGACATCCCGGTCATCATGCTGACCGCGCGCGCCGACGACGTGGACCGCATCGTCGGTCTGGAACTCGGCGCGGACGATTACCTCGGCAAGCCGTTCAATCCGCGCGAACTGCTCGCGCGCGTGCAGGCGGTGCTGCGCCGCCGCCGCACGGTGCCCTCCGCGGCGCCGGAGCAGCGCGAGCCGTATTCGTTCGGCCGCTTCAAACTGGACTTCCAGTCGCGTACGCTGCAGCAGGACGACAAGCCGCTCACGCTGTCCGGCAGCGAATACGCGCTGCTCAAGATCTTCGTCAACAACCCGATGCGCACGCTCACCCGCGAGCGCCTGCTCGAACTGCTGCACGGACCGGAATACGACGGCACCGACCGCGGCATCGACGTGCAGGTGTGGCGCCTGCGGCGCATTCTCGAAACCGATCCGTCGGCGCCGCGCTTCATCCAGACGGTGCGCGGACGCGGCTACGTGTTCGTGCCCGACGGCGAGCAAAATGCGCCGGGCAATTGACACGCTGTTCGGACGGCTGGTCGTCATCGTCATCGGCATGCTGGTGTTGTCGCATGTCGCGTGGTTCGCGATCATCCGCTTCGAGCGCGACAACGTGCAGACGCGCTTCGCGGTCGAGGAAGCCGTGTTTCTCGTCGAGGCGGTGCGTCAGCACATCACCAACACGCCGGACCAGCCGCTGCCGCCGCGCGTGCGCGTGGTCCCGCTGGGCAATGCCGAAGTGCCGAGGCCGCCCGATGAAGACCTGCCGCCGCCTTTGCAGCGCTTCATCGAGGATCTGAGAGACCGTCTGCCGGAGGGCACCGAAGTGCGCCTGAACGAGCCCGGCGGGCCGCCGAGCGTCTGGGTACACGGCGCCAAGGATGCGGGCTGGATCGTCGTGCCGGTGCAGCCGCTGCGGCCGCCGCGCTCGCGCGACCGCATGGTCGTGTGGCTCCTGATCATTTTCTCGGCGGCGGTGCTCGCGGCCTTGTTCGGCGCATGGCAGCTGCAGCATCCGCTGCGTGGACTGGCGCAGGCCGTGCAGCGTTTCGGCCGGGGCCAGCCGACGCCGGTCGTGCCCGAGCGCGGGCCGCGCGAACTGCGCCAGCTGACGCACGGCTTCAACCAGATGGTGCGCGAGGTGTCGCAGGCCGAAAACGACCGCGCGGTGATGCTGGCAGGCGTCGCGCACGATCTCAAGACGCCGCTTGCGCGCCTGCGTCTGCGCGCCGAGATGATGGACGACGAGAAGATGCGCGACGGCGTGGTGCGCGACGTGGATTCCATGGCGCATATCGTCGACCAGTTCCTGGTGTTCGCGCACGACCGTCCGGACGGCAGCGAGCCGGTTCCGGTGGACCAGCAGTGCGAGCGCATCGTGCGGGCGTACCGCGCGGTCTCGCCGGGCGCCGAGCCGGTGCAACTGAGTCTGGAGGCGGGTCCGACCTTCGCGCTGCCGGCGGCCACGCTCGACCGGCTGCTGTCGAACCTGCTCGACAACGCTCATGCCTACGGCGCGCCGCCGGTCGTCATCGGGACGCAGCGCGGCGCGCGCGGCTGGATTCTGCAGGTCAAGGATCACGGCAAGGGCATTGCGCCCGACGATCTCATCAATGCCAGCCGGCCGTTCGTGCGGCTCGATCCGGCGCGCGGCGGCAGCGGCCATAGCGGGCTGGGACTGGCGATCGTCGAGCGGCTGGTGCGGCGCGCGGGCGGCGAATGTGAAGTCGCCAATTCCGCGGAAGGCGGCTTGCAAGTCCGGATGACGTTCCCGTTCGATCTTGCGACCCTGCCGGCCGACGAGCGCCGCACGGGTTCGCAACCGGAAGAGCGCGTGCTGTAGAAAGCGGCGGGTGCGGCGTGAGGGTCGCGCCGGCGGCGCTCAGTCGAACAGCGTTTCGAGCGCCGAGGCCGCCTCGCTGTCCACCGTGTTATAGGTCACCGTGGACGCCTCGAAGATGTAGTGCGTCGTGTACTTGCCGAGCCGCGACAGGATCTCGTCCTGGATCGCTTCCGGGGCGAGGTCGATCTTCAGGAACCAGGCCGTCGACGAGAGCCGCGTCTGATACGAACCGTATTCGGCGAGCAGGTGGTCGAACGTTTCCGCGTCCTGATCCCGGCACACGATCACCAGATTTCCCTTCATGCAATCCTCCGATTGAGGCCAGCGTCATTCGATATCGAATGTCGATGATACCTGCGCGCTGCCCGGGCGTCGCGCCGGGCGCATGACCGTGCCATGACCGGACATTACCGCGGCGCGCGGCTCACTTGCCCGCGAGCGAGTCTTCGGGATGGCGGGCGGGCGGCGCGGCGTCGGCGGGCCGCACTTCACTGCGGTCGCGGCCACGCGACTTGGCCTCGTAGAGCGCCAGGTCGGCGCGGGAGAGAATCCATTCGAGCGCGTCGTCGGGCGCCAGTTCGGTGATGCCGATGGACACCGACAGCACCGCGTCGTCCGGCAAGTGCGCGCAATGCTCGTGATGGAAGCGCTTGCGCAGCCGTTCGAGCACGGCCTGGGCGTCGGCCAGCGCGGTCTGCGGCAGCAGGATGCCGAATTCCTCGCCGCCCAGCCGTCCGATTGCGTCGCTCGGCCGCAGCTGGGTCCGGCATACCTCGACGAAATGCTCGAGCGCCCGGTCGCCGGACGCATGGCCGAAGCGGTCGTTGATCTGCTTGAAGTGATCCAGATCCGCGATCGCCACCGAGAGCGGCGTGCCGACCGAACGCGCCAGTTCCACTTCGTGCCGCAGCGTGTCGAGGAAGTAGCGCCGCGACAGCGCGCCGGTGAGCGCGTCGTGCCGCGCTTCAGCGGAGAGCAGGGTATTGGCGGCCTGCAACTGCTCGGCGAGATCGCGCGTGGCGCGGTGCAGGCGGCGCTCGCGCGAGTACGACGTGGCGATCACGATGGCGAGCGTCACCACGCCGAGCATCGTCAGGAAGACGAGAAAGCGGTCGCGGCTGTGATTGCGGCTGATTTCCGGCCAGCTCGTCAGCGGATGCACGATATGCGCCGAAAGTCCGGAGTTCAGGCCGGTGCGCTCGTCGTACAGCGAGGGCACGTTGCTGCCGTTGGCGGCATAGAAGGTCTCTGCGAGCGCGGGCGCGAGCCAGTGTTCGGAGGTGCGCATCTGCTCGCCGACGTGTGTCAGGCGCAGTTCGGCAAAGGCGTCGCGCCGGTAATGCTCGATCCGCTCGCGCGCGGTCATGCGGCTGACGGGCGCCTGGGGCATGGCTTCGTATTCGAGCCGGCCGTCGTGCGCCATCACGATGACGCCGTTTTCGTCGGTGACGAAGGTGCCCGCCCGCGACACCCAGTGGCGCAACCGGTCGATGCTCACCTTCGCGATCACCGCGCCGACCAGGATGCCGTCCTGATAGGACGGCGCCGCGATGAAGATGCCCGGCTCGCCGGACAGCCGGCCCACGCCGTACATCTCGACGAAGCCGCCGAGCAGCGCCCGCGCGACATAGCCGCGCGCGCTCATGTCGAAGCCGATGAAGCTGTTCTCGTCGCCGGCGTTGCTGGAGGCGATGCAGTAGCCGTGTTCGTTGACGAGCCAGATCGTATCGAGTCCGGAGAAGCCCTGGGCGTCGTGCAGGAACAGATTGACCTTCTCGAGCCCGGGACGCGCGGCCCATTTGTTGCGCCGCTCGAGTTCCGTCTCGCCCGGGTTCGAGGCATAATTCCGCGACTCCGCCAGGGCGCGCTGGGTCAGGTCCATTTGGGCGAGCGTTGCGGGAATGGCGCGCGACAGCGCGAGATCGCTCGCGATGATCTGCGCCATGTTGTCGACGATCGACGCCGCCATGTTGCGCTCGGTGCGCACTGTCGACGTCATCTCCTGCTGTACCATGCGGTCCGACAGCAAGCCCGCGGCAATCCAGCATGCGAACGCCAGCACGGCCAGGCCGAGCGTCGCGGTCACACGGTGCAGGATGAGCTTGTTCATCGAAGTGGTGCGCAAGGGTGGTTCACGCGGCCTGCATGCGTGGCGCGCCGCCCGGCCGATGCGTATCCGCCAGCCTGGAGTGCGTGCGTCCTGCAAACCGGGCGCGCGGCTTGCAAGGCGCCTCGTTCGCAGCAGCGTGAATCAGGCTCACGCCGTGACGGCGGGCAGGGGACAGGCGGGCTTCCGGCTCGGATCGGGCGTCTCGCATCGCATCGGCGCTCATTTTATTGTTTGTAACCAGCCCAGATTGGACGATGTTTTTTGCCGCCTATCAAGCGCCTCGTGACGGTCTGCGACGTGCGCCCAACACAGGCAACGCGCAGGGGTTCGCCCACTTGACCGCGCCGCTCTCCGCGTGGTCCGGCGCACCGCTCTCCGCGCTGCCCGGCCGGGACGGATTGCAGCCCGTCTGAAAGGAAGCAAAAGCACGCGGGAGGCGTTCACGGAACGCCCGCCGACCCATCATTGTGCCCTTGCCGCGCCGAAGAGCAACAGAAACATCGCATGAATGACGGGTGCGGGCGTGGTTACGGTTGTGTGTGTCATGTTGCTTGGTGTAGTGTCGCTCGGTTCGGCTCGGGCGATCCTTGCAACGATGGGCAGCGCGCAGGGCGTTGATGTCGTCCATATCGCCGCGGTGTGCGTTGAGCATGGGACTGCCGGCAACCGCTTCGCCCGCCGAACGATCGATGGGCCGTCTCAAGTACTATCCCGCGCCTCGCGCGGTCGCATCACAGCCTTACGGGGAGGGCCTTGCATGGAATTTGGTTTCAATCTGAAGCGCACGGCGAATGCATCGGCCTGGCGGATCCTGCCCAACCGCTGGGATTTCGTCGCCTTCCCGATGATCATCTGCCTGATCGCGCTGGCCGCCGTCGGCTTTCACGAAACCCTGGCGCCGATCTCGACGCTGCAATCGCAGGCCATTTCGCTCGATCCCGCGAATCTCCCCGAATACGCGCTGCGCACGACCCTGCGCATGCTGATCGCGATGGTCGCCTCGCTCATCTTCACGCTGGTCTACGGCACGCTCGCGGCGAAGAGCCGGCGCGCGTCCATCGTGCTGGTGCCGATCCTCGACATTCTCCAGTCGGTGCCCGTGCTGGGCTACATCTCGTTTACGGTCACCTTCTTTCTCGCGCTGTTCCCCGGGCGCGTGATCGGCGCCGAATGCGCGGCGATCTTCGCCATCTTCACGAGCCAGGCGTGGAACATGACCTTCAGCTTCTACCAGTCGCTGCGCACGGTGCCGCGCGATCTGGACGAAGTCTCGCGCGGCTTCCATCTCACCAACTGGCAGCGCTTCTGGAAGCTCGAAGTGCCGTTCTCGATGCCCGGCCTCATCTGGAACATGATGATGTCGATGTCGGGCGGCTGGTTCTTCGTGGTGGCGTCGGAGGCGATTACCGTCGGCAACCGGACGATCGTGCTGCCGGGCATCGGCGCCTATCTGGCGGCGGCCATCGGTGAGCGCAATCTCGCCGCCATCGGCTGGGTCATCCTCGCGATGACGGTCGTGATCCTTGCCTATGATCAGCTGATGTTCCGCCCGCTGGTGGCATGGGCCGACAAGTTCCGCATGGAGAACACCAGTTCCGGCGACGAGCCCAGTTCCTGGCTGCTCGACCTGATCCGCCGCACGCGCCTGATACACCGTCTGCTCGTGCCGGCAGGCTGGATTCTCGCCAAGGTCGCCCGGGTGCCGATCAAGCTGCCGTCGCTGCAGGGCGCGCTCGAGAACGTCGGGCTGCCGCTGCGCGCGAAGGTGCCGTCCACGCGCACGGGCGACATCGCATGGGGCGCGGCGGTGCTGCTGATCACCGTGTTCGTCGTGTGGAAGGTGGTGTCGTTCGTCTCGACGGGCGTCACCTGGGGCGAAGTGGGCCACGTGTTCGTGCTCGGCTTCATCACGCTGCTGCGTGTGGTCGTGCTGATCGCGCTGGCGTCGGTGGTGTGGGTGCCTATCGGCGTATTGATCGGACTGCGTCCAGCGCTCGCCGAAAAGGTCCAGCCGCTCGCGCAGTTCCTCGCGGCGTTCCCGGCCAACCTGCTGTTCCCGGTGTTCGTCGTCGTGATCGTGCGCTGGCACCTGAACCCGGACATCTGGCTGTCGCCGCTGATCGTGCTCGGCACGCAGTGGTATATCCTCTTCAACGTGGTCGCGGGGGCGTCGTCCTATCCGAACGACTATCGCGAAGCCGCGACCAACTTCCAGATTCGCGGCTGGCAGTGGTGGAAGAAGTGCATGCTGCCGGGCATCTTCCCGTACTACATCACCGGCGCGATCACCGCGTCGGGCGGCGCGTGGAACGCGAGCATCGTCGCGGAAGCGGTGTCGTGGGGCAAGACCGAGGTCGTCGCGCACGGCCTGGGCGCCTATATCGCACAGACCACCGCCGCCGGCGACTACCCGAAGATCATTCTCGGCATCGCCGTGATGTCGCTGTTCGTCACACTGTTCAACCGCCTGTTGTGGCGCCCGCTATACGCCTACGCCGAAGCACGGCTCCGGCTGGATTAAGGACGACTTCCGATGCAGAACCCAAAAAACCCGCAGACGTCCGCTGCACCGGGCTTCCAGCGCCCGCAAGGCACGCCGCCGCGGCTCGGCGCGGAAATCATGCGCGTGCAGAACGTCAGCCGCGGCTTCAACAAGACCCAGGGCGAGCTCCTGGTGCTCGACGATGCGAACCTCGCGCTGCGGGAGGGCGAGATCGTCGGGCTGCTCGGGCGCTCGGGCTCCGGCAAGTCCACGCTGTTGCGCATCATCGCCGGGCTGATCGAGCCGACGGCCGGCGAAGTCACCTATCTGAACGAGCCGTTGCGCGGTCCGGCGAAGGGCGTTGCGATGGTGTTCCAGACCTTCGCGCTGTTCCCGTGGCTGACCGTGCTGCAGAACGTGGAAGCGGGGCTGGAGGCGCAGGGCGTCGGCGCGCGCGAGCGGCGCGAGCGCGCACTGGCCGCGATCGATCTGATCGGTCTCGACGGCTTCGAGAACGCTTATCCGCGCGAGTTGTCGGGCGGCATGCGGCAGCGGGTCGGCTTCGCGCGGGCGCTGGTCGTCGACCCGACCTTGCTGCTGATGGACGAGCCGTTCTCCGCGCTCGACGTGCTCACCGCCGAGAACCTGCGTACCGACCTGCTGGACCTGTGGACGCAGGGCCGCATGCCGATCAAGTCGGTGCTGATCGTCACGCACAACATCGAGGAAGCGGTGTTCATGTGCGACCGGATCCTGGTGCTGTCCTCGAATCCGGGGCGCGTGATGGCCGAGATCAAGGTGCCTTTCAAGCATCCGCGTAATCGGCTGGATCCGGCGTTCCGGCGGCTCGTCGACGACATCTACGCGAAGATGACCGCGCGGCCGATGGACGAGGCGAAGAAGAAGGGGCTGGAGTTGGGCACCTGGCTGCCGTCGGTGTCGACCAACCTGATGGCGGGTCTCATCGAAACGCTCGCGGCCGCGCCGTATCACGGCCGCGCGGACATGCCGGAGATCGCGCGTACGCTGCATCTGGAAGTGGACGACCTGTTCCCGGTCGCGGAAGTGCTGCAGCATCTGGGGTTCGCGGACGTCCGCGAGGGCGATATTTTCCTGACGCCGCAGGCGCGCGTGTTCGCGGAATTCGGCACGCAGGAGCGCAAGATGATGTTTGCCGAGCATCTGCTGCGGCACGTGCCGCTGGCGGCGCGGATCAAGAAGGTGCTGAACGAGCGGCCGGGGCACCGGGCGCCGCGCGTGCGCTTCGAGCAGGAACTGGAGGATTTCCTCTCCGACAAGGCCGCGCAGGAATCGCTCGACGCGGTGATCGACTGGGGACGTTACGGCGAAATCTTCTCGTACAACGACCAGACCGAGATGCTGAGTCTGGAAGACGTGGAAGCCTGAACGTCTTGCTGCGCAGCGCGCGCGGCTCAGGATAAGAAAGCGCGGCGCGCCGGTGACGGCGGCCGCGCTTTTGCATGAAAAGGCCTTATTGCAGGTTGCCCCAGCGTTCCACCGCCGGTTCCGCCGACGCCCACTTCCAGCCGCTCGACTGCTGGCAGGCGGTAGCGACGAACCACTCGGCGGGCGCTTTGGCATCGTCGCCGTCGACGACCGAGAAGGCGAACTCCTTGCAGGTCGCGAGCGCGCTGCCGAATTCGCGCAGCACGCGCACTTCGCCGTGGCCGTTCTCGACCGGCAGCGTGTGCTTGACCTTCCACGGCCGCGTCTCGCCGACCGACGCCGTGCCCGCGGTCACCGCGATCATGACCTGCTGATCCTGATGCAGCGACTTCATCGTGCGCTTGACGAGCTCGTCGGTGGCGCTCTGCACCGCGACGCCCACGCCGAAGCCAATCGCCGGATTGGTCGTGAAGGCGCCCGTCGCAATGCCGGCCGCGGCGCCGGTGGCCGCGCCGATCGACGCACAGCCGTTCAGGCTCAGGCAGGCCGCGGCGCCGGCGGCGAGCAGGCCGACGCGCAAGGCAATCGGCAAGCTGATGGGACGCGTCATTGCAGCGAGCCCCAGCGCGGCGTCGCCGGTTCGGCGGACGCCCATTTCCACTTGTTGCCGTCGCGGCAGACCGAGGCGACGTAGAAGGCGCTGTCGGCGGGACGGTCTTGCGTGGCGTCGCGATCGACGGAGAACACCACTTCCTTGCACTCCAGCGCACCGCTGCTGATGATGCGGCTCACGGTGACGCGGCCTTTTTCGTCGTCCTCGATCGGCACCGAATGCACGATCTTCCACGGCGCCACCGCGCCGACGTCGAGCGGCCCGGCTACCGACGCGATCTGATCCTGGGTGTTCGTGTGCACCACGCGCTGGGTGTACTGCACGCCCGTCTTGGCCGCGGCGACCGCGCCCAGGCCGATGCCGGTGGCCACGGCCGCGTTGTTGGTCACGCTGCTGGCGATGGCCGCACCGCCGATGCCGGCGCCGGCCGTCGCGCCTTCGCTGTAGAGGGAATTGCATCCTGTTAGGCTCGCGCAGGCCATGACCCCCGTGATGAGCGCAGCCAGTGCGGCCGCGTGCCGGCTATGCCGGTCTACCCTGTTTTGCATGTTGCTTTCCTTCTTTCTCCGATGTCCGGCAAGGCTGACCGGGTGCTCGAATCAACTTGAACTTTCGCCGCCGGAGCGAGGTCCGGCAAAGCGGGGCGGCTCTCGTGAAAAGCACGACGCTAAGGTTTCACGAGCTTCGCGCATTCTGAAGCAAGCCTCTAATTACCGGGCTGTGAAAATTGCAAGCAAATGCAAACGGGCGGAACACGGTCCGCGAGGCTTCCTGCTTGCGGGCAAAAAAAAGCGAACGCTGGAGGGCATTCGCTTCGTGTCGATTGCGTCCCGGCAAGGAGGCCAAGCGCGCGTCAACCTTCGTGCTTCGAGGCGGACTCGCTGGAATCGGAGTCTTCGTTCTCGTAAGCGCCGAGCCGGTTGTACAAGGTCTTCAGGCTGACCCCGAGCGCCTTGGCCGCACGCCGCTTGTCGCCGCCGCAGTGCTTGAGCGTGCCGAGGATGATCTGCTTCTGCGCGTCGGCGAGCGGCGTTCCGACCCAGACGTTCATCGCATCGCCCTGCGTCACCGGCTTCTTCACCCGCGACGCAAGATGCGGATGCGCGATTTCCACCGTCTTCTCGGCGAGGATGAACGCGCGATATACCGTGTTCTTCAGCTCCCGCACGTTGCCGGGCCAGGAATAGGTGCGCAGGACATCGAGCGCGCGCTTGCTGAAGGCCTTGCTGGTGCCTTCCTGGGCGTTCATTTCGGCCAGGAAATGCTGGGCGAGCAATTCGCGGTCGGCGTCGCGTTCGCGCAGCGGCGGCGCGCGCAGCGGAAACACGGCGAGGCGATACATCAGGTCTTCGCGCAAGCCGTTTTCCTTGACGGCCGCGACGGGATCGCGGTTGGTCGCCGCGATTACGCGCACGTCCGAACTGATCAGGTCGTTGCCGCCGACCCGAAAGAACGTGCCGGTCTCGAGCGCACGCAACAGCTTGACTTGCCGCACGGGCGACATCTCGGTGACTTCGTCGAGGAACAGCGTGCCGCCGTTGGCGTGCTCGAAGTAACCGATGCGACCCTGAACCGCGCCGGTGAAACTGCCCTTCTCGTGACCGAACAGCTCGGCTTCGATGAGATTGTCGGGAATCGCGCCGCAGTTCACCGCGATGAACGGCGCATCCTTGCGGGCGCTGTGGTCGTGGATGGTTCGCGCGACGAGCTCCTTGCCGGTGCCCGACTCGCCGATGATGAGCGCGGTCGCGTCGGTGGCGGCGACGCGCTCGATCTGCGCATACAGCTCCTGCATCACGGGCGACGAGCCGAACATCAGTCCATAGGACTTCAGGCCGGGCACTTCTCCCGCGCTGCGCTTCTTTTGCGCTGGTGTATCGCCGACTGCAAGGGGCGGCTGATCGAGATCGGTTGACGCCATGTGTCCTGATGTGTCCTGAGTGCGTGCGAATAGGGTTGTCCGGGCGGCGTCCGGCGGCGCGCCTGCGCTGGGTCCGGAGCGGCCGGCGCGCGAGCAACGCGGGAGTGGAGTGCCGCGCGCGTCGGAAGGCGACGCGCGACGTCCGTTGCCAGATACGTCCCCGCGCTGCGCGGGCGTCGATTCTGGCCGTGCGTCGGTCGAGGAGCGTCTGTACAGCGAAGCGGCCTGGATTGCTCCAAGGCCGCCTGAACGCGGACGTTCCTGTCTCATAAACGCTATTTAACCATTCGCGACGACATTGCGGCAATGCGCGCTCGGGCCGATGCGGTGTTTTGTCCGAAGGCTTGGAGCGCGGACGCTCAATTCCGGAAAGGTTCGCCGGACGCGTCGCGAATTTACAAAGCCACGGCGTAATTGTTACCCGCTGTTGTCGCTTGCCTGTTCATGACAGCGTGGCCTGCGTACGCACGGCCTTTTGCTTTTGACGAAAACCGCTGCTGGCACGAAAGCTGCAACACCGCTATCGAACTTATTCGAAAGTGCCGCGAAGACTCGATTCGGCGGCACAGATACGAGGATGGGCGAGAGAGGCAACCGCATCATGGACAACATTCAGCATTTCGACAGCATCGCGCACGAGCCCGTCCGGCCCGTGAAGATGCGCGGCACGCGCGGGAGCCGGCCGGAACTCGCGGCAAGCGAACCGATCGACATTTATCACTGGGCCGCGGTTGCGCTGGTTACCGCGCTCATGTGCGCGGTGTTAGGGTATGCGGCAGGAACGCCGGCGCTGGCGCGGGCGGCTAACGTGACGAGTTTCGTGTTCGGCACGATGGGCGGCGCGCTGGTGGCGAGCGGCCTGGTGCGGAGCCTGCGCGCGCGCGGCGCCGCCGGTCAGCGTCTCGGCGTTACCGTCGCCGAGACCCACTAGACGCCGCATCGATAAACGCAAGCACGCCCGCCCGCAGCAACGGCGATGCGTGCATGACCCCACTTGGGCCCCACTTGGGCAAGGACTTCATTCCATGAGTCAGACGACTGTCCAGCTTGCGTTGGGCAAGCAAAAGATCATCGAAGACATCAAGGTGCTGCTCAACGACTCGGAAGAGTTGCTGCGCCTTTCGGCGACGCTGCCGGGAGAAGGCGTGGACGCGCTGCGCTCGCGCTTGCGCGAGCATGTCGATTCGGCCCGCAGCGCCCTCGAGGACGCGCAGGCGAGCGCTCAGACGCGTTATCGCGCAGGCGTGGACTGCACGGAGAAATACGTGAAGGACAACCCCTGGCAGTCGCTCGGCATCGCGGCCGGCGTCGGCTTCCTGGTGGGGCTGCTCGTCTCGCGCTGACCGCTTGCGTCGAACGCCGGACGCGTGATCCCGTCAACCGTGATCCGGTCCACGATTCGGCGATTTTTCATGACATTGGGAGTGAACACTCATGGCACGTCCTTCGATCGGAATCTTCGGCGCGTTGTTCGCAGTGGGCAGCGTGCTCGCATGGAAATGGGTGCAATCGCAAGACGCCAGCCGGCGCACCGCGCGCGACGTCAGCCGCTGGGAAGACGAAGGCGGCAAGGTGCTGACGCCGGCTTCGGGCGGTGCGGTGAATGGCCACGGCGTGGTCGGCGGTACCGCTGACGCGTGGCATTTCCCGCGCAGCTAAGCCCGCGCGCACGAAGCGCACCGCGCCCGGCGGGTTCGGCGGCGCGGAATGCGCAGCCGCCTCGGTCGATGAAACGCACGTCTGATCAGCGTGCGTTTTTGACTTGATAAACGCTTATAATCAGTGAAACTCTTTCATAAGTTGCGTAAATGGAAAAACTTACGATGAGTTGATTCCAAGCGTGCTGAATATCGGAAATTATTCTACTTTTGCGGGATCACACGGAGCGCGAATCGCTTGCAGATTCGGCGCCTTTGCTCCCCGCACCGGCCCGCGCGGCGCTGTCCGCACGGAGAAGACCACGCCGCATCGAGGCGTGTGACCTGAAAACGCTTTGGAACCATTCGAGACGCAATGCCACACGTATTGATTGTCGATGACGATCCCAGTACCCGCGAGGCGCTAGCCGCGATCATCGGCGAAGACGGACTGACAACGGCCGTTGCCAGCGATTTGCGCGAGGCGCGCATTCAGCTCGTGCGTCAGACGCCGGACGTCGTCTTTACGGATTTGAAGCTGCCCGACGGCACCGGTGTCGATCTCTTCGAAGATCTGGACCCGCGCTCGGGTGTCGAGGTGATCGTGATCACCGGGCATGCCACGGTCGAGTCCGCCGTCAGCGCGCTGAAGATGGGCGCCGCAGACTACCTCGTCAAGCCGATCAACATGCAGCGCGTGAAGGCGATCCTCGCGCGCCTGCCGCGTGCCGGCGACCTCAAGGCGGAAATCGGCACTTTGCGCGGCGAATTGCGCCGCATGGGCCGCTTCGGCCTGATGCTCGGCAATTCCCCGGCCATGCAGACCGTGTACGACCAGATTGGCCGCGTCGCGCCTACGGCCGCCTCGGTGCTGCTGATCGGCGAATCGGGCACGGGCAAGGAAGTGGCCGCGCAGACGCTGCACGAACTCTCGCTGCGGCGCAAGCATGCGTTCATCGCGGTGAACTGCGGCGCGATCTCGCCGAACCTGATTGAATCAGAGATGTTCGGCCACGAACGCGGCTCGTTCACCGGCGCGGACCGTCAGCACAAGGGCTATTTCGAGCGCGCGAACGGTGGCACGCTGTTCCTCGACGAAATCACTGAAATGCCCATCGAGCTCCAGGTCAAACTGCTGCGCGTGCTCGAAACCGGCATGTTCATGCGCGTGGGCACGACCAAGGAAATCGAGACGGACGTGCGCCTGATCGCCGCGACCAACCGCGATCCGGAACAGGCGGTGCTCGAAGGCAAGCTGCGCCTCGACCTCTATCACCGGCTGAACGTGTTCCCGATCAACCTGCCGCCGTTGCGCGAGCGCGGCAAGGACGTCGAGTTGCTTGGACAGGCATTCCTCGACGAGCTCAACAACCGCTACAGCACGAAGAAGGATTTCCCGGTTGCCGTGCGCGAGATGCTGGACTCGTACAACTGGCCAGGCAACGTGCGCGAGCTGAAGAACTACGTGCAGCGCGCGTACATCATGTCCTCGTCGGATTCCGACAGCACCGCCACCGTGCCGCTGCAGATTTCGCTGTCGAAGCCCTCGGCGGGGACGTCGGTGACTATTCCGTTCGGCACGTCGCTGGCGCAGGCGGACCGGCAGCTGATTCTCGCCACGCTCGAACAGTGCGGCGGCGTGAAGACCCGGGCCGCGGAGATCCTCGGCATCAGCCTCAAGACGCTCTATAACCGGCTGGTCGAGTACGGCGAGGATGCCAGCAAGGCCACGGTCGGCGAGGGTGGCGAAACCGGCGAGTCGGATAGCGAAAATCCTTGAACGTCGGCTATCTTTAGACGAATCAGACGCCTGCTGCTGTTAAAAGCGCAGGCGTTTTTCATTGGCAGGCGGCTTTTCTACGCCGATAATGAGTCACTGGAGTGCGTGAAAACAGTATCTCGAAGGGCATGGCCCTTGCTGTCTTCTGATTGACATCCGCGCGCTGCGCAAAGGCGTCGGCGCCTGGATAGGGAAGTACGATCACAAGACCGCAAGGAGCCCGTCATGTCACAGAGCGTTGCAACTCACGTCTTCCACGCTGTGGGTATCGAGGCGCAGACCCCGCAGCCGCCGGATCCGCCGGTGACGCCGCCCGATCAGCCGCCCCCGACTCCGATGCCGCCCGACACCAATCCGGATCCGACGCGCGAGCCGCCCGAGCCGCCGTCGCAGCCGATCGGCGACCCGCCGCCCGGGCCGAATGAAACGCCGCACGTGTATTGATAGCTTGAAAGGCGGTTGGACCGTTCGCAGGACCGCCGACGTTGGACCATGCCCAGACTTCGTGCACGGTTTGAATAAGTTTCCATCCCGTATGTAGGGATTACAAGCAAAGACGCAATAATGACCGGCGATCCGCTTTTTCGCCGGTCGTTTTTTCTGAAGCTGCGCTCGTCCAAGGGCGCATCGGTCCGACGCCGCCGAGGTCCTATCGCGACGGCCTTCTACTCTGGAGGCATCATGAGGCATCCCGCACTTCGACGCTCCGCGCGTCATTCATCCAAGCGCGAAGCGCGCGCCGAAGCCGCCAAGGCGGCCGGCACGCAAGCCGGCCCGGCGTCCGCGACCGAGCACGATCCCGCCAGCCAGAACCGCGCCGCGCCTGGCGTTCCGCCCGATGGCGAGCACAATCAGGGTGGCGTCCGGCGCGAGGGAATAGACTATCAACGCGACCTTGGATCCGAGCAGGATTCGTGATTCCAGGCGAGCCGCCCCGCTCGTTCCACGAACAAAAATTTCTACGCGGCGCGTCGTCGCCGCGTGTTTTTGTTCGTCCGTAACATCTGCCTACAAATATTTGTTCACCAACAGCAACAAAAAGGCACAGTTTTTGCATATTCATTGATCGCCAATTCGAGCATGCAACGACAACTGAGAGGTGAAGCTGTAATGAGCAGATTGATCGTGGTATCGAATCGCGTCGCCCCGATTCAGGAAGGCAAGCCCAGCGCGGGCGGCCTCGCTATCGGCGTGCTGGATGCGCTCAAGGAGACAGGGGGCGTGTGGTTCGGCTGGAGTGGCGAGATCGTCGGAGAAGCGGCGGCGCCGGTGGTCGAGAAGGGCGGCAAGGTGACCTATGCGACCGTCGGGCTCACGCGCCGTGACTATGACCAGTACTACCGTGGCTTCTCGAACGCCACGCTGTGGCCGACGTTCCACTATCGCAATGACCTGTCGCGCTTCGACCGCGAGGAATTTGCCGGCTACATGCGCGTCAATGCAAGCCTCGCGGCCAAGCTGAAGACGATGCTGAAGCCCGACGACATCATCTGGGTGCATGACTATCACATGCTTCCCTTCGCGCAGGAGCTGCGCAAGCTGGGCGTCAACAACCCGATCGGCTTCTTCCTGCATATCCCGTTTCCGGTGCCGGAAGTGATGCGCACCATTCCGCCGCACGAGGAACTGATGGCGGCGATGTGCCAGTACGACGTCGTCGGTTTCCAGACGGATAACGACAAGCAGTCGTTCATCGATTACATCGAGCGCACCGGGCGCGGTCACTACAGCGACGACGGCATGCTGCAGGCGTTCGGCCGGATGATGAAGGTCGGCGCCTATCCGATCGGCATCTATCCGGATGCCATCGCCAAGTCTGCCGAGCAATTCGCCAATCGCAAGCAGGTGAACAGCCTGCGCGACAGCATGCGCGGCCGCAAGCTCATCATGAGCGTGGACCGGCTCGATTATTCGAAAGGGCTGGTGGAACGCTTCCAGGCCTTCGAGCGCCTGCTGCTCAATGCGCCGGGCTGGCATGGCCGCGTGTCGCTGGTGCAGATCGCGCCGCCGACCCGCTCCGACGTGCAGACCTATCAGCGCATTCGCCAGAACCTGGAAGGCGAGGCGGGCCGCATCAACGGTCGCTTTGCGCAGCTCGACTGGACGCCCATTCAGTACCTGAACCGCAAGTACGAACGCAATCTGCTGATGGCCTTGTTCCGCCTCTCGCAGGTCGGCTATGTGACGCCGTTGCGCGACGGCATGAACCTGGTCGCGAAGGAATATGTCGCGTCGCAGGATCCGGCGGATCCGGGCGCGCTGGTGCTGTCGCAATTCGCGGGCGCGGCGGATCAGTTGCCGGGCGCACTGGTCGTCAATCCGTTCGATCTGTCGCAGATGTCGGAAGCGCTTGAGCGTGCATTGTCGATGCCGCTCGCCGAACGTCAGGCGCGCCACGCCGACATGATGGCGCCGTTGCGCGAGAACAATCTGTCGGTCTGGCGCGACTCGTTCCTGTCGGACCTGCGCAGTGTGGCGACCGCCGCCTCGGTGACGGAGAAGACCGTCAAGACGGTCAAGCAGAGCGCGACGTCCGCCGCCGGTTCCGCCGGCGCGGCCGCGAAGCCCTCGGCGGCGGCGAAGGCCTGAAGCCTGGACCCTTGCCGCAGCCGTGTTGCACACAGCCCCGCGTTTCGCAAGAAGCGCGGGGTTCTTATATGGGCGCGCGGAACGGCTTTTGCGGATCTCCATGGAACACAAACAGGAACCGACCATGGAGGTCACGATGAGTGGAAGCACATTGAACCCGCCTGAAGACGACGGCGCGGAATACGGCAAGGGTCACGGCACGGGCGCGCTGGGTCCCAGCGATTCATCGGACAGCGGCTCGGATGTGCAGGGCGAAAAGCGCTATCCGGGCGAGATC
The DNA here is from genome assembly GCF_031451315.1 of Caballeronia sp. LZ032. Classification (NCBI taxonomy): domain Bacteria; kingdom Pseudomonadati; phylum Pseudomonadota; class Betaproteobacteria; order Burkholderiales; family Burkholderiaceae; genus Caballeronia; species Caballeronia sp. LZ032. The sequence goes on from NZ_JARUXP010000001.1 coordinate 817,414, forward strand.
GAGGACGAGCTCGATGCCCACGCGCTCGGCCAGTCCGAAGCCGAGTTGAACAGCGATACCGATCGTTACGGCACAGGAGAAGCGGCATCCGCGGACGGCGACAATCATCTGACGCCGGACGGCGACATCCTGCCCGATGAAGTAGAGGACGAGACGCGCGGCATCGCCGAGGACGAAGTTGATCCGGACGCGGAACGCCCCTGAGCGCATCAGGCGTGCATGTAGGCAAGCGGCACATTCCAGCCGGAACGTGCCGCTTTTTCATTTGCGCCCCCGCTGTGCGCTTCGTCCGGCCGGGCTAACATCAGCGCTGGCAACCTTCGCCGCGCTCCGCTTCCTCTCGATGGATCAGAACCTTCGCCCGACCACCTCGCAAGCTCCAACCGTCGCAGCCGGCCGCACGTCGCGGGTCGGCTGGCTGTCGTGGCTGGTCGATCCGGTCTCGCAATGGGTGCAGGACCACTGCCTGATGTTCTCGGCATCAATCGCCTTCTTCGCGGCGTTCTCGATCGCGCCGACGCTGGTCATTGTCATCGCGGTAGCGAGCGTCTTCTTCGGCGCCGACGCCGTGCAGGGCCGTCTGTTCGACGAGATCAGCGGCGTCGTCGGCGCCGACGCGGCTCACGCGCTGGAGGCGATCGTCGCCAATGCGTGGCACGCGGATATCGCACGCAGCACGGCGCTGCTGTCGCTTGCGGGCGTGCTGGTCGGGGCGTCGGCCACGTTTTCGACCTTGCACAGCGCGCTCAACGTGATCTGGCCGACGCCCGCGGTCAGCGCGCGCGAGAGCATCGTCTCGCTGCTGCGCGTGCGGCTGATGTCGTTCGGGCTCGTGATCGGCGCGGGCCTGCTCGTCGCGGCGCTGCTGGTGCTGGATGCGCTCGTCGAGATTCTCGGGCACTGGGTGCTCGGCGACGGCAGTCCATTCATCGTGCTGTCAGGGCTCACCCAGCGAGCGATATCGCTGTGCGTGCTGATGCTGGCCTTCACCGTGCTGCTGAAATTCCTGCCGACGACCCGCATGCTCTGGCGCGACGCGGCGCTGGGCGCGGCTGCAGCGGCGCTCCTGTTCGAGGGCGGCAAGCGGCTGTTCGCGTTCTATCTCGCGCACGCCGGCACGGCGAACATGTTCGGCGCGGCCGGGTCGCTGGCGATCATCCTGATGTGGCTGTATTACTCGGCGGCGGTCTTCCTGCTGGGCGCCGAACTCGCGGCCACGGCGGCACGCAAGCGCACGCACCGGGCTTCCGGATGGCGCTGAACGGCCGGCGCTTAACCACGGTGCGATGACAAAAAAAGGCCGTCCGCGAACGGACGGCCTGTCGGCTACGCTCCCTGTCGCTCAGGCGCCTCGCTTGACCGGGTCGTCGCCGAGCGCTTGAGAGCGTGACAAGCAGTGTGTCCGCGCGCGTTGCCTCTATGCGCGGACGATGCACTTCACGCCTGACGGCGCAATTCTGCGGGCGGCACCTTCATCAGATGGCGATACTTCGCCACCGTGCGGCGCGCCACGATCACGCCCTGGTCCGCCAGCATCTTCGCGAGACTGACATCGGACAGCGGATCGCGCGTGTTCTCCTGCGAGATCATTTCCTTCAGCAACGCCCGCACGGCCGCGGCCGAGCAGGTGCCGCCGCTTTCCGTCGACAGCTCGCGCGGGAAGAAATGCTTGAACTCGAAAATGCCGCGCGGCGTGGACATGTACTTGTTGCCCGTGGCGCGCGAGATGGTGGACTCATGCAGGCCGAGTTCGTCGGCGACGTCGCGCAGCACCAGCGGCTTCAGTGCGATTTCCCCATAGTCGAAGAATGCCTTCTGATGCGACACGATGCATTCCGCCACGCGCTGGATGGTCGTGAAGCGCTGCTGGGCATTGCGGATCAGCCAGCGTGCTTCCTGCAACTGCTGCGCGAGCGGCGAACGGCTGGCGCCGGCCGACTGCGCGAACAGTTCGGCATACATGCGGTGGATGCGCGCGCGCGGCAACACGGCGGGGTTGATCGTCACGAGCCACTGCTTTTTGACCTGACGCACGATCACGTCCGGCACGACGTAGTTGTCCTCGCTTTGGCCGTAGTTCTCGCCCGGTTTCGGATCGAGGCGGCGGATGAGCGCACAGGCGATGCGCAGTTCATCGGCGCTGCAGCCGATCTTCTTCTGCAGTTCGGCTTGCTCACGGCGTGCGAGACGTTCGAGGTGATGCGCGACGATTTCGAGCGCGACCGCGCGGCCCGGCGTCTCTTCGTCGAGTGCTTGGAGCTGCAGGGTCAGGCATTCGGACAGATTGCGCGCGCCCACGCCCGGCTTGTCGAGCGACTGGACCAGCTTGAGTGCGATCGTGAGTTCGTCTTCGCCGAGCGCCGGTTCGATCTCGACCACGTTGGCCAGATCGCTCAGTTCCTGCCGCAGGTAACCGTCGTCGTCCAGGGCTTCGATGATGAGCTGGGCGATGGCGCGATCGCGCTCGTTCAGCTGATACAGACGAAGCGAATCGTGCAGGGTTTCGTGCAGCGACGGCTCGATGCGGACCCAGTCCGCAGGGTCCGAGCCTTCACCGTCGCCGTTGTTGCGCGACGCGCTGCGCCCGAACGGGTCCGAGGAAAATTCGTTCATGGAGTCGTCGCGGCTGCCTGAATCCATGCTGGATTCGCCTTCGTTCGACGCCTCGGTGCTGCTGGGTACTTCGCTTGCGCTGTCGGTGGTGGGGGAGAGCGTCGAATCGCTCATCGAGCTGCCGTTGTCGGCACCGAGCGCGTTGTCTTCGGTCTGCGTTTCGTCGTACTCGAGAAACGGGTTGGTGTCGAGCGCATTGCGCAGTTCCTGCTGGAACTCGAGCGATGACAATTGCAAAAGGCGAACGGACTGCTGGAGACGCGGTGTAAGCGCGAGACTTTGCTTCGCGCGGAGTTCGAGTATGGGCGGCATTGCGTGCTGATCCTCGATTGTTCTAGACGTGACGGGCTGATGTGCAAGTGGATAAAAGCACAGACCGTGCCAGCGATCGTCAAGCTCGTGCTGCGACTAGCTTTTTTGCGTCAGCATCGATTATTCGATGGGTGGCCGAGGCCACATTCACGCACTTTTTTACACGCACTCAGACAAAAGCGCCGCGCGTTTCGCCGCTTCGCACAGACTCGCCGTCATGTCCGCCGGACGCGCCCGGAGAGATTCTCGTAGGGGCAACAAGCCTTTGATTCTTCACAGGGATCCCGTGTCGCGCGACGACTTGAACACGCCGGACACAAGGCTTCGGCACGCAAGTTGCGGTAGGGATGGCACGTTTCGCGTGCTACGGCGCGACGTAAATCGAAGAGCGCGGCCCCTCGCCTGAAGAAGCGAGTCGGCGCGCCAGACCAAAATCGACAAAATGGGAGTATTGCCATGAAGACGACTCAAATCCTGAAGGCTGCCGGTGGTATCGCTTGTGTGATGTTCGCGCTGAACGCCAGCGCCCAGAACGCGACTGTGACGCCGGCATCGTCCACCACCGGTTCCGGCACGACGATGGGCCAGAAGGTCGATGACAGCGCGGTCACGACCAAGGTCAAGGCCGAACTGCTCGGCGCGAAGAACGTCAAGTCCACGCACATCCACGTGAAGACGCGCTCGGGCGTGGTGTCGCTGACCGGTACGGTGCCGTCGGCGGAAGACAAGACCGCCGCCGAGGAAGTCGTCTCGAACGTGTCCGGTGTTGCATCGGTGAAGAACCACCTTAAAATTGCGGCCAAGTAATGGCATAGTGCGTATGCCCGGCTTCGCCACGGCGGGCCGCGGTTGAGTGCCAGCAGCAAGGAACCCGCGCAGGGTCCGATGGTTCGCCGGAAGGCGGACGGCCGGATCGGGCGCGGGTTCTCGCATCAGGGCGTCGTGATTCGTGTCGCAACGGATCCGGCGCCGCAGTCGCAACATGGTTCCGCTTCAGCAGTGCGCATTACCTCGCAGCACTTCGAAACCTATAAACGAAGTACGGCCGTTCAGGACGTTACTTACACAGGCGGTTGACGGGCGTGCAGAACAGCGCCGTTCCGAAACCCCGGCAAAAGGAGCTCTTCATGAAGACGAAAAAGATGGCATTGATCGGCGCGCTGGCACTGGCGTTCTCCACGGGCGCCTTCGCACAGGCTGCATCGGATGCGGCGGCAACCGGCTCGCACGCTAAGAAGTCGAAGGGCACCTATCTGCATCAGCAGGACAAGGCGCACAAGCTGAAGGGCGCTTCGGCAGCCGCAGCGGCATCGTCGCTGGGCACCAACGACAAGGGCCAGCCGCAGTAAGCTGCGCTTCCTTGATCGCCATGAAAAACGGCCGCGCGAGCGGCCGTTTTTTTCGTCAGCGGACCTGACGCGTATCAGGACTTCGCAGCCGCATACTGATCGCGCAAGTCGCGAATGCGGTCGTGATTCTCCAGCACGCCTTGATATTGACGCTCGACGATCGCGCGGATATCGGCGGGCAGTTCCTTGTCCAGCGCCTCGCGATAATTCTTCTTGGCGGCATCTTCGCCACGCTCGCATTCGGCGAGAATCGCATGGTCGCTGTGACCGCTCACGGCCGACTTCACGTCCACCCAACCACGATGCAAGGCGCCGGCCACCGAGCCGCCGGTTTCCGGCTTGCCGCCGAGTCGCTGAACCACATCCTGCAATTCGCGCGCGCCTTCGGCGCACTTTTGCGCGCGATTCTGGAACAGCAGCTTGAGGCTGGGATCGCGCGTGTCCTCGGCAGCCTTGAGGAAGCCCTTCTCACCATCCTTCGAGGTTTCGACCAGATCGTTGAGTACCGATACGACGTTCGTGCTCATGAGAGTCCTCCGTTATTGAGTTGAGACCTTGCTACGCCGCGGCCTCCCTGCGAGTTGCGGCTTGCCAGTTCATAGCGCATGCGGCGTGCCCGCAAGGCGCGGGGTTCGGGCGGGTCTCAAAGCTCGACGACGGGGAAGGGCGGCACACGCTTTGCTAACTCCACGCCACTACAAGCGCGAATCCTTCGGAGAGTCGCGCACGACGGCAACTGGAGAGAACACCATGAATTTTCTGCACCGGCTCGCCAAGCGCGAGTCCCTCGTACTTGTGGCCATCGTGGCTTCGGCGGTCACCATTCAAGTACGACAGCATGTCAACGCTACTCAGGAAGCGGCTGCACAGGTTCAACCGTCGCAGGCCGCACCGGTTTGCGAGCCTTCGTCGATGCAGACGGATGCGCCACGCATGCAGCCGGCCGATTGCAGCATCCGCGGGCATGTGCGTCCCACACATCCAACGGGTCTCTGGGTCTGACAGCGCGCAGTGACGCATGCGCAAACGCCCGCGTTCGCGGGCGTTTTTGCATGAGAAGCGGAGCAAACCCTCAGGCACGCGTCTCCGCGAATTCGCCTACCGGATGCGGCGGTTGCAGCGGGTCGAAGTCGCTCCAGCGGCCTTGCTTCCAGCGTCCCGACGCCCGTTCGATATCCACGCCGCCGGCCGCGCGCAACGCATCGGCGGCCTGGCCCTGGGTCTCGGGAGAGACATGCACGGCCACCACGACGCCCGCATGACGCATCGGCTCCTCGGCCTGCGCGGACATCTTCGGCTTGCGCGTATGCGACATCGCGCCGACCAGCGATCCCACATACGCACCGACGCCCGCCGCGATCACCGACACCAGCAGCGGCGCGTGGAACACGGCGAAGATCGCCGCGCCGACCACCGCGCCCGCCACCGCGCCGATCGTCACACCCTTGCCAGCGCCCTTGGGCGCGGCGCTCGCACCGGCATCGGTGCCGACGTCGCCGCCGATCGGATGGCGCGCATGCTGCCCGCTCGGATTGACGAAGAACAGCGTCACGTCCTCTTCGACGAAACCGTTATTGAACAAGCGCTGGGCCGCCGCTTCGGCCGCGGGGAAAGTTTGAAATCGGCCCGCAATGATCAGGGACATGTTCCCTCCTTATCGACTGGGTGAATGGATTCGACGCGCGGCATGCCGGCCCGGGTCATTCCGGTTCCAGGCCCGCGACGCGGAACAGCCCGCTTCTCAGCACGACGGGCTGGCCGCCGTTGTCATCGAGTGCTTCGGCGCAGACCGCGCGGATGCGTGCGGCGCCGTTTTCAAAAGCGGCAAGCAGATCTTCTTCGCGCGGCGATGGCGCGCCGAAGTGATCTTCGAGCGCCTCTGCGGAGATCGAACAGACGACCGGCTCGCCATCCACGAGCGCCGCGAAGTGGATGGCAAGGTCGTCGCCGTCATAGACAGGGGATTCGTCGGCAAAGGTGATGTGCATGGTCGAGTCCTCATAAGCGGGACGAGGGTGGGCGACGCGCCGCATGTCGTGCGCGAGGATCATGACGCCGTGTCTCCAATATAGGCCGCGCCGAAAGCACAGCTGCGCGGATTTTCCACGGCGCTCGCCGGGAGGCGAAAGCCGCGCCCTTGCGCATGCATATGCTCGTGACGGCGGAACGGTTTCGACATCGGCATGACTCCGTGACGAGGCTTGCCGCTCAGGCCGCGCGTGACTTGCCGAGCGCGTCGATGAGCGCACGGTTGAAAGCGGGCAGGTCGTCCGGCTTGCGGCTCGTGATGAGATTGCCGTCCACCTGCACTTCCTGATCCACCCACGTGCCGCCGGCGTTGCGCACGTCGTCCTGCAAGCTCGGCCAGCTGGTCATCGTGCGGCCCGCGACGATGCCCGCCGAAATCGGCAGCCAGCCGCCGTGGCAGATCACCGCAATCGGCTTCTTCGCGCGATCGGCTTCCTTGACGAAGCTTTGCGCCTTCGCATCCAGCCGGATGGCGTCGCCGTTGACCACGCCGCCCGGCAACACCACGGCGTCGTAATCGCCGGCGTTGGCGGCATCAAGGGTGACATCGACGTCGACCTTGTCGCCCTTGTCGACATGCTTGAAACCCTGGATCTGTCCGGCCTTCTGCGAGATGACGTGCACCTGCGCACCGGCTTCCTCGAGCGCACGTTGCGGCTCGACGAGCTCGGCCTGCTCGAAGCCGTCGACGGCGAGAATGGCAACCTTGCAACCGTTGAGCGATGAGCCCATGAACACACTCCTGTTAGCGATTTTCGGATGATTCGCATGTGCGGAATCCATGCCCGACGTTCAGCAAGGGGTGTGCCCAAAGGGCGGAGACAGACGGTGCGGGGCGCGTCCCTCAGGCCGTCTCGACGCGGCGTCCGCCGGTCAGCCGCAGCAGGCTGACGACGGCAGCCACGGCCGCGAATGCCGCGCCGAGGCCGAGCGCGAGCGTGGGGCCGTTTCTGGACGCGATGCCGAAGCACAGCGCGACGAGCGCCGCGCCGAGGGTCTGGCCGGTGAGGCGGGCGGTGCCGAGCATGCCGCTCGCGCCGCCGCTGCGATGACGCGGCGCCGCGGAGATGATCTGGCGATTGTTGGGCGACTGGAACAGGCCGAAGCCGAGGCCGCAGACGGCCATGCGCCACGCGATGTCGAACGCATCCGGATGCGCGCCGAGCGTGGCGAGCGCGACCAGTCCGAGCGACAGGATCGCGAGTCCGATGCCGCCCAGCAAGCCTGCCGAATAACGGTCCGCGAGAATGCCCGAGAGCGGCGCGACGAACACAATGACGAGCGGCCAGGGTGTCATCAGGAAGCCGGTTTCGACCTGGCTCATGCCGAACGTGTCCTGCAGCAGGAATGGCAGCGACACGAAGGCCAGCATCTGCGCGCAGAACGAACAGACCGAGGTGCCGATCGACAGCGCGAAGACCGGAATGCGCAGCAGGTCGACCGGCAGGAGCGGCTGGCTGCGGGTCAGTTGCCGCCTGACGAAGAAGTAGCCGATCACCACCACTGCCGCCAACTCGGCGATGACCCACGGCCGGTGCGCGCCGTGTCCGAAGCCGTCCACCGCAACGATCGCGAGGCCGAAGAACAGCGCGTTCATGATCGCGCTGATGTAGTCGTAGGGCTGGCGATGCCCCGGCGTGCGCGGCAGCGCGCGGATGCCGATGGCGAAGGCGGCGAGGCCGATCGGCACGTTGATCGCGAAGAGCCACGGCCAGGTGGCGACCGCGAGCACGCCCGAGGCGACGGTCGGGCCGACGACCGAGGACACGGCGACGACGGTCGTGTTGATCGCGACGCCGCGTCCGAGCTGCTGGTGCGGATAGATCATGCGCACCAGCGCCGTGTTGACGCTCATGATGCCGGCCGCGCCGAAGCCCTGCACGATGCGCGCGGCGGTCAGCCCGACGAGCGAGCCCGACAGCGCGCAGGCCAGCGACGACACCGTGAACAGCGCCAGTCCGCCGACATACACGTGCCGATAGCCGATACGGTCGCCGAGCGAGGCGAGCGGCAGCAGCGAGATGGTGATGGTCAGCTGGTAGGCGTTGACGACCCAGATGGAATCGGCGGGCGACGCGTTCAGATTGCGCGCGATGGTCGGCAGCGCGACGTTGGCGATGGCGCCGTCGAGCACGGCGAGCGTGACGCCCAGCGCAACGACGAGAATGGCCCAGTAACGTTGGGGGAGCGGCAGACCTTGATCGGAGTCCATCGATGGGCAGGGAGTGGCGGCGGCGCATTGTATGTCACGCCTTTTTCAAATGGATTGTGCGCGGGCGCTGCAAGGCGGGACGCGGACCTCGAAGGCCGCGCCCCGGTCATGCCTTCTTCACTTCAGTTCGTACAGGCCGGTGTAGGTCGCCGAATCGATTTCGTTCAGGTGCGTCATGAAACGCGCCACGGCGTTGGTGGCGTTGATGTCGAGCGGCAGGCTCTCGGCGGACAGCGCGTGGATGCGGAAGATGTAGCGATGCGGCTTGTCGCCGCGCGGCGGCGCCGCGCCGCCGAAGCCCACGGTGCCGTAGTCGTTGCGCAGTTGCAGCGCGCCGGCGGGCAGCAGGCTGCCGTCGGCCTTGCCGGCGTTGCGCGGCAGGGAGCGCGTGTCGGGCGGAATGTTGACGACGATCCAGTGCCAGAAGCCGCTGCCGGTCGGCGCATCCGGATCGTAGACGGTGAGCGCGAGACTGCGCGTCTCGGCGGGCGGGGCGTCCCACTGCAGCGCCGGGGAAACATTCTCACCCGCGCCGCCGAAGGCTTGCTGGTCGAATTCGTGGGCGCGCGCCATGAAGCCATTCGCCGGAAATTCATCCGACCAGATACGGAAGTCAGCCATGAGAGTCGTGCCTCCTGGTGGTTGCGTGTCGATGAAGGCGGCATCGCGCCGCGTATCGTGCCGCGTTGTTGCGCGCGGATCAGGCGGCGTGCCGTTGACCTGCCGGAAGTGCAGCAAACGTGCCCGAGCCTGTGCCAGGAACGCGACGCCCGGGTCCATGCCTGTCAATCGAGTTTAGCATCTGCCCCCGATACACATCGGCGCCTCCTTCAACGCGGAGCGCCGTCAGCTTCCCGCAAAATATGGCGCGCTACAATAATGAGATGATTCGGGAGCGATCCCGCATGCATCAGCCATGACCGAGAGCCGGCGCAAGCCGAAAGGAACACCATGCCAAACGACCCGCGCCGCGCTGCCGGTCAATTTACGCCGGCGAGCATGCCGGAGGACGATGCCGACATGTTCGACCTCGCGCCGGTCTCGCTCTGGCTCGAGGACTTCAGCGCGGTGCGCGATCAGTTCGAGCGCTGGCGGGCGGCGGGCGTCACGGACCTGCGCGCGTTTCTCGCCGACGAACCCCAGCGCGTGGCCGAATGCTCGTCGCGCATCCGGGTGGTGAAGGTCAATCAGCGCACGCTGTCCCTGTTCCAGGCGAAGGACGCCGATCATCTGGTGCAGAACCTCGACCGCGTGTTCCGCGACGACATGCTGAAGACGCACGTCGACGAACTCGAGCAGCTCTGGTCCGGCAAGGCGCGTTTCGTGAGCCAGACGGTCAACTACACGCTCGACGGCAAGCGTCTCGACGTGCTGCTCAAGGCAGTCGTCCTGCCGGGACACGAGGACACGTGGAGCCGCGTGCTCGTGACGATCGAGGACATCACCGAACTCGAAGCGATGCGGCGCAGCGCCGCCGCCAGCGAACTCTATGCGCGCGGCCTGTTCGAGCATTCGCCGGTGTCGCTGTGGGTGGAGGATTTCAGCTCCGTGAAGGCGTTGCTGGACGATGTGCGCGAGCGCGGCATCGTCGATTTCCGCACCTTCACCAATGTGCATCCGGAGTTCGTCGAGCGCTGCATGCAGGAGATCCATGTCCTCGACGTGAACCAGCACACGCTGCGCATGTTCGCCGCACCCGACAAGGCGACGCTGCTGTCGCGCCTGCCCGACGTGTTTCGCGACGACATGCATGCGCACTTCCAGGAGCAGCTGGTCGAGCTGTGGGAGCACAAGCTCTTTCATCAGCGCGAGGTGGTCAACTATTCGCTGGAAGGCAACGAGGTGCATGTGCATCTGCAGTTCTCGGTGTTTCCGGGGCACGAGGCGCGCTGGGATCTGGTGCTCGTCGCGCTGACGGACATCACCGCGCGCAAGAAGGCCGAGGCCTACCTCGAATTCCTCGGCAAGCACGACGTGCTGACGAAGCTCAAGAACCGCTCGTTCTACGTCGATGAAATCAACCGGCTTGAACGCAAGGGGCCGTTCCCGGTGACGGCCATCGCGATCGACGTCAACGGCCTGAAGGCGGTGAACGATCAGCTCGGCCACGCCGCCGGCGATGCGCTGCTGCGGCGCGCGGGCGAAGTGCTCGGCAAGGCGGTGGAGAAGCCGTTCCAGGCGGCGCGCATCGGCGGCGACGAATTCATGGTGCTGCTGCCCGGCACCGACGAACGCGGCGGCGAGGCGGTGATCGACAGCATCCGGCAGTTGCTCGAAGTGAACAACCAGTTCTATTCGGGCATGCCGCTGTCGTTTGCGATGGGCGCCGCCACCGCCCAGGACGGCGAACGGCTCGAGTCGATGCTGCAGCGCGCGGATGCCGTCATGTACACGGAAAAGCGCGCGCACTACGAGGAAAGCCAGCGCAGGGACGACTGAGCGCCGTCCCGCTGCTTACTGCGGCGGCTGGGCCGTGACTTCGTCGATGCCGCGCGCGAGCGCCGGACACGCCTCGCCAATCTCTTTCTTGTATTCCGCGGGCTGACTCGCCTTGAGCCGCGCGAAACGATCGACGGTGGACTGCGCCTGAGCCAGCCCGAGCTTCCATTCGCCGTCGAAGTCGGGCGCGTCGGGATAGCTGGTATGGACCACGTCCTTGAAGCGTGCGATTTTCGCGGCATCGATATGACAGACGTCGGCGGCGCCGCGCGCGAGACTCGCGCTGGTCATCACGCCTTCGGCGGCCATCAGTTGCTTGGCATCGGGATGACCCGGCGGCAGGGCGGTCTGGGCGAAAAGATGCGTGCTTCCCATCAGGCTGCATGCGGCCAGCGCGCACGCTGTCAGCGTTTTAGAGTGCTTCATGCGTAATGATTTTCTTGATTGCATGCGGGGAAGAAAATTATAGGCAAAGCACCCGGAATGGATGGGCCCGTAAGGCAAGGATGCCTATATAGCCCGTGCTAGAATCGATTTTCCATGCCGTTCTCAGACAGAAAAATGAAAAAAGGAAGCAAGGCCGCCAGTACTGCGCCCTCGTCGACCACAGCAGAAGGACGGCGCAAGTACGACCCTGAGGAGACCAAGCGGAACATTCTCGACATCGCCACGCAGGAGTTCTCGGCGATGGGCCTCACCGGCGCACGCGTGGACGCCATCGCGGAACGCACCAACACCACCAAGCGCATGCTGTACTACTACTTCGGCAGCAAGGAAGGGCTGTATGAAGCGGTGCTGGAGCAGGTCTACGGCGACATCCGGGCGCTCGAGCAGGAACTGCAGCTCGCGGAGATGGAACCGGAAGAAGCGCTGCGGGAATTCGTCGGCTTTACCTTCGACTATCACGACAAGCATCGCGATTTCGTGCGGCTCGTGACGATCGAAAACATTCACTCGGCCAAGTACATCGAGCAGTCGAAGACCTTCAAGGCGCGCAATTCGAGCGTCGTGAAAACCATCGAGGATCTGATCGCGCGCGGAGTGGCGGCGGGCAAGTTCCGTGGCGACGTCGATCCCATCGACCTGCATCTGATGATCAGCTCGTTCTGTTTTCACCGCGTGGGCAATCGCCATACGTGGAGCGCCGCGTTCGGACGCGATCCGTCGGGCGTGCGTTCGCGGGCACGGCATCGCGAGATGATCGTCGACGCCGTGCTGTGTTTCATGCGGCGCGACGACTGACCTCAACGCATGCAACGCTGAAACGCCGAACGGCGGCTCTCTCGCGAGGCCGCCGTTTTGTTTGATGCCGGATAAACGTTCAGCCTTCCAGCAGACTCTGGAAGTGCGCGAACATGCGTTCGGCATCCGGCTCGCGGCCGGTGAAGATGCGCAGCGCATCGACTGCCTGGCACACCGCCATGCCGCCGCCGCTGACCGTGCGGCAGCCGAGCGCGCGCGCCGCCTTCAACAGTTCCGTTTCCAGCGGGAAGTACACGATCTCCGCGACCCACAGTTCCTTGTGCAGATAGTCCGCCGGCAACGGCAGGCCGGGCAGCTTGGCCATGCCGGTCGGCGTCGCGTGGATGAGCCCGCTTGCGGCGCCCAGCGTCTCGCGCAGATCGCCGCCGCTCGTGACCGTACGGTCCGCAAAACGCGCGCCGAGATCGGCCGCGAGGGCGGCGGCGCGGGTGGCATCGGAGTCGAACAGCGTCAGCGTGCGCGCGCCCATCGCCAGGGCCGCGTGCGCGACGGCCGCGCCCGCGCCGCCGGCGCCAAGCTGCACGACGCGTTCGAGCGGCGCGCCCGGCAGGCCGCGCTGGAACGCGCGCGCGAAGCCCGATCCGTCCGTGTTGTAACCGATGCGCCGGCCGTCCTTCAGCACCACCGTATTGACCGCGCCCAATGCGCGGGCGTCGGGATGGAGTTCGTCGAGCAGGGGAATCACGGCCTGCTTGCACGGATAGGTGATGTTCAGGCCGTCATAGCCCATGCGCTCGGCCGCGACCAGCAAGTCCGGAAGGGCAGCCGGTTCGAGTTGCAGCGCCTGCAGATCGATGCGCCGGTACACGTAGTTGAGGCCGAGCGTGCGGCCTTCCTGTTCGTGCATGGCGGGCGTGAGCGAGCCGCCGATGCCCGAGCCGATCAGGCCGATGAGATACGAATTCTTCTGAGTCATGCATGCGCTCCAACAAGGTGTGGCACTGCGCGAGGTTTCGATGCTGCAGTGCGAAATCGGGTACGGCGCAGTGTGAACTGCCGCACGGGACCTGTCGTTCGGTGTTTTCACGTATTTGTACGGTCTAGTTAGTTTGCTATCATGCCGCAGACTGACATGGATTGCGCATGGCGTTCTGCCGCCTTCAGCGCGAACGGGCACGAACGGCCTACACTGACACGAGACGCGCCCAGTCGATTCCGCATCCACCGAATGCATCAAGGAGGCAGCGATGCTGCGTTCAATCCGGACATCCATCGCGACCGTTTCCATCAGCGGCACGCTCGCCGAGAAACTGCAGGCCATCAAGGCGGCCGGTTTCGACGGCGTCGAGATCTTCGAGAACGATCTTCTCTACTTCGACGGCACGCCCGCCGACGTGCGCCGCATGTGCGAAGACCTGGGCCTCGCCATCTATCTGTTCCAGCCTTTCCGTGATTTCGAGGGCGTGAGCGCGGAGCGTCTCGCACGCAATGCCGAGCGCGCGAAACGCAAGTTCGAACTGATGCATGAGCTCGGCACGGATCGCATGCTGGCGTGTTCCAACGTGTCGCCCGACATGATTCGCGACGATGCGTTGATCGTCGATCAGCTTGGCGTGCTCGCGCGTCTGGCGGAGGAAGCGGGCGTGGTCGTCGCGTATGAGGCGCTGGCGTGGGGCCGGCACGTGAATTCGTACAAGCACGCGTGGCGGCTCGTCGATGCCGTGAACATCCCGAACCTCGGACTGGCGCTCGACACATTCCATACGCTGTCCATCGGCGACTCGGTGGACGAGATCGCGTCGATTCCAGGCGAGCGCATCGCGTTCGTGCAGATCGCCGATGCGCCCGTCCTCGCCATGGACGTGCTCGAATGGAGCCGCCACTATCGCTGTTTCCCGGGGCAGGGCGCATTCGATGTCGCGGGCTTCACGGCGCGCGTGCTCGAGGCGGGCTATACGGGCCCGCTGTCGCTGGAAATCTTCAACGATGGCTTCCGCGCCGCGCCCACCGCGATCACGGCGGCGGACGGCTATCGCTCGCTGCGCTTTCTCGAGGAACAGACGCGCGCGCTGATGGGCGACAAGGCGCCGCCTGAACTGTTCGATCCGCCCGCGCCGCCGGAGCATATCGGCTTCCAGTTTCTGGAATTCGCCGTGGATCAGGCGACGCGCGAGCACCTCGCGCAATGGCTCGGCAGACTCGGTTTCAGGCTTGCGGGCCAGCATCGCTCGAAGGACGTGCAGCTGTACCGGCACGGCGCGGGTTCGATCGTGCTCAACGCCGAGGCCGATTCGTTCGCCAGCGCGTTCTTCCAGCAGCATGGCCTGTCGCTGTGCGCGTCGGCGTTTCATGTCGACGATGCCCGGCTCGCGTTCGAGCGCGCCGCCGCCTATGGCTCGAAGCCGTTTTCGGGACGTATCGGGCCGAACGAACGGCATGTGCCGGGCGTGCAGTCGCCCGATGGCAGCCTCGACTACTTCGTCGACGAAGCGCCCGGCGGCCCGACGCTCTGGGAATCGGACTTCGTGCTCACGGACATCGACGGGCCGTACGAGGTGGGACCGTTGTCGCGTATCGATCACGTGTGCCTGTCGCTGCCCGCCGACGCGCTCGACACCTGGGTGCTGTTCTTCCGCAGCGCGTTCGGCTTCGAGACGGAAGCGGCCGTGCTCGTGCCCGATCCCTACGGCCTGGTGCGCAGCCGGGCCGTGCGCAGTCGCGACGGGTCGGTGCGCATTGCGTTGAATGCGTCGGTGGACCGTTATACGGCGGTATCGGAATCGCTCTCGGCGTACCGCGGCTCGGGCCTGAATCACGTGGCCTTCAGCACCCCCGACATCTTCGACGCGATTCCCCGTCTGGAGGCGGACGGCGTCAAGTTCCTGCGCATTCCGCGCAACTACTACGACGATCTGGTGGCGCGCTTCGGCTTGCCCGACGAGCAGATCGAGACGATGCACGAGCACAACATCCTCTACGATCGCGACGAACGCGGCGGCGAGTTCTTTCACGCTTATACGGAGCAGCTCGACCAGCGCTTCTTCCTGGAAGTGATCGAGCGGCGCGGCGGCTACGACGGGTATGGCGCGGCCAACGCGGCGGTGCGGCTCGCGGCGCATGCGCAGCAGCGGGCGCGCAAGGCGGGTCAGGCGGCTTAGGCGGGTTAGGCGGGGGTCAGCGAGGGGGCTGCTCAGGCGCTGCGCGGCTTGGCGCTGGCGGCGAGGACGGAAGCATCGGCTTCGGCGGCGCGCTCGCTTTCACGCTTGCGGACGTCGGCCTCGAAGGCGTCGATGTGCAGATACAGCCGATGCACGGTCTGAATCTGGGTATGAGAGAGATGCGACTGTCGCGTGATCGATGCGAGCCGTTCGCGCCAGTAGGCGGGCGGCAGCAACGGACCGCCGAGATCGCATGACAATGAGCGCCGCAACACCTTCTCGAGGTGCGTCAGGTCTTGGTCTGCCAGCAACGCCGAAAACGCGCCCTGCGGCTTGGAATCGGGAATGGGGTCCATTAAAGCGATGGCGGCGCGGCCCGGCGATTCTTGATAGGCATAAACCCTGATTCATCAGAATATTTCGCATCCTGGGTCGCCGCCGGATTTTTCCCGCAGTGCGCCCGATGACCGCCAATCCCGTTTGCTATACTCTGCGCTCGCTCGCCGATGCCCTCGGCGCGCGGCGGTCCGCTCCCCGTAGTTCAATGGATAGAACGAGTGCCTCCTAAGCGCTAGATGCAGGTTCGATTCCTGCCGGGGGGACCACGGCCCTCTGACGCATGCCGGATGAATTCGCCATCCGCGTCGCCCATCTCCCGCCGTTCGAGCGGGACGACATTCGCCATTCCAGCATTTCTCCCTCATTACCAGGCGCGCTTCAGCACTTTCCCGCGTTGTTCTCCCTTCGTTGTGGCAACGATCTCCACGCTCGTGCCTCGCGCCTGAATGATGCGAGCGTTTAAGAATCGTCCTAGGTTCATCTCAAGAAAATTCTTATAAAGTCCTACAAATTCCTGACGAACGCTGTCAGATGAATTTCAAAAACACACGTTGATCCCGGTGCCCAACGCTGGCGATCGCTTAGTCAAGATCAATCAGGACAAAGAATGAAAAAGAATGTGCTAACACTCGTCGTCATGCTGAGCGGTGCCGCTTGCGGTGCGGCTCATGCCTCCGGCGGCACGTTGACGATCAACGGCCAGCTCACGGCGAGCACCTGCCAGATCAGCGGCAACGGCGGAACCGGTGACTTCACCGTCACGCTGCCGACCAGCGCGGCATCGGACTTCACCGAGGCCGGGCGTTCCGGCGGCAACACCTCGTTCAACCTCGCGTTGACCAATTGCACGCCCGACACAGGCAGCGTGCATGCCTTCTGGGAGAGCGGCGCCAACACGCTGCCCAACGGCAATCTCAAGAACACCGGAACGGCGACCAACGTCGAAGTCCAGCTGGTCGACGTCAACAACGGCACACAGGTGATCGACGTGAGCAAGACCGACGGCGCGCAGAACGCCCAGAACGTCGCGATTGCAGGCGGGCGGGCCACGCTCCGGTACGCCGCCCAGTACGTCACGCCCGCGGGCGGTGCGACGGCCGGCACGGTGAGCACGGTCGTGACGTACTCGATGTCGTATCAGTGACCGGCTCCAGCCGGGCGTCACGGAGGCAAGCCAGATGACATTCCGACGACGAGCCCGCGAGCCCGCGCTCATCGGCCTGCTTCTCACGATCGGGCTGGTGCTGACGCTGGCGGCGTTTCCGGCCTGCGCGTCCGTCGTCATCGCGGGAACGCGGGTGATCTATCCGGCCGCGGAGCAGGAAGTGACGCTCAGACTGTCGAATGTCGGCAAGTCACCGGCGCTTGCCCAGGTGTGGCTCGACGAGGGTGATCCCAAAGTCGATCCGAGCCTGCTCAATCTGCCATTCATGCTGACGCCGGCGCTTGCGCGCCTCGATCCGGGCAAGGCGCAGACGGTCCGCATCGTCTACACCGGTGAGCCGATGCCGCCGGATCGGGAGAGCCTGCTGTGGTTCAACCTGCTCGAAGTGCCGCCCAGTCCGGCCGAAGCCGTGACCGGCCCCAACTACGTGCAGCTCGCCTTCCGCACCCGGCTCAAGTTCTTCTTCCGCCCGGCCGGCCTGGCGGGCCGGGTCGAGGACGCGCCGGACACGCTCGAGTGGCGCATCGTCACGGAAGGCGGCAAGGCTGCGCTACGGGTTTCGAATCCGTCGAGCTACTACGTGACGATCATTTCGGCCCGCGTCGGCGGGAGCGATCCGGCCGCGCGCTTCGATGCCGGCGACATGGTCGCACCGGGCGGCGCGGTCTCGCTGCCGCTCTCGGCCACGCCCGCGCGGGCCGGCAACGTGTCCTTCACCACGCTCGATGACTACGGCGCGCCGGTGAAGCACGAAGCGTCGCTCAAGTAGCACGCGGCCGGCGGCGCCGCATGGCCTCCCGTCCGCCGTCGCGCCGGTCTTCGCATTACCGCATCCGGTTCCATCAACCCTCGCATCCCGATGCCGACGCGTCCCCGCGCCGGCAGGGGGCGCTTTCGCCTGTTCGCCGGGCATCCATGAAGAAGAACCGCTGCTCGAGGCCGCGTGCGTCCAACCCCGACTTCCTGTCGCTGAACCCGGCCGGCGTCGCGGTGTTGCTGGCGGTCGTCGCCACGCATGCCGATGCGGACAGCACGGCCCTCCCGTCTGCGCATCCGCGGCCGGACGCCGCTGCGCCGACCGATGCCGCCGCCACGCTCGCGCCGCCCCCTGCGACGGTGCGCTTCAACGCACGCTTTCTGAGCGGCAGCGCGGCGGCGCAACTCGATATCAGCCGCTTCGATCGCGGCAATCTCGTCGCGGCGGGCACGTATCGCGCGGAACTGAACGTGAACCAGACCTGGATCGGCACGACCGATGTCACCTTGCGCGAAGTGAACGGCCCCGGCACGGCCGCGCAGCCGCTCTTCGACCGCGCGTTGCTGACGCGTATCGGCGTGGATCTGACGAAGCTGGGCGAGGCCGCGCACGCGACGCTCGACACCGCGCAGGCCGCCGTGCTGCCCGAACTGATACCCGGCGCGAGCGCCGTGTTCGACATGGGCGAACAGCGCCTCGACGTCAGCGTTCCGCAGGCGTGGATGAGTCGCACCGCGCGCGGCTGGATCGATCCGAAGTTCTGGGACGACGGCGTCCCGGCCGCGCTCGTGCAGTACAGCGGCAATGTGTATCGCTCGAACGGCAACGGCGTGTCGAACACGCAGAGCTATCTCGGCGTGAACGCCGGTGTGAACCTGGGTGCGTGGCGCTTTCGCTATGGCGGCAACCTCACTAGTGCGACCGGCGCGGGCGTGCGCGGCCAGAGCATCCAGAGCAACGCGCAGCGCTCCATCGTGCGGCTGAAGAGTCAGTTCACGCTCGGCGACACCTACACCGACGGCTCGGTCTTCGATTCGTTCGGCCTGCGCGGCGTGCAGATCGGTACCGACGATCGCATGTATCCCGAGTCGCAGCGCGGCTATGCGCCGACCGTTCGCGGCATTGCCAACACGAACGCCCGGGTGCAGGTCACGCAGCGCGGCAACCTGATCTACGAGACCACGGTGGCGCCAGGTCCGTTCGAGATCGACGATCTCTACGCGACGGGCTACGGCGGCGATCTGCAAGTCACGGTGACCGAAGCGGACGGCAGCCGGCACACGTCGCTGCTGCCCTATGCCGCGCCCGTCAACGCGCTGCGCGAAGGACGCTGGCGCTACAGCGTTGCTGCGGGCCAGTACCGCAACACCAGCGGGAGCAATGCGCCGTTCGTGCTGCAGGGCAATGTCCAGCACGGCCTGAATCGTTTCATGACGCTCTACGGCGGGACGATCATGTCTTCGGGCTACTGGTCGGCGGCGGCGGGCGTGGCGCTCGACACGCCGGTCGGCGCATTCGGCTTCGACGTGACCCAGGCGAACACGTCTCTGCCGAATGTGCCGCCGCGCGGCGGCCAGAGCCTGCGCGTGTCCTATTCGCGCAGCTTCACACCGCTGCAAACCGATGTGACGCTCGCCGCGTACCGCTATTCGACGCAAGGCTTCCTGAGTTTCGCGGACGCGATGACCCTGCGCGATGCCGCGGCGTCGGGCAATGCGTCCGCGCTGACGGGCAGGCAGAAGGGACGTCTGCTGCTGACCGTGAACCAGAGCCTGTGGGACTACGGTTCGATGTACCTGTCGGGCTCGACGCAGATCTACTGGAACCGTTCCAGCCGCGACACCTCGTTCCAGGCCGGCTACAACACGTCGATCCGTCGCGTGGGGGTGAACGTCTCGGTGTCGCGGGAACTGGATTCGAACACGGCCCGCTGGGGCACGCGCTTCATGGTCAGTCTCTCCGTGCCGCTGAGTCTCGGCGCGAGCCACGCTCACTCGGTGACGAGTTTCACGCGCGATTCCCGCGACGGCAGCAGCCAGCTCCAGGCTTCGTTCACGGGCGCGGCGGGCACGAATCATCGCCTGAACTATGGCGTCACGACGGGGCGGCAGTGGCGCGGCGCGCAGACGGACGACAGCATCAACGCGAATCTCGGCATCCTGTCGCCGGCTGCGCAGATGCAGCTGAATGCCGGTCGCGCCAACGGCTATACGCAGGTGGGCGGCGGGTTGTCGGGTTCGATCGTCGCGTATGGCGACGGCGTCGTGTTTTCGCCGCAGAGCGGCGACACCTTCGCCGTGATCGAGGCTGACGACGCCACGGGCGCGAACCTGTCGGGCTCTCCGGGCGTGCGCATCGACGGAAGCGGGCATGCGCTGATCGCGGGCTTGCAGCCGTACGCGCTCAATCAGGTCGGCATCGACGTGAAGGGCCTGCCGATCGGTCTGCGCCTGAAGACCACGGAACAGCGCTTTGCGCCGACCGCAGGCTCGGTCGTGCGCGTGCAATTCGACACGGAAGATCGCGGACCGGCGCTGGTCGTGCGCCTCAGGCGCCCGGACGGGCAGCCGCTGCCGTTCGGCGCGGAAGTGCTGAATCCGCAGGGCGACGTCGTCGGCACGGTGGGTCAGGGCAGCCGCGCGCTGGTCTACGGCGGAACGGACGGCGACGAATGGACGGTGAAGTGGGGTGAGGGCGCCGGGGGACAGTGCCGGGTGCGCGTCGCATGGCCGGCTGCATCGAACGCACCGGCCCGGGCGATCGGGGCGTTTACGGAAGCGAGTTGCCGATGAGGTTGGCAGTCCCCACACGAGCAAGCAACAGGGAGATGGACATGAACACGAAGCGTTTCAGCTTCAGACCGGCTGCATGGTTACGGCTCATCGCACTGATGGCGGCGGGGATCGCCCGGACCGCGTCCGCGTGCGACCAGGACCCTTCCGCGACCTGCTACACCTGCTGGCCCCCGCAGACGCTCACGCTGCCCTCGATCCTTTCAGTGGCGGCCGACCTGGCGCCCGGCACGCTCCTGACGCAATGGGTGACAAGCGGGCTGGTGGAGTTCGACTGCAGGCCGAAAAACAGCACGGTCGGAATCGGCATGTATCTGCGCGGCGATGCGACCACCCGCACCGGCGTCTTAGTCTTTTACAACGGCGCGAACATTCCCGTGCTGGCCACCGGCGTGCCGGGCGTGGGTATCGCCATAGCCATGCAGTTCGAATCGGCCGATGGCTCCAGGACCGCATGGCAGGGTGTACAGAGAGGCGGGCCGATGAATTACGACGCGTGGAGCCCGATGCTCGCCGGCCAGTCCGGGTCGAAGACGGTTGGCGCCCAGACGGCGATCGCCCTGGTCAAGACCGGCCCCCTCATGAGCAGCGCCTGGCTGAGGGGCAACCGGATCATGCTGTTGCAGCCGTACGTGGACGCCGTGGTCCCGCCGACCGTCGACATCTCGACGACCTCCAGCATGTTCATACCGATGACCTGCACGACGCCGGACCAGAGTGTCGACGTCGGCACGTTCATGGCCTCGGATTTCCCGGCGGTCGGCTCGCTGTCGCCGCCGCAGCCGGGCAAGGGCATGTTGAACGTGCAATTCCTCAACTGTCCCGGAGGGTCCGACGACCCGGGCACGGTGACGGGCTTGATTCACGCTGTCTCCTACACGATTTCTCCGCAATACGGCGAGGCGGCGCACAACGTCGCCGCCTTGCAACCCAACGCCGGCTCGGCGGGCGGGATCGGCGTGCAGTTGTTTGACTCGGCGGGCAAGGTCGTACGGTTGAACACGTCTCAGCGCCTTTACGGGTACAGCAGTCTCTTCGGCGGCAGCTATCAAGTGCCGCTGACTGCGCGCTTCTACCGGACAGGCCCGGTCACGCCGGGCAATGCGAGCACGATCATGACGATGACCGTGCTCTATCAATGACGGGCTCGGGCCCATAACCTTTGCGAAAAGAAGAGCGTACCGAATGCGCGGCATCCGCCTCATGACGGCAGTCTCGATGCTGCTCGGCGCCCAAGCGGCGCTCGCCAGCTCGCAGGCCACGTTCAGTTTCTACGGCACGATCCTCCCGCCGTCCTGCATCCCCAACCCTGCAACGCTGCCGCAGGTCGTCACGCTTTCCACCGTGGCTGTCACGGATTTCACGGGCGCCACGAGCGGCGCGAAGGCGTTCGTCATCGAACTGTCCGGTTGTCAGCCGCAAACGTCGTTGGCCATGTCCGTGAGCGGCACGACCGATACGCTTCCCACCGTGCTCAAGAACCTCAGCGGCAGCGCCGCGCAAGTTGGCGTGCAGCTGCTGCTTGCAAGCAGGCCGGGCGCGACCACCGGCACACCCATCCCGATCAACGGCGACGCCGTAGCGCTGGGCACCAGCGGCCCGACCGGCACGATGATCATCCCGCTGGTTGCGCAGTACTACCGGCTCGGGGCGTTATCGGCGGGGACGGTCGGCGTGACCGCAACCGTGACCTTCACTTACGACTGAAGCCGCCCGACTTTTTGCGGAATCGAAACGAACGGCGCCATTTCGACCCATAATGCGCATGTTCCGGCCACGCCCATCCGGCTCAACCGCTCATGACGGAAATCCAGACCGCGGTGCTCGTCTTCGTGCTTCTGCTGGCCAGCACGGGGCTGGGCGCCATCGTGCGTCCGCTGTTGCCCGAGGAACACAAGGCGCAGGAAACGGTGCAGCTGCTCCAGTTGCTGGTCGGCATGCTGGTGACGTTCGCGGCGCTCGTGCTCGGCTTGCTGACTGCCTCGGCGAAGACCGGCTTCGACACCACCAACAACGACATGCGCACCTACGCCACCGTGCTCATCGAGCTCGACCGCACGATGCGCGACTACGGTCAGGATCTCGACGAAGCCCGCGCGCTGCTGCGCGCCTACACGGCGGCGGCGATCGCCAGCACCTGGCCCGACGAGCCGCATCCGCCGGGCGACTATCCGGCCATTGCGCCGACCCCCAAGAACGGCGATCTCGCGAGCCCCGAACTCGGCACGCTGCTGGGCCAGTCCCAGCACCGCGTGCGTCTGCTGCAGCCCGCCGACGCCTACCACCACGCGCTCGCCAACGAAAGCGCCGATCGTTTCGAGCAGCTCATTGCACTGCGCTGGAAGCTGATCGAGGAGGCGCACGGCACGCTGTCCTATCCGTTCGACCGCATCCTGGTGGGGTGGCTGCTCATCATCTTCCTGTGCTTCGGCCTGATCGCGCCGCGCAACGCGCTTTCGCTGGTGACGATCATGCTCGGCGCGCTGTCGATCGCGTCCGCCGTGCTCGTGATCGTCGACCTCGACACGCCCTTCACCGGTCCGATCATGATCGCCAGCCAACCGTTGCGCGACGCACTCGCGTATCAAAGCACCAAGCAAAGCCACTGATGCTCTACACCGATCCGCGCCTGGTCGCGCTCTACGACATCCTCAATCCGTTCGCCGCCGATACGGCGTTCTACCTGTCACTGGCCGATGGAGCCGCGCATGTCGTGGACCTCGGCTGCGGCACCGGGCTGCTCGCCTGCGAAATGGCGAAGCGCGGTGTGCGCGTGACCGGCATCGATCCGTCGCCGGAGATGCTGCGCGTGGCGCGGGCGCGTCCGGAAGGCGACCAGGTGACGTGGATCGAAGGCGATGCCGGGGCGCTGCCGTTCGTCGGCGGGCGGGCGGACTTGCTGGTGATGACGGGGCACGTCGTGCAGGCGCTGCTCGATGACGCCGCGTTGCTCACTGCGCTGCAGGCCGCGCGGCGCGCGCTGCGTCCCGGCGGGCGCATCGCGTTCGAGAGCCGCCATCCGGCGGCGCGGGCATGGGAGGACTGGACGCCTGAGCGTTCGATGAAACGCATCGAGGCGCCCGGCGGCGGCACAGTTGAAGTCTGGCAGGAGCGGCATGCGCAACCCGATCCCGCGACGACGGGCCGCGTCGCGTTCACGACGCATTACCGGTTCCCATCGACAACGGGTGGGGCGGATGGCGCGGAAACGCTCAGCGCCGAAAGCGAGTTGCGCTTCCGGACGGCTGACGCGTTGACGGACTTGCTGAAGCGCGCGGGTTTTGCGCACGTCGACTGGTATGGCGACTGGACGCGCGCGCCGCTGGACGAGACGAGCCGCGAGTTGATCGCGGTGGCGCGCTGACGGAAAGTTCGCCGCGCAGGGTGCGCGGCGGCATCGATCAGAATTCGACGGCGACGAAATCCGCCTTGCCGACGTCGCACAGCGGGCAGCGCCAGTCGTCGGGAATGTCTTCGAAACGGGTTCCGGCCACGATGCCTTCGTCGGGCAGGCCTTCTTCCTCGTTGTAGACCCAGCCACAGATCAGGCAGACCCAGCTCTTGAATTCGATGACTTCGCTCACGGCAGACTCTTGATTCCAGAAAGAATGAACGGGCTGTGCTGTACACGCCCGGCCGCCCGGACGCTCGACTGCACACCCGTGCGGCGAGCCGCATCTTACAGGAATCCGCGCTTCGCCCGTGCGGGCGCGGCGGCTTGCCGCGGCGCTCAAGCTTTACAGCGGTGCTTCGCAGTGGTCCCGATGTGAGGCCCGGAACGCCCGGTGTATGCTGCTGCGAGTTCCGGGCGCCGAGGGCGCGCCATCGACCGGTTTACCTTGCATGGAGAAAACGATGTTGAAGAAGACACTGTTGGGTGCGGTGCTGTCGGGCGCGATGCTGATGTCCTTCACGAGCGCCGCGCAGGCGCAGGCGCGGGTCTATTTCGTCCAGCCGAAGGACGGCGCGACGGTCACGAGCCCGGTACATGTGCAATTCGGCGTCGACGGCATGTCGATCGCGCCCGCCGGCACGATGACCGAGGGCACCGGCCACCACCACGTGCTGGTCGACGGCAAGCCGCTGCCGAAAGGCACCGTGATTCCGGCGAACGATACCTCGCTGCATTACGGCAAGGGCCAGACCGAGGCCGACATCAAGCTGCCTCCCGGCGATCACACGCTGACGCTGCAGTTCGGCGACGGCGCGCATCGCTCGTACGGACCGGAAATGAGCCAGACCATCAAGATCCACGTGCAGTAACTTGCTCAACGGCCGGCCGCACCGTTGCGGTCGGCCGTTCGGCCAGCAGGAAGGCGCGCGGCCCTTGCGCCCGGCACGCCCGGTACAATGGACGCTTCCCTTGATTGCCGGGCACGCCGGCAATCCTTCGCCATTCATCCGGTTTTCCCATGTCGCTCTATTCCATTTCGGACGCGCAGCTCGCGTTCGGCCACGTTGCATTGCTGGACCACGCCGACTTCTCGCTCGAAGCGGGCGAGCGCGTCGGGCTGATCGGCCGCAATGGCGCGGGCAAGTCGTCGCTGCTCAAGATCGTCGCGGGCCTCGCCGCGCCCGATGACGGGCTCATCACGCGTCAGGGAGAGCTTTCCACGGTCTACGTGCCGCAGGAGCCCGAATTCGATCTCGAGGCCACCGTGTTCGACGTGGTGGCCTCGGGCCTCACCGAGGCGCGCGCGCTGCTGGACAAGTTCGACGCCGTCACGCACGCGCTCGCCGACACGCCCGAAGGCGCGGAGCACGACACGCTGCTGTCGCGCATGAACGTGCTGCAGGCGGCGCTCGACACGCGCGACGCCTGGAACTGGCGCACTCGCGTGGCCACCACGCTGGCGCAGATCGGCCTGGATGGCGAGGCCCGCACCGGCGCGCTGTCCGGCGGCATGAAGAAGCGCGTGGCGCTGGCGCGCGCGCTGGTGGTCCAGCCGGACGTGCTGCTGCTCGACGAACCCACCAACCATCTCGACTTCGAAGGCATCCGCTGGCTGGAGGAACTGCTCGTCACGCTGCGCTCGGGCCTGTTGTTCATCACCCACGACCGCGCGTTCCTCGACCGCGTGGCCACGCGCATCGTCGAGCTGGATCGCGGGCGCCTGCTGTCGTATCCGGGCAATTTCAGCGCGTACCAGACGCGCAAGGCGCAACAGCTCGAAGTCGAGCAGGTCGAACAGGCAAAGTTCGACAAGCTGCTCGCGCAGGAAGAAGTGTGGATCCGCAAGGGCGTCGAGGCGCGCCGCACGCGCAGCGTCGGGCGCATTGCGCGGCTGGTCGAGATGCGCAACGAGCGCGCCGAGCGCCGCAACGTGCAGGGCAACGTCAGGCTGGACGTCGGCCAGGGCGAGAAGTCAGGCAAGATCGTGGCCGAACTGACCGAGGTGACCAAGCGCTATGGCGCGCGCACCATCGTCGATCAGTTCACGGCTACCGTCATGCGTGGCGACAAGATCGGCTTCGTCGGTCCGAACGGCGCGGGCAAGACCACGCTGCTCAAGCTGATCCTGGGCGAACTGCAGCCCGACGAAGGCCGCGTGCGCACCGGCACCAACATCCAGGCGGCGTACTTCGACCAGATGCGCGCCCAGCTCGACCTCGACAAGTCGCTCGCCGACACCATCAGTCCGGGCAGCGAATGGGTCGAGGTGAACGGCGTGAAGAAGCACGTGATGAGCTATCTCGGCGACTTCCTGTTCGCGCCGGAGCGCGCGCGTTCGCCGGTGCGTTCGCTGTCGGGCGGCGAGCGCAACCGCCTGCTGCTGGCGCGGCTGTTCGCGCGGCCCGCCAACGTGCTGGTGCTCGACGAACCCACCAACGACCTCGACATCCCCACGCTCGAACTGCTCGAGGAACTGCTCGCCGACTACGACGGCACCGTCCTGCTCGTGAGCCATGACCGCGCGTTCCTCGACAACGTCGTGACCTCGGTGTTCGCGGCGGAGGGCGGCGGTTTGTGGCGCGAATACGTCGGCGGTTTTTCCGATTGGCAGGTTCAGCGCGAACGTTCGGAGCGCATCGCGGAAGAGGCGGCGCGTCAGACCGCGAAGGAAGCGCCGAAGGACGAAGCGCCGAAAGACAGCGCGGCAGGCCGCAATGCGCAGCGCACCGTGAAGCTGTCGTTCAAGGAGCAACGCGAGCTGGAAGGGCTGCCGGCGCGCATCGCCGCACTGGAAGAGGAGCAGAAGTCGATCGGCGCGCAGCTCGAGGACGGCTCGATCTTCGCGCGCGACGCGAAGGAAGGCGCGCGTTTGTCGGAGCGGCACGCGGCGATCGAAGACGAATTGCTGGTGGCGCTGGAGCGTTGGGAGGAACTGGAAGCAAAACGGAAGTAACGCGCGTGCCGGGCGTCCGCATCCGGCCTGAGCCCGTTTCACAGACCGCTTGACTGCCCCGCCAGCCGGGTGTTTTACGCTCCCGAGGTGGGCGCGGCGAGCGAAAACCGCTATTCTCCTAGCGCGGCACGGAGCGCCGGGCGGGTCGATACCCTGCCGCAGGCCGTTCCGGCCAGGCAATTTCATCAGCATTCGCCGGCATGCCGGGCGTCACGTTGCAGCAATTCCGCGCGCGCCCGAGTGCCGGATCAACGTTCAACTATGTCCACGAAAAAATCCAGCGCAATGGCGACAGGAACCGACCGAGGCAAGCGGCCTGTCATGCATGCCAAGGCAGCCGGTTACAGCGAAGCATCGATCAAGGTGCTCAAGGGCCTGGAACCGGTCAAGCAGCGGCCCGGCATGTACACGCGGACCGAGAATCCGCTGCACATCATTCAGGAAGTGATCGACAACGCCTCCGACGAGGCCTTGGGCGGCTACGGCAAGCAGATCACCGTCACCGTGCACAATGACAATTCCGTGTCCGTCGAAGACGATGGCCGCGGCATTCCATTTGGCCTGCATCCGGAAGAAGGCGTGCCGGTCGTCGAGATCGTGTTCACGCGGCTGCACGCGGGCGGCAAGTTCGACAAGGCCGCGGGAGGCGCCTATACGTTCTCGGGCGGTCTGCACGGCGTTGGCGTGTCGGTGACGAATGCGCTCGCCACGCGTCTCGAAGTCACCGTCTGGCGCGACAACAAGATCGCGCAACTGGCGTTTTCGAACGGCGACGTCATCGAGGAACTCACGACGCGGCCGGGCGAACGCGGCGCGAAGAAGAACGGTACACGCGTGCGCGCGTGGCCGAACCCGAAATATTTCGATTCGGCGAACCTGCCGCTCGGCGAACTGCAACGTCTGCTGCGCTCGAAGGCCGTGCTGTTGCCGGGCGTCGAAGTCGTGCTCGTCATCGAGAAGACCGGAGAGCGCCAGACCTGGAAGTACGAAGACGGCCTGCGCGGCTATCTGCTCGAAGGCATGGGCGGCAGCGAACTGCTGATTCCGCTTTTTGAAGGCGAACGCTTCGCCGAAAGCTCGAAGAACACCGAGGAAACCTTCGCGGAAGGCGAGGGCGCGTCGTGGGTCGTCGCGTGGAGCGAGGAAGGGCCGCTGCTGCGCGAATCCTATGTGAACCTGATTCCGACGCCCGCCGGCGGCACGCACGAATCCGGCCTGCGCGACGGTCTCTTTCAGGCCGTGAAGAACTTCGTCGAGATCCACAACCTCCAGCCGAAGGGCGTCAAGCTGCTCGCCGAAGACGTGTTCGCGCGTGTGTCCTTCGTGCTGTCGGCCAAGGTGCTCGACCCGCAGTTTCAAGGCCAGATCAAGGAACGGCTCAACAGCCGCGATGCCGTCAAGCTCGTGTCGTCGTTCTCGCGGCCCGCGCTCGAGTTGTGGCTCAACCAGCACGTCGAATTCGGCAAGAAGCTCGCGGAACTCGTGATCCGCCAGGCGCAGGCGCGCACCCGCGCCGGCCAGAAGGTCGAGAAAAAGAAGAGCTCGGGCGTCGCGGTGCTGCCCGGCAAGCTGACCGACTGCGAGTCCACGGATATCAGCCGCAACGAGATCTTCCTGGTCGAGGGCGATTCGGCGGGCGGCTCCGCGAAGATGGGCCGCGACAAGGAATTCCAGGCCATCCTGCCGTTGCGCGGCAAGGTGCTGAACACCTGGGAAACCGAGCGCGACCGGCTCTTCGCGAACAACGAAGTGCATGACATCGCGGTGGCCATCGGCGTGGATCCGCACGGTCCGGACGAACAGGTCGACTTGTCGAATCTGCGCTACGGCAAGATCTGCATTCTGTCGGACGCGGATGTGGACGGCGCGCACATTCAGGTGCTCCTGCTCACGCTGTTCTTCAAGCATTTTCCGCAGCTGATCGAACGCGGCAATGTGTGCGTCGCGCGTCCGCCGCTGTTCCGTGTCGACGCCCCCGCGCGCGGCAAGAAGCCGGCGCAGAAGCTCTACGCGCTCGATGACGGCGAACTCGAAGCGATTCTCGACAAGCTGCGCAAGGACGGCGTGCGCGAGACGGCGTGGACCATCAGCCGCTTCAAGGGCCTGGGCGAGATGAGCGCCGAGCAGCTCTGGGACACGACCATGAACCCCGACACGCGCCGCCTGCTGCCGATCGCGCTGGGCGATCTCGGCTTCGACCTCACGGTATCGCGCATGACGATGCTGATGGGCAAGGGCGAAGCGGCATCGCGGCGCAGCTGGCTCGAAGAGAAGGGCAACGAGGTCGAAGCGGACATCTGACTTCGACCTGAGCCTGACCTGAGCAGGACCTGAGATACGCACAACGGAAATTCGATGGGAACCACAGACGATCTCTTCGCCGCCCAGACCGCACCGGACGGCGAACAACTGATGCTCGGCGAGTACGCCGAACGCGCTTACCTCTCCTACGCGGTGAGCGTGGTGAAGGGCCGCGCGCTGCCGGACGTGTGCGACGGCCAGAAGCCCGTGCAGCGCCGCATCCTGTTCGCGATGAACGAGATGGGCTTGTCGAACAACGCGAAGCCGGTGAAGTCGGCGCGCGTGGTCGGCGACGTGCTGGGCAAGTATCACCCGCACGGCGACCAGTCGGCATACGACGCGCTGGTGCGGCTCGCGCAGGACTTCTCGATGCGCTATCCGCTCATCGACGGGCAGGGCAACTTCGGCTCGCGCGACGGCGACGGCGCCGCGGCCATGCGCTATACGGAAGCGCGCCTGACGCCCATCGCGCATTTGCTGCTCGATGAAATCGACCAGGGCACGGTCGACTTCATGCCGAACTACGACGGCTCCTTTGAAGAGCCGAAGCTGCTGCCCGCACGCCTGCCGTTCCTGTTGCTGAACGGCGCGTCGGGCATTGCGGTGGGTCTCGCGACGGAAGTGCCGTCGCATAATCTGCGCGAAGTCGCGCAGGCGGCCGTCGCGATGATCCGCGATCCGAAGATCGGTCACGCCGGCCTGATGGAAAAGCTGCCCGGACCGGACTTTCCGGGCGGCGGGCAGATCATCTCGTCGCAGGCCGAGATTTCGGCGGCCTACGAAAGCGGACGCGGCAGCCTCAAGGTGCGCGCGCGCTGGAAGATCGAGGACCTCGCGCGCGGACAGTGGCAGGTGGTGATCACCGAACTGCCGCCCGGCGTGTCGAGCCAGAAGGTGCTCGAGGAAATCGAGGAACTCACCAATCCGAAGATCAAGCTCGGCAAGAAGACCCTCACGCCCGAGCAGGCGCAGACCAAGCAGACCCTGCTCGGCCTGCTGGACGCCGTGCGCGACGAGTCCGGCAAGGACG
The DNA here is from genome assembly GCF_031451315.1 of Caballeronia sp. LZ032. Classification (NCBI taxonomy): domain Bacteria; kingdom Pseudomonadati; phylum Pseudomonadota; class Betaproteobacteria; order Burkholderiales; family Burkholderiaceae; genus Caballeronia; species Caballeronia sp. LZ032. Next base: position 847,459 of record NZ_JARUXP010000001.1, read on the forward strand.
CGCCGGTGCGGCTCGTGTTCGAACCGAAGTCGAGCCGCCTCGACCAGACCGAGTTCGTCAATTCGCTGCTCGCGCATACGAGCCTCGAATCGAATGCGTCGATCAACCTGGTGATGATCGGCGCGGACGGCCGTCCGCGGCAGAAGGGCATCGTCGAGATCCTGCACGAGTGGATCGGCTTCCGCTTCGTCACCGTGACGCGGCGCACGCAGCATCGGCTCGGCAGGGTCAATGACCGCATCCATATTCTCGAAGGACGGATGATCGTCTTCCTGAATATCGATGAAGTCATCCGCATCATTCGCGAATCCGACGAACCGAAGCAGGCGCTGATCGCGCGTTTCAATCTCTCGGAGCGCCAGGCCGAGGACATTCTCGACATCCGCCTGCGCCAGCTGGCAAGGCTGGAAGCGATCAAGATCGAACAGGAATTGAAGGACCTGGGCGAAGAGAAGGCGAAGCTCGAAGAACTGCTCAACAGCGATGCCGCGATGAAGCGTCTGCTCATCAAGGAAATCGAAGCCGACGCGAAGCAGTACGGCGACGACCGCCGCACGCTGATCCAGCAGGCCACGCGCGCGACCTTCGAGGCGCGCGTCGTCGATGAACCGGTGACGGTCGTCGTGTCGCAGAAGGGCTGGGTGCGGGCGCTGAAGGGCCATGGACTCGACCCGGCCGGCTTCACCTTCAAGCAGGGCGATGGCCTCTACGCGGCCTTCCAGGCGCGCACGCCGGATGCGCTCATAGCGTGGGGCAGCAAGGGCCGGGTGTATTCGGTGTCGGTTGCGGCGCTGCCGGGCGGACGGGGCGACGGCGTGCCGGTCACGTCGCTGATCGAACTCGAATCGGGCACGCATCTGCTGCATTACTTCGCGGCGAATGCGGAGCAGCAACTGCTGCTGGCGTCGAGCAACGGCTTCGGCTTCATCGCGAAGCTGGGCGATCTCGTGAGCCGCCAGAAGGCGGGCAAGGCGTTCATGACCATCGACGAAGGCGCCGCGCCGCTCGCGCCGATGCCGGTCATTCCGGGCGCGGCCTATGTGGCGTGTCTGTCGAGCGCGGGGCGTCTGCTGGTGTTCGGCATGGACGAGATGAAGACGCTCTCCGGCGGCGGGCGCGGGGTTACGCTGATGGCGCTCGATCCGAAGGAAACGCTGCGCCAGGCGCTCGCCATCGACGCGCGCGGCGTGGTGATGATCGGCACCGGACGCGGCGGCAAGAGCAGGGACGAGAAGCTGGCCGGCTCGCAACTGCAACTGCATCTCGGCAAGCGGGCGCGCAAGGGAAGGGCGCCGGATTCGTCACTGAAGGTGGCGGAATTGAGGCCGGTGTTCGAGGGATAAGCTTCAAGACCGCATCGGCATCGTCTGGAACGCCTCGTCGCGAGCTTGCGGCGAGGCGTTTTTATTTGGCCTCTTGCCGAATACACAGGAACTGGTAGGCAGCGTCCTAGTCGAACGGCCAAACTTGAATCCCCAAGCCCACGACGTCAGCCCAAAACCAAAGCCACAATGAACAAAGCCATCGAAGCCGCGCTCTTCCTGCATCTCCTCGGCGTTGCCGTATGGATTGGCGGCATGATCTTCGCGCATTTCTGCCTGCGTCCCGCGCTCGGCGACCTCACGCCGCAACTGCGCCTGCCGCTGTGGGAAGCCGTATTCACGCGCTTCTTCAACTGGGTCGCGGCGTCGGTGCTTGTCATCCTGCTCTCGGGCGGCTTCCTTCTGGCCGAGTTCGGCGGCACGCACGCCGCGTTGCCGCTGCACGTGATGGCTGGGCTCGGCGTCGTGATGATGCTGATCTTCGGGCACATCCGCTTTGCGGTGTTTCCGCGCATCCGGCGCGCGGTGCAGGCGCAGAACTGGCCCGACGGCGCACGCGCCGTCGGAACCGTGCGCAGGCTCGTCGTGATCAATCTGGTGTTGGGTATCGTGACGATTGGTGCAGCGGTGTTGTCACGCGGTCTGTGAAGTGTGCTTGCGGCTGGGCTTGCGGCTCCAGTTGCGGACCGTCCTTCAGATAGCCTTCCTTTGAAGGATCGCGCATGCACAGCGACACCAGCCCGGCCACGGCGCACAGGGCAGTCACGTACCAATAGAACATGCTTTCGATGCCCGCCTGCTTGAGCCAGAGCGCCACGTATTCCGCGGAGCCGCCGAAGATCGCGTTCGCCAGCGCATAGGACAGGCCCACGCCGAGCGCGCGCACATGCACCGGGAACATCTCCGCCTTGATCAGGCCGCTGATCGACGTATAGAAGCTGACGATGCAAAGCGCCGTGACGATCAGCGCAAACGCCGCCAGCGGGTTGCTGACATCCTTGAGCGTGTGCATGAGCGGCACCGTGCACAGCGTGGCGAGCGAGCCGAAGCAGATCATCGACTTGCGCCGCCCGATGCGGTCGGACAGCGCGCCGAACAGCGGTTGCAGCAGCATGAACACGAACAGCGCGGCCGTCATCACGTGGCTGGCGGTCTTTGCGTTCATGCCGGCCGTGTTGACGAGATACTTCTGCATGTAGGTCGTGAAGGTGTAGAACACCAGCGACCCGCCGGCCGTGAAGCCGAGCACGGTCACGAAGGCGCCCTTGTGCCGCCAGAGCCCGCTGAACGAACCGGCCTCGCTGCTGCGGCGGGATTCGGCCGTGGTGGTTTCATCGAGCGAGCGTCGCAGCAGGAGCGCGATGATCGCCGCCGCCGCGCCCACCAGGAAGGGAATGCGCCAGCCCCAGGCTTTGAGGCTTTCGGTGCTGAGGGTCTGCTGCAGGATGACCAGCACGAGCAGTGCGCAGAGTTGCCCGCCGATCAGCGTGACATATTGAAACGACGCATAGAAGCCCCTGCGGCCTTCGACCGCGACCTCGCTCATGTAGGTGGCGCTCGTGCCGTATTCGCCGCCCACCGAGAGTCCCTGGAACAGACGCGCGATCAGCAGCAACGCGGGCGCGAGCGCGCCTATTTCGGCATAGCCGGGCAGCAGCGCGATGACGAGCGAGCCGCCGCACATCATCAATACCGACACCATCATCGACGCGCGTCGTCCGTGCTTGTCCGCGAGACGGCCGAAGAACCAGCCGCCGATGGGACGCATCAGGAAGCCCGCTGCAAACACGCCTGCGGTGTTGAGCAATTGCGTGGTGGTATTGCCTGCGGGAAAGAAGGTTGACGCGAAGTAAATGGCGCAGAACGAGTAGACATAGAAGTCGAACCATTCCACAAGGTTGCCTGACGACGCCCCGACAATCGCGACGATGCGGCGCCGTGTGTCCCGTTTATCTCTCGTATTATCCGGGCCAGTCATTTGCGGTTCAGTTGATTCCTTCATTGCTGATTATCTCCATGTTTGTCATCAAGCAGGTGGATTGAAAATCGCTCTTGGAAAAGTCTTAATTGTTATGGGCCACATTTAGGAATTATTCTTGTATTTTTCTTAAGTCACGCTAAATAAAGGCAAAAAAATCAGTCATCCTTTATACAGGAGATTAAAAAGCGATTTGTATAAAAATTCATCGCACGAGCCAAGGAAATAAGGTCGAGCATGGCATTTCGTCTTTTCCAAAAAAGACGGCCGCTCTCATCCCTCTCGATCAATTTCCTTTGCGGAGCTCGTATGATTTCAGTGTCCAGCGACTATTCGAGAAGCACTCAGACGGCGGGCGGATCCAGCGACACCTCGGATGATCCGCCGCCGGCGCAACAGCCTTCACAGGACGCGCAAGCGTCGTCTTCGCAAGGTTCGGACGGCACGTCGGCGTCGGGATCGGCGCAGACGGATTCGGCCTCCGAGACTCCGCAGAAGGCGCCGGGTTCCACGAGCCCGGAGAACACTCAGGATGGCCAGACCACTCAGAATTCGCAGGCGCCGTTGCCCACGTCGACCGGGCAAGACACCACGGGACAGCGCACATCGGGAGTAGGAACCCAGCAGCAGCTGTCGCTGGAACAGCCGTTGCCGGATGCGCAGCCCGGTGCGAACAGCGGCTCGTCGACGACGACGTCAGGCACACAGCAAACCACGACCGACAAACCGGCTGACGCGATGAATTCGCGGGATCTCGCGGGCTCGCTCATCTGGCAAAACGACCTGGCGGCGGCCGGCGATCGCTTCGATTCTGCGGTCGATGACTCCATGAAAGACGTGAAGGACGGCAAGGACACGACCGATCACGTCATCGCGGCGGGCAAGGCGCTCGATGACGTTCAGGACATCATGGGGCAAGACAAGCTGAACAGCGAGCAGCAAGACAAGTCCGACCGCCTCGCCAAAGCATTGGACAACCGGAAGGACAATGACACGCTCGAATCCCTCGGCAAGAACGCCAACGTCGATCTGAAGCCGCTGGCGAAAGACCACAATCTCGACAATTTCAACAAGTATGGGAAATACCCGAGCATCATCGCGCGTTCGACGCTCTTCGATGAAGGCCGTTTCAACAACTCCCAGGTGTTGAAAAACTGGTCCTGGCTATCGAAGTATCAGACGCCCGGGCAGAGCCGCTTCGACTGGATGGGTCCCAAGGGCCGGCTCGCGGTGCTGCTGGGTTCGCGGATGCTGGCGGCGACCAACAACTTCACGAAGGCAGGCTCGATGTTCATGTCGGGCATTCAGAAACTGAAGGACGGCAAGGATCCCACCGATGACTTCATCGGCGGCGGCGCGTCCATGGGGCAGGGCCTGAACGAGGTTACAGTGGGCGCGGGCACGGATCTCGGGAATCACGCGGCCAAGCAGTGGCAACTGAAGCAAGCGCAAGCAGCCAGGACGGAACCCGCCTCGAACCCCAATGGCACGTCGCCCGCACAAGATGGCTCGAACAACGGCACCTCGACACAGCAGAGTGGCCCCTCAACGAGCGCGGACGATACCCGCTCGATCCAGTCGCTGAACGAGCAAGTCGACACGGATCTCGGCCGTGTGAGTGGCGATATCGACGGGCAAGTCACGGGTCGTCAGAACGAACTCCAGAAAAGTGTTTTTGACAGGCTCGAAAGCACGCATCCCGATAATCGGCGTCTGATCCTGCAGCGCGGGGTTTCGGAAGTCTTCCCCGAATACAACGGCATGGCGCAGTTGGGAGACCAGCTCAAGAAAGCCGCGAAGGAGGACGCGCAAAACGCTCACGAGAATCTCAAGAAAATAGAATCCGATTCCCAAGCCGAGATGCAGAAGCTCCACGATCTGGGCTTCGAGACCGTCGATGCAGCGCGCAAGTCGGAGAACGCCGCTGCACTGGAGTTGGTCAGCCGTCTGGACAATCTGGGCCAGCTCAAACATGACGCCTACGACCAGTTCGATCGTGCGATGAACGAGCGGGAGGCGCTGATGAAGGACGCCCCGGCCTCTTACAGGGAGCTGGGACAGGCGTTGAACAATCTGGACCCGGAGGTCCGGCAGTCCAAGCTCTCGGAGTGGATGGATAGTTACGGCAAGAAGTTCACCAACTACCAGGATACCTTTCTCGCTCATACCGATGCGTTTCCCGACTGGTTCAAGATCTCCAAGCCCTTGCGCACGCAGCTTGTGCCGTCGCTGATCGGCACCGCGTTCGGCGCGCTCGGTTTTGGCGCCTCACTCGACTCCTACCTGAAGAAACAGCAAGCGGGCACCTTGACCACCCAGGACAAGATCAATCTGGGGGCGCAGGTGTTCAATCTGGTGGGCGGCATCGTGGGCTTCGTGCCCTTCGTCGGGCCGGTTGCAAGCATCATCGCCACGGTGATCGGCGGCGTCATGGGCGGTATCGCCGATGGTTACCAGGGCTACCAGCTGAGCGAAGCTCAAAACGATCTGCTGAACAAGTACCGCGACCAATGGAACAATACCCACTCCCAGGCGGACCAGATCTGGGATGGCTTCGATGGAGGTTGATCGTTCTCGGCAACGCCGCGTTCGACGGCAGCATGGCCGCCGGCCCGTCGTTCGTGCGGGCGGCCGCCCCTAGCGTCCGCCGGGCTCGTCGGTGAGGGCGGGGCTCGACGGCTCCCGGCCGGCATCATTGCGTGAACGCGGCGCCTGTCCGCGCGGCCAGCCGCATACGCCGAAGCGGTCGAGCAGCGCCTGCACGCCGTCCGCCGGCACGGGCCGCGAGAACAGGAAGCCTTGCGCTTCCACCGGACCCAGCGCCGCGAGCCACGCGATCTGCTCGTCGCGTTCGGTGCCTTCCACCACGACCGTCAATCCAAGCGAACGCGCGAGATTGACGATGGCCGACACCATCACGCACACGCTGCGATCCTCGGGAATCGCCTGGATGAAGGAGCGGTCGACCTTGAGCGTATCGACGGAAAAGCGGTTCAGATACGACAGCGACGAATAGCCGGTGCCAAAGTCGTCCAGCGCGATGCGCACGCCCAGGCGCTTCAGCGCGACGATCTTCTCCTGCACGAGCTCCGGATATTCGACCATTACGGTTTCGGTGATTTCGAGTTCGAGCTTGTCCGGCGGAATGCCGCTCGCCTCGATCGCGCGCGCGACCGTCTCCAGCAGATCGCCGCGCCAGAACTGCACCGCCGAGATGTTCACGGCCAGCGACAGTCCCGTATAACCCTCCTGCTGCCAATGCGCGAGCTGCCTGCACGCGGTGTGGATCACGAAATCGCCGACCGCGACGATCAAGCCCGTGGATTCCGCCACCGGAATGAATTCGTTCGCCGGAATGAGCCCGTGCTGCGGATGGTTCCAGCGCACCAGCGCCTCGAAGCCGGTGATGCAGCGGCGCGTCAGGTCGATCTTCGGCTGGTAGACGAGGAACAGCTGCTCCTCGGTGAGCGCGACGCGCAGCTGCTGTTCCCACTTCATCAAATGATCCGCGCGATGCGACAACTGCGGCGAGTAGAACTGATAGCAGTTGCGGCCCGCGTCCTTGGCGCTGTACATCGCGAGGTCGGCCTTTTTCAGCAAGTCGATCTCGCTCTCGTTCGACACCGAGAACAGCGCAATGCCGATGCTCGCATGCAGCACGAACGCGCTGCCGCGTACGTCGAAAGGCGTGGCGAACATGGTGGAGATGTCGTCGGCGAGCGTGACGGCGCGCTGCTCGACTTCGTCGCCCTTCACGACCACCACGAACTCGTCGCCGCCGATGCGCGACAGCGTGCCGCTCTGACCCACCGTCTCCGCGAGCCGCGACGCCGTCATCTGCAGGACGATGTCGCCGGCATTGTGGCCGAGCGTGTCGTTGACGGTCTTGAAGTTGTCGAGGTCGATGAAGAGCAGCGCCAGCCGCCCGATGTTCTCCTGCTGCGCGACGTCCTGGCGCAGCGCGCGCAACGTGGAGTAGCGGTTGCGCAGCCCGGTGAGCAGGTCGTACTCGACCAGGTGCGTCATCTCGCGCTCGCGCCCGAGCAGCTTGCCGATCAGGCCGGTCGCGACCGCGAAGAAGCCGAGCATGGCGAGCGAGATGAAGCTCGCCATCAGCAGATAGACGTTGCGCGTGTGGTTGTAGTCGATCATCTCCTCGCGTTCGGAGAGACCGACGAGCACGCCGAGCGGATAACCGTCGATATGCCGGTACGACACGATGCGCTTCACGTGATCGATGGGATCCACGTAGATGCCCGACGCGTGATCCAGCGTGGGATACACGCCGCTCGCGGTGAAGTCCGCGCGGGCGCGGCTGCTGGCGGCAGCGCTTGCATCGCCGCCGTTGCCTTGCGCGGCGGCCGTGGCGGCCGCCGCGCCATCGGCCAGGCCGCCGCCCGTGCTGCGCGCGAGCACCGAGCCGCTGTCCGACACCACGGCAATCACGCCCTCGCGGCCGATCGACGCGACGTTGTAGAAGTCGCTCGTGAAATAGGCCGGGTCTTCCGACACCACCACGACGCCGGCGAACGAGCCGTCCGGATGATTGAGCCGCCGCGTGAACTGCAGCGTCCACAGGCCGGACACGCGGCCGCGCACCGGGCGGCTGACGTAGAGGAGGTCGTCGTTGGAATGCGCGTGGACCTTGAAGTGCTCGCGGTCCGACAGGTCGATGGGTTTCGGATGCGGATCCGAGGTGTTGGCGACCAGCGTGCCGTATTCGTCGATCAGCGAGACCTGCACCAGCGTGTCGCTCTGCACGACGCCTTTCTCGACGGTGGCGATCAGGTCGAAGTTGTCAGGCGATTTCTCGTATTCGTATTTGACGAAACGGGTGATCTGGTCGACCTGATGAATGGCCTTGATGGTGTGCTGCTCGAGCGCCGCCGACAGGATGGCGGCCGAAGACATGGATTCGTGCGTGGTGGCTTCGCGCTCCACCGAAAGCCGGGCGAAGATGACCGCCCACAGCAGCACCAGCACGAAGGTGCCCAGTACCGGAATGGCCAGCAACGCCCGCCGCCGCCGCGCCGCCGGGGCGCTTGTGAGGGTGTCCGGGACGGCATGCGTGCGCGCCCGCTTCATGGCGCTCCCTGCAACGCTGGATCGCGTAGCGCCTGACGTGCTGCGAACTGCGCGAAGTGGATGAAGCGATGCATGTGCGGAGGCGTTCGGCCGAAACGAGTGACTATACCGCGCGCAGTACGCCGCGGCTGGGGGATGGACATTCTTTGGCAGATCCTGTCAGCGGCGTCATCGTTGCGGGTGGCTTTCGCTGCGCTCACTGTGCCCGGCAGCGCCGGCCGTTGCCCTGGCGCGGCGGCTTGGCGCCGCTGAAGGATTATTCGAGTCCGGATACAAACCGCGCCCCTGCCGGGTCCGTTGCATTGCCGCCGCCACGTCCGACGCTTCTTTTTATCCCCATTGGTCAGATAGTAGCGAAGGCTCCTGCTTTAAGAAAGAGCCCGCCCTTGGGGGTAAACGCGCGCCGCAGGGGATATGCGCAGGTCATTGTTTCAGCTACGGAAATTACCGTCGATCACAGTTACCGAATGGCCGCCGATCCACACGGGCGCGCCATCCGCCTGGTCGTCATAAGTGACGCTCACGCGGCCGTCGCGGCCCAACGCGGTGCCCTGACGAACCGTGTAGTGCGCGCCCGGACGCTTGCCTTGCTGCGTCAGCAGCATGGCGAGGGCGGCGTTTGCGCTGCCCGTGACCGGATCCTCGATGTTCTCCGCGCCCAGCAGAAGCGCGCGCAGTTCGAAGGTCGCGGGTCCGCCGGGCGCGTGCGGACCGTAGACCACGATGCCGTGTGTGCCCGTTTCCGCGACGATCTGCCGGACCGCTTCGCGCGACTCGCCCGCCAGCGTCAGCGCAAGACACTGCGCCGCGTCGCGCACGCGCACCACGAGCCAGGGCGCGCCGTTGTCCACCGCGGCGGGCGGCGCTTCCGGATCGAGTGTGGCGGGGGCAAGCGCCGCCGCGAGACGGGCGTTCTGCGCTGCGGTCAAAGGCGTGATGCGGGCCGGCGGCGCGGCGAAGGCCCACTCGCCGCCCGCGCGTTCGGCGAGCGTCACCAGGCCGACGCCGCATTCCTGCACCAGCCGTCCGGGTGTCTTCGGTGTATAGCCGGCGTCGATGAGCGCGTGCGCGCTGCCGAGCGTCGGATGCCCGGCGAACGGCAATTCCACCGCGGTCGTGAAGATGCGCACGCGATAGTCGGCGCGTGCATCGGTCGGCGGCAGCAGGAAAGCGGTTTCGGACAGGTTGGTCCAGCGCGCGATCTCCTGCATGCGTTCGGTGGAGAGACCGTCGGCATCGAAGATCACGGCGAGCGGGTTGCCCTTGAACGGCACGGAGGTGAAGACATCGACCTGCTTGAACTGGACGACCCGTTGGTCGGCGTGTGAGGACATGAGCGTGTGTCTCGCTGGAGCAGGGCATAAAAAAACCCGACGCGTCGCTGCGTCGGGTTTCGCGGATGAACGGCGAAGGGGACGCGCGTTTCAGGCGACTTCGGCGACTTCCGCGATCAGTTCGATCTCGACGCACGCGCCGAGCGGAATCTGCGCCACGCCGAAGGCCGAGCGCGCGTGCTTGCCGGCATCGCCGAACACTTCCGCGATGAGTTCGGACGCGCCGTTCGTCACGATGTGCTGCTCCGTGAACTCGAAGGTCGAGTTGACGAGGCTCATGACCTTGACGATGCGCTTGACGCGGTTCAGGTCGCCGACGTGCGCGTGCAGCGTCGCGATCAGGTCGATGGCCACATTGCGCGCGGCCGCCTTGCCTTCTTCCGTGGAGATGTCGGCGCCGAGCTTGCCGGCGTGCACCTTGCCATCCTTCTTCGCGATATGCCCGGACAGATAGACCGTGTTGCCGCTCTGCGCGCTCATCACGTAGGCGGCGGCCGGCGCGCCCGCGGTGGGCAGGTCGATGCCGAGTTCCTTCAGCTTGTCGTATACATTCGATGCCATCGGTTGCTCCTTGACTTCAAGCGGGTGAAGAGGCGCGCGGCGCCCCGGAAATTCAGAGGCTCGCGCGGATCAGCGCGCCGAGCCGGCCGACGCCTTCGTCGATCGTCGCCGGCGGCACCGTCACGAACGACAGGCGCAGCGTGTTGTGCGCAGCTGTGTTGGCGTAGAACGGACCGCCCGGCACGAAGGCCACGTTCTGCGCGACGGACTGCTCGAGCAGCTTCATCGTGTCGATGTGCTTCGGCAGCGTCAGCCACACGAACATGCCGCCTTCAGGACGGTTCCATTCGACGCCGGCGGGCATGTGGCGTTGCAGCGCGTCGAGCATCGCCTCGCACTGGTCGCGATACAGTGTGCGAATCTTCGGCACGTGCTGGTCGAGGAAGCCGTCCTTCACCACTTCGTAGACGATGCGCTGCGTGAGGCTCGGCGTGTGCAGATCGGTGGCCTGCTTGGCCTGCACGAGTTTGTAGTGCAGCTCCTCGGGCGCGATGATGTAGCCCACGCGCAGGCCCGGCGCCAGCACCTTCGAGAACGAGCCGAGATGCACGATGTGATCCGGCGCCATCGAAAGCAGCGTGGGCAGCGGGGCGCCGGCGTAGTCGAGCGCGCCGTAGGGGTCGTCTTCGATCACCGGGAAGGCGGCGGTCTTCGCGAGGGCGGCGAGCGCCTGGCGGCGCGCGAGCGGCAGGCGGCGGCCGGTCGGGTTCTGGAAATTGGGCTGGGCGTAGAGCAGGCGCGCGCCGGCGGTGAGCGCGGCGTCGAGGCCTTCGGGAACCAGGCCGGATTCGTCGGTGGGGACCTGCACGTAGTCAGGCTCGAACAGCGAGAACGACTGGAGCGCGCCGAGGTAGGTCGGCGTTTCGACCAGTACGCGGCTGTCCGGATCCACCAGCGTCTTGCCGAGCAGGTCGAGCGCCTGTTGCGAACCGGTCGTGATGAGCACCTGCGACGGACGGATCGACGCGCCGTTCACCGAATAGCGCGCCGCCACCCATTCGCGCAGCGGCAGGTAGCCTTCGGTCGCGCTGTACTGGAGCGCCGCGGACGGCTGGTCGCGCAGGATGCGTTCCGACGCGTGCCGCATTTCCTCGACCGGAAAGGTCGCGGGCGAGGGCAGGCCGCCCGCGAAGGAAATGACCTCCGGCCGCTCCGTGACTTTCAGGATTTCGCGAATCGCCGAGCTCGTGAGCTTGCGGGCGCGTTCGGAGAGTTGCCACGGGGTGGCGCGGAGATCGGCTTGATTCATGGGGTGCCTCGGTTGGCTTGGAGTGGTCCCGCGTTGGGTCAGAAATCGGGGTGCGCGGGCGAGCGGCGCACGCGCAATCCAGCATTATCGCGCGTGCGCGTCATCTTGCGTGCGTCGGACGGGCGGCGGGTGCCGGCACTGCCTGAGTCTGCAGCGGCGCGGGACGCACGGCGGCCCGGCGGCCCAGCACGACGGTCACGATCACGGCGGCCGCGTACAGCCACGTCGAGCCGCTCACGTGCTCGCCGAAGAACAGCGCGGAGAAGGCCATCGTGAAGAAGATCTGCAGCAGTTGCACCTGGCCCACGCGCGCGATGCCGCCCATCGCCAGTCCGGCGTACCACGCGAAGAAGCCGATGAACTGCGAGAACAGCGTGACATAGCCGAAGGCCAGCCACACCTTGAGCGAGAGCGGCCCGGGATGCGCCGTGTGATGCGCCCACGCGAGGCCGCCGACCGGCAAGAGCAGGAACGGCGCCGACAGCACGAGCGCCCAGCAGATCACCTGCCAGCCGCCCATCTGGCGGGCGAGCCGCGCGCCTTCCGCATAGCCGAGCGCGCCGATGCCGACCGCGACCAGCATCAGCAGGTCGCCCGCCTGCAGGCCGCCGCCGCCCGTCTGCACCGCGAAGGCGACGACGATCGCGCTGCCCGCGAGCGCGCTGACCCAGAACAGCTTCGACGGCCGTTCGTGCGAGAGCCACGCGGCATAAATCGCGACGCACAGCGGCTGGAGCCCGTTGACCACCGCGCCGTGCGACGCCGGCACGTATTTCATCGACCACGCCGAAAACACCGGAAACGCGATGATCACGCCCAGCGACACAACCGCCAGGCTCTTGACCTGCGGCCAGGTGGGCCACTTTTCGCGCCGCCAGGCGAGCAGCGCGGCGGCGGGCAGGGCCGCGACGAGCGCGCGGCCGAGGCCGTTGAGCAGCGGATGCACCTCCGCGACGACGATGCGCGTCATCGGCAGCGTCAGGCTGAAAATGACCACGCCGATCAGGCCGAGCAGCATGCCTTCGGTTTCGCGGGTTCTCATCGTGGGGTGTCTCCTCGGATCGGATATCAGATGTCCTGTCGGGGTGTGCCGGGCAGGTCGAGTTGCTGCGGTGCCTGCGGCTCGGTCTTTTTCGCGCGGCGGCGTCTGGCTGCCTGAAGCGCCTCTTCCTCGCGCGCCTGGGCATGTTCCGCGGATTCGCCAAGGGTGAGCGTCGAGCCGTCCGGCAGGGCGAATTCCGCCACCAGCACCGGCGCGCCGGAGGTGGCCTCGATGTGGATCAGGTGCGCCGCGCCGAGCCACGCGAGCTGTTCGGCGATGCGCGCGGCATCGGCGTGAAAGCCGCGCAAGGCGCGCAGCGCGATGCCGCTGGGCGGCAGTACGTCGCTCGGCAGCAGCGGCGCGTCCCACTGGATCAGCGACGGCAGCACGCCTTGTCCGGCGCCTTGCCACGCGGGGAACGCGCCGTCGTCGGGGACAGTCAGGCCCCAGGTATTGGCGCCGCGCGACATCGCCGCGACCGGCGCGATGCGTTCGGGATACTGCTCGCGCCAGCGCGTCAGCGACTTCGGCCGCTCCACGCGCGCCACCCAGTGCACGAGCTGCGGACCGTGTTCCGCGATGCGCTGCTGCTGCGCCGGATCGTCCAGCGCGAAGAGACGTGGCCGCGGCGTCTCCACGGCGGGCGCGGCGGGATCGATCGCGATCACTTCCAGGTAGGCTCCGCCCCACAGATTCAGCAGGCGATTGTGGGTGCGCATCGACGGATGCGTGCCGCCGGGCGCCGTGTCCACGCCGAACTTCGCGGCGACGAATTGCGCGCCTTCCTCGAGCGTGCGCGCGGCGATGACGAGGTGGTCGAGTTTGAGTCGGGAATCGGTCATGACAGGCGCGGTTGGACTGGATGGGCCGCCTGGCTTGACGCAACGCCCAGCATTCTCGCGACCCGAAAGGAGAATGTAGCGTCTCTCACCATAACAGTAACGGTACAATCGACCCAGCCGTGTTCGGTACAGTTTTTGACTCTTCCCGACAATTCGGCAAAAGCACCGGCAACGCATCGCCATCCGCCCGGAGGTCCGCATGTCCGTCCCGCTCGACCAGATTCCCGCCCCGCACGACGCCGCGCAACTCACCCTCGTGGACCAGCTCGTGCAATGGGGCCGCCGCCGCATCGACGAACGGGTGTTCCGGCCCGGCATGCGCATGCCGTCCATCCGCAAGCTCGCGCTCGACAAGGGCGTGTCCCGCTTCACCGTGGTCGAGGCCTATGAGCGGCTCGTCGCGCATGGCTATCTCGATTCGCGCCGCGGTTCCGGGTTCTATGTACGCGAGCGGGCCGCGCCGTCGCTCGTCGCCCGGGGCGAGGCGCCCGCCGCCGCTTCGGAGCGCGAGCCGCTGCAGAACACCATCGACGTGGTCTGGCTGCTGCGCAACATGCTGCACACGTCGAGTCCCGAAAAAGGGCCGGGCCTGGGCTATCTGCCGGGCCGCTGGCTCGACGGCGAACTGATCACCAACGCCTTGCGCGCGCTGTCCCGCCTGAGCGGCGCCCAGATGCTCGGCTTCGGCACGCCGCAAGGCTTCCTGCCGCTGCGCCAGCAATTGCAGACGCGGCTGGAGGAACTGGAAATCGGTGCGTCGGCGGCGCGGCAGATCGTGCTGACTTCCGGCATCACGCAGGCCATCGACCTGATCGCGCGGCTCTATGTGAAGCCGGGCGATGCGGTGATCGTCGGCGATCCGGCGTGGTTCCAGATGTTCGGGCGCTTCGCCTCGCAGGGCGCGCGGCTCGTCGGCATGCCGTACACGCCGGACGGCCCCGACCTCGACGCGCTCGAAACGCTCGTCGCCACCTGGCGGCCGAAGATGCTGATCATCAACTCCGTGCTGCAGAACCCGACCGGCACCTCGCTGACGGCCGCGCAGGCGTACCGGATCCTGCAACTGGCGCAGGAATACGACTTCATCGTCGTCGAGGACGATGTCTACGGCGACCTGTGCCCGACCAACTTCCCGGCCACGCGCCTGGCCTCGCTCGATCAGTTGAAGCGCGTGATCTTCCTCGGCAGCTTTTCGAAGACGCTCGCGGCGAACCTGCGGGTCGGCTATATCGCGGCCGCGCCGGACGTCGCGAAGGCGCTGGCCGATCAGAAGATGCTCGTCGGCATGACCAGTCCGGAGCTGAACGAGCGGGTCGTCTACAAGATCCTGACCGAAGGACACTACCGGCGGCACGTCGAGCGCCTGCGCACGCGGCTCGACGGCGTGCGCGACAAGACCGCGCGCATGCTCGAGAAAACCGGACTGCGGCTGTTCTCGACGCCGTCGGCGGGCATGTTCCTGTGGGCTGACGCGGGCGTCGATTCCGATGGTCTCGCCGCCGCCGGCCACGAAGCCGGTTTCCTGCTGACGCCGGGCAGCCTGTTCTCGCCGCAGCAGTCGCCGACCACCTGGATGCGCTTCAATGTCGCCAATTGCGGCGATCCGGCGTTGCCGGAACTGCTGTCGAATTATCTGGACCGTGCGTCGCGGCGCAGCGCCTGAAGTCTGAAGCGGGCGCTAACGCCTTCGTCCGGGCAGATTGCGCCGCGCCGACGGCGTCCGGATGAATTCCGCCAGCACGGTCTCGAACAGCGCGAGCGCGCCGGGCATTTGCCGGTAGCGCTGCTCGTAGAGCCGGTGCTGGCCGTCGCAGAAGCGCAGCGCGAAATAATCCGCGAGCAGGTTGCCTTGCGCTTCCATGTTGAAGTCGGCGAGACGCTTGCCGGCGGCCAGCCGGTACGCGTAGGACAGCCCGACGCGCAGCGCGCCGCGCCATCGGACCGGATAGCCGAGCTGGAATTGCCATACGTGCGTCATCTCGTGAATGAACCACATGCGATTGCCGAGGTCGCAGCACGAGAAATCATCCTGACAACAGGCGCTCGGAAAATACAGCTGGCCGTTGGGCGCCATCGCGGTGCGCGGCGGCTGCAGGCCGAACGGCAGATAGGCGCGGGCATGGACGCGGACCGCCGGATAGTCGATGGCGTCGCCGAACACGAGCCGCGCCATGCCGGTTTCGCCCGGCGTGAGCGGACGGCCTGGCGGTGCGCGGCGGAACAGGAGCGGCATGACGGTACGGGCGATGCGGCGAGGTCAAAGACGCATCATAAGACCTGGCCCCGGACGGCCCTTGAAAAACGCCGAACCGCCCCGATATCGCTCGGATTGCCGGCCCAGGCGGCGCGCAGTACCCCGCCCGGGCCGTCAGCATCACTTCAACACAGATAAATCAACACAGAGGACCCGGACATGGCGCAAGAAACCATGAGCTTTCAGGCAGAAGTGAAACAGCTTCTGCACCTGATGATTCATTCGCTGTACAGCAACAAGGAAATCTTCCTTCGCGAACTCATTTCCAATGCCTCCGACGCCGCCGACAAACTGCGTTTCGAGGCGATCGAGAACAGCGCGCTGTACGAGAACGATCCGGACCTGCGCATCCGCGTATCGTTCGACAAGGCCGCGCGCACCGTGACCATCGACGACAACGGCATCGGCATGAGCCGCGACGAAGCCATTTCGCATCTCGGCACGATCGCGCGTTCGGGCACCAAGGAATTCTTCTCGAAGCTCTCGGGCGACCAGCAGAAGGATGCGGCGCTGATCGGCCAGTTCGGTGTGGGTTTCTATTCAGGCTTCATCGTTGCGGACAAGATCACGGTCGAGACGCGCCGCGCCGGGCTGCCGGCGGAGCAGGGCGTGCGCTGGACCAGCGCGGGCGAGGGCGATTTCGAAGTCGAGGACATCGAGCGCGCGCAACGCGGCACCACCATCACGCTGCATCTGCGTGCTGACGAAGACGACCTGCTGTCGTCGCACAAGCTCAAGTCGATCATCCAGAAGTATTCGGATCACGTCGCGCTGCCCATCCTGATGAAGAAGGAAGAGTGGGACGCGGAAAAGAGCGAGATGGTCACGAAAGACGAAGACGAGACCGTCAACCAGGCGAGCGCGCTGTGGACGCGTCCGAAGAGCGACATCAGCGACGAGCAGTACACGCAGTTCTACCAGCACATCTCGCACGACCACGACGAGCCGCTCGCGTGGACGCACAACCGTGTCGAGGGGCGCAGCGAGTACACGCAACTGCTGTACGTGCCGAAACACGCACCGTTCGACCTGTGGAACCGTGAGCATCGCGGCGGCCTCAAGCTGTACGTGAAGCGCGTCTTCATCATGGACGATGCCGAGCAACTGCTGCCCGCGTATCTGCGTTTCGTGAAGGGCGTGGTGGATTCGGCGGACCTGCCGCTCAACGTCTCGCGTGAAATCCTGCAGGAAAGCCGCGATGTGAAGGCGATCCGCGAAGGCGTGACCAAGCGCGTGCTGTCGATGCTGGAAGACATCGCGAGCGCGTCGGCCGAAGCCACCGACGACGCCGGCAAGCAGAAGTACGCGAGCTTCTGGAGCGAGTTCGGCCAGGTGCTGAAGGAAGGCGTCGGCGAAGACTTCAGCAACCGGGAACGCATTGCGAAACTGGTGCGCTTCGCCTCGACGCACAGCGACAGCAGCGAGCAGACCGTTTCGCTCGCGGAGTATGTCGCGCGCATGAAGCCCGAGCAGACGAAGATCTACTACGTGACCGCCGACAGCTGGCAGGCCGCGAAGAACAGCCCGCACCTGGAAGTGTTCCGCAAGAAGGGCGTGGAAGTGCTGCTGCTGACGGATCGCGTCGACGAATGGATGCTGTCGTTCCTCAATGAGTTCGACGGCAAGCCGCTCGCGAGCGTCGCACGCGGCGACCTCGATCTCGGTGCGCTCAACGACGAAGAGAAGCAGCAGCAGGAGAAGGTCGGCGAGGACATGAAGCCGCTCGTCGAGAAGATGAAGGAAGCGCTGGAAGGCAAGGCGAAGGATGTGCGGCTCACGTTCCGTCTCACTGATTCGCCCACCTGCCTGGTGGCCGACGAAGGCGACATGAGCGGCTATCTGCAACGCATGCTGAAAGCCGCGGGCCAGCAGGCGCCGCAGATGCAGCCGATTCTGGAAGTGAATCCGGAACATCCGCTCGTGAAGGCGCTCAACGCCGACAACGCCAACTTCGCGGACTGGTGCCATCTGCTCTTCGACCAGGCCATGCTGGCCGAAGGCGGCACGCTGGAAGATCCGGCGAGCTTCGTCAAGCGGACCAACGCGCTGCTGCTCGCGCGCTGAACAGTCTGAAAGCAGTGTGATGCAGGCGCCGCCGGGAAAACCGGCGGCGCCTGTTTTCATTTGCGCTTGCGCTCCTTGTTCGACTGCGCGAGCACGGACGCGGCGAGCTTTTTGGTGTCCGGCGCGTATTTGCTGCTATGGAGCACTTCGCTGGCTTTATGCTCCATCCCGGCACCGGTTTGCTTGCGCGTATGCGACTGAGCCAAGGCGGATGCGGCAAGGCTCTTGGCCGTTGCCGACGCCTTCGGGTCATGCAGTGTTTCCGACGCCAGATGCGCAACCGGTCTGGACGTTTGTTTCTTGTTTACCGACATTCTGTTTGCCTCTCAGGATGAAACCGGCGCGGCGCGCGACCGGCATTTCAGTCTCCGCTTCTGACATGCCGCGCACCATACGAATCGTCCTAAGCTGCGGTTGTGGTGGGCACGGGTGTAAGGCGGGCGTTGGCAGGGGGCCCTTATAATCGCCGCCATGTCCATGCCGACCGATCCCACCGATGCGCACTGGCGCGTCGTCCCCTGTGCCGCTCTCTCCGATGCTCAACAAGACTGGCTGACGCGCGGCGGCTCGCTGACCGCGCATCTGCGCACGCTGGGCGCCGTGACCGTCGATGTCACGCGCGAAGCCGTCAGTCTTCCCTGGCGGGACGAAGCCCGCGCGCTCGGCATCACGCCGCGTACGCCGGTGTGGCTGCGCGAAGTGGCGTTGAAGGTCGACGGCACGCCCTTCGTCGTCGCGCACAGCATCGTTCCGCTGGCGTACAGCACGGGCATATGGCAGTCGATGCGCCGCTTGCGCACGCGTCCACTCGCGGAACTGCTATACAGCGACAGCAGCGTGTCGCGTTCGGCGCTCGCAAGCCGCCGGCTGACGGCGCGTCATCCGCTCTATCGGCTGGCCTTGCGGCAATCGCACGATGTCTCACCCACGCTCGTCGCGCGCCGTTCGGTGTTCGAGCGGCACGGCGCGCCGCTGATGGTCACCGAATGCATGCTCGATACGCTATGGACCAGGCTCGCCACGCTCCACGGTCCGCATCGGCGCGAACATGCGCGGGCGTATGGGCATCTGAGTTCGCATGCGAAGCGCGTCGTGCGCGGCGAAGCGAAATGACGCTCGCCGGATTCGAGCCGATCGGCGATCACGCCACTCACACGCTGATTCTCGGCAGCTTTCCGGGCGTCGCTTCGCTGGCGGCGGCCCAGTATTACGCGCATCCGCGCAACCAGTTCTGGCGCCTGGTGGGCGCGGCGATCGGCGAGCCGCTGCACGAGCTCGCCTACGACGACCGGCTCACGCGGCTCCTGGCGCATGGCATCGGCCTGTGGGACGTGCTGGCGGCGTGCGAGCGCGAGGGCAGTCTCGACAGCGCGATCCGCCACGCGTCGCCGAATGACTTCGCCGTGTTCCACACGCGCTTTCCGGCGTTGCGCCGCGTCTGCTTCAACGGCAAGACCTCGGGCCGGTTCGCACCGGTGATCGGCGCCGCGGGCTATGCGACGCGGGTGCTGCCGTCGTCGAGTGCGGCCAATGCTATGCTCTCGTTCGACCAAAAACTGCGTCTCTGGCGCGACCTCCTCACCCATGACGACACTGATCAAACGCGCGTCCGCTGAAGCCCGCGCGTTCGGACGCAAGCAGGACTCGAAGCACGCCGGCAAGCAGAAGCAAAAGCAGAAGCGCGCCGCGCGCGAGCACGATGACGACGATCTCGCCCATGCGCCGCGCATCGAGGCGCCGCGCAAGCCGCGCTTCGCGCCGGTGACGTTCTCGGAAGAGGGCGGCGTGCGCTATCTGCACTTCGGCACGGAATGGGTGCAGGGCGCGATGCGTCTCCGTAAGCCCGATCACATCGAACTCGAATACGTGCAGCAGATGATGGCCTGGCTGCTGTTCATCGAGACGCCGGAGCGGATCGTGCAGCTCGGACTGGGCGCGGCCGCGCTGACCAAGTTCTGCTACCGCTTCCTGAAGCGCGCGCAGGTCGAGGCGGTGGAAGTGAATCCGGCGGTCGTGATCGCAGCCCGCGCGATGTTCGACCTGCCTTATGACGACGCGCGTCTCACCGTCACCGAGCGCGACGCGTGGGAGTTCGTCAACGATCGCGCGAATCACGGCACGACCGGCGCCATGCAGATCGACGTGTATGACGCCGCGGCACAGCGTCCGGTGCTCGACAGCGTGTCGTTCTATCGCGCCTGCCGCGCGTGCCTCACGCAGGCGGCGGGCGTCGTCACGGTGAACCTGTTCGGCGACCATCCGAGCTTCGTGCGCAACATGCGGCATCTGAACGAGGCGTTCGATCACCGCGTGATCGCGCTGCCGGAAGTGCACGACGGCAATCGCGTCGCGCTGGCCTTCGCGGGTCCCGCGCTCGACGTGCCGCTCAGTGCGCTCGAGGCGCGTGCGAAGCTGATCGAGGATCAGTTGGGATTGCCTACGCGGAAGTGGGTGAAGGGTCTTGCCGAAAGCGCGGGCCTCAAGCCGGGCGAAGCCTTTCGGATCTGACGCCCCAACGTGCGGCACCGTGCTGGGCGTGCGTTCCAGCATGGTTACAAAGTTCTTTCAAATCAGGGGAATAGTCGGGATTCCCCTTGCTTGACCGGGTTTTAAGGGTCCATATACTCCTCCTGTTATTTCGGGGCGCTTTCAACGGCCGCCAGGCCAGTCACGTGGCGTGAAAACCGATACGACAACCGGCACGTCATCCGTCCGGACCGTAGACCAAAATCAAACAAGAGGAGAGGACCGTTCATGGCTCAAGAAGCTGCGACCGGCACTGGACAACCGCGCAACAAGCACTGGCTGTGGCTTTTGATCCTTCCGTGGATCGGTGTGGTATGGGTGCCGTTTTATAACAAGATCGAGCCCGTGTTGTGGGGCTTCCCGTATTTCTACTGGTACCAGTTGTTGTGGGTGCTGATCAGCGCGGTGATTACCGCGGTCGTCTACAAGAAGACCAAGGCGCTGCCCTCGAATCGCAAGAGCGGAGGCGCGCGATGATGAATTCCACCGCAACCTTCGTCTTCGTCCTCTTCTTCGTCGGCGTCACGATTCTCGGCTTCATCGCCGCGCACTGGCGCAAGGGCGATCTCGCCCAGCTCGACGAATGGGGTCTCGGCGGCCGTCGCTTCGGCACCATCGTCACCTGGTTCCTGCTCGGCGGCGACCTCTATACGGCCTACACCTTCGTCGCGGTTCCGGCGCTCGTGTTCGGCGCGGGCGCAACCGGCTTCTTCGCGCTGCCGTACACCATCCTCATCTATCCGTTCGCGTTCGTCGTGTTTCCGAAGCTGTGGAGCATCGCGAAGCGTCACGGCTATGTGACCGCCGCCGACTTCGTGCATGCCCGCTACAACAGCCGCATGCTGGCGCTGGCCGTCGCGCTGACCGGCATCGTCGCGACCATGCCGTACATCGCGCTGCAACTGGTCGGCATCGAAGTGGTGATCGGTGCGCTCGGCTTCTCGACCCAAGGCCTCGTCGGCGATCTGCCGCTGATCATCGCCTTCGCGATTCTCGCCGCGTACACCTACACCTCGGGTCTGCGCGCACCGGCGATGATCGCCGTGGTGAAGGACGTGCTGATCTACATCACGATCATCGCCGCGATGATCGTGATTCCGGCGCAGCTCGGCGGCTTCGGCCACATCTTCGGCATCGTGCCGCCCGAGAAGATCCTGCTGAAAGCGCCCGACGCCGCGAGCCTCAACGGCTACAGCGCCTATGCGACGCTGGCGGTGGGTTCCGCGCTCGCGCTGTTCCTGTATCCGCACTCGGTCACGGCCATCCTGTCGTCCAATTCGGGCAACACGATCCGCCGCAACATGTCGCTGCTGCCCGCTTATTCGCTGGTGCTCGGCCTGCTGGCGCTGCTCGGCTACATGGCGCTCGCTTCGGGCGTGAAGGACATGCCGGAATACGCGCCGTACTTCAAGGCCTACGGCGCGAACTTCGCCGTGCCGGCGCTGTTCCTGCACTACTTCCCGTCGTGGTTCGTGGGCGTGGCGTTCGCGGCAATCGGCATCGGCGCGCTGGTGCCGGCGGCGATCATGTCGATCGCGGCCGCCAACCTGTACACGCGCAACGTGCACCGCGAATTCGTCAATACGTCGATGACGCCGGAGCAGGAGACCAACGTCGCCAAGCTGGTGTCGCTGATCGTGAAGGTGGGCGCGGTGGTGTTCATTCTCGCGCTGCCGCTGACCTATGCGATCCAGCTGCAACTGCTCGGCGGCATCTGGATCATCCAGACGCTGCCCGCGCTGGTGCTCGGCCTCTACACGCGCGTGCTCGACCATCGCGGCCTGCTGATCGGCTGGGCGGTGGGGATCGGCGTCGGTACCTGGATGGCCGTGTCGCTGCAGCTGAAGGGCTCGATCTATCCGCTGCATCTGTTCGGCTATGTCGTGCCGGGCTACGCCGCCGTGTGGGCGCTGATCGCCAACCTGATCGTGTCGGTCGCCGTCAGCCTGCTCGTGCGCGTCCTGGGCCTCAAGCGCTCGGACGACCGCACGCGTCCGGAAGACTATCTGGACATCGTGGAAAGCTGATCCAGCAGCTTGTGCCGCGCCGGGCGCTGACCCGGCGCGGCTCACGAAAAGCTGGTAAAACGCCCGTAGCAGCCGCCGGCCGCTACGGGCGTCTTGTTTGTGCGACGCGCGAGCCGGCCGGACGAACGATCATGTTCATCGACGCGAGCGAACCATGTTTTCTCCGACATCGACGTCAGTCAGACACGGCCGTCTGTCGCGTCTGTTCAGCTGGATTGCATCGCCGTACTTCCGCTATCGCCACGCCAACCTGATTCACGGCGTGCGGGTCGCACTGGCCGTGGCGATGTCGATTGCCGTGACCACCGGCATCGACGTGCCGCACGGCGTCTGGGCGACGGTCTCGGTGCTGGTGGTCGTAGGCGGCTTGCAGCACTACGGCAACATCCGCAAGAAGGCCGCCGAACGCGCGATCGGCACGATGCTCGGCGCGGCGTTCGGGCTCGTGCTGATCGCGGCGCAGGCGCTGACCGGCTCGCTGATGCTGTTCTTCGTGCTGATGTGCGCGATCGCGGGCGGCTGCGCCTACTACGCGATCGGCAAGGCGGGCTACGTCGCGCTGCTCACGGCGATCACCATGGTCATCGTCTCGGGCCACGGCGACCTGCCGTTCACGACGGGCCTGTGGCGCACGGCGAACGTGATGATCGGCGTGGTGATCGCGCTCGGCTTCTCGTTCGTGCTGCCGCAATACGCGACTTATTCATGGCGCTACCGGCTCGCCGACAATCTGCGCGAAGGCGCGAAGATCTACGGCGCACTGCTCGAAGGCGTGCCGCTGCTGCCGGAAGACATGGCGAAGCGCTTCTTTCGCATGAGCCAGCGGCTGGTGCAGTCGCGCGGCCTGCTGGAATCGGTCTCCAAGGAAACGAACCTGCCGATGGCGCGGCTCGAGGAAATCCAGCGGCTGCATCGCGCGATGCTCGCGGCGCTCGAAATGCTGGTCACGTCGATGCCGGAAGTGACCTCCGTAGGCGGACATCGTTTTGCGCTCGGCTGCTCGCCGGGTGAAGTCGCCGTGCGCCGTCAGTTGCTGCAGATGGCGCGCGCGCTGCGCTTCGGCCGCGTGAGCCTGCTGCATCATGCGCTGGAGACCACGGCCGTTGAATCCACGGTGTGCGCCGAGTCGCCCGGCGATCACGCCACGGAAGGCATGCACTGGCTCGCGATGCGCTTCGTCGAACAGGCGGAGCGCTTGCGGCTGCGACTCTCGGAAGTGGAACGGCAATGGAACATCGAGGGCGCTCGGCCGTTCGGCGCGTGAACCTCTCCAGGCGCATCCGCAAATAAAAAGGACCGCGCACCGGATCGGTGCTGCGGTCCTTCTTGTTCCAGGCGAGACCGGCGTTACTGCAGCGCGGCGATCAGCTTCTCGAGCTTGATGGCGTCGGCGGCGAAGGCGCGGATGCCTTCCGCGAGCTTCTCGGTGGCCATGGCGTCGTCGTTGACGGCGAAACGGAAGGTCGGCTCATCGACCGCGATTTTCTCGACGTTCTCGTTCTTGCTCGCTTCCGGAGACAGCTTGCGCTCGACGGTGTCGTTGCTGTCGGCGAGTTTCTTGAGCAGGTCGGGGCTGATGGTCAGCAGATCGCAGCCGGCGAGTTCCGTGATCTGGCTCAAGGTGCGGAAGCTCGCGCCCATCACCTCGGTCTTGTAGCCGAACTTCTTGTAGTACGCGTAGATGCGGCGCACCGACTGCACGCCCGGATCGTTCGCGCCGCCGTTCTTGACTTCGTCCCATTCGGCGCCGGCCGACTTCTTGTACCAGTCGTAGATGCGGCCGACGAACGGCGAGATCAGTTGCGCGCCCGCGTCGGCGGCGGCGACGGCCTGCGCGAGCGAGAACAGCAGCGTCATGTTGCAGTGGATGCCTTCCTTCTGCAGGACTTCGGCGGCGCGGATGCCTTCCCACGTCGAGGCCAGCTTGATGAGCACGCGCTTGCGGTCGATGCCGGCATTCTCATACAGCTTGATGATCTCGCGGCCCTTGGCGATGGAGGCCTGGGTATCGAACGACAGGCGCGCATCGACTTCGGTCGAGACGCGGCCCGGGACGATCTTGAGGATTTCGGTGCCGAAGGCGACGAGCAGATTGTCGATGATCTGCGGCATCGGCTTCTTCGCGTGCTCCTTGACGGTCTTTTCGAGCAGCGGCTTGTAGTCGTCCTTCTGGACGGCCTTCAGGATCAGCGACGGATTGGTGGTCGCATCCTGCGGCTTGAATGCGATGAATTGCTGGAAATCGCCCGTGTCGGCGACGACGGTCGTGTACTGCTTGAGCTGGTCGAGAGCGGATGTCATGTCGAGTCTGAGACGCGTGGCGCCTTGTCAAAATGCGGTAACAAACCCGCGGATTGCCCATGATTGCGACGCCGCGCGGCGATTTCGATGGCGATTGCCATCGGAATCACGATCGCGCGGCGCGCCCCTGAAAACCATTCCGTCATTCTAGTCCCGCGCGCGGGAAACGCGCTGATCGCGTGCGCGTCCGGTTCGACCGGGCGCGGGCTTTAGCGTTCCGTCTTGTTCCTTGCGCATGTCCCGTGCCGGTGCGCGGCATGTGCCAATTAGCGGACGAAAGCGGCGGACGAAAGCGGCGGACGAATCACGCGCGCCGGGCATTGAGTACCAGATGCGTCGCCAGGCCCGCCATCAGCCCCCAGAACGCCGGTCCGATCGACAGCAGTGTGAGTCCTGACGCCGTCGTCATGAACGTGACGAGCGCCGGTTCTCGCTGCCGCGGATCCTGCATCGCGTTCGTGAGACCGCTCATGATCGAGCCGAACAGCGCCAGCGCGGCCACCGAAACGACCAGCGCCTTCGGAAACGACGCGAACAGCGCGGCGATGGTCGCACCGAACACGCCGGCGACGAGATAGAACACGCCGCAGCACACCGCCGCCGTATAGCGCCGGTTGTGGTCCTCGTGGGCTTCGCGGCCGGTGCAGATGGCGGCAGTAATCGCGGCGAGATTCACGCCGTGCGAGCCGAACGGCGCGAGCAGCAGCGAAGCGAAGCCGGTGGCCGAGATGAGCGGGGCGGACGGCGTGGTGTAGCCGTCGGCGCGCAGGACCGCGATGCCGGGCACGTTCTGCGAGGCCATCGCGACGACGAACAGCGGGATGCCGATGCTGATCGCAGCCGACACGGAAAACGCGGGCATCGTGAAGACGGGATGCGCGAGCGCGACGTGAAAGCGCGAGAAATCGAGCAGCCCGAGCGCGCCTGCCATGGCGATGCCCGCGGCGAGCGTCGCGGGAATCGCATACCGCGGCGCGAGGCGCTTGCCGGCGAGATAGGTGAAGAACATGACGAGCACGAGCGGCGTCTGCGCCTGCGCGGCGTGAAAGATCTCGATGCCGATTTCGAACAGGATGCCCGCCAGCAGTGCCGCCGCGATGCCGCCGGGAATGCGCTTCATCAGCGTGTCGAACCAGCCGGTCAGGCCGACGGCGGTCAGCAGCGCCGCGCACACGACGAACGCGCCGATCGCTTCCGCGTACGGGACGTTCGGCAGCGAGGAGACGAGCAGCGCGGCGCCCGGCGTGGACCAGGCGATGACGATCGGCGCGCGGTAACGCAGCGACAGTCCGATGGTGCACACCGCCATGCCAATGGACAGCGCCCAGATCCACGACGAGATCTGCGCATCGCTGAGATGCGCGGCCTGGCCGGCCTGGAACATCAGCACGAGCGAACTGGTGTAGCCCGTCATCATCGCAACGAAGCCGGCGACGACAGTGGACAGGGACGAGTCGAACAACGGGCGCAGCGCGACGGGCGCCGCAGACGGGACTTTCATGGTGGTTCTGCTTCTTGGCTTTTATGGATTTATTTCGACAGCGCGCGCATCGCGCTTTCGAGGCCGGACATCGTGAGGCCATACATGCGGTTGCCGAGGATCTGGCGGATCGCACCGATCGACTGGCGGTATTCCCACAGACGCTCCGGCTCCGGGTTGAGCCACGCGTGATGCGGGAACTGGTCGGCGAGCCTGCGCAGCCACACGGCGCCCGCTTCGGCGTTGTTGTATTCGACCGAGCCGCCCGGCTGCAACACCTCGTAGGGGCTCATGGTGGCATCGCCGACGAAGATCAGCTTGTAGTCCGGCGTGAACTTGTGCATGACGTCGAGCGTCGGCGTGCGTTCCTGATGACGGCGCCGGTTGTGCTTCCACAGATAGTCATACACGCAGTTGTGGAAGTAATAGAACTCGAGATGCTTGAACTCGGCCTTGGCGGCGGAGAACAGCTCCTCGACGCGCTTGATGTGGTCGTCCATCGAGCCGCCGACATCGAGCAGCATCAGCACCTTCACGTTGTTGTGGCGCTCGGGCACCATCTTGATGTCGAGCCAGCCGGCGTTGGCGGCGGTGCTGCGGATGGTGTCCGGGAGATCCAGTTCTTCGGCCGCGCCTTCGCGCGCGAAGCGCCGCAGCCGCCGCAGCGCGACCTTGATGTTGCGCGTGCCGATCTCGACCTGGTCGTCGTAGTCCTGATAGGCGCGCTGGTCCCACACCTTCACCGCCGTGCGGTTCCCCGACGATTCCCCGCCGATGCGGATGCCTTCCGGGTTGTAGCCGCCATGTCCGAACGGCGACGTGCCGCCGGTGCCGATCCACTTGCTGCCGCCTTCGTGACGTTCCTTCTGTTCGTCGAGCAGCGCCTTGAGGCGCTCCATCAGCTTGTCGAGACCGCCGAGCGCCTCGATGCGCTTCTTTTCCTCGGCGGTGAACTCGCGATCGAGACGCTTCTTGAGCCAGTCGAGCGGAATGTCGAAGGCTTCGTCGGGCAGTTGCGCGAGCCCGTGGAAGTAGGCGCCGAACGCGCGATCGAACTTGTCGAAGTACTTTTCGTCCTTCACGAGCGTCATGCGCGCGAGGAAGTAGAACTCGTCGAGCGACGGCGCGATCACCTGCGCCTTCAGCGCCTCGAGCAGCGTCAGGTATTCCTTCACCGAGACGGGCAGCTTCGCGTCGCGCAGCGAGTAGAAGAAGTCGATCAGCATGGCGCGCTCACCATCGGCTCAACGATGATTGCGGTTCATGAACAGGAGCCGCTCGAACAGCGCGACATCCTGCTCGTTCTTGAGCAAGGCGCCGTGCAGCGGCGGCACGATCTGCTTGTCGTCGGCCGAGCGCAGCGCCTCGGGCGCGATGTCTTCGGCGAGCAGGAGACGCAGCCAGTCGAGCAGTTCGGACGTGGACGGCTTCTTCTTCAAGCCGGACACCTGGCGCAGTTCGAAGAAGCTCTGCATCGCCGCGGCGAGCAGGTCCTGGCGGATGTTCGGAAAGTGCACCTCGACGATGGCCTTCATCGTTTCGGCATCGGGGAAGCGGATGTAGTGGAAGAAGCAGCGGCGCAGGAACGCGTCGGGCAGTTCCTTCTCGTTGTTCGACGTGATGATGACGAGCGGGCGCTGCTTTGCCTTGATCAGTTCGCGCGTCTCATAGACGTAGAACTCCATGCGGTCGAGTTCGCGGAGCAGATCGTTCGGGAATTCGATGTCGGCCTTGTCGATTTCATCGATCAGCAACACGCTCGGCTGGTCCGACTCGAAGGCCTGCCACAGCACGCCCTTGACGATGTAGTTGCGGATGTCCTTCACGCGTTCGTCGCCGAGCTGCGAGTCGCGCAGGCGCGAGACGGCGTCGTATTCGTACAGACCTTGCTGGGCCTTCGTCGTGGACTTGATGTGCCATTGCAGGAGCGGCATGCCGAGCGCGCCGGCCACTTCCTCGGCAAGCATGGTCTTGCCGGTGCCGGGTTCGCCCTTGATCAGCAGCGGCCGTTGCAGCGTCATCGCGGCGTTCACCGCGAGCTTGAGATCGTCGGTTGCGACGTACTGCGATGAGCCCTCGAAACGCATGACGAAGATCCGGTCAGAGAAAAAAATCCCAGTATAAGTCAGAAGCCCTTTCGGCATCGGGGGCCGCCGGGTATCGTGTGAGCCGCTTCACGCGCAGCTTCGGCGCTTCGTCGCGGTGGGGCGGGAGCGAGCGCGCAGGCGGGCTCGTTGCTTGTACAGGGACGAATTGTCGCAGCGAAGCGCAGTCCTTTTCAGGCGATTCCCCTTGCCAGCAAGGCTGCGAGAGGGTGCGCGTGTGGACGGAGGGTAGGTCGCGCGGTACAATTAGCGCGATTTTTTTGGCCTGCGTGGCGCCAGACCCTGCAGCAGCAAACAGTCCCGAGAAGGTTGTATGCGCTCGGCGCGGGCCGCGGCCTTGTGAGCGCCGGATTTCCCCTCAAGCCAGGTTAGAAGAGCTATGAACAATTTTGTCGGCAAATGTGCCGTGATTGCAGCGCTGTCCGGTCTCGCCGGCTTCGCGACCCAGGCGTCGGCCGACGTCGTCGGTAACGCGAAGGCCGCAGAGGGCAAGGTTGCGATGTGCATCGGCTGCCACGGCATCCCCGGCTATCGCACCGCGTATCCCGAAGTCTACGAAGTGCCGATGCTGGGCGGCCAGAACGCGCAGTACATTGCCAACGCGCTGCATGCCTACAAGAAGGGCGACCGTCATTTCGACACGATGCGCGCCATCGCGACCACGCTGTCGGATCAGGATATCGCCGATATCGCCGCGTACTACGCCGCGCAGACTCCCCAATCAAAGAACAATCCCGACAAGTAATCCGCGCGTGACACCGCAAAGCGACAACGGGAAGGAGAATTCATGAAGCCCTCGAAGGCACTTCGCAGCATCAAGGCAGCATGCGCGGCGGCGCTGATCGGCATGACGGCGTTCGGCACGGCGCACGCGGCCGACATCAGCAACGGCAAGGCGCTGTCCGACAGCCACAACTGCGCGGCCTGCCACGGCCCCGGTCTCAACAAGCCGGTGAGCGGAGAGTATCCGCGTCTCGCGGGCCAGCACGCCACGTATATCTACTGGGCGCTGCGTCAGTATCAGATCGGCGGCAACAATCCGAACTTCGGCCGCAACAACGCCATCATGTCGGCGCAGGTGCAGAGCCTTTCGCCGAGCGATTTGAAGGATCTCGCGGCTTACATCGAGTCCCTCGACGGCAATCTCGTGCTGAAGAAGTAAGGGCCGAAGCCCTGGCAGTTCGATCGACACCCCGCGCATGCGGGGTGTTTCATTTGGTGCGGCTGCGTTGCCGGATCACGTGTCAGTCGCGCGAGGCGCGCCGTTCGATCAGCGCGAGATAGGCGTCGGTATCGGGCGGCGTGTTCGAGCGCTGCGCTTCCCAGATGACCTGGCCGAGACACTCCATGATCGCGTGCTGCGCGTCATGCGGCGAACCGAGGCGTGCGACCAGTTTGTCGTGTGCGCGCCGGATGCCCGGCGGCTGGTCGATGGACAACTGTTCGCTGATGGCGAGGTGCATCGACAGATGCAGGAACGGATTGGTCTGGCCGCGATCGGGCGAATAATCGGCTTCACGCGCTTCGGGATGGGCCAGCGCGTCCTGATATTCCGGATGCTCGCTGATCCAGTCGGCGGCCATGCTTTCGAGCGGCGTCAGAATCTCGCCGGCGCGCTCCTTGCGCCAGGCGTCGGTGAAGAACTGGCGAACTTCGTCGCGGCTGGGATTGAACATAAGGTGTTGATTCGATTGCGGGATTGCGGGTTTTCGTAGCCCGGTATTGTACGCCCGCATGGCTTTTCGCCGCTCAAACCCGGCTTACTCCACCGGCGCGGGCGTCTTCGGCCGGTACTCGCACAGCGGCTCGATGACGCAATGCCAGCACTCGGGCACGCGCGCCTTGCAGACGTAGCGGCCGTGCAGGATCAGCCAGTGATGCGCGTCGTGCAGGAATTCCTTCGGCGTGAATTTCTCGAGCGCGCTTTCCACTGCGCGCACGTCCTTGCCGGGCGCAAGACCGGTGCGATTGGCGACGCGGAAGATATGGGTATCGACGGCGATGGTCGGTTGCCCGAACGCGATGTTCAGCACGACATTGGCCGTCTTCCTGCCGACGCCCGGCAGCGCTTCGAGCGCCTCGCGGTTGTCGGGCACCTCGCCGCCGTATTGGTCGATCAGAATGCGGCACGTCGCGATCACGTTCTTCGCCTTGGTGCGATAAAGCCCGATCGTGCGGATATGCTCGGTCACGCCTTCCTCGCCGAGCGCCAGCACGGCCGCCGGCGTGTTCGCGAGCGGAAACATCTTGCGCATCGCCTTGTTGACGGAGACATCGGTGGCCTGCGCGGAGAGCATCACGGCGATCAGCAGCTCGAAGGGCGTCGTGTATTCCAGTTCGGTGACCGGATGCGGGTTCAGGCTCTGCAGCGTTTCGAAGATCGCGTGGCGTTTCCTGGCGTTCATGGGTCGAGGTCGGTGTTCACGCGGGTTTATCGGGATCCTGCGGCGCGGGGTTGTCTTCTTTCAGGCCGAGACGGCGGCGGCGCGCGTCGGCTGCGTCGATCTGCGCCTGCACCGCGGGGCTCACGTGCTCCGTATTCTTCGGTCCCGCGCCCAGCTTCGCCATCTCTTCCTTCTTCTTGCGCGCGCGGTCCAGCGCGGCCTGGATGATCGCGCGTTTCTTCGCTTCGGGATCGTCTGCCGGGGCGGGCTGCGCGAGCGACGGAGATTGTGGCGCGGAGGTCGCCGCGCTTGTCTCCGCCGCCTGCGCGGTGCGCGATGCCTGGCGCGCGTTCGCCTTCGCTTCGGCGGCCGCGCGCTCGCGCTCGAGACGCGCCGTGCGGCGGTCGTGACGCGTGCGGGCGGCGTTGGCTTCGGGCTGACTCCAGGCATCCCATCCGGTGCGCGTGCCGGTGACGGAAATCATCGCGATGCAATCCACCGGGCAGGGCGGCACGCACAGGTCGCAGCCCGTACACAGTTCCGTGATGACCGTATGCATCTGTTTCGCCGCGCCGACGATGGCATCGACCGGACAGGCCTGCATGCACAACGTGCAGCCGATGCACACGCTTTCGTCGATGACGGCCACCGGCCGCGGCCGTTCGATGCCATGCGTCGTGTCGAGCGGGATCACCGGCTTGCCGAGCAGCGCCGCAATGCGCGCGATGCCTTCGGCGCCGCCCGGCGGGCACTGATTATGGTTGCCCTCGCCGGCGGCGATGGCTTCAGCATAAGGCCGGCACGCCGGGTAGCCGCACTTGGTGCATTGTGTCTGCGGCAGCAGGTCTTCGATGCGCTCGGCGAGCGTCCTGGAAACGGTTGCGGTCACGGGGAAGTGCTTTGATGCCGGGAAATTGACGCAGCGTGGACGCGGGCGTTGCCGCGTTGGCCGGACGCTTCGAAGGCGCCGGAAGCGCTGCGGGTTCGAAGCAGCTCGCACACTGCCTGGTCCAGGCCTGTTGCATGTGGGGCAGGTCACGCGTTCCGTCAGCGGGCGCGTGCCCGGTTTTGTCCGTCATTATCGCCGAAGTCGGCAGGGGCGTGACGGCCAGCTTTCAATCCCAATTGCCAACGTTCTTCGATATGCGCATAATCAAATCGCTTTCGTTGGACTGCAGGACGGTGTTCCCCAATCACCTTGGCGCGCCCGTTCACGTCATGTCTCCCGTCCCGGGCTGCGTGGCGCTCATCCGGCAACGCGGCTCTCGAATCATGCCACCATGAATCAGCCGAAAATCAAAAGAGATCCTGAAGGCACCCGGCGTCGTATCCTGCTTGCCGCCGCGGAGGAGTTTGCAGCCGGTGGCCTGTTCGGCGCCCGCGTCGACCAGATCGCGCGCCGGGCCGAAACCAATGAACGCATGCTCTATTACTACTTCGGCAGCAAGGAGCAGCTGTTCACGGCGGTACTGGAGCATGCGCTGTCCGCGCTCGTCGAAGCCGAGCGCACGCTCGAACTGGATGGCGTCGCGCCCATCGAAGCCATGACGCGTCTCGCGCATTTCGTCTGGGATTACTACCGCGATCATCCGGAACTGCTGCGTCTCATCAACAACGAGAACCTGCATGAGGCGCGCTACATCAAGGGATCGAACCGGATCCGCGAGTTGATCTCGCCCATCGTCACAACGCTGACCGCCATTCTCGAGCGCGGCCAGAAAGCCGGCTTGTTCCGCAATGACGTCGAACCGCTCAGGTTCTACGTCACGCTCTCGGGTCTCGGTTATTACATCGTGTCAAACCGCTTCACGCTGGAAGCGACCTTCGGGCTCGACTTCAACGAAGCCCATCAGCGCGAGCAGATCGTGCGCATGAATACCGAACTGTTATTGGCCTATCTGACGCGGCGCTGAAGGCCGTGTGGGTCGCAGAAAACAAAACGTCGCGCCTGGAAGCAGGCGCGACGTTTTTGTTGATGCTGCGCTGAAAGCGGACCTCAGGCGGGCACGGCCTCGCTCTTCGGCTGCTTGTCGTGTTCGAGGATGAACTCGCGCAGTTGCGGATACACCATCGTGCGCCAGCGGCGGCCCGAGAAGATGCCATAGTGGCCGGCCTTCTCTGCCGTGAAGTGGCGCTTGTTCTTCGCAGGCAGGCCGGTGCACAGGTCATGCGCGGCGCGCGTCTGGCCGCTGCCGGAGATGTCGTCCAGCTCGCCTTCGATCGTGAACAGCGCCGTGTGCTTGATGTCCTGCGGACGCACCATCTCGCCATTCACTTCCCACGTGCCTTCCGCGAGCCGGAACTCCTGGAACACGATGCGGATGGTCTCGAGGTAATACTCGGCGGCCATGTCCAGCACGGCGTTGTATTCATCGTAGAAGCGGCGATGTTGCTCGGCGTCGTCGTCGTCGCCGCGCAGCAGGTTCTGATAGAAGTCCCAATGCGCGGTCAGATGGCGCTCCGGATTCATCGCGACGAAGCCCGCGTGCTGCAGGAAGCCCGGATAGACCTTGCGGCCGACGCCCGGATAGTTCGCCGGCACCGTGTAGATGACGTTGTTCTCGAACCATTCGTAGGAATGCTCGTTCGCCAGCGAGTTGACCGATGTGGGGCTGCGGCGCGCGTCGATCGGGCCGCCCATCATGGTCATCGTGCGCGGCGTGTCTTCGCCGCGGCTCGCCATCAGCGAAATGGCGGCGAGCACGGGCACGGTCGGCTGGCACACCGAGATCACGTGCAGGTCCTTCGCGCCGATGTGACGGATGAACTCCTGGATGTACTCGACGTAGTCGTCCAGATGGAACGGACCGTTTTCGATCGGCACCATGCGGGCGTCGAGCCAGTCGGTGATGTAGACCTTGTGATCCTGCAGAAGGGTTTTCACCGTGTCGCGCAGCAACGTGGAGTGATGGCCGGACAGCGGCGCGCATACCAGCACGATGGGTTCGTTCTTCAGCTTGGTGACGGTGGCGCTGTCATCGGCGAAGCGCTTGAAGCGGAGCAGCCGGCAGAAGGGCTTCTCGATCACCGTCTGCTCGACGATAGGAATGTTGTGACCGTCCTTGACGATCTGATGCAGTTCGAACTCCGGCTTTTCGTAATCCTTGCCCAGCCGGTAGAGCAGTTCGTAGGCCGCGGCGAAGCGCGTGGAGCCGGGCACGTAGGCGAGGGGGCTGGCCGGGTTGACGAAGGACTTCGATGCGGCCTGAGCCCATGCTGTGAGGGGAGACAGCACCGCTCGCTGGAATTCGTGGATTTGATAGAGCATGGTTGCCCCGGTAACTCCGGTCGGAACCGGTACCCCGTTGATGCCTGCGACCCGAAAAAAGACGGCCCGGCGACGACGTTCAACGGTACTGGATGATCCCCGGCTGCGCGGCGGGCTGACGCCGCACGGCCGAGGCACTGTCTTTCTGCGATCACTGCCGCTTCACAGGAAGCGGTGCTCTTTGAACACAAACGAAACTTGACGACCGCAGCTTCTTCGATCTTGAGTGCAAGATTTTCCGGGTAATGTGCGTTCGATTCAATTGGTCGGTCGAAACTGCCGGCTTTTACACAACACTTCAGATGCTACTTAAAACTGGATGATTTTTGTGCGTTGCACCAATATTACCGTCCGAGCATTATTCCCGCCAGCAAAAACAAGCATTTAGGACTGTCCCGAGGCTGCATTGGTCTCCGCCTGCGCCGCGTCTTCCGCGTGCCCTTCGGCGCCGGAGGGCTGCCCGGTCGCCTTCGCCATCTCTTCTTCGTGACGCATCAGGTTCATCCCGGTGTGCACCAGCGCCACGTGCGTGAAGGCTTGCGGGAAATTCCCCACCATGCGCTTCGCCACCGTGTCGTACTCCTCTGCCAGCAGGCCGACATCGTTCGCCAGGCCCACGAGCCGCTCGAACATCGCGTGCGCCTCGTCGATCCGGCCCTGCAACGCCAGGTTGTCCACCAGCCAGAAACTGCAAGCCAGAAATGTGCCTTCCCCCGGCGGCAAGCCATCCTCGACTTCGGTCGTGTGATAGCGCTTGACGAGACCATCGTGCGTCAAAGTGGTCTCGATCGCATGTACGGTGCCGATTACTCGCGGATCTTTTGGCGGCAGGAAACCCAGCAACGGGATCAGCAGCAGGTTCGCATCGAGCGCTTCGCTGCCGTAGGCCTGCGTGAACGAGTTGAGCTTCGGGTTCCAGCTCTTCTTCAGCACCTCGGTGCGGATGCGCGAGCGCATGTCGCGCCAGTGGTCGATCGGGCCCGGCAGTTCGAAGGTCTCCGCCGACTTGATCGCGCGATCGTACGCTACCCACGCCATCACCTTCGAAAAGGTGAAGTGCTGTCGGCCGCCGCGCACTTCCCAGATGCCTTCGTCGGGTTCCTGCCAGACGGTGTCGAGATGCTGGAGCATCGCGCACTGGATCGACCAGGCGGTTTCGTCGCTCTGCAGGCCGCCCACGCGCGCAAGGTGCAGCGCGTTCATCACTTCGCCGTAGACATCGAGCTGCAACTGGTTGACCGCGCCATTGCCGATGCGCACCGGCGCCGCGCCCTCGTAGCCCGGCAGCCAGGGGACCTCCCATTCGGGCAGGCGGCGCTCGCCCGCGATGCCGTACATGATCTGGATCTGCGCCGGCGAGCCGGCCATCACGCGGCCCAGCCAGGCGCGCCAGGCGCGGGCTTCGTCGTAGTAGCCGCCGCGCATCATCGCGAGCAGGGTGATGGTGGCGTCGCGCAACCAGCAGTAGCGATAGTCCCAGTTGCGCGTGCCGCCCAGCTGTTCCGGCAGCGAGGTCGTCGGCGCGGCGACGATGCCGCCCGTCGGCTCGTAGGCCAGCGCCTTGAGCGTGATGAGCGAGCGGCGGATGGCCGGCGCGAACCGGCCGGTGAGTTCGCTCTGGCTGGACCATTCGCTCCAGTGGTTTTCGGTGCGGGCGAGCTGGGTGTGAGGATCGTGTGCGGGCGGCAGGCGCAAATGCGATTGCGAATAGCACAGCGAGAAAGGCACGCGTTCGCCCGGGCTGATATCGAAGCAGGCGGTCGTGCGCATGTTCTCGCCGACGAGATCCACCGGCGTGCGCAGCACGGCGAGATCCGGACCGGCGATCGCGCGGATGCCGCTGTCGTCGGGAAGACGGCTGACCCATGGCACGGCCGAGCCATAGTCGAAGCGCAACACCAGCTCCATCTTCATGCGCACCGTGCCGCGTCGTCCGACGACGATGCGCACGAGTTCCGAATGGCCATTGCGCAAGGGCATGAAGTCGATGATCGTCACCGCGCCCTGGGGCGTCTCGAAGTCGGTTTCGAGCACGAGCGTGTCGCCGCGATAGCGCCGCGTGATGACGGGCGTTTCCCCATCGGGCATCTCGGGGGCGAGCAGCCAGCGGCCATGCTCGGGCGTGCCGAGCAGCGCGGCGAAACAGGCGGCGGAGTCGAAGCGCGGCCAGCAGAGCCAGTCGACCGAACCGTTGCGGGAAATCAGGGCGGCCGTGTGGCCGTCGCCGACCATGGCGTAGTCTTCAATCAAAGCGGGCATAAGCGAACATCTTCCTGCTTGCGGCGTGCGTCATGCGTCGACACGCGCCGTGGGTTGAGCAAAGGATCCGGGACGCTGCGCACATCCTGGGCGAAGCGCGGCGCCATCGGACGAAGGGTTCTGGATCGCGCCGCGTGCATGCCTTCTGGCCGCATTCTGCCGCAATCGTTCGATATGGGCAGGGAATCGCGCCATCTGGCAGCACATCGCACCACCTCGGGCATGCGACTGCATGCCACGCCGGTATGGCGGAAAAGACGGATCTTGCGCCGTTCCAGCCATTGATCCGCCATTCGGCTGATGTTTAGAATGAAGCTTCGTGAAAGGTAGTAGCGCTAATTCAGAGGCGCGGCGCGTCAGCCTGCTTTCACCGGTCTTTCTGTTTTGTTTCATCCGTCCTGCTTGGTCGTCCTGCTCATTGTCGCCACGCCTGTGCAGTGGGTCCCGCCTTCAACGTAGCGTTTTCGAGGAACGGAATTCCATGCTCTATCCGTCGAAAGCCGATTGCATCGCCATCCTTTCCGCCGCCAGCGACATGCCGGACACGCAAGCGCTGCTCACGCTCGATCATCGGCTTCTGGGCCTGTCGCGTAATGCCATGGAAACCGCCGCCGCCTTTCTCACCGAGCGCGGCTGCTTCAGCCGCTACACCTTCGGCGTGAGCGGTGTGGCGGTGGGTGCGCTGTCGCTGCAAGGGCGGCTGCGACTGGACCGGCTCGCCAACGGCTGAGCCGCTGTTCCTGGCACGTTTGCGCCGGGCTTTTCCCACTGCGAACACCTCTGACGCGAATGCGCGGCGCGAGCCGTGCATTCGCGTTCGCGCGTCCGTCGCAGGGGGAAAGGCGTGCGCGCCGCGGTGCTCAGAAATGCATCGAGCCCATGCCGAACAGGCCGATCAGCCCGATGACGATCAGATAAATCGCGACAATGAAATTCAGCAGTCGCGGCATGATGAGAATCAGGATCCCGGCGATCAGCGAAACCAGCGGTCCCAGTGCGAGATGAACGGTCATGGCGGCAACTCCTGTTGTTGGTTCGAATCGGTTGGCCCGTCGTGCGTGGTGTATCTTGGACTCGACACTGTCTTCATGAAGTCCCGAACCCGTCATGCGCCTTGCGTGCCTTCGGTGCCTTCGGCGAGCTTTGGAGCAGAACTTGCTCCCGCACGTCGTCGGCCACGCGAGGCCCGCGCAGGCGACGGTCGCGCATCGCCCCTGAACAACACGCAGCAAAAAGACGATGAGGAGGTTTCATGCATTCGAGCCCATTCGGCGGCGTCACCACGTTCCCCCGCACCTTGCAAGACGCGCGCCTGACGCGCCGGAAGCCGGTGGCCTGGGTGCGCGGGATCGCGCTGATGCTGTCGCTGGCGGCAGCGCAGAGCTTCGCGCAAACGTCCGCCGCGCCGGCCTCGACGAGCAGTGCGGCGGACGGCGCCGCGGGCAATGCGGCCGGCTCGCAGGTCTTCGATCTGCTCATCGGCACCTATACGGCCGGCGGCAAGAGCGAAGGCATCTACGTCTACCGTTTCGACACGGCCAACGGCGAGCTGTCGCGCATTGCGTCGGCGCAGACGGTAAATCCGTCGTATCTCGTCGTGAGCCGCGACCGGAATTACGTGTACGCCGTGAACGAATTGCCCGGCGACAACGGCCCCGCCTCGCAGCGCGGCGGCATCAGCGCGTTTCGCTTCGATCGCGCGAGCGGACAGTTGAGCTTTCTCAACCGGGTCTCGTCGGAAGGCAACGATCCCTGCTATCTCGCGATCTCGCCCGACGGCAAGTATCTGCTGACCGCCAACTACTCGGTCGCGTCGAATCCGGGCGGCAGCTTCGCGGTGTTCCCGCTGGCCGCCGACGGCCGCGTCGGCACGTCCGTCCTGACCGTGCATCACGAGGGCGCCGGTCCGGTGAAGGGTCGTCAGGACAACTCGCACGTCCACTCGACGGTGTTCTCGCCTGACGGCAAGTATCTGTTCGCGCAGGATCTGGGCGTCGACAAGGTGTTTTCCTACCGCTACACGCCGGACCCGGCCGCGAGCAGCCGCGGCCTGTTCGGCCCGACCGAGGCGCGCTACACGCCGATCACGCCAGGCTCCGGCCCGCGCCATCTGGTGTTCGACGCCAGCGGCCGGCACGGCTATCTGACGACGGAGCTGAGCGCGTCCGTGCTGGTGTTCGATTACCGCGACGGCAAGCTCACGCAGACGCAAAGCGTGCCGATGTTCGCGTCGGGCTTCCGGGGCAAGATTGGCGGCGGGGCGCTGCATCTCTCGCCGGACGGACGCTTCCTGTACGCGACCAACCGCGGCGACGCGAACGAACTGGTCGCATTCTCGGTCGATCCGTCGAACGGCCAGCTGAAGCTGCTGCACCGTTATCCGACGCTCGGCAAGACGCCGCGCGAATTCGCGATCGATCCGACCGGGCGCTGGCTCGTCGTCGGCAATCAGGAAAGCGACAGCGTCTACTTTTACCGGCGCGATCCGCAGACGGGCGAGCTTGCATCGGATCCGAAGCAGCTGTCGATCGGCTCACCGGTCGACTTCAAGTTCGTTTCGCCTTCCTGAACGCGGGTGGTCAACGGGCCGCCGTTGCTACGACGATGAAGCGCAGCCTCCTCATGCTGTTCACGGCGCTTGCGCTGAGCGCGCCGCTCGGGGCGCATGCGGCCGATGGCAAGTGCGACTACCAGCGCGACTGGATGGCGTCGGCGTGCGAGCGGGTGACGCGCGTCGCGCGCGACGGCACCTGGGATCTCTACGTGACGGGCTATGGCTGGCACATCGACGGCTTCGACAACCGCAAGGAACTGAATCCGTGGTCGTACGGCGGCGGCCTGGGCAAGCACTGGACCGGCGCCGACGGCAACGAGGACATCCTGTTCGCCTTCGCGTTCTCGGATTCGCATCACAACGTCGAGCCGATCGGCGGTTACGCGCGCCAGTGGTACACGAAGCCGGTGCTGGGCGGTCTGCAGGCGGGCGGGGGATTCTTCGTCGGCGTGACGGCGCGCAGCGACGTGGCGCACTACGCGCCACTGCCGCTCGCCTTGCCGGTGGGTTCGGTGCGTTACCGGCGCGCGTCCGTCATTGCGACGATCATCCCGCGCATCCCGGGCCTCAACGACGGCGACGTCGCGTTCTTCTGGGGACGCTACGAGTTCTAGTACGATGCGACGCACCGCCGTTCTTCGGCTCTTATGCAGCGAAAGCCTCGGTTGATGCAGACGCAAGGCAACAGCAGGGAAAGCACTTTGAATACGACCAGACCGATCGAAGCGCGCGAACGCGCGACGGACTCTCACCACCCCGGCGATAAACGCGACGCCTCGGCGCCGCCGGGTTTCATCACGGCATTTCGCTTTACCGGCGGCCAGGCGCTGCGGCTGACCTGGGACGAGGCGCGTGCGTCGATCGTCGGCGAGAACATGACGTGGCTGCATCTGTCCGCCAACGACGACACGGTCGAAGGCTGGCTCGAAGGCGTCGCGTCGATGCCGGATGTGGCGAGGGAATTCCTGAACGGCGAGGACAAGCGTCCGCGCGTGCATATCGGCACGAACTTCATGTATGGGGTCGTGGCGGATCTCGAACTCGTCGCGAAGACGGCCAATGCAGCCGCGCCCGACGCGCGCGAAGCGAACCGCGCGACCGGCGCGCTGCGTTTCTATGTCGACCGGCACCGGATGATCACGGTGCGCGCGCGGCCGCTGCAATCCACCGACCGCCTGCGTCACGCGCTGCTCGAAGGCACGACCTTCCGCGATCCGGTGGATCTCTTCGCGGGCCTGATTCGCGCGCTGAACGACACCTTCGCGGATCGCATCGACGAACTCGGCGACTGTCTCGACGATGTCGAGGAAACCGTGCTCGAAGGCGGGCATTCACGCTGCCGCGCGCTGCTGGGCGATGTACGGCGCCGCATCGTGGAGGTGAAGCGCTTCATCGATCCGGAGCGCAATGCGCTGACCCAGCTCGTGCTGCGCCGGCTCGAATGGGCCGAGCCGCGTTCGATGGAAGCGCTGGTGCAGGCAATCCAGGTGCTCAATGGTCTGGGCGGCGGGCTCGAAGGACTTTATGAGCGCGCCAAGCTGCTGCAGGACGAGATCGCGGCGGCGCTCTCCGAGGACATCAACCGCAAGCTGCTGTGGCTGGCGATCATGTCGGCCTTGCTGTTGCCGGCGACGCTCGTGACCGGCATTTTCGGCATGAACGTGGCGGGGCTGCCGGGCACGAAGGACCCGGCGTCGTTCTGGGTGGTCGTGGGCGTGATGACGGCGTGCGCCGCCGTCACGATCTTCCTGCTGCGCCGCCTGCGGCTCTGGTGAGGTCCGGGCCTGCGCCCGGACGCCGGCCTTATTCGCCCGGTCCGGGCGGCGCGAGCACTTCGCGGTTGCCGTTGCTGCCCATCGGCGAGACCAGGCCGGCGCTTTCCATCTGCTCGACCAGCCGCGCCGCGCGGTTATAGCCGATGCGCAACTGCCGCTGCACCGACGAGATCGACGCGCGCCGCGTCCGCACGACGAAGGCCACGGCTTCGTCGTAGAGCGGATCGGCTTCGGCGTCCGGCGTGTCGCCGAACAGGTCCTGGGTGCCGCCTTCCGCTGTCGGACCCGACAGGATGCCTTCCTCGTATTCCGGCTCGCCGAACTGCTTCAGATGCTCGACCACGCGGTGCACCTCGTCGTCGGCGACGAACGCGCCGTGCACGCGCTGCGGATAGCCGGTGCCGGGCGGCAGGAACAGCATGTCGCCGGCGCCCAGCAGCGATTCCGCGCCCATCTGGTCGAGAATCGTGCGCGAATCGATCTTCGATGACACCTGGAACGCCACGCGCGTCGGGATGTTTGCCTTGATGAGGCCGGTGATGACGTCGACGGACGGACGCTGGGTGGCGAGAATCAGGTGGATGCCGGCCGCGCGCGCCTTCTGCGCGAGCCGCGCGATCAGCTGCTCGATCTGCTTGCCGGCGACCATCATCAGGTCGGCCAGTTCGTCGATGATGACGACGATGAGCGGCAGCGTCGAGAGCGGCTCGGGCGCGTCGGGCGTGAGCGAGAACGGGTTCGAGAGCTTCTTGCCGGCAGCTTCGGTGTTGCGGATCTTCTGGTTGAAGCCCTGCAAATTGCGCACGCCGACCGCCGACATCAGGCGATAGCGCTTCTCCATCTCGCCGACACACCAGTTGAGCGCGTTCGACGCGAGCTTCATGTCGGTCACGACAGGCGCGAGCAGATGCGGAATGCCTTCGTAGACCGAGAGCTCGAGCATCTTCGGGTCGATCATGATGAGGCGCACGTCCTCGGGCTTCGCCTTGTAGAGCAGCGAGAGGATCATCGCGTTGACCGCGACCGACTTGCCCGAGCCGGTCGTGCCCGCGACCAGCATGTGCGGCGCCTTCGCGAGATCCGTGACCACCGGATTGCCGACGATGTCCTTGCCCATCGCGATGGTCAGGTTCGACTTCGACGTGCGATAGACGTCGTCGCGCAGGATCTCCGAGAGGCGGATCATCTGGCGCTTCGGATTGGGCAATTCGAGGCCCATGCAGGTCTTGCCCGGAATCGTCTCGACGACGCGGATCGACGTGAGGCCGAGGCCGCGCGACAGATCCTTCATCAGGCCGACGATCTGGCTGCCGCGCACGCCGAGCGCCGGCTCGACCTCGAAGCGCGTGATCACCGGTCCGGCCGATGCGCCGACCACCGTCACCGGCACCTTGAACTCCTGCAGGCGTTGCTCGATCAACTGGCCGGTGTCGAGCAGACGCTCCTCGGACACGGGCTCGCTTTCGTCGGCGGCGGGCTCGAGCAGGTCGAGACCGGGCAATTCGACGGGCGACGCATGAGGTGCGTGGAATTCGAACTCGGTCGAGGTGAAGCCGCGCACGGGCGCGCGGGGTTCGGCGGGGGAGGGCGGTACAGCCGGCGTCGGGGCCGGTGTGGCTGTTGTCGTGATCGGAAAGCGCACGACGTTCGAGCGCGACGCCCATTCGTCGCCGGCCACCTGGCGTCGATCCGCGTCTTGCTCGTCTTCCAGCGCTTCCTCAGCGGGTGCTTCGAGCATGTGCAGGCGCGGCGGCGCGGGCGGCTCGACGCTGTCGGCCACGGTTTCGGGCAGGTCCAGCCACGGCGGCGTCTGGTCGGCGTCGCGCAGGGCTTCGTCGAGCGGCGTCACGGCAGGAGACGGCTCGCTGATTTCAGGCAGCGGCGGTTCAGGCGGGAGGGCGGCTTCCGGCGCGGGCTCCATGGCAGGTGCGTCGATTTCGGGGTCGGGCGGCGCGGGCGGCATGACGGGCAGCGCCGACGCCAACGGCTCAGGCACGCGCATCTCGAACCAGGGCGCAGGCTCGACGAGCGCTGGGGCGATCAGGTGCGCGTCGATCAGCGGCGTGTCGGCCAATTCGTGGCTTTCGCGATGGATGTGCGGCTCGGCGATCGCTGTCTGCTCGACATCAGGCTTGCTCGACTCGTGCGGCGCCGGCTCGGTCTGCGCGGGCAAGGTTTCTTCACTCGCCGGCTGGCTCGATCTCGCCATGGCCACGTGTCCGCGCGCGAGGCTCGCGCCGGCCAGCGAGGTCCACAAGGCCGTTTTCTCCTCGATGGAACGCAGCGTCGCCTGAATCGATTCGGGCGCGGGCGGAGGACCGGCCGGTGCGGGTGGCGTCGGCGGGCGGGAAAAGGCGGGCGCGGCCAGCGGGGCAGGTGTGAATTCGCGCGCGACGGGTGCCGCGCCTGGATTCAACGGAGCGCGTCTGACGCCGGGGGATGCAGGCTGCGAACCCGTGACCGGGCCGCGTGCAGCGATGCGCGAGCCTGCAGCGGCGGGCGCGTGCGCTGTGGCGAATGCGCTCACCGAACTCACCGAGCTCGCCGCGGCCGAAGTGCGCGGTGCAGGCATCGACGTGGGGGCTCCGCGCGGGCGGTTCATGCCCGGATTCACGCCCGGGTTGATGGGAGCGGGCTTCGGGCTGGCGGGCGCGTCGGCGGCGATGGATGCCCGCAGGCCCGAACCCGATGCCGCGAACGCCGAAGCCTGCCGCGCCGGATAAGGCGAACGGCCGTCGCGGGCGGCGACGGACGACGGCGCACCGGGCTTCAGCCAGCCCGCGGGCGCGACAGGTTCGCTCGGTTGCGGACGGAGCGCGGCGTCGGCGGTGTCGAGGCCTGCGCGCGGCGTGCGGGCTTCCGCTGCGCCGTTCGGGTGCCGCGTGGCGCTTTTGCCCACGGCGGGCGGGCGCCATGGCGTCGGCCGCTGGTAGCGGCTGCCGCGTCTGGCCGTAGGCAGGCCGAGCGTCGGTTCGTCGGGCGCGACGCGCGAGGTGGGCGCGTCGGAGCGCTCGGCACGGACGCTGCGCTCCTGGACCTCGCGCGGGGCGCGCGCGGCGCGGGCCTGTGCACGGCGCTCGAACCAGCCGGCCG
This sequence comes from Caballeronia sp. LZ032, assembly GCF_031451315.1. NCBI lineage: Bacteria > Pseudomonadati > Pseudomonadota > Betaproteobacteria > Burkholderiales > Burkholderiaceae > Caballeronia > Caballeronia sp. LZ032. Next base: position 890,962 of record NZ_JARUXP010000001.1, read on the forward strand.
ACTTGTCGCGGGCCGATTGCGTCGATTGACCGCGGCTTTCCCGGAGCCGCGCCTCGGCCGGACGCTCGCGGGGCGTGAGCCAGCTTTGCGGCAGGCCGAAGCCGAAGGCCTCGTCGGCCCAGGCGAGCACGCTACGCCAGCTGAACTCGACCAGCCACGGCAGGAAGATGGCGAGGACCAGCGCGGCCAGCGCGCCCGCGCCGGACGGATGCGCCAGGTCGCTCAGGGCCGATGCGAGCGCGCGCCCGCATCGATTGATGTTCAACTGCGTCTCGAGCGAACGAGCCAGCGTTCCTTCGAGGATGCTGCTTGAAAGCAGTACGGCGATGAAGCCGAGCCAGAGGCGGATCGTGCCGGGGCCGCGGCGCGCGGCGCCGCCTGGCAACGCCAGCCTGACGAGGCGCCAGAGCAGGAAGCCGAACCAGATGACCGATGCACCGAACCAGCCGAGAACTACCATGTGCATGCCTGAGATTGAACCGATGTTGAATGAGACAGGGGGTGCTGCCCGGCCGGGTGTGTTGCACGAGGAGGCCGGGCGGTTGGAGCGAGCAGTTTAACGGGTGGCGCGTCTGCCCATGTGCCTGCAAGTGCGCCTGCCGCGAGCACGCAACACATGCGTACATGGGTTCGCCATGTTCGCTGTGCGCATGCCGGGTTCATTTGGCGCGCGGCGCGAAGACGAGCACCTGTCCGTCCTCCAGCGTGAGTTGCAGCGACTGCGGCGGATTCATCTGCACGCCGCTTTTCGCAACATGCGCGAGGCCGTCCAGATAGGGCTGCTCGAGCGCGGCGCCCGTGCCGCCCGGGCAGGCCATGCGTGTGCCCGCCAGCGGACCGAAGCTGAGCTTGCCGTCCTTCAGATCGTACGTGCCGGCAAAGCGGTTGCAGCCCGCGAAGCCGCTCGCGCGCCTGCGGCCGCTGGCGGTCGAGAAGTCGAGCGTGAGGGGCTGGCCGGAACTGGCACTGGCGGCATCCGTTTGAGCGGTTCCCTGGGCCTCGCCCGGGACCGCGCGGGTCTGGCCGTTCGCATCGGTCCAGCGGGTCAGTTGCCATTGGGTGTCATCGAGCAACTGCGTAGCGGCGGGATTGTACGGGTCCGTGGGCGGTGCGCTCGCGTCCGAATGTTTCGGGATCGCGCAGCCGGCAACCAGGCTCGCGACGACCAACGCGGCGCCCGCTCCGGCGGCCGTGCGCGTGATCCGCGAGAGAAAACGGGACGATGGGCGCGCAGTGGACGCGCGAAAGAGGGACGTGGGCATCGATGATCCTGGAGCAGGCGAAACCGTAAGCGTATCGCACTCGTCCTACGATTTGTCCAGCGACAAAGCGCAACAAGCGGCAACAAGCAGCAAGTGAATTGTCGCCGCATGATTGCGACGGTCAGGGAATTCAATCGTGCCGATGCAGGTCAACAGGCGAAATGCCGAGATCGCCGACGAACTTTCGGTTCTGTCCGCTGGCCAAACGGACGAGTCTCGCGGCGCGGACGCTGCGTGTTAACATCGCGCCCAATCAGATCCGGCCCATTCCGCGGATCCCGCCGCCGCAGCACGTTCAGCATTCAACACTTCACGTTTCATTCCGGAGCACGTCATGTCCATCGTTTCACCCCGCACAGCCGCGAGCGGCCCGCAAGCAGCCAACACGGGCGCAGCGCGCATCGGCACGCCGCTTTCGGCGCATGCCACGCGCGTCATGCTGCTGGGCGCGGGCGAGCTCGGCAAGGAAGTGATCATCGCGTTGCAGCGGCTGGGCGTGGAGGTGATCGCCGTGGACCGTTATGCGAACGCGCCGGGTCATCAGGTCGCGCATCGCGCCCATGTGATCGACATGACCGATGCCGCCGCGCTGCAAGCGCTGATCGAGCAGGAACAGCCGCATCTGATCGTGCCGGAGATCGAGGCCATTGCCACGGACGCGCTCGCGGCCATCGAGGCGGCGGGCCAGGTCACGGTGATCCCGACCGCGCGCGCCACGCAGCTCACGATGAATCGCGAGGGGATTCGCCGGCTCGCCGCCGAAACGCTCGGCCTGCCCACTTCGCCCTACGCGTTCGCCAACTCGCTCGACGAACTGAAGGCCGCGATCGGCCGGATCGGTTTTCCGTGCGTGGTGAAGCCGGTGATGTCGTCGTCGGGCAAGGGGCAGTCGGTGCTCAGGAGCGAGGCCGACGTCCAGCCCGCATGGCAGTACGCGCTGGCGGGCGGGCGCGTGAATCACGGGCGCGTGATCGTCGAAGGGTTTGTCGATTTCGAATACGAGATCACGCTGCTGACGGTGCGCGCGGCGGACCCTGCCAGCGGCGCCACGCAGACGTATTTCTGCGAGCCGGTCGGTCACGTGCAGGTGGCGGGCGACTATGTCGAGTCCTGGCAGCCGCAGGCCATGAGCCCGGTCGCGCTGGAACGCGCGCGCGAGGTGGCGGCGCAGGTGACGACGGCGCTCGGCGGGCGCGGGCTGTTCGGCGTCGAGCTGTTCGTGCGCGGCGACGACGTGTGGTTCTCGGAAGTCAGCCCGCGGCCGCACGACACGGGGCTCGTGACGCTGGCCACGCAACGCTTTTCGGAGTTCGAACTGCACGCGCGGGCCATCCTCGGCTTGCCCGTCGATACGGCTCTGCGCACGCCCGGCGCGTCGGCTGTGATCTATGGCGGGCTGGACGAGGCGGGCATCGCGTTCGAGGGCGTCGCCGAGGCGCTCGCGGTGCCGGGTGCGGACCTGCGCCTGTTCGGCAAGCCGGAGAGCTTCGTGAAGCGCCGCATGGGCGTCGCGCTGGCGACGGGCGCTGACACCACCGAAGCGCGCGCACGCGCGCGCGAGGCGGCGTCGAAGGTGCGGCCGGTGAAGGTTGAATGAATGCGCGGCTGATCGGGCCGGCGGGAGCAGACAAGTGAAAGCAAGCATGCTGGCCGCGCTGATCGCGGCCACCCTGGGTCTCTCGGGATGCGGACTGGCGGCCGCGCCGTGCCGGATCGCCTCGGCGGGACTGAAGATCGTGCCGGTGGTGGGGCATGTCGCGGCGGCGCCCACCGACGCCTGCGCCGACGTCATCGATCCCTGACGGCGGGCATCTGCCGGATGCACACGGAAGCCACCGCGCCGACTCGAAAACGAACCCGAAACGAACCATGAAGACACTTCCCGCATTCGCCATTGCCATGGTGCTCGGAGCGCTGGGCGCCCAGGCCGCGCAGGCCATGCCGCTGACCGTGCCGCAGATTCAGACGGCAACGACGCAAAACGCGCGCTATGACTGCAAGGACGGCAAGACCGTTTCCGTGCAGTACACCAACGCGCGGAACCATCAGAGCTTCGCGGCGCTGACCGTCGACGGGCGCAAGCTGCTGTTCGTCGGTGTCGTCGCGGGATCGGGCGCGAAGTACGTCGCTGACCAGTACACGTGGTGGACCAAGGGTCCCCAGGCCAACCTCTACGACGAGCTGGCCGCGAAAGACTCGCCGCCGCTGCTGGCCGATTGCGTCGAGCGCAAGTAGTCAGGGCGGGAACCATCGCATCGGAACCTGCCCGGGCGCAAGGCAGGCTGCGCACCGCTGCGGGCGGCCCCGCCGATGCGGCCGGAGCGCTTGTGCAGGCGGTGCTACAATGTGCGGCTTTACGGCCTCGGTAAGCGCGCGGTCGGTTAGTCCCGGTGTGGCGGCGCCGCTTGCGGCCACGCCCTCGAAGGCAGGCGCCGGCAGCCAACCGAGCGTGGCCATAGTCCACCGCTGAAATGAAATGGCTGGCCGGCCTGCAGCGGAACGGCACATTCACCCGCTGCACGGCGTCCGGCAGGCCGGCAACGCTTCTCCGTCCGGCGGCGACGCTGCCATGGAAACGTCACGGAAAGCGTGTTCCATCGACGCAAGTCTGCAAGCCGCAGATTCGCAATTGAACAGGGCGACCCGGGCTCGCTCACGAACGCAGTGCCCGGCATCACGCGCCCGCGCGCGTCCGACGCGCCGCGAACGCACCGAAACACATCCGCGCAGGAAACCGACTGGACCGAATGCCACCGAAGCCAACGGTCGCGCCAGATCGACCGGTTCCTTGCGCCTTCCGCATCGAGCGGATTTTTAGCGATAGCCAATATAGTCACCATGTCCGATTCCGTCGCCACGAACCCGTCCACCGCCGAGGCCGCCGCGCCTTCGTTCGACCAGTTCGGTTTGTCCGCCGACATCCTGAAAGCGGTGCGCGAGTCCGGCTACACCACGCCGACGCCCATCCAGGCCCAGGCCATCCCGGTCGTGCTCGCCGGCCGCGACGTCATGGGCGCCGCCCAGACCGGCACCGGCAAGACCGCCAGCTTTTCGCTGCCCATCATTCAACGGCTGTTGCCGAACGCCAATACCAGCGCGTCGCCGGCGCGCCATCCCGTGCGCGCGCTGATGCTCACGCCGACGCGCGAACTCGCCGACCAGGTCGCCGCCAACGTGCAGACCTACTCGAAGCACACGCCGTTGCGCAGCACGGTGGTGTTCGGCGGCGTCGACATGAATCCGCAGTCGGACGCGCTGCGCCGCGGCGTCGAGATCCTGATCGCAACGCCGGGGCGTCTGCTCGATCACGTCCAGCAGAAGACGGTGAATCTCGGCCAGGTGCAGATGCTCGTGCTCGACGAAGCCGACCGCATGCTCGACATGGGCTTCCTGCCGGACCTGCAGCGCATCCTGAACCTGCTGCCGAAGGAGCGCCAGACCTTGCTGTTCTCGGCCACCTTCTCGGGTGAGATCAAGAAGCTGGCGTCGACCTATCTGCGCAACCCGCAGACCATCGAGGTCGCGCGCAGCAACTCGACGAACGCGAACGTGCGGCAGATCGTCTACGAGGTCCACGAGAGCGACAAGTCGAGCGCGGTCGCGCAACTGATCCGCGAACGGGAACTCAAGCAGGTCATCGTGTTCTGCAACAGCAAGATCGGCGCGAGCCGTCTGGCTCGCGTGCTGGAACGCGACGGCATTGTCGCCACGGCGATTCACGGCGACCGCTCGCAGAGCGAGCGCATGCAGGCGCTCGACGCGTTCAAGCGCGGCGAAGTCGAGGCGCTGGTCGCGACCGACGTGGCCGCGCGCGGGCTCGACATCGCCGAGCTGCCCGCCGTCATCAATTTCGACCTGCCGTTCAATGCGGAAGACTATGTGCACCGCATCGGCCGCACGGGGCGCGCGGGCGCATCGGGCGACGCGCTTTCGCTGTGCAGCGCCAACGAGCGCAAGCAACTGGCGGACATCGAGAAGCTGATCAAGCGTCCGCTCGAAGTCGAGCCGCTGGAAGTGAAGATGCCCGCACGTCGTGACGGGTCGGGTTCGTCTTCGCCGCGTCGTGAAGAGCGCTTCGGCCGTGCGGAACGGGGCGAGCGCAGCGAGCATCGGCACGCGCCGCGCGAAGACGGTGCGCGCCGTCGCGGGCCGGCCGGGCATGATCGTCCGCGCGGCCGCCAGCAGCCGGTCGACGAGTTCTTCCTGAAGCCTTACGAGCCGTCGCCGTCGGCGATCAAACGTCAGGACGAAACGGTCGAGCCCGAGCGCAAGAGCGCACCGAAGCAGCCGCTCGCGGCCTTGCTCGGCGGGCTGGGAATGCCGCGCAAGACGTCGTGATGTCCTGATTGCATTGCTGAGTGAATGAACAAGGCAGCCCGCGCGGCTGCCTTTTTCTATTGCGCGTCGGGCCCGTAGCGTTTCGCCCATGCGCTGGTCGCCGCGCTGTAGAAGGCGTCGAGCGTATCCGCCGACACCTCGATGCCCAGATGCCGCGCGGCCTCGCTCAGCGCACCGAGCGGCGCATGGTGATCGAGCGGCGCCGCGCCCGTCTGCTTGCTGAGCTTTTCGCCGCTCGCGCTGTTGACCACCGGCACATGCAGATAGTCCGGAGTCGGCACGCCGAGACACCGTTGCAGATAGATCTGCCGCGCGGTGGAGTCGAGCAGATCGGCGCCGCGCACGACATGCGTGATGCGGGCCTCGGCATCGTCGACGACGACCGCCAGCTGATACGCCCACAGTCCGTCCGCGCGCCGCAACGCGAAATCGCCGACTTCGGTCGCGAGATCCTGGGTCTGCGGACCCTGCCAGCGATCAACGAAACGGATGCGCGCCGCATCGCCGTCCGGCACGCGCAGGCGCCATGCGCGCGCGGGCTTGCCATGCAGACCGTCGCGGCACGTGCCGGGATAGGCGAGCGTCGCGTGGCGTTCATGAGCCTGCACGAGCGAATCCGCGATTTCGCGCCGCGTGCAGCCGCACGGATAGACGAGCCCGGTTGCCTGCAAGCGCTCGAAGGCAGCCTGATACGCGGCGTCGCGTGTGCTTTGCCAGACCGGCGGTGCATCGGCATGCATGCCGAAATGCGCGAGCGTCGCGAGAATCTCGTCGGCGGCGCCGGCGACGGTGCGCGGGGCATCGACGTCCTCGATCCGCACGATCCAGCTGCCGCCGTGCGCGCGCGCATCCAGGAAGCTCGCAAGCGCGCTCACGAGCGAGCCGGCATGCAGCGGACCGGTCGGCGAGGGCGCGAAGCGGCCGCGGTAGGTCATCGGGCCGCTCAGGCTGCCTGACTGTTACCGGTCTTTGCGTCCGGATGACACGCGGGACAGGTCTTGCCCGGCGTGTAGTACGGCGACTTCTGCGCCTCCGCCGGCACCACCGCGCGGCAGCCGAAGCACTGCGCGGTGGCGGTCGGCTCGAGATCGGGATTGAGCGCGGTGCGGTAGTCGAACACGAAGCACTCGCCCGTGTAGTGCGCGCCGCCGACTTCCTCGAAGTATTTGAGAATGCCGCCTTCGAGCTGATACACGTGATCGATGCCCACTTCCTTCATGTGGATCGCGGCCTTCTCGCAGCGAATGCCGCCCGTGCAGAAGGACACGACCGTCTTGCCTTCGAGATCCGCGCGGTTCTGTTCGATGACTTCCGGAAACTCGCTGAATTTCGTGATGCGGTAATCGAGCGCGTGTTCGAAGGTGCCGACATCGACCTCGAACGCATTGCGCGTGTCGAGCATCACGACCGGGCGGCCCGTGTCGTCGTGACCGCGGTCGAGCCAGACTTTCAGCGTGGTGGCATCGACGGAAGGCGCGCGGCCGAGTTCCGGCTTGATGGCGGGCTTCTTCATCGTGATGATTTCACGCTTGAGCTTGACCAGCATGCGGCGGAACGGCTGCTTTTCCGAGAGACTTTCCTTGAACTGCAGGTCGGCGAAACGGCCGCCGAAGAGCGCGTCGCCGCGCAGGTAATCGATGAAGGCGCGTACTTCGGCAACCGGCCCGGCAATGAAAAGATTGATGCCCTCCGGCGCCAGCAGGATCGTGCCCTTGAGCCCGAGCGCGTTGCAGCGTTCGGTGACGAGCGGCCGCCAGGCCGGGCCGTCTTCGATAGTGACGAATTTATAGGCGGAGAGGTTCAGGATGCTCATGATCGGACGACGCGCGAAACGGCTGTAACGGGTAAAAAGTGCGGCCGGAAGCAGCCGCGCAAAGGCCGTATTATCTCGCAAACGGCGCGCGTGTTCGTCGCGCGCCGAAAGGCCCGTCCGGCCGTTCCGCCAAGGCTTGCGATTGCGCAAGCTGGTCGCGTGGCCAGGGCCTTGTCCGTTCGGCCAGCGCGCCCGCCCGCCGGTTCGCGCGAACGACCCGCATGTACAATACCGCCATGTCAGATCCCCGCTTCGTTCATCTCCGCGTCCACTCCGAATTCTCGATTGCCGACGGCATCGTGCGGCTGGACGACGTCGTCAAAGCTGCCGCAAAAGACGGTCAGGGCGCGCTCGCGCTGACCGACCTCGGCAACGCCTTCGGGCTCGTGCGTTTCTACAAGGAAGCGCGTGGCAAGGGTGTCAAGCCCATCGCCGGTTGCGACGTCTGGATCACCAATCCCGCCGACCGCGACAAGCCAGCGCGCCTGCTCCTGCTCGTGCGCGACAAGCAGGGCTATCTCAACCTGTGCGAGCTGTTGAGCCGCGCATGGCTGACGAACCAGTATCGCGGCCGCGCCGAGGTGCTGACCGAGTGGCTCGAAGAGGGGCTCGCCGAAGGTCTGCTGGCGCTGTCCGGCGCGCAGACGGGCGATATCGGCATGGCGTTCGCGGCCGGCAATGCGGCCAGCGCGCAACGTCACGCGGAACGCTGGGCGAAACTGTTCCCGGATGCGTTCTATATCGAATTGCAGCGCGCCGGCCAGCCGGGCGAGCAGGCGTATATCCAGGAAGCGGTCAGGCTCGCGGCCAAGCTGCGCCTGCCGGTGGTCGCCACGCATCCGATGCAGTTCATGACGCCCGACGACTTCACCGCGCACGAAGCGCGCGTGTGCATTTCGGAAGGCGACATCCTGGCCAATCCGCGCCGGCAAAAGCGCTTCACGCAGGACCAGTTTTTCCGCACGCAGGACGAGATGTGCGCGCTGTTCGCGGACATTCCTTCCGCGCTCGCGAATACGGTCGAGATCGCGCGGCGCTGCAATCTCACGCTCGAACTCGGCAAGCCGAAGCTGCCGCTGTTCCCGACGCCGGACGGCATGTCGCTGGACGACTACCTCGTGCAGTTGTCGAAGGAGGGGCTCGAAGTCCGTCTGGAACAGCTGTATCCGGATACCGCCGAACGCGACGCGCAGCGCGAGACCTATTACGCGCGCCTCGACTTCGAATGCGGCACGATCATCAAGATGGGCTTTCCGGGCTACTTCCTGATCGTCGCCGACTTCATCATGTGGGCCAAGAACAATGGCGTGCCGGTCGGTCCGGGCCGCGGTTCGGGCGCCGGCTCGCTGGTCGCGTATGCACTCGGCATCACGGACCTGGACCCGCTGCGCTACAACCTGCTGTTCGAGCGCTTCCTGAATCCGGAACGCGTGTCGATGCCCGACTTCGACATCGACTTCTGCCAGGAAGGCCGCGACCGCGTCATCCAGTACGTGAAGGGCAAGTACGGCGCGGATGCCGTCTCGCAGATCGCCACCTTCGGCACCATGGCCGCGAAGGCCGCGGTGCGCGACATCGGCCGGGTGCTCGATCTCGGCTACATGTTCACCGACGGCGTCGCGAAGCTGATCCCGTTCAAGCCGGGCAAGCACGTGACCATCGCAGACGCGATGAAGGAAGAGCCCACGCTCCAGGAACGCTTCGACGCCGAAGACGAAGTGCACCAGCTGCTCGAACTCGCGCAGCGCGTGGAAGGGCTGACGCGCAACGTCGGCATGCACGCGGGCGGCGTGCTGATCGCGCCGGGCAAGCTTACCGACTTCTGCCCGCTCTATACGCAGGGCGAGGACGGCGGCGTCGTCAGCCAGTATGACAAGGACGACGTGGAAGCAGTCGGCCTCGTCAAGTTCGACTTTCTGGGCCTGACCACGCTCACCATCCTGGACTGGGCCGAGCGCTACATCCGCCGTCTGGATCCTTCGAAGCAGGACTGGAATCTCGCGCAGGTGCCGCTCGACGATCCCGCTTCGTTCTCCATCCTGAAGAAGGCCAACACGGTCGCCGTGTTCCAGCTGGAAAGCCGCGGCATGCAGGGCATGCTGAAGGACGCGCAGCCGGACCGCTTCGAGGACATCATCGCGCTGGTGGCGCTGTACCGTCCGGGCCCGATGGACCTGATCCCCAGCTTCTGCGCGCGCAAACACGGGCGCGAGATCGTCGAGTATCCGGACCCGCGCGTCGAGCCTGTCCTGAAAGAGACCTACGGCATCATGGTCTACCAGGAGCAGGTGATGCAGATGGCGCAGATCATCGGCGGCTACTCGCTCGGCGGCGCGGACTTGCTGCGTCGCGCGATGGGCAAGAAGAAGGCCGAGGAGATGGCGCAGCATCGCGAGATCTTCGCGGAAGGCGCGGCCAAGAACGGTCTCGCGCGCGCCAAGTCCGACGAGATCTTCGACTTGATGGAGAAGTTCGCGGGCTACGGCTTCAACAAGTCGCACGCGGCGGCCTATGCGCTGCTCGCCTATTACACGGCGTGGCTCAAGGCGCATCATCCGGCGGAATTCATGGCGGCCAACATGTCGCTCGCCATGGACGACACCGACAAGGTCAAGATCCTCTTCGAGGACTGCGCGACCAACGGCCTCAAGGTGCTGCCGCCGGACATCAACCAGTCGGCGTACCGCTTCGAGCCGGTCGCGGAAGCCAATGGCGCGCGCTCGAAGACCATCCGCTATGGTCTCGGCGCGATCAAGGGCAGCGGGCAGAACGCCATCGAGGAAATCCTGCGTGCGCGCGCGGACGGGCCGTTCACCGACCTGTTCGACTTCTGCGAGCGCATCGACCGCCGCGTGGTGAACCGCCGCACGGTGGAAGCGCTGATCCGTTCGGGCGCGTTCGACACCATGCACGCGAACCGCGCGCAACTGCTCGCCTCCGTGCCGATGGCAATGGAAGCCGCGGATCAGGCGGCCGCCAATGCCATGCAAGCCGGACTCTTCGACATGGGCGACGCGCCGCTCGCGAAGCACGAGTATGTCGAGGAAGCGGAGTGGTCGGACAAGAAGCGCCTGCAGGAAGAAAAGACCGCGCTCGGCTTCTATCTGTCGGGTCACCTGTTCGACGCCTACAAGGGCGAAGTGCGGCGCTTCGTGCGCCAGAAGGTCGGCGAGTTGAAGGAAGGCCGCGACAAGCTGATCGCAGGCGTGATCTCGTCGATGCGCACGCAGATGACCCAGCGCGGCAAGATGCTGATCGTCAACCTCGACGACGGCAGCGGCCAGTGTGAAGTCACCGTCTTCAACGAACAGTTCGAGGCGAACAAGGCGCTGTTCAAGGAAGACGAGTTGCTCGTCGTGCAGGGCATGGCGCGCAACGACGCCTTTACGGGCGGCATCCGCTTCACCGTCGATACCGCGATGGATCTGGAGCGCGCGCGCAGCCGCTATGCGCAGTCCGTGAAGGTCGAGATGAACGGCAACGCGGATTCGTTGCGCCTGCGCCGAGTGCTCGAAGCGCATGCGGCGGGCGCGCAGAGCGAGGCGCCGCCTGTGCGCGAGAACGGCCGTGAGAATGGCCGCGACGGCGGGCGCTCGCGGCAGCCTGCACCGATACCGAACGGTCTGAACGTGAGCGTCGTGTATCGCAGCGAACATGCGGAAGGCGAAGTGCGTCTGGGCGACGCCTGGCGCGTCAAGCCTACCGACGAGCTGATCCTGGCGCTGCGCGGCGAGTTCGCGGGCAGCGCGATCGAGATCGTCTACTGATGCGGCTCGGCATTTCGGCGAATGCGCTGAAGCATTCAGGCGGTCTCGAACGCTACGCGATGGACCTCGTGCGCGGCCTCGCCGCCGCTGGCTTCGACGGCCGCGACAAGCCTGCCTTCTTCGCACGCAAGATCGACACTGCGCTGCCGGAGAGCAAGCTGGTCGAGGCGCATCGCATCAAGGTGTCGTTCCTGCCGGGCAAGTTGCGCGACGCGTATTTCTCGTGGGCGTTGAAGCGTGCCCGCAAGAAAGCAAAGGTGGACGTGCTGATCGGCTGCAATCGCGTCGAGGGATCGGAGATCGCGATTTGCGGCGGCACGCATATCGGCTTCCTGCGCGCCACCGGACGGCGCGAGAAAGCGTCGGACACGCGGCAGATCGCGCTGGAACGCCGGCAATACGCGCAGGCCGAGGTGATCGTGGCCCATTCGGACATGATGGCCGACGAACTGCGCACGCTCTATCACATCGATTCCGCGAAGATCCGCGTGCTGTATCCGCCGGTGGATCGCGCGCGTTTTGCTCCGGTGGATGCCGCCACGCGCGCGCGTCTGCGCGAACAGTTCGGCTTCAAGGAAGGCGAGACGGTGCTGCTGTTTCCGTCGAGCAGTCACGAGCGCAAGGGCCTGCCGCTGATCGAACAGGCGCTGGCCGGCATGAACGTCGTGGTGGCCGTCGCGGGCCGCGCGCCGGACTCGCCCGCCGCGAACGTGCGCTATATCGGGTACGTGAAGAACATCGAGGATGCCTACCGCGCCGCGGATTTCACCATCCTCGCGTCGAGCTATGAGCCGTTCGGGCTGGTCGGCATCGAATCGGTCATGTGCGGGACGCCGGTGATCTTCCCGGCGTGCATCGGCTGCTGCGACGCCATCGCGGACCACGCCAGGCACGTGTTCCAGTCCGGCGACGCGGACGATCTGCGCCGCACGGTTCAAACCGCTCTCGCGTCACGCCGCCCCGGCGAACGCGTGGGCGTCGACGCCGTGCGCTACGACGCCGAAGTGGCCTCGCATGTCGGCGCGCTGGTCGAGCCGGCGCGCGGCATCGCCGGGAAACGGCGCTGAACCTGACGCCGGGCTTCAGCGGAACTCGTTCATGTGCGCGAGCTTCAGGAACCGGTAATACACCGTCTGCGCATTGAAGAGCGCGATCATGAAGCCCGTGCGGCCGTCGAGAAAACCGCGCCGCAGTACATAGGTCCGCACGAACGCCCACGCCCCGCGCGCCAGCGCAACGCCGAAGCTGCCGCGTTTGCCGGCCGCGTGGCGCTGCTCGGCGCCGGCGGTCGAATACGCGTCGAGCTTGCGCAGCACCGCTTCGAAATCTTCGTAGGAGTAGTGCATCAACCGGCCGGAGAGGCGCACCACGGGCTTGCTCGTCGAGAGCACAAGCCGTTCGTGGACCAGGTCCGGCGAAAAGCGCGCGGTGCCGCGCCGGAACAGCCGCGGGATCCAGTCAGGATACCAGCCACTGTGCTTCACCCACACGCCGCAGAAACTCGACAGCCGGTCCACCGCGTAGACATCCGCCTGCGGATCCGTGATGGCCGCGCGAACCGCGGCGGCGAGTTCGGGCGTCACGATCTCGTCGGCGTCGATGGACAGCACCCAGTCTGTTGCGAGGGCATCAAGCGCGCGGTTTTTCTGTGGGCCGAAGCCGGGCCAGTCGCGCGCGACGATCACGCGCGCCCGATGCGCCTCGGCGATGCCCACGGTGGCGTCGCTGCTGCCGCCGTCCACGACGACGATCTCGTCGGCGAAGGAGACGGCCTGCAGGCACTGAGCGAGCCGGGCGGCGGCATTGTGCGTGATGATGGCGATGCCGAGCGTCGGAGGGTTCATGGGGCTATAAAGGGGCGGCGCGCGCCGGGAGAAGCGGTTGAGAGGACCCGCGCGATTATCCGCGCAAGTGCCACTTCAGGAAGAAGAATGGCGAGAACAGCCACGGACAGGTCGCGTAGACGAACATCCTGACGCGAAAGCCGAAGCTGACCTCCGTGGCGCGCGCGAGCAGCGCCAGCTTGCTGCGCACCGAACCCGTGCCGAACATCGCGCTCACGTAGGACTCGCGCGCGGATTTGGTCGCGAGCAACGCGCGCATCTGGGCGCCGACGCCCACCTTGTCGGCGTCACTCAGCAGCTGGCGGGTCTCGCCCGAGCCGTTCAGGTTTGCCAGCCGGATGCGCGCGACGAAATCCGCCGGCGTCCGGAAGCGCCGCTTGCTGGAGAGCCCGCCGCGCCGGTACAGCACGAGCGGCTCGTGCAGCGTGTGCGCGCCCTGGCTCATGATGGCGCGGAACGCCATGATCTGATCCTCGCCGTAGATGCCGGGCGCGATCGGACCGAACGCGTCGAACAGCCGCCGCGCCCAGGCGTGCGCCGCGCCGACCAGATGCGGCCGCTTGCCCGACCACGCCTCGAAGCTGCGATAGCCGTCGAGGTCGGTGACGCGCAGCACGTCGTGGGTCTGGCCTGCGGCGTCGAGGTCCTGCAGGTCGGTGGCGATCAGGTCGTAGCGCCGGCCGCTGTCGAGCCATACGCGCATCACGCGTTCGACCCGTTCGGGCCGCGAGATGTCGTCGCCGGCCGCGATGAACAGCATCTCGCCCGAGGCGCGCGCGGCCAGTGCGCTCAGATGCGCGCTGATGCCGAGATTTTTCTCGTTGCGATACAGCCGCACGACGTGCGGGCCGCGATAATCGCGCACGCATTGCTCGGCGGCAGCGAAGGTGGCGTCGCTGGAGGCGTCGTCGGAGATGAGGATTTCGAGCGGCGACCAGGTCTGCGCGAGGGCGCCGCGGATCGCATCGGCGACGGTATTTTGCTGATTGAAGGTGATGAGCAGGAAACTTGCGAGCGGCGCGCCCGGAGTGTCTTGAGGTGTCGCTGGCATTTCAGTTTCACAACGCGTGGATGGCTGGAGCGCCTTGCCGGCTATGGCTTCAAAGTTCCTCGAGCAGCTTCTGAGCGAAGAGCGTGCCAGGCGCCAGCGGCTATAATAACGCGGGTTTTTGGGATGCGCGACCGCCGCCGGCCGGTCCACCCCTGTCAGGTTCACGATTTGGAAAAAAATCTTCGTTACGTCATTGCCAGCATGGTATTGCTGGCGCCCGCGAGCACGCTCGTCGTACGGGGTGGAACCGGTTATTGCTTTTTCGTGCTGCTTGCCATCGCGCTCTTCGCGGGCTTCAGCCGCGCCTTCCGGCTCAAGGGCAGCCTGCTCGTCAGGGCCTATCCCTGGTACACCGTGGCCATGCTGGGCTTCATGGTCTACCTGCCGCTGCAACAGGCGACAGACGGCTACTTCCTGCCGCGCGAATTCGACGGCATGTCGCGCTTCACGCTGAGCCTGCCCATCTTTCTCCTGCTCGTGAACCTGCCCATCCGGCATCTGAAGGCGTTCGGCTGGGGCTGCGCGCTCGGTGCGATCGGCGCGGGCGCGTGGGCCGTGGACAGCAGCATCCACATGACGGTCAACGACATCAACCGGCTCGGCAACACCTTCACCAATCCGATTCCCTACGGCAACACCGCGCTGCTGCTCGGCTTCCTTTCGGCGATGACGATCCGCTGGGACGACTATCCGAATGCGCTCGTCCGGCGTCTGGGTATCGCGGTGAAGCTGCTGGGGCTGGCGGGCGGCGTCTACGCATCCTATCTGTCGGGCACGCGCGGCGGCTGGCTGGCGATTCCGCTGTTTCTCGCGCTGTGCTCGCTGAATTTCGGCTGGGTGAAGCACGCGAAGCACTGGCTCGTTGCGCTGCTGGTCGTGGCGCTGGCGATGGCCGCGCTCTTCGCGTCGCCGCTGGGTCGCGAGCGCGTCCTGGCCACGCAGTCGGATGTCACGCAACTGGCGGAAGGCTCGACCGCCTACAGCTCGATCGGGGCGCGTCTGTTGCTGTGGCGCGCGTCGATTCACCTGTTCGAAGCGCATCCGCTGACGGGCGTCGGCAAGGGGCATCTGGAGTCGTCCTTGCGCGATCTGGCGAAGCAGGGCGAAGTGCCGGCCTATATCGTCAACCAGCGGGCCCACAGCGAGTTCTTCTCGACCATCGCGGAACTGGGCGCGCTGGGCGTCGTATGCCTGGGTTTGCTGTATGCCGGGCCGCTGCTGTACTTCGTGCGCTACCGGAGATCGCCGCACCGCGATGTATCGACGGCCGCTTACTGCGGAATGGCCGTGTCCGGGTCGGTTATCATCTTCGGTTTGAGCATCGACGTGTTCACGGTGGTGATGAGCACCGCACTCATCGCGCTCATCTGGGCCGTGCTGCTCGCGGTCATCACGCACGATACGCGCGAGCCGCGCGGGAAACCGGGACGCGGTCCGATCGGTTGAGCGGGTTGAGCGGCATCGGGCCCGGCGGCCTTCGCTCACAGACACCTACACCACACACCAACACGCGCCGCGCGGCAGGACGAGTCAGCCGCCGGGCGAAGTGGAGATACGCTCTTGAACAAGCAAGCAAGTTTGCGCAAGCCGATCGGCGGCACGGAAAGTTCGTCGCCGACGGCAGTCATGAAACGGCTATGGCCGTATATCCGCCCGCTGATGGGCATGGTGCTGCTGGGCCTGCTCACGATGGGCATCGTCGCGGCGAGTGAGGCCGGCATTCCGATGCTGCTCAAGCCGCTGCTCGATCACGGCTTCGGTTCGAAGGGCAGCGACCACGCGAAATGGCTCGTGCCGGCGGCCGTGATCGGCCTCGCGCTCGTGCGCGGCTCGGCGCAATATGCGTCGGGCTACTTCCTCTCCTATGTGACGAACAAGATCCTGCTGCAGCTGCGGCTCGAAATGTTCAACCGCATGATCCACACCAGCGCGGGCTTCTTTCAGCGCGAAACGGCGAGCACGATCATCAACGCCGTCGTCTTCGAGGTGAACCAGATCCTGAGCGTGCTGTCGAGCGTCGTCGTGACGCTGGTGCGCGACTCGCTGACGGTCGTGTTTCTGCTCGGCTATCTGTTCATCCTGAACTGGCGCCTGACACTGATCGTCTCGGTGATCCTGCCGGCCATCGGCTGGCTCGTCAGCAAGATCAACCGGCGTCTGCGCCGCCTGAATCGCGAGCATCAGACGCTCACCAACGAGCTCTCGTATATCGTCGAGGAGACGGTCGGCGGCTACAAGGTCGTGAAGGTGCATAACGGCGAGCCGTATGAGATCGGCCGCTTCACCGAGATGAGCCACCGTCTGCGCGGCTATGCGATGCGCATGCAGGTCTCCGGCGGACTCGCGCAGCCGCTGACGCAGTTTCTCGCGTCGATCGCGCTCGCCATCGTCATCACCATTGCAGTGGTGCAGTCAGCGAGCGACCAGACGACGGTGGGCGGTTTCGTGGCCTTCGTCACGTCGATGCTGCTCGTGATCTCGCCGCTCAAGCATCTGATCGACATCAATCAGCCGTTGCAGCGCGGCATGACCGCGGCGGAGCTGATTTTCGGGCTGATCGACGAGCCGGCCGAACCTGCGGGCGGCGGCAAGCCGCTCGAGCGCGCGCGCGGCGAAGTGGAGTTTCGCGACGTGACCTTCGCGTATGGCTCGTCCGACCGGCCGACGCTCGACCGCGTGTCGTTCAAGGTCGCGCCGGGCGAGATGGTGGCGCTGGCGGGTCCGTCGGGCAGCGGCAAGACGACGCTCGTGAACCTGTTGCCGCGCTTCTTCGATCCGCGCGGCGGACAGGTGCTCGTCGACGGCGTGCCGCTCTCCGATTACAAGCTGCACGACCTGCGCGGCCAGCTTGCGATGGTCAGCCAGGATGTCGTGCTGTTCAACGACACGATTGCGGCGAACGTCGCGTACGGGCAGACGCCGGATCGCGACCGGGTGATGTCGGCGCTGACGGCGGCCAATCTTGCGGATGTGGTGAATGCGTTGCCGGAGGGGATCGATACCTTGATCGGCGGCAATGGCATGCGCTTGTCGGGTGGGCAGCGTCAGCGTCTGGCGATTGCGCGCGCCATCTACAAGGACGCGCCGATCCTGATTCTCGACGAGGCGACGTCGGCGCTGGACTCGGAATCGGAGCGACATGTGCAGTCGGCGCTCGAGACGCTGATGAAGGGGCGCACGACGCTGGTGATCGCGCATCGGCTGTCGACCATCGAGCGCGCGGACCGCATTCTGGTGATGGAGGCGGGGCGCATTGCCGAGCAGGGCAGTCATGCCGAATTGCTGCGCAAGGATGGCTTGTATGCACATCTGCACCGGATCCAGTATCAGCAGCAGGCGGCTTGATCGGGTGGGATGAGCGTGGAAATTTGCTGCGTAGAAACATAAGAAATATCGCGTTCACACGCGACGCGGCAAACGGGATGATGACGGCTTTTACACGGGTCGGATCAATCCTATGGCTTATTACCGGTTCCCTCAGTATCTGGATCAGAGCGACCACGCGGCATTCGGCGCGCTCTACGAACCCGGACACGCGACGCCGTTTTCCGGCATCTACCGATGTGAAACGTGCGGTCACAATGCCGTGTCCACCGAAGGGCATCCGCTGCCGCCGCAGAATCATCATCAGCATCCGAGCTGGGAGGCGATTCGCTGGCGGTTGATCGTGGCGGCGCATTGAGGGGTAGCGGTGAGGACTGAAGTCAGATTGTGGGATCTGGCCTTGACCGTGTGTCGTCGTCGCGATGCGCGCTTGATCACTCGTAGCGATGAGGAACTCGCCAGCGTCAGCGCGCGATTGTTTCTTGCCGACAAATTCAGATGGTCGAGCGATCCAGAGGTTGTTGCCCAACTGTGTGAGTTGCTTGACTTGCGCAAACAGGATCAGTTTCGTGCCGTGCTTGAGATAGAGTTGGCAGTCGAGTCGGGTGAGCTTGTGACAATTCCCGATGCGCCCAGCAGTGCGCTGAGTGCGCACCGCGACTCAGCCAACGAGCCTCGTCCGCGCTCCGTCACATTCACGCCTTCCCAGTTGTTTCCGAAGCGGCAAAGCGTGCCCGTGAAAGTTGCAGCGTATGAGCCGCCTCCACCGCGCCGATATTCAAGGAATGATCTCTTCGCGATTATGGCGGCGAATCCGGGTGATGTACTTCCTGATGGGACGATCGCAACGGCGTTCAGCGAGGCGGAGCCATTCGGCTTTGTGCCAAGAGCTCCGAGCGATGATGTATTTGAGGTGACCGCACGCGGAATGCGAATCACGGGGAATGAGCCGGGCGGATTCCGCGTGAATCTGAATGGTCTCGACGTGGACTATTTCGATTCCAATGGCAATCTGTGCGCGCAATATCATGGTAGCCATGGCGGACCGCATGGCCATAATTTCTCCGGCGGGGTTCGAGACGACGCACATCTTCCGATGTCATCGATCAAATGCGAGTGAGGTACGCCGATGAGTCAATCAGGAAACAAGACTTGGGGTTGGGAACTGGCAACGAATGCGGACGCGTTGGTGACGCATCTGGGAGGGTATCCGTCTTTCCATGACGCAGCAGTACGTTCTTTATGTATGAGAAGGTGGCGCAAGACGCGCAAGGGGCTCGATGGTCGAGACCTTCCTGACGGGATCATGCGGACCATGGTGGACGTGCGGCTCGAAGTGCTTCACAACTGCTATGGGCCGCCGCCTACCACCGGGCGCGTGGATCGAATGGTTGTGATCGATTGTCTCGATGTGCGGCAATCGGAGATTGATGTCGACGCCATGCTCGAAGAAGCGACGATCATGGAGATGACGTTGTCGCGCGTGGACGGATTGATCAAGCTCGATCTGCTGCCGAACGTCGGCCTTGATGTGAGATTGACATGCGTGCAGGTCTCCATTATCGACATGCTGCCTTATGTCCGCTCGTCTGCGGGGAAGGCTGAATGATGTTGCTTCGTGTCGACAAGGGCCGGACGTATTGAAGAGTCGCGACTCGCATAATCCAGGCCCACCATCATCAGCGGAGGGGTAGATTTCGCACGCTGAATGAGATACTTCGGTATGCATCTCGAAGCGGCGAGAAAGAATGGAGCGCGGACAAGTCCACGGAAAGGGGGGTTTTTCGCCCAGCGAAGAACCGTCGGATCGCGTAATGAGGGTGGGACGCGCGCGGTGGAATCTCATGGAGTTTGCATAGCTTCGTCTTAAAGATCGATCTTATTCGTGCGCTGTTGAGTCAAGAGAATTTTGAAAAACTACAAACTTGACGAATGCTTTTATCCATGGAATCGAGTTGCGCTAATTGTCGATTTCAGCTTAGAAAATCTAATGGGGACGAGATGATGGGTGAAACCGATGCCACCACGAGCTTTCTTCTTTGCTCAAAATGCTTCGTCGACGAAGGGCTGCGGATCGACTCTTGGAAAATCGGGGTTGAACAAGAGGGCGTGTGCCCAAATTGCAAAAGCTCTGGCGGAAGAAAACTGAGAAAAGAGCAGGTCTTGGCGATCGCGCACAGCTTCTTCGTTAGTGGTACGACGATCCGGTTCGACTATGGAGGGGCTCCTTGTGTGCAGTTCAATGAGCACCACTACGGCAACAGTAGCATTGCGCCATCGCCATGGCTTGACAACGATGTAAAAATCATTGAAGAGGCGGGAAGATTGGATTCTTTCACTATGGGCCTCGTTACTGGATGCTTGGAGAGGTTGAGCCTCTGAAGGCCTTGCAAGATCCGTCGAGCCGTTGCGAGGTCATAAAGCGAATAGTGAGCGAATATCCCGTGCGAATGTTAGCTAAGGGTTCATTGTTCTATCGTGTGCGAGTGAATCCTCAGCGTCCGGCTGAGCCGGACGAGTACGACTGCCCTCCTTTGCGATTCGTGGGGAGAGGGCGGCTCGATTCGACTGGGTTCGGTGTTATGTATGGTTCACAGGACTTGGATATCTGCATTCATGAATGTCGCGTCACTGCGGAGGATGACATTTATGTTGCTACGTTGCAGCCAACTAAAGATCTGCGACTCTTGGATCTTACCGCTCTCCTCGATGAGGATGAGGTAACTGAGTATGAAAGTCTCGACATCGCAGTTCATATGCTTTTTCTTGCGAGTTCACATGCTTGTGAAATTACCCGAAAAATTGCCATAGCTGCTGGAGATTCAGCTTCGACGGCGTTATCTATCCTTCCTATTACAGCCTGCTGCGTACTGGCGGTCTTCCCTTTGAAACTGTATATGGCATGTCGCGTCGCCTGATTCGCCCTCAGGCAGATGCATACGTAGAGTCCTATACCATACCCAATTTTGCCCTTTTTGGTCGACAAATCGAACAGGGTACGATCGCTCTAAAATGCTTCAATCGCTTTTTCTTGACGCATATCGGTTATCAAGGGCTCTTCGGACCAGTGGTCTACTAGTCATGCACCGCGCTTGGCTTAGCCGTTGTGCAATCGGAACCGAATGCTTTTGTTAGCAAGCTGGGCGCCTTCGGAATAGGCCCCATCAGAGTTCATTTTTTTTAACCCTCTGATGCAGTTAAGTTATCGTGGGAGTGACTTGTTCGATCGCTCCTGATATCGGCACGCTCCTAGGTAATTTGTCAACCCTGATAACGAGTTTGCGAGCCCTTACGGCGGGACAAGATTGCAGAGTCCTACATCAACACAATGTCATACTGTTCCTGCGACAAATTACTCTCCACCTGCAACGACACCGGCTTGCCAATAAAATCCATCAGCATCGCCAGATGCTGCGATTCTTCCTCGAGAAACAGGTCGATGACCTGCTGCGACGCAACCACCCGAAACTCACGCGGATTGAACTGCCGCGACTCGCGCATGATCTCGCGCAGCACGTCGTAACACACCGTGCGCGGCGTCTTGACCTGTCCCTTGCCCTGACACACCGGACACGGCTCGCACAGAACGTGCGCAAGCGATTCGCGCGTACGCTTGCGCGTCATCTCCACCAGCCCGAGCTGCGAGAACCCATTGACCGTCACCCGCGTGCGATCGCGCGACAACGCCTTCTTCAGCTCGCCCAGCACCTGATCCCGATGCTCGACATTCTCCATGTCGATGAAGTCGATGATGATGATCCCGCCGAGATTTCTCAACCGCAGCTGCCGCGCGATCGTATGCGCGGCTTCGAGATTGGTCTTGAAAATGGTGTCGTCGAAATTGCGCGCGCCGACATAACCGCCCGTGTTGACGTCGATGGTCGTCATCGCCTCGGTCTGGTCGATCATCAGATAGCCGCCCGACTTCAGGTCCACGCGCCGCGACAACGCGCGCTGGATCTCCGCCTCGATGTTGTACAGATCGAAGAGCGGCCGCTCGCCGGTGTAGTGATGCAGACGCGACGCCACCGCCGGCGTGAACTCGGCCGCGAAGTCCGCGAGCATCTGATAGGTTTCGCGTGAATCGACCTGGATGCGCGTGGTTTCGTCGTTGACGAAATCGCGCAGCACGCGCTGGGACAGGTTCAGATCCTGATACAACAGCGTGGTCGGCGGCACGCGCTGCGCCTGCGCGACGATGGTCGCCCAGGTCTTGCGCAGATAGGCAACGTCGGCGGCCAGTTCCTCGCTCGTCGCATCTTCGGCGATGGTGCGCACGATATAGCCGCCTTTCTCGTCTGCGGGCAACACGGCCGTGAGGCGCGCGCGCACGGCTTCGCGTTCCGCTTCGCTCTCGATTTTCTGCGAGATGCCGATATGCGGTTCCTGCGGCAGATAAACCAGCGTGCGCCCCGCGATGCTCACCTGCGTGGAGAGTCGCGCGCCCTTGGTGCCGATCGGGTCCTTCACGACCTGCACCATCAGCGACTGGCCTTCGAAGACGATCTTCTCGATCGGTACATGCGGCGTGGACGCATGCGATTCGCCCGCGATGCGCGGATGCCAGATATCGGCGACATGAAGAAACGCGGCGCGTTCGAGACCGATGTCGATGAACGCCGACTGCATGCCCGGCAGCACGCGCACGACGCGTCCCAGATAGACGTTGCCGACGCGCCCGCGCGACAGCGTGCGCTCGACGTGAAGTTCCTGAACCGCACCTTGCTGAACCAGTGCGACGCGGCATTCCTGCGGTGTGACGTTGATCAGGATTTCTTCGTTCATGGCCTGTTTAGAATTCGACGCGCGCCACGCGCAAGAGTGCTGCGGTTTCGAAAAGGGGCAGACCCATGATACCCGAATAGGACCCGTCGATTCGCTCGATGAACTCCGCCGCGCGGCCCTGGATGCCGTAGGCGCCGGCCTTGCCGAGCGGCTCGCCGGTGGCGGCGTAGCGCTGCAGCGCAGCACGGTCGGCGGCGGCGAACCGCACCGTCGAGCGCGACAGCGCAGGCGGGAGCAGCGTGCCGTGCGCATCGACGACCGCAAGCGCCGTCAGCACTTCATGCTCGCGGCCGGCAAGCCGTTCGAGCATCGCCACGGCGTCTTCCTCGTGCAGCGGCTTGCCGAGAATCAGACCGTCGATGGTCACCGTCGTATCGGCGACCAGGATCGGCGCTTCATGATGACCGCCCGCGAGCAGGCGTGCACGGGCCGCCTGCGCCTTCAGCGTACACACGCGCACGACATAGGCGGCGGCGTCTTCGCCGGGCAGCTCGGCTTCGAGCGCTTCGGCGTCTTCATCGGGGCGGGGCATCAGCAATTCGCAGCGCACGCCGAGCTGTGCGAGCAGCTCCTTGCGGCGCGGGCTTTGGGAGGCGAGATACAGGAAGGGATAAGTGGTGGGCATCGTCGATGGGATCAGGAAAGCGCACGCGAGCTTGCGCGGCCTTCGAGATTCAACCGCCGGTCCGCCTCACGCGCGATGATAAGGATGATTCTGTGTGATGCTCCACGCGCGGTAAAGCTGTTCGGCGAGCAGCACGCGCACCATGCCGTGTGGCAGGGTCAGACTCGACACGCGCAGCAGCAGTTCGGCGCGCGACTTCACGGCGGGATCGAGCCCGTCCGCGCCGCCGATCACGAATGCGACATCGCGGCCTTCCTGCTGCCAGCCGGGCAGGGCGTTCGCCAGTTGCATCGTGGTCCAGTCGCGGCCGCGTTCGTCCAGCGCGACGATCCGCGCATTCTTCGGCAACGCAGCTTCGATTCGCTGCTTCTCCGCCGCCATCACGCTCTCGGCGTTGCGTCCCGACGAGCGCTGCTCCGGCTTGATTTCCTTCAGCTCGATGCGCAATTCGGGCGGCATGCGCTTCGCATACTCGTCGAAGCCCTTCGTGATCCAGTCGGGCATCTTGTGTCCGACGGCCAGGATGACGAGCTTCATGAAACCGCGCCGCTCACGTGACTCACGTGACTCACGCGGCTCAGGAAGCGCGCTTGCGGGCGACGCGCTTGACGGCCGGCTTCGCGTCTTCTTCGTCCTCGTCTTCGTCGTCGGCCGTGACGTTCGCGCCGCCGAACATGTTCGGTTTCTGGAGCTTCACGCGCACCGGCTTGTCGCCCCAGACTTCCTCGAGGTTGTAGTACTGGCGCAGCGCCGGTTGCAGGATGTGCACGACCGCGTCGCCGCAGTCCACCAGCACCCATTCGCCGACCTCTTCGCCTTCCGTGCTGACGATGTCGCCGCCCGCTTCCTTGACCTTCTCGCGCACGCTGTTGGCAAGCGCCTTGGTCTGCCGGTTCGACGTGCCGCTTGCCACGACCACGCGGTCGAACAGCGAAGTCAGGTGGGTGGTGTTGAAGACCTTGATGTCCTGCGCCTTGACGTCTTCCAGACCGTCGATGATCGCGCGTTGCAGCTTCTGAATTTCCATGATTGGGGTGTCTTTACCGTGTCCGGTACAGGTGATGTTGAACAATATAGTCCCATACTGACTCAGGGACTTCGGCGCGGGCGCGGTCATGCTGTTCCGCTGACGGGTCCGGCGCCTGTGTGTCGCGCATCGTGCGGGCTGCTTCGCGGATGGCCGTGGCGGACACGTCGAGCAGCAGACTTTCGTCGATGAGCATGTGACCGTGCGTGCTCGCCTGCAATGTCTCGGGCGAGGCACGGCGCAGTTCGAGCTCCGCGGCGACTTCGGCGGGCAGGGTGGCCACGTCGAAGCCGGCGCGCGTTTCCACGCACACGTGCGCATGCTCGAACAGCTCGCGCCACCGATGCCATGAGTTCAGCTTGACCAGCTGATCCGCGCCCATCAGCAGCGAGATCGACGCATCGGGACCTTCGCGTTCGCGCCAGCGCGCCAGGGTATCGACGGTATAGGTGTCGCCTTGGCGATCGATCTCGTCGGTCGCGACGGTCACGGTCGCGCCGGGTATCGAAAGCGAACGGGCCGCCGCGCGCGTCATGGCGAGTCTGTGCTCAGGCGCCGACACGCCTTCCTTCTGCCACGGCTGACCCGCCGGCAACAGCACAAGTTCGGTCAGCCGCAGCACCTCGGCGAAGCGCCGTGCCAGCGCCAGATGCCCGTTGTGGATGGGATCGAAGGTGCCGCCGAGCAGTCCGATACGCTTCGCGCACGGCGTGCCATGGTTCATGGCCGGGGTTACAGCCATTCTCGCCGCACCAGGAAGTCTTCCACTAGCTTGGCCTCCGGCGTGCCCGGTTCCGCGTTCCAGTCGTAACGCCAGTGCGCGGCAGGCGGCATCGACAGCAGGATCGACTCGGTGCGGCCGCCGCTCTGCAGACCGAAGTGCGTGCCGCGATCGAACACGAGATTGAATTCGACATAGCGGCCGCGCCGGTACGCCTGGAACTCGCGCTCGCGGTCGCTGTAGGGCGTGTCGCGGCGGCGCTCGATGATCGGCAGGTAGGCGTTCAGGAACGCGTCGCCGACGCTGCGCATCATCGCGAAGGACGCGTCGAAACCGGGCTCGGAGAAGTCGTCGAAGAATATCCCGCCGATGCCGCGCTGTTCGTTGCGATGCTTCAGGTAAAAGTACTCGTCGCACCAGGTCTTGAAGCGCGGATACAACTGCGTGCCGAACGGATCGAGCGCGTTGCGACAGGTCTGGTGAAAATGCCGCGCGTCGTCCTCATAGCCGTACACGGGCGTCAGATCCATGCCGCCGCCGAACCAGAAGATGGGCGCAACGCCCGCCTTCAGCGCCGTCAGTATGCGCACGTTCATGTGCACGGTCGGGCAGTGCGGATTGCGCGGATGCATGACCAGCGAGACGCCCAGTGCCTCGAAACCGCGGCCGGCCAGTTGCGGGCGCGCGGCGCTCGCGGAGGGCGGCAGCGCGTCGCCTTGCACGTCCGAGAAACCGATGCCGCCGCGCTCGAAGAATCCGCCGCCTTCCAGGATGCGGGTCACGCCGCCGCCGCGCAGATGCGCGCCGGGTTCGCGGGTCCAGGCATCGGTGCCGAAGGGCGTGCCGTCGAACGCGCCGAGCGCGTCGGCGATGCGCGTCTGCAAGCCCGTCAGGTAGGCGCGCACGGCCGCGATGTCGCAGGCTGTGCCGGATTCGCCGTGGGTCTGTGCGGTGCGGTTCGTTTCACTCATCGATTGCTGGACTACGCCGCTTCGGCGGCCATGAAAGGACGGGGCTCAGCCTCCGTCGCGCAACTCTCAAAAGCACGCTGCCGGACGCGAGGTCCGGCAGCGTGCGTACTCGTGCGGCACAGGCCGCGCAGGCCCGTATCAGCCGTGCTTTTCCGGCTTGTCGTGCTTGCGGTTCAGCGCGCGATAGCCGATGTCCCGACGGTACTGCATGCCGTCGAAGGAGATCTGGTTGACTGTATCGTAGACCACGGATTGCGCGCCGCGCACGGAATCCGCCAGTCCGACCACGCACAGCACGCGTCCGCCGGAGGTGGTCAGCTTGCCGTCGGCGAGCGTCGTGCCCGCATGGAAAGTCACGGATTGCTCGCTTTCCGCCGGAATGCCGTTGATCCGATCGCCCTTGCGCGGCGTCTCCGGATAGTTGTGCGCCGCCAGCACCACGCCCAGCGCCGTGCGCCGGTCCCAGTCGAGTTCCACGGCGTCGAGCTTGCCGTCGATCGCCATTTCCACGACCTTCGAGAAGTCGCCCTTGAGGCGCGCCATGATCGGCTGGGTCTCGGGGTCGCCCATGCGGCAGTTGAATTCGAGCGTCTTCGGGTTGCCGTTGGCGTCGATCATCAGGCCCGCGTACAGGAAGCCCGTGAAGCGGATGCCTTCGCTTTCCATGCCGCGCACCGTCGGCTGGATGATCTCGCGCATCACGCGCGCATGCAGCTGCGGCGTGACGATCGGCGCGGGCGAATAGGCGCCCATGCCGCCCGTGTTGGGGCCGCGGTCGTCGTCGAGCAGGCGCTTGTGGTCCTGGCTGGAGGCGAGCGGCAGCACGTGCTTGCCGTCCACCATCACGATGAAGCTGGCTTCCTCGCCCGCCAGGAATTCCTCGATCACGACGCGCGCGCCGGCATCGCCCAGCTTGTTGTCGGCGAGCATGGAATCGACGGCGCCGTGCGCTTCTTCCAGCGTCATCGCCACCACGACGCCCTTGCCGGCGGCGAGGCCGTCGGCCTTGATGACGATCGGCGCGCCTTTCGTATCAATGTAGGCGTGGGCCGCGGCGGCGTCGGAGAAGGTTTCGTACTCGGCGGTGGGGATGCTGTGGCGCTTCATGAACGCCTTGGCGAAATCCTTCGAGCTTTCGAGCTGCGCCGCTTCCTTGCTCGGCCCGAAGATCTTCAGCCCGCGCGAGCGGAACAGGTTGACGATGCCCGCGGCCAGCGGCTGCTCCGGGCCGACGAGCGTGAACGCGACATGTTCGCGCTCGACGAAATCGGCGAGTTCCGCCGGGTCCGTGATGTCGATGTTGCGCAGACGCTCGTCCTGCGCGGTGCCGCCGTTGCCCGGCGCCACATAGACGATCTGCACGCGCGGCGATTGCGCAAGCTTCCAAGCGAGTGCATGTTCGCGACCGCCGGAACCGACGACGAGTAACTTCATGTGAATCCCCGAAATCCTGACTAAAAGCGTAAAAACGAGCGGTGAAGCAGCTTGAGAACAAGGCGGCGGGCGCATCGGTCCCGGACTGCACGGAGGGTCGCGCGCGGGGTGTTCATCCCGTGCAGAAGGCGGTTCGCGCGGACCACGGCAGCGTCACGCGCCTTTCTCGGGGCGAGGCCGCGCCGCATGCTTCCGGCGGCGCTGCTCCGGCCATCATGCCGAAGCGAAAGACGTTCCATGCACGGGCAAGGGCGCATTCACCTTGCCCCGCAGCGATCCGAAGCTCAGTCCTCGTTGATCGCCGCGTTGGTATGGACTTCCTGCACGTCGTCGAGATTTTCGAGCGCGTCGAGCAGTTTCTGCATTTTCACCGCGTCGTCGCCGCTGAATTCGACTTCGGTCTGCGGTTTCATCGTCACTTCGGCGAGTTCCGCCTTGAAGCCGGCGGCTTCGAGCGCGTCCTTCACCTTCTGGAAATCGTTCGGCGGGCAGATGACCTCGATGCTGCCGTCTTCGTTCGTGACCACGTCGTCGGCGCCGGCTTCGAGCGCGGCGTCCATCAGCGTGTCTTCCGGCGTGCCGGGCGCGAACAGGAACTGGCCGACGTGATCGAACATGAACGACACCGAGCCGTCCGTGCCCATGTTGCCGCCGAACTTCGAGAACGCATGGCGCACTTCCGCGACGGTGCGCGTGCGGTTGTCCGTCATCGTGTCGACGATGATCGCCGCGCCGCCGATGCCATAGCCTTCGTAACGGATTTCTTCGTAGTTGGCGCCGTCCACGCCGCCGACGCCGCGCTGGATGGCGCGGTTGATGTTGTCCTTCGGCATGTTGGCGTCGTAGGCCTTGTCGATGGCCAGACGCAGGCGCGGGTTCGAATCGACCTCGCCGCCGCCCATGCGCGCCGCAACCTGGATTTCCTTGATGAGGCGTGTCCAGACCTTGCCTTTCTTTGCATCGGCCGCGGCTTTCTTATGCTTGATGTTGGCCCATTTCGAATGACCCGCCATTACCTTTCTCCATCGCGCGCGGGCTTGGCTCCGGCGCCTAGTGTGCTGTCGTGCTGGATGTGTGGTTCCGTGCCGTTGGCCGGTGCGGTCCGGCGTGGGCGTGTGACGGAATGGCGCGTGGACCGCCGAGGCGTTGTCCGGTGCTGCCGACCCGATCGGGAACAGACCGAAATTTTAGCATGGAGGCACCCGTCCCCAGTACCCATGCGCGCGAACCAAACCGGGAAAGCGGACCGAAACTGCACGAAATCCCGGCGATACGCGATGAAAAAACGCAAATTCGTTCGTATACGCAAACCGCCGCGCAGGGGGCGCGGCGGTTGCAGGATCGGCGCTAGCTGGAGAAAAGCTCAATTCTTCGTGCCGAACAGGCGATCCCCGGCGTCGCCCAGGCCCGGGACGATGTACGCGTGGTCGTTGAGATGCGAATCGAGCGAGGCGACGTACAGCTTGACGTCCGGATGCGCGTCCTGGAACACTTTCACGCCTTCGGGCGCCGCGACCAGCGCGACGAACACGATGTTCTCGCTCTGCACCTTGCGGCGTTTCATCACGTCGACAGCATGGACCGCCGAGTAGCCGGTGGCGACCATCGGATCGCACAGGATGAACACGCGCTCTTCCAGATCGGGCGGCAGGCGCACGAGGTATTCGACCGGGCGGTGGTCGTCCGCGCGATACACGCCGATATGGCCGACCCGCGCCGACGGCACCAGGTCCAGCAAGCCGTCCGACATGCCGATGCCCGCCCGCAGCACGGGCACGATCGCGAGTTTCTTGCCGGCGATCACCGGCGCGTCGATCTCGACGAGCGGCGTGGCCACGCGCTTGGTCGTCAGCGGCAGGTTGCGGGTGATTTCATAGCCCATCAGCAGCGTGATTTCCCGCAGCAGTTCGCGGAAGGTGCGCGTGGACGTGTCCTTGTCGCGCATGTGCGTGAGCTTGTGCTGGATCAGCGGGTGATCGAGGATGAAGAGATTGGGAAAGCGGCTGTCTTGTGTCATGGGTCTCGCGCGTGCTGCGCGTCCTGCTCGTGTGATGGGCTGCCGGGTCACGTCGGGTGCGATACGGCGGGTCCGGCGCGATTTCGAAGCGCGCTGGCGCCGGCGGCGCCTCGCGCGGACAGTGGCGACAGTTTACCGAAAAGGCCGCCCCAGCCTAAGAAGAATCGCGCGCCGTCGAATGCCTGCGCCGAAGCAGCCGCCGACGTTGCCGCCCCGATTCTTCTAGAATTGCGCGATGGATGAACCCGGGCGGCGAGGGCGGGGCGCAATCGGCGTCCGCCCTGCCTGCCGAACGATCACGGAGAACAGCACGATGGACATGGGAATCGCAGGGCGCACGGCGCTCGTGTGCGCGGCAAGCAAGGGACTGGGGCGCGGCTGCGCGGAAGCGCTCGCCGCTGAAGGCGTCAACCTGGTGATCACCGCGCGCACCGCGGAGACGCTCGAAGCGACCGCCGCGCATATCCGCACGCAATACGGCGTGGACGTGAAGACCGTCGCAGGCGACATCACGACGCCCGCCGGCCACGCCGCCGCGCTCGCCGCCTGCCCCGCGCCGGACATTCTCGTGAACAACGCGGGCGGGCCGCCGCCGGGCGACTTCCGCACCTTCACGCACGAGATGTGGATCAAGGCGCTGGAAGGCAACATGCTGACGCCGATCGAACTGATGAAGGCGACCATCGACGGGATGATCGAGCGCGGCTTCGGGCGCATCGTGAACATCACGAGTTCCTCGGTGAAGGCGCCGATCGACGTGCTCGGTCTCTCGAACGGCGCGCGTTCGGGACTGACCGGTTTCGTCGCCGGGGTGGCGCGCAAGGTCGCCGCGACGGGCGTCACCATCAACAACCTGCTGCCGGGCACGTTCGACACGGATCGCATCGGCGTGACGATGGAAGCGCAGGCCAAGGCGCAGAACGTCTCCATCGACGACATCCGCGCGCGCCGCGCTGAGAGTTTGCCGGCCGGACGCTTCGGCACGCCGGAGGAATTCGGCCGCGCCTGTGCGTTCCTGTGCAGCGTGCATGCGGGCTACATCACCGGACAGAACCTGCTGATCGACGGCGGCGCCTATCCGGGCACTTACTGAAACATCAGAAACATCAGAAACACCATAACGACAACGACAGGAGGATGGAGCACATGAGCACACGCGTCGCGCTGATTGCGCACGACATGAAGAAGGACGACATCGTCACGCTGGCGGGCGAGTTCGCCGCCACGCTCGCGCAATGCAGCCTCGTGGCCACGGGCACGACGGGCGGCCGCATCGCTGCGGCGCACGGGCTCGAGGTCGAGCGCAAACTGTCCGGCCCGCACGGCGGCGATTTGCAGATCGGCGCGGAGCTGGCCGAAGGGCGCGTCGACATGGTGATCTTCCTGCGCGACCCGATGACGCCGCAGCCGCACGAGCCGGACATCAACGCGCTGGTGCGCGCCTGCGACGTGCACAACGTGCCGTGCGCGACCAACATCGCGACGGCGCGCATGCTGCTCGACGACTTGCGCCTGCGCTTCGCGCGGGCGTCCTGAACCCGACACGTGACGGAGGTGAACGAACGATGACCAAGGCAATCCGATTCGACAAGGCAGGCGGCCCGGAAGTGATGAAGTGGGTTGACGTGGAGGTGGGCGCGCCGGGCAAGGGCGAGATCCGCGTCAGGCATCATGCGGTGGGGCTGAATTTCATCGACGTGTATTTCCGCACCGGCCTGTATCCGATGCCGTTGCCCGGCGGGCTCGGCATGGAAGGCGCGGGCGAGATCACGGCGGTGGGCGAGGGCGTCACGCAGTTCAAGCCGGGCGACCGCGTGGCCTACGCGTCGCGTCCGCCGGGCGCGTATGCCGAAGAGCGCGTGATGGCGGCGGATTATGTCGTCAAGCTGCCGGATGCAATCGGCTATGAAGACGCCGCGTCGATCATGCTGCAAGGACTGACCGCGCAGTATCTGCTGCGCCGGACCTATCGCGTGAAGCCGGGCGATACCGTGCTGATCCACGCGGCGGCGGGCGGCGTCGGCATGATCGCGTGCCAGTGGGCCAAGGCGCTGGGCGCGACCGTGATCGGCACCGTGGGTTCGGACGAGAAGGCCGAACTCGCGAAGGCGTACGGCTGCGACCATCCGATCGTCTACACCCGCGACAACTTCACGCAGCGCGTGCGCGAGATCACCAACGGCGCGGGCGTGCCGGTGGTCTACGACTCGATCGGCAAGGACACGTATATCGCCTCGCTCGACTGCCTCGCGCCGCTGGGCCTGTTCGTGAGCTTCGGCAATTCGTCGGGGCCGTTGCCGCCGATCGATTCGTCCGAGTTCGCCGGACGAGGCTCGCTGTTCTTCACGCGTCCGACGCTCTTCAGCTACATCGCCAAACGCAGCGATCTCGACACCATGGCGGCGGAACTGTTCGAGGTGGTCGCTTCGGGCAAGGTCAAGACCAACGTGCGCCAGCGTTATGCGCTGTCGGAAGCGGGCCGCGCGCACGAAGACCTCGAGGCGCGCCGCACCACCGGTTCGACCATCCTGCTTCCCTGATGCGGAAGCGGGACGGTTCGTGAACACCATGAACAACTGAAACATGAACGAGCCGTCCCCGACCGTCGTCCTGATCGAAGACGACAAACAGATCCGCCGCTTCGTGCGCGTCTCGCTGGAGGCGCAGGGCATGAGCGTGCACGAAGCGCTCAGCGGGCAGCAAGGGCTCGTCGAGGCGGCGACGCGCAAGCCCGACCTCGTGATCGTCGATCTCGGCCTGCCGGATGTCGACGGCATCGACGTGATCCGCGAACTGCGCGGCTGGAGCGGGCTGCCGATCATCGTGCTGTCGG
Organism: Caballeronia sp. LZ032; assembly: GCF_031451315.1. Classification (NCBI taxonomy): domain Bacteria; kingdom Pseudomonadati; phylum Pseudomonadota; class Betaproteobacteria; order Burkholderiales; family Burkholderiaceae; genus Caballeronia; species Caballeronia sp. LZ032. Next base: position 922,774 of record NZ_JARUXP010000001.1, read on the forward strand.
CGCGCACGCAGGAAGAGCAGAAGGTCGCCGCGCTCGATGCCGGCGCCGACGATTACCTCACCAAACCCTTCGGCGTCTCCGAACTGCTCGCGCGGATCCGTGCCCATCTGCGGCGGCGCAATCAGGCGCCGGCCAGCGAAACGCCTGCCGTCAGCTTCGGCGACGTGAGCGTCGATCTCGCCATGCGGCGCGTGACCCGCAACGGCGAGAGCGTGCATCTGACGCCGCTCGAATACCGCCTGCTCGCGGCGCTGGTGCGGCATGCGGGCCGCGTGCTGACGCATCGGCAGTTGCTGCTCGACGTGTGGGGACCGTCGCATGTCGAGAGCCCGCACTACCTGCGCATCTACATGGCGCATCTGCGTCAGAAGCTCGAACGCGATCCGGCGCAGCCCGAGCACATCGTGACTGAAACGGGCGTCGGCTACCGGCTCGTGGGCGTGCAGTGACGCGGTCCTGACCCGCTCCTTATTCCCAGCCGCAGGTGATGCAGGGTTAGCGCGTGCGGCGGGTGCGCGGCGTCTACACTCGGCCAGCAGTCCCTTGAGCGCTGTCGGCCCTGTTGCACAACCTGCCTGACGATCCGAAGCGCTCCCTCGCGTTGCCTGGGAGAGAGTGATGGGCGTTTCCCGTGTCAGCGGCGCCAGCCCGGGCGCCGGGTCGTTTGCGGCTGCCGAACCGGATGCGTCGCCGCGTGCAGGGACGTCGGACGCGCAAGGCGCAGCGCCGGAGCCGCGCGACAGTCCTCAGAACGCGGCCGATTCAGCCGATGCGCGCGAGCCTGCGGATGCCGGTTCGTCTGCGTTGGCCAATGAAGCGGGAACGCCGGCGGACGGATCGAAAGAAACGAACGACGCGAACGAAGCGAACGAAGCGAACAAGACCGATCGGCCGGTTCAGTCGACCGCGTCCCAGCTCCAGGCAAGCCGGCGCGAGGACGACGTCGTGCCGGCGGCCACGCCGCCGCTGCCACGCGCCGACGTCCAGGCCGGCTCCCTGCCTTCCAGCGCCGCCGCAACCGAAGATGCGCACTCGCGCGTGAAGCGCGGCGCCTGCCAGGGCACGCCCAGCACGGATATTTTTCGCGAGCGGCGCGGCGGCGATCGGTTGCGGGCGAGAGCTGCAGATTGCGTCAAGTTCGATCAGGCCGACTATCGCAAAAAGTGCGGTTATCCGGAGACGGGCGCGTGCGACGGCATCGTCCTCGAAGCGATGCGACGCGTGGACCGAAGTGCGGAACGGCCCGATCGGACTTTGTTCTCGGAAGTGCAGGGCATGCGCCTCGACGCGGACGCCGATTCGAACTCGCCCGCGCACCGGGACTTCTGCGAGCATGTCGACAACTTCCAGACCAACGCGTACAGGCTCGGTTTCAGCCACTACACGCCGCTCGTGCCCAACAATCTCAGAGCGCGGTATGCGGCGCCCTCCGACCGGCTGCGCGCCATGCGCGACGACTTCGCGCTGTTGCAGCCCGCCGACATGGCGTACCTTCAAATCGGCATGGAGGCGTTCGGCACCCTGCAGGAACGGGGGCATGCGCTGCTCGTGCAACGCGGTGAAAGCGACAGCTGGACCATCTTCGACCCCAACAACGGCGCCTTCCGCTACGGCAGCCGGATCGAAATGCAGCGTTCGCTCGAAGGTTATCTCGATGTCGCGTTTTCCGGCACCGAATGGCGGGCCTCGCCGGTGCAGATGCAGGTCTATTCGCGGCATGGACTGGACGGATCGGCACCCGCGCCCGTGCTCGCATCCCGTCCGGGCACCCCGGGCTCCAATCCGCCGGAGTCGGACTACGACTACCAGCTGTACGCGGACACCGCGCTCCGGCCCTATCCGCTGACGCCCGCCGCGATCTTCGAGGGCGCGCGCCAGCCGCTTGCGGGCGTCGACCGCAACGAGGCGCTGGCGAGCTACGCGTTGCGGATGGTCGGCGATTACGGGATGCCGGATTTTCGCGACGCCCTCGAGCCGCTCGACCCGCGCGCGCTCGATCAGGCGCGCCGCCTGCAACTGCTCGACACCCTGCGCCGCCAGCACGGCAGCACGCCGATGGCTTCGTCCGTCGACGTGGCGCGCTTCATCCGGCATGCCGGCGACAGCGCAATCGGCAGCGCGGACCAGTTGATCAACGATCTCGCAACGCAGTTCGGTTCGAGCTACTTCGCCGACAGCGCCACGCGCGGTTCACGCAACACCATGGTCGTGATCGATCTCGCGCGCCAGACGCCGCCCGCGGACGGATCGGCCAGCGGTTTCGCCCGGAGCGATCCGCTCCTGATCCGGAGGATCACGCCGGGCAACGATTACCGCACCGACCGTTACGAGCTGCTTGCACCGGACTACGGCGTCTTTGATTACGCGGACTTCGAACACATGAGTTCGGCCGTGCGGCGCGCGTTTCTTTCCGGCCGTCATACGGAGGGCGGCGTGCGGGGCGCCGCGACGACCTGGTATGCGGAGAACGCCGGCGACACGCCGGCAGGCCAGGCCGCACTGTCCAATCCGCACGACACGCTCAATCTCTCCTTTCCGGTCGTGCCGGTGGCGGACTTGCCGCCGCCCGTCGCAACCGCGGTCAATCCGCCTTCCGGCGCCTATCCGCACGCGGATTTCAAGCGCGCAGGGGAGCGCACGCCGCGGAACGCCGAGCCGGATTTCCTGTTCAGGCCGTCGACGCTGACGCCGCTCGAGATGAGCACCGAAGGCGGCTTTCACGTGCTCGCGACGTCGCTCAAGGATGTCAATCTGGTCACGCACGACTTCGATGTCGGCTCCGGCAAACGCGACCTCGACAGCGCCGGTTATCTCGCCACGTTCGCGAATCCGGGCGTCGCGCTCGACCGTCTCAAGCGACTCGGGCGCAGCGGCTTCGTCTACGTGATCTCGCCCGGTCCCAACCTCGTGGACGTCAATGCCACGCTGGGCCGCCACGCGAGCGCGCCGGACAATCGCGAGTTCGCCGCGATGGGCACCATCGACTCGACGCAGGTCATCGGATGGTGGGAAACCAAGGATGGCGTCATGTCTGATTTCAAGGACAATCCGGCCTACCGATGGGACGTGTACGGGGCGCAGCGCACCGCCGGCGCGCAGCCGCAACTCGCGCGCTTCCCGATGAACTCGAAGGCGTGGCAGGAGCCGGCGTACCAACCGTTCGTCGTGCCGGTCGTGCGCGACGGCAAGGTGGTTGGTCATGCGCCGAAGGACAACCCCAACTTTCTCCAGGCCAATTTTTATGGCGATGCCCTCCAGCGGCTCGACGACGCCAGCCGCAGACAGGCCGCGCACGAGGAATATCGAGGACCGATGACGTTGCACGCGTACGGCGGCGGCGTGGATCATCCGGCCATCCTCTACGCGGACGCGTCGGACAATGTCTACGTGAACTGGACCTATCGCGCGAGCACCCAGTACCCCGGCAACATCAAGCGGTTCGTGATGGGGTCGGACGGGCGATTCCACTATCCGCGCGACTGGAACAAGACGTTGCGGGTCGGTTCGGATGGCTACGTGTATGTGGGCGCCGTGCCATCGTCACCGAGCCTCAACGGCGTCTTCCGCCATGTCAACGGACGCCTGGTGCATGCCGAAGACGGCAAGTACCTGACCGTGGGTCACACCGTCTATGTGCCCTTCGTCACCACGGCGTTCGAAGGAGCCCGCTCGACGTGGAAGCTGACCGGCGAGGGCGGCGTGCCGGTGACGCCGCCCGCCTCGAACCGGAACTCGTACAGCTATGCCCGCGACACTGGAACCAGCGAGGAGCTGTACCGCTTCGATCAGCGTCCGGAATCGCTCTTGCCCCCCGGCACGACGCATTTTGTGACCCACATTCCGACGCTCGGCATCAAGGGCAAGTTTCTCGACTGGATGAATCACCGGCATAGAGATTTGCCCGCCACGATCGACTGGCTGGAACGGAACAATGCGGCTTTCCTCTTCCGGGACGGCTTCTATGCTTTCGGCGTCGGCGACAACATGCTGGAAGTGCGCACGCTCGGCGGCCGCCGCGCTTACTGGATCGTGCGCGATCCGAAGACGGGGAGCATCGCCGAACTGCCGCAAACGCACATCGCGTCCAACTATTCCGTGCGTGCCGACGTCTGGGAAGGCATCGAGGCGCGGGCGCGACTACGCGAGCGGCTCCGTTCGATACTTTCGAATTGAGCGCCGTGCGCGGAACCTTGCCGCCCGCGCGTCATTCCGCTGCGCCCGCCGGACGCGCGCGGCCTTGACGGCGCGCACGCCGGGCTTCCGCGCGGATGCGGAAGCGGTCCATGTAGAGATAGACGACCGGCGTGGTGTAGAGGGTGAGCATCTGGCTGACGATCAGCCCGCCGACGATCGCGATGCCGAGCGGCGCGCGCATCTCGGATCCCTCGCCGGTGCCGAAGGCGAGCGGCAGCGCGCCGAGCAGGGCGGCGGCGGTCGTCATCATGATCGGGCGGAAGCGCAGCAGGCACGCCTCGCGGATCGCGTCGCGCGGCGTGGCTGCGCCGTGGCGCGTGGCCTCGATCGCGAAATCGACCATCATGATCGCGTTCTTCTTCACGATGCCGATCAGCAGGATCACCGCAATGAAGGCGATGATGCTGAACTCCGTCTTGAAGAGCAGCAGCGCGAGCAGCGCGCCGATGCCCGCCGAGGGCAGCGTCGAGAGAATCGTGATCGGATGGATATAGCTCTCGTACAGCATGCCGAGCACGATATACACCGCCGCAAGCGCCGTGAGGATCAGGATGGGCAGCGTGCTGACCGACTGCTGGAACGCCTGCGCCGTGCCCTGGAAACTGCCGTGGATCGTCTGCGGCATGCCGATCTCGGCCATGGTCTCGTAGATCGCGGCGGTGGCGTCGGAGAGCGACTTGCCGGGCGGCAGGTTGAACGAGATGGTCGAGGCGACGAACTGACTCTGGTGATTCACCGACAGCGGCGTGTTGCCCGGCCCGAACTTCGCGATGGCGGACAACGGCACCATGGTTTCCTTCGACGTGGACACCGCCGCGCCCGACGACGAGCCGCTCTTTCCCGTGGCGGCGATCGCATTGGTGGCCGAGTTCTTCACCGCGGCCAGCGCGAGCGCCGCGCTGGTGTCCGTCGCGCTGGTGGAAGCGCCGCCCGCGCCGGTCGAACCGGTGGCCGAGGTCGAAGCCGTGGAGGTGGTGCTGGACGTGGTGGTGGATTGCGTCGAGGACGAACCGCTCGCCGTGCCGCCCGAGGTGCTGATCCAGATCTGCTTGAGCATCTCCGGGTCCTGCCAGTATTTCGGCGCGAGTTCCATGACGACGTGGTACTGCGACAGCGGGTTGTAGATGGTCGAGACCTGGCGCTGACCGAATGCGTCATACAGCGTGTTGTCGATCTGCGCCGGCTTGATGCCGAGGCGCGCGGCCGTGGAACGGTCGAACGTGACCATCGATTCGAGTCCGCCCTGCTGCTGGTCGGAATTGACGTCGGCGAGTTCGGGGCGCTTCTGCAGCGCGTCGGTGAGAATCGGCCCCCACTTGTAGAGATCGGCGGTCGTGTCCGACAGCAGCGTGAACTGGTATTGCGCGTTGGATTGCCGCCCGCCCACGCGAATGTCCTGCACCGCCTGCAGGAAAGTGCGCGCGCCGGCGACATCGCCGAGCGGCGCACGCAGGCGGTTGATGACCTGATCGGCGGAGACCTTGCGCTCGCTCTTCGGCTTGAGCGAGATGAACATGAAGCCGCTGTTGGTCGAGCGCCCGCCCGTGAAGCCGGCGACGCTGTCCACCGCCGGATCGGCCTCGACGATCTTCATCATCTGCGAGAACTTGCCTTTCATGGCCTGGAACGACGTGCTCTGGTCCGCCTGAATGCCGCCGATGATGCGTCCCGTGTCCTGCTGCGGAAAGAAGCCCTTCGGCACGATCACGTAGAGGAACACGTTCAGGAGCACGGTGGCGAACAGCGTCATCAGGATCAGCCGCGGATGCGCGAGCGACCAGTCCAGCGTGCGCGTATAGCCGCCCTGCAGGCGCTGGAACTGGCGTTCGAGCCATTGCGCGATGCGGCCTTCCTGCCGGCGCTCGCCCGGTTCTTCGAGCAGGCGCGAGCACATCATCGGCGTGACGGTGAGCGACACGACCAGCGACACCGCAATGGCGAGCGACAGTGTCAGCGCGAACTCGCGGAACAGCCGCCCGATGATGCCGCCCATCAGCAGGATGGGCAGGAACACCGCCACCAGCGACACGCTGATCGACACCACCGTGAAGCCGACTTCGCGCGCGCCGATGATCGCGGCCTGCATGCGCGGCACGCCTTTCTCGACATGCCGCGTGATGTTCTCCAGCACGACGATGGCGTCGTCGACGACGAAGCCGGTCGCGATGGTCAGCGCCATCAGCGAGAGGTTGTCGAGCGAGAAGCCCAGCAGGTACATGGCCGCGAACGTGCCGATGATCGAGATCGGCACGGCGACGCTCGGGATCAGCGTCGCGCGCCAGTTGCGCAGGAACAGGAACACGACCATCACGACCAGCGCCACCGCGATCACGAGGGTCGCTTCGGTATCGTGCAGCGACGCCCGGATGGTGGTCGAGCGGTCGGCGGTCGGCGTGATCTGCACGTCGGCGGGCAGCGCGGCCTGCAATTGCGGGAGCATCGCCTTGACGCGGTCGATGGTCTCGATGATGTTCGCGCCTGGCTGGCGGTAGAGAATCACCAGCACCGCGCGCTTGTTGTTGATGAGACCGAGATTGCGCAGGTCTTCCACGGAATCGACCACTTCGCCGACGTCCGAGAGCTTCACCGCCGAACCGTTGCGGTACGCGACCACCAGGTCCTTGTACTGCGCGGCCTTGCTCGCCTGGTCGTTGGTGTAGAGCTGGATGTGCGTGCCCTTGAACTCGATCGCGCCTTTCGGGCTGTTCGCGTTCGCCGAGGCCAGCGCGGCGCGCACGTCTTCGAGTCCAATGCCGTAGTGGAACAGCGCGCCCGGCTCCAGTTCGACCCGCACCGCCGGATTCGCCGAGCCGCTCACGTCCACTTCGCCGACGCCCGGCACCGTGGACAAGGTCTGTTGCAGCACCGTCGCGGCGGAGTCGTAGAGCGCGCCCGGCGTGCGCGTGGGCGAGGACAGCGCGAGCACCAGAATGGGCGCGTCGGCCGGGTTCACCTTGTGGTAGGTCGGGTTGCTGCGCAACGCCGTGGGCAGGTCGGCCCGTGCTGCGTTGATGGCGGCCTGCACGTCGCGCGCGGCGCCGTCGATGTCGCGGTTCAGACCGAACTGGAGCGTGATGCGCGTCGTGCCGACCGAGCTCATCGAGGTCATTTCGCTGACGTCGGCGATGGTGCCGAGATGCCGTTCGAGCGGACTGGCCACGCTGGTCGCGACCGTCTCCGGGCTCGCGCCGGGCAGCGACGCCTGCACCGAGATGGTCGGGAAATCGACCTGCGGCAGCGGCGCGACCGGCAGCCGCACGAACGCGAACATGCCCGCGAGCGCAATGCCGATCGCGAGCAGCGTGGTCGCGACCGGCCGGTCGATGAAGATGCGCGACAGGTTCATGACTCAGCGTCCCTCACCGGCGGCGGGCGTGCGCGGCCCGTTCGTCGTGCCGCGATGAAAGCGCGCGCGCAGCTTGCGGGCGAGCGAATCGAAGCCGAGATAGATGACCGGCGTCGTGAACAGCGTCAGCAACTGCGACACGATCAGGCCGCCCACGATCGCGATGCCGAGCGGATGGCGCAGTTCCGAGCCCGCGCCCCAGCCGAGCATCAGCGGCAGTGCGCCGAGCAGCGCGGCCATGGTGGTCATGAGAATCGGCCGGAAGCGCAGCAGGCAGGCCTGGAAGATGGCTTCACGCGGCGGCTTGCCTTCCTCGCGCTCGGCTTCGAGCGCGAAGTCGATCATCATGATCGCGTTCTTCTTCACGATGCCGATCAGCAGCACGATGCCGATGATGCCGATGATGTCCAGGTCGTGCCCGGTGATCATCAGCGAGAGCAGCGCGCCGACGCCCGCCGAGGGCAGCGTCGAGAGAATGGTGATCGGATGGATGAAGCTCTCGTACAGCACGCCGAGCACGATATACATCGTGACGATGGCCGCGAGGATCAGGAACAGCTCGTTCGACAGCGACGCCTGGAACGCGAGCGCCGCGCCCTGGAAGCGGATCTGGAACGAGGCGGGCAGGCCGATGTCCTGCTTCGCCTGCTCGATGGCCTTCACGGCTTCGCCGAGCGACGCGCCCTTGGCGAGATTGAAGGACACGGTCGTGGCCGGGAACTGGCCCAGGTGCGTGACGAGCAGCGGCGCCGCGCGTTCGTGGAACCTGGCGATGGCCGAGAGCGGGACCTGTCCGTTGGTCGCGGTGGAGGAGGGCAGGTAAATGCCGTTGAGCGTGTCGCTGTAGTGGGCGTCGCTGGGCTCGGCCTCCAGGATCACGCGGTACTGGTTCGACTGCGTGAAGATGGTCGAGATGATGCGCTGGCCAAAGGCGTCGTACAGCGCGTTGTCGACGGTGGCCGGCGTGATGCCGAAGCGCGCGGCCGTCGCGCGGTCGATCTCGATATACACCGACTGGCCGTTCTGCTGCAGGTCGGTCGCGACATCGGTCAGCACCGACGTTCCTTGCAGGCGCGCGACGAGCTTCGGCACCCATTCCGCGAACTCGGACGGATTCGGGTCGGTCAGCATGAACTGGTATTGCGTCGGACTGACGGTGGAGTCGATCGTCAGGTCCTGCACCGGCTGCATGTACAGCTTGATGCCCGGAATGTCCGCCACTTCGCCCTGGATGGCGCGGATCACGTCGCTCGACGTGTCGCTGCGGTCGTCGCGCGGCTTCAGGTTGATGAGCATGCGGCCGCTGTTCAGTGTGATGTTGGTGCCGTCCACGCCGATGAACGACGTCAGGCTTTCCACGTCCGGGTTCTGCAGGATCTTCTTCGCGAGCGCCTGCTGCTGGTCCGCCACGGCCTGGTAGGACGCGGCCTGCGGCGCTTGCGTGATGGCCTGGATCACGCCGGTGTCCTGCACCGGGAAGAAGCCTTTCGGAATGTAGATGTAGAGCACCGCCGTGAAGACCAGCGTCAGCACGAAGACGAACAAGGTGGCGTGCTGGCGGGCCAGCACCCAGTTCAGCGCCACGGCATAGCGCCCGATCACGTAGTCGATGAACCGGTGCGCGCGCGCCTCGAAGCGCTTGCTGTCCTTCGGTGGCGTGTGGCGGAGCAGCTTGGCGCACATCATCGGCACGAGCGTCAGCGACACCACCGCCGAAATCACGATGGTCACCGCGAGCGTGATCGCGAATTCGTGGAACAGGCGGCCCACGACATCGCCCATGAAGAGCAGCGGGATCAGCACGGCGATCAGCGAGACCGTCAGCGAGATGATGGTGAAGCCGATCTGCTTGCTGCCCTTGAGCGCGGCTTCGAGCGGCGATTCGCCTTCTTCCACGTAGCGCGCGATGTTCTCGATCATCACGATGGCGTCATCCACGACGAAGCCCGTCGCGATGGTCAGCGCCATCAGCGAGAGGTTGTCCAGCGAGAAGCCGCACAGGTACATGACCGCGAGCGTGCCGACCAGCGAGAGCGGCACCGAAAGGCTCGGGATGATGGTCGCGTAGACGTTGGCGAGGAACAGGTAGATGACCAGCACGACCAGCACGACCGAGAGCAGGAGCTCGAACTGCACGTCGCGCACGGACGCGCGGATGGTCGTCGTGCGGTCGGTGACCACGCGCACGTCGAGCGCCGCGGGCAGCGACTGCTGCAACTGCGGCAGGATCTGCTTGATGCTGTCCACCACCGCGATCACGTTCGCGCCTGGCTGGCGCTGCACGTTCAGGATGATCGCGGGCGTCGAATCGACCCACGCGCCGAGCTTGGTGTTCTCCGCGCCCTGCACGATGCTCGCGACGTCGGTGAGCATCACCGGGCGGCCGTTGCGGTAGGCGATCACCGCGCTCTTGTAGGCGTCGGCGTCGGTGAGCTGGTCGTTGGCGTTGATGGTGTAGGCGCGCGTCGGACCGTCGAAGTTGCCCTTCGGCGTGTTGACGTTGAGATTGGCGATGGTCGTGCGCAGGTCGTCGATATTGAGGCCATACGACGCCAGCGCGCGCGTGTTCGCCTGAATGCGCACCGCGGGGCGATTGCCGCCGCTGACCGACACCAGGCCCACGCCCGCCACCTGTGAAATCTTCTGCGCGAGACGCGTGTCCGCGAGGTCCTGCACCTGCGTCAGCGGCAGGGTTTTCGAGCTGACGGCGAGCGTCATGATGGGGGCGTCGGCAGGATTCACCTTCGCGTAAATCGGCGGTGCGGGCAGGTCCGAGGGCAGCAGGTTGCCTGCCGCGTTGATCGCCGCCTGCACTTCCTGCTCGGCGATGTCGAGCGGCAGGTCCAGGCTGAATTGCAGCGTGATGACCGACGCGCCCGCCGAACTCTGCGACGACATCTGGTTCAGGCTTGCCATCTGGCCGAACTGCTTCTCCAGCGGCGCGGTGACGCTCGACGTCATGACGTCGGGCGAGGCGCCTGGATAAAAGGTCTGCACCTGGATGGTCGGATAGTCGACGGCGGGCAGCGCGGACAGCGGCAGGAAGCGCAGCGCGACCAGTCCGACCAGCATGATTGCCGCCATCAGGAGCGCCGTGCCGACCGGACGCAGAATAAAAAGACGAGATGGGTTCATGCGGTATTCGTGACCTGAAGCTCGGGGTTACTGCTGCGATTGCGTCTGCTGACGCCGATGCCCGCCGTGATGCGCGCCGGAAGCGCCAGAAGCGCCCGAAGCGGCAGAGGCGCCTGACGCACCCGACGCACCCGAGGCACCTGAAGCACCCGAAGCCGCGTTCGCCTTCTCGGCCGGGATGGTGATCTTTGCGCCTTCCTTGAGGCGGTCGGAACCGTCGATCACCACGCGCTCGCCCACTTGCAAGCCGGATTTGATGCTGGTGCGCTCGCCGTCCACCGGGCCGGCCTTCACGTTGCGCACGGTCACGGTGTTGTCCGGCTTGACGACATACACGAACGCGCCCGACGAGCCGTTCAACACCGCCGGCGTCGGCACGATGGTCGCGTTCTTGATGACATCGACGAGCAGCTTCGTGTTCACGAACTGATTCGGAAACAGCATGCCGCCCTTGTTGTCGAAGGTCGCGCGCAGCTTGACCGTGCCCGTGGTGGTGTCGATCTGGTTGTCCACCGTCTCCAGATAGCCGGATTCGAGCGCCGTGGTGTTGGCGCGGTCATAGGCCGTGACCGACATCTTCGTGCCCGCGTGCAGCGGCTTCAGGATGGCGGCGAGGTTGTCCTCGGACGTGGTGAAGATCACGCTGATCGGCTGCAGCTGCGTGATGACGACCACGCCGTTGGTGTCGCCGGTCGTCACGTAGTTGCCCGGATCGACCTGGCGCAGGCCCACGCGCCCCGACACCGGCGCCGTGATGCGCGCATAGGTCAGGTCGAGCTTGTAGGTATCGACGTTGGCCTGGTCGGACTTGACCGCGCCTTCGTATTGCTTCACGAGCGACGCCTGCGTGTCCACCTGCTGCTTCGCGATGGAGTCCTGCGACAGCAGCGTCTGGTAACGCTGCAGGTCGAGGCGCGCGGTCTGCAGCAGCGCTTCGTCGCGCGCGAGCTGGCCTTGCGCGTTGCGCAGCGAGATCTCATACGGACGCGGGTCGATCTGCGCGAGCAGGTCGCCCTTCTTGACCATCTGCCCTTCCTGGAATGCGACATTCATCAGCGTGCCGTTCAGCTGCGTCTTCACCGTGACGTTGGCGAGCGGCGTGACGGTGCCCAGCGAGTCGATGACCACGGGCATCTCGCCTTGCGTGACGCTTGCGACATGTACCGGCTGCGGCTGGTTCGTCGCGTTCGCGGCGCCGCGCCGGCCGCCTTGCCGCGCTTCATGCTGGGCGCCCGGGGCGCTCGTGCCATTGCGGTTCCACGGATGCCACCAGGCCAGCGCGCCCGCGACGATCAGCACCGCGATGATCAGCGGCACGACTTTGCGACGGCGGGTGGTGGCATAAGGGTGAGCAGCCGGCGAAGCGGGCGAGGGAGGCGTCGGGCGCGGTTGCCCTGAAGGATTCTTGTGGTCGTCCATCTGTTCGGTGGCTGGGTCTTTCGATTCTGTCTTGCGAGGACGCGGATGAGGAATCAATCACGGTTCGGAGGCGCGCGGTGCGCGGCACGCGAATCGCCGGGCAGCGCAGGCTCCGGCGCATGACGGGACCGACGGGCGCGTCGGGGCAGCTACCCGCGAGCAAAGCCGTCGACCTTAGCAAGCTGCAAGCCCGGCGGGGCGCCGACACGCGCGAAGCATGATGCTACGTCCCGCGTCCGGACCCGTCCACCGGTCATTCTTTCGGCTGATTACGACTGTTACACGGGCGGGTTGGCAAGCTTTCGACGGCTTTCCACGAGCGTGCAACAGGCGCAGGCTTCCGGACACGGCGGGCCGCGTAGTTTAACCGGCCCGCGTGACTCAACCGGCGGCGTGGACGGCGGGCGCCGGATGCGTGCCGCCGATCTCGCGCACGATGTGCTCGACGCATTCGAGCAGCGCGGGCGCGACGGTGTCGATCAGTTTTTCGCGCGGGCATTGATAGGCAGCGCCGCCGCAATTGACCGCGTAGCGTTCCTCGGACGGACCCACGAAGCCCGCCGCGACCGCGTTCAGCCCGTCGTGCCACTCACCGACCGACATGGCAAAGCCGCGCTGCAGCGCGTCGTCGAGGCCGCGTTGCAGACTGCTGGCAATGGACGGCCATTCGTCGCCCGAGGCGGTCTGCAGGCTGCCGATAAGCGCGCGCCGGTCGGTTTCGGCCAGCGCCGCGAGGTAGGCGCGCCCGACGGACGTCCGGGTGAGATCCATCCGGCCGCCGACTTCGAGCCGCGAAACCAGGACGGCGGAGCGCGGACGGATGGCGTCGATGACGACCATTTCCAGACGGTCACGCACAGCGAGATGCACCGAAAGTCCGGTTCGCTCGGCAAGCTGTATCAGAAAGGGCCGCGCGCGAGCACGAATATCGAAATTGCGTAAGAATCCGTTGCTGAGCTCCAGCACGGAGGCGGTCAGGACGAAGCGTTCGCTGTCCGGAAGCCGGTACAGCAGGCCGGCGCCGACCAGCGTTGCGGTGATGCGCGAGACGGTCGGCTTCGGAATGCCCGTCCAGTCGGTCAGTTCTCGGTTGCTGACGGGCGCGTCGGCGGCGGCGATGCGGCGCAATACGTCGAGGCCTCGCGCGAGCGCGGTGACTTCCTCGCCGTCTTTCTCTCGGGTTCTCTCTTTACCCGTGGACCGGTCATTTTGCATGTAAGCCTGTTTTTTATGAAACGTTGTTCCGAAGGTCGGGGGCGCGACATTCTACCGGGACAAATCTCAAAGCTTGCAAGCGATGCAAGTCATGACGATAAGCTGCATCAGCGATGAACTTTTTGGTACACCATGCTTTTTTCGGTAATAAAGTTGGGCAGTTGTCCGGAGTCAGAAATTTTGCTTGACTTGGGCAACGTTCCCATAAAAAATGGAATTGAATTTCGAAACTTGATAGCGACGTGCGCTTTTGCGCTTTCCGTTCTCAGACTTCGGGATACCGTCTCTCAGGTTCTAGCACGGCCCTCGGAATGGCTAGAACTTTTAAGGCGCTGCGGAAACGCAGCGCCTTTTTTTTTTGTCCGCCGAGGTCTGATGCTTTGACCCGAATATACCTGCAAAGCAGCCCGGCGAGGGGAATGAAATGCCTCCTTTCATGCGTGCGGCGCCGTCCGGAACGCAAGCCTGGCTGACGTCAGGCGGACAACGGGTCCACTGGACCGCCGCAAGCTTTCAGCTTCGATGGTTGAAGACGCGGCGCTGTCTCAGGATACGTCGGCCACGAAGCAGCCAATAAATGCTCGCGAGCGTCAGGAGCACGGCGACGCACATGACGAACAACGGCGAGATGCGTTCGGGCGCTGGCGGGCTGGTAGCCACGAACAACGCCGTGAAGAGTGCGACGGCGGCCTGAAAGAAGGAGCGGGCGGCCACGCTGCGGCGCAGGCGGGGCGTAGTGAAGCGCGAAACCGGCGGGCGGGCGAACGGTTCGAACAGCATCATCCCTGCAGTGAGGGCGATGGCGATACTCATGAAAAACATGGTGGGAGATTTTCGTGAAGGGCGGGACGCGAGGAAATATATGCGAACCGCATAGCCTGCCAAAACTAGAAGTCTCCTAAATGTAGAAGAATTACTCTATCTGAAACGGTTTGCCTGATTTTTTCGAGAAATTGACTTACGGATGCTTCTCTGCGGATCTCGGCGACGGCCAGGGTTTTCCTTTGATGCAAGGTTGAGTGAAGTCGCTGGCGCAAGGATGTTTGCCGGCGTCGGGCAAGGCGCGTTCGACGAAGTCTGGACGGGACCAGCGTATGATGTGCGCCAGTTTTGATCCGGATTCCTCCCTTGCATCGGGGGCAAATACGGGGTTCTCAGCGTCGCGCGCCGCCGCGCACGCATTGCGACAAACGACAGACGACGGAAGGCAACACCATGCAGATGACTCCCTTGACCCGCATCGCGGTCGCGCTCGGAGCGCTCGCCTTGCTCGCGGCCTGCGAGAAGCACGACGCCACGGCCGGCCAGGCGGTCGGCGCATTCAATAATCTGGCGAGCCAGACGGGCCAGAAATTCGATCAGGCGGCGAGTTATGTCGGCCAGAAGGTCGATGCGGCGAAACAGTCGGCACAGCAGAATTTCGACAACGCCGGTTCGATGCCCGATATCTCCGCGAGCGGCGTCGCGGCCTCGGCGCGCGCCAACTTCGACAACGCGGCCAGCGCCACCCAGGCCGCGATCAACAACGCGGCGAGCGCGACCGGCGCGGGCCTGCAATCGGCGGGACGCAAATTGCAAGACTGGTCGACGCGTCCGGACGGCGCGCAGGCGGGCAGCCAGACGGGCGTCCAGGCATCCGGCGCGACGGCCAGTTCGGACCCGGGCAATGCGCGCGCCGAAATGGACAAATGACGCTTTCCCGCACAGAAAGCGGCTCCGTTCAAACGATCTGACGAATCGGCATGCAACCGATGGCTAACATTCGGTTACGTCCGCATCGGACGGCCGGCAGTTCGCAGCCGCTAAACTGGCGGTCTTTTGAAAACCGGTATCGTCATGAAGTCATGCAAACGCGCGCGTGACGGCGCGTGGGCGTTCGTCGCGATCTTCTGGCTGGCGACCTGCGCGCGCGTGCGGCGAGCGTCGCCAGCACCGCTGTTCGCTGTCCTGCAGTTCGCTGTCCTGCTGTCCGTCGTTTCCTTCGCGCATGCCGCACCCGCGCTCACGCTGCCTTCCTTCGAAGAGCTGATCAAGCCCGCGGCGCCTGCATCGGCGCCGGATGGGGCACCGAACGCAGTGGCGCCCACGGCGTCCGACGCCGACATGGTGCGCTCGCTCGACACGCTCATCGCCACGCTCGACAGCGACCGGCAACGCACCGCACTGGTCGCGCAACTCAAGCGCCTGCGCGACGCGAAGCGCGCGGCGCTGGCCGGCGTCTCCGCGCCAGGCGCCGGGGCTGCACCGGCCGGCGCTGAAACAGCGGACGTCAGCCCCGCCCCCGGCAGGAGCGCCGATGCCGCGAGCGGCGCCAGCGATGCGTCAACGGCGGCAGTCGCGCCGGCATCGTCGAATT
>NZ_JARUXP010000001.1:938448-1162481 GCF_031451315.1 Caballeronia sp. LZ032
GCGTCGGTCGTCGCGAAGATGGCGCAAAACGCCGGGCTGCTCGGCGCGATTGCCTCGGCGGTGACCAACATCGAAGCCGACGTCAGGCGCGGCAAGACGCCGCTCGCCTACTGGATCGGCCGCTTCAACGCAGCCGGCAACGAACTCTTCACGATCGTCACGAGCCAGAGCCGCGAGACCTTCGGCCGCACGCTCTTCAATTACTTCGCGACGCTAGCCGGCTGGGGCGTCTGCGCGTTCGTGCTGGTCTATTTCCAGCGCCGCGTGCAGGCGCGCTACGGCATCGACATGGGGCTGCATTCGAATCCGACGACGGGCGAACTGCTGCGCTTCACGTTGCGCCGCGTCGCGCCGTATCTGTTCGCATTCCTCGCGGCACTGAGCTTCACCCATTACATGCCGCTGTCGCTCGGCCGCACGCTGGCCATGGTGACCGCCTATGCGATCGTCGCGGGCGCGGTGTTCTCGGCCATCTGCCTGATCATGTTCTCGCTGTTCGGTTCGGCGCACCGGCGCGTGGCGGTCAACCTGCTGATCGTGCGCGCGCGCCGGCTGTTGTTCGTCATCGGCACGCTCGGCGCGCTCGGCGATGCCGCCGCGAACTACGACGTCGCCCAGCAGCTCGGCACCAATCTCTCGGCGCTCATCTCGACCTTCGCGAACATGGGCGCGGCCGGCCTGACTGCTTATTTCGCGCTGGCCTTCCAGCGGCCCGTCGCGCATCTGATCCGCAGCCGCAGCTACGAGCAGCGCAACACGCGCAAGGCCGCGACCGAAACCTTCGAGGTGGTCGCCTCGCTGTGGCAACTGCCGCTGTTGCTGCTGGCGTCGGCGTCGGTGGTGGCCACGCTGATGGGCATCGGCACGTCCGAGAACGTGTTGCAGATGGCGATCGCGACCGCCGGCCTGCTGGTCGTCGGCTTCTTCCTGTCGGCGATCGTCGTGCGCGTCACGCGTCCGAAGTCGCGCAAGCCGCGCCGGCAATCGGCGTATGTGCGCAGGCTCGTGAAGTTCGTCGGCACGATGATCGTGGTCGGCGTGTGGCTCGTGTTCCTCGAACTGTCGTCGCGCTTCTGGGGCTTCTCGCTCGCGCACATGGCCGAGGAGAGCGTGGCCGCGCGCGGCATCACGCATGCCGTCGCGATGATCGTGCTGACCTTCTTCGTCGTGTGGCTCGTGTGGATCCTGATCGACACGGGCATTCAGGAAGCGCTCAAGCCGGATTCGACGCGGCGCGGCGGACGCGGCCCGAGCATGCGCGCACGCACGATGCTGCCGCTCGTGCGCAACGTGGTGTTCGTGTTCCTGCTCACGGTGGCGGCCATCGTCACGGCGGCGAACCTCGGCTTGAACGTGACGCCGCTGCTGGCGGGCGCGGGGGTGATCGGCCTGGCGGTGGGCTTCGGCGCGCAGTCGCTGGTCGCCGACCTCATTACGGGTCTGTTCATCATCATCGAGGACACCATTTCAGTAGGCGATTCGATCGAAGTGGAGGGCGGTCATGCGGGCATCGTGGAAAGCCTGACGATCCGCACCGTGCGCCTGCGCGACGGCCAGGGCGCGGTCCATGCCATTCCGTTTTCGCAGATCAAGACGGTGAAGAACCTGTCGCGCGATTTCGCGTATGCGGTCTTCGAGGTGCGCGTGCCGTTCTCGGCCGATGTCGATGAAGTCACGCAGATGATCCGCGAAGTCGGCGCGGACCTGATGTCCGACTTCCGCTATCGGCTGGAGATGCTAGGTCCGGTGGAAGTGTGGGGACTCGACCGCTTCGATCCGAACTGGATGGTCGTGAAAGGCCAGATCAAGACGCGGCCGCTGCAGCAATGGAGTGTCGCGCGTGCGTTCAATTTGCGCATCAAGCGCAAGATGGACGAGGCCGGCATGGACATTCCGGTGCCGCAGATGCACGTGCAGATGACGCGCGACACGCTGTCCGGCGACGCGGCGGCGGCCGGGCACGAGCGCGCGCGGCGCATCTGGACTGGCGAGGCGCCGCCGGCGGAAGAACCCGAGGAGGCGATGGCGGGTCCGGAACCCGCGCGTCAGAGTCAGATGAAGAGCGAATCCGCAGCGCTGCGCGACATTTCGCACGATCCGCAGGCAGCGCCGCCGCCGACGGATCAATCGGTACAGATTCCGCCGCAGATTCCCACGGCATCCGAACCAGGGAAGGGCTGAGCGGCGTGCGTCCGCGGCGCTTTGAAGGCCTCAGGCGGCAAGCAGATCATTGACGTGCGTGGCGATCTCCGCGCCCGCGACGCCGTAGACGTGCAGCGAGATCGCGCGGGTGGCGGCATCGGCGGGATTGCCGAGTTGATGGATCGCGCCGCGCCCTGCTTCGACGCAGGACACCGCACCTGCCGGGCGCGCGTGACGGCGGACCGGCACCGCGCTTTGCGTATCCATGTCCCAGCGATACAGCGTTTCTTCCAGCGTGCCTTCGATGACCGCATAGCCGCACCATGTCAGATGGCCGTGCACCGGGCTGGCTTGCCCCGGCGCCCAGACCAGCGCGGCGATCGCGTAACGATTGAGCGGATCGGCGGCGAGCAGGTGGCGGCAGTAGCGCTGTGCGTCGGCGGCGCGTTGTTCGGGACGCAGCAGGTCGGGTGAGGCGATCGCGCGCCGCAGCGCCGCGCGCACGCGTTCTCCGAAGGCAGGGCGCGGGCTGGTCGAAGAGGCAGCGAAGGCGGCATCGAGTTCCTGGCACAGGGCGGCGAGCGCATCGCCGGGCCGGGTTGGCATCGTTGCGAAAGGCCGCGCCGGGCGGCTGACGTGTTCGGATTGCATGGTGTCGGAACCGTGATATTCGTTGAAAAAGGCACGGTTCATTTATACCGGCTTGCCTCCAGAATTGGTTTCCATATAATTCCGCTCGGACATCCAGAAAGAGAATAATTTCCTACCGGGGGTGCAGCATGGGAATGGACCTCATCGACCGCAAACTGCTCGAGCTGCTGCAGAACGACGTAACCATGCCCATCGCCGAGCTGGCGCAGCGCGTGAACCTGTCGCAGACGCCGTGCTGGAAGCGCGTACAGCGCCTCAAGGAAACCGGCGTGATCCGCGCGCAAGTGGCGCTGTGCGATCCGAAGAAGCTGGGCGTGGGCACGACGGTGTTCGTCGCGGTCCGCACGAACCAGCACACGCAGACCTGGGCGGAAGATTTCACCCGTGCGGTGCGCGACATTCCGGAGGTCGTCGAGGTCTACCGGATGAGCGGCGAAACCGACTATCTGTTGCGCGTCGTGGTGTCCGACATCGACGATTACGATCGCGTCTACAAGACCCTGATTCGCGCGGTGCCGCTTTACGACGTCAGTTCGAGCTTCGCGATGGAGCAGATCAAGTATTCGACGGCGCTGCCGGTGCGGCCCACCGCCGAGTTTCCCTGACGTTCCTGAAGAAAGGCGCCGGCACGGCCCGTGCGGCATCTTTCCGCAATCCAGTTGAAAACCATCGCGGGTACCATGTCGGGTCTTTCCGAACCCGCGTCACGAAGCACATTGCCCATGAACGACGATCCCCGCCGCCCCGCCGGCAAACCCAGAAAGAATCCGACGCGCGCCATCAGCGTGTTCATCGTGGTGGTGGTGCTGATCGTCATCGGCACGGTGCTGTTCAATGCGATCCGCGAGAAGCGCGAGTTCGACCAGCAGAACACCCCCGCCGCGAGCGACGTGCGTCCCGCGTTGCCGGCGACGGGCGCATCGCAATAGCCGATGCCGCGGCGCGCCCGCTAGCGGGCGTTACACCGGCAAGCGGATCTGCGTCGCGTCCTTGCTGATCAGCGCCGACGCGCTCAGCATCTGCTTGCATTGATGCGCCAGCAGCTTGAGGTCGTGGAGCGCGTCGGGCGGCAGCGCCTGCGCGCGTTCGGCCTGGATGACCATCGCGTCGAGTTCGCGGCGCAGTTCCTTCAGCGCATCGCTCTGCGCCGGTGCCGCGTCCGGTTGAGGTGCGGCCGGCAGTTCGTCCTGCGCGGCGGCCAGATGCTCGCGAACCATGCCGAAGGTGCGCTGCACCGGCTCGAAGCGCTGACCATCCTGGCCCGAGCTTTCGTTGAGCGATTGCAACAGCGGCGCGGCCGCCGTGATCTGCGAGGCGAGCACGTGGCTCTGCACCAGCAGGTCGTTCAACTCCGCCACGTAACGCTGCTGCGCCTTCGGTTCGAGCATCATGCGCTGGAAGGCCTGTGCCAGATTGGCGAAGGCGATGTGCACGTTCTTGCGCGCCAGCCGATAGCGGAAATCCCGGTCCAGTGCGGTGGCGGCGACCGTCGCGGCGGCGGACGCGCCCTTGCTGGCCGTCGCCGCCGTGCTCTCGCCGATGCTCACCGCCGCCAGCTTCTGCGCCGTTGCGTTGGCGGCCTTCACGGCCGAGTCCGCGACGACTTCGGGATCGAGCGGCGGCGTGGCGGCGACGGGCTCGTTCGCTGCTTCGGCGGTGGCGGGCGTGGCGACGGGCTGATCCGGGGATGACGCCGCGGCGGATGCGTTGGCGTCGGCGAACACGGCGGGATTGACTGCCGTCTCCGGCGCGGCGGCGCGCGCCTTGTCCGGCTGCGCGGATGCCTTGGCCTTCCACCACCAGCTCGCTTCCAGATAGTTGCGCGTGGCGGACAGGAGATCCTTCACGAGCTTGCCCATCAGCCGGTATTCCCAGTAGGGGAACAGATGGCTGGCCGCGATGGCGATGGCGCAGCCCACCACCGTATCGATCGCGCGCTCGCCGATCAACCTCAGGCTGCCGGGCGCGAGCAGGTGGAACATCAAGAGCACGTACGACGACGTGAACACGACGCTCGCCGCATAGTTGAACAGCAGCAGGCTGTAGCTCATCACCATCGACGCGAACATCACGATGAGCAGGATATGCGGCTCCTTGACGAACAGGATGAGCGCGATGGTCACGCCGCAGCCGATGGCCGTGCCGATGATCCGCTGCGTGTTGCGCTGTTTCGTCAGCGAGTAGCCGGGCTTCAGGATGATGACGGTGGTCATCACGATCCAGTAGGCGTTGGTGAGCGGCAGCAGCCGGCCGAGCCAGAAGCCCGCGCCGACGGCGATCGTCACGCGCAGCGCGTGCCTGAAGCTCGGCGACGACATCGTCAGGTTCGAGAAGATCTGCATGAACGGCACGCGCCGGCTGGATATGAAGCGTGACAGCGCGTGGTCGATCTGGACTTCGGTTTCGGTGGGGCTGGCGTCGTCGCGGGTGCGGCGGCGCATCTTGTCGATGAGGCGCGTCGCGCTCCACAGGCGGCGGAACACGGCCGCCGCGGCTGCGTAGGCTTCCGGATTCTTCTCGGGCAGGCCGTTCTTGCGCATCAGTTCGAGTTCGTATTCGATCGCGCGCAGTTCCGCCTTCATGCTGATCTGCCGGCCGGCGGCATTGTTCTGCAGCACGGCGAGGCCGATTTCCTCGAGATCGGCGGCAGCCTTGCGCATCAGATCGCGATAGAAGATCAGCACGTCCGAGCCCGCGAAGGTCTTGCGCACCAGCGGATAGTCGGTATGCGCGCCGACGAAGAACTCGTGCAGGTCCACCACGTTGATGAACAGGTTGAAGAGCCGGGCGCGGCGCGCGTCGAGCCGGCCGCTCTTCAGCTTGGGCAGGTTGCGCAGCACGATGTCGCGGGCGGCTTCCTGCCGCTCGACTGCGGCGATCTGCTTTTCGATCAGCTTGCGATAACACTCGTCGAGATCGGCGTCGCCGTCGTAGAAATCGGCGCGTGCGAGCAGGTATTCGGCGCAGCTGAAGATGCTCTCGGCGAGCGCCTGCTGCTCGATGCGATAGACCAGCAGCCGGCTCACGAGCGTGGCCCAGTAGGTGTACCAGAGACCGCCGAGCAGGATCCAGGAAGAATTGATGAGCGCCTGCAGCGGCGTGAAATGCTCTTCGAGCGTGACGACCATCATGAACAAAGTCGCGAAGCTGATCTGCGGCCAGCGGTTGCCGTAGACGACGATCAGCGAGAGCACGAAGGTCAGCGGCACGATGGTGAGCCAGAGCGTCAGGGGATGCGCGGTGGCGATGCCGGTGGCAAGCGAGGAGAGGAAGCCGATGAAGGTGCAGGCGAGCATCTCGTTGTGCTTGTGCCTGAGCGGGCCGGGCATGTCGACGACGCATGCGCCGAGGGCGCCGGTGGCGATCGTGAAGCCGAGTTCGCGGTTATGGAAGACGATGAGCATCAGGACCGCGGGCAGCGATACGCCGAGCGCGATGCGCAGGCCGCCGAAGAAGTACTGGCTGTAGATGAACTTCCTGATTTCGAACGAATAGCGCATCGAGTTTCTGGGTTTGACGGCTCGGCGGGGCGGGGTTCGACGGAGTCGGGTGAGTCTAACCCATGCGGGGTGGGTGGGGAGGCAGGTTCCATACCTGGGGGTTGTCGCTCTGGGTCTTCGCTTGGGTTTGCTTTATGTTTGCCTGTGCTTCTATGGACTTCCTGTGACTGCGTCGGTCTATTGGCACTGCCCCTCCCCGGGGCGGGGGTAACTTTCTTTGCTGCTGCAAAGAAAGTCACCAAAGAAAGCAGCTTTCTTACCGCCCAAGGTCCACCAGCAGCACGACACAGAAATGCCTCACTGGCCCGGCACTAGCGAGTGCCCTCATAGGCCACACCGGGCTTGGATCGCGGACCCACTGTGACATCACACCATTGAACGAACTGGTGCAGCACCTGAGAGTTCCGGCCCAGCGCTACGCGCTGCCGGAGGGTATGCAAGGGAAACCAGTGGGAGGCAAGAGCAATGAGATGGATCCGTTAGCACGGAAGCACGGGCGGACCCGATTGACCGGACGGCGGCGCGTAGCGCTGCGCCGGAGCTTTGAGGGGCTGTACCAGTTCGTTTGAGAGCGCGGCTGCACAGTGGGTCCGCGATCCACGCCGGGTGTGGCCTATGAGGGCACTCTCTACTGCAGTGCCAGAAACATGGTTCTGTGTCGTGCCGCTAAATGACGCTGGGCGAGAAAAAAAGCTGCTTTCTTTGGTGACTTTCTTTGCAGCGGCAAAGAAAGTTACCCCCGCCCCGGGGAGGGGCAGTGCTAACAGACCGACGCGATCACAGGAAGTCCATAGAAGCGCAGGCGAACCCAAACCCAAACCCAAACCCAAACCCGAACCCCGAACGCGAAGACCCAGAGCGACAACCCCCGCTTTGCTATGCTGGCACTGACCAGCAAATCAACCGAACCATCGCGCCGCAGGCATGAACCGCACCGACCCCCGCAAAAAACCCCGCCCGACAGGAGCGGACCAATGCCGATGACCGGAAGCCTAACCGTCCCGCCGAGCGAAGTCGAACTTACCGCCGTGCGTGCCCAGGGCGCGGGCGGCCAGAACGTCAACAAGGTATCGAGCGCGATTCACCTCCGCTTCGATATCCGCGCATCATCCCTGCCCGAACACATCAAGACGCGACTCCTCGCACTCTCCGACAGCCGCATCACGCGTGAAGGCGTCATCATCATCAAGTCGCAGGAACATCGCACGCAGGACATGAATCGCGCGGCCGCGCTCGCCCGTCTCGACGAACTCATCCACAGCGTCAGCGTCACGCGCCGCACACGCATCGCCACGAAGCCGACGCGCGGGTCGCAGCTGCGGCGCGTCGAAGGCAAGGTGAAGCGCGGCGCGATCAAGGCGGGCCGTGGCCCCGTGCGCGGCGAATAAGGCCGCCGAGACGGCCCAGGCACATTTCAGCCCCGCCGCAACCCAGGCGGCTGCCCAACACGCGGACCCAGAAAATAACGCTTCATCGTGTCGCCGCCCAGCACCCGGGCAAGCTCGGCAAAGACACAGTAATTGCCGATCATCAGCACGAGCAGGATTTGCACCGCCCAGAACTGCGGCCAGTTGATCTGCCCGATCAATTCATGATGCGCGGCGCCCAGACTGTGCGTCTCCTTCCAGAACTCGAACAGACGTTCGAGGTAATGCAGCAGCCCCGCGACGACCGTATAGATGAGCGTCTTCCACGCGGCATTCCAGATCAAGGGCCGCTCCGGATAGCGATTGATGAACGGCAGCATGTTGGCCAGCAAGACCGCCTTGCCGAGAATCAGCGACGCGACGATGACCGAGAACGAGGTCGGCAGCGAGATGCCGGTGCCCCTCACCATCAGCGCGCGGACGAGAATCACCACATGCAGCAGCACGAAGAAAAAGACGGTGGGCGGCACCATCTTGAGCATCTCGTGCTTGATACCGGCAAACGACATTCCCATGGTGGCGGCTCCGGGCGCAAGGCGCGAAAGATGACGCGGCTTCGCACGACCCTCGGCGAGCCGCGCGGCACAGGAAAAGTCTAGTTCACCGCGCGAGCTTGCGTCGGCGCAACGGCAGGCGTCCGAGCGCGCCAGTGGCGAGCGCGGTGCCCGCGAGCACGATCCCGCAGCCGGCAATCATCGCGAGCGAGACGGGTTCGCCGAGAAACCATGCGCCCCACAGGATGCCGAAGAGCGGAATCACGAAGGTCACCGTCATCGCACGCGCAGGACCGGCAACGGCGACCAGATGAAAGTAGATGAAGTAGGCGATACCCGTGCAGCCGATGCCCAGCGCCAGCACCGCGCCCCATGCCTGTCCGGATACCGGCGCCGCGGGCCACGTGAGACACGCGAGCGGCGCCAGCGTGAGGGTCGCGCCGAGCATGCTGCCGGCGGCGTTGGTGAGGGCATCGACGTCCAACAGATAACGCTTGGCGAAGTTGCCCGCCACGCCGTAAAGCGCAGCCGCCGCCAGCGCCGCGGCCGCTGCGAGCAGGCCCTGCACCGGCACGACGGAAGCGCCGCCCACGCCCGCAGCGTCCGGCGCGGAAGCGGGCGCAATCTGGTTCCACACGAGCACCAGCACGCCCGCGAAACCGATCGCCATGCCGATGGTGCGCACGGTCGTCAGGCGGTCCCTGAGCCACACATACGCCACCAGGGCGCCCCATAAAGGCGTGGTCGCGTTGATGACGGAAGTCGCGCCGGCCGAGAGCGTCAGCTCGGCATAGGCGAACAGGCAGAACGGCGCGGCGGAATTGAGAATGCCGACGACCAGCAACGGCAGCCAGCAGCGGCGCAGCGTCGCAAGCGTGGCGTCGAGTGGACGTCGCGCGAGCAGCATCGCCACGAGAAACAGCGCGCCGATGCCGACGCGCAGCGCCATCAGCGGCGCGACGCCGAACTCGACGACCCCCACGCGGATAAAGAGAAACGACGCGCCCCACAGGGCGGCGAGCACGATCAGTTGCAACACATTGGCGAGGGACATGGCGGGACGGACGTCGGGATTGCAACGAAAGTCCGCGCATGCTAACACCGGCTCGTACCCATCTGGTCATCCGCCGGAAGAGAGCGCAAGAACCGGTAGAAGCCGCCCCCGCCGCGTCGTCAATGCAGCGGAATCATCCACGTCAGCACGTTCTGCTGCAGCCATACGAGCACGCCCAGCAGCACCGTGAGCAGGATCGAATGCCAGAAGGTGCGCGCGAACACGAGACCCTCGCGTCCCTTGAGTTCCGTCGTGGCGACGCCCGTCGCAATGTTCTGCGGCGAGATCATCTTGCCCATCACGCCGCCCGACGAATTGGTCGCCGCCATCAGCACCGGATTGAGATTCAGCTGGTTCGCCGCCACCACCTGCAGGTTGCCGAACAGCGCGTTGCCCGAGGTATCGCTGCCCGACAGGAACACCGCTACCCAGCCGAGGAACGCCGAGACCAGCGGAAAGAACGCGCCCACCGACGCCACGCCCAGTCCGAGCGTGTAGTTCATCCCGGAGTAGTTCATCAGGTAAGCCAGTCCGACGATGGTCGCTACCGTGAGGATCGCGATGCGCGTCTGCACCCACGTATCGCCGATCGCCGCGGTGAAGTCGCGCGCGGGCAGCTTCACCAGCAGCGCGGTGATGATCGCCGCGACGAGGATCGCCGTGCCGGTCGCGAGCGGCTGGAAGTCCCAGATGGCGCCGTAGGGCTGGTTGTACAGCGTGATGAACACGGCCTTGTCGAGACCCGGCCAAGGGATCTTGATGTCGCCGATCAGGAAGATCTTGAGCACCGTCCACACGATCACCACCACCGACACGACGATCCACGGCACCCAGCCATGACCGCCCGAGAGCGTCGCGCGCGTGTCGGACAGGCGGTCGACGTTGACGGCGAAGCGCTCGTCCGCGACCGGCTTCCACACGCGCAGGAACGCGATCGTCAGGATCAGCGAGACGAGCGAGGACAGCACGTCGGTCAGCGCATAGCTGATGAAGTTGGAGGTCACGAACTGCGTCAGCGCGAAGCTGCCGCCCGAGACGAGCAGCACCGGCCAGATGCGCAGCATGTTGCGAAACCCCGCATACACGCCGATCACATAGAACGGCAGGAACAGCGCGAACAGCGGCAACTGGCGGCCGACCATTTTTGCGAGGGCGTCGGTGGGCAGGTGCGTGACCGCGCCGAGCACCGTGATCGGCACGCCCAGCGCGCCGAAGGCGACCGGCGCGGTGTTGAAGATCAGCGTGAAGGTGAGGGCTTCGAGCGTCGGGAAGCCGAGCAGGATCAGCAGCGAACTGGTGATGGCGATCGGCGTGCCGAAACCGGAAATGCCTTCGAGCAGCGCGCCGAACGAGAAGCCGATCACGACAAGGACGATGCGCCGGTCGTTCGGCAGGTTATCGACCATCCACAGGCGGAAGGCTTCGAAGCGTCCCGAGCGCTGCGCGATGTTGTACAGCAGGATGGCGGCGAACACGATCCACATGACCGGCCAGAGCGCGAAGACGGCGCCTGCCGCGACCGAATCGAGCGCCAGTTCCACCGGGAAATGCCAGCCCGCGACCGCGATGATCAGCCCGAGCACGAGACCCGCGAGCGAGGCCTGCCAGGCCGGGCGGCGCGCCCAGCCGAGCAGGACGAGCACGAGCAAGATGGGCAGCGCGGCGACGATGAACGATGCGAACAGCGAATGAGCGATCGGTGTGAGGATCTGATGGAACATCGCGTCTCCTTGCGGACATGAGCAGGAGCGGCGAGTTGGCTCGCCGCCGTGCGCGTCCCATCAATGCGAAAGCTGCGGGCGTCCGCGCTGCGGGCGTATTGACGCCTTAAGCGGGCGCATAACGCGCACACTAAGAATAGGGCGCGATCCGTTTGCGTCAAGGCGTGAATGCCCGCGCATTGCGGCGCGGCGGGCATCTGCGTGCCCTGACGCGCGCGTCGGCCGACGGATTAACCCGCGCCGATAACGCCGGGCGCTCAACCCTCGGCGACGTTGGGCACGACTTCGTCTCGTCGCGCGACGGGTGTCTGCCGGAACACCCAGATGGTCAGCAGGCCGAGCGAGGCGAGCATCCAAAGCAGGAAAAATACGAAGGCCATCATGTCCGACTCCCCGAGAACCGATGTTTTCGCAACGTTGATCCGCGTTGCGCGACGGCAAATGAGGGACACGACTAGCCAGTTTCGTGCCAAAGGTCTGGCGATATCCGCCAAGTCTCTGACGGAAAAGGAAAGTGCTCCAGCGCACGCAGGCCGTCGGCGCGCTGGAGTGCATCAGTTGGCCGGAAAATGTTGCAGGTTTGTTACTGGCAGGCCGAGTCGGCGCGGCGAGTCGCATGTCGCCGCGTGAGCGCGTTGGAATTCAGTGGCCATGTCCGCCGCCGCCGCCGTGCCAACCGCCGCCGCCTTGCCACCCGTGGCCGTATCCACCGCCGCCGTGCCAGCCGCCGCCGCCGTGCCACCCATGGCCGTAGTAGCCGCCGCCACGCCAGCCGCGGCCCCAGCAGCAACCGCCGCCGCCCCAGTAGCCGAAGCTGAATGAAACCGGCGCATAGCCGTAGCCGTAATACGCCGGGTAGCCGCCATAGGCGGGGTAATAGGGGTAGCCGGCGTACGGGTAGGGATAGGTCTGGTAGTAGTTCGAGTAGTTCGGATCGGGGGCGCCGATCGCGTATTCATACTGCGGTGGCAAGGTCGCTGAAGACGCAGTGGCTACCGTCGCGCCGGACGCCGGAACGGTGAACTCGCGCTGCGTGTAGGCGGTGCTGACAACTGGGTAAGGCGGATAGGCCGGGTAACCGTAGTAGCACCCGCCGAGAAGCGTTGCGGTGGCCGTAGCCGCGATGACGGCCGACCTTCGGAGAACGAGACGAGCGAATTCCATGATGCTGCTCCTGACGGTGTGTAACGCCCGGTGTAGATCGATGATGAAGCGTTGCTGCCGGGCGGGTCCGTCATGAATCAGCTTACTCGAACGGCGGCGCTGCGGTCGGCCAGCGGTCGGAAGGGGAGATGACCGGGTGGCCGTTTGTGTCAGTTCTGAAACGTGGCGGCGAAACGACTGCGTTTCGCCGTACCGGGCAGGCCGGATTACTTCCCGACCTGATTGCCGATGATGCCGCCGACGGCCGCGCCGCCGAGCGTCGAAAGTCCGCTGCCGCCGATGGCGGCGCCGCCCGCTGCCCCGACGCCTGCGCCGATCGCGGTATCCCGTTGACGCGTGCTCATGTCGCCGCAGGCTGTCAGGCCCCCGAGAAGCGCCACGACCGTTGCAGCGACGCCGATCTGTTTGATGTTTTTCATGTCGACTCTCCGAATACGATGTTGAGCGAAGCGGCGGCGGGGCGGCTTCCAGGCATCCGCAGGAGCCGCGACTGTCCCGACCGCTTCGTCGCTTGACCAGCAGGAAAAGTGCCTGATTCGTCTGGAGAGGCTCAAGCCTTATGGAACAAGGCCGGCGCCGGATGCGCCAGCAAAAAAGGCCCGACGCACACGAAGCGCGTCAGGCCGTTGATCGCTACTGAAAACGGTCCGGCATCAGGTCGGCTGATAGATTTCCGAACCCTTCTTCACGAATTCGATCGCCTTGGTTTCCATGCCTTTCGCCAGCGCATCCTGTTCGCTGAGGCCCTGTTTCGCCGCGAAATCGCGCACGTCCTGCGTGATCTTCATCGAGCAGAAATGCGGGCCGCACATCGAGCAGAAGTGCGCGACCTTGGCCGAATCCTTCGGCAGGGTTTCATCGTGGAATTCGCGCGCCTTGTCCGGGTCCAGGCCCAGATTGAACTGGTCTTCCCAGCGGAACTCGAAACGCGCCTTCGACAAGGCGTTGTCGCGCACCTGTGCGCCCGGATGCCCCTTGGCCAGATCGGCCGCGTGCGCCGCGAGCTTGTAGGTGATGATGCCTTCCTTGACGTCGTCCTTGTTCGGCAGGCCCAAGTGCTCCTTCGGCGTGACATAGCACAGCATCGCCGTGCCGAACCAGCCGATCATCGCCGCGCCGATGCCCGACGTGATGTGGTCGTAGCCCGGCGCAATGTCGGTCGTCAGCGGCCCGAGCGTGTAGAACGGCGCCTCGTCACACCATTGCAGCTGGAGATCCATGTTCTCCTTGATGAGCTGCATCGGCACGTGGCCCGGACCTTCGATCATCACCTGCACGTCGTGCTTCCACGCCACCTGCGTGAGCTCGCCGAGCGTCTTCAGTTCGCCGAGCTGGGCTTCGTCGTTGGCGTCGTAGATCGAGCCGGGACGCAGGCCGTCGCCGAGCGAGAACGAGACGTCGTACTGCTTCATGATTTCGCAGATGTCTTCGAAGTGCTCGTAGATGAAGCTCTCGCGATGATGCGCGAGACACCATTTCGCCATGATCGAGCCGCCGCGCGACACGATGCCCGTCATCCGGTTGGCGGTCAGCGGCACGTATTGCAGGCGCACGCCGGCGTGGATCGTGAAATAGTCGACGCCCTGTTCCGCCTGCTCGATGAGCGTGTCGCGGAAGATTTCCCAGGTCAGGTCCTCGGCCTTGCCGTTGACCTTTTCGAGCGCCTGGTAGATGGGCACCGTGCCGATCGGCACCGGCGAATTGCGGATGATCCACTCGCGCGTTTCGTGAATGTGCTTGCCGGTGGAAAGGTCCATCACCGTGTCGCCGCCCCAGCGGATCGCCCAGGTCATCTTGTCGACTTCTTCGCCGATCGACGACGTCACCGCCGAATTGCCGATGTTCGCGTTGATCTTCACGAGGAAGTTGCGGCCGATGATCATCGGCTCGCTTTCCGGGTGATTGATGTTCGCCGGGATGATGGCGCGCCCGCGGGCCACTTCGTCGCGCACGAACTCGGGCGTGATCGCCTTCAGCGCGTCCTTGCCGAACGCCGCTGCACCGAAAGCCTGGCCCGGATGCTGGCGGCCCATCATGGCGGCGAGCTTCTCGCCGTTCGGGCCGCTCTGCTTCAGGCTTTCGAGGTATTCGGCGCGCCGCTGGTTTTCGCGGATCGCGATGTATTCCATCTCCGGCGTGATGATGCCGGCGCGCGCGTAGTGCATCTGCGATACGTTCTTGCCGGCGAGCGCGCGGCGCGGCTTGCGATGCAGGCCGGGGAAACGCAGTTCGGCGGTCTTGTCATCGGCGGCGCGCTCGCGGCCGAAGTCGCTGGAGAGGCCGGCGAGTTCTTCGGTGTCGCCGCGCTGTTCGATCCATGCGCCGCGCAGCGCGGGCAATCCCGAACGGATGTCGATCTTCGCTTCCGGGTCCGTGTAGGGGCCGGACGTGTCGTACACGTAGACGGGCGGATTCTTCTCGCCGCCGAAGCCGTCGGGGGTGTCGGACTGGGTGATTTCGCGCATCGGCACGCGGATGTCGGGCGTCGAACCGGTGACGTAGACCTTGCGCGAGTTCGGCAGCGGCGCGATGGCGGCGGCGTCGACGACGGCGTTTTCGGACAGGAACTTGGGATTGGCATTCATGTGCTGTTTCTCCTTGCGACAGAAGTGAGCGCGTGGGCGCTTGCTTCCGTCCCATGCGAAGCAATAGGGACGATATTTTTCAGCACGAGCGATGACGCCGCCCGAACTGACTCAGGAGCTAAACAGGAGGAACGAGATGGAAAGGTACGGGCTCGGAAGAGGTGGCCGGATGCGGCAGGCCATGGAGCCCGAACGCTTCCCTGCGCTGGCATTATCCAGATCAGGTTCAAAGGGTATTTCTCACCCACGCCGCACGAAGCGGTTCGGTCATGTCAGGCCGGCCAAACCGCGATGCGCAACGCAGGACCCCCGCGTTAGCAGCCGTGACATTACACCGCGGCGTGGCGTCTTGGCAACCATCGGCGAAATCCTTCGAATGGGCAGGGCGCTTACTGCATAATGGCGGGCGCCGCAAATTCCGGGTTTTCCCGGAGCGCTTGCGGCTCATCGTGCGACCCTTCCCGCGTACTCCGTTTATCCCGCATTTCCTCGTTCTGCCATGCCGTTGAGTCTGGTTTTTGCTGCTGCGCTTTCGCCGGTTTGTGTCTCATCGATCCGGCGCGCAGCCGTCGCGGAGTAATGCATGTCCGCGCTTCCGCCGCCGCGCCTGCCATTCAGTTTTCCCGATCGTTTTCCGTTTCGTGCGCCGCGTTCCTTCAAGGGGCAGGTAGCGCTCGCGCTGGCCGTCGTCTACCTCGTCTGGGGCTCGACGTATCTCGGCATTCATCTCGCGCTCGAATCGTTTCCGCCGCTCTTGCTCGGCGGCCTGCGCAACCTGTGCGCGGGCATCGGGCTGTTCGCGCTCGCGGTGCATCGCAAGGCCGTGTGGCCGAGCGCGCGCGAAGTACGCAATGCGGCGCTTGTCGGCACCTTGCTTGAAGGGCTGTCGAGCGGAATGATGGCCTACGGCATGGGCACCGTCGGCACCGGCACTGCCGCCGTGATGGTCGCCACCGTGCCGCTCTTCGCGACCATCTTCACCGCGCTGTCGGGCCGGGGCGTCGCGCGCGGCGAATGGTTCGCGGTGGCGCTCGGCTTGATCGGCATCGTGTTGCTGAACCACGGCGATCCGTCGCCCAGTTCGACGGTCGGCACGCTCGCCATCCTGTGCGCCGCGATCTTCTGGGCAGGCGGCGCGCATCTGGCGGGCCGCCTGCCGCAGCCGTCCGATCTGCTGATGTCCACGGCGCTGCAGATCGGACTGGGCGGGCTTATTGCGACGGGCATCGCATTCGCCGCCGGTGAGCGGCTGACGCATGTCAGCCTCGGCGCGGGCGTGTCGTTCCTGTACCTGATGCTGATCGGTTCGATGGCCGCATATGTCGCGTACAACTTTCTGATCCGCCATACCAGCACGATCGTCGCAACGAGTTGCCTGTACGTGAATCCGGTGGTCGCCGTGCTGCTCGGCGCGGTGCTGCTGGGCGAGATCGTCACGCGCTGGACCGTCATTGCGACGGTCGTGATCCTGCTGTCGGTCGGGCTGTCTTTCTGGTTCGATCATCGCCGGCGCGGGCTGCTCTGAGCGCTTACTTTTTGTAAAAACCTCCACTTCGCGATGTTCTGCGCATGGCAGCGGCGGCTGCACGTCCGTTTCTCGCCTGCTCTCCCGAACAATTCCTCTAACAAATTCCAAAGCCTTGCTGCGCAAGGCTTTGCGGCACCCGCGCGGCGGGCGCGCACCGGCGCGGGGCATGGGCATTGCTCAGTGCAGGCACCGGAATGCGTGGCCTGAATTGCGCCGCCGAAACCGGCAAGGAAGGAAAACAGAAGGTCGGTCCGCGAGCGGGAAGGGGTAGACATCTGGACGTTCGCGCGTACCGGTCCGCGTAACGAGGTGGTCGAATACAACAAGGAAGGTGGAAACATGAAGCTCATCCGCACCGCAGCCGCGCTCGCCGCCGTTGCCTCCGTGCTGTCCGCTTGCGGCGGCAGTTCGGACGATCTGGGCAAGGAGATCGGCGTCACGCAGCCCCAGGTCCATTTCGTTCACGCGCTCCCTGGCGGGCCGAACGTCGACTTCTACGACAACGGCAAGATCCTCCAGTCGAACCTGGCTTATCCGACGGCGACCAATTTCGCCAACATCGACACGGGCCAGCACAACTTCTCGTACGCGGCCATCAACACGACGACGCAGCTCGCCACCGACACCAGCATCAACAACGCGGCGAAGGGTCACGAATACACGGTGATCGCGCTGCCGGACGCGGGCTTCCTGCCGTCGATCGCGGTGATCGACGATCCCTTCGACAAGGGTCTGCTTTCGGGCAGCGCGCGGGTGCGGGCCTTCAACGCATCGACGAACGCGCCAAACCTGGACCTGTATCTGATCGCGCCGGGCGCGAGCATCGCGAACGTGAGCCCGACGATGGCCGGCGTGTCCTACAAGAACGCCGTGCCCGCGACGAAGCAGGATTCGATCTACGTGTCGGGCGGCACGTATCAGCTGATCGCGACGCTGCCGGGTTCGAAGACGCCGGTCTATACGTCGGCTTCGTTCGATCTGGTCAACAACGCGGACTGGCTGATCACGACGCTTCCTTCGGGCAATGCGGCTTCGCAGCTCATTCCGGAGAAAATCCGTTTGCTGGTGGCGCAGGGCGGGAATACGCAGCAGCCGGTGCGGGAGTTGCCGGATACGCAGTAAGCCAGACGGTGGTTCGGAGGGAGGAGAACCGGTCGCTTGCGGCCGGTTTTTTATTTGGAGATTGGGGCTGATGACGCGGACTTGGAACCCGCGCGCCACCGGCGAATCGACTTAGACCCGCAAATCTGCTCAATCGTCAAAAAGTATCTGCTCAAAACCGAAGTATCTGCTCAAACTTCGAAAAATCTGTTCACGCGGCATCGAAGTTCTGCCCAAAAAAAATCCCGCCACGCAAAGCGGCGGGAAGACAGGGAACACGATCAACGCTATGAGACCTGCTGACGCAGGCGCCGCACTCCGGCGGCGCTCCGCGCGTCTTGCGCTTACTTGTGTTCTTCGGCGGAATTGCTGATGGCCTGGCCGCCCTTGGAGATGTCCTGGCCGGCGCCCGAAACCGTGTTGCAACCTGCGAGCATCGCCGTGCCGGCGAGCAGAAAAAGTGCGATAAGTCGAGTCATGTGTATTCCCCTTGAAGTTGAAATGCGTGACAGGAATCGCAATCGCGCATCGTGTCGGGTGGAAAGGCGCCTGTCTGACCGGTAGCAAAGTCAAAATTTCATGAGGCAGGTGCACCCAGCAATTTCAGCGCCCGACCCGCCGGTAGAAACAATCATAAAAAAGGCGCAGCAGACCGGCTGTAGGCAGAGCCGGGATTATCGTGTAGTCCCGCTCCGCATTTGGCGTGGGAATCGTCCTACGCCAGCGGTGTCATGTCGATGGCCTGATCCGCCGCTCCCGCACTCCGTTCACGCGGCATCGACACGCTGATGATCGTGCCGCGCGGACTCGCCCGCTCGATTTCGAAGCGGCCGCCGCGCGCCGACACGCGCTGACGCATGCCTACCAACCCGTGGGTCTGCGTGCGCTTCAGGTCCTGCGGCCGGATGCCGATGCCGTCGTCGCGTATCGTGAGCGACACCGTCTCTTCATCGAGCGCGAGCGCCACGCGGATGCCGCTCGCATGCGCGTATTTCGCCGCATTGGTGAGGCTTTCCTGCGCGACGCGGAACAGCGCAATCTCGACCGCTTCCCCGAGCTTCACGTCTTCCCCGGGCAGCGCGAGTTC
This sequence comes from Caballeronia sp. LZ032, assembly GCF_031451315.1. NCBI lineage: Bacteria > Pseudomonadati > Pseudomonadota > Betaproteobacteria > Burkholderiales > Burkholderiaceae > Caballeronia > Caballeronia sp. LZ032. The sequence goes on from NZ_JARUXP010000001.1 coordinate 956,903, forward strand.
GAGGCTCCAGCCGTTGCGTTGCGCGGCTTCGTCGGCGAGCGAGCGCAGGGCGGTCACGAGCCCGAAGTTGGTCAGCACGGTCGGCCGCATGTCCTCGATGATGCGACGCTTCAGCGCAATGCCCTGATCCAGATTGCCGAGTGCGCGCGTGAGCTTGTCGGCCATCGCGGGCTCGGCGTCCCTGAGCTTGCCTCGAACCCAGGCCACGTCCATCTTGCTGGCGGTGAGGATCGAGCCGAGTTCGTCGTGCAGTTCGCGCGCGAGCTCCGTCTTTTCGTTCTCGCTGACGGATTGCAGATGCCACGCCAGCGCTTCCAGCTGCCGCGTGCGCGCGAAGACCAGTTGATCGAGTTCTTCCTGCTGCGTAATGAGCGCTTTCTGCACGCGCGCCTGCTTGTCGAGCTGGATGCCGAGATTGCGGAACAGCAACAGGAACAACACGATGTTCAGCGCGCAAAGCGCCCCGACACACAGCGTGGAGATGCGCTGGTCGGCGCGGCTGGCATCGAGCGCGTGCTGCGCCCGTTGGTCCTCGTTGAGACGCAGCAGGGCCAGTGCGGCGTCGAGCGTCGCGCTCGTGTCGGGCGGCGGTAGCGCTTGCGTATTCGCGCGCGCCGTGTCCTTCGATGCATCGGCGAGCCGCGCGCTGCCTTGGGCGATTTCATCGACGGCGGCGGCGCGGACTTGCGCGAAGCTCGCGAGCGCGGTGTCGTCGCCGATGCGCCGGTAGTACGCGTCCAGCGAGGCGAGCGTGCGCTGCATACGGCTCGCGGTATCCCGGAAATGCGTCTGGAAGACGGCGGCCGGATCGAGAGCGAAGCCGCGTTCGTCGGCGACGAGCGTCGCGATGTCGGCCGCCAGCGTCGACAGTTGCGCCGTCGCGCCCTTGGCGTCGAGCGCCGTCTCATATTCGGCGGCAATCCGCATGCGTCCCGACTCGAGGATCACGAGGCCGCCTACCGTGATGACGATCGCCACCGTCATCGCCACGGCCCAGCTGTAGCGGCGCATCCATTCATTGACGCGCGCGGCGCGGCGCGCCAGTCCGGCGGGCGCCGGCCTGTCGGGCGCGGCGGCTGCGTCGGATGCGTCCGACCGGGCGGTTGCAAGCGGCGCCTTGTCTTCCAGCAGTTCGGACGGCAGGGCGGGCGGGACTTGGCTCATGGCGTGATCAAAGGAATCGGGGCGAAAACAACAACGGTTGAAAGCGTATGTCGGTGGATTCCCACAGCAAAAAAGGAGCCAGCCCGAGTGCGCGCCCGCGGCGCCGCGACTAGCATGGTCCGGTCATCACTCATACGGGGAACGATCATGCTGAAGTGGGCCTTGTTTTTCGCGATCGTGGCCCTGATTGCCGGTTTGCTCGGTTTCACGGGCGTCGCTGCCGGCGCTGCCGCCATCGCCAAGTTCATATTCGTGTTGTTCCTGATTCTCTGCGTCGTGTTCCTGGTGCTGGGGTTTGTAGTCACGAAAAAAGTCGTCGACTAGCGGGGCTTCTTTCCTGAGCCGCTGAACCCGGTCACGTTGAACCCGTTCATCGAGGAGGTCCCATGCTTCACTACGCAGCCGTCTTCTTCGTCATAGCGATCATCGCCGCCGTGTTCGGCTTCACGGGCATCGCGGCGGGTGCGGCGGAGATTGCCAAGATCCTGTTCTTCATTTTTCTGGTGGTGTTCGTCGTTACCTTGCTGCTCGGCGTCCTCCGGACCTGACGGTTCGCCCGACAGCCGTCCCGGACGGGGTTTTCGACCGTCGTCCGGTGGTTCCGGGGGAGCGGGCATGCAGCATGCATCGGCGTATGTGTTTGGATAGCAGGGCGCTATGCGGTCTTTCATGAAGAAGGCCTTCCTGCTCCAGCCATCGACACCTCAACTCATTCACAGGAGCGAAACACATGTCCAAATCGTCTGCTGTCAAAGCTGCGCCCCAAGCGTCGTCCGACCCGTTCGTGCTCGACCTCGACAAGATTCGCGCCGATGCGCGCCAGCACATGGACGAAGGTCCCGTCACGGCAAGCTACGGCGCCGATCGCGAGACCGTGCTGAAGCTGCTGAACGACTCGCTGGCCACCGAGATCGTCTGCGTGCTGCGCTACAAGCGCCACTATTTCATGGCGAAGGGCATCCATTCGGAAGCCGTCGCGCAGGAGTTCCTCGAACACGCGAACGAGGAACAGGAACACGCCGATACGCTCGCCGAGCGCATCGTGCAACTGGGCGGCGAGCCGAATTTCGCGCCTGACGGCCTGGCCTCGCGCTCGCACTCGCAGTACAGCGAAGGCAAGGACCTGATCGACATGATTCGCGAGAACCTGATTGCCGAGCGGATCGCCATCGACACGTATCGCGAGATCATTCGCTATCTCGGCGACAAGGACGTCACGACGCGCCGTCTCTTCGAGGACATTCTCGCCGTCGAGGAAGAACACGCCGACGACATGGCGGACCTGCTCGAAGGCCGCAACGGTTGATGCCGGCGATCCCGCGTTGGCTGCACGCCGTGCCGGATGGGTCATCCGGCGCGGTGTGCGCCGTCGCGTGTGCATGGCGTGCGTACAATGAGCCTCCACCTTCACACAGAGCGTCCGGCAGCACGGATGGCGCGCATGATTCGAGTTCTCATAGCTGACGACCACGCGATCGTCCGCAGCGGTTTTCGCCAGTTCGTCGCCGACGAGCCCGACATGGAAGTTGCCGCCGAGGCCGCGAGCGGCGACGAGGCCATTGCGCTCGTGCGCGCGCAGGCGTTCGATGTCGTCTTGCTCGACATTGCCATGCCCGACAAGAACGGCGTGGATACCTTGCGTGTCATCAAGCAGATTCGGCCGGAGCAGGGCGTGCTGATGCTGTCGGGCTATCCGGAGAGCCAGTACGCGATCAACCTGCTCAAGGCGGGCGCAAACGGTTATCTGAACAAGGACGCCGCGCCCGACGAGATCGTCCGGGCGATCCGCACGGTGGCGCGCGGGCATCGCTACCTGTCGGAGTTCATCGCCGACGCGCTGGCCGACAAGCTCGACAAGCCCGCCGCGGAACGGCCGCACGAACTGCTCTCGGAGCGCGAATTCCAGATCTTCTGCAAGCTCGCGGGCGGCCAGATTCCGACGGAAATCGCGCAGGAACTGCATCTTTCGGTCAAGACCGTGAGTACCTACCGGGCGCGGGTGCTGGAGAAAATGCGGCTGGCCAACAATGCCGACCTCACGTATTACGCGATCAAGAACGGCCTGATCGAATAGCGGCGCTGCATGCGGGATCCAGGCGCTGCGCGAAGCAAACGCGCGGCTCGTGCCCAGGGTGCAGCGCATTTCAGCGGGAGGACGCCCGACGTGGGCAATCACATCACCACCGACGACCGGGCACGCCACGCAGCGCCGCATCAGACGCCGCTCGCGGTGCTGCTGATCGAGGATTCGCCGCTGATCCGGCGCAGCCTCACGGAGGCCATCGATGCGCTCGGACCGTGGCGCGTGGCCGCCTGCGCCGATGTGCCCGAGGACGCCATCGCGCTGCTGTCGGCGCAGCGCTTCGACGCGGTGATCGTCGACCTGCAGCTGAAGCGCGGGTCGGGCATCGACGTGCTTGCGTGGCTCAGCCAGGCCGGCGCGGGTTATCTGCAGGACGCCTTCGTCGCGGTGCTGACCAATCACGCGCTGCCCGCGTATCGCGAACGATGCCTGCATTACGGCGTGGATCGCTTCTTCGACAAATCACTCGAATTCGACCGCGTGCTCGACGCGCTGCACGACTACGCGCGCGAACGCGGCTGAAGCGTCATTCATTGCGGCGCACGTCCGCGACGACGCCAGTGACTCAGCCCCGCGAGACCGGTGGCCGCGAGTCCTGCGAGACATACGCCGGTCCAGCCGAGCGTATGCCAGGCGAGCGATGCGAGCGCAGACCCCAGCGACCCGCCGATGAAGTACGCCACCATGTAGACGGTGTTGACGCGGCTGCGTGCTTCAGGCCTGAGCGCATAGATGCGTGACTGGTTCGAGATCTGCGCGGCCTGCACGCCGACATCGAGCACGATCACGCCGATCACCAGCCCGATGACGCTGCGTCCCGACACCGCAAACACGACGAACGACAGCGCGGTCAGCCCGATGCACAGCGAGATCACGGCGCGCGGTCCGCGCCGGTCGGCCGACTTGCCCGCGAGCGGCGCCGCCAGCGCGCCCGCCGCGCCGACGATGCCGAACAGGCCGGCCGCCTGCGGTCCCATGTGGAACGGCTCGCCGGCCAGCAGCAGCGTGAGCACCGACCAGAACATGCTGAACGCGGCGAACAGCGCGCCGCCGGTGAGCGCCGCCTCGCGCAGCGCGGGGCTTTCCCTTGTCAGATGCCACATCGAGCCGAGCAGCTTGCTGTAGGAGAGCGTCGAGGTGGGACGGCTGCGCGGCAGGCGCGCGATCACGACGACCGCCAGCGCGACGCACGCGAACACCGACGCCCCAAAGACCGCGCGCCAGCCGAAGTACTGCGCGACGAAGCCCGACACGGTGCGCGCGAGCAGGATGCCGAGCAGGAGGCCGCTCATCACGGTGCCGACCGCGTGGCCGCGCTCGGCGGCGGGCGCGAGTTCGGCGGCGAAGGGCACGGCCTGTTGCGCGATGGTCGATGCCACGCCGATCGCGAGGCTTGCGGCAATCAGCACGGCAAGCGTGCCGGCGAAGCACGCGACCACGAGCGAGACGCCGAGCGCCGCGAGTTGCAGCAGGATCAGCAGACGCCGGTCGAAGCGGTCGCCGAGTGGTGCGAGCACGAGCATGCCGAGCGCGTAGCCGAGCTGGGTCGCGGCCGGCACCGCGCCGATCAGCCACGCGCTGCGCGGAAACGCGGCGCGGAAGTCGTCGAGCAGCGGCTGATTGAAATAGATGTTGGCGACCGAAACGCCGGCAATGGTCGCGAGCAGCCACAGCGTGGCGCGCGAATAGGATGAATCGTGAGAGTGCGGTGGCGAAGTCGACATGACGGGCGGGCGCGGGAAGCCAGCCGCCGATGATACTCAAGCCCCGCGCATGCCGCTCGCAGCGGCTAGAACGGCTGCGGCCCGCCGCCCTGATCGACGCTCATGCAGTGCGTGACGAGTCCCGTCTCCTTGCGCCACAGATGCAGGCCGAAGGCGGGCGGCTCCATGACGAACGCCTCCGGCGCGCCGGGCTTCAGCTGCAGCGCGACCTGATGCGCCGTGGACGGCGCGCACCACGCCAGCGTGCCGCCGAAGCGCACGCTGATCGCACGATGCACATGACCGCACACGATGCGCTCCACGTTCGCATGGCGGCGCAGCAGCGCGTCGAGCGCGCGGCTGTCGTCGGGGGCGAGCCGGATCTCGTCCATGAAGTCGATGCCGCAGGCGAACGGCGGATGATGCATGCCCATCAGCACGGGCCGCTCCGGGCAGGCGTCGAGTTGCGCTTCGAGCCACGCCAGGCGGGCGGGGCACAGCCGTCCGGAACCGTGGCCGGGATCGAGCGTATCGAGCGCGATCACGCGCACCTCGGCGACATCGAATGCGTAATGAATGAAGCCGGCGGGATCCGCAAGCGGCAGGCGGTCGCCGAAGACGGCGCGCAGGTTGTCGCGTGCATCGTGATTGCCGGCCATCGGATGCCACGGCATCGCCAGGCGGTCAAGCAGCGTGCGCAAGTGCCGGTATTCGTCGAGACCGCCCGCATCGACGAGATCGCCGGTGATGAGCACGGCATCGGGGCGCGGGTCGAGCGCATTGAGGGCGTCGATCGCGCGGGCCAGGCAGGCGGCCGTATCGACCTGGCCATAGGCAAGCGTGCCCGGCGGCGTGATGTGCAGATCGGTGATCTGGGCTAGCAGCATGGCTCGATCTCCTCGATGCGGCCGCGCAGCAGGGCGGGCGGGGTGGGGTCTTGCGGTGAGCTTACTCGCTGTCGGCGTCGTCGGCCGGCGGCTTGGGGGCGAGCTTCGCGGGCAACAGCCACTGGAAGTTCGTCATCGACTGCTCGGTGAACGTGCATTCGGCCGCGGCGTAGTTCGTCACCTTCTTGGCCTTGCTGGCGGCGGGCGGCGGGTTCCGGTCGTCGATGGTCGCGTGCACGATCACCCGCGATCCATGATAAGCGGCGTTGGAGCCGGTGATCTTGAGCGGCGCGCTGGCGGCGTCGGGGTAGTCCGCGAGCATCTTTCCCTTGCAGGCTTCGACGTTCTTGTAATAAGACGTGCAGCCGGCGAGCGTGACGAGCGGAAGGGCGAGCAGCAACAGCAGGGAGGACATGCGATTCATCGATGAATCCGGTCAATGCCCGGCGCCGCCAGCGGCGTCCGGGCGTGATGAGAGTCGGGGCGGAGCTTTATAACATGCGCGCGGCCGTGCATTACTGTAGTGCATCGCGGCGGATCGGGCCGCTTGTCTCGCCGCGCGATGCGGTAGCACAATCGGCACAGCATGCTTCCCGTGCGTATCTGGCGCGTTCAGACTGCGTTTCTCACGATGGAGACGACCGTCATGGAAAAGGACATCGAAGTCGGCGACTACTTGCTCGCCATGCAGGCCGTGCCGCGGTCGCGCCCGGCCGTCGACGGCGCGGAGGCCGACGCCGCGCCGTCCGAAGGCTATGCGATCCGCGTGCGCGTCACGCGCCTCGACCGCCAACCGGTCCACGGCAGCCGCGTGGCCGACGATTCCGGCGAGATGACCGGCGATCATGGTCCGTTCGAGACCGTCGCCGAGGCGCTTGCGCATGGCGAGGCCTGGGGCCGTCACTATGTGGCGCGCGTGCTGGGACATTCGGTGTAAGGAGGCGGTCGAAAGCGGGGTGCGCGTCCCTGCATGATGCGGGGTGCGTCGCCGACGTGGTCGTCGCTAGACTGGCCTCGTCGACCGGATGCCGGCCGGCATCACCGAGCCGCGGAGGCCGCCATGACGTCCCTGACCCTGCCAATGGCGCTGTATGTCACGCCGAACTACATTGCGTCGGTACGCCGCGGCAAGGCGCGCGAATCGTTCAGCGGGACGGTGCGCTTCATCGGCGTGGAGGCGCTGCCGTTCGATATCGAGCACCTGTGCGTGTTCGATCGCGATACGCCGATCGAAGCGCTGTTCGATGCCGTGAGGGACGCCGAGCGGCTGCTCAACGCAGTGTGACTTCGGCGGCAGATTCTGCGCGCGCGCTGGACTCCGCGTCTGACGCGTTTCGCGCGCGCCACACCCCGCGTAATAATTTTTTAGCGGCTTCTTAAGAACAGTAAAATCCGCGCATCAAAAAACAACGAGAACGACCGATGTTCGGGGCTGTGCGGAGAGTAGTCGCCTGGAGATGGACGGCTGTGATGTACCTGGCCGTGTTGTGGACCGTGTCGATGCTGCATGTGTTCACGGGATGGGCCGATAACGGCGACTTTGCGCGCACCTTCGGCTTTCTGATCGACAAGCCGTTCGGCTGGAATACCGACGTGCCGGACGCGGGCTCGGCGGACTGGCAGCAACGCTATTTTCATGTCTGGATGGACAGCTGGCAGGTCTGCTCGCATCCTCCCTGCGTCGAGCATCTTTACTCGTTCTCCACGCACAAGATCTGGATGGTCATCCAGCTTCTGAGTTCCATCGCGCTGACGGGGAGCGCGTCGGCGTATTCGGTGATCGCGGGCTCCATACCCGGACGTCTCGCCTATGCCGCGGCCTATACGTGGCTGTTCATGGCGCTGCGGCGTCATGCGGGCCATCGCGCCGCATGGGCCTATCTCATCCTGATTACGCCGGTCGCGCTGTCTTCGTCGTTCATTGCGTTCCTGAATTCGTTCTTCGAAGAGCAGACGATGATCGTCGGCCTGCCGATGCTCGGCGCCTGTCTTCTCATGTTCCGCGCGCGCGGACGGCGTCGCGATGCGCTGGCCGCGTTCGGGCTGGGATGCTTCATCGCGCTGTCGAAGACGGCTTATTTCGCGCTGCCGCTGGTGCTCGCGCCGTTCATCGCGAGCGCATTCGGACGGCGCGCGACGGCCTGCGCGGCCGTGCTGGCGACGGTCATCGCGCTGTTGCCTTCGGTGTTCGGTCCCAACACCGACATCAACAAATATCACGCGCTGTACTTCGGCATTCTCAGCGACCTGAAGACTCACGACGGCATCGAAGTGGCGACGATCGGCAACAAGCCGGTGCTTGCCGCGTGCGTCAGCAACATGGGTTACGACGAAGCCGGCATGCAATGCGTGCGCGATGCGCAGGCGACGTATCTGGATACGGTGCGCGTCGCGCTCGCGCATCCGGGCATTCTGCCGGTGATGGCCTGGCACGTGCTCGAAAAGGGCAGCCAGATCGAGTTGCCCGGCCTCGGGATGAGCCTGCGGGACGCGCCGAGTTTCGCGAAGGCGCCGCTGTTCCGGCTCTGGTCCCGGATGTATGCGCATCGGCTGAACACGCTGATTCTGGGTGCGGCGCTGGTCGTGACGTGGCTCGCGCAGGCACGGCGGATCAGCGCGGTAGCGGCGACGGGCTTGTTCTTCGCGGCTTGGGGCGCGCTGCAATACGTGCTCGTGCTCGCGGACGGCTTCATGGAAATCGAGAAGCATCTGATCGGCGCGAACTACTGTTTGTCTTTTGCGGGCGTGCTGTTCGCGGCTGCGCTGTGCGCGAGCACGGCGAGCGTCGCGGTGCGGGGAGCGAGGGGCTGGCGGTCGTCATCGGCGGGGATCGATGCGGGTAGTGGATGGGCAGCTACTTTGCCGGCAACGGCGGGGCGCGCGTTTGACGCGGCGGGCATGGCTGTAGATGAGCGCGGCGTAGCGGCAGCGCGAGTGGAGGAGAGTGTGAGCGCTTGAAGGGGGGCGAGTTGGATGTCGGGAATGCGGTCGCCTGACTCGTTGACCCAGTCGCAGAAGAATCGCATTTTCGCGTTCGCCTGCGCCAGCAATTCGGATAGGTCACGACGCAACAACTCAAGTGACGTTTTCAGCTACCACACGTAATGGAGTGCGATATGTTGCGTTATCCAGCCCGGTTCGAGCCAGACACGGGCGGCTTCGTGGTGACGTTCCGGGATATACCGGAGGCGATCACGCAAGGCAGTAGCCTGGAGGAGGCGCGGGGAATGGCGGCCGACGCGCTGCTGACGGCGATGGACTTCTACCTGGAAGACAAGCGCCCGGTGCCAGTGCCGTCGAAGGTGAAGAACGGCGAGGAATTGATCGCGCTAACGGCCAGTGTCTCGGCAAAAATCCTGTTGCTGAACGAGATGATTGCGCAGGGCGTCACGCCGTCGGAACTCGCGCGTCGGCTCAAGACGAGGCCACAGGACGTCAACCGGATCATGCTGCTGAATCATGCGACCAAGATCGACACAATTGCCGATGCGTTCTCAGTCCTTGGGAAGCAACTTGTGATCGCAGTTGTTTGATGTCTTCGAAAAGAAAAGGTACTTGAAGCGCCGAAGTTCGCTGATCGCGGATGCTGTCGCTTCGCATTGAGAGACTGGAGCCCTTGGCCATACTTGGGCGGTGCTGCAAAGACCTGGTACCGGGGACCGGACTTGAACCGGCAAGCCGTTAGGCGGCGGATTTTAAGTCCGCTATGTTTACCAATTTCATCACCCCGGCAGGGCGGACGCGATTCTACCATTGCGCCCGCATCGGCCAAAACCCGCGCGCATGGTTCGACACGGGTTTCACCGTCGCGCATAATCGGCGGCACCGTTCATGCGACAAACACCTCACCATCAGCCCAAAGCCAGAAAGACATCGACGTCAGGAGAGCACCATGCGCATCGGCCTGATCTCCGATACCCACAACCTCGTGCGCCCCGAAGCGCTCGATGCCTTGCGCGGCTGCGCGCACATTATCCACGCCGGCGACATCTGCCGGCGCGACGTGCTCGACAGCCTGGCGCCGCTCGCGCCGTTGACCGTCGTGCGCGGCAACAACGATACGGGCGCGGACGTCGCGCATCTGCCGGAGCATGTGCGCATCGAACTCGGCGGCGCGTCGATCCACGTCGTGCACGACATCGCGGACGTTCCGAAGCGGCTCGCGGGTATCGATGTCGTCGTCACCGGACATTCGCACAAGCCCTTGATCGAGCGGCGCGGCGCCACGCTGTTCGTGAACCCGGGCAGCGCGGGACCGCGCCGCTTCAAGCTGCCGATCACGCTCGCGCTGCTGGAAATCAATAGCGACGCCGGCGCGCCCGACGCGCGCATCGTCACGCTTACGCCATAGCGCCATGAAAAAGGCCGATGCGGGAGCATCGGCCTTGACGGAGACTCAAACTACGACAACCTCGATCAGGCGCGCGCCGTCCCTTCCGGGAACGCATCGTCCATTTCGCCCGCTTCGCGATGACCGCGCAGGATCGCATGCGCTTCCGAGTGCGAGGCGACCGCCGGCGGCGAGCCCTTCAACGGCTTCTTCGCCGATTCGTGCAGCGCGATCACCGACACGATGCCGATCACCGAAGCGCCCATCAGATAGTACGCGGGCATCATCAGCATGCCGGTCTTGTCGACGAGCCACGCGGTGACGAGCGGCGTCGTCCCGCCGAACAGCGACACCGACACATTGAAGCCGATCGCGAGCGCGCCATAGCGGATCTTCGTCGGGAACAGCGCCGGCAGCGACGACGGCATCACGCCCGTGAAGGTCGAGAGCAGCGCGCCGAGAATCATCATGCCGGTGAAGATCGACGGAATCGTGCCCATGCGGATCAGCGTGAGCGCCGGGATCGACAGCAGCAGCAAGCCGACACAGCCCGCCAGCATCACCGGCTTGCGGCCGACGACATCGGACAGACGGCCGAACAGCAGGGTCAGCGGCATCATCAGCACCATCACGACGAGCACGATGAACAGGCCATGCGTCTCGTTGAACTTGAGGGTCGCGGACAGATAGCTCGGCAGGTACGAGAGCGCCATGTAGTCGGTCACGTTGAAGATCAGCACGAGGCCCACGCATTGCAGCAGCGGCCGCCATTGCTGTACCAGCGTCTCCCGGAACTGCTGCTTGGTGGTTTCGTGCGAGACGGCTTCCGCCTTCTCGGCTTCACGCTGGAACGCCGGAGTCTCTTCCAGCTTCATCCGGATATACAGGCCGATCAAACCGAGCGGTCCCGCGATCATGAACGGAATGCGCCAGCCCCACGACAGCAGCGCGTGCTCCGACATCACCGCCGTCAGCACCGCCACGACGCCCGCGCCCAGCACATAACCCACCAGGGTGCCGAACTCGAGGAAACTCGCCATGAAGCCGCGTTTCTTGTCCGGCGAGAACTCGGCGATGAAGGTCGCCGCGCCGCCGTACTCGCCGCCCGTCGAGAAGCCCTGCACCAGGCGCGCGACCAGCAGCAGCACCGGCGCCATCACGCCGATGCTGTCATAGCTCGGAATCAGGCCGATGGCGAACGTGCCGAGGGCCATCATGATCATCGTCATCGCGAGCACACGCTTGCGGCCGATGCGGTCGCCGAGCGGGCCGAACACCATGCCGCCGATCGGCCGCACCAGGAACGCGGCCGCGAACGTGCCGAAGGTCGCGAGCAGCTGCGCGGCCGGACTGCTCGATGGGAAGAACACCTTGCCGAGCGTCACGGCGATATAGCTGTACACACCGAAGTCGAACCACTCCATCGCGTTACCGATGGCCATGGCCCCGACGGCGCGCTTCAGCAGGGACTGGTCGACGATCGTGATGTCGTCGAGAGTGAGGTCGGATTTCTGGCTCGATGAATCGCGTTTGCGCCAAAGGCCCTCGTGATGGGATGACATGTTTCGAAAACTCCGTATTCGATCCCGAGCACTCCGGAGAGTGGCTTCGGGTGCGCCATCGAAAAGCTTCGGTGGCGCGAATTGCCGGGAGAGTGCAGTTTCGCGACGGCGCCGCCATGCAGGGCAGCGGGAACCGATCGCCAATGGCTCCGCGCAGCGTCGAATGGAGCGGACGCTGACAAATCAGTAGCAAACGCGGTGCCGGTGCATCGCGGTGGGTCGCGAAATTGCACTCGGGGGTAACGCAACGAGTTTGACGTGCGGACGGTCAACCCCGGCGACGTGCCTGGGTTGCCGCGGGTGGGCCGCGACGTCGGCGAAAAAACAGCTTGAGACGAAAAAGGCCGGCGTGTTTTGCTGAACCAACGAGTCCATCTGGTTCATCTGGCAAAGCAGCTTAAAAACCGACGCGCCTCTTTGTATGAAAAACAGTCACTACCGCGCTGTGTCCGACATCATGAAGCTGGACTTGCACCGCGTGAATGATGGTGAATTGCTGTTGATAAGAAGGAGATGATATCACGATGACAGACGATCTGCAAACCGGCCCGGCGGGCGAAGGCCCCTGGCGGCCCGCAATCCCTTATCCCGTCTGGGATAGCGCGAAGTCGTCGTAGTGTGCTTGGATGTACCGTCCGGATCAATTTCGCGGGTTTCGTGGGCAATGAAAAACCGGCCCAAGGCCGGTTTTTCGCCGAACGGATGATGCTCCGGGTCAGCCTTGCGGCGGCACGTAGCCGGTCGCGGTATCGGCGCCTTCGCCGAAGAAGTACTTTTCTGTCTGCTTGATCAGATACTGGCGCGCGCGCGGATCGGCCATGTTCAGGCGATTCTCGTTGATGAGCATCGTCTGCTGCTTGAGCCAGCCCTGCCAGGCTTCCTTGGAAATCGTTTCGTAGATGCGCTTGCCGAGTTCGCCCGGCAGCGGCGGGAAGTCCAGTCCTTCGGCTTCCTTGCCGAGCTTCGCGCATTGAATCATTCGGGCCATTGTGTCTTTCTCCTCTGTATCGGGGGTAGAGGCGCCGTCCCGCGCCTCTCGAATCGGTTCTTCAAAGCTGTTTCATCAGCACGAGCGACTTGCGCTGCCAGTTGTAAAGGCGGCGGCGGTCCTCCGGCAGATCGTCGACGGTAACCTTGACGAAGCCACGCTTCAGGAACCAGTGCTCGGTGCGCGTCGTCAGGACAAAGATGCGCGTGAGGCCGCGCGCGCGGGCGCGCTGCTCGATGCGTTTCAGGAGCCGCTCGCCGTCGCCGGAACCTTGCGCTTCGGGCGCGACCGTCAGGCAGGCCATCTCGCCGATGCGCTCCTGCGTGTAGGGATACAGCGCCGCGCAGCCGAACAGCACGCCATCGTGCTCGATGACCGAGAAATGGTCGATGTCGCGTTCTATCTGATGGCGGCCGCGGCGCACCAGCGTGCCGTCGGACTCGAGCGGTTCGATCAGCGTGAGAATGCCGCCGACGTCGTCCGGCGTGGCCTCGCGCAGGCTCTCGAGATTCTCGTACGAGATCATCGTGCCGACGCCGTCGTGCAGGAACAATTCGAGCAGCACGCTGCCATCGAGCGCGTACGGAATGATGTGGCCGCGCGCCACGCCGCCGCGGCAGGCGCGGATCGTGTGCTTCAGATAGAACGCGGTATCGCCCTGCAATTCGCCGCTTTCCTGCAGGCGATAGGCGTCGTCGAGCGACATTTCGCGCACCAGTTCGCCTTCCGCGTCGGCGAGGCCGGGAATCTCCGTGACGAAGATGATCTTGTCGGCGCGCAACGCGATGGCGGCGGCCGAGGCGACGTCTTCCATCGACAGATTGAAGGCTTCGCCGGTAGGCGAGAAGCCGAGCGGGGAGAGCAGCACGAGCTTGTTGCTGGCGAGCGACTGGCGTACGGAATCGCCGTCGATCTTGCGTACGACGCCGGTGTGCTGGAAATCGACGCCGTCGAGAATGCCGACCGGCCGCGCCGTCACGAAGTTGCCCGAGACGACGCTGATGTGCGCGTGCGCCATCGGCGTGTTGGGCAGGCCCTGGCTGATCGCGGCCTCGATGTCGAGGCGCACTTCGCCGGCGGCTTCCTTGGCGGATTCGAGCGCGCGGGCGTCGGTGATGCGCAGGCCGTGCGAGAACGACGATTCGACGCCGTGCAGGCTCAGCTGTTCGTCGAGCTGCGGGCGCGAGCCGTGTACCAGCACGACGTGGATGCCCATCGCGTGAAGCAGGCCGACGTCCTGCACGAGCGCATTCAGGCGTCCTTCCTGCACCAGTTCCCCGCCGAACGCCACGACGAACGTCTTGTTCCGGAACGCGTGGATATACGGCGCGACGGAGCGCATCCAGTCGACGAACTGGGCATGGGGATCGGGCGCTTCCGGCTCGGCCGCGGCCAGTGGCGATGCGGCTTGAGCAGTCATCGTGAGGTCGGTTTGAGAATTCATCCCGGGATTATAATGCGACGCTATGTCGAATGTTTCTCGTCCCTCGCGTCCCGCGCGCCCTTCAAGTCCCAAGCAGGCAGACACGTCCCGGTCCGCCGACTCCTCCACCGATCCCCTGGCGCAGTTGCGGCAACTGCGGGAAAGTCTGCGGCGTGACGCGCAGGAAGCGTCGGATCCCTCCGGCGATGCCGCGACGCTGAGCAAGAAGGAACTGGCCGCGCGGCGTTTTGCCGGCACGGCGGGCGCGCAGCAGCCAGAGAGACCGGAGGGACCGGAGCGGGGGAACGCGCCGCGTGAGGCGGCGGTTACGGGGGCGCAGAAGCAGGCCGCGGTTGTTCGGCCGCAGTCCACGCAGGATTCGCGGAACCCGCAAGGGGTGCAGGCGCCGCGTCAGCCGATGCAGGCCAAAGTCGCGCCGACGTCGCGGCCTTCCAGTTTGGGAGACGCTTCGCAGCGGCAGCCTGCGCAGGGTGAACGCGTGGGCGAGCCGCAAGCGGCGCGGCCGGATGGCCGCGAGCGTACGCCGCAGACTGAACGGCGGGAGACGGGTCGGTCAGTCGAGACGAAGCCCGCTGCGCCGCGCGTCGAACGCCGGGGCGCAGCGTCTTCAATGGAAGCCGGCGAGGTCGGTGGCGGCCGCCGCGCCGGTCACGTGCGCGAACGTGAGGGCGCGGAATCGCGTGAGGCGCGTCAGGTTCGCCGACAGCGTGAAGGCGCCGAACCACGCGAGCCGGGTCAAACCCGCGAACCGCTCGAGGCCGTCGACGTACGTGAGCAGCGTCAAGCCCGCGAACGCCGCGAAACCGCCGGACAACGTGAGCCGCGTCAAACTCGCGAAGCCGTGGAATCGCGCGAGCCGCTTCAAGCCCGCGAACACCGCAAGCCCGCCGAACCCCGCGACCCGAATCAAACTCGCGAACCACGCGGACCTGCTCAACCGCGTGAGCCACGCCCGGCGCGCGAAGCCGCTCAATCCCGCGAGCCCCGCGCCCCCCGCCCGCCGCGACAGGCCATCACCCCCAACCCCGTTCCGCCCATCACCTTCCCGGAAGCTTTGCCCGTTTCCGGCCGGCGCGAGGAAATCGCCCGCGCGATCGCCGGCCATCAGGTCGTGATCGTCAGCGGCGAAACCGGCTCCGGCAAGACCACGCAGTTGCCCAAGATCTGCCTCGCGCTCGGGCGCGGGCTGGGCGCGGGCGGCAGCGGCCTGATCGGTCATACGCAGCCGCGGCGGATCGCGGCATCGGCGACCGGACGGCGCATCGCCGAGGAACTGGGCACGCCGTTCGGCGAAGTGGTCGGCTACAAGGTGCGCTTCACGGACAATCTCGCGCCCGGCGCCTCCGTCAAGCTGATGACCGACGGCATTCTGCTCGCCGAGACGCAAACCGATCCGCTGCTCACGGCCTACGACACGATCATCATCGACGAGGCCCACGAGCGCAGCCTCAACATCGACTTCCTGCTCGGCTATCTGAAAGAGATCCTGCCGAGGCGCCCGGACCTGAAGCTGATCGTCACGTCCGCGACCATCGACGCCCAACGCTTCGCGCGCCACTTCGGCAGCGACGAGCATCCGGCGCCGGTGATCGAGGTGAGCGGCCGTCTGTATCCGGTGGAAGTGCGCTATCGGCCGATCGAGGAAGACAGCGTCGCGGTGAAATCCGCGCAGGGCACCTTGCCCAAGCGCGGCGAGCGCAACGACCGCAAGAGCGACCGCGACCTGATGGAAGCCATCGTCGATGCCGTCGATGAACTCTGCCGCGTGGGCCCCGGCGATGTGCTCGTGTTCCTCCCCGGCGAGCGCGAAATCCGCGACGCCGCCGAGGCCTTGCGAAAGCATCATCCGCCGCACACCGAAATCCTGCCGCTGTTCGCGCGGCTCTCCGCGCAGGAGCAGGAACGGGTGTTCCGGCCGTCGAACGCGCGGCGTATCGTGCTCGCCACCAACGTCGCCGAAACCTCGCTGACGGTGCCGGGCATCCGCTATGTGGTCGATATCGGCATGGCGCGCGTGAAGCGCTATTCGTATCGCAACAAGGTGGAGCAGTTGCAGATCGAGCCGGTGTCGCAGGCGGCGGCGAACCAGCGCGCCGGGCGGTGCGGCCGCGTCGCGGACGGCGTGTGCATCCGTCTCTACGACGAAGCGGACTACCAGTTGCGCCCGCGCTTCACCGATCCCGAAATCCTGCGCTCGTCGCTCGCGGCAGTCATCCTGCGGATGAAATCGCTGCATCTCACGGCGATCGAAACCTTCCCGTTCATCGAGCCGCCGCCGGGACGCGCGATCGCCGACGGCTATCAGCTGCTGAACGAACTCGGCGCCGTCGATGACGACAACGCGCTCGCGCCGCTCGGCCGCGAGCTCGCGCGTTTGCCGCTCGATCCGCGCGTCGGCCGGATGATCCTCGCCGCGCGCGATCATCACGCGCTGAAGGAGGTGCTGATCATCGCGTCGGCGCTCTCGGTGCAGGACCCGCGTGACCGGCCCATCGAGGCGCAGGAGCAGGCGGATCAGGCGCACCGCCAGTTCGTCGACGAGCGCTCCGAATTCCTGCAATGGACGCGCATCTGGAAGTGGTTCGAGGAAGCGGTCGCGCACAAGAAGTCGAACCGCCAGCTCACCGATGCCTGTCGTGCCGCGTTCCTGTCGCACCTGCGCCTGCGCGAATGGCGCGATGTGCATTCGCAACTGCTCACGGTCGTGCGCGAACACGGCTGGCGTCTGAACGAATCGGACGCCACCTTCGAACAAGTGCATCTGTCGCTGCTGACCGGGTTGCTCGGCAACGTAGGCCTGAAGGCCGACGACGAACCGCATTATCTCGGCGCGCGCGGCATCAAGTTCCATCTGTGGCCGGGCTCGGCGCTGTTGAAGAAAGCGGGGCGCTGGGTGATGGCGGGCGAACTCGTCGAGACCAGCCGGCTGTATGCGCGCACCATCGCGAAGATCGAGCCGGAATGGCTCGAAACCGTCGGCGGGCATCTGCTGAAGAAGTCGCTCTCGGACGCGCATTGGGAGAAAAAGGCCGCGCAGGTCGTCGCGTTCGAGCGCGCGGTGCTCTATGGCCTGACGGTCTATGCGCGGCGACGTGTGAGCTTCGGCCAGCAGGATCAGAAATACGCGCGCGAGCTGTTCATTCGCGGCGCGCTGGTCGAGGGCGAGTTCGACACGCGCCTGCCGTTCTTCGCGCACAACCGCAAGCTGGTGGCGGATATCGAGCAGCTCGAACACAAGTCGCGCCGCCAGGACGTGCTGGTCGACGACGAACTGATCTACGCCTTCTACGATGCGTCGCTGCCGGAAGGCATGTGGACCGGCGCGGCCTTCGAGCGCTGGTATCGCGACGAGCAGAAGAAGCCGGGCAACGAGAAGCTGCTGTTCCTGTCGCGCGACGACCTGATGCGCCACGAGGCCGCCGGCGTCACGACGGACCTGTTCCCGAAGCGCATGACGATGTCGGGCATCGAGATGGCGCTGACCTATCACTTCGAGCCGGGCTCGCCGCGCGACGGCGTCACGCTCGCGGTGCCGCTCTACGGCCTGAATCAGGTCGATGCGCGGCGCGTCGAGTGGCTCGTGCCGGGGATGATCAAGGAGAAGGCGCAGCTGCTGCTCAAGTCGCTGCCGCAGAAGCTGCGCCGGCACGTCGTGCCGCTGCCGGACTACGCAGCGGGTTTCGCGCAGCGGCACGCCGGACCCGCGTTCGGCGCGGGCGCGCTGGTCGAGGCGTTGATCGCGGATATCCGCGGAGAGACGCAGGTTGCCGTCAAGAGCGCGGACTTCAAGCTCGAGACGCTGCCGGCGCATCTGTTCATGAACTTCAAGGTCATCGACGAGCACGGCCGTCAGCTCGCGATGGGCCGCAATCTTGCGCAACTGCGCGCGGAACTCGGCGGCCAGGCGCAGCAGCAGTTCCAGAAACTGACGTCGGCGGCCGCCAGCGTGGCGCTCGACGCGCTCTCCGGCGAATCCGGCGCGCCCGTGACGCCGCCGGCCGGCACCGGCACGGGCGCCGGCACCGCGCTGTACGAGAACCTGACCACCTGGAACTTCGGCAAGCTGCCCGAACTGCTCGAAATCCGTCGGCGCGGCCAGACGCTGTTCGGCTATCCGGCGCTGGTGGATCGCGGCACGCATTGCGATGTCGAAGTGTTCGATTCGCCCGAGGAAGCGGCGCGGATTCATCGCGCCGGACTGCGGCGGCTGTTTGCGTTGCAGCTGCGCGAACCGATCCGCTATCTGGAGAAGAACCTGCCGGGCCTGCGCGAGATGTCGCTGCACTTCATGGCGCTCGGCACGGCGGACGAGTTGCGCGACCAGATTGTCGGGACGGCGCTGGATCGCGCGTGCTTGCAAGACCCGCTGCCCGACGACGACGCCAGCTTCCACGCCCGCCGCGACGCCGCGAAAGGGCGTCTCACGCTGCTGGCGCAGGAGATTGCGCGTCTGGTCGGCACGATCCTCACCGAATACGCCGCGCTCGCGAAAAAGCTCGCGCAGGCGAAACCGTTCGCGCAGGCTTACACCGACATCCAGGCGCAGCTGGCCGCGCTGATCGGCAAGCGTTTCGTGATCGACACGCCTTATGCGCAGCTTGCCCACTTTCCGCGCTATCTGAAGGCGATCGGCCTGCGCATCGACAAGCTCAAGGCCGAGCCCGCCCGCGACGCGCGCCAATTCGCCGACTTGCAGCCGCTCGCGCAGCACTATCAGCGGGCGGTGTCGCAGCGCGGCGGCGTGGCGGATGCGCGGCTCGCGGAATATCGCTGGCTGCTGGAGGAGTTGCGCGTGTCGCTGTTCGCGCAGGAGTTGCGCACGCCGATGCCCGTGTCCGTCAAGCGACTGCACAAAGTGTGGGAGTCGATGCAGCGCTGAATTCGAAGTGGTGTGCTCGACCCTGCCCGGATCGTTGCGCCGGGCGGCGCCCGTTATCTCGCAAAATGCCGCGTTCGGTCAACGTGCCGGCCGGGGCAAACGTTCTACAATGACGCCTGCCTTCCGAAGCCAATCTTTCATGCGCAATCTTTTCCGTTCTGGCCGCCCGTCCGGCCGCTTCCGCGCGGCCGCCGCGCGTGCAGTGCTCGCAACCGGCGCAGCGCTCGTCGCCACCGCCGCCTTCGCCAACAATGTCATCGTCCTGAATTCCGCCGAAGCCACGCTCAGTCTCATCGACGAGAACACGCGCCAGGTCGTCGGCACCGTGCCGACCGGCAAGGAACCGCACCATCTGATGGTGACGCCCGACAACGCGTCGCTGATCGTCGCGAACTCGGTGTCGAACAACCTGATGTTCGTCGACCCGAAAACCGGCGCGTTCCAGCGCTGGGTGCAGGACATCGAGGATCCGTACCAGATCGGCTTTTCGCCGGACAAGAAGTGGTTCGTGTCCACAGGCCTGCGCCTCGACCGCCTCGACATCTATCATTTCGACGGCAAGAACCTCTCGGTGGCGAAGCGCCTGCCGCTTGCGACCATGCCGAGCCACATCGCCTTCACGAAGGACAGCGCGACCGCGTTCATCTCGCTGCAGGTGTCCGGCGAGATCGCGGCCATCGACCTGCCCACGCAGACGGTCAAATGGAAGATGAAGGTCGGCAAGGTGCCGGCCGGCGTCTGGCTCACGCCGGGCGACAAATACCTGCTGGTCGGCATGACGGGCGCGGATTATGTTGCCGTGGTGGACTGGCGCAACCAGAAGATCGTCAAGACCATCACGACGGGCAAGGGCGCGCACAACTTCCGTTCGATGGTGGACGGCAAGCACGTGCTGGTGTCGAACCGCGTGGCGAACACCATCAGCATCATCGACGAGGACTCGCTCACGAATGTCGGCGACATCACCGGCCTGCTGCCCGGCCCGGACGACATGGAACTTTCCGCCGACAAAAAGTATCTCTGGGTGACGTTCCGCTTTGCGAAGCATGTCGGCGTGATCGACATGGCGAGCCGTAAGCTGATCGAAACCATCAAGGTCGGACGTTCGCCGCACGGCATCTACTTCTACAATCGCGCGCCCGTCACGGCGCCGAACGGGGCGTAGGCGTCGGAGTGAAAGGGCGCTTTGCCGCGCCCTGTACTACGATTGAGGAATGGCCCGCCGCACCGGGCCGCCGCCAGCACCACGGAGCATCATGTTTCATTCCATCGTTTCGCTGCTAGACACCTTCGTTTCGTCGCTGCAGACGCTGCTGTATGTCGACGTGGTCCAGCCGGTGCTGTTCAAGATCGGCATGATGGACTACGACGAGGACACCTACGATGCGCTGTACTGGGTGATCGTCGGCGTGCTGGAAGTGCTCGCGATGTACGCGGTCCTGCGCCCGCTCGAGGCCTTCCGTCCGGCAGAGAACTGGCAAGACCGCAAGGGCGTGCGCGTGGATGTGCTGTACACGTGGATCGTCAAGCTGGGCATCCTCAACCTGTTTTTCTTCTTCACCTTCCAGCCGATCTTCGACTCGCTGCAAAGCTGGCTGCGGCTGAACGGCATACCGAATCTCGAGATCGACAATCTGTGGCCCGGCGTCACCACGCAGCCGCTCGTCACCTTCGTCATCTACCTGCTGATCCTCGACTTCGCCGGCTACTGGTATCACCGGCTGGAGCATCGCATCGGCATCTGGTGGGAACTGCACGCCGTGCATCACAGCCAGCAGAAGATGTCGCTGTGGAGCGACGACCGCAATCATCTGCTCGACGACATCCTGCAAGCGAGCGTCTTCGCGCTCGTCGCGCTGGTGATCGGCGTGGAGCCCTCGCAGTTCGTCGTGCTCGTCGCCATCACCAATTTCATGCAGAGCGTGCAGCACGCCAACATCCGCCTGCATTTCGGCTGGTTGGGCGAGCGTATCGTCGTCAGCCCGGCGTTTCACCGGCGTCATCATGCGATCGGCTACGGCCACGAAGGCACTACTTACGGCTGCAACTTCGGCGTCCTGTTCTCGTTCTGGGACATCCTGTTCCGCTCGGCGTCGTTCGACCGCACCGTCGAGCCGACCGGCATCCGCGACCAGCTCGGCGCGCCGGGCGTGATGCCCGTGCATTACGGCGACGGCTTCTTCGAACAGCACTGGCTCGCGTTCAAGCGCATCGGCGCGCGTCTTTCGAACCGCCGCGGCCGCGCGTCCGATTCCGCCACCATCTGACCTTTCCGCCTCTCCCATACCAGCGCCCGCACGCGGCGCTGGTTTATCCTGTTGTTTCTACTTTTCCCTGACGATCACGCATGAATGACTTGCTGCGTTCGTTCGTGCGCGCGGTGGCGAACGTCTTCCATCCGCGCATGCTGTGGCTCACACTGATGCCTTTCGGCGTCGCGACGGTGGTGTGGGGCGGTCTGCTGTGGTTCTTCTGGCAGACGCTCACCGGCGCCGCCAACGGCTGGCTAGAAGGCTGGGCGCTCACCTCCGCGATGTACCGGCTGTTCGACGCAGTCGGCTTCTCGTCGCTGCATGCGGTCATCGCGCCGTTCCTGGTCGTCATCATGACGATCCCGCTGATCGTCGTGACGGTGCTGCTGCTGATCGCGACGCTCTCCATGCCGGGCGTCGTCAAGCTGCTCACGCGCCGGCCGCGCGGACATTATTCGTCGCTGGAAGAGCGGCGCGGCGGTTCGTGGTACGGCAGTCTCGGGCATTCGGTGGTGACCACCCTGGTCTGTCTCGTGCTGCTCGCCGTCACGCTGCCGCTGTGGCTGATTCCGCCGTTCTTCGCGCTGATTCCGCCGCTGCTGTGGGGCTGGCTGACGTATCGCGTGATGACTTACGACGCGCTTGCGCTGCATGCGAGCATCGAGGAACGCCGCGCGATCGTGCGGGACGGGCGCTGGCCGCTGCTGGCGATCGGCATTGTGAGCGGCCTGTTCAGTTCCGTCCCGACGATGCTCTGGGCCTGGTCCGTCTGGCTGCTGCCGCTGTTCCCGGTGGTCGCGGCGGTGACGATCTGGGCGTATGCATTCATCCTGGTGTTCTCGGCGCTGTGGTTCGCGCACTACTGCCTGCACGCGCTGGAGCGCCTGCGCGCCGGGGAGCCGCAGTATCCGGCGATCACGGTCGAGTCCCGTGAAGTTTCCGTGAAGGAACAATGAAGCGATAAGGGGGTTCCCATGGGCATTGGCGTCATCATCATCGGCGATGAAATCCTGTCGGGCCGACGTACCGACAAGCATCTGCCGAAAATCATCGAATTGCTGGGCGCACGCGGGCTGTCGCTGGACTGGGCGGAGTATGTCGGCGACGATCCGGCGCGCATCACGGCGACGCTCAAGCGCACTTTTGCGTCCGGCGACATCGTGTTCTCGACGGGCGGCATCGGCGCGACGCCCGACGATCACACCCGCCAGTGCGCGGCCGAAGCGCTCGGGCGTCCGCTCGAACTGCAGCCGGAGGCGGCGGAACTGATCCGCGCGCGCATCCGCGATACCGCGGAACAGGCGGGCAAGCCGGTGGAGCTCGATTCGCCCGAGAACCTGCATCGCCTGAACATGGGCACGTTTCCGCAGGGCGCGGCCATCATCCCGAACAGCTACAACAAGATCCCGGGCTTTTCGGTCGGTGATCATCATTTCGTGCCGGGCTTTCCGGTGATGGCCTGGCCGATGATCGAGTGGGTGCTCGACAACCGTTACGCCCACCTGCATCACGCGGTGCCGCATGTCGAGCGTTCGCTGCTGGTGTTTGGCCTGCCGGAGTCGCGCATCACGCCGCTGATGGTGGCGATCGAACGCGACTTCGAAGGCGTGCGCGCGTTCAGCCTGCCGAGCGTCGGCGATGCGGCGCGCGGTGCGCTGTACGCGCGGTCGCATATCGATCTGGGCGTGAAGGGCGATCCGCAGCAGGCGAATGCGGCGTTCGACGTCCTGCGCGAGGGCGTGCGGGCGCTGGGCGGCGAGATCGTGGAAGTGCCGCCGGAGCAGGCGAAGTGACGGTGCTGGAAGTCATCGCGACGACGGTGGCTGACGCGCGCGCCGCCGAGCGCGGCGGCGCGGACCGGATCGAACTGGTCACGGCGATGGGCGAGGGCGGCCTGACGCCGGGCATCGGGCTGGTGGAGGCGGTCGTGGAGGCGGTGGCGATTCCGGTGAACGTGATGGTGCGGCCGCATAGCCGCTCGTTCGTCTACGATGCCGACGATTACAGCGTGATGCTGCGCGAGGCGCGTGCGATCGCGAAGACGGGTGCGCATGCGCTCGTGGTCGGGATGCTGCGGGCGGACGGTTGTATCGATACGGAAGGATTGGCGCGCGTGGCGGAGGCGGCGGGAAAGCTGCCGCTGACGTTCCATCGCGCGTTCGATGAAGCACGCGACCTGTTCGCGACTTTCGAAAGGCTCTCGGCCTTCGGTACGGTCACGAACGTGCTGACGTCGGGCGGCAAGGCATCGGTGCTCGATGCCGCAGCGACAATCGCAAGACTGGTCGGCATGGCGGCCGGATCGCACTGTACGGTGCTGGCGGGCGCTGGACTCGGTGTGGAGACTGTCGCGCCCTTCGTGGCATCGACGGGCGTGCGCGCCGTGCATCTGGGTTCGGGCGTGCGCGTCGGCGGACAGGCATTGGCGCCGGTCGATGAAGCCAGGGTCAGGCGCGTGCGGGCGTTACTGGACGGGCTGGCTTCCTGAGCGCGGTGCGAAGCGGTTCGATCCGCGTCATACCGTAAATAAATGACAGCTCAAGCCCCAATCCACGGCAATCCCCGGAAGCACCACCCGCCCATCGTCTTGCGGTGCCCGTTCGCGTCCTTGTCGCCCTCGAAGCCTTCCAGCAGGTCATAGGCCTTCGCAAACCCCTGTTTCTGCGCGGCGACAGCCGCAAGCTTGGAGCGCGCCGCGCTGCGGCACAGGAAAATCACTGTCGTATCCGGGGTGGCGACCTGTCGCAATTGTTCGATAAACTCAGCGTTCGGCACCGAGCCGGGATAGCGGATCCATTCGATATGCGCGTACTGCGCGCCGTCGATGGCCGGGCGGCCCACCCAGTCGAGCTCGGCGCGGGTGCGGACGTCGACGAGCCGCACGGCCGAATCGAGTTGCAGCAGTTCGAACGCCTCGGCGGGCGAGAAGGCGCCCGCGTAGGTCAGTTGGTTGTCGGCGGCGCGGCGTCCCGCTTGGTCAAAAAGTTGTTCCAGCGTGCTCATGGCGTGTTTGTCTCCGGTCGAACGCAAACAATGATTCTAGCGAACGTAACAGCGCTGCCGGCGTCGTTGCGGAAAATGGTTCAGATTGGTGCATCTCCGCGTCTATGCACCATAAAGGATCATATTTCAGACCGGTCATGCGGTTGCGCACCATCTGTGTGCGTGAAGTATGCAGAGCGGCTGCGAGGTCATCGTGAACCCCTCGGTCGTGTCACTAAAAATGCGCGCCGCTTCAGGCGCTTAGCGCAAAGTTGGTGCGCTTGGCACGGAAGCTGCTTTTTCATCCTCGATTGAATTGATGTACAGGATTGGTCGGGGCGGCGGAGCGATTCGCCGACTTTTGTTAATCAGGAGATAGGTAATGAGTAAATCCGTGGCCGACGTCATGCAACTCGTCAAGGACGAGGACGTCAAGTTCGTCGACTTCCGTTTCACCGACACGCGCGGCAAAGAACAGCACGTTTCCGTGCCGGTCTCGGCATTCGACGAAGACAAGTTTGAAAGCGGCCACGCTTTCGACGGTTCGTCCATCGCCGGCTGGAAGGGCATCGAGGCATCGGACATGCTGCTCGTGCCGGACGCGAACACCGCCTTCATCGACCCGTTCTTCGAAGAAGCGACGCTCGTGCTGAGCTGCGACGTCGTCGAGCCCGCCGACGGCAAGGGCTACGAACGCGACCCGCGTTCGCTCGCGAAGCGCGCGGAAGCCTATCTCAAGAGCTCGGGCCTGGGCGACACCGCCTACTTCGGTCCGGAGCCGGAATTCTTCATTTTCGACAGCGTCCAGTGGAACACGGACCAGTCGGGCACCTTCGTCAAGATCGGCTCGGAAGAAGCGCCGTGGTCGTCAGCCAAGGAATTCGAAGGCGGCAACACGGGCCACCGTCCGGGCACCAAGGGCGGCTACTTCCCGGTCGCGCCGGTAGACACGTTCCAGGACATCCGCTCGGAAATGTGTCTGCTGCTCGAGCAGATCGGCATTCCGGTCGAAGTGCACCACCACGAAGTGGCGGGCCAGGGCCAGAACGAAATCGGCACCAAGTTCTCGACGCTGGTTCAGCGCGCGGACTGGCTGCAGCAGATGAAGTACATCATCCACAACGTCGCGCACACGTACGGCAAGACGGCCACGTTCATGCCGAAGCCGGTCGTCGGCGACAACGGTTCGGGCATGCACGTTCACCAGTCCATCTGGAAGGACGGCCAGAACCTGTTCGCGGGCAACGGCTACGCCGGTCTGTCGGAATTCGCGCTGTTCTACATCGGCGGCATCATCAAGCACGCCCGCGCGCTGAACGCGATCACGAACCCGGGTACGAACTCGTACAAGCGTCTCGTGCCGCACTTCGAAGCGCCGGTCAAGCTGGCTTACTCGGCTCGCAACCGTTCGGCATCGATCCGTATTCCGCACGTGAGCAACCCGAAGGGCCGCCGTATCGAAACGCGCTTCCCGGATCCGCTCGCGAATCCGTACCTGTGCTTCTCGGCATTGATGATGGCCGGTCTCGACGGCGTGCAGAACAAGATTCATCCGGGCGAAGCCGCGGACAAGAATCTGTACGACCTGCCGCCGGAAGAGGACAGGAAGATCCCGACCGTGTGCGCGGGCCTCGACCAGGCACTCGATGCGCTCGACGCGGATCGCGAGTTCCTGACGCGCGGCGGCGTGTTCACGGATTCGATGCTCGACGCCTACATCGAACTGAAGACGAACGAGCTGCAGCGTTATCGTCAGGCGGTGCATCCGATCGAGTTCGAGATGTACTACTCGCTGTAAGCATGACGGCAGCGCGCTTCTCTCCTGATAGTCCGGCGAAGCGCGCGGCACATGCGATGCGATGAAAAAAGGGAC
Organism: Caballeronia sp. LZ032; assembly: GCF_031451315.1. Lineage (NCBI taxonomy): Bacteria > Pseudomonadati > Pseudomonadota > Betaproteobacteria > Burkholderiales > Burkholderiaceae > Caballeronia > Caballeronia sp. LZ032. Next base: position 983,050 of record NZ_JARUXP010000001.1, read on the forward strand.
GGCGCGCCGTCCCTTTTTTCATCGCCGCGGTTTTCCGAAATCCAACTACAAGATCGGTCTCACGAACGGCTTCAATCATTGCCCGATGGTGCTCAAGAATCTGATCAAGGCGCGCCGTGGCCACGCCGACGCGCTCTCCGACGACGCCCAACTATCCAGCAGCGGTTTGCTGGCCGGTTTCGAGGCGCTCCCGACGACCGTGCTCGTGCTGGACATGCGGCATGTGCGCATCGCGTACGCGAATCCTTCGGCGGAAGCGATGCTGGAGATGTCGCGCAAGCAGCTGACGCAGATGAACTGGACCGAGCTGTTCGCGAACGCCGATGAACTCGCGGGCACGATCGCGTCGATCGCCGAGAACCGGTTCAACGCGACGCGTCTCGACGCCGTGCTCGATCGTCCGAACCGCGAGCCGGTGCATGTCCATGCGATCGTCGGTTATCTCGAAGCGGCCAGCGACTACGTGCTGCTCGAACTCTTCGAGAACGAGCGCCACCTGCGCACGGACCGCGAAGAACGCATCCACGACCTGACCGCGGTCAACAAGCAGCTGATCCGCAACCTGGCGCACGAGATCAAGAATCCGCTCGGCGGCATCCGGGGCGCGGCGCAGTTGCTCGAGTTCGAACTGGGCGCGCTCGAACGCGACGAACTGCGTGAATACACGCAGGTCATCATCAAGGAATCGGACCGGCTGCAGACGCTGGTCGATCGCCTGCTGGAGCCGCACCGGCATCCGCATATCGTCGGCGACGTGAACATTCACGAAGTATGCGAACGTGTGCGCGCGGTCATCCTCGCCGAGTTCCCGCGCGGGCTCACGATCGAACGCGACTACGACGTCAGCGTGCCCGACCTGCGCGGCGACAAGGAACAACTGATCCAGGCGTTGCTCAACATCGTGCGCAATGCGGCGGAGGCGTTACGCGAACGCATTTCCCAAGGCGATGCAAAGATCGAATTGCGTACACGCATCGCACGCAAGGTGACGGTCGGCAAGAAGCTGCACAAACTGGCACTGGACTTGCATATCACTGACAACGGTCCCGGAATCCCCAGTGAGATTCGTGACCGGATCTTCTTTCCGCTTGTGTCGGGCAGGGAAGACGGCAGCGGCCTGGGTCTCACGCTCGCGCAAACGTTCGTGCAGCAGCACGATGGATTGATCGAAGTGGAAAGCAAACCGGGCTGCACCGAGTTCATCATCCTGTTGCCATTCGGGAGCTGAAGCCGGCTTGACCATCGACATCACGCGCCATCACGTCACAGGCCGCCATCCACTTAGGCCGCGTCCGCATCACGCTTTGAAGCCGCACCGTTTCGACGGGCTCACACCGAACCATACGAAGACTTCTCGCCGAACGATATGAAGCCGATCTGGATAGTAGACGACGACCAATCCATCCGCTGGGTGCTGGAAAAAGCGCTGGCCCGCGAGAATTTCTCGACGCGCAGTTTTTCAGGCGTGCGCGACGCGCTCGCCGCGCTCGAACACGAAAGTCCACAGGTGCTCGTGTCGGACATCCGCATGCCGGGCGGCTCGGGGCTCGAATTGTTGCAGACGGTGCGCGATCGTCTGCCGGGGTTGCCGGTCATCATCATGACGGCCTTCTCGGATCTCGACAGCGCCGTGGCCGCATTCCAGGGCGGCGCCTTCGAATATCTCGCCAAACCGTTCGACGTGGACAAGGCGGTCGAACTGATTCGCCGCGCGGTGGACGAAAGCATGCGTGGCGAAGCGGCCTATGACGAGCGGGTGACGGAAACGCCCGAGATGCTCGGCCAGGCGCCCGCGATGCAGGACATGTTCCGCGCGATCGGGCGGCTTTCGCACTCGGCGGCGACCGTGCTCATCACGGGCGAATCAGGCACCGGAAAGGAGCTTGTCGCGCGCGCCTTGCACCGACATAGCCCACGCGCGAGCGGGCCGTTCATCGCGCTGAACACGGCGGCGATTCCGAAGGATCTGCTGGAATCCGAACTGTTCGGCCATGAGCGCGGTGCGTTCACGGGCGCGCAGGCGATGCGCCAGGGCCGTTTCGAACAGGCCGAGAACGGCACGCTGTTTCTCGACGAAATCGGCGACATGCCGTTCGACCTGCAGACGCGTCTGTTGCGCGTGCTGTCGGACGGGCAGTTCTATCGCGTGGGCGGGCACAACCCGTTGAAGGCCAACGTGCGCGTGATCGCGGCGACGCACCAGAATCTCGATGCGCGCGTGCGGCAAGGCTTGTTCCGCGAGGACTTGTATCACCGGCTGAACGTGATCCGGCTGCGCCTGCCGGCCTTGCGCGAACGCAGCGAAGACATTCCCTTGCTCGCGCGGCATTTCCTGCAGAAGAGCGCGCGCGACCTTGGCGTGGAGCCGAAGCGCGTGTCCGACGAGGCGTTGGCGTATCTTGCGTCGCTGCCGTTTCCCGGCAATGTGCGGCAGCTCGAAAACCTGTGCAACTGGCTGACGGTGATGGCGCCGGCGCAGGTGATCGAGCAGAAGGATCTGCCGCCCGATCTCACGCCGCGCCAGGACTACGCGGCCGAGTCCATCGCGGTTTCGACCGATGGCGCCGTGGCCGCGGCGCCGCTCGCGCAGAACGGCGCGGGCGCGCCGGCTGTTGCGGCGCCGCTGGCGGCGGGAGTGGCGGCGAGTGTGTGGGAGAACGGCTTGCGTACCGAGGTCGCACGGCTGTTGCGCGAGAACTCCGCCGACGTGATGGACGAACTCGCGCGCCGTTTCGAGGCCGCCGTGATTCGCGAGGCGCTCGACTTCACGCGTGGCCGCAAGGTGGAAGCGGCCGAGCGCCTGGGCATCGGGCGCAATACGATCACGCGCAAGATCCAGGAACTGCACCTGGACGCGTGACGCCGATGCCCGCGAGACGGGATCAGCCGAGCGTCGCGATCACGGGCGCGTGGTCCGACGGCTGGTCCCACTTGCGCGGCACCTTGTCGACTTCGCATGCGGTGCAGGTCGCGGCCAGTTCCTTCGACAACAAAATATGATCGATGCGCAGCCCCGCGTTGCGGCGGAACGCCATCATCCTGTAGTCCCACCACGTGAAGAGCTTGTCGGCCTGTTCGAACTGGCGGAAGGCATCGGTGAGACCGAGTTCGAGCAGTTGCGTGAAGTGCGCGCGCTCTTCCGGCGACACCAGATTCTGGCCTTCCCAGGCTTTCGGGTCGTGCACGTCGCGGTCATCGGGGGCGATGTTGTAGTCGCCGAGCAGGGCGAGCTTCGGGTGCCGGGCCAGGTCTTCACGCAGCCATTCGCGCAGCGCGTCGAGCCAGCGCATCTTGTAGGCGAACTTCTCGGTGCCGGGCGCCTGGCCGTTCGGGAAATAGGCCGAGATGATGCGCACACCATCGATGGTCGCGGCGATCACGCGCTGCTGCAAATCTTCGAAGCCGGGGATGTTGCGCACGACGCTGATCTCGTCCACTTCGAAGTTCGCGTCGGCGCGCACCAGGATGCCGACGCCGTTATAGGTCTTCTGTCCCGCGAACCAGCTTTTGTAGCCGGCGGCCTCGAGGTCCGCGCGCGGAAACTTCTCGTCGGGCATTTTCAGTTCCTGCAGGCACAGCACGTCGACGCCCGACAGCGCGAGCCAGTCGATGACGTGTTGCTGGCGGACTTTGAGGGAGTTGACGTTCCAGGTAGCTATCTTCACGAGATGTCCAGAATGTTGATGCTTCGGCGGTGTGACATTTTACTTGGCCAGCAACATGAGGATGGATGTGTAGTCAGCCCGGATCCGTATCACGTCGTTTCGAGCAAGTCGACACATCCGGGCGGCGAAGCTTTATCGATGACCGCGAGGGCCATAGTCGCCTTGGCGACAAGTTCGAGTGGCCTGAGTCCCTGCTCGTAATGACCGTGAGTAATCCGGTCCATGCCTGCTCCAGCGAGCTTTGCGACGGTGCGCAGGCTCGCGTCCAGGGCAACACTGTCCAGCCGGCCGCCATGGAGGATGAGGTTGCGTTGGCGGTAGAGGCGATGAAACGATTCCGCGATCAGCTCCTTGATCGTCTGCCATTCCGGTTGCGGGTTCAGCAACAACTTTCTCATCCGTGCGACGGCTGCTTGATCCGCGACGGAGGGCATTACGGGCATGCGCTCTTCAAGGATCATTCTGGCCAGCACGCGCGACCGTTCCCGGTTTGCCTCGATGCCGGCCAGTTCTGCACACTCGGCGGGAAAAATGCGTTCTGCACGTCGGGATAGTGACGTAAGCTCCGCGCGCGGAAAGGAGCAGGTGACGAGCGTCGCCAGATTGTCCGCTGCCGAAGCCCTGTCGTTGGGATCGGCAAGCAGACCTTCGATCGCCCCCCAGCCTGCCGCGATCGCGGCAGGCGGCGAACTGTCTTCGAGGTGCGCAAGCAGTTCCAGTGCAGCGTCAACGTCCTGGCTTCCATCGCTTGCGAAAATGCGATCGCTTCGAAACAACTCGCTCACCGCAACGCCGCGCGAACCGGCTTTCGTGCGTTCCTGCAATGACGAGGCGATACGCTTGACCGATCCCTCGCTGAGATGCCCCTGTTTCATGACCGTGCATGCTTCGAACAGTTCGTCCATGGCGAGCACGGTGCCGATTCCCCGGAGTGGCCGGTACCAGCGTTTTTGTTCGGAGAAGAACTCGTACAAGCGTGCAAATGCGATCTGCTGATCTGGACTGACAAGGTTGAGCATGCGAATTACGATGACGGTCCGGTCAGCAGAGGCCAGCTACGTCTATGGCATCAGCGCGACCGCCTCGCAGAACAACCATGTTCTCGAGGAAGCCTGCCTAAATCGTTGACACCGGTGTCCAAAAAGCGGCGTGATACAGCCCGGCATTCTACGAAATCATTCACATCCGCCGTGACAAATGCGGCTTGCGCCGCGTGGTCCGTCCTGCGCGTTGCAGGTTCCGAAGCCGTGCCGCACGATGCTGCGCGCCACGGCTGCAATTCACTCCACACGGGCGATTCTTTCCCAGAACGGGCGTCAAGTTCCTCCCGAACTCGCTGATACTGGCTCCGCATCGCCGGACCTGCGGCCATGCTGCTCGATCAAGCAAACAAAGCCGATCGAGCGAGTGAAACAGTTGGTGATCCTGCTCATGCGAGCGAACGCAGTCGACCATCGCAAGGACGGCTCGCGCTCGTCTTTCACACTCACGCGCATCCTTGTTCAAATGAATCCGATCGACCTCATCGAAGAAACCATTGGCCTCGAAGGCGGCTATTCGAATCATCCCGACGACGCGGGCGGCGAAACCATGTGGGGCATCACCGAGGCGACCGCTCGCGCGTACGGCTATACCGGCCCGATGGACGAGATGCCGCGCGAAGTGGCCATCGACATCTATCTGCAAAGCTATTGGGAGGAACCGCATTTCGACGAGGTCAACGCCATCGACGAGGACATTGCCGGCAAGCTGTTCGACATCGGCGTGAACATGGGGCCTGCCACCGGCGTCCGGTTCCTGCAACGCGCGCTCAACGTGCTGAACGACCAGGAGTCCGCCTACGACGACATCTCGGCGGACGGACTCATCGGCCCGATGACGCTTGCCGCGATGCAGAGCTTCATCGATCAGCGCGGTAACGACGGTCGCCGCGTGCTGCTCGGCATGATCGCTGCCCAGCAGTCGGTGCGCTATGTGGAGATCGCGGAGGACGATCCGTCGCAGGAGAGCTTCGAGTACGGCTGGCAGTTGAACCGGGCGTTCAGCATCGCGGGCTAGGCGAGCCTCAAGCACCACACGGGGCCGCGTCGTATACGCGATTTTTACACGCCGTCTCCCACTCTTGTCGCGCCCTTTACGCGGCTTTCCCTAATCTCCCCTTGTCCCGATCGCAGTGATCGCACAAGGGGAGAACCACACAATGGACCTGTTTTACCTCGCCGGCATTGTCCTGTTCCTGGGATTCTGCATGGCGCTCGCAAGCGGCTGCGAACAGTTGCGCCGCCATCCGCCGGGAGGCCGCCCATGAACGGCTGGATGATCGCATTGGCTTCCGCCGCCACGCTGCTGCTTCTCGTCTACCTCGTGTACGCCCTGTTGCGCGCGGAGGAGCTCGAATGAACGCCAGCAGTCTCATGCAGACGGCGCTCTTCATCGCCGTGCTGATCGCGCTCGCGCTGCCGCTCGGGCGCTATATGTCGAACGTCTTCGAAGGCACGTCGGTCGTCGTGCGCAGGATAGGACGGCCGGTCGAGCAGGTGCTCTATCGCGTCGCGGGCATCGATCCCGAAGCGGAAATGTCCTGGAAGCACTATGCGCTCGCCGTGCTGCTCTTCAACGGGTTCGGTGCGCTGCTGCTGTACGCGATCCTGCGTCTGCAAGCGGTGCTGCCGCTCAATCCGCAGGGCATGGCCGGCATGACGCCCGACGCCGCCTTCAACACCGCCGTCAGCTTCGTCACCAACACGAACTGGCAGGACTACGGCGGCGAAAGCACGCTCGGCTATCTCGCGCAGATGCTTGGCCTGACCGTGCAGAACTTCCTCTCGGCGGCGACCGGCATCGCGGTGGTCATTGCGCTGGTGCGCGGCTTCAAGCGTCATGGCGCGCAGACCATCGGCAACTTCTGGGTCGATCTGACGCGCGCGACGCTCTATGTGCTGATGCCGCTCGCCGTGGTGTTGGCGCTGGTGTTCGTCAGCCAGGGCGCGATACAGAACTTCAGGCCGTATGCCAACGTGCCCACACTCCAGGTCACGACGTATCAGGCGCCGCGCCTCGACGCCCAAGGCAACCCGATCAAGGACGCGCAGGGCAAGCCGGAGATGCAGGATCAGCAAGCCAGCACGCAGACCCTCGCCATGGGTCCGGTGGCCTCGCAGGAAGCGATCAAGATGCTCGGCACCAACGGCGGCGGCTTCTTCAACGCCAACTCGGCGCATCCGTACGAGAATCCGACGCCGTTCTCCAACTTCCTCCAGATGCTCGCGATCCTGCTGATCCCCGCCGCGCTGTGCGTGACCTTCGGGCGCATGGTCGGCGATGGACGGCAGGGTCACGCGGTGCTCGCGGCGATGACCATCGCGCTCGCGGTGGCCTGCGTCGGCGAGATCTCGGCGGAGCAGGCGGGCAATCCGCTCGTGACGAAGCTGCACGTGGATGCCCACGCTTCGGCGCTGCAGCCGGGCGGCAACATGGAGGGCAAGGAGACGCGCCTCGGCATCGCGCAATCCGGCCTCTTCACCGTGGTCACCACGGCCGCCTCGTGCGGCGCGGTGAACACCATGCACGACTCGCTGACGCCGCTCGGCGGTCTCGTGCCGATGCTGCTGATCCAGCTCGGCGAGGTCATCTTCGGCGGCGTCGGCTCGGGTCTCTACGGGATGCTGGCGTTCGCGCTGCTGGCGGTGTTCGTCGCGGGGCTGATGATCGGCCGCACGCCCGAATACATCGGCAAGAAGATCGAGGCCTTCGACATGAAGATGGTCTCCATCGTGATCCTGCTCACGCCGATGCTGGTCCTCGCGGGCACCTCGGTCGCCGTGCTGGCCTCGGCGGGCAAGGCGGGGATAGCCAACCCGGGCGCGCACGGCTTCTCCGAAATCCTCTACGCGTTCAGCTCCGCCGCCAACAACAACGGCAGCGCGTTCGCGGGCCTGTCCGTCAACACGCCGTTCTACAACCAGATGCTCGCCGTCGCCATGTGGTTCGGCCGCTTCGGCACCATCGTGCCGATCCTGGCGATCGCCGGCTCGCTGGCCGCGAAGAAGCGTCTCGCTGCCAACGCCGGCACCTTGCCCACCCACGGACCGCTGTTCGTCGTGCTGCTGCTCGGCACGCTGCTGCTGGTCGGCGCGCTCACCTACGTACCCGCGCTCGCGCTGGGACCTGTGGTCGAGCATCTCGCCATGATCGCTGGACAATGATTTCGAGGACTGCATGAATCACGAAAAACAAGCGTCTGCGCATCTGCCGGGCAATCTCGGCCAGGCGCGCACGGCGGCACGCTCGATGTTCGATCCGGCGCTCGTCCGCCCCGCGGTCGTCGATGCCTTCAGGAAGCTCGCGCCGCGCACGCAGTTGCGCAATCCGGTGATGTTCTGTGTCTACGTCGGCAGCGTGCTCGCGACCATCCTGTGGATCGCCGCGCTCGCCGGTCAGGCCGAGGCGCCCGCCGGTTTCATCCTCGCCATTGCACTGTGGCTGTGGTTCACGGTGCTGTTCGCGAACTTCGCCGAAGCGCTGGCGGAAGGCCGCTCGAAGGCGCAGGCGGCCGCGCTGCGCCAGGCCAAGCACAACGTGATGGCGAAGAAGCTCAACGAGCCGCATCCGAAGTCGCCGATCCGCATCACCACGTCCACCGATCTGCGCCGCGACGACGTCGTGCTCGTCGAGGCCGGCGACGTGATCCCCGCCGACGGCGAAGTGATCGACGGTGTCGCGTCCGTCGACGAATCCGCCATCACCGGCGAATCCGCGCCGGTGATCCGCGAGTCGGGCGGCGACTTCTCGTCGGTGACGGGCGGCACGCGGGTGCTGTCGGACTGGATCGTGGTGCGGGTCTCGGTGAATCCGGGCGAGGCGTTTCTGGACCGCATGATCGCGATGGTCGAGGGCGCCAAGCGGCGCAAGACGCCGAATGAAATCGCGCTGACCATCCTGCTGGTGGCGTTGACGCTCGTGCTGCTGTTCGCGACCGCCACGCTGCTGCCGTTCTCGATGTTCGCCGTCGAAGCGGCGGGGCAGGGCCAGGTGGTCACGATCACCGTGCTGGTCGCGCTGCTCGTGTGCCTGATTCCGACGACCATCGGCGGGCTGCTGTCCGCCATCGGCGTGGCCGGCATGAGCCGCATGATGCAGGCGAACGTGATCGCGACCTCGGGGCGCGCGGTGGAAGCGGCGGGCGACGTCGACGTGCTGCTGCTCGACAAGACCGGCACGATCACGCTGGGCAACCGGCAGGCGTCGTCGTTCAGCGCGGCGCCCGGTATCGACGAACGCGATCTGGCCGATGCGGCGCAACTCGCCTCGCTCGCCGACGAGACGCCGGAGGGCCGCAGCATCGTCGTGCTGGCGAAGCAGCGTTTCGACATCCGCGCCCGGGACATGGCGGCGCTGCACGCGAACTTCCTGTCGTTCAGCGCGCAGACGCGCATGAGCGGCGTCGACCTGCCGGGCCGCGAGATTCGCAAGGGCGCGGCGACGGCGCTGAAACAGTACGTCGAGACGCGCGGCGGGCGCTTTCCGCAGGAAGTGCAGCACGCGGTCGACGAGATCGCGCGGCGCGGCGGCACGCCGCTCGTCGTGGCGGAGTGTGTGAACGGCAAAGCGCGCGCGCTCGGCGTGATCGAGCTGAAGGATATCGTCAAGGGCGGCATTCGCGAGCGCTTCGCGGAGCTGCGCAAGATGGGCATCAAGACGGTGATGGTGACGGGCGACAACCGGCTCACGGCAGCGGCGATCGCGGCCGAAGCAGGCGTCGACGACTTTCTCGCCGAAGCGACGCCCGAAGCCAAGCTCACGATCATTCGCGAGCATCAGGCGCAAGGCCGGCTCGTCGCGATGACCGGCGACGGCACCAACGACGCTCCCGCGCTCGCCCAGGCCGACGTCGCCGTGGCGATGAACACCGGCACCCAGGCGGCGAAGGAAGCCGGCAACATGGTCGATCTCGACTCCAACCCGACCAAGCTGATCGAGATCGTCGAGATCGGCAAGCAGATGCTGATGACGCGCGGCTCGCTGACCACGTTCTCCATCGCCAACGACGTCGCCAAGTACTTCGCGATCATCCCCGCCGCGTTCGCGACCACCTATCCGCAGTTGCGCGTGCTGGACGTGATGCATCTGGCGTCGCCGTCGTCGGCCATCTTGTCGGCGGTGATCTTCAACGCGCTGATCATCGTGTTCCTGATTCCGCTCGCGCTGAAGGGCGTCAAGTATCGCGCGCTCGGCGCGGCCGCGCTGTTGCGGCGCAATCTGCTCGTGTACGGGTTGGGCGGCATCGTGTTGCCGTTTCCGTTCATCAAGCTGATCGACATGGCGATCACCGCGCTCGGCTGGCACTGAGCCCATCTTTTCAAAGGCAGAATCATGATGAAAACTTCATTGCGTCCGATGCTCGTGCTGTTCGTCGCGCTGACGGTGCTGACGGGCGTGCTGTATCCGCTGGCGGTCACCGCGATCGGCCAGGCCGTGTTTCCGCATCAGGCCAACGGCAGCCTGATCGAGCGCGACGGCAAGGTGGTCGGCTCGGCGTTGATCGGGCAGCAGTTCGATGCGCCGCGCTACTTCTGGGGCCGTCTCTCGGCGACGACGCCGAATCCGTACAACGCGGGCAGCTCGGGCGGTTCGAACCTCGGGCCGACCAACCCCGCGCTCGTCGACGAAGTGAAGGCGCGCATCGCCGCATTGCAGGCCGCCGATCCGGACAATCAGGAGGCCGTGCCGGTGGATCTGGTGACGTCGTCGGCGAGCGGGCTCGATCCTGAAATCAGTCCGGCCGCCGCGGCGTATCAGGTGGCGCGAGTGGCCCGCGCGCGCGGCCTGCCGGTTGCACGGGTTGAGGCGCTGGTGGCGCAGGCCACGTCCGGACGTCAGTTCGGCTTGCTCGGGGAGCCGCGGGTGAATGTGCTTAAATTGAACCTGGCGCTGGACCAGCAAGCAGAACCGGCACGTACGAGCGGAACCTGAAGCGCCAGCCCACCCGAAACAGCGAATGCCCCGCCCAACTCCAGACGAGCTTCTCGACAAACTTCATCGCGAGGAAGAAAAACGCCAGCGTGGCCGGCTGAAGATCTTCTTCGGGGCGTCTGCGGGCGTCGGCAAGACCTTTGCGATGCTGCAGGCCGCGCGCCGGCGCCGCGACGAAGGCGGCGAGGTGCTGGTGGGCGTGGTCGAGACGCATGGACGCAAGGAAACGCTCGCGCTCGCGCAGGGGCTCGACAGCTTGCCGCCCGCGCGGATCGACTATCGCGGCCGCGTGCTCGCCGAGTTCGATCTCGACGCCGCGCTGCAGCGCAAGCCGCAACTGATTCTCGTCGACGAACTCGCGCACGCCAACGTGCAGGGCGCGCGCCATGTGAAGCGCTGGCAGGACGTGCAGGCGTTGCTGGATGCGGGCATCGATGTCTACACGACCGTCAACGTCCAGCATCTCGAAAGCCTCAACGACATCGTCGGGCGGATTACCGGCATCCGGGTCCGCGAGACGATCCCCGACCGCATCTTCGACCTTGCCGACGAAGTCACGCTCGTCGATCTGCCGCCCGAAGAACTGCTCGACCGCCTGCGCGATGGCAAGGTCTACGTGCCGCAGCAGGCCGCGCATGCCGTGCGCAACTTCTTTCGCAAGGGCAACCTGATCGCGCTGCGCGAACTGGCCTTGCGCCGCACCGCGGACCGCGTCGATGCGCAGATGCGCGAGTATCGTGCCGACCAGTCCATCGAGCACATCTGGCGGGCGCGCGAGCGGCTGATTGCATGCATCGGGCCGGGACCGGAGAGCGCGACGCTGGTACGCGCGGCGGCGCGTCTCGCTGCGGCGCTGAAGGCGGACTGGCTCGCCGTCTATGTCGAGACGCCGAAGCTGCAGCGCCTCTCCGACGAACGCCGCACCCGCACGCTCGACGCGCTCAAGCTCGCGGCCGAACTCGGCGCGGAAACGGTCACGCTCGATGGCGCCGATGCCGCCGCGACGCTCATCGATTATGCGCGGCTGCGCAATGTCTCGAAGCTGGTCGCGGGGGCGTCGGCGGCGCGCGGCTGGCGGCGGCTCTTCGATGCCCCGGTGAGCGAGCGCATCCTCCAGCGCGGCCCGGATATCGACGTGACGCTGGTGGCGACTGGCGCCCGCGACGAACCGGGCGGCACGCAGGCGCCGCGTCCGGGCGCGCTCGCCGCGTGGCGCGACGGCGCGCACTCGCCGCCGCGCGCGTATGGCATCGCGCTCGCGATCGGCGCGGGCATCACGCTGCTGGCGGACCTGCTTGCCGCGCGTCAGTTCGCGATCACCAATCTCGTGATGCTCTACCTGCTCGGCGTGGTCTTCACGGCGGTGCGGCTCGGGCGCGGGCCGGGCGTGATGCTGTCGTTTCTCTCGGTCGCGGCCGTCGACTTCTTCTTCGTGCCGCCGCAACTGTCGTTCTCGGTCACGGACACACAGTATCTGCTGACCTTCGGCGTGATGCTGCTGACCTCGCTCACCATCAGTCATCTCACGTCGAGCCTCAGGCGCCAGGCGCGCATCGCGTCGCTGCGCGAGCGCAGGACCGGCGCCATGTATGCGATGACCAAGGAGTTGGGCGCCGCGTTGATGACCGGGCAGATCGTCGAGATCGGCGTGCGGCATGTCGCCGAGGTTTTCCAGGCGAAGGCCGCGATCCTGCTGCCCGACGCGGCGGACAAGGTGCGCCGGAACGTGGTCGAGGAGGGCGGCATCGGACTGGATGAAATCTCCCTCGATAGCGATGTCGCGCAATGGGTCTACGACCAGCAGCGTCCGGCGGGCCGCGGCACCGACACCTTGCCGGCAAGCCGTGCGCTGTATCTGCCGCTGAAGGCGCCGATGCGCACGCGCGGCGTGCTTGCGCTCGTCACCGGGCGCGAAGGCGAGTTCGCGGTGCCCGAGCAGCGCCGCATGATCGAGACCTTCGCGGCGCAGATCGCGCTTGCGCTCGAACGCGTGCATTACGTCGAGATCGCGCAGGATGCGCTCGTCAACATGGAATCGGAGCGGTTGCGCAACTCGCTGCTGTCGGCGATCTCGCATGACTTGCGCACGCCGCTGACGTCGATCGTCGGCTTCGCGTCCGTGCTGGAGGAACAGGCGCGCGAGGCGGGCGGCGGCAATCCGGAGACCTCGCGCGAACTGGTGCAGGCGATCCACGAGGAAGCGCTGCGCATGAGCGGACTCGTGATCAATCTGCTCGACATGGCGCGGCTGCAAGCCGGTTCGGTGCGGCTGAACCGGCAGTGGTCGATGCTCGAGGAAACCGTCGGCGCGGCGCTCGCCGCGTCGCGCCGCGTGCTCGCGGGCCGGGCGGTGCGCACCGACGTGCCGGCGGACTTGCCCTTGCTCGAACTCGATGCGGTGCTGATGGAACGGCTCTTCGCCAATCTGCTGGAGAACGCGGCGAAGTACACGCCGCCGGGCACGCCGGTGGCGATCGGCGCCGCGCTGGTCGAGGCGGATGATCAGGATGACGGGGGCAATGCGCGTGTCGTGCGCGTGCATCTCGACGACGACGGCCCGGGCGTGCCCGAGGCGCTGCGGGCGCGTCTGTTCGACAAGTTCACGCGCGGCGAGAAGGAATCGGCGCAGGCGGGAATCGGGCTGGGCCTTGCTATCTGCCGTGCGATCGTCGAGGCGCACGGCGGGAAGATCGGCGTCGAGAATCGGCGGGACGGCGAAGGCCGCGTGTCGGGCGCGCGCTTCTGGTTCACGCTGCCGGTGAGCGACGCTGCACCGCTGGACGTGCCCGATCATGTGCCCGATGACATCCCGCCCGGTGAACCTTCTTCGCGGGAAGCGTAGGGCTTGGGTCCACAGCGCTTTATGATGTGCGCTCGATCCACGAAAGATGACCGGCCATGAGCGAATCCCAACCCACGTTGAGCGGCACGCGCGTGCAGCTCCGGCCACTGCGGCGCGAAGACCGCGCCGCTCTGCTCGCGGCCGCCGCCGACGGCGAACTGTGGAATCTGCGCGTGACGGTGGTGCCGAACGAGGACACCATCGACCGCATGATCGACACCGTCTTCGCGGACCGCGACGCCGGCACGGTCATGCCCTTCGTGATCGTGCGGCGTGAGGATGGACGCGTTGTCGGCAGCACGCGCTTCTGGAAGATCGACCGCGTCAACCGCAAGTGCGAAATCGGCAGCACATGGCTGGCGGCCTCGGCGCAGCGCACCGGCATCAATATCGAGGCGAAGCTGCTGATGCTCACGCATGCGTTCGAGGTCATGCATTGCGTGCGGGTGCAGTTCACGACCGACGAGCTCAACGAGAAATCCCGCGCCGCCATTCTCGGCATCGGCGCGCAGATGGAAGGGATCGTGCGTCACGAGCGCATCATGCCGGATGGCCGCAAGCGCAATTCAGTGCGCTTTTCGATCATCGATGACGAATGGCCCGGCGTGAAGGCGATGCTCGAAGCGAGGCTCAGGCGGACGGCCTGATCGCTGCGTTGTGCTGCCGCCGTGCTGCACCGCATTTCTGTCCCGCTACAATCAAACCAGACACCGGACACACGGCCCGGGACGGAGGCTTCGCACATGGATTTGATCATTCGCCGCGCGGCGCTCGCAGGAGCGCGCGAACTCGTCGATATCGGCATGGATGCCGGGCGTATCGCCGCCATCGAGCCGCATCTCTCCGCCGCCGCGCGCGAGGAAATCGATGCTGCCGGTGCGCTCGTCACGCCGCCTTTCGTCGATGCGCACTTCCACATGGACGCCACGCTGTCCTATGGCCTGCCGCGCGTGAATGCATCGGGCACGCTGCTCGAAGGCATCGCGCTGTGGGGCGAACTGAAGCCCGATCTCACGCAGGAAGCGCTCGTCGAACGGGCGCTGCAATACTGCGATTGGGCCGTGGCGCGCGGGCTGCTCGCCATTCGCTCGCACGTGGATGTATGCGACCCGCGCCTGCTGGCGGTCGAGGCGCTGCTCGAAGTGAAGCGGCGCGTGAAGCCCTATCTCGACCTGCAACTCGTCGCGTTCCCGCAGGACGGCGTGTTGCGCAGCGCCGGCGCTTTCGACAACCTGAAGCGTGCGATCGCGCTGGGTGTCGATGTGGTTGGCGGCATTCCGCATTTCGAGCGCACGATGGCGGACGGCGCCGCATCGGTGAAGCTGCTGTGCGAATTCGCGGCTGAACAGGGCTTGCGCGTTGACATGCATTGCGACGAGTCGGACGATCCGATGTCGCGCCATATCGAAACCCTGGCCGCCGAGACGCACCGGCTGGGCTTGCAAGGACGCGTGACGGGTTCGCATCTGACCTCGATGCACTCGATGGACAACTACTACGTGAGCAAGCTGATCCCGCTGATGCGCGAATCCGGCGTGGCGGCGATTGCCAATCCGCTCATCAACATCACGCTCCAGGGACGCGCCGATACCTATCCGAAGCGGCGCGGCATGACGCGCGTGCCGGAGTTGATGGCGGCGGGCGTCACGGTTGCGTTCGGCCACGATTGCGTGATGGATCCGTGGTACAGCCTCGGCTCGGGCGACATGCTCGAAGTCGCGCACATGGGGCTGCACGTGGCGCAAATGACGGGCGTCGAGGCGATGCGCGCCTGCTTCGAGGCCGTCACGGTCAATCCGGCGCGCATCCTCGGGCTGGAGGGCTATGGGATCGAAGTGGGCTGTCACGCGGACTGCGTGGTGCTCGATGCGCGCGATCCGATCGAGGCCATACGCCTGCGCGCGGCCCGCACGGCCGTGGTGCGAAGAGGGAAGGTGGTGAGCCGCAGTCCCGCCGTGCGCGCGGCGCTGGCTTTGGAAGGCCGGCCCGGTGAAGTGGACTTTCGCATCAGCAGATAACAAAACGCCGGCATCCATGGGATGCCGGCGTCTCGAGCCGTGCGAGTCAGCGTGCTATCAATGCACCGCTTGTCCCGACATGCCGTTATGCCGCAGCAACGCATCGATGTCCGGCTCGCGGCCGCGGAACGCCTTGAACGATTCCATTGCAGGGCGGCTGCCGCCCACTTCCAGAATCTCCCGGCGATAGCGCATGCCCGTTTGCCCGTCCAGCACCGAACCGCTGCCGAGCTTCGCGGCTTCCTCGAACGCGGCGTACGCGTCGGCGGACAGCACTTCGGCCCACTTGTAGCTGTAGTAGCCCGCCGCGTACCCGCCCGCGAAGATATGGCTGAAGGTGTTCGGCCAGCGCGAGAACGGCGCCTGCGGAATCACGTGGAACTGCTCGTTGATCGCGCGAGCAAGGTCGTTCACGTTCTGCGTGCCGTTGGCCGGATCGTAGGACGTGTGCAGCACCATGTCGAACATCGAGAAGACGATCTGGCGCAGGGTGCCCAGTCCGCTCTGGAAGTTCTTCGCGGCGAGCATCTTGTCGAAGAGATCGCGCGGCAGCGGCGCGCCGGTGTCCACGTGGGCGGACATGTCGGTAAGCACGTCCCACTCCCAGCAGAAGTTCTCCATGAACTGCGACGGCAGTTCGACCGCATCCCACTCGACGCCGTTGATGCCCGACACGCCCAGCTCGTCGATGCGCGTCAGCATGTGATGCAGGCCGTGGCCGAACTCGTGGAACAGCGTGATGACTTCGTCGTGCGTGAAGCAGGCGGGCTTGCCGCCCACGGGCGCCGAGAAGTTGCAGGTGAGATACGCCACCGGTGTCTGCACGCCGCCCTGGACGCGCTTGTGACGCGAGCGGGCGTCGTCCATCCAGGCGCCGCCGCGCTTGCCTTCGCGCGCGTAGAGATCCAGATAGAACTGTGCGACCAGTGTGCCGTCCGCATTCTCGACGCGGAAGAAGCGCACGTCGGGGTTCCACACGGCGGCTTCATCGCGGCGGATCGACACGTTGAAAAGCGTCTCAGTGACCTTGAACAGACCCTTCAGCACGGCTTCCTGCGGGAAGTATTGCTTGACCTCGTTTTCCGAGAACGAGTAACGCTTCTGGCGCAGCTTCTCGGCTGCGTAGGCGACGTCCCACGGCTGCAACTCGGGCATGCCGAGCTCGGTCGCGGCGAAGGCGCGCAGTTCCATCCAGTCGTTTTCGGCGTAGGGACGCGCGCGGGTGGCGAGGTCTTCGAGGAACGCGATCACCTGCGCCGGCGATTCGGCCATTTTCGGGGCCAGCGACACTTCAGCGAAGTTCTGATAGCCGAGCGTCTTCGCTTCCTCGTCGCGCAGGGCGAGGTTCTCGACCATGTTCGCCGTGTTGTCCCACTCGGCCTTGCCGCCGCCGTAGGTTTCACCGAGTTCGGATGCCCGCGTGACGTAGGCGCGGTACATCGCTTCACGCATCGGACGATGCTCGGCGTATTGCAGCACCGGGAAATACGACGGGAAATGCAGCGTGAATTTCCAGCCGTCCTTGCCGTCGCGCTGGGCCGCTTCGCGCGCGCCTTCGATCACGTCGTCGGGCAGGCCGGCGAGATCGCTTTCCTGCGTGACGACATACGAGTAGGCGTTGGTGGCGTCGAGTACGTGATCGGAGAACGCCTTCGAGAGCGCCGCCTGTTCTTCCTGCAACTGCGCGAAGCGCGGCTTGCGGTCTTCGGGCAATTCGGCGCCGGACAGACGGAAGTCGCGCAGCGAGTTGTTGAGGATTTTCTTGCGCTCGGCGCTCAGGCCCGCGAATTCCGGACCGGCGGCGATGGCCTTGTATTTCTCGTACAGCGCGAGGTTCTGGCCGACGCTCGCGGAAAATTCGGTCACGCGCGGCAGGTTTTCGGCATGGGCGGCGCGCAGTTCCGGGGTATCGGCGACGGCGTTCAGATGGCCGATGACGCCCCACGCGCGCGACAGCTTTTCCGATTCCAGTTCGACCGCCTCGACGACGTCCGTCCAGGTAGCGGGCGTGTCCGGCGCGGCCGCCCGATCCACGGCGCTTCGTGCCGCCGCCAGCAGGACATCCAGCGCGGGCGTGACGTGTTCGGGACGGATCTCGCCGAAACGCGGCAGATCGGAGAAATCGAGCAGCGGATTGGCCGCTGCCGGGGTGGACGTGGTGTCGCTCATGGCTCTCCCGTTCTGGTGTTGGGTGAAGCCCCGGCGGGACAGCGCGCCCGGCGCCGGGTTCTCTCAAGGATTATTGGGGCGGGCGGGGCAAATTCCAATCGATAGTTTTTTCAGGATGCGAGATTGTTTCAAACCCGGTCTGAGCTACGGGTTCAGCCCTGCGCCGCGCGCTCCGCTGCTTCGATGGTATTGACGAGCAGCATCGTGATGGTCATCGGGCCGACGCCGCCCGGCACCGGCGTGATGTAGCCGGCCACTTCCTTCACGCGGGCGAAATCGACGTCGCCGCACAGCTTGCCTTCGTCGTTGCGGTTCATGCCGACGTCGATCACCGTCGCGCCCGGCTTCACCATGTCGGCGGTCAGGATGTCGCGGCGGCCGACCGCGGCGACGATCACGTCCGCTTCGCGCGCGTGCTTCGCCAGATCGCGGGTCTTGCTGTGACAAATGGTGACAGTGGCGCCTGCTTCGAGCAGCAGCAGGGCCATGGGCTTGCCGACGATGTTCGAACGGCCGATCACAACGGCATTCGCGCCCGTCAGGTCGATGCCGTGCGCCTCGAACATTTTCATCACGCCGTAGGGCGTGCACGGGCGGAACAGCGGCTTGCCGGTCATCAGCGCGCCTGCGTTCGCGACGTGAAAGCCGTCGACGTCCTTTTCCGGGGCAATGGCCTCGATGACCTTGTGGCTGTCGATGTGCGCCGGAAGCGGCAATTGCACGAGGATGCCGTGGATGGCGGCATCGGCATTGAGCTTCGCGATGTGCGCGAGGAGTTCGGCTTCGGTGAGCGTCGCGGGAAAGCGGTCCATCACGGAATGAAGACCGTTGTCGTGGCACGCCTTCACCTTGTTGCGCACATAGACCTCGCTCGCGGGGTTGTCGCCCACCAGCACGACGGCGAGGCCCGGCTTGTGCCCGCGGGCGGAGAGAGCGGCGGCGCGCTGGGCGACTTCGGCGCGAAGGGTCTTGGAGAGGGCGTTGCCGTCGATGAGTTGGGCGGTCATGGTGAATCGTGTGGGATGAGCGAGGGGGCGGTGCGAGGAATCGAGTCGGGCCGGGGTGCGGATGCGGCTCGGTGTGGATCAGTGTGGTTCAGGTGTAAGTATACCGTGCCTCCATGGATGGGGTCACGGAGCACTGAATTCTTGCGAGTTCTGATGCATTTTCAAACATCGATTTGAAATGTTTTGTTTCCGCCCGGTTTTATGTTCACCCTGTTATTTCGGACGTTCAGTCATCTGGTAGTTTTCTGAAGACGATTTATAAAGAACAGATCGAGCGCATGCGCGCTATACATATCTGAGCGCGGACCTGAATTTCAGGGTGGTGAAGCAAGCGAAAATTCAGAGACCCTTATCCGGTCACTCGGCAACACGGCTTTGTATATCCAGCACAACGGGCTCTACTACCGGGTAATGTACAGCCGGTCAAATTCCCTGTTTCTCGTGAATCCATCGGCTGTCAGTGCTGAAACGGCCTTCTACAAACTGAGAGTTTCGAAAAGCGAATGGCGAGTTTTTGAACATCGGAGCGCTTGGGTCGACCGCGATTACTGAATCATCGCGCGTCGGCCTGTCCGACGCAGTATCGTCGAACAGAAAAAGACGTTTATATTGAGCCGCTTCAGAAGTATGGAGGCTTGGCCGACGTCGGCACCTGAAGTGCAAACTCGAACGGGATCCTCAACCCAGATGGCTGGCCAGGTTGATTGCAAGCCTGGCCTTGCCGTTTGCGGGAGCGTTGCGCTGCGCGCTGGGCGTTACGGTGTTACCGGCTGCCAGTCCGTCCCTGGTTTGGACAACGAAACCTTCGAAGCGGCCGCGGCCGATTTCACCCCGAGGTCTTTCTCGAGCAGTTGCCCATCCTCCTTCATGAGAAAACTCATCACCCCGGTCTGGCCATATCGGGCAGGGGTGGCGATCATTCCGGTGGCCCCCCCCTCACCCGTCAGGATGCGGTAGTGATACCCGTAATATCCATCCGCCGCGCTCGGCTTGTTCGGCATCGCCGCGGCCAGCGGGCCGAGCGGGCTCTCCGGTTCGCCCGGCGCCGTTTCCCAGTACAGACCGTCATGCTTGCCCGGCGTGCTGACGAAGCGGTCGGCGTAGCGCCCTTGCTTGTCGTGAAACTCCTTCTGCGCGGCGACATAGGCGAGCGCCACCTGCATCGCCGAACGCTCGTTGCGGCCGATGCGCCGCGTGAGCACTTCATCGCGCGCGGCGGGCATGTCGAAGCGCCAGCCATTGGCAACCTTCACGAGCGGGATCGGCAGCGTCCAGCCGCTGTTCCCGACTTCGATGTGCGCGGCGGGGCGGCCGTCGAGCGGCTGCGGGTCATCGACGATGCGATGCTGCTGCGCCCACGCGCCGAGATACGCATAGATATCCTGTTCGCCGATGCTGTCGGTAGGAACGTAGTGCGCGTGGTCCTTGCCGAGTACTGTCGAGAGCGCGCGTTCGTCGTTGCTGGCGATGGCGTCCGTCAGCGCCTGGGCCGCGGCCTCGGTGCTCGGATAGACAGCCTGCGATGCGGCTTGAGCGTGCGTCGTCGCGCTGAACGCGAAAGAGGCGAACGACGCGGCGAGCACGGCGCCAAGCAGGGCTTTTTTCGGTAAGGCAAAAGTGTGGATAGGGGTCATTTCAGGCTCCTTGAGCGGGCGTTCGCCGCATGCGCGGCGCGTAGGCAGGGATGGGGTCATCAACGGCGATGGAAACCTCCGCCGCCATGGAATCCACCGCCGCCGCCGAAGCCGCCCGGATGCTGTATTCCGCCACCACCGCCGCCCAGTCCGCCGCCTTCGTGCTGTATGCCGCCACCGCCGCTGCCGAGACCGCCGCCCTGGCGCTGCACGCCGCCACCGCCGCCGCCCAGACCGCCGCCTTGGCGCTGCACGCCGCCGCCGTTCGCGCCGGGCCGGCTTTGCGTCCGGTTTGCGTACGACTGCCGGCTCGCCTGACCGCGCTGCATGTCCTGCCGCGCGGCGTTGCCGTCGCCGGCGCCGCGCAGCGCATTGTCGCGGTTGACGCTCTGCGCGCGCTGCTGGAGGTCGCTGCGGTTGAGCGCATTCTGACCGCCGCCCTGGCGGATGCTCTGCGCGCGCTGGCTGGCCGTCTGATTGAGGTTCTGGCCGGTGCGCTGCTGCAGCGTCTGCGCAGCCTGCGCGCGTGCGTCCTCGCGGCCGCGGAACTGGCCGGCATTCGCGCCGAGGTTGCCGTTGTTGAAGCTGTTCTGCCGGCTGCCCAGGTTGTTGCGGTTGAACTGCGGATCGTTGCGATTCCAGCGCACGTTGTTGCTGTTCGCATTGATGCGGTTGTTCACGTTGATGTTGTTGTAGCGGTTCACGTTGACGTTGACGTCGCCGTGATTCCAGTCGCAGTTGCCCCACAGCGAATTGGCGACCGCGATGCCCGCGCCAAAGGCCAGGCCCGACACGAAGCCGGTCGCGATGGCGTAGCCGGGCGGGGGCGGCACGTAGACCGGCGGATAGGCCGGATAGGGCCACGCGCCGTAGACGACCGTCGGGTTGTAGGTCGGCACGTAGACCACCTGCGGATTGGCCGGCACGATTTCGATCCTGGTCGTGCTGACGGTGCTGGTGGTGCTCGGCGCCTGCTGCACCACGACGGTCTGCTGCTCGTTGCTCTTCAGGTTGCCCGCGCCTTGCGCCGCGCGCCGCAGACGCTGGACGGAGTCCATCACGTCGCTGGGCTGCGCGATGAACGCATTGCCGAGCTGCGCGGTCCAGTCGATTTTGGAAGCCAGGGTCGCGAGCGCCTGCGGGAAGGCCACCAGCGATTGCACGCTCGGATCCCATGGCTGGGATTGCACGGCGCGCACGGCATCGTCGCCCTTGAGGTTCGTGTTGGCCTTGGCCCACGCATCCGCGTCAGTGACTTGCGCGGGATAGGTCGACGCCATCAGCACCTGCGCCAGCAGGGCATCGGGATAGAGCGCGACCGGCGCGGTCAATGCATCGAGCTGCTGGCTGGAGAGCTTCTGCATGGAGCTTGCCGCGACGGGCTGCGGAGACGCCTGCGCCGGCACCTGAGCCGGCACCTGAGCCGGCACCTGAGCCGGCACCTGCGCCTGAGCCTGCGCATAGTACGGATGCAGATACTGGACCGCGACGGGCGCGGCGACCAGCGCCGCGCTGAGCGCTACGATGCGGACCGTGCGCTTGCGCGATGGCGAGCCGTTCGCCGGCGGATGGGAAGGATTGCGTTCCACGATCAGGTCCTCCGGTGCGCGATGCCCGCGACAGGTGAGGTAGAGGGAAGCAGGAGATGCTCGGCATCGGGCCCAGCGGCCGCGATGCCAAACGTTTGCTGGCCGAGCCAGGACGCGAGGGACGTCTTGTCGCGCATGACGTTGTCCGGTAGTTAAGGCCCGCAGACGTTACGTTCGGGCCCCAAGGTGTGTCAACGTGATTGAGGAAATATCACGTTTCACTGTTACGGACAACGCAATTCAGATCGGGGAAAGGGAGCGTGGAGGCGTGCCGGAACCGGCGCACCATGACAACGCGGCCGGCATGTCGATGCCGGCCGCGTGAGGGGAAGCGCGCGCTTACTGCTGCGGCTTGTTGGAGAGCGCGAGGCGCAGCAGGTCGGCGACGGTATTCACGGAGAGCTTCTCCATGATGTTCGCGCGATGCGCCTCGACGGTCTTGATGCTGATGCCGAGATCGTCGGCGATCTGCTTGTTGAGCCGCCCGGCGATGATGCGTTCCAGCACCTGATGCTCGCGCGCCGTGAGCTTGCCGAGCCGCTCGGCGGCGGCGCGCTGCTGCTGCACGCTGGTGCTTTCGCTGCGCGCCTTCTCGAGCATGCGCTCGACCAGCTTGCGCAGTTCGGCTTCGTCGAAAGGCTTCTCGATGAAATCCATCGCGCCTTTCTTCATGGTCGAAACGGCCATCGGCACGTCGCCGTGACCCGTCACGAAAATGATCGGCAGCAGCGAGTTTTCGGCGATCAGCTTTTCCTGCAGCTCGAGCCCCGTCATGCCGGCCATGCGCACGTCGAGGATCAGGCACGAGATCGCGCCGGAATGGGCGATCGGCAGGTACACGTCGAGGAAGGACTCGGCGCTCGAAAAGCACTGCACGCGATAGCCGTTTGCCTCGAGCAGCCAGCGCAAGGAATCGCGCACCGCTTCGTCATCATCCACGACGAAGACGGTTTCCTGAGTGGTGACTGTGCTCATAGTTCTCCCGTAACGGTTTGTTGTCTCGTATGTTCGTCTTGAGCGGATCCGTCCGTGCCCGAACCATCCACCTGGCCGATCGGCAGGCTGCAGTGGAAGGTCGCGCCGGTCACGTGACCGTCCGCCTCGACGTTGTTGACCACCCAAAGTCTTCCGCGATGCGATTCGATGATCGAGCGGCAGATATTCAGCCCCATGCCCATGCCGTCGGACTTGGTGCTGTAAAACGGTTCGAACAGGCGCTCGGCGGTGGCTTCGTCCACGCCCGGGCCCTGGTCGACCACGCTGATGCAGACAAAGCCGCCGTCCATGCGCTGCACGATGACGCGGATCACCGGATCGATGGCATGTGGTTTCGCATCATGCATCGCTTCCGCTGCGTTTTTCAACAGGTTCACCAACACTTGTTCGATCAAAACCGGATCAACGTAGATCACCGGCATGCGCGAGCGGATTTCCGTGACGATGCGGATCTTGCGTTTGCGCGCTTCGATCTCGGCGAGACCCACCGCATCCGCGACGATATCCGCGACGCGCGTGGCCTGGCGTTTCGGTTCCGAGCGCTTCACGAACTCGCGGATGCGCTTGATGATCATGCCTGCGCGGACCGCTTGCTGGGCGGTTTTTTCGAGCGCCGGCAGCAGCGTTTCCTGTGTCATGCGGCCGGATTTGACCAGCGCGACGCAACCCGAGCAGTAATTGTTGATGGCGGCGAGCGGCTGGTTCAGTTCGTGGGCGAGCGAGGACGCCATTTCGCCCATCGTCATCAGGCGGCTCGTGAACTGGAGCTTTTCCTCTTGCTGGTGCGCGAGTTCCTGCGCCTGCTTGCGCTGCGTGATGTCGGTGGCGATCTGCATCTGCGCGAGATGGCCGTCGACCCACTGGATGTACTGGCGGCGCACCTCGAACCATTTCTGGATGCCCTCGACATACACTTCCTGCGCGTCCGCCGAGCTTTCGGTGAGCGCGGTGGCGGGCAGGCCGGCGTAGGTGTCGACCATGTCGATGGTGTCCGACGAACTCTGCGAGGTGCCGTCGAACGCGGCGCCCGCGAGCTCCAGATGGCCGTCCGGCCGAATGCCGAACAGATGCCGGTAATAGCGGTTCGCGAACAGCAGTTCGGCTTCGTCGGCGGCGAGCACGGAGACGGCGGCGTCGAGGCTTTCGAGCACCGTGGTGAAGCGTTCGTGCGCCGCGGCGAGTTCCTCGCGGGCGCGCTTCGGCTCGGTGATGTCGGTCATCGACGACATCCAGCCGGTCTGGCGTCCAGAGCTGTCGATCAGCGGCGAAACGTACAGGCGCGCATGGAAGAACGAGCCGTCCTTGCGGCGCACGCGCAGCTCGAAGCCGGACGAGGGCGCCTTGCCGCGCAGGGTCATGTCGAGCTGGCGCTGCATTTCCGGATAGGCGTCGCGCGGCCAGTAGGGGAACGGCGCGTTCTTGCCGACCAGATCGCTTTCGTCCCAGCCCGTCATGCGGCAGAAAGCGGGATTCACGTGCGTGATGCGGCCGTGCATGTCGAGCACGCGCATGCCGATCAGCACGGAGTTTTCCATCGCGCGGCGGAAGAAGGCCTCGGCGTAGAGCGCCTGCTGCGCCTCGAAACGCTGGCGGGTGTGCTTCCAGAGACTCCACAGGCTCCACAGCACGAAGCACGACAGGCCGGCGACGAGCCACACCAGCGTGTTGTTGGTGAAGTTGGTGAGCTGCGGATACGAATAGACGCGCACCGACAAACCCTGGCCCGGCGGATCGAGCGGCAGGTCATAGAACATGTCGCGCGGCAGGCGCGGGCGGCTCGACGTGGTCGCGAGCTCGCGGTTGTTCAGGTCGGTGATGGAGATCTTGTACTTCGCCGACAGTTCGCTCGGAATGTCGTGCTTCAGGATGCCTTCGATCGAAAACACCGCGGCGATCGAGCCGAGAAACTCGCGGTCGCGGAAGACCGGCGTCTGCAGGGTGATGTAGCCATTGCCGAGGTCGTCGTACAGCAGCGGCGAATAGACCTGGCGGCGCGTGTTGCGGGCTTCGTCGAAGGCGGCCTGCACGGCCTCGTCCATCTGCGTTTCGTTGGGCTTCGCGAGGCGCGATCCGAGCAGCGGCAGCGGCGTATTGGGCCAGCGCGGCTTGTGCTCGCTGGTGTACCAGTTCATGTAGAGGATCTCGGGATGCCCCTGCATGATGTCGGTGGATGCGGTCTGGAAGTTCTGCGGATCGCCGTGACCGCCGGCGATGTCGCGCGCGAGCGCCTGGATCTGTTCCTGCGCGCCGGTCATCGACAGGCGGATCTGCTGCTGCGCCCACGCCACATTGCGATACAGCGTGTCTTCCTGCTGTTGCTGTTCGCGCCGGTTGAGGCTCCACAGGATCAGGCTCATCACGACCAGAAACACCAGGATCGAGATGAGCGGCGTGAGCAAATAGGAGTTCGACCACCACGGGCCGTGGTGCCAGCGGGTAGACGACGAGTCAGACGGCTTGCGCCCGCCCTTCGCCGAGCGTTTGATCAGCCGTTCGGTCAACATGCGTGCGATTGTAACGCAGCACCTGATTGTTAATTGGCGTAAAAAGACAGGGAAGACCGCCCAAACGCGGCAAAAGGAGGAGAAACGTCTGATAAAAAAAGCCTTACCGGACGGTGCATTGCAGCATTTTTTCGTATTATGAGATTAGCTCTCATGATTTGAAAAATTCCTTGCGTCTTGATCCAGACCCTCTTTAGAATTGCCGGCACGCGGCCGGGCCCGCTTTTTTACGGGCGCGCGCCAGTGGTTCAAGAGTGTTCCTCACATCAGGAGACGAGCATGTCCGCTGTACCCGACGAAGTTCTCAAATATGTCGCCAACGCCAAGGACGACGATCCCCAGGAAACCGCCGAATGGCTCGAGGCGCTCGACGGCGTGATTTCCGCGGTCGGCCCTGATCGCGCGCATTACCTGATCGAGAAACAAATCGAATTCGCTCGCGTGCATGGCGAGCACCTGCCGTTCTCGGCGAACACGCCGTACATCAACACGATCCCCGTCGCCTCGCAGTCGAAGATTCCGGGCGACCAGGACGTCGAACACCGGATTCGCTCGTACACACGCTGGAACGCCATCGCCATGGTGCTGCGCGCGGGCAAGGACACCAACGTCGGCGGCCACATCGCCTCGTTCGCGTCGGCCGCGACGCTCTATGACGTCGGCTTCAACCACTTCTGGCACGCACCGTCGAAAGATCACGGCGGCGACCTCGTGTTCGTGCAGGGCCACTCGTCGCCGGGCGTGTACTCGCGCGCGTTCCTGCTCGGCCGCCTGACCGAGAAGCAACTCAACAACTTCCGCCAGGAAGTGGGCGGCGAGGGCATCTCGTCGTATCCGCATCCGTGGCTGATGCCGGACTTCTGGCAGTTCCCGACCGTGTCGATGGGCCTCGGCCCGATCATGGCCATCTATCAGGCGCGCTTCATGAAGTACATGGCGGCGCGCGGCATCGCGAAGACCGAAGGCCGCAAGGTCTGGGCGTTCCTCGGCGACGGCGAGACGGACGAGCCGGAATCGCTCGGCGCGATCGGCATGGCCGGCCGCGAGCGTCTCGACAACCTCGTGTTCGTCATCAACTGCAACCTGCAGCGTCTGGACGGCCCGGTGCGCGGCAACGGCAAGATCATCCAGGAACTCGAAAGCGAGTTCCGCGGCGCCGGCTGGAACGTCATCAAGGTGATCTGGGGCAGCCGCTGGGATGCGCTGTTCGCACGCGACAAGACGGGCGCGCTGATGCGCCGCATGATGGACGTCGTCGACGGCGAGTACCAGACCTACAAGTCGGAGTCGGGCGCGTTCGTGCGCGAGCACTTCTTCAACACGCCGGAACTGAAGGCGCTGGTGTCCGACTGGTCCGATGAAGACATCTGGAACCTGAACCGCGGCGGCCACGACCCGCACAAGATCTACGCCGCCTTCGACGCCGCCACCAAGACGAAGGGCGCGCCGACCGTCATCCTCGCCAAGACCATCAAGGGCTATGGCATGGGCGAGCACGGCCAGGCGATGAACATCACGCACCAGCAGAAGAAGCTGCCGATCGACACGCTGAAGAAATTCCGCGACCAGTTCCGCCTGCCGCTGACCGACGAACAGATCGCCGACGTGCCGTACCTCACGTTCGAGGAAGGCTCGAAGGAACTGGAATACATGCGCCAGAAGCGCATGGACCTGGGCGGCTATCTGCCGGCGCGCCGCGAGAAGGCGGAATCGCTGCCGGTGCCGGCGCTCAGCGCGTTCGAGCCGCTGCTCAAGGGCACGGGCGAAGGCCGCGAAATCTCCACGACGATGGCCTTCGTGCGCGTGCTCAACATCCTGTTGAAGGACAAGGCCATCGGCAAGCGCATCGTGCCGATCGTGCCGGACGAGTCGCGTACCTTCGGCATGGAAGGCCTGTTCCGCCAGATCGGCATCTGGAATCAGGACGGCCAGAAGTACATTCCGGAAGACTCCGACCAGCTGATGTTCTACAAGGAATCGGAGACCGGCCAGATCCTGCAGGAAGGCATCAACGAAGCAGGGGGCATGTGTGACTGGATCGCAGCCGCGACGTCGTACTCGACGCACGGCGAGATCATGATCCCGTTCTACATCTTCTATTCGATGTTTGGCTTCCAGCGCATCGGCGACCTGGCCTGGGCCGCGGGCGACATGCGTTCGCGCGGCTTCCTGCTGGGCGGCACCGCGGGCCGCACGACGCTCAACGGCGAAGGCCTGCAGCACGAAGACGGCCACTCGCTGCTGTGGGCGGCGTCCGTCCCGAACTGCGTGAGCTACGACCCGACCTTCGGCTACGAACTCGCGGTCATCATGCAGGACGGCCTGCGCCGCATGGTCGCGGACCAGGAAGACGTGTACTACTACATCACGGTGATGAACGAGAACTACGAGCACCCGGCGATTCCGCAAGGTGACGCCGTGGCGGCCGACATCATCAAGGGCATGTACGCGTTCAGGAAGTCCGAGGCGCCGGCGAAGGCGCACGTCCAGCTGATGGGCGCGGGCACGATCTTCAATGAAGTGATCGCCGCCGCCGACCTGCTGAAGAACGACTGGGGCGTGTCCGCCGACCTGTGGAGCGTGCCGAGCTTCACCGAACTGGCCCGCGAAGGCCAGGCCATCGAGCGCTACAACCTGCTGCATCCGGCGGAAGAGAAGCGCGTGCCGCACGTGACCAAGCTGCTGACGGGCGCTAAGGGTCCGGTGATTGCATCGACCGACTACGTCCGGGCGCTGACGGACCAGATCCGCGCGTTCGTGCCGCAGAAGTTCGTGGTGCTCGGCACCGACGGCTACGGCCGCTCGGACACGCGCGAGGCGCTGCGCCACTTCTTCGAGGTCGACCGCTACTGGGTCACGCTGGCTGCGCTCAACGCGCTCGCCGACGAAGGCACGATCGAGCGCAAGGTCGTCGGCGAGGCGATCAAGAAGTACAACCTCGACCCGTCCAAACCCAACCCGATGACCGTCTAAAGGCATCGCCCCCGTGTGTTGTGACGTGGCCTCTTTCCGAAGCGGAGAGAGGCCGCGTGCAACCAGGAGACACTAATAATGAGTCAAGCGATCGAAGTCAAAGTGCCGGACATCGGCGATTTCAAGGACATTCCGGTGATCGAGGTTCTGGTCAAGCCGGGTGACACCGTCGAGGCCGAGCAGTCGCTCGTCACGCTCGAGTCCGACAAGGCGACGATGGACGTGCCCAGTTCCGCCGCCGGCACCGTCAAGGAAGTGAAGGTCAAGGTCGGCGACAACGTGTCGGAAGGCACGCTGATCGTCGTGCTGGAAGGCGGCGCCGCCGAAGCGCCGAAGAAGGAAGAAACGAAGCAGGAAGCGGCCGCCGCGCCGGCGCCCGCCGCCGCACCCGCCGCCGCTGGTTCGGGCGGTGGCGTGGTCGAAGTGAAGGTGCCGGACATCGGCGACTTCAAGGACATTCCGGTCATCGAGATCGCGGTCAAGGTCGGCGATACGGTCGAGAAGGAACAGTCGCTCGTCACGCTCGAATCCGACAAGGCCACGATGGACGTGCCGTCTCCTGCCGCGGGCACCGTCAAGGAACTGAAGGTCAAGATCGGCGACAACGTCTCCGAAGGCACGCTGATTCTCGTGCTCGAAGGCGGCGCAGGTGCATCGGCACCGGCCGCTGCGCCCGCTCCGGCCGCGAAGACCGAAGCGGCGCCGGACGCGCCGGCCAAACCGGCGCCCGCGAAGGAAGCGCCGTCCGCGCTCGCGCAGGCGCCCGTGATGCCTGCCGGCGACGGCACGCGTTCGTCGAGCCATGCATCGCCTTCGGTGCGCAAGTTCGCACGCGAACTCGGCGTGGACGTGGCGCGCGTGCGCGGCACGGGTCCGAAGGGCCGCATCACGCAGCAGGACATCACGAGCTTCGTGAAGGGCGTGATGTCGGGTCAGGGCGCGGCGCCCGCAGCGGCCGCTCCGGCCGGCGGCGGTGGCGGCGAACTCGGCCTGCTGCCGTGGCCGAAGGTCGATTTCACGAAGTTCGGCCCGGTCGATCCGAAGCCGCTGTCGCGCATCAAGAAGATCTCGGGCGCGAACCTGCATCGCAACTGGGTCATGATTCCGCACGTCACGAACAACGACGAAGCGGACATCACCGAGCTCGAAGAACTGCGCGTCAAGCTCAACAAGGAGCACGAGAAGGCCGGCGTGAAGTTCACGATGCTGGCGTTCGTCATCAAGGCCGTGGTGTCCGCACTCAAGAAGTTCCCGACCTTCAACGCCAGCCTCGACGGCGACAACCTTGTCTTCAAGCAGTACTACCACGTCGGTTTCGCGGCCGATACGCCGAACGGCCTCGTCGTTCCGGTGATCCGCGACGCCGACAAGAAGGGTCTCGTCGACATCGCGAAGGAAATGGCGGACCTGTCGAAGGCGGCGCGCGACGGCAAGCTCAAGCCCGACCAGATGCAGGGCGGCTGCTTCTCGATCTCGTCGCTGGGCGGCATCGGCGGAACCAACTTCACGCCGATCATCAACGCGCCCGAAGTCGCGATCCTCGGCCTGTCGCGCGGTCAGATGAAGCCCGTGTGGGACGGCAAGCAGTTCGTGCCGCGCCTCACGCTGCCGCTGTCGCTGTCGTATGACCATCGCGTCATCGACGGCGCCGAGGCCGCGCGCTTCAACGCGTACCTGTCGGCGATTCTGGGCGATTTCCGTCGCGTCATTCTTTGATCTTTTGATCGGGGCCGCATCCGGACCTGCGGGTCCGGGACCGCGGCCGACCGACGGGGACCGGTAATGTCCGGTCCAACCGCTCTTTTCTTAGGGGACACCATGAGTCTCGTCGAACTGAAAGTACCCGACATCGGCGACTTCTCCGATGTCGATGTCATCGAAATCCATATCCAGGCCGGCGACCGCATCGAGAAGGAACAGGGCGTCATCACGCTCGAAACCGACAAGGCCACGATGGAAGTGCCCGCCGACGCGGCCGGCACGATCAAGGAAGTGAAGGTCAAGCAGGGCGACAAGGTTTCGCAGGGCACGGTCATCGCGATGATCGAGACCGAAGGCGCGGCGGCGGCGCCTGCGGCGGCTCCGGCTGCTTCGGCACCGGCTGCTGCGGCACCGGCTGCGCCTTCGGGCGGCGCCGTGCAGGACGTGAAGGTGCCGGATATCGGCGACTTCAAGGACATTCCGGTCATCGAAGTGCACGTGAAGCCAGGCGACACGGTCGAGAAGGAGCAGTCGCTCATCACGCTCGAATCCGACAAGGCCACGATGGACGTGCCTTCGCCCGCTGCCGGCACCGTCAAGGAAGTGAAGGTCAAGGTCGGCGACAACGTGTCGGAAGGCACGCTGGTCCTGACGCTGGAAGGCGGCGCGGCTGCTGCGGCCGCACCGCAGAAGGCGGCTTCGGCTCCTGCCGCGGCACCGGCTTCGGCGCAATCCGCACCTTCGGCTCCGGCGCCGCAGGCCGGCTCCTACGCCGGCGCGGCCGATGTCGAGTGCGACATGCTCGTGCTCGGCGCCGGTCCCGGCGGCTATTCGGCGGCCTTCCGCGCCGCCGACCTCGGCATGAAGACGGTGCTCGTCGAGCGTTATGCGACGCTTGGCGGCGTGTGTCTGAATGTCGGCTGCATTCCGTCGAAGGCGCTGCTGCACACTGCGCTCGTCATCGACGAAGCCGCCGAACTCGCCGCGCACGGCATCAGCTTCGGCGAGCCGAAGATCGACCTCGACAAGCTGCGCGGCTTCAAGGAAGGCGTCGTCAAGAAGCTGACCGGCGGCCTCGCCGGCATGGCGAAAGCGCGCAAGGTGCAGGTGGTGACGGGCGTCGGCAATTTCGTCGATCCGCATCACATGGAAGTGCAGGGCGCCGACGGCAAGAAGGTCGTCAAGTTCAAGCAGGCGATCATCGCGGCCGGTTCGCAGGCCGTGAAGCTGCCGTTCTTCCCGGACGATCCGCGGGTCGTCGATTCGACCGGCGCGCTGGAATTGCGTCAGCTGCCCAAGCGCATGCTGGTGGTGGGCGGCGGCATCATCGGCCTCGAAATGGCCACCGTCTATTCGACGCTCGGCGCCGATATCGACGTCGTCGAAATGCTCGACGGCCTGATGCAAGGTGCGGACCGCGACCTCGTGAAGGTCTGGGAAAAGTTCAACGCCAAGCGCTTCGGCAACGTCATGCTGAAGACGAAGACCACGAAGGCCGAAGCGAAGGAAGACGGCATCTACGTGACCTTCGAAGGCGAGAAGGCGCCGGCCGAGCCGCAACGCTACGACCTCGTGCTGCTCGCGGTGGGCCGCAGCCCGAACGGCGGCAAGATCAGCGCGGACAAGGCGGGCGTGGCGGTGACAGAGCGCGGCTTCATCAACGTCGACAAGCAGATGCGCACTAACGTGCCGCACATCTTCGCGATCGGCGACCTGGTCGGCCAGCCGATGCTCGCGCACAAGGCCGTGCATGAAGGCCACGTCGCGGCGGAAGCGGCGCACGGCGAGAAGGCGTACTTCGATGCGCTGCAGATTCCGTCGGTGGCCTATACCGATCCGGAAGTGGCCTGGGCCGGCAAGACGGAAGAGCAGTGCAAGGCGGAAGGCATCAAGTTCGGCAAGGCGGTGTTCCCGTGGGCCGCTTCGGGCCGCGCGATCGCCAATGGCCGCGACGAGGGCTTCACCAAGCTGATCTTCGACGAGGAAACACATCGCGTGATCGGCGGCGGTATCGTCGGTCTGAATGCGGGCGACCTGATCAGCGAAGTGTGCCTCGCGATCGAGATGGGCGCGGATGCCACGGATATTGGCAAGACGATCCATCCGCATCCGACGCTCGGCGAATCGGTCGGGATGGCGGCGGAGCTGTATGAAGGCGTCTGCACGGACTTGCCGCCGCAGCGCAAGAAGTAAGTTCGCTACGCGTTGAACCAACGCAAAAGGCGCGCTCCTGCAAGGGAGCGCGCCTTTTTTTATGCGCGACGTCTTGTGTGGCACGGGCAATAAAAAACCCGGCACAGTGGCCGGGTTCTGCTGGTGCTTCGTCAGTCAGCCGGGGCGAGGCCCGGCAGCAGACTCAGGCAACCGACTTCTTGGCGACGCGCGAAGCTTGTTCGGTCGCTTGCGTAGCAGCCTTCGTGGCGGCCGTGGCGGCTGCGTTGAAGTTGCTTTCAGCGATCTCGACGGCTTGCTTCGTTGCCTTGTGGACCGTTTCGTACGTGGTGTTGGCGGCGGTGATGGCCGACTTCATCACGGCGACAGCCGTTTCCGAACCAGCGGGTGCGTTCTTCGCGACGTTGTCGACGAGCGTTTGCACCTTGCGATTCTGTTCTTCGTACTGCACTTCTGCGACGCGGGCGAATTCGGCTTGCGTGGCCGATGCGATTTCATACAGGTGACGGCCATACGACAGGACCTTTTCCGCGACCGGCTGCGTCAGGCTGGCTTGCAGCGCGAGCAGTTCCTGTGCGTCCTTCACCGACAGCGCGCGTTGCGCGTTTTCCTGGCTTTCGGCCAGCGTGGACTTCACGACTTGCAGATTCAGTTCAACCAGCTTTTCGACGCCTTCGAACGCCTTGTTCGTCAGACCGAACAGCGTGTCGAAGTTGGCTTTCTGGGCAGCGGCGATTTGCTCGGGGGTCAACAGCGTCATCTCAGGCTCCTGATGGCCGACCCATCAACGCGGGTCGTGGTTTGGGTAGATCCGGCGACAACCGTTGCCGGTTCAGTGCAACTGCGATTGGTGCGTCGCAACATGAAAGCCATTTTAGTGATATTCCGAACGATGTCAAGCTCTTTTTGTGCATCGCACAAACGGGATAAAACTCAGTTTAAACAGAGACTTACAAGTAACGTTCAGGGGCTTGCGGACGTCCGTGAAAACCCTTGTGCACCACATTGGAATCAAGCGTGCAGGCGGTCGGCGGGAGCGTGATGCTGATGAAATCACGCTTCGATGAAACTTTGATGTTTGGAATTAGCGCGCGCGCCGGACCGGTCCATTCGGCGGATAGCTTGCCGCGGCGCAACCGCGCACAGCTTATTTAGAGGGCTCGTCTTACTTTTGGCCTTACGGCGTACACCAAAATCGTGAAGAACCGTTAACATCTCGGCTGTCCGACCCGCTGTGCGCTGTCCCCCGCGCTTCCGACACCCGTCCCCGTTTCGAAAACCTCGTTGTTGCTGACGCGTTGTTAAGCGTTTGACTAAAGTCACGGAAAGTATTGCCGATAGAGCGCTTGTCATCATGTAGTAAAAGCGCGCTCTTGCAGCAATCTTCTGCCGGAATGATCGTTTTTTCCGATCGGAGTGCGTTTCGTCATCGACATTACGCAATCACGGCTTACAACTCGGTTTAAAGAGCACCGATAAGTGCTTAATATTGCTTAAATTTCGTAGCTTCACTACACTTGGCGGTACCCTCCAGCCGCCCAACAGAACACTAATGAAAACCGAAATGTTTTCGTCGTTGAAGGTGGTGCATGGCGTCGCAGTGCGATCCGCGCTGTCGCTCGCCGTCTCCATCGCAGTAGCGACGTCCTTCGCAGCGGCTCCGGCTGAAGCCCTCGCAAAGACTGCAACCGCCAGCAAGACCGTCAAGAAATCCGCCCAATCGACACCATCCGTCACCAAGGCCGCCAAGCCTGCACGTGCCGCGAAGACCGCGCTGAAATCGCCCAAGCCGGCGAAGGCTGCCAAGGTCGCCGCCGCGAACGACGATGACGACGCGCCGCGCGCGTCGCGCAAGCGCCGTGTCACGTATCGCATGGAGCCGCACGCCCGGCGCGCCGCGGTCCACGCGGTGGCGTTCCAGCCGCGTTCGCCTTCGGTGGGACAGGCATTCGGTCTGCATGACACGCCCGACAGCCTCGCGCTGCGTTCGAGCGTGGCTTATGTGATCGACCAGAACACCTCCGAAACGCTCTTCGACAAGAATTCCCGCGCCGTCGTGCCGATCGCCTCGATCACCAAGCTGATGACGGCCATGGTCGTGCTCGACTCGCACGCACCGCTCACCGAGGACATCTCCGTCACCGACGAAGATCGCGATTACGAGAAGTTCACCGGCTCGCGTCTGTCGGTCGGTTCGGTGCTGAATCGCGAGGACATGCTGCACATCGCGCTGATGGCGTCGGAAAACCGTGCCGCAGCCGCGTTGTCCCGTTATTACCCGGGCGGACGTCCGGCGTTCATCGCCGCAATGAATGCGAAGGCGAAGTCGCTCGGCATGAGCGATACCCACTTCGAGAATTCCACCGGCCTCACCAGCCAGAACGTGTCGAGCGCACGTGACCTCGCCAAGATGGTCAACGCCGCGTATCAGTACCCGCTGATCCGCAAGTTCTCGACCGATCGCAGCTACGACGTCTTCACCGGCAAGCGCAATCTCGCCTACAACAGCACGAATGCGCTGATCCGCAACGCGTCGTGGGACATCGGCCTGCAGAAGACCGGGTTCATCAACGAAGCGGGCGAGTGCCTGGTGATGCAGGCAACGGTTCACGGCCGTCCGGTTGTGATGGTGCTGCTCGATTCCTACGGCAAGTATTCGCGCTTCGCGGATGCCGGCCGTCTGCGCTCGTATCTCGACACGCTCGGCGAACCGCACATCATGAGCGCCGACATGGGCGGCGGCGCGAATCCGTAAGCTGGATCACGCCCGGCGCATCGGCCAGGCTGGAAAAGCAAAAAAGGGGATTCGTCGAAAGACGAATCCCCTTTTCATTTACGCAGTCAAGACGGTTCAGCGATGCGCATGCGCGCCGTGCTGTGCCTGCTGCGCCTCCGCGGCGGCCTGCTCCGGGTGATAGCCGAGCGAGCGTGAAATCTCCAGCGCCGTGTGGCTCAGCTGCTTGAGCCACGCGTCCTGCAGCCGGTCGGCGGGCGCCGACAGCGACAGCCCCGCAACCAGCCTGCCGGTATCGTCGTAGATGCCCGCCGCGATGCAGCGCACACCCAGTTCAAGCTCCTCGTTGTCACGCGCGCAGGACTGCTGGCGCACCAGCAGCAGTTCGCGTTCGAGCTTCGCGAGATCGGTGATGCTGTTCTGCGTGTGTCCCGACAGCCCCGTGCGCGTCGCGTAAGCGCGCACGCGCGTGGCTTCGTCGGCGGCGAGGAACAGCTTGCCCACCGACGTGAGATGCAGCGGCGCCCGCCCGCCAATTGCCCGCACCACCTGCATGCCCGAGCGCTCCGAGTAGGCGCGCTCGATATAGACGATCTCGTCGCCCTGACGCACCGACAGGTTGACCGTCTGGCCCGTCTGGCGATGCAGTTCGCGCATCGGCGGCATCGCGGCTTCGCGCACGGAAAGGCGCGCCTTCACCAGATTGCCGAGTTCGAGCAGGCGCATGCCCAGCCGGTACGTG
Source organism: Caballeronia sp. LZ032 (assembly GCF_031451315.1). NCBI lineage: Bacteria > Pseudomonadati > Pseudomonadota > Betaproteobacteria > Burkholderiales > Burkholderiaceae > Caballeronia > Caballeronia sp. LZ032. The sequence continues at coordinate 1,018,768 of NZ_JARUXP010000001.1, forward strand.
CCGGGATCCGAGCGGTCGACGAGCCGGCACAGCACCATGTCATTGAGAATGCGGTGCGCGGTGGACGGATGCAGCTCGGTGCTCTGCGACAGTTCTTTGAGACTGACGGGATCGGTGTGATCGGCGAGTGCGTCGAGCAGACGCATCATGCGTTCGATCACCTGAATGGAGGTCTTTGAATCCGGGTTCGTATCGCTCATCGTGAAAAATCGGTTGATGCGTCAAACAGCGGAAATGCAATTGTATCTCGTATCGTGAAAAGGCAAGCAGGCCATTTGCCTGCGAGGGACGAGCCGCTCGTGCGAATCGCGGTGAACGGGCCGGCGCGGCGGCGTTTTCACGGATAATTGCCGGGCGTTCACATCACTCTACAAAACAGGAAACGCCCTCATGCGAGTCGGTTTATTCGTGACATGTCTCGTCGACATGATGCGCCCGGAGATCGGCTTCTCCGCGATCAAGCTGATCGAGCGCGCGGGCTTCGAGGTCGTCGTGCCGCCGTCGCAGACCTGCTGCGGCCAGCCTGCGTACAATTCCGGCGATCGCCCGCTGGCCCGCGACCTGGCCGAAAAGACGTTGCGCGAATTCGAGCAGTTCGACTATGTCGTGGTGCCGTCCGGTTCCTGCGGCGGCATGATCCGCGCGCATTACGGCGACCTGTTCCGCGACGATCCCCAGTTGATGAGCCGCTTCGCCAGGCTTCAGCCGCGTGTGTTCGAACTGACCGATTTCCTCGTGACGATCGCGCAGGCGCGGATGGAACCCGCGGGCTTCGACGGCACCGCGACCTATCACGATTCCTGCTCCGGCCTGCGTGAACTGGGCGTGAAGACCCAGCCGCGCGAGCTGTTGTCGCAGGCAGGCGTGCCCGTGACGGAAATGGCGGCCTGCGAGCATTGCTGCGGTTTCGGCGGCACCTTCGCGGTGAAGTACGGCGACATCTCGACGGCGATCGTCGACGAAAAATGCGCCAACATCCGGGCGAGCGGGGCGGATGCGGTCGTGCTGGGCGATCTCGGCTGCATGCTGAACATCGAAGGCCGGCTGCGCCGCACCGGCGATACCACGACACGCGTGCTGCACATCGCGCAGGTGCTCGCCGGCGACGCGCCGGCCGGCGCCTGACGGCAACGGACGGAGCACTCCCCATGCAAGTTCAGACGATGCAGTTCAAGGCGCGCGCCGGCAGCAAGCTCGCGGACGAACGCCTGCAACAGAACCTCAAGAAGCTGTCGACGAAGTTCGTCACCGGGCGGGCGAACGCGGTGCGCGACATCGACTTCGAGGCGACGCGCGCGGCGTTGAAGGAACGGCGCAACCGGGCGCTGGAGAATCTCGATGTCTGGCTCGACACCTTCGAGCGCGAAGCAACCCGGCGCGGCGCCACCGTGCTGTACGCCGAATCGACGCAGGACGCCGCGCGGCTGGTGGCCGAGATCGCGCGCAAGCACGACGTGAAGAAGGTCATCAAGACCAAGTCGATGGTGTCGGAAGAGATGCAGCTCAATCGCGTGCTGGGCGAGATGGGCGTGCAGTCGATCGAAACCGATCTCGGCGAATACATCCTGCAGATCAACGACAACGAGCCGCCGAGCCACATCATCGCGCCGGTCGTGCACAAGGATAAGGACGAGATCGCCGATCTCTTCGCGAAGACGCACCACAAGCCGCGCCTGACCGACATTCCCGAAATGACGCGCGAGGCGCGCGAGGTGCTGCGGCCGCATTTCATGTCGGCGGACATGGGCGTGACCGGCGGCAATTTTTTGATCGCGGAAACGGGTTCGGTGGCGGTCGTCACGAACGAGGGCAACGAAGGCATGTGTACGGTGATGCCGCGCGTGCATGTCGCGGTGACGGGCATCGAGAAGGTGCTGCCGACGCTCGAGGATCTGGCGACCGCCATGCGCCTGCTGCCGCGCTCGGCGACCGGACAGACGGTGTCGAACTATTTCTCGCTGCTGACCGGTCCGCGTGCTCCGGATGACACCGACGGTCCCGAGCACATGTACTTCGTGCTCGTCGATGGCGGGCGCACCGGGCTGATCGGCGGCGAGTTCCAGGAGATGCTGCGCTGCATCCGCTGCGGCGCGTGCATGAACCACTGTCCGGTGTATCAGAAGATCGGCGGACATGCGTACGGCTGGGTGTATCCCGGGCCGATGGGATCGGTGCTGACGCCGGCGTATGTGGGCATCGACCGCGCGCTCGACCTGCCGCAGGCCGCCACGCTATGCGGCGAGTGCAACAGCGTGTGTCCGGTGGGGATTCCGCTGTCGGACCTGCTGCGCAAGCTGCGCGAGAAGCAGATGGAGCGGCGCCTGCGCCCGTGGAAGGAGCGCGCCGGGCTCGCCATGTGGGGCTATCTCGCGAAGCATCCGACTGCCTATTCGCTGTTCACGAAACTCGCGGTGCGCGTGCTGGAGCGCATGGGCGGCAAGAACCGGTCGATTGCACGCCTGCCGCTCGGCGCCGGCTGGACCGCAACGCGCGACATGCCGGCGCCCGTCGGCCGGACCTTTCGCGAGCTGTACAAGGCGCAGCGGTCGCATCTGGGCTGAGCGCTGTAACAAAAAAACGGCGCCCGACTTGTCGTCGGGCGCCGTTCTTTGGTGTCCGGGTAGCGAACTCAGTTGCCGACAGGTCCGTTGTGCCAGCGGCCGCCATTGCCGCCACTGTTGCCTCCACCACCGCCACGGTTGCCACCCTGATTGCCGCCCGGGTTCGATGGCGGCGGTGCGGCTTGAGGCCGCATCGGCGGCCCGCCGACTGCTCGCGGCAAAGCCCCGCCGTTGGCCTGAGGCGGAGGGCCGCCTGGACGTCCACCGCCCGCCTGGGGAGGCGGCCCGCCGTGCCCGCCACCGGCTTGCGGCGGAGGACCACCGTTGCCGCGGTTCGGCGGCGGACGGTTATTCCAGCCGCCGTTCCATCCGCCGGGCGGCGGACGGCGCCAGCCGGGGCCGTCGTCCCAATAGCGACCTGGACCCGGGCCGCCGTAGTAGTACCCGCCGCCTACAACCACGCCAGGCTGCACGACGGGCGGACCGCCGTAATAACCGTCGTAGCCGGGCGTGTCATACGCGGTGGCGGGATAGCCGCCGCCGTAGTACCCGCCGGCATCGGGATAAGCCGCGCAACCGCCGAGAAGCACGGCGGACGAGGCGAACAAAAGACCAGCGACTGCGGATTTCATGATCTTGGAATAATTCGTTGGAGCGTGTCTTATTAAGACACGCCCGATGGTCCGATGTCCCGACAACTTTGTAAGCCTTTATGACTGCGGTTCGCCGTATGAACCTGCGTTTTGGGGGCATCGTCGGCGGAGCCTTGTTGCCCCGGCTGCAACAAAGCTTTGCTTTTCAATACCTTTTTAAGATTCTCTCATTTCCGTAACATTTCGAGTGTCGGCAAGTGGGCGTTCGCTCCGCTCCGACATCGAATCGAGGTAGTCCAAATGAGAAAGACAATATCGACTTACTGGCCCGTGGTGATGCTGCTGCCCATCGCGTTGGCCTTTTGCATGCAAGCGGGCAGCCACGCCGCGGCCGGCGTGCGCCAGGAACAGACCGACGTCGCGAGCGTGAGCGCCGAACTGGCGCGGGCGATTTCATACGGTTTCGTCGAAGCGGACGATGCCGCCACGATCCCAGACGCACCCCGCACGCTGTAGCGCGCAATAAGGCAGCGCACAAAGGCAACACATGAAGGCAGCGCACAAAAAAAATGGCGCCCATGCGATTCACGCAGGGCGCCATTTCTTCGTCCGGCCGCCGCAGCGACCGAACGTCCGGGAACAGCCTTACTTCAGCACGGCGGCCACCGCGGTCGCGACGGCGTCGAGGTTGCGCGTGTTCAGCGCGGCCACGCAGATGCGGCCCGTGCTGACGGCATAGATGCCGAACTCTTCGCGCAGACGGTCGACTTGCGCCGACGTCAGGCCCGAGTACGAGAACATGCCGCGCTGCTGATTGACGAACGAGAAGTCGCGGTCGACGCCGCTCGCCTTCAGGCGCTCGACGAGGCCGTTGCGCATGGCGCGGATGCGGTCGCGCATTTCGCCGAGTTCCTGTTCCCAGGTCGCGCGCAGTTGCGGCGAGGCCAGCACGGCCGCGACGATCGAGCCGCCGTGCGTCGGCGGGTTCGAATAGTTGGTGCGGATCACGCGCTTCAGTTGCGAGAGCACGCGCGCCGACTCTTCCTTGCTGGTGGTGATGATCGACAGCGCGCCGACGCGTTCGCCATACAGCGAGAACGACTTCGAGAACGACGACGACACGAACACGTTCAGTTCAGCGCCCGCGAACAGGCGCACGGCGGCCGAGTCCGCCTCGATGTTTTCCGCGAAGCCCTGATAGGCCATGTCGAGGAAGGGCACGAGCTCGCGCGCCTTCACGACTTCGACGATCTGCTTCCACTGCGCGTCCGAGAGGTCGACGCCCGTCGGGTTGTGGCAGCACGCGTGCAGCACGACCACCGTGCCCGCGGCGTAGCTGTTCAGCGCGGCCAGCATGGCGTCGAAGTTCACGCCGTGCGTGGCGGCTTCGTAGTACGGGTAGTTGACGACTTCGAAGCCGGCGCCTTCGAACAGCGCGCGATGGTTTTCCCAGCTCGGATCGCTGATCGCGACCTTGGCGTTCGGGTTCAGGCGCTTCAGGAAGTCCGCGCCGATCTTCAGCGCGCCCGTGCCGCCCAGCGCTTGCGCCGTGACGACGCGGCCCGCAGCGATCAGCGGCGAGTCCTGGCCGAGCAGCAGCGCCTGCACGGCGGCGTCATAGGCGGCGATGCCGTCGATCGGCAGGTAGCCGCGCGGCAGGGCGGCATCGACGCGTGCCTTTTCGGCTTCGCGCACGGCGCGCAGCAGCGGAATCTTGCCTTCCTCGTTGGTGTAGACACCGACGCCCAGATTGACTTTGGTGGCGCGCGTGTCGGCGTTGAAGGCTTCGTTGAGGCCCAGGATGGGGTCACGGGGAGCGAGTTCGACGGCAGAGAAAAGAGACATGATCTATCGGCAGTGAGAAAAAGACGGTGCGGCGGAGTGGCGCCCGGAAGGCCAAGGAGCGCGAAACTGGCACGAAGCCAGCCCGGAACGGGGACGATGCCCGCGTGGCGTCTTCGGCGGTCCCTGCAGCGCGGCATGCTGCGCCGCTGTGAGAAATGTCCGTTGCCCGCCGTCGAGCACAGTCGCACATTGTAGCGAATCCGGCCCGGCTTTTTGCCGCCACCTTGCCGAGAGCGCGTGTTTTTCACGCCGTGGTCAGTTCGACCGATTCCGCGCGCGTCGTCAAAAAGGGCCGCAAGGCCGATGCTTGAGATCGGCGGCGCGGGCCCAATGTGCTATGGACTCAGGCGCCGCGCTGTCAGTCCCGACCGCCGCGCGCTCCCATCCGCCGGGCCGCGCGTGTTTTCGGCAGCCGCTAGAATAAGTGTTTGCTCCGGCGACGACGCATCGAATCTCCATGTCCGACACTCTCATCGACTCTCCCGAAGAACTGGACGAATCGAAGTTCGTCACCTTCGACGGCTCGCCGTTCCAGCTCTATCAGCCGTATCTGCCCGCGGGCGACCAGCCCGAAGCCATCGCGAAACTGGTGGAAGGGATCGAGGACGGTCTCTCGTTCCAGACGCTGCTCGGCGTGACCGGCTCCGGCAAGACCTTCACGATGGCCAACGTGATCGCCCGCATGGGCCGTCCGGCTATCGTATTCGCGCCGAACAAGACGCTCGCCGCGCAGCTCTACGCCGAGTTCCGCGAATTCTTCCCGCGCAATGCGGTCGAGTACTTCGTCTCGTACTACGACTACTACCAGCCGGAAGCGTACGTGCCGCAGCGGGACCTGTTCATCGAGAAGGATTCGTCGATCAACGACCACATCGAGCAGATGCGGCTCTCCGCCACCAAGAGCCTGCTCGAACGGCGCGACGTGGTGATCGTGGCCACCGTGTCGGCGATCTACGGTATCGGCAATCCGTCCGAATACCATCGCATGATCCTGACGCTGCGCACCGGCGACAAGCTCGGCCAGCGCGACATCATCGCGCGCCTGATCGCGATGCAGTACACGCGCAACGAAGCCGACTTCTCGCGCGGCACCTTCCGCGTGCGCGGCGACACCATCGACATTTTTCCGGCGGAACACGCGGAAATGGCCGTGCGCGTGGAACTGTTCGACGACGAAGTCGAAGCCATGCATCTGTTCGATCCGCTCACCGGCCGCGTGCGCAACAAGATTCCGCGCTTCACCGTGTATCCGTCGTCGCACTACGTGACGCCGCGCGACACCGTGATGCGCGCCGTCGAGGCCATCAAGGACGAACTGCGCGAACGGCTCGAGTTCTTCTACGAGCAGGGCAAGCTGGTCGAGGCGCAGCGGCTGGAGCAGCGCACCCGCTTCGACCTGGAGATGCTGCAGGAGCTCGGCTTCTGCAAGGGGATCGAGAACTACTCGCGGCACTTCTCCGGCGCAATGCCCGGCGAGCCGCCGCCGACGCTCGTCGACTACCTGCCGTCCGACGCGCTGATGCTGCTCGACGAATCGCACGTGCTGATCGGCCAGTTGAACGGCATGTACAACGGCGACCGCGCGCGCAAGGAGAATCTCGTCGACTACGGTTTCCGGCTGCCGTGCGCGCTCGACAACCGGCCGCTCAAGTTCAACGAGTTCGAGCGCAAGATGCGTCAGGCGGTGTTCGTCTCGGCCACGCCCGCTGACTATGAAAAGGGCAAGGCCGGGCAGGTGGCCGAGCAGCTCGTGCGCCCGACCGGGCTGGTCGATCCGGAAATCGAAGTGCGTCCCGCGCGTTCGCAGGTGGACGACGTGCTCTCCGAGATCAACGCGCGCGTCGCCGTGCATGAACGCGTGCTCGTCACCACGCTCACCAAGCGCATGGCCGAACAGCTGACCGAGTTCCTCGCCGATCACGGCGTGAAGGTGCGCTACCTGCATAGCGACATCGACACGGTGGAGCGCGTGGAAATCATCCGCGACCTGCGGCTCGGCACCTTCGACGTGCTGGTCGGCATCAACCTGCTGCGCGAAGGGCTGGACATTCCGGAGGTCTCGCTCGTCGCGATTCTCGACGCCGACAAGGAAGGCTTCCTGCGCGCCGAGCGCTCGCTGATCCAGACCATCGGCCGGGCGGCGCGCAATGTGAACGGCAAGGCGATTCTCTACGCCGACAACATGACCGACTCGATGAAGCGTGCCATCGACGAGACCGAGCGGCGCCGCGCCAAGCAGATCGCGCACAACCAGGCGATGGGCATCACGCCGCGTGGCGTGGAGAAGCGCATCAAGGACATCATCGACGGTGTCTATAACGCCGACGAAGCCCGCGCCGAGCTGAAGGAAGCGCAGACGCGCGCGAAGTTCGAGGACATGTCCGAGAAGCAGATCGCCAAGGAAATCAAGCGGCTCGAAAAGCAGATGATGGACCACGCCAAGAATCTCGAATTCGAGAAGGCCGCGCAGACCCGCGACCAATTGGCGCTGCTGCGGCAACGCGTGTTTGGCGCGAATGTCGGCGACCACGTGGCCGGAACCGGCGGCATGTAAGGCTTATGTAATAGATTCTTGAGGCCTCGTTTGAAATACGCGGCGGCCCGGCGGGCCGGCCGCGTTTTTTTTGCGCCATGCAAGCCCTGCCGATGCCGCGAAAAGCCTTGTCGGCGCTGGGTTTGTAAGCCCGCTCAAATTGTTCCGGGTGTCGAACGATGCTAAACTTGGCAAACTTTGAGAATGGTTCGTATTAACGTTCACAAAGTTGTGCTAGCGCTGCTCACCGTGGACGTTCGAATCGCCCATCCCTGGCAGAAACTTTCAATCCGTCCGGCGCATCGTCCGGATATCCGGCAGTCGGACCTGATGTCCGGGCAGCAGGCGCGCGTGGCGCCCCGAGCCGGTCGATAACAACAAGGAGTATCTATGGGTTCAACGTTGATGCGCGGCCTCGTGGCCGCCGCGGGCCTTACGGCAATGATGGCGGCGTCGGCCGCGGAATATCCGATCGGCAAGCAGCATATCGAGGGCGGCATGGAAACGGGCGCCGTCTACCTCCAGCCGATCACGATGGCGCCGGAAGGCATGATGCGCAAGGCATCGGATTCGGATATCCACCTCGAGGCGGACATCCACGCGGTCAAGAACAACCCGACGGGTTTCGCCGAAGGCGACTGGATGCCCTATCTCAACGTGACCTATGAACTGAGCAAGGTGGGCACGACCCAGACCGTCAAGGGCGACCTGATGGCGATGGTCGCGAACGACGGCCCGCACTATGGCGACAACGTGAAGCTCTTCGGCCCGGGCAAGTACCACCTGAAACTGCACATCGCGCCGCCGACGGAAACCGGCCATATGGCGTTCGGCCGTCACACCGACAAGGAAACCGGCGTGGGTCCGTGGTTCAAGCCGTTCACGATCGAATACGACTTCCCGTTCGCGGGCATCGGCAAGAAGGGCGGTTACTGATCGTCCGTGGCGCCCGGCATCCCGGACCGGGCGCGTACTTAATCAGGAAGTTCGCATGAAACTGACAAGCCAGATGGCGGCGATCGCGATGTCGCTGTGCGCCGCCGCTGCCGGGATGAACATGGCGCACGCCGCCGACCTGCCCACGTTCAAGCTCGAAATGAACGACGGCAAGCTGAATCCGGCGCGTATCGAAGTGCCGGCGGGGCAGCGCATCAAGATCGAGGTGCACAACATCGGCAAGGGCGCGGCCGAGTTCGAGAGCGTGCAGTTGCGCAAGGAAAAGGTGCTCGCGCCGGGCGCGGATTCGTTCGTCGTGATCGCGCCGCTGGATCCGGGCGAATACAAGTTTTTCGACGACTTTCACCAGAGCGCGCAGGGCGTGATCGTCGCCAAGTAAAGGGTATTGGACGCGCCGCGTGCGCGTCCGGTTGAAGTGGAATCGCTGGAGGTTGGGTATGGGGCAGGTACTTTTCATCGTATGGCGTGAGAGCGTCGAGGCATTGCTCGTCGTCGGCATTCTCTACGCGTGGCTGAAGAACGGCGACCATCAGGCGCGCCGCGGCCTGCCTTATCTGTGGGCCGGCGTGGTCATCGGGCTGCTTGCGGCGGTGGCGCTGGGCGCCGCGCTGATCGGCTTCACCGAAGTGCTGTCGGGCAACGCGCAGGATTACTTCCAGACCGCGATGGTGTTGGTGGCGTGCGTGCTGATCGTGCAGATGGTACTGTGGATGAAGCGTCATGGCCGCACGCTCAAGCGCGACATGGAAACCTCGCTGCAGAAGAGCACGCAGGACGGACACTGGTGGGGCATCGCGCTGCTGGTCGCGCTGGCGATCGCGCGCGAGGGCAGCGAGACGGCCGTGTTCCTGTATGGCGTCGGCTTCGGTCAGTCAGGGCACGTCGCCGCGTCACAATACGTGGCCATCATTCTGGGCTTCGGGCTCGCGCTGCTGACCTTCTACGTGCTGCAACTCGGCGGCAAGATCTTCTCCTGGCGCGCCTTCTTCCGTGTCACGGAAATCATGCTGCTGTTCCTCGCGGCCGGTCTGTTCGAGACGGGCGTGGACAAATTGATCGACATGGAAGTGCTGCCGGTCATCGTCAACCAGGTGTGGAACACCTCCGCGCTCCTCGACGATTCGAGCACCTTCGGCTCGCTGGTCGCTACACTGACGGGCTATCGCGCGCATCCGGCCGGCATGAACCTCGTGGCGTACGCCGTGTACTGGATCGTCATTTATCTTCTGCTGCGCCGTTCGAATCATCAGATGGCGCAAAAACAAAAGGCGGCAAGCCGTCCAGCATGAGTTCTGTAATGCCTCAACCCGGCCGGCTTCAGCAAGCCGGCCAATGGATGCAACGTCACGGCAGCGCGATCCGGATGATTCAGTGGGTCGTCGTTGCCGTGTATGCGTTTCTGATCCTCGTTCCCGCCGTGATGCCGCTGCCCGATGGCTCGGCGCATCTGTGGAACAACCTGACGCTCGCCGCACAGTTCGTGTTCTGGGGCATCTGGTGGCCGTTCGTGCTGCTGTCGATGGTCATGCTCGGCCGCGTCTGGTGCGGCGTACTGTGTCCCGAGGGCGCGCTCACCGAGTTCGCGAGCCGCTTCGGCCGCGGCTGGGCCATTCCGCGCTGGATGCGCTGGGGCGGCTGGCCGTTCGTCGCGTTCGGCCTGACGACCATCTACGGCCAGATGGTCAGCGTCTATCAATATCCGAAGGCCGTGCTGCTGGTGCTCGGCGGTTCGACCGTCGGGGCGATGATCATCGGCGTGCTGTATGGCCGCGAGAAGCGCGTGTGGTGCAAGTACCTGTGTCCGGTGAACGGCGTGTTCACGCTGCTCGCGCGGCTGGCGCCGTTCCACTTCAAGGTCAGCGAAGACGCGTGGCGCCGTTCGTACACGCAGGGCGAGCACGGCCATCGCGTGATTCCGATCAACTGCGCGCCGCTCGTGCCCTTGCGCAACATGAAGGGCGCCGCCGATTGCCACATGTGCGGCCGCTGCAGCGGTCATCGCGACGCCATTGCGCTCACGTGGCGCTCACCCGCAGAAGAAGTCGTGAAGCTCGGCGACAAGGCCGCGAATCCGTGGGACACGGCGCTCATTCTGTACGGGCTGCTCGGCATCGCGATTGGCGCGTTCCACTGGACTGTCAGCACGTGGTTCGTCGACCTGAAGCAGTTCTTTGCCGGCTGGCTGATCGACCACAACATTCTGTGGCCGCTCGACACCAACGCGCCGTGGTTCCTCTTCACGCATTACCCCGAGCAGAACGACGTCTTCTCGTGGCTCGACGGCACAATGGTCATCGGCTATATCGTCGTGACGGGGCTCGTGTACGGCACCGCGCTGCTCGCGCTGCTCGCGGCGGGCACGCGCATGCTCGGCAAGATGGAAGCGAGGCGGCTGCATCACCTGACGCTCGCGCTGATTCCGCTGGCGGGCTGCGGTGTGTTCCTGGGCTTGTCGGCGACCACGGTCTCACTGCTGCGCGCCGAACAGCTGCCGCTCTGGTGGGTGACGGATCTGCGCCTCACGCTGCTGTTCATCGCGAACGCATGGAGCGCGTGGCTCGCGTGGCGCGTGACGGGGCGCTACGCCACGACGCTTGTTCCGCGCGTCCTCACGATGGTATGGTTTGTCGCTGCGCTGGCCGTAGCCGACAGCGCGTGGTACCTGATGTTCTGGGGCTTCAGCCGATAAACCGTCCACGCCGTGACCGACGGCCGCGAGAACGCACGTGAGAACCAAACCCGTACTGACCGACGACGACGTCAAGTCGATGGCCGCCGCCGCCGAGGCGCACGCGAAGGATCACAACTGGAACGTGACGATTGCGATCGTCGACGATGGCGGGCATCTGCTGCATCTGCATCGGCTGGAAGGGGCGGGGGCGAGCACCGTCGAGATGGCGACGGGCAAGGCCCGCACCGCCGTGCTCGGCCGCCGCGAGACGAAGGTCTACGAAGACACCATCAAGCAGGGCCGCACGGCGTTTCTCAGCGCGCCGATGACCGCGATGCTCGAAGGCGGCGTGCCGATCTTCGTGGGTACGGACATCGTGGGCGCGGTGGGCGTCTCGGGCGTGAAGTCGGAACAGGATGCGCAGATCGCCAAGGCGGGCATCGCTGCGCTGGGTATCGAGAACGTCTGACGCTTTTCATCAAAGACAAAACGGCACGCCTTCGGGAAGAAGGGCGTGCCGTTCGCTTGTTCATCATTGCGCTGGCCTCATCAGGCGGACCATCACGCAGACGCGCGGGAACCAAAAAAAGCGGCTTCGCTTGCTATCGACGACTGGCTGGTGTTTGCACGAAGGGGTCTAAATTCTCGCGTGCAAGTCGTCCTCGCTGGCTAAGGCCAAACACCTCTTGGAGAGGTGGTCCCCACAATACACGGTACTACTGCTGTTCTTTGCGCTACTTCGTCAGGATCAGCTTGCCCAGACGAGTCGCGCGCAACTGATAGGTCTCCCCGTTATGCAGGATGCTGACATGACTGCGTCCCTGCAACAGCGCATCGCTTTTCAGTGACCGCTCGCCCGGGCTTTCCGCGGCGTGCTGGACGTGAACGGTGGTCACGGTGGTCGCTTTCGGGCGGGTAATCGCGGCGTCGCGGACAGCCGGGCGGCGCAGCCTGAGCGTGGAAGATCGCAGCGTGTCGGTCATGTCGGAAGAGTGCGCTCGTTGATTCGATGGGTCTATAGTAAATGATAACTATTCCTATTTGCAAATAGACTTTCTGATCGAAGCACAATTTTTGATAGCCAAGCTCGATGTAGCGGCGATGCGTTCGCCGCCACGTTTGAACGAGGCTCAGTGCAGCGGCTTGTCGTCGTTTCGGCCGTGCGCGAATTGACGGATCAGATGCACGGTGTCGATGTCCGACTCACGATACGCCGACTTCACGATCTCCTGCGTCTGCAGTTCATCGGGCGTCGGGTTGGCTTGCTCCGGCAGCGTGGTGCTGTAGGTGAAGCGCAGGAAAAGCTGTTGATCGTCGGGCTCCTCGATCGCCATTGTCAGCGAGCCGCCTACATATTCGGCGGTCGGCAGGATGTCGTAGCGCACGCTCGACTGCGGGTTGAGCGTCACGCGATCACGCACGACGGCCTGGCCGTAATGCAGCTCGCGCTCCATGCTGTCGCCGTCGCGCGAAAGGATGTCGCAGCGGTCCAGTCCCAACACGAACAACTGCGGCTGCTCGGCGCGCAGGACAAGGCCTTCCCACAGTTGCTCGCGTGTCAGCGACTGGACCAGCGGATTCTGCGGATCGTTGATCTGGATGAGGTGTTCGAAATTCAAAACGACGTTTCCTTGAACGTTCAGTGTGCCCGCGACGCGTTACGGCGCCAGTACGGAATCGATGTGGATCGGACCGGACAGGACCTTGTGGATCGGGCACGCATTGGCAATTTGCAAGAGACGTTCCCGCTGCTCGTCACTGAGCGGACCGGTCAGCGCGATGCGGCGATCGATACGCGTGCCCGCTGCAGCGCTCTCTATCGACAGTTCCACATGCACGGCCTCGAGCGGCCATTCCTTGCGCTTCGCGTACATCTTCAGCGTGATGGACGTGCAGGCGCCGAGGCTGCCGAGCAGAAGCGAGTGCGGGTCCGGAGCCGTGTCGCCGCCACCGAGGCTGACGGGTTCGTCGGCGCTCCAGTCGTGCGAGCCGTCCGCGAGGCGAACGTGGAAATCGGTAGCGCCGATCTCGGCGGTCACGACGGGGCGGGTCATGCGCTGCTCCTCGATTGATCCGGTGAAATGAAAGTGTGAAACGAAACGGCGCGGAACGAACGGTCATTGTGACGCAATGTGTCCGTTCATGCCGCGCCGGAGTCGCTGAAAATCAGCGCCCTTGCATGTTCAACGCTGAATGCTCAATGCGCGATCGCGCCCATCCGGCCCGCCTGATAATCGATGACGGCCTGGCGGATCTCGTCCTCGGTGTTCATCACGAACGGACCATAACGCACGACCGGCTCCTTGAGCGGCACGCCGCCGATCAACAGCAGTTCCACGGGCTCGTCGCCGGCGGCGAGCGAGACCGTATCGCTGTCGTCGCGGAAGATCACCATCTGCTGGGCGCGCACCGGCTGCTTCTGCGGGCCGTACAGCGCCGTGCCCGACAGCGGATACGCGAACACGCGGAACTCGCGCGGCACGTTCAGCGAGATCGTCGCGCCCGGTTGCAGCGAGACGTGCTGATACAGGATCGGCGTGCGCGTTTCGATCGCCGCCTTCACGCCGAGCGCCTCGCCGGCGATGACCTTCACACGGACCTTGCCGTCCTCGCTCATCGCGACCGGAATGCGTGCCGACGGAATCTCCTGATAATGCGGCGCGACCATCTTGTCGCGCTGCGGCAGGTTCACCCACAGTTGCAGGCCATGCACGCGCCCGCCGCGCTGCGTGAAAGCCTCGGCGGGAATCTCGCTGTGCACGACGCCCGCGCCGGCGGTCATCCATTGCACGTCGCCGGGCAGCAGCGTGCCGGAATGACCTGCCGAATCCTTGTGGCCGAACTCGCCTTCGAGCATGTACGTGACGGTCTCGAAGCCGCGATGCGGATGATCCGGCGCGCCCTTGGCCTCGCCGGGCGCGTAATCGACCGGACCCATTTCGTCGAGCAACAGGAACGGGTCGAAGTCCATCAGGAGACGGGTCGGAAACGGGCGATGCACGACGAACCCGCCGCCTTCGACGGTGCGGGTCGCCGGAATGATGCGTTCGATGCTGCGGCTGTCGGTCATGATGTCTCGCTTCGTGAATCCAGCGTTCAAAGGGGAATAGCGATATTTTTGAAACACAGGGCTATTATATGGGCCGCATTTCGCGTAAAAAGCCGCCTCGGCGCAATGGATTGTCCCGCTGGCGATAACGAACCACAGCAACGCGCCTTCTCGAGTTTTCCGATCGACCATGAAAGTTGACTCGCACGACCTGAACGATCTGATGTATTTCTCGCACGTCGTCGAGCACGGCGGCTTCTCGGCTGCGGAACGCGTGCTCGGCATTTCGAAGTCGCGTTTGTCGCGCCGCGTCTCGGAACTCGAGGCTTCGCTCGGCGTGCGCTTGCTGCAGCGCTCCACGCGCAAGCTGGCGCTGACTGAGGCGGGCCAGCTGTTCTACCAGCATTGCCAGGCGATGCTGGCCGAAGCGCAGGCGGCGGTGAATGTCGTGCAGAGCCTGCGCGATTCGCCGCGCGGCACGGTGCGCGTGAGCGTGCCGGTGACCATCGCGCAGACCTTTCTGTCCGCCGTGATGCCGGACTTCATGCATCGTTTTCCGGAGGTGCGGGTGGTGCTGCGCGTGACCAACCGCGTGGTGGATTTGTTCGAGGATGCCATCGATGTCGCGCTGCGCGTGCGCTCGGAGCCGCCCGCCAGTTCGAACGTGGTCGCGCGGCCGCTGTGGCGCACGGAACAGATGCTGGTGGCGGCGCCGTCGCTGCTGAAGTCGAATGCGCCGCCGATGACGCCCGCCGAACTCGCGCAGTACGACACGCTCGATACGCCCTCGGCGGACGGCCGCCATGTCTACCGGCTGATCGCGCCGGACGGCACGCGCCACGAGTTCGAGCACGAGCCGCGGCTGGTCACCGCCGACCTGTCGATGATCCGCGAGGCCGTGATGCGCGGCGTCGGCATCGCGGCGCTGCCCGAGATGATGTACGGCGCGCCGCTGCGCACGGGGCAACTGTCGCCGGTCATGCCGGGCTGGACCTTTCCGTCGCCGCAACTCTATGCGGTGTTTTTGTCACGGCAAGGCATGG
Organism: Caballeronia sp. LZ032; assembly: GCF_031451315.1. Lineage (NCBI taxonomy): Bacteria > Pseudomonadati > Pseudomonadota > Betaproteobacteria > Burkholderiales > Burkholderiaceae > Caballeronia > Caballeronia sp. LZ032. The sequence continues at coordinate 1,034,020 of NZ_JARUXP010000001.1, forward strand.
TCCCTGCAGTGCGGGCGTTCGTCGATTTTCTGGTCGAGTCGATCGGCAGCGGACAGCTCTTCCCCGGAGAATGTCCTGTTCATGAACGGCCGGAACGAGAAACAGTTTCAACGCAATGACGCGCATCATTGATTCGAGGCGGGGCAGTGCGGATAAGCGATGGTCAGATTCAATTGATGCCCGAAAATGGCGGCAGTATATTGAAACCTCTTTCGCTAAGGAGCTCCTATGCGAAAACTCACGGCTGCTCTGATAGTTAGCCTGATAGGGTTGATTGCACTGTCCGTGTCGACCACGGCTGCTGCATGTGACGGGACTTCTGGTTCTGGCTATACGAACCCAAAGTGACCGCCTCGCCCGAATGCGCCGAGCGCGCACAAAAAAAGGCCTTCATCTGACGATGAAGGCCTTTTACTTTGGAGCGTGCGAACGTTCGAAAGCGCGCGCGTTGCTTGAGCCGGCTTACTTGCCGCTCTTCGGCTCGGTGACGAAGCCGATCTTGGTCAGCCCGCCCGCCTGCGCCGCCGACATCAGGTCGGCGACCTTCTCATACGCGACCTTGCGGTCCGCGCGCAGCTGGATCTCCGGTTGCGGCGTTTGCTGCGCCGCCTGCGCGATGCGCGCGTTGAGCGTCGCTTCGTCGACAGGCTGTTCGTCCCACAGCGTCGTGCCGTCGGCCTGGATTGCGATGTTCACGTGCGCGGGCTTCTCGTCCTGCGGCTGGCTGCTCGCGTGCGGCAGGTCGATCTTCACCGCGTGATGCATCGCGGGGATCGTCACCAGGAAGATGATCAGCAGGACCAGCATGACGTCGACGAGCGGCGTCATGTTGATCTCGCTCATCATGCCGTCGTCTTCATCGCCGGCAAAAGGGCTCATGGCCATGATGCGAACCTCCCGGGCTTACGACGCGCGCGTCGCGAGACGCAGGCTGTCGGACGAGGCGTTCGTCGCGCGCTTCGTCGACGAAAGCTTCGTGCCCGTGACGAAGAACGCGTGCAGGCCGTGTGCAAAGCGGTTCAGCTTCGTGACGATGCCCTTGTTCGCGCGCGTCAGCGCGTTGTAGCCGAGCACTGCAGGGATTGCAACGAACAGGCCGAACGCGGTCATGATCAGCGATTCGCCGACCGGGCCGGCGACCTGGTCGATCGACGTCTGGCCGGTCGCGCCGATGGTCAGCAGCGCGTGATAGATCCCCCACACCGTGCCGAACAGGCCGACGAACGGCGAAGTGGAACCGATGGACGCGAGAACCGCGAGGCCCGACTGCATGCGGCCGACGCCTTCGTCCATCACGTCCTTCAGGCAGCGCGTGATCCAGTCCGACACGTCCATGCGGTCGTGCAGATGCGGTTGCGTCTGGTGATGATGATCCGCCGCTTCCTGGCCGGCGAGGGCCAAGGCGAGGAACGGGTTGTCTGCCGGGCTCGACGACTGGCTGCCGAGCTTCTTGATGCCGTCGTTGAAGTCGTCGGAGTGCCAGAAGGCCTGTTCGGCGTTCTTGGTCAGGCGCTTCAGGCGCACGACATTCCATGCCTTCACGATGATGACGGTCCACGACAGTACCGACATGATCACCAGCGCGAGCGCGATGCCCCGCGTGACGAAGTCACCTTGCGCCCAGACGTGCGCAATCCCGTAGTTTTGCATTGCTCTTTCCTTGTATCTAAAAAAACCGGTCAGTCGTTGAGACTGAATACGAATGGCACCGTGGCGGTAGCGCGGATCGCTTCGCCATTTTCCTTGTACGGACTGCACGCGCTGCTGCGTACCGCCGCGAGCGCGGCGTCATCCAGCCGCGACGAGCCGCTGCTTTTCTGCAGCGTGATGTTCTCGATCTTGCCCGACACGCCGACCGTCAGCCGCACGGTCGCCGTGCCTGTTTCGCCGCGGCGCTTGGCCATGGCCGGATACTCCGGCTCTGCGATATTGCAGCTCAGCCGCGCGACGTTCTTCGGCGCGGCGAGATCCATGCTCGGCTTGCCGATGGCGGGCGCGGTGGGCGGCGGGGCCGGCTGCGCCGGCGCGGGCGGAGTGGGATCCGGCGCGGGCGCGGCGATTTGCGACGGCGCTTCGGTGACCGGCATCGGCGTGGGCTTCGGCTCGATCTTCGGCTTGACCTTGGGCTTGGGCAGCGGCTTCGGGACCGGCTTCGGAAGCGGCTTGGGCGGCGGCGGCGTTTCGACCGCGACCGGCTGCGGCGCGGGCTGCGGCGTTTCGCTGATGAGCTGCGCGGTGATCGACTTGGCTTCGATCGGGCGCGGCGGCGGCTCGTTGTGCATCGTCATCGCGACGCCGAGCAGGACTGCATGAAGCACGACGACGGCGGCACACGCGGCAATCACGCGCGGACTGGCGCTCGATGCCGGCGCCGTCTGGAAAGCGGCGGGAGTAGTGGTCGGGGACTGCATTCTTATTGGCTGCTTTGAGTGCTGCTTGTGGTGCGGTGTGAATTGATGCCGATCATGCCGCGGGTTCGTTTCAGCTTGAAGTCCAGCATCTGGGCGGATCCGGCGCAACGGAGAAACAGGAAACCAGGCGACGTCATGTTCGAAAGATCAGCAATGAAATAAACAGGGTGGTCACGAAACCGATCAGCAATTCCATGGTTCCCTCCAGGGATAAGGGTTGCTCGGGGGAGGTGCTTGGCTAGCTGGAAGTGACCGGATGTTCGAAGGTAACCTGGCTTGCTGAAGGCGTTTCGGAGATCGGACAGCGAAACTGGCAAAAAAGCTTGAAAGACTGCGGGCGCCGCCGCGGAAGCGCGACGCCGGAACCTGCGGCCTGGCTTCAGGCCGCCTTGCGCTCATAGAACGTCAGCGGCGCCACGTGCTCGCGCGGCTCGACGCCACACTGCGCGGCGCACACGCCGCTCTGTGCCATCACGTCGCGAACGCTCTCCTCGCACTTGCCGCAGCACATGGCCACGCCGAGCTCGAACTGGAGTTCGTCGAAGGTGTCCACACCCTCGGCGATGGATGCTCGGATCTTGCGGTCGGACACTGATTTGCAAACACAGACAATCATGATCGTTCGCGAAAGCTTGCGTTAATGCGAATTATTATCATTCGACTTGCGCACCAATGCAAGCAGGGCTCTGTGTTTTTTGTAACAGACCAGGCAAGTTAGCAGATTTGTTGCTAGCGGCCAGCGCTGGCGCGGGAAAGCGCGCGGCGCAGGGCGCGCGGCGGGCGAGAAACCCTCACGCGATGTCGGGTTCGGCGAGCCGCGGGAGGCCGGATGGGATGCTGACATGCTCGACTGGCGCGTCGAGCCTGAGCAGGGCAGCGGCGAGCTGGCGCTGCGATTCGCCGTCCGCCGTGGAACAGAAGCGGGGCAAAAGATCCGCCGACGCCGCGTCCGAACGGCGCGCGTGGGTATCGAGCAGGCGTTCGAGCTGCCGGGCGATGGCCACGCTCGTGTCCACGATGTGCAGGCGTTCGCCGGCAATCGCGCGGATGGCGCCGTCCAGGAAAGGGTAGTGCGTGCAGCCGAGCACGAGCGTGTCAGCGCCCGCGTCCAGCATGGGGGAAAGGTAGCTTTCGAGCAGCGCCATGAGCGCGGGCGACGACGTGTCGCCGCGTTCCACCGCCTGCACCAGGCCGTGTCCCGCCTGGCAGATGAAGCGGCAGTCCCCGGCGTAGCGGTCGAGCAGCGACTGGAAACGCGCCGAACGCAGCGTCACCGCTGTCGCCAGCACGCCGACCACGCGCGAGCGCGACACGCCCGCCGCCGGCTTGACGCCCGGCTCCACGCCGACGAGCGGAATGGACAAACGCTCACGCACCAGCGCGATGGACTGCGCGGTTGCGGTATTGCAGGCGACCACCAGCGCCTTCGCGCCCTGCGACACGAGCCATTCGCCGATGGCCAGCGTGCGTTCGCCGATGAATGCGTCGGTTTTTTCGCCGTATGGCGCGTGAAGCGAGTCGGCGACGTAGATCAGACGTTCGTGCGGCAGGATGGCGCGCACGGCGCGCAGCACCGACAGCCCGCCCAGGCCGGAATCGAAAATGCCGACCGGCGCGCTCGCGTCCAGCGCGGCGCGTGGGGGCAGGGCAAGCAGGGATCCTGCGCTGACGGGCATCGTGACGAACGGATTACTCGTGATCGCCCATCATGGTTTGCTGGTAGTTCTGGATGCCGACCTTGTCGATCAGATCCAGTTGCGTTTCCAGCCAGTCGATGTGCTCTTCCGTGTCGTGCAGGATCTTTTCGAAGATCTCGCGCGAGACGAAGTCACGCACGGATTCGCAATAGGCGATGGCTTCCTTGCAGGTGGACTGCGAGATCTGCTCGAGCTTCAGATCGCACTCGAGGATTTCCTTGGTTTCCTCGCCGATCAGCAGCTTGTGCAGGTCCTGCAGGTTCGGCAGTCCGTCGAGCATGAAGACGCGCTGGATGAGCCAGTCGGCGTGCTTCATTTCGCCGATCGATTCGTCGTACTCGTGCTTGTTGAGCTTTTCGAGGCCCCAGTGCTGGTACATCCGGGCGTGCAGGAAGTATTGATTGATCGCGGTCAGTTCGTTCTTCAACTGCGAGTTCAGATATTCGATGACTTTCGCGTCGCCTTGCATGGCTTGATTTCCTGTCTGTAACGTGGGATTTTGAGAAAGATAAACCTTGTGCGTGACAAAGCCAAGGTTGAGTAGAAAATTTTTTTTCGAGATGAAACTGAGAATGAAAACCCTTCTCGATGGGCGCGATCTTAAAGAAAAGAGCCGGGCGCGTGCCCGGCTCTTTCGTTGACGGGTTGCCTGTCAGCTGACCATTGCGACAGGCAACCGTCGATCCCGCCTCAGACCGTGGCGACCGGAATCTTGCCGATCTTCGCCTGCCATTCGGCCGGTCCCGTATTGTGGACCGAGGTGCCGTTCGAATCGACGGCAACCGTCACCGGCATGTCCTGCACGTCGAATTCGTAGATGGCTTCCATGCCGAGGTCTTCGAACGCGAGCACCTTCGCCTCGCGAATCGCCTTCGACACGAGATACGCCGCTCCGCCGACCGCCATCAGATAGGCCGCCTTGTGCTTCCTGATCGACTCGATGGCGACCGGGCCGCGTTCGGCCTTGCCGATCATCGAGACGAGGCCGGTTTGCGCCAGCATCGTTTCCGTGAACTTGTCCATGCGCGTGGCCGTGGTCGGGCCTGCCGGGCCGACGGCTTCGTCGCGCACCGGATCGACCGGGCCTACGTAATAGATCACGCGGTTCGTGAAGTCGACCGGCAGCTTTTCGCCGGCGGCGAGCATGTCGGCGATGCGCTTGTGCGCGGCGTCGCGTCCCGTGAGCATCTTGCCCGACAGCAGCAGCGTCTGGCCGGGCTTCCACGAGGCCACTTCCTCGGGCGTCAGCGTGTTCAGGTCGACGCGCTGGCTCGTCTCGGTGTTGGGCTGCCACGTGACGTCGGGCCACGCGTCGAGCGGCGGCGCTTCGAGCTTCGCGGCGCCGCTGCCGTCGAGCGTGAAGTGCGCGTGACGGGTCGCGGCGCAGTTCGGGATGATCGCGACGGGCTTCGAGGCCGCATGCGTCGGCGCGGCCATGATCTTGACGTCGAGCACGGTGGCGAGGCCGCCGAGACCCTGCGCGCCGATGCCGAGCGCATTCACCTTCTCATGCAGCTCGACGCGCAGTTCCTCGATCCAGTCCCTGGGGCCGCGCGCGATGACATCCTGGATGTCGATGGGGTCCATCAGCGATTCCTTCGCCATGACCATCGCCTTTTCCGCGGTCCCGCCGATGCCGATGCCGAGCATGCCTGGCGGACACCAGCCGGCGCCCATGGTCGGCACGGTCTTGATGATCCAGTCGACGATCGAGTCCGACGGGTTCAGCATCGCGAACTTCGACTTGTTCTCCGAGCCGCCGCCCTTGGCCGCGACCTGCACGTCGACCTTGTCGCCCGGCACGATCTCGTAGTGGATCACGGCCGGCGTGTTGTCCCTGGTGTTCTTGCGGCCGCCTTCGGGCGGCGAGACGATGGACGCGCGCAGCACGTTGTCCGGGTTCAGGTAACCGCGGCGCACGCCTTCGTTGATCATGTCGGTGACGGACATCGTCGCACCGCCGTTGTCGCTGCCCCAGCGCACGTCCATGCCCACCTTCACGAACACCGTCACGATGCCCGTGTCCTGGCAGATCGGGCGCTTCCCTTCGGCGCACATGCGGCTGTTGGTGAGGATCTGCGCGATGGCGTCCTTCGCCGCCGGGCTTTCTTCCAGCTCGTAGGCGCGGCCGAGCGCCTGGATGTAGTCGAGCGGATGGTAGTAGCTGATGTACTGCAGGGAATCCGCAATGCTCTGGATCAGGTCTTCCTGTTTGATGACGGTCATGGCTCGAGGCTCTGGGGGACGAAATTTTTTCTGGTGTGCGTTCAGGCGACGCTTCATGTGACGCTCATGCGGCGTTTCAGGTGACGTTCAGTCTGCTGCGCCGCGCGGCGGCGCGAAGGACTCGTCGTGAAAGTGCCGCGGATGGGTGTGCGTGGTCAGCTTGTCGACATACGCCATGATGAGCGCGGACAGCAGGAAGGCCACGTGGATGATCACTTGCCACAGCACGGTATGGAAGGTGTGCTGATCGGGGTTGATGAAGGTCTTGAGCAGATGGATGGACGAGATGCTGATGAGCGCCATCGAGAGCTTGACCTTCAGCACGCCGGCGTTGACGTGATCGAGCCATTCGGGTTCGTCGGGGTGGCCCTCGACGCCCAGCCGCGACACGAAGGTCTCGTAGCCGCCGACGATCACCATGATGAGCAGGTTCGAGATCATCACCACATCGATCAGGCCGAGCACGACGAGCATGATGTTAGTTTCGTCGAGCGTCATTGCGTGCGTGACGAGATGCCAGACTTCCTTCAGGAAGAGCACGACATACACGCCTTGCGCGACGATCAGCCCGAGATAGAGCGGCACCTGCAGCCAGCGGCTCATGAAGATGATTCTGGGCAGCGCCTTCATCGCGCCGGGCCGAACGGAACCGGGAGTGTGCTTGGGAGCGGACATGAGCGGCTTTTCAGTCGACGAGAAACAGACGAAACAGATGAAACGGACGAAGCCGACGGCGGCTGAACCTGAAAGCAATGGCAAGAGCCGGCGGAATGCGGACTCGATGCGGATTCGAGCACGTTCGCGGTCAGGGAAAGCCCGGTATTGTAGCGCGTCGGCGTGACAGTCTGCGCGAACGTTGCGCCGCATGGGCCGGGGTGACGCAAAGGGAGCGGCGCAAGGGGGCGCGCGGCCGAAACCATGGTTTCGATCAAAAGAATCGCGCGCCGGTCAGGGCTGGGTACCGCACCGGGAGTCAGTTCAGTTACGATTGCGGGGCGCATGCGCAACACGCGCTCACTTCGCGTATACCCCGTGTTCATTGGCCGGCACGCGTAAGAAGCGGGTAAGTTGGGCGGCTTATCTTGAAGTCGATGCTTGAAGTCGATGCGGCATGTCCGCGGCCACACAGGGCGCCGCGACATGTGCCCGTGCCGCCCGGCGCGGGCCTTCGCAATGGCCGGACGCGCGCGCCATGACGGCGGCGCCGGCCACAAGAACGGAGACAGGATCGGGTCCGGAAACGCCGCGCGTTTCCGCCGACGGATCCCACAACATGCGGCGCACGCAGCCCATTCAGCGATGCGGGCGCCGGCGGATTTTGGAAACACCATCAGAGAGGTTGTCGATGTCTGCGATCGAATCAGTTCTTCACGAAAAACGCATCTTCCCGCCGTCGGCCAAGGCAACGGCGGATGCGGCCATTGCCGGCATGGACGCGTATCAGGCGCTCGTCGCCCAGGCAGAGAAAGATTACGAAGGTTTCTGGGCCGGCCTTGCACGTGAGGCGCTCGCCTGGCACAAGCCATTCACGAAGGTGCTGGATGAAACGAAGGCGCCGTTCTATACGTGGTTCGAGGACGGCGAACTCAATGCGTCGTACAACTGTCTCGACCGCCATATCGAAGCGGGCCGCGGCAATGACAACGCGATCATCTTCGAAGCCGACGACGGCACCGTCATCCACATCACCTATCAGGACCTGCTCGAGCGCGTGTGCCGTCTCGCCAATGCGCTCAAGAAGCGCGGCGTGAAGAAGGGCGACCGCGTCGTCATCTATCTGCCGATGTCGGTGGAAGGCGTGGTCGCGATGCAGGCGTGCGCGCGCATTGGCGCCACGCATTCGGTGGTGTTCGGCGGGTTCTCGTCGAAGTCGCTCAACGAGCGTCTCGTCGATGTCGGCGCGGTCGCGCTCATCACGGCGGACGAGCAGATGCGCGGCGGCAAGGCGCTGCCGCTCAAGAGCATCGCCGACGAAGCGCTGGCCGCGGGCGGCTGCGACAAGGTCAAGGACGTGATCGTGTATCGCCGCACCGGCGGCAAGATCGGCTGGACCGAAGGGCGCGACGCGTGGCTGCACGAGATCGTCGAGAACGAATCGAGCCAATGCGAACCGGAGTGGGTGGGCGCGGAACATCCGCTGTTCATCCTCTACACGTCGGGTTCGACGGGCAAGCCGAAGGGCGTGCAGCACAGCACGGCCGGCCTGTTGCTGTGGGCCGCGCAGACCATGAAGTGGACCTTCGACATGAAGCCGGGCGATGTCTTCTGGTGCACGGCGGACATCGGCTGGATCACCGGGCATAGCTATATCGCGTACGGGCCGCTCGCCATCGGCGCGACCCAGGTGATGTTCGAGGGCGTGCCCACTTATCCGCACGCGGGACGGTTCTGGGAGATGATCGGCCGCCACAAGGTCACGATCTTCTACACCGCGCCGACGGCCATCCGCTCGCTCATCAAGGTGTCGGAAGCGGATGCGAAGGTGCATCCGAAAAGCTTCGACCTGTCGACGCTGCGCATCCTCGGCACGGTCGGCGAGCCGATCAATCCGGAAGCGTGGGTCTGGTATCACGAGAATGTCGGGCGCGGGCAGTGTCCGATCGTCGATACGTGGTGGCAGACCGAGACCGGCGGCCACATGATCACGCCGCTGCCGGGCGCGACGCCGCTGGTGCCGGGTTCCTGCACGCTGCCGCTGCCGGGCATCATGGCCGCGGTGGTGGACGAGACCGGTCAGGACGTGCCGAACGGGCAGGGCGGCATCCTGGTCGTGAAGCGGCCATGGCCGTCGATGCTGCGCAACGTCTGGGGCGACCCGAAGCGTTACCAGACCAGCTACTTCCCCGAGGAACTCGGCGGCAAGCTGTATCTGGCCGGCGACGGCGCGGTGCGCGACAAGACCACGGGTTATTTCACGATCATGGGCCGCATCGACGACGTGCTGAATGTCTCGGGGCATCGTCTGGGCACGATGGAAATCGAGTCGGCGCTGGTGGCCAATCCGCTGGTCGCGGAAGCGGCGGTGGTCGGCCGTCCGGACGACACGACCGGCGAAGCCGTGGTGGCGTTCGTCGTGCTGAAGCGCGCGCGTCCCGAAGGCGACGAAGCGAAGCAGATCGCGACCGAGTTGCGCAACTGGGTCGGCAAGGAGATCGGCCCGATCGCGAAGCCGAAGGACATCCGCTTCGGCGAGAACCTGCCGAAGACGCGTTCCGGGAAGATCATGCGGCGCTTGCTGCGCTCGCTCGCGAAGGGCGAGGAGATCACGCAGGACGTGTCCACGCTCGAAAACCCCGCGATCCTCGATCAACTGGGCGAAGCGCGCTGATGCTTCAAGGATCGCGGCTGCTCGTTGAGCGCCGCGGTCGATCCTGATTGCCGATGCCATGCGGTTTTGTTAAAAAACCGCATGGCCACCCCTCCCGCCGATTCCTCCAGCCAGCCGCCCGCTTCCCCGCCGCCCGTCTCGGCCGCGATGGCGCGCGCGCATCGCACGTACTGGCGCTTCAACCTCGCACTCATTGCCTTGCTGATGACGATCGGCTTCGTCGTCTCGTTCGGCTTGCCGCTGGTGGCGCAACGCGTCGATCACGTGCGCGTCGCGGGCTTCCCGTTGCCGTTCTATTTCGGCGCGCAGGGCGCGATCCTGGTGTATGTCGGGCTGATCGTCGTCTATATCGTGCTGATGCAGGTCGCCGATGCGCGCCTGCTGCGCGTCGCCCGCGCGGAACAGGGCGAGGGCGCATGAAGCTCACGAACCGGCTGATCCTGTCCTACGCGCTCTATACGCTCGGCTTCCTGCTGTTCATCTTCCTGATGGAGCGCATCGAGCGCACGACGGGACCGGGCACGTGGATCGGCTATGTGTTCCTGTTCGTGCCGATCGCGGTCTATGCGGTGATCGGCCTGTTGTCGCGCACCTCGGACCTGGTTGAGTACTACGTGGCGGGGCGCCGCGTGCCGTCGGCGTTCAACGGCATGGCGACGGCCGCCGACTGGCTGTCGGCGGCGTCGTTCATCGGCCTCGCGGGTTCCATCTATGCGAGCGGCTACGACGGCCTCGCCTACGTGATGGGCTGGACGGGCGGCTACTGTCTCGTCGCGTTCCTGCTTGCGCCGTACGTGCGCAAGCTCGCCCGCTACACGATTCCCGACTTTCTCGGCACGCGCTTCTCGAGCAACCTGGTGCGCGCGCTGGCGGCCGTCGCGGCGATTCTCTGTTCGTTCGTGTATCTCGTTGCGCAGATCCAGGGCATCGGGCTGATTGCTTCGCGCTTCATCGGCATCGAGTTTTCGATCGGCATCTTCTGCGGACTCGCGGGCATCCTCGTGTGCTCGTTTCTCGGCGGCATGCGCGCCGTGACGTGGACGCAGGTGGCGCAGTACATCATCCTCATCAGCGCGATGCTGATTCCCGTGTCGATGATCGCGCATCGTGAAGGTCTCGGCTGGTTCCCGCAACTGAACTATGGCCGCGTGATGGAGCGGGTCGAGGCGCTGGAGCGGGCGGTGGCGGTGTCGCCGGACGAGGCGCGCGTGCGTGCCGATTTCCAGCGGCAGGCGGCGCGGGTGCAGGAGCGCATCGACGCGTTGCCACAGTCGTTCCACGTCGAGCATGCGCGGCTGACGGCGGAGATCGCCGAGTTGCGGCGGCATAACGGGCCGCTGCGCGAGATCAACGAGCGGGAGCGGGAACTGGCCGCGTTTCCGCGCGATCCCGCCGATGCGCAGGTCAAGTGGACGCGCGAGCGCGATGCGCTGAGCGAACGCGTGGCCGCTCCCGTGCCGATGGCCGAAGCCTTCGCGCCAGGCTCCGCCAGCGACGAGAGCCCGCGTCTGCACAAGGTGAACTTCCTGGCGTTGCTGCTGTGTCTTTCGATCGGCACGGCGAGCCTGCCGCACATTCTCACGCGCTACAACACGACGACGTCGGTGGCGTCGGCGCGGCGTTCGGTCGGCTGGACGCTGTTCTTCGTCGCGCTGTTCTATCTGACGGTGCCGGTGCTCGCGGTGCTGATCAAGCACGAGATCCTGACGGGACTGGTGGGGCATCGGTTCGCGGATCTGCCGCAATGGGTTACGCAGTGGCGACGCGTGGAACCCTATCTGATCCGGATCAACGACGTGAATGGCGATGGCATCGTGCGCTGGGCAGGCATCCAGATGCAGCCGGACATGGTGGTGCTGGCCGCGCCGGAGATTGCGGGGCTACCGTATGTGATCTCGGGGCTGATTGCGGCGGGCGCACTGGCGGCGGCGCTCTCGACAGCCGATGGACTGCTGCTGACGATCGCCAATGCGCTCTCGCACGATGTCTATTACTGCATGGTGGATCGCGGCGCGAGCAGTCAGCGGCGCGTGACCATCTCGAAGATCCTGCTGCTGGGCGTGGCGCTGCTGGCATCGTATGTGGCGTCGTTGAATGCGGGCAACATCCTGTTCCTGGTGGGCGCGGCGTTCTCGCTGGCGGCGTCGAGTCTGTTTCCGGCGCTGGTGCTCGGCGTGTTCTGGAAGCGCACGACGCAGCGCGGGGTCGTCGCCGGGATGATCGCGGGGCTGGTGGTGTGCGTGTACTACATCGTGTCGACTTATCCGTTCTTCGTGCAGCTCACCGGGTTTGCGGGGGCGCGCTGGTTTGGCATCGAGCCGATCAGTTCGGGGGTGTTCGGCGTGCCGGCAGGGTTCGCGGTGGCGATCGCGGTGAGTCTGCTGGACCGCAAGCCGGACGCTTATACGCGCGCACTGGTGGATTACATTCGCCATCCGTAGGGGCTGGCGCAGTGGCGGGAACTTGGTATAATCGCGGTCTTCCGGAGAGATGGATGAGTGGTTTAAGTCGCACGCCTGGAAAGCGTGTATAGGGTAAAACCTATCGGGGGTTCGAATCCCCCTCTCTCCGCCAGGACAGACATCGGATCCCGCATGGTCATCGGCCATGCGGGATTTTTGTTTTGTACCACTGGTTTGTATCGAAGTCTTTGGGCGCGCCCGCCGCGCTAACTATCCGGTTACTCGCAGTTACTCGCGGCGACGGCGTTGATCCAGATTCACCCATCGATGCAGCTCAAACGTTCGACGGTCGTCCCGTCTTCACCGTCTCGAGCGCCTTGATCGCTGCGATCAACTTTTTCTCCGGCGCGGCGTCGAGCATCGCGATTGCGGCGCGCAGCAGTTCGCTCTTCTTCACGTGCACGCCGCCTTTCTGGCAGCACCTTGACGTGCGGTGTGCTCATCCGTTTTCTCTTGGTCATGTGGAGAAAACAGCATATACGCTTCATGCGCACGGTCCTGCGCGAAGCAAGATCGGTTCAGGCGAACCCGAGGTCTTGAATGATGTGGTCACGTGGCGTCGCATGCTTCATCGACGCCACGCGCATGCACCACTCACTGCTTCATGGTGCCGGTCGATTGCGGCGGGTTGGACGGCGCGTCGGACGACATGCCGTGTTCGCGTTGCTGCATCAGTGTTCCGCTTCCCGAGGTACCCGAAGGTACGCCGCCGCGCGATGCATCGCCGGTGCGAGGCGTCGGCACGGACTCGTGCTTGCCGGGCTGCATTTGCTGAGGCTTCTGCATGAGTTGATCGCGCGACATGTCCTGGGCGAACGCTGTTGCGCTGCAAAGCGCGAGTAGGGCACCGCTGATGGCGAAAGTGGCTTTCATGACCGTCTCCTTGAAAGTCGACGCGAGTGCGCCGCTTACAGGGATGTCAGCATCGACCATGCCGCACCGGCGGACGATGCTTGCCTTTCGGACGCATTCTGATAATCATAATATTCATTGGGCATCCCAACGATTCGCCGAGACCTGCGTCAAACGATTCGTACGAAGTAAGACTATTTACTTCGCGTAAAATGCGTGGTTCGAGCAGCTAAGCGATCCGTTTGGCATACTCCGCGCCAAGCCGTGAAATATAGGTGCTGAGACCACGGCCGCTCAGGGCCAGGCGTTTCATTGCTTCCACGTGCGTACGCCCAGGCACGTGATAGTCATACAAATAAGTCCCGCCGCTGACGAAACGCACCATGATGCCGGTACGCAGGATGTCGAATGCTGCGACACCCGAATTTCCGGCAAGGTTCAGATAGCTTTGCATTGGAATCAGGGCATTCCCTCGCGCAAACGATTGCGTACCGTGTGCCCTTCTCAAGTTTCGTCGGCAAGGACCGTAATAGGTACCATGAACAAAGACCAACTCCCCTTCATCGATTCGGACGACCCGCACTTCCAGCACGCACGCGCGTTGAGTCTCTCGGTAGGAGCGATTCGCCGGGCGCAAGGGAAGCGCAATCCGAACGACTTCGCCGTCGGCACGATCGAGTGGCACCTTGCCATCGAAGATTTTGCGTCAGACGTTCTCCGCGCCCTGACCGATGAAACGGAAGGCACCAACATGCAGGTCGGCGAGCGGCCGCTCGACTGATCTCGCGGCCGGTCAACGCTGTCGGTTACCTCGTCAGAGCTTGACCCCGCCCGCCTCGGGCGCATCGACGCCCTCGGGCGGAATGGCCCCGGCCTGACTCACGTCCCTCGCGCGATCCGTCGCCCAGTACGGCTCGCGCCCGTAGTGCTGATGCGCCGTGCTGGCCCAGACGTGATCGGCCATCGACGGCCACGCGTCCTTGTCGAAACCCGGAGAGTTGCGAACCTGTTCAGCTGTTGCATCGAGACGGAAGCAGCGGTTGTCGGTGTCGAGCGTGAGCGCGCTCCATGGAATGGCAAGCAACTTATTGCCGATTCCGAGAAATCCCCCGCTCGACAGCACCGCATACGCAATCTGCCCATTGCTCACGTCGAGCATGATGTCCTTCAGCGAGCCGACATCGTGGCCATCGCTGCTGATCACCGAATTGCCATCGAGCGTGCTGGCTGCCATCACATCCGGCCCCGGTCCCGCGGCGGTTGCCGCGCCCTTGCCGACGATCTTCGCGCCGCCGGAAGACGATCCCATCGAATCACTCATGTTCTGCTCCTTGGCTCAGTTGCGGACAGACCTCCCGCGGCTCCTGGACTGCGCGCGACGGTCCTGCATTGAGTGAGCAACAGCCGTACCCATACGGACGGGCAGTGCACGGCCGCCCCATCCGGGTCTGCTAAGCTCGGCGTTCGCTCATTTCGCCCGGGTCTCATGATCGATTTCGACGAACTGCTGGCCGTTGCCTACAAACGAGAACGCATGCAAAGCCGCAGGCTCGCCCGGGGCGCGGCCATCAGCGAACATGCGGCGCTGTACAGGACGCTGACCAAGGCCGCTGCCGGAGAGACCGTACAGGCGCTCGTCGATGCCCGCCGTGCAACCCAACGCAAGGATGAAGCTGCGCGGCGCCAGCGCGAGATGCACCGGGCCGAACGATCGATCGCCGCGCAAGTGCGCGAGCCTGAGTGTGTCGCGGGCGCATGGCGCGCGTGGTTCGACGGCTCGGCGCTGCCGAATCCGGGCCGGCTCGGGATCGGCGGAGTGCTGGTCGGGCCGTGCGGCCGGACGGTGGAGATCAGCGCCGCGTGCGGCCATGGCGACAGCAGCGTGGCGGAATATCGCGCCCTCATCGCGGTGCTCGAAGCCGCGCTGCGCGAGCGGGCGCAGGGCATCGTGATTCACGGCGACAGCCGCGTGGTGATCGATGACGTGAACGCGGCTGAACCCTCCGGCATTCGCGCGCTTGCGGCTCACGCGCATCAGGCGCGCGCGCTTCTCGCGCAACTCGGCGATGCGCGCATCCAGTGGCTTCCGCGTGCCCGCAATCAGCGCGCCGACGCGCTCTCGCGCGCGGCGCTCGAACTGCCGCCCGCGGCAGGCGCGGCCGCCTGAGAGGCGGCTTCCGCAGTCAGGGCAAGTCGCGGACATCGGCGGTCGGGTGACTGCCGAACGTATCGCTCAGAAGATGTTGAACGAGCTTGCAAGCCGAGTCTTCCGGCGTCGCGAGCTGGCCGTCGCGTTTCAAGGCGTCGAAGCGTTCCCGCAGCGGAAAGCGGTCGAGCCCGGTGCCGCGGATTTCCGCCTGCATGTCGGTATCAACGACACCCGGCGCCACGCTGCTTATGCGCAGCAACGGGCTGCCGTCCAGCGCGACCGCACGGGCGTGCTGATCGAGCGCGGCCTTGGTCGCGCAGTAGATGCTCCAGCCGGGATAGGCATTGCGCGCGGCGCCGCTCGAAACATGGACGATGCGCGTATCCGGCGACTGCCCGCCGGAACGCGCGGCGCACTCCGCGACGGCCGCCGCCAGCATCATCGGCGCCGCCACGTTCACGCTCACCGCGCGCGCCACCTGCGCGGGCGACTGGTCGGCAAGGCCGCCGACCGGCGCAAGCACGCCGGCATTGTTGACGAGCAGCACCTGTTGCGCACCGTCCATGAAGCGGATCAATGTATCGCCCGCGAGCCAGTCGGTGAGCGCGGACAAGTCGGCGAGATCCAGTTCGACCTGGCTCAGCGCTCCAGGATAGCGGGCGGCAAGCCCGGCATTGGCGGTGCGCGAGAGGCCGAGCACCTCGATATTCTGGGCCAGCAGTTGAGCGGCTATCGCGGCGCCGAGTCCGCGTGTGTGGCCCGTGAGGATGGCGCGAGTCGGGTAGGGCATGGTGGCTTCGACGGAGTCGGTGAGTGAGGAAAGGGCGTGTCGATTCTAGCGGCAAGCCGGATGCGGCGTCGGCCGGGCTCAATCGGCTCAATCGGCTGAATAGGCTCAAGCGCGACGAATCGGCAAGACAAAAAAAAGCGCTGCACGACTGTTCGTTGGTTCCAGGACACAGATGCAGTCACCGCGGATTTTTTTCTGACAAGCCTCTTCACAAAACTGACAATCTTTCTCAAACGGAGAAACAACGGAGACTGTCATGCCGACCCGACCAAGCCCGCCTTCCTCTGTGTCGTCATGCTCCGAAGCAGATGCTCCACTCGTGCCGCTCGCGGCCGTGCGAGCCGTTTCCATGGCCGTGGCCGCGTCCTTGCTCGGCGTGCCCTGCGCCGCCTGGGCGCAAAGTTCGGTGCAACTGTATGGCGAACTGGATTCAGGACTGGCCTGGACCAGCAACGTCGGCGGCCATTCGCAGTATCGGCTGACCACCGGCACCATCGACGGCAGCTACTGGGGCCTGCAGGGCTCGGAAGACCTCGGCGGGGGCGCGCGGGCGATCTTCCGTCTCGAACGCGGCTTGTCGGTCGCGACCGGCGAAGGCCTCAACGATCATCCGATCTACGTCGGCATTGGCTCGGACCGGCTCGGCACGGTCACCTTCGGCCGTCAGTACGATTCCATCCACGATTATTTCCAGACCTTCACGCTGACCGGCAACATCGGCGGCACGGCCTTCGCGCATCTGCTCGACAACGACAACGCCAACAACTCGTTCCTGGCATCGAATTCGGTCAAGTACACAAGCGCTTCCTATGGCGGCTTCAGCTTCGGCGGGCTGTACGCGTTTTCCAACGAGGCGGGCGCGTTCTCGGACAACCGCGCGTACAGCGTCGGCGCGAATTATTCGCTCGGCTCGTTCAATGCCGGCGCGGCCTATCTGCACAACAACGGCCGCGGCAACACGACGACCGGCGCCTACGAAGCCCTCGCGCTGCCCGGTACCACCCAGGGCAGCGTCTTCACCGCGAACGTCCAGCAGCAGAACACCTTTGGCGTCGGCATGAGTTACGAGCTGGGCGAATTCACGCTGAGCGGAGCGTTCTCGCGCGCGATCAACTCCGGCGTCATCGATGCCGACAGCGGCGACCTGGTCCCCTCGCTCGGGCTCAACAACTACGAGATCAACGGCATCTACAAGCTGACGCCGGCCATCATGCTGGCCGGCATGTACGTCTACACGAATGGCGGCGGCGCGCACTGGCACGAAGGCGCGCTGCAGGTCGACTATCTGCTCTCCAAGCGCACGGACGTGTATCTGGAGTCGATCTATCAACGCGCGTCCTCGAATGCGCCGGCGGTGATCAACACCAACGATCCGTCGAGCGGGCGCAATCAACTGATGATCGGTACGGGCATCCGGCATCGCTTCTGATGCTTTCGCGGGCAGGATGCGCGTGCTAGCTTGACGGTTTCAATCCGTCCGTCTCGCGGGTGTCCCATGTCGCTGCAAAGCTTCTTCGTCTTCCTGCCCGCCTGCTTCGCGATCAACATGGCCTTCGGGCCGAACAACGTGCTGTCGCTGTCGAACGGCGCCCGCGACGGCGTGCGCACGTCGGTGCGCGCATCGTTCGGACGGCTCGCCGCCTTCGCGGTGATGATCGCCATCGCCGGACTGGGGCTCGGCGCGCTGTTGCTGGCTTCGCAGACGCTCTTCACGGCGATCAAGTTCGCGGGAGCGGGGTATCTCGTGTGGATCGGCTTGAAACTGCTCCGTTCGGGACCGGCGCTGCTTGCGACGGAGCCGAAAAGCGCGCCGTGTACGGCGAGCATCGCGCGACTGACGAAACAGGAGTTCTGGGTGGCCGCGGGCAATCCGAAGGCCATTCTGGTATTCACTGCGTTCTTTCCGCAGTTCGTCGACCGAAGCGCCTACGCGACCAGCTTCGCGATCCTCGGCGCCACCTTCCTGGTGCTCGAACTCGTGGCCATTTTCATCTACGCGCTGCTGGGGGCGCGGCTCGGCTCGATGTCGCGGGGCGCGCGCGGCTTCGCCTGGTTCAACCGGATCAGCGGTGCGCTGATGATCGGTTTCGGCGTCATGCTGGCATTCGTTCGACGGCCGGCCGCCTGATTATGTTCTTTTATGACGACTGCATGTTTTCGATTATCACATCCGGTTATTGCGAATAAAAGAAGGTTTATGTGTCAGGGCTATTCCCGAGTGACCGCATGCACGAATAACCGGAAAATCCGGCACTCGTCAGTCGCAATAACCTTGCGATTGACTTAAATCAACTGACGCGCCCGAAAGCGATCCTTTTGAGTGCGTCGAGACGCCGAGATCATCGTTGTGCGATAAGTTCGTAAAACGATGTGGCAATGGACGATCGATGAATACTTCCTCTCCACACGTCCGGCGCGCCTGCGCCGTGCGCTGTTCACGCATCAATCGCCGATTTTCTCTGTTACGCCCTTTGCGGATTGTCATTCTTCCCGCGGCGGCTACCCTCCATGATTTGCGATAATCACGGGTTCTGCGTCTACGCTGATTCTTCGGTTACGCATTCATCATCGCTGTGAAAACCGGTGCTCATGTATTGCCGTGTTTTCTGCCGAAGAAGACGACTCTCATCCGGCCGTCTCACCCCTCGCTGTTCGAAGGATTTTCTTGCTCATGATTAACTCATCGCCTGGCACGTCGCAGACACGTTCAATAACGCAGACTTCAATATCGCAGACACGTTCATTCACGACGGTCTCCCTGATCGAGATGTGGGAGCGTTTTGGCTATTACGGGATGGCCGCGTTGCTCGTGCTGTTCATGATCGACAAGATCGGTTTCGCCGACGATCACGCCAACCTGACCTGGGGCGCCTTCACCGCGCTGGTGTTTTCGGCGCCGTCGATCGGCGGCTGGATCGGCGACAAGGTGCTCGGCGCGCGCCGCACGATGATCGCGGGCGCGATCGTGCTCGCGTGCGGCTATCTGATGCTGGCGCTGCCGGTGGACACGCTGGGCTTCATGTATGCGTCGCTGGGCGTGATCGTGGTCGGCAACGGGCTGTTCAAGTCGAACGCGGCGAACCTCGTGCGCCGCATCTTCGAAGGCGACGATGCGCGCATCGACAGCGCCTTCACCATCTACTACATGGCGGTCAATATCGGCTCGACGTTCTCGATGCTCGCCACGCCGTGGATCAAGGATCACTGGGGCTGGCACGCCGCATTCGCCGTGTGCTGCGGCGGCATGCTGCTCGGACTGCTCAATTTCGCGCTGCTGCGCCGGTCGCTTGCACACGTCGGCTCGGCGCCCGATGACGAACCGCTGCGCGGGTCGCGCGTGTTCGCAGTGATCGCGGGATCGCTTGCGCTGGCCGCTTCGACCGTCTTCATCCTGCAGCACAAGCAGGTCGCGGTGGCCTGCGTGTATGCGGCGGGCGTCGCGATCCTGGCGATCTTCGGCTTCATGCTCAAGACCTGCGACCGCAGCGAGCGCGCCGGCCTGATCGCCGCGCTGATCCTGACGCTCCAGGTGATCCTGTTCTTCGTCTTCTACCAGCAGATGTCGACGTCGCTCACGCTGTTCGCGCTGCGCAACGTCGACCCGGCGTTCTCGATCGGCGGCATCGCGTTGTTCACCTGGAGCGCCGCCCAGTTCCAGGCGCTCAACCCGATCTGGATCATGGTGCTGAGCCCGCTGCTCGCCTTCGCGTATGCGCGTCAGGCCCGGCGCGGACGCGACATGCCGGTGGCCGCGAAGTACGCGCTGGGCTTCGTGGTGGTGGCCATCGGCTTCTTCGTGTTCGGTTTGAGCGGGCGCTACGCGGTGGAAGGGCGGGTCTCGTCGTGGTTCATGGTGGCCGGCTACGGGCTGTACTCGTTCGGCGAACTGCTGGTCTCGGGCCTGGGACTCGCGATGATCGCGCGGTACGTGCCGGCGCGCATGGGCGGTTTCATGATGGGCGCGTTTTTCGTCGCGACGGGCGTGTCGCAGTATCTCGGCAGTGTCGTCGCCAACTTCGCGCGCATGCCGGCCGGCAATCTCGATGCGGCGCAGTCGCTGCCGCTCTATACGCACTTGTTCTTCGGGTTGGGATGGCTGGCGGCCGGCGGAGCGGTGGTGGCCATTGCGCTGCTGCCGTTGCTGGGCAAGCTGTCGAGGGCGCATCAGCAGGCGACACAGGCGGCAAGCCGACGCGAATCGCTTGCGCCTGCTCCGATATCGCTGAACGCAAAGAATGTTTGACTCCGATCGCCGCTTCAGTCTATAATTTAACTCTTCAGACGCGGGGTGGAGCAGTCTGGCAGCTCGTCGGGCTCATAACCCGAAGGTCGTAGGTTCAAATCCTACCCCCGCAACCAAATCGTCAAGCAAAGAGCCCGGTCAAGCCGGGCTCTTTGCTTTTGTGCGTCCGTTTCCTGCACATCGAGTCGAGTCCCGTACGGGATGGACCCGGGGGATGGACCCGGGGGATGGACCCGGGGGATGGACCCCACGCCTCGTCCGCGCAGCCAAGCACACCTTCTCTCAACAACACCCGCCCCGGAAACACGAAAAGCCTGCATGAGCACTCACTCATGCAGGCTTTGAGCAATCTTGCCCACCTCTATCGACCGGGGCGCACCAGATTGTGCGTCACTCCGCGAGCTTCCGCGCAACCTTCTCGGCGCGAAACCGCGACTCGATCGAACTCAGGCGGCGATGCCGAACTGATATGAACCGATGCGGGCAGGGCCCCGCAATCGATCAATAGAATTTCTTCGGCAGTTGTGCGCGGCGGATCTGCTTGCGCAGGCGAGCAACAGCAGCAGCTTTCTTGCGCTTGCGCTCGGTGGTGGGCTTTTCATAAGCCATGCGCGACTTGAGTTCCTGGATCAGGCCCGTACGCTCGACGGTACGGCGGAAGCGGCGCATTGCAACATCAAACGGTTCGTTTTCTTTCAGCAGAACTTTAGTCATTGAAATCTCGGTTGATCTGGCCCTGCCAGAATTTTGGGCAAAGCGCAATTGTACACTTTTTGAGAGCCGTTCTGCACGCCCTTTGCGTGGATTGTTCCTCTGCCGGCTCCGGGAATCCAATCGTAGATCGTTGATTCAAGACGACAATACCGACAAACCCGGGTCAGAAGCCGCGCCGGCGCACGGGGCGCGTGTCCGGGACGGCCATGCGGGTGTCGGGCTGATGGATCGTCACGTCGCCGTGCGGCAGCGCCACGCAGGGCAGGATCCAGCCCTGCGCCTTTTCCTCCTTTGTCAGCCCTGGCCAGTCGACGCGATACGACACCGCGCCATCGACAAGCCGGCACATGCACGCGCGGCATGTGCCGTTGCGGCATGAGCGCGGCAGCGACAAGCCGGCGCGCAGCGCGGCTTCGAGCAGACTCTCGTTCTCCCTTACGGCGACCAGGTGTCCATCCGGCTCGATGACAAGGGCAAAGGCGCGTGGCTCCGCGGCCGGCTCCGTCACGTCCGTACCTCGATGCCCGCGCGGCCGTTGGTCAGATCGCGCAGTTCGAGCGCCGCCGGTTCACGCGCGGCGGCGGCCATGCGCACGACGAGGCGCACCGTCATTCCGTACGCGCTCTCGACGAGTTCCGCCTCATGCTGCTCGATCCAGCGACGCACCCGCGCTTCGTCGGCGTAGTCGAGCTCGATGCCGATCAGCCCGCGCTCGACCCGCTCCACGCGCTCGGCCTGCTGCATCGCGGTGGCGATCGCGTCGGTGTAGGCGCGCACGAGACCGCCCGCACCCAGCTTGATGCCGCCGTAGTAACGCACGACCGCGGCCAGCACGCCGTCCACTTCGTGATGGCGCAGCACTTCGAGAATCGGGCGGCCAGCGGTGCCGGAGGGCTCGCCGTCGTCGGACATGCCGGACTGGCCGCCGGCGAGCAGGGCCCAGCAGACATGCGTCGCGCCGGGATGCGCGGCCCGCAGGCCGTCGAGTTCGCGCATGGCTTCGTCGCGATTGGCCACGGGAATGGCGCACGCGATGAAACGGCTCTTGCGGATATCGATTTCCGCGCTGACGGAGGAGGCGAGGGTGTAAGTCGGCAAGGCTGGAAGCGCGCGGGACGTAAAGCTCGAATCTTAGCTGCTGTGCGCGGGCGGTTGCGCGGCGGGCTGCGGAAGCGGATCGAGCGCGCGCTGCATCAGCACGGTATCGACCCATTGGCCATGCTTGAAGCCGACGTCGCGCAACACGCCCGCATGCTCGAAGCCGAGCCGCGCGTGCAGCGCGATGGATCCGGCATTGCCGCTGTTGCCGATCACCGCGATCATCTGCCGCCACGGCCCGCGTTCGCAGCGTTCGACGAGCGCCCCGAGCAGCGCCCGGCCGACGCCACGCCCGTGAAAGCCGGCGGCGACATAAACCGAATCCTCGACGGTATGCCGGTACGCCGAGCGCGGCCGGTAGGCCGATGCGTAGGCATAGCCCGCGATCACGCCATCGAGTTCGGCGACCAGATACGGCATGCCGGCAGCCGCGATGGCCGCGTGGCGGGTGCGCAATTCGTCGGCGGACGGCGGCACTTCCTCGAAGGTCGCGAGCGCGTGCTCGACGTAATGCGCATAGATCCGGGCGATGCCGTCGAAGTCGGCGGACGCGGCGTCGCGCACGAGCGGAGAGGAGGGTGGGTCTTGAGCCATGGCGGGCAGAGATCAGTGCAAAAAAGGAGAATTTCGCACCGGCGATTCTCGCATGGCGTGACCACGGCAAAAAAAGGGCCGGGGAGCCGTGCGGAAACCCACCAAAACGGTGTGCTTTCGGGCAAAGAAATCGTTGAACGCGGCTGGGCGCGCCCCCTACACTAAGTCGTTTGTCCGGGACTGCGCGGTGACGGCGCGGGATGCGTCGTTTCACTGTCGTCGGGGAACGAGAAAACGCGCGCGAGTCGCCTGCCTCGCGCCGCGGACCATAACACGCAATGAACAACACTCAACGTGGGGCGCTGGCGGCGCTTCTGATCGTCATCGTGGTGATTGCGGCGCTGGCGCCGGCGGGCATCGGCTTTCTGTTCGCCCAGCGCAGCCAGCGGCTCGAGGAAACCAGGCGTCTCAACCTGTTCGCCGATGCCACGCTGCGGCGCGCCGAGGATCTCACCCAGCACCTCTCCGGCGCGCTCGGCGAGATCGGCCGGGTGTCGGCGGCGCCGTGCTCGCGGCCGTATCTGACCGAACTGCGGCGCATCGCACTCACGCATGCGCAGGTGCGCGATGCCGGCGCCTATGACCGGGACGGCCGCTGGCAATGTTCCTCGCTGCTGGGCGCGGTGTCGGTAGGCGCGCTCGACGGCGTCACCGGCGGTCTGATGCTGCCGCCGCCGGACTGGCGTTCGCGCGACGGCATGCTCGCGTGGTACGGCCTCGCGCGGCTGCCGGGCGGCAAGGCGTCGCTGGTCATGGGGCGCGACGGCTTCTATATCGCCGCCGATCCCGCGCTGTACGTGGACAGCCATGGCGCGCCCGCCGCGCCGGTGGAAGGCGTCGCGGTCATCAATACGGAGGTGAGCCGCGTGATCGCCAGCGCGCCCGCCGCCGATGCCGCCGCCACCGCCGCCGTCCTCGCCGTGTACCGGACCGCGCCGCCCGTGCGCGACTGTTCGCCCTACGTGGTGCGGCGCTCGGCCTCGATGCCGTTGGCGGTCGTCGTCAGCGCCCCGCATCAGCCGTGGCGCCAGCGCGTGCGCACGCTGCCGTGGGGCTGGCTGCTGGGCGGCGTGGCGGCGGGCTTGCTGGTGGCCGGCTGGGCGGCGTATTTCATCCTCCGCAGGCTCTCGCCGCGCGGCCAGCTGAGCGACGCCGTGCGCCGTCATCAGTTCATCGTCGCGTATCAGCCGATCGTCGAACTCGCCACGCGCCGCTGTGTCGGGGCTGAGGCGCTGGTGCGCTGGAAGTATCACGACCGGATCGTGCGGCCGGACGATTTCATTCCGCTCGCCGAACATCGCGGGCTGATCCAGGCCATCACGGACCAGGTGCTCGATACCGTGCTGCTCGAACTCGGCGACTTTCTGCGGCGCTATCGCGAGTACTACGTGTCGGTGAATCTCTCCGCGCCCGACCTGACGACGCACCGTTTCCTCGACGTGCTCGGCCCGGCGCTCGCGCGGCAGGGCGTTCGGCCGGGGCAGATCCGCATCGAGGCGACCGAGCGCAGCTTTCTCGACGCCGATGCCGCCAAGGAAGTCATCGGGGCGTTCCGTCACGCGGGCCACGCCGTCTATCTCGACGATTTCGGCACCGGCTATTCGAGCCTGTCGCACTTGCAGAACTTCCGCGTCGACGGCTTGAAGATCGACAAGTCCTTCGTCGATACGGTCGGGCAGGATGCGGCGTCGAGCAGTGTGGCCTCGCACATCATCGACATGGCGGCGACGCTCGAGGTGCAGGTGATCGCCGAGGGCATTGAGCGCGAGGAGCAGGCCGCCTATCTGCATGCGCGCGGCGCGCAGTTCGGGCAGGGCTGGCTGTTCTCGCCGCCGCTGACCGCGGCCGAATTCATCCGCTACGCGGGCCGCACGCGGGGTGCTTGATCGCGGGCAAAACGGCCTTACTTAGGGAGCTTCCTGAAACGCAACTGAAGCGCAACTCCTACGACGAGGCCCGCCATGACCGCCATCACCGACCAAGCCGCCACCGCTTTTCTGCGCGACGTACGCCATCCGCTGCTCGCGCTTCATCGCAGCGTGCTCGCGCATCTGCGCGCGCGGCACGAGGCCGAGTTCGGCGCGGTGTCGCCGGGCGAGTTCCTGCAGATCGTGATCAATGGTTCGGCGTATCGCTGGCTCGCGCCGTTCTCGACGCTGATCGCCGCCATCGACGATGTCCTCGACGACAGCGAGGCCACGCCGGAAATGCGTATCGAGCATGCGAAAGCCGTGCTCGGCATGTTCCGGGCCGGTACGCGCGATCCGGCCTTCGCGGAGCAGTTCCTGCCCTTGCTGCAGGACAGCCCGGAAATCGCCGTGGCCAACGGTGAAGTCGCGCAGCATCTGCGCGCCCTGGTCGGCAAGTAAGCCTGAGCCGCGCGCCGTCCGCTATCGGAAATGCGACCTGAAATGCGCATTTTTCGTCGGCGGCGGTGCTGCGGGTTTTCCTGTCTGTCGCGATAAGGCCATGCGTTTCGACGGGGGCGCGCGGCCGCAGCCCGCCCCGGGCGTTGCATGTTGCGTCGCAGCACGCAGCCGCCTGCCGCCTTGAGCAAATAAAGCCGTCCTGAGAGCATCGCCGCCATTCCAGTCATCGAAGGAGGCGGCTCGTGGTCCTGCATGGTTTCGGTCCGCTCCTGTGGGCGGGCGCAAAAGAGACGTTGGCGCTCGCGCTGCTCTCCCTGACAGTGGCGGTGCTGCTCGGCCTCGTGGGCGCGGCGGCGAAGCTCTCCCGGCATGCGCCGTTGCGCGGCATCGCGACCGCCTATACGACGCTGATCCGCGCGGTGCCCGACCTCGTGCTGATGCTGCTGCTGTTCTACGGCATCCAGATCGCGCTGAACCATCTGACCGACGCACTGGGCTGGGACCAGCTCGACATCGATCCTTTCACGGCCGGCGTCATAACGCTCGGCTTCATCTACGGCGCGTATTTCGCCGAGACCTTCCGCGGCGCCTTTCTCGCCGTGCCGCGCGGCCAGCTGGAGGCGGGCAGCGCCTACGGCATGAATGGCCTGCGCGTGTTCTGCCGGATCCTGTTTCCGCAGATGATGCGCTTCGCGTTGCCGGGCATCGGCAACAACTGGCAGGTGCTGGTGAAGGCGACGGCGCTGGTGTCGATCATCGGTCTCGCGGACATCGTCAAGGCCGCGCAGGATGCCGGCAAGAGCACCTTCCACATGTTCTTCTTCATCCTGGTCGCGGCGCTGATCTATCTCGCGATCACGAGCGCGTCGAACGTCGTGCTGACGCTGCTCGAGCGGCGCTATTCGACCGGCGTGCGTCACGCCGAACTTTGAACCCGCCGATCCCGTCCGCGAGCGCCAAGCCATGATCCAGATCTTCGCCGAATACTGGCGCCCCTTCCTCTATTCCGACGGCCTGCGCGCGTCGGGTCTCGTCGTGACGCTCTGGCTGCTGGCGACGTCGCTGGCGCTCGGCTTCTGCGCGGCGGTGCCGCTGGCGTGCGCGCGGGTATCGCGTAACCGCTGGCTGGCGACGCCGGTGCGCCTCTACACCTTCGTGTTTCGCGGCACGCCGCTCTATGTGCAATTGCTGCTGCTTTACACCGGCATGTACAGCCTGGAGTTCGTGCGGACGCAGTCGCTGCTTGAGGCGTTCTTTCGCAGCGGCTTCAATTGCGCGATCCTGGCGTTCGCGCTCAACACCTGCGGCTATACGACCGAGATCTTCGCCGGTGCGATCCGCGCGATTCCGCACGCTGAAGTGGAAGCCGCGCGCGCCTACGGCATGAGCACCTTCACGATGTACCGGCGCGTGATCCTGCCGTCCGCTTTGCGCCGCGCGTTGCCGCTGTACAGCAACGAAGTGATCCTGATGCTGCATGCAACGACGGTTGCCTTCACCGCGACCGTGCCGGACATCCTGAAGGTCGCGCGCGACGCCAATTCCGCAACCTATCAGTCATTCGAATCGTTCGGCGTGGCGGCGCTGCTCTACGTGGCGATTTCGTTCGCGCTGGTGGCGGCGTTCCGGCACGCGGAGCGGCGCCGGCTCGCGTATCTGCGGCCGGCCGGCGCGGTGCGGACACGCCGCGCATGAGCCGCCACATCAGCCATCGCATCAGCCGCCGCAGCGGGCGGTAGAATCCGATCCCATGCACCACACCCTGTCATCACTCGAGGAGAACGCGTTGGAGCCCACCGTCAAGGACGTTGCGACCAAGCTCGTCGCCGAGGACATTCACAAGCGCTACGGCGACAACGAAGTGCTGAAGGGCGTCTCGCTCGCCGCGAAAGCCGGGGACGTGATCAGCATCATCGGCGCGAGCGGCTCGGGCAAGAGCACGTTCCTGCGCTGCATCAACTTTCTCGAACGGCCCAACGCGGGGCGCATCATCGTCGATGGCGAAGCGGTGCGCACAAAAGCCGACAAGACCGGCAATCTCGAAGTCGCGGATCACAAGCAGTTGCAGCGCGTGCGCACCAAGCTCGCGATGGTCTTCCAGCATTTCAACCTGTGGTCGCACATGACGGCCATCGAGAACGTGATGGAAGCGCCTAGCCACGTACTCGGCGTGTCGAAAAAGGAAGCGGAAGAGCGTGCGCGCGAGTATCTGGAAAAGGTGGGACTGCCGCCGCGCGTCGAGAAACAATATCCGTCGCATCTGTCGGGCGGGCAGCAGCAGCGCGTCGCGATTGCACGCGCGCTGGCGATGCATCCCGATGTCATGCTGTTCGACGAACCCACGTCCGCGCTGGATCCGGAACTCGTCGGCGAAGTGCTGAAGGTGATGCAGCGGCTCGCGGAAGAGGGCCGCACGATGATCGTCGTCACGCATGAAATGGGCTTTGCCCGCAACGTGTCGAATCACGTGATGTTCCTGCATCATGGCCGCACCGAAGAGGAAGGCGCGCCCGCGGACGTGCTCACGGCGCCGAAGAGCGAGCGCCTGCGCCAGTTCCTGTCGGGCAGCCTCAAATAACGTGGCGAATGGGGCCGGCGCGCCGCGGCAGGTGACCATCGTTGCGCTCGCGCCGGTCTCGATGAGCGGCATTGCGCCGATCATCGACAGTCTTGCGCTCGCCAACGAAATCGACGGGCATCGCCTCTACGAGTGGCGCATCTGTTCCTGGGACGGCCGTCCGGTGCCGCTGTCGGGCGGCGCGCAACTGCCCGCCGACGGCGCCTTCAACGACACCGTCCGCTGCGACTGGCTGCTCGTCGTCACGGAGCGCTACCAGCAGTTCGCCGACTACCGGCTGTTTCTCGCCAGCCTCGCGAGGGTGGCGCCGCGCACGCCGCTCGTGAGCGGCATTCATCACGGCGTGTGGTGGCTCGCGATGGCCGGACAGCTCGCGCAGTATCGCGTCGCGGTGAACTGGGAAACCTACCAGCAGTTCACCGAGCAATTCGAGCGCGCGATCGTCAGCCAGCAGATTTTCGAAATCGACCGGGACCGTGCCACGTGCACAGGCGGACAGGCCAGCATCGACTTCATGCTGGCGATGATCTCGCGCGATCACGGCCCGGACCTCGCGGAACGCATCGCGGATTCGCTGGGCATCGGCGTGTTGCGCGCGGGCACGGAGCGCCAGCGCATTCCCTTCGTCACCGCGCCCGGCGAACGTCATCCGCGCCTCAACGACGCGCTCCAGCTGATGGAAGCCAACATCGAGGATCCGCTCACCACCGACGAGATCGCCAGTCTCGCCGGCATCTCGCGGCGGCAGCTGGAACGGCTGTTTCGTCAATATCTCGGGGCGATGCCGTCAAAGTACTACCTCAACTTGCGGCTCACGAAGGCGCGCACGCAATTGCAGCGCACGAACAAATCGGTGGTGCAGATCAGCCTGGCGTGCGGATTTTCGTCGGCGGCGCATTTCTCGAACGCCTACCGCGACCGATTCGGCGTGACGCCGCGCGAGGAGCGCCGCAACTGGATCGAGAAACAGCGCGGCACGCCCGACGAACCGCGCGGCGGCGCACTGATCGAGCCGCCGGGCGCTGCGTGAGTAGACGGGCAAAGCGGTGGAAGCATGTCGCGAACGCGCAAGACGGAACCCGCGCGATTGCCTAATATCGAACCTGATACCGATGCGGAACCTGAAGAGGAGTGGCTCATGACCGAGATCAATGTGAATCGCGCGACCTTCGACGAGGTCATGGTGCCGGTGTTCGCGCCCGCCAACTTCGTGCCCGACCGGGGGCGCGGCTCGCGCGTGTGGGATACGGACGGACGCGACTACGTGGATTTTGCCGGCGGCATCGCGGTGACGGCGCTGGGCCACGGCCATCCGGAACTGCTCAAGGTGCTGCACGAACAGGGCGACAAGCTCTGGCACATCGGCAACGGCTACACCAACGCGCCGGTGCTGCGTCTCGCGAAGCGCCTGACCGACCTGACCTTCGCGGATCGCGCGTTCTTCGCCAACTCGGGCGCGGAGGCCAACGAAGCGGCGCTCAAGCTCGCGCGCCGTCATGCCATCGACCAGCACGGTGACGACAAGATCGAGATCATCTCGTTCACGCAGTCGTTTCACGGACGCACGTTCTTCACGGTGAGCGTCGGCGGCCAGCCGAAGTACGCCGAAGGCTTCGGCCCGCAGCCGCAGGGCATCCGCCATCTGCCGTATAACGATCTGCCGGCCGCGCTCGCGGCGATCGGCCCGAAGACCTGCGCGGTGATCGTCGAACCGGTGCAGGGCGAAGGCGGCGTGTTGCCGGCCGATCCGGCCTTCCTGCAAGGTCTGCGCGACGCGTGCGACCAGCACGGCGCGCTGCTCATCTTCGACGAGGTGCAGACCGGCGTCGGCCGCACGGGCAGCTTCTATGCGTACATGCAGTACGGTGTGACGCCGGACATCCTCACGAGCGCGAAGGCGCTGGGCAATGGCTTCCCGATCGGCGTGATGCTGACGACCGACGCCATCGCCGCGCACTTCAAGGTGGGCGTGCATGGCACGACTTACGGCGGCAATCCGCTGGGCGCGGCGATCGCGGAAAAGGTGGTCGAGCTGATCAGCGATCCGCAACTGCTCGAAGGCGTGCACGAACGCAGCCGGGCGATCAAGGCGCATCTCGCGCGCCTCAACGAACGCTTCGGCCTCTTCACGGAGATTCGCGGCCGCGGCCTGCTGATCGGCGCGGAACTGAACGATGCCTACCGCGACCGCGCCAAGGACGTGCTGAACGCGGCCGCAGCGAACGGCGTCATCATGCTGATCGCCGGGCCGAACGTGCTGCGCTTCGCGCCCTCGCTCATCATGCCGATGACCGATCTCGACGAAGGTTTCGCGCGCATCGGCCGGGCGTTGGAGCAGGTGGTCAGTGCGGCGGCGGTCAAGTGAACCCCGGGACCCGATGATGCTCTTCGTCCGTCCCGCCAGACTCGCCGATCTCGACGAACTCGAACGCATGGCGCGCGCCGCGCAACCGGTGCTGCACTCGCTGCCGCGCGAGCGGCGCGCGCTGGAGCCGCGCGTCGCGCTCTCGGAAGATTCGTTCCGCGCCGAAGTCGAGTTTCCCGGCGAGGAGTTCTATCTCTTCGTGCTCGAAGAGTCCGAAACGAAGCGGCTGCTCGGGACCTCGAGCATCGTCGCGTCGGCGGGTTATGCCGAGCCGTTCCACGCGTTCCGCAACGATGCGCTGATCCACGCATCGCGCGAGCTCAAGGTGAACCGCAAGATCCACGCGCTCACCATGTCGCACGAACTGACCGGCAAGAGCCGTCTGACCGGCTTCTACATCGATCCATCGTTGCGCGATGAAGACAACGCCGCGGCCGCGCATCTGCTGTCGCGGGCGCGCATGATCTATATCGCCGCGAATCCGCGGCGCTTCTCGACTGAAGTGTTCTCGCTGATGCTGGGCGTCACCGACGACGCGGGCGCGTCGCCGTTCTGGGATGCGGTCGGCCGCAAGTTCTTCGGACGCGACTTCGAACAGGTGGAAGCGGAGTCGGGCGGACGCAGCCGCACGTTCATCGCCGAGGTGATGCCGAGCTATCCGCTCTATGTGCCGCTGCTGCCCGCGGACGCGCAGCGCGTGCTGGGCGAACCCAACGAACATACGCTGCTCGCCTACGACATCCATCTCGAAGAAGGCTTCGAGCCGGACCGCTACGTCGATATCTTCGACGCGGGCCCGGTGCTGACCATTGCGGTCGACAAGAGCGCGTCGGCGAGTTCCGGCGAACTGCGCGCGGTGCGTGAGCGTGGCGCGGAAGATGGCGCGGGCGCGCCGTATCTCGTCGCGGCGGGCGGCGCGCATGCGTTTCGCTGCGTGATCGCGCGGCTGAGCGGCACGCGCGCCGACGGCGCCGCGCTCACGGCGGCGGCGCGCGCGGCACTCGGCGTCAGCGACGGCGACACGGTGCGTTGCGTGCCCTTGCACCAGGCCTCGGGAGAATTGCCATGATCGTCGTGCGTTGCACGCAGCCGGGCGACGTCGACGCATTGCTCGCGCTCGCCCAGGAAACAGGCCCCGGGCTGACCACCTTCAAGCCGGACCGCGCGGCGCTGGCCGCACGCGTCGAACGCGCGCGCCGCACGCTGGAAGGCTCGGCCGCGCCCTTCGAAGCGGGCTACTTCTTCGTGATGGAAGACACCGCGACGGGCGACGTAGCGGGCGTATGCGGCATCGAAACGGAAGTCGGGCTGGAGCAGCCGTTCTACAACTATCGCGTATCGACGGTCGTGCATGCCAGCAAGGACATGGGCGTATGGACGCGCATGGCGCTGCTCAACATGTCGCACGACCTGACCGGTTATGCGGAGGTGTGCTCGCTGTTCCTGAGCCCGCGTTATCGGACGGCGGGCGTGGGCGGGCTGCTGTCGCGCTCGCGCTTCATGTTCATCGCGCAGTTCACGGAGCGCTTTCCGCAGCGCCTGTGCGCCGAATTGCGCGGCCATTTCGACGAGAACGGCGAGTCGCCGTTCTGGAACGCGGTGGGCTCGCACTTCTACCAGATCGATTTCAACGAAGCGGATTACCTCAGTTCGCACGGCAAGAAGTCGTTCGTGGCGGAACTGATGCCGCGTTATCCGGTGTATCTCGACCTGCTGCCCGACGCCGCGCAGCGCGCGGTCGGCGTGACGCACAAGGACACCGCGCCCGCGCGCAAGATGCTGGAGGCGGAAGGCCTGCGCTATGAGAATCACGTCGATATCTTCGACGCCGGTCCGGTGCTCGAGTGCCATATCGGCGACTTGCGCACGGTGCGTGAAAGTGTGCTGACGAGCGTGCATATCGGCACGCGCCCGGACACGGACAGTGATGTGAAGAGCCTCGTGTCCAACACGCTGCTGGATGACTTCCGCTGCGGCGCGACCGTCGGCGTGGTGCAGGGCGGCACGTTCCTGCTGACGGCGGACGAAGCAGGAGCCTTGCGCGTGAAGGAAGGCGACGCGGTGCGCGTGCTGAGTTCGGCTTCGCGATCCCGATGACAGAGACACGACATGGAAATTTCGAATCAGTTGTATATCGACGGTGACTGGCAGGAAGGCCGGGGCGCGGCATTCGGCTCGCGCAACCCGGGCACCGATGAAAGCGTCTGGCAGGGCAACAGCGCGTCGGCGGAAGATGTCGAGCGCGCGGTGTCGTCGGCGCGGCGCGCGTTTCCCGCGTGGGCCGCGCGCGCATTCGACGAACGCGTGGCGATCGCGAAGCGCTTCGCCGCGCTGCTCAACGAGAACAAGGACGCACTGGCGCACGTGATCGGCCGCGAAACCGGCAAGCCCTTGTGGGAGGCGCGCACGGAAGTGGCCTCGATGGCAGCCAAGGTCGATATCTCCGTGCAGGCCTATCACGAACGCACCGGTGAAAAGCGCGCGCCGATGGCCGATGGCGTCGCGGTGCTGCGGCATCGGCCGCACGGCGTCGTTGCCGTGTTCGGGCCGTACAACTTTCCGGGGCATTTGCCGAACGGGCATATCGTGCCGGCGCTCATCGCGGGCAATGCGGTGGTATTCAAGCCGTCGGAACTCGCGCCCGGCGTCGCGGCCGCGACCGTCGCGCTGTGGATCCAGGCGGGGTTGCCCGCGGGCGTGCTCAATCTCGTGCAAGGCGAGAAGGACACGGGCGTGGCGCTCGCCAATCACCGGCAGATCGACGGCCTGTTCTTCACTGGCAGCTCCGACACCGGCACGCTGCTGCACAAGCAGTTCGGCGGCCGGCCCGAGATCGTGCTCGCGCTCGAGATGGGCGGCAACAATCCGCTCGTCGTCGCGCCGGTGGAAGACATCGACGCCGCCGTGCATCACACGATTCAATCGGCGTTCCTGTCGGCGGGCCAGCGCTGCACGTGCGCGCGGCGTCTCTTCGTCCCCGACGATGCCTTCGGCGAACGCTTCCTGCACCGCTTCACTGAAGTGAGCGCGAACTTGCGCGTCGGCGCCTATGACGAGGAGCCGCAGCCGTTCATGGGCGCGGTGATTTCGGCGCGCGCGGCGGCGCGGCTCGTCGAGGCTCAGCGGCACCTCGTCGAGGCGGGCGCCGTGCCCGTGCTGTCGATGCAGCAACGCGACGCGCATCTCGGCTTCGTCACGCCGGCGATTCTCGATGTCACGCAGGCGCGCGACGTGCCCGACGAAGAGCACTTCGGCCCGCTGGTTCAAATCACGCGCTACCGCAGCTTCGACGAAGCCATCGAGCGCGCCAACGACACCGCCTACGGTCTCTCCGCCGGCCTGCTCGCCGATGACGAACACGCGTGGACGCACTTCCAGCGCACGATTCGCGCGGGCATCGTCAACTGGAACCGGCCGACCAATGGGGCATCGTCGGCGGCGCCGTTCGGCGGCATCGGGCGGTCGGGCAATCAGCGGCCGAGCGCGTATTACGCGGCGGACTACTGCTCGTATCCGATGGCATCGGTGGAGAGCGCGCAGCTCCAGATGCCCGCGAGCCTGTCGCCGGGCATGCGGTTTTGAGTTTTGTGTCACGCGCCATGTCGCGCGAAGTTCCGGCACGGCAAGCGGTCATCGCGAAGGATTCATGATGCAGGCATCGAAAGAGGCACCTAAAGAAGCGCCGAAGGCTTATGAGGCGAATTTCGACGGGCTGGGCGGCCCGACGCACAACTACGCCGGACTGTCCTTCGGCAATGTCGCGTCGCGCAGCAACGAGAAGTCGGTGGCCAATCCGAAGGCCGCAGCCAGCCAGGGTCTGCGCAAGATGAAGCGCCTCGCGGACGCGGGCTTCCGGCAAGGCGTGCTGCCGCCGCTCGAACGGCCTTCGGTGCGGCTGTTGCGCGCGCTGGGCTTCTCGGGCGACGACGCCAGCGTGATCGCCCGCGCGGCGCGCGAAGCGCCCGAACTGCTGGCGGCGGCGAGCTCGGCATCGGCGATGTGGACCGCGAACGCGGCGACCGTGAGTCCGTCCGCCGACACCGCCGATGGCCGCGTGCATTTCACGCCGGCCAATCTGGCGGCGAAACTGCATCGCGCGATCGAGCATGACGAGACGCGCCGTTCGCTCGGCGCGATCTTCGCCGATGACGCGCACTTCCAGATACATCACGCGTTGCCTGGAACGCCCGCGCTCGGCGACGAGGGCGCGGCGAACCATACGCGCTTCGCCAGCGCGTACGGCGCGCCGGGCGTCGAGTTCTTCGTGTATGGCCGCAGCGAGTATGGCGCGGGTCCGCAGCCCCGGCGCTACCCGGCGCGGCAGACGCTGGAGGCGAGCCGCGCGGTGGCGCGCCTGCATGGCCTGGACGTCGACGCGGCCGTGTTCGCGCAACAGTCGCCCGATGTGATCGATGCCGGCGTGTTCCACAACGACGTGATCGCGGTGGGCAATCTCACGACGCTGTTCTGCCATGAGCAGGCCTTCGTCGATCGGCACGCGGTGTATGACGCGCTACGCACGCGGCTCGAGGCACGCGGCGCCACGTTCACCGCGCTCGAAGTGCCGGCGGACGAAGTGAGCGTCGAGGACGCGGTGACGTCGTACCTGTTCAACAGCCAGTTGCTGTCGGCGGCGGATGGACGGCAAGTGCTGGTGGTGCCGCAGGAATGCCGCGAGAATGCGCGCGTGGCGGCCTATCTGGACGGGCTCGCGGCGCGCTCGACGCCCATTGACGAGGTGCTCGTCTTCGACCTGCGCGAGAGCATGAAGAACGGCGGCGGCCCGGCCTGCCTGCGCTTGCGCGTCGTGCTGAACGAGGCCGAGCGCGCGGCCGTGAACCCGCACGCGTGGATGAACGACGCGCTGTTCGCGCGGCTCGACGCGTGGATCGAGCGGCATTACCGCGATCGCCTCGCGCCGGCCGATCTCGCCGATCCAAAGTTGCTCGTCGAGTCGCGTACGGCGCTCGACGAACTGACGACCATCCTCGGACTGGGTGCCCTCTATGATTTCCAGCGCTGATGCTTCGCGCATGCTCGACGATTTTCTCGGCTTCACGCTCGGCAACGGCGTACCCGCGACGCACGCCGGCACGACGGCCTCGGGCGTGCGCTGGACGTGGCTGGGAGAAGGCGTGCTGCGCCTCGAACCGGAGCATGCGCCTTCGCATAGCGTGCTTGCCTCGGCGGGCATTCACGGCGACGAAACCGCGCCGATCGAACTGCTGACGCGGCTCGTGGCGGATGTCGCAAGCGGCCGCGCGCCGCTGGCTGCGCGGCTGCTGGTGATTCTGGGCAACATCGGCGCGATGCGCGCGGGCGAGCGTTATGCCGACGACGATCTGAACCGGCTCTTCGGCGGCCGTCACGCGCAGTTCGGCGCCAGCCGTGAAGCGCCGCGCGCGGTGGAACTGGAACAGGCGGCGCTGGCTTTCTTCGCGGACGCCGCGCACGACAAGTGGCACATCGACATGCATACGGCGATCCGCGCCTCGGTGTTCGAGCAGTTCGCGTTGCTGCCGTACACCGGCGCGCCGCCCGCGCGCGCGATGTTCGACTGGCTGCGCGACGCGCGTCTCCAGGCCGTGCTGCTGCATCGGGAGAAGGGTCATACGTTCACGCAGTTCACCGCGCAGCATGCGGGCGCGCTGGCCTGCACGCTGGAACTCGGCAAGGTGCGGCCGTTCGGGCAGAACGACCTGACGCGCTTCACGGCGGCGGATGGCGCGCTGCGCCGCTTGCTGGCGGGCGCGCCGGCAGCCGCTTCAGCGGCAGGGGAGGCGTCGTTGCGCGTATTCAGCGTGGTCGCGCAGATCGACAAGCGCAGCGAGCATTTCGTGCTGAACGTAGCCGGCGATGTGCCGAACTTCACCGCGTTCGCAGCGGGCACGGAACTGGCCCGGGACGGCGATTATCGCTACACGGTTTCACACGACGAAGAGCGCATCGTGTTTCCGAACCCGAAGGTGAAGCCGGGATTGCGCGCGGGCCTGATGGTCGTCGATACGACCGATGCCACGCTCGCGACGCTTGCCTGACACGGGAGCAATGGGCAAGACCGTCGCCGGTCATTGATCCGGCGGCGCGGGATCGTCCTTGACGAAGAGCATCGAGATATACAGCACGGTCGATACCGCGATGATCCCGACGCCCGTGAACACCTTGGTCCGGTTGAACTCAAGTCCGCCGTTGATCGCCATGCCGATGCCGAAACACGCCGCCAGCGTGCCGGCCGCGGCCAGCGCCACGTGCGCGCGGCTCAGGAACATGCGGCGCCGTCTCCTGCCTGCCTCGCTGAACGGTCCTCGTTTCATCGCATCCTCCGCTTGAGTCTGCCGTGTCCGGGTAGCTCATCACCAATATCACAATCGGCATGGCGGTCAGCGAGGACTGCGCACTGCGCGGCCCTACATGGATGGCGCGATCACCACGGTGGCCGTCGTTCCGGCCGAGAGCAGCACGCCGTCCGGGATGTGATCGATACCCACGCGCACCGGCACGCGCTGTGCGAGCCGCACCCAGTTGAAGGTCGGATTGACGTCGGCGAGCAGTTCGCGGCTCTGCGGATTGTCGCGGTCATAGATGCCGCGCGAGATGCTCTCCACGTGGCCCTGCAGTTCGCCGCCGCTCATCAGGCGGATCGACGCGCGGTCGCCCACGCGCACGTGCGGCAGCTTGGTTTCCTCGAAGTAGCCGTAGACCCAGAACGAGTGACTGTCGACGATCGCGAGCTTCGCCGTGCCCGCCGTCGCATAGTCGCCGCGAAACACGTTCAGGTTCGTCACGTAGCCGTCCACCGGCGACACCACCCGCGTGCGTTCGAGATTGAGCTGCGCGGCATCGAGCGCGGCCTGGGCCTGCTGGAGCTGCGCCGCCGCCGTCGAGGCGGTCTGTTGCGCGTTGTCGCGGGATTCCTTCGAGACGACGAGACTGTCCATGTCGGCGCGGCGCGCGGCGTCCGCGCGGCGCATGCGCAATTCGGCGGCGCGCGCCGCCACGTTCGCCTGCGCCTGCTCGACGGCGATCCGGTAATGCGACGGATCGATCTCCATCAGCAGGTCGCCCTTCTTGACGAACTGGTTGTCGCGCACCGGCAACTGCACGACCGCGCCCGACACGTCCGGCGCCACGTTGACGACATCGGCGCGCACGCGGCCGTCGCGGGTCCACGGCTCATCCATGTAGTGGACCCACAGCACGCGCCCGATGACGAGCGCCACCGCGAACATCGCGAGGGTCAGCACGAGGCCGATGATCTTTCTGAGAACCATGATGCAACTCTCTGGACTGGGTTGAAGGTTTGAACGGCTAGCTCAGCGATACGCCACGAGCCCGAGCGTGCCGCAGATGCAGACCAGCAGGCTCGCGCGGAACAGCGCCGGATGCCAGACCACGCGATACAGCCCGGTCAGCGCCAGCACGCGGTCGATGAACCACGTCAGCACCGCGCCGGCGATGAAGAGCAGCAGGATCGTCGGCACATACGCTTCGAGGATCGCGACGTTACGCGGGAACATGGGGCGCTCCTTCGGGTGTGGCTGGATCAACCGACGCGTGTCGTGCGAACGGTGCTTCGGGGTCGAGCAGCGCGGTACGGATCAGATGCAGATGACTTGTCACGCGCCGCAGTTGGCGCGGGTTTTCGGACGCCGCCTGCACTTCCTGGATTGCACGCGCGGTGGCGGCGAGCGTGGTGTCGAAGCGTTGCGGACCCGGACGTTCGAACAGCCGCGCGACGGCATCGAGCGTCGCCTCGACCTGGCGTTGCCACTGCATCGGAGCATCGCTTTCGGAAGCAGCGAGTTCGTGCCGCAGGTCGATCACCGCATTGCCGAATTCGAGCACCGCGAAGAGCCATTGCAGCGCGTCGCGCTGCAAGTCGGCACGGCCGGCCGCGATCGCGTTGATCTGCGCGAGCAGGTCGCGCGTGCGGCTCTCGAAGTGCGTCTTGATGCGCGGCAGGCGGCCACGGCGCGCGTGCGCCACTTCACGGCGCAGGTCGGCGAGCAGCAGCTTGCGCAGCCACGGCGCATCGGTCGGCAGCAGCACGGCGAAGGCGATCGCGGCGACGATCATCGACAGCACCAGCGCGAGGGCGTCGTTCATGAAGCCGGTCGGATCGTAGTGGACCAGATTGTCCGGGCCCGCGAGAAAACAGAAGAAGATGCAGTAGCCGATGCCCGCGCCCGCGAACCGGGGCCGCGTGCTCAGATACGCGCCGAACATGAGCGCGGGGGCGAGCGCGGCGCACATCATCGGAAAGCCGTCCACATGCGGGAACACGCCGAAGACCACTACCATGCCGGCCAGCGCGGCGAGCAGCGTGCCGGCCGCCATCTGCGCCGACATCAGCGCGGGCCGCGGCGACGACGACGCCAGCGCGCACACGGCGGCCGCGTTGAGGACCATCGTGCCGCCGCTCGGCCAGGCCGTGCCGATCCAGAACGCCGACAGCGCGAACATGACGACCGCCCCGCGCAGCCCCGACACGGCCGCCGCGAACAGGTTGGTGCGCGGCACATAGCGGGCAACCCAGCGCTCGCGTTCGTGCGACGGCGCGCTCAGCGACGCATAGGTTTCGGCGTAGGCGAGCATGTCGTCGACGAAGCGATGGAGCAGTTCGGTGGCCGTGTCGAATTCGAGCGGCACGAAGTCCGGATGCGTGTCGACGCCGGCGCGCGCCGCGCGCACGCGTGGCGGCAACGCGGCCCGGTAGGCGCGCAACTGCGTGGCGGCTTGTGCGGCGTCGGCGGCGTTGCGCACCGGCTCGCCCGCGATCGAGAACAGCGGCGGCACTTCGCGAAAGAACGGTTCGAGCGCGGCGATGGTGGTCACCGATGCGTTCTCGCGCAGCCGGTTCATCAACTGATGCAGCGCGTGGAAGCGCGTCGAGGCGTTCATGAATTCGCTGTTCAGCCGCGCGAGCCGGCCGCCGCGCCTGCGCGATTCCGGATTCTCGAACACCGCGACGCTGCGCGCCGCCTCGAAGCCGACGATATCCGCGACGAACGCCAGGTTGGTCCGCTCGATCTGCGCACGCGGC
Source organism: Caballeronia sp. LZ032 (assembly GCF_031451315.1). Lineage (NCBI taxonomy): Bacteria > Pseudomonadati > Pseudomonadota > Betaproteobacteria > Burkholderiales > Burkholderiaceae > Caballeronia > Caballeronia sp. LZ032. Next base: position 1,072,939 of record NZ_JARUXP010000001.1, read on the forward strand.
ATGGCGCCGGACATCGCGCGGCACACGTAATCGACGAATTGCGTGAAGCGGCGGCGTACGGTGGTGCGGACCTGTTCGCCCGCGTGCTGCGGAAAGATCAGCGCGCTGACCGCGCCCGAGCAGAGGATGCCGAGCGTCACTTCGCCGACCCGCGTCAGCGCCGACAGATACGCGCCGTCCGGATGCTGCGCGGCCGGGATGCCGATCAACGCCGCCGTGTAGCCCGCCAGCACGAAGCCGTACGAGCGGAAGTTGCGGTTGCGCGCCGCGCCCGCCGTGCAGATGCCGACCCACAACGCGGTGGCCGACAGGAACAGCACCGGCTGCTGCGCGAACAGACCGATGAAGACCATCATCACGACGAGGCCCACCATCGTGCCGCAGAAACGGTAGAAGCTTTTCGCGAGCACCATGCCGCTTTGCGGCTGCATCACGACGAATACCGTGGTCATCGCGGTGCGCGGCTGCTGCATGTCGAGGCGCATCGCGAGCCACAACGCGAGCAGCGCCGCGAGCACGGCCTTGAAGATGTAGATCCAGGCGAGCCCGTCGGTGCGCGCCCAGTCGGCGAGCGCCCGCATGAACGTGTGCCGTGCGCCTGCTGGATGAGTGGAGGAGGTCATGGGCGCCGCCTCACTTCGGTCCGTGCGCGCTCAGCTGCCCGAGCGTGCTGATGTGCCGAGACGGCGCGAGCGCGGTCTGCTCCGGCCCGTTCGACGGATCGTCGAGGCCGCCGCCGAGCGCCGACGTAAGCGTTGCATAGGCCGCGAGCCGTGCCGCGCGCACGCGCGCCTGGCCATCCTGCGCCTTGAGCAACTGCGTCTGCGCGACGAGCACGTTCAGGTAATCGGTGAGACCGCGCCGGTAGCCTTCGTTCGCGAGGTCGTAGCTCTTGCGCGCGGCGGCGACCGAGCGGCCCGAGGCGTCGAGCTGGGTATCGAGCGAATGCACGCGCACGACCTGATCCGCGATGTCCTTCAGCGCCGCGACCAGCGTCGCGTTGTAGTGGTCGACGGCTTCGTCGTATTGCGCCGATGCCGCGCCCAGTTGCGCGCGCAGGCGTCCGCCTTCGAAGATCGGCAGCGAGATGGCCGGGCCGAAGCTGTAGCCCGACGCCTTGCTCGTGAGGAAACTCAGCAGCGCGCCGCCCGCGAAGGCCTGGGTGAGCGACGCGGCCAGGTTGATGTTCGGATAGAAGCCGGCCTTCGCGACGTCGATGCCGCGCGCCTGCGCCGCCACCATCCAGCGGGCAGCGACGATATCGGGCCGGTGGCCGACGAGCTCGGCCGGCAGCGCGGAAGGCAGCGGCAACGGCGTGGCGAGCGACAGGGCGGGGCGCGTCAGCGCTTCTCCGGCGCCCGGCCCTGCGCCCGCGAGCGCGGCCAGCTGATGGCGCGCCAGTGCGATCTCTTCCTGATAGATGTCGACCTGCCGCTCGTACTCGGGCAGCGGCGCTTCGGCCTGGCTGAGTTCGAGCTGCGTGCCGATGCCGCCGTTCAGACGGCGGCGCGCATGGTCGGCGATATGTTGCTGCTGTTCGAGCGTTTGCTGCGCGATGTCCAGCAGCGCGAACGCCTGCGAGAAGCCGATATAGGCGCGCACCACGTTGGTTTCGAGATCGAGCTGCGCGGCGCGGGCGTCGGCGGCGCGGACGTGGGCGACATCGAGCGCGCGTTCGGCATTGTTCTCGTCGCGGCCCCACAGGTCGAGGTTGTAGGACAGCGTCAGTCCGGCCGTGTCGTCCCAGGTGGTCGTGTCCGCGTAAGGGCCGGGGCCATAGAAGTCGTTGTTGGGCCAGTTCTTGCGCGCGACGCTCATGGCGGCATCGACGTGCGGATACAGGTCCGAGCGCGCAATGCCCGCGGCTTCATGCGCCTCGCGCACGCGCGCCGCGGCCATCGCGAGCGTCGGATTGCCGCTCGTCGCGCGTTCGATCCACTGGTCCAGTTGCGGGTCCTGATAGGCGCGCCACCATTGTTCGGCGGGCCATTGGGCATCGGCGTTGGCTTGCCGGATCGCGGTGCCGACGTCGAGCGTCGCGGCGTCGTTCAGCGAATCGTGAGGCGCGATGTTGCCGGTGCTGGCGCACCCGGAGATGATCAGGATAGTTGCAAGAACTGTGGCTGAAGCAGTCTTGCGGATTACTCGCCCTCGCACGATTTACTCCCAAATTTGAATCAATTTCCTGGAAGTGATTATATTTTTGCAGTATTTGTCGAATAACCCGCGAGCACGCAAAGCATTTTTACGAATTGTGTGATAATCCCTCTTGCGAGAAGTGCAACAATTCGTCACGTCACCAGTTTCATTGTCGGAAAAGCGCTATGGACACGCTGCAGAACATGCGCGTATTTGTGCGGGTCGTGGAGGCGGGCAGCTTCACGGCAGCCGCGCAGCATCTCAACACGACAACCGCGTATGCATCGCGGGCCGTTTCGGATCTCGAGGCGCATCTGCGTGCGCGCCTGTTGAATCGCACGACGCGCCGCATCGCGCTTACCGAGGCCGGCGAGCGCTATCTGCAACGTTGCGAGCAGATTCTGGCGTACGTGGACCAGGCGGAAGCCGAGGCGGGCGACGCCCATGCGCGGCCCTCCGGCAAACTGAAAGTGCATTCGATGACGAGCTTCGGCCAGCATTACATCGTGCCGATGATCTCGCGCTACCAGGAGCGGCATCCTTCGGTGCAGGTCGATCTGACGCTGGCGCAGCGCGTGCCCGATCTGCTCGACGAAGGTTACGACGTGTCCGTCGTGCTCGCCTCCGAATTGCCCGACTCGGCGCTGGTGTCGGCGCGGCTGGGTTCGGTGTTCAGCATCGCGTGCGCGTCGCCGGCCTATGTGGAGAAGCATGGCGCGCCGCATGTGCTGTCGGATCTCGTGCGCCATACCTGCCTGCATCTGATGACGCCGGTATTTCCGCCGGACCGCTGGGTGTTCGACGGTCCGAACGGGCAGGAAACCGTAAGTCTGGGACCGTCGGTGTTTACGGTGAACGTCGCCGACGCGATGGTCGTGGCGCTGCGCGAGGGCATGGGTGTCGGCGTGCTGCCGACGTCATCCGCGCTGCCGGCCTTGCGCGCGGGCACCCTGGTGCGGGTGCTGCCGCAGTACACGATGCAGGAGTTGAACGTGTACGCGCTGTATCCGTCGCGCCAGTATCTCGACGCGAAGATCCGCACCTGGGTGGAATTCCTGCGCGAGGTCATGCCGGACACGCTCGCGGCCGATACCGATTCCCTGAAGGAGTTCGTGGTCAGCTGAGCGCAGGCGCGGCTGTTACGAAATTAGGTGCGGCGCAACACTTGCTTACTCACGAAGCGTCCGCAGCTTGGTAATGTCAGCCTTCGACCACTCGCACCTTTTACGGGGACCTTACATGAGTACGCCACTTCTGCTCGCCCTCGCGGCTTTGTTGCTGCTGATCGCGATTCCGGCTTCGCGCGATCTGTTCAATGCGATGCGTGCTCAGTCTGAACGCAATGCACGGCGCCGCCTCGTGCCAATCCGCATCGACGACGACCGCGAGACGCGCAGGCGTTAAAAGGCGCTGCCTGCTCAGAGCAGCGTTTCCAGCGGCTCGATCAGGCGTGGTTCGTCGTTCGTGGCGCGGTTGACGTCGGTGGACACGCGGTGCCATACGAAATGCGACGCCGGTACGCCATCCGTCTTGACCAAGGCCGCAAGATCATCGGGCGTGGCGTCCGGATCCAGCCAGCGTCGCGCGGCGGCGGGCGCAAAGACAAGTGGCCGGCGGTCATGGACGTCGACGAGACCTTCGTCGGCGGCCGCCGTCACGATCACGAAGCCCGCGCCCGGCGCGGCGGCATCTTCATCGCGCATGATGCTCGTGAGCGCGGCAAGGTACATGGGCTCGCCGTCGGCGCGCTGGATGTAGTACGGCTGCTTGGCGGGCTTCGCGGCCGGGTTGTCCGCACGCGGCTCGATGCGCCATTCGAACCAGCCATCGGCCGGGATCAGGATGCGCGCTTTCTTCCACAGATGCTTGAAATATGCGCTCGTCGCCGCAGTTTCGACGCGCGCGTTGATGGTCTGCGGCAGTTTCTTCTGCAGCGCCCACGGCGGGCAGTATCCCCAGTGAACGGCACGGATGGATTCGTCCGGATACACGCCCAGCGGATGCGTGCCCGGCGAGAGGTTATAGCCCGGACGCCGGTCGGCGGCATCCACGAGCACGAACGGATTTTTCAGATGCAGGCGTTGCGCGTAATGCATCGGCAGTCGGTACTGGCTGATTCGGCCGCACATGGCGTTCCTCCGCAGGGTCCAACAGGGTTCCGTGCTGCTTGTCGGGTTACCTTCCTTCAGTTCGTCTCGCTGTCGCTCACGCTCAGATCTCGACCACCTTGTCCCACGCAAACTGCTCGTTCTCCCAGCGGCCGCTGCGCCTGCTGAAGTAGCCGCGCGGATTGCATACCACACGCGTGCCGTCTGCTTCGTAATCGAACGAAGTATGTGTATGGCCGTGAATCCACAGCGCGACCGGCGCGCGCGCGAGCGTGGGCAAGTGGTTGACGAACCCCGCCGAAACGATGTCTTCCGCATACTGCGGCGCAAGGCTCTCGCGCCGGGGCGCATGATGCGTGACGACGATCGTCTGGCCCGCGAAGGGCTTCGCGAGTTCGGCTTCGAGCCAGCCGCGTGCCTGCTCGTGCAGCGCCAGCGAGTCGTCGGGTGCGAACGCGCGCGGCTCGCCGTCCGGCTCGGGCCACGCGAGCTGGATCGCCCCCTTGTAGTCGAGCATGACTTTCGTACACGCCTCGCAGGCGCGGCCGATGTCGCTCTCGCCCGATCCGAACAGCTCGAAGTCCGTCCACAAGGTCGTGCCGAGCACGCGCCACGCGCCCCGGCGATCCACCAGCGACGCGTTGTTCAGGTAATGCACGTTGTCGACGCTGCGGGCGGCGTCCTGCATGGCCGCTTCCATCGCGCCGAATTCGGCGTCGTAGTACTCGTGATTGCCGGGCACGTAGATGACCGGGACATCGGAATCGAAATTCTCGGCGGCCCAGCGCAGACCTTCGGCGTGGTTGTGGATGTCGCCGGCGAGCACGACGAGATCCGCCTTCGCGTACGGAATGGCCAGTGGCTCGTCGCACTCCAGATGCAGGTCCGACAGCACGCGAATCTTCATGCGCCGTTCTCCTTGGCAGGCGCCGCGCCGGAGTGCACGACCTTGCCGGGGTTCATCAGGTGGTCGGGATCGAGCGCGGCCTTGACCGCCTGCATGAGGCGCACCTCGACCGGCGACTTGTAGTGCATGGCTTCCTCGGCTTTCAGTTGGCCAAGGCCGTGCTCCGCGCTGATGCTGCCGCGATGCGCATGCACCTGATCGTAGACGAGCGCGTTGATCTGCGTTTCGCATTCCGCCAGGAAGGCCTTTTCGTCGACGCCTTCGGGCGCCTGCACGTTGTAGTGCAGATTGCCGTCGCCGAGGTGCCCGAAGGTCACCATGCGCGCGCCGGGTACGGCTTTCGCGATGATCGCGTCGGTTTCCTCGATGAAGCGGCCGATGCCCGAGATGGGCACGGCGATGTCATGCTTGATGTTCAGCCCTTCCTCTGCCTGTGCAAGCGGAATGTGTTCACGCAGCGACCAGAACGCCTGCGACTGCGCGAGATTCTCGGCCACCACCGCATCTTCCACGATGCCTTGCTCCAGCGCTTCTTCCATCAGCCGCTCGAAGAGGGCGCGGGCGTGCGCTTCGCTTTCGCTGTCCGAGAATTCGAGCAGCACCGTCTGTGCATGCGTGGCCTCGAACGGATAGCGCAACTGCGGGAAATGCCGGCCGACCAGGCGCATGCAGAAGTCCGACATGAGTTCGAAGCCGGTCAGCAGCGCGCCCGCGTGATGCTGCGCCAGCGAGAGGAAGTCGAGCGCGGCCTGCGCGGACGCCAGACCGGCAAGAGCCGTGACCTTCGCGACCGGCGCGGGGTGCAGCTTCATGACGGCGGCCGTGATGATACCGAGCGTGCCTTCCGCACCGATGTAGAGATCGCGCAGATCGTAGCCCGTGTTGTCCTTGCGCAGCCCGCGCAGGCCGTCCCAGATCTCGCCCTGCGGCGTGACCACTTCGAGCCCGAGGCACAGCTCGCGCGTGTTGCCGTAGCGCAGCACGCCGGTGCCGCCGGCATTGGTCGCAAGATTGCCGCCGATCGTGCAGCTGCCTTCGGCGGCCAGACTCAGCGGGAACAGACGCTGTGCCGCCTGCGCGCGCGCCTGGATCTCGGCCAGCACGACGCCCGCTTCGACGGTGATCGTGTTGTTGTGCGGGTCGATGCCGCGCACGCGGTTCAGCCGCTTCAGGCTCAGCACGGCCTGTGCGCCGGTGTTGTCCGGCGTGGCGCCGCCGGCCAGGCCGGTGTTGCCGCCTTGCGGGACGATGGCGATGCGGTATTCACGCGCCAGCCGCACGACGCCGGCCACCTGTTCGGTGTTCGCGGGCAGCAGCACGGCGCACGCATTGCCGCGATAGCGCTTGCGCCAGTCGACGAGATACGGCTCGGTGTCGTGGGTATCGGTCAGGACGTGCGAGGTGCCGAGCAGTTCGGCGCAGGCGGAAACGAAAGCTTGGGTGGCGGTCATGAACGGTTGGGCAGGAAAGGGGTTCAGGCGTAGTGCAGAGTATCGCGCAGGGCGGCGCGAAGCGAACCTCGGCCGAATGGCATAGGCACGCACGATGCGCCGGGAATCGTGCTACAAAGCATCACGTCGAAGCGATGCAGGCGTGGGAAAAGCGCACGGCTCAGCGTTTCTTCGCACGCGCATCCAGCTTCGCCGCACGCTTGAATGGCGCGACATACGCCAGCGCGAAGCCGAAAAAGGCTGCCGCAAGCAGCACTTCGAGCCAGCCGAGCGACGCGGACAGGCCCGCATCCGTCATCCCGCGCACCACGCCCTCGGCGATATAGAGCAGGACGAGCATCGCGGCCCATTGCATTGTGTAGAGGTTCTTGCGCGCCACGCCCGGCAGCGCGCACGCCAGCGGCACGGCTTTCAGCGCGAGCGCCCAGGCGCCTGGCCGCACCGGTGCAAGCCAGAGTTCCCAGAGCAGCGCCAGCACGATCAGCGCAATCAGGCTCGCGAGTGCGCCACGGGCATAGGCAGGGTGGCGGCGGGAAATGGCGGCGGGTGCGTTCATCGTCCGCGTCAGGCTGCTTGCGCGCCGCGTTGGACATTGAGCGCCGTGCGCGCGAGCCGCGCGCCGAGCGCAATGGCGAGCGCCTTTTCGTCGGCGGTGATGCCGTGGCTGGCGGAGTCGCTGCCGAGGCGCGCGTGATGCGACGCGCCATAAGGCGTGCCGCCGCTCTGGGTCGTGGAGAGACGCGACTCCGTGTACGGAATGCCCAGGATCAGCATGCCGTGATGCAGCAGCGGCAGCATCATCGAAAGCAGGGTGCTTTCCTGGCCGCCGTGCAGGCTGCCGGTCGAGGTGAACACGCAGGCGGGCTTGTCCGCGAGCGCGCCCGAGAGCCATTGCGGCGTGGTGCCGTCGAGAAAATACTTGAGCGGCGCGGCCATGTTGCCGAAGCGCGTCGGCGAACCCAGCGCCAGGCCCGCGCATTCCTCGAGATCGCGTAGCTCGGCGTAGGGCGGACCGTCGGCGGGAATGTCGGGCTGGGTTGCTTCGCAAACCGCGGATACCGGCGGCACCGTGCGCACGCGCGCCTGCATGCCGGGAACGCTGTCGACGCCCTGGGCGATGGCGAGCGCAAGCTCGCGGGTCGCGCCATGGCGGCTGTAATAAAGCACGAGGATGTCGTTCATAAGGCTTTTTCAGTGAACGGCTATTATAGGTTTTGAGCTGGTTTCCGGGGCGTGCGCCCTCCCGGTAATGCGGGCATGGGGCAAGGCGGGCATGGCCCGCCGCCGTGGCGTACGCCGGAAATCACGACGAGGAGAATGCCTTTGCAGTCACTTTCCATCGATCTCGCCGCGGTCAGGCGTCTCGCCAGCTTCGTGGCGCGCCGCATCGGTGAAGACCGCGTCGCGCAGGTGGCCGGCAGCCTGACGTTTACGAGCGTGCTGTCGCTGGTGCCGCTCGCCACGGTCGCGTTCGCGCTGTTCACCGCGTTTCCGATCTTCGGCTCGTTCCAGGCTTCGTTGCAGGATTTCCTGGCGGTCCACCTGATGCCGCCGCAGATCAACGACCAGATCTTCAAATACCTGAACCAGTTCGCGGCCAAGGCGAAGGGACTCACGACCGTCGGCATGATCATCCTGTTCGTGACCGCCGTGATGACGATGATGACCGTCGAATCCGCGTTCAACGTCATCTGGCGCGTGCGCAAGGCGCGTCCGTTCGCGCAGCGCGTGCTGGTCTACTGGTCGATCATCACGCTCGGCCCCATCCTGTTCGGCTGCAGCCTGTCCATCTCGTCCTATGTGTTCGCGCATTCGGTCGCCTTCGCGGGCTCGCACAACCTGATGCCGCCGGTCATCGAATGGGCGCTGACCGGCGTCTCGCTGCCGCTGACGGCGGTCGCGTTCACGCTCATCTACGTGTTCATGCCGAACTGCAAGGTGGAGTGGCGCGATGCGCTGGTGGGCGGGCTGATTGCGGCGGTTGCGTTCGAACTCGGCAAGCGTGGTTTCGGCTCCTACGTGCGGCGCATTCCCACCTACACGGCGGTGTACGGGGCCTTCGCCGCGTTGCCGGTGTTCCTGCTGTGGGTCTATCTGTGCTGGATGATCGCGCTGGTCGGCGCCATGGTGACTTCCGCGCTGCCCGCCATTCGCACCGGGCAATATCACCGGCGCGATTTCCCCGGCAGCGACCTGCTGGACGCGCTCGAGATCCTGGCGCGGCTGGTGGAGGCGCGCGTCGAAGGCAAGCCCGGCTACACCGCGCTGCAACTCTCGACAATGGCGCGCTGCGACCTCGATACCTCAAACCGGCTCATCGCCCGGCTCGACGCGCTCGGCTGGATCGGCCGGCTGGAGGACGCGCGCCAGCCGCGTTACGTGCTTATCGCGAATCCGAACCAGATGACGGTGACGATGCTGTTCGACCAGTTCGTGATCGATCGCGCGGAACTCGAATATCAGCTGAAGCTCGATGCCGCGCAGGTGGATTGCGCCGCGCTCATGAACGCGCTCGAAAACGACGCGCTGGACATCACGGTGGGCTCGCTGATCGCCGCGCGCGCCTCGGCGCTGACTGACGCGCGCCTGCGCGAGCCGCCGCCTTCCGCGCTGCCCCGGCAGACGGCATGAATTGCATGAGCCGTCAGAGCGAAATCCTGCCGATGCAGATGTCCTTGAACATCACCCAGTCGCCCATCAGGCTGTAGATCGGGTGGCGAAACGTGGCCGGCCGGTTTTTCTCGAAAAAGAAGTGGCCGACCCACGCGAAGCCATAGCCGCAGATCACGGCCGCCGGCAACCAGAGCCAGTCGCCGGTGGCGATCGCCATGGCGAGACAGCCGATCACGCCGAGCGAACCAATGAAATGCAGCCGGCGCGAAATGAGATTGCGATGCTCCTCGAGATAGAACGGATAGAACTGGGCGAAGTTCGCGAAATGCTCCCCGTGTGCGGCGTGCGCCATGACGGCCTCCCTGTCATGCTTGGCTGATGTGCTGCGGCGCGTGGCGCGCCGGCTCTCCGACACCAGCAAGATTCATTCTGCGGCGGCGGCAGGCGCGGCGCAAGCGGGGGTTCCGGGGGGGCGTTTCAAGCGGGCGGGCGAGTGCCGCGCGCGCAATCGAGCGCGAATGCAAACAGGGTATCGAGCGTCGCGTCCGGCTGTTCGGTCATCATGGCGTGACCCGCGTCCAGTTCCACTGTCTGCACCGTCGCGCCGGCCTTTCTCAAGGCCTCGACGACCGGACGCGACGCACGCGGCGGCGTCATGATGTCGCGGCGGCCGCTCAGCACGCACACCGGACAGCGCACCGCGCCGGCGCGTTCGAGCGCCTCCGCGTAGGCATTGCAGGCGCTGAAGTCGGTATGGAAGAGCAGGGCCTCGCCCAGCAGGCTCACGCGCTCCATCAGCCGCCGGTTCGCGCCTTGCAGCCAGAAGCCGGGCGCGGGGCTCGAAGGTTTTGCGGCGAGCGTCGAATGCGACCACTGATTGACCATTTCGATGGCCTCCGGCTCGTGCTCGCGGGCCGCGTCGAGCAGGGTCGCGGAGACGGTCATCGGCGCGGCGGTCGCGAGCAGCGCGAGACCCAGCGCACGCTCCGGATGGCGCGCGGCGGCGTCGAGCGCGATCAGCGAGCCCATGCTGTGGCCGACGAAGATCGCCTGCCGCACGCCGGCCGCGTCGAGCACGCCGATCACCCAGTCGGCCAGCGCGCCGATGGTCGACAACGGCGCGCCGGCGCTGCGTCCATGTCCCGGAAGATCGAGCGCGAGCACCCCGAAGCCGTGATGCGCGAAATAGCGCGTCTGCAACGCCCACACGCTGTGATCGTGCTCCGCGCCGTGAATGAACACGACGGCAGGCCGCGCGGCGTCGAACGATTTGCCGCCGGTATAGGCGTAGGCAGCGCGGCCGTGATGATCGAATTTCATGCGCGGCTCCCGAGCGTTGCGGCGGCGCCTGCGCCTGCGTTCTCGGCGGCCTTTTGCGCCGCCTTGAGCCCGCGCTTCAGGTCGTCGATCAGGTCGTCCGGATCCTCCAGACCGATCGACAGACGGATGCGCCCCGGCCCGATGCCCGCCGCGGCGAGCGCGGCGGCGTCCATGCGGAAATGGGTCGTGGAAGCCGGATGGATGACGAGCGAGCGTGCATCGCCGACATTCGCGAGATGCGAGAACAGCGTGAGCGTCTCGATGAAGCTGCGCGCCGCCGGCACGCCGCCCTTGATGTCGAAGCTGAACACCGCGCCCGCGCCGCGCGGCAGCAGGCGCTGGGCGAGCGCGTGGTCGCGGTGGGTCGGCAGTTCGGGATAGGCCACGCCCTCGACCGCCGCGGAACCGAGCAGAAATTCGATCACCTTGCGCGTGTTCGCGACATGCCGGTCCATGCGCAACGGCAAGGTTTCGATGCCTTGCAGCAGTTGCCACGCGGCTTGCGGATGCAGACAGGCGCCAAAGTCGCGCAGGCCTTCGCGGCGGGCGCGCAGCAGGAAGGGCGCGACGGTGCTTTCCTCGGCGAACACCATGCCGTGAAAGCCGTCGTAAGGCTCGGTGAATTCGGGGAAGCGGCCGTTGGCGAAGTCGAAGGTGCCCCCGTCGACGAGCACGCCGCCGACGGTCGTCCCGTGGCCGCCGAGGAACTTGGTCGCCGAGTGGTAGACGAGGTCCGCGCCGTGTTCGAAAGGGCGCAGCAGATACGGCGTCGTGAAGGTGGAATCGACCAGCAGCGGCGCGCCGTGCGCATGCGCGATTTCCGCGACGCCCGCGATATCGAGCACGTCGAGGCCCGGATTGCCGAGCGTCTCGCCGAAGAACAGGCGTGTTTCGGGCCGCGCGGCCGCGCGCCAGGCGTCAAGATCGTGCGGCGCGACGAAGTTGGTGTCGATGCCGAAGCGCCGCAAGGTGTAATGCAGCAGATTGTGCGAGCCGCCGTAGAGCGCACTGGACGCGACCACATGCGAGCCCGCGCCCATCAGCGTGGCGATCGCGAGATGCAGCGCGGCCTGGCCGCTCGCGGTGCCGATCGCGCCGACGCCGCCTTCGAGCGCCGCGACCCGTTCCTCGAACACCGCGACGGTCGGGTTCGAGATGCGCGAATAGACGTGCCCGGAGCGCTCCATGTTGAAGAGCGCGGCGGCGTGATCGGTGTCGCGGAAGGTGAAGGAGGTGGTCTGATAAATGGGCGTCGCGCGGGCGCCGGTGGCGGGGTCGGGCGCGGCGCCCGCGTGCAGCGCGAGCGTGTCGAAGCGGTTGGCTGGCATCGTGGACGGCCGGCGCGCAGGGTGCCGGCGGGCGGCGAACAAGGGCCGATCATCGTAACATCGGGGATTCGGCGTTCAAACTTAGGGCGAACATCAGGGCTGCGTCAGGGCTGCGTCAGGGCTGCGTCAGGAACAAGCCACGCCGGATGCATGCTCCAAAGCAGGCACTCGAAACCGCGCAAAGCCTTGTCCATCCGGCCAGTGCGGGCGTTTCCCGGGCCGTTCGCCTTTTCTTTTGCGAGTCTTTCCGATAGCATCGATCCATCTTTCCACCCCGTTCGCACCGCGGCTGCACGCCGTGCGCAACGCCGGCGGCGTCAACGTTTCAGGCTGCAACAGGCATCGTGCGGCCATTCGCGAGGAGACAACCATGCGAGTCAGCGACATTCTCAAGGTGAAGGGCAACACCCTTTTCACCGTCACACCGGACACCCCGCTCGGCGAGGCCGTCGACACCATGGCGGCGCACGACATCGGCTCGCTGGTCGTCATGGAGTACGGCGACCTGGTCGGCATGCTGACCTTCCGCGAAATCATCGTGACCTTGCGCGACAACGGCGGTTCGGTGGGCACGTCCACCATCCGCAAGATCATGGACGACCATCCGCTCACCTGCACGCCGGAAACCGACGTGAACGAAGTCCGCCGCATGATGCTCGAGCATCATGTGCGCTATCTGCCGGTCATGGAGAAGCGTCAGCTGATGGGCGTGATCTCGTTCTATGACGTTGCAAAGGCGGTGGTGGAGGAGCAGGGTTTCGAGAACCGCATGCTGAAGGCCTATATCCGCGACTGGCCCGAGCAGCAGGAAGAAGCGCGCTGAGCGCGTCATTTTTTGCGGCGGAACTTCGCAATCAGACATGATCTGGCTCGGGCGGTTTGAGCAGCTTGCTTGAACCCCGCGCCCCGCAAAGCGCGCCCGACCGGCGCGCTTTTTTTCGCCCCGCCCGGCAACCCGTCTCGCTCCAACGACTTCCATTCGGGCGCGCCCGACACCCAATCTCACCCTCCCGCAACACATGAGCGACCATCCGCCGCGCGCCCGAGAGCGCGACTCCCGACGTTCGCATGCAGCCGGCGAAAGCCAGTTCCGCCTGCTGCGCGAGCGCCGTTTCGCACCGTTTTTCTGGACGCAGTTCCTGGGTGCGATGAACGACAACGTCTTCAAGGTCGGCTTCACGTCGCTCGTGACGTTCCAGGCGGCGCGCTTTTCCGGCGTCGATCCGAAGACGGCCGCGTTCCTGATTTCCGCCATCTTCATCGTGCCGTTCGTGCTGTTCTCGGCGACCTCCGGCCAGATTGCCGACAAATACGACAAGGCCGTCCTCGCGCGCCTCGTGAAGAGCTTCGAGATCGTCGTGATGCTGATCGGCGGCGCGGGCTTCCTGTGGCACAGCGCGCCGCTGCTGTACGCCTGCACTTTCCTGATGGGCGTGCATTCCACCGTGTTCGGCCCGGTGAAATATGCCTATCTGCCGCAGCATCTCGACGCGCATGAACTGGTCGGCGGCAACGGGCTGGTCGAGATGGGCACCTTCGTCGCCATCCTGTTCGGCACGATCATCGGCGGCGCGGCAGCGGGCGCGTCCGAACACGGCGCGCTGCTGCTCGCCTGCGCCTGCTTTGCGTTCGCGCTGATCGGAAGGGTGGCGGCCGCGTTCGTGCCGGCGTCGGCGCCGTCGCAATCCGGGCTGCGCATCAACTGGAATCCGTTCTCGGAAACCTGGCGCAACCTGCGGCTCGCGAAATCCGACCGCACCGTGTTCCTGAGCCTGCTCGGCATCTCCTGGCTATGGTTCGTCGGCGCGACCTTCCTGACCTCGTTCTTCAACTTCGCCAAGGACGTGCTGTCCGCCGATCCTGACGTCGTGACCGTCCTGCTCGCGACGTTTTCCCTGGGCATCGGCACGGGTTCGCTGCTGTGCGAGCGCCTGTCGAAGCGGCGCGTGGAGATCGGGCTCGTGCCGCTCGGGTCCATCGGCATCAGCGTGTTCGCGGTCGACCTGTTCTTCGCCAGCCACCGGATGATGCCGGCGGAACATCTGCTGGGCGTCGGCGAGTTTCTGCTTGCGCTGCCGCACTGGCGCATTCTCGCGGACCTGTTTCTGCTGGCGATGTTCGGCGGCTTCTACAGCGTGCCGCTCTACGCGCTGATCCAGGCGCGCAGCCAGCCCACGCATCGTGCGCGCATCATCGCGGCCAATAACATCCTCAATTCGTTCTTCATGATCGTGTCGGCGCTGATGGCGCTTGCGCTCACGTCCTTCGGCGTCGGCATTCCGGGACTCTTCCTCACTACCGCGCTGCTGAATGTGGTGGTCGCCTTGTACATCTATTCGCTCGTGCCGGAGTTCCTGCTGCGCTTCATCGCGTGGCTGCTGGTGCATACGTTCTATCGCATCCGGCTGGTCGATGCAGCGCGCATTCCCGCGCATGGCGCGGCCGTGCTGGTGTGCAACCACGTAAGTTTCGTGGACGCCGTGGTGATCATGGCCGAAAGTCCGCGGCCGATCCGCTTTGTGATGGACCACCGCATCTTCCGCACGCCGCTGTTCGGCTGGATGTTCCGCCACGTGAAGGCCATTCCGATCGCGCCCGCGCACGAGGACGCCGCCATGCTCGCACGCGCCTACGACGCGTGCGCCCAGGCGCTGGAAGAGGGCGATCTGGTCTGCATCTTCCCGGAAGGCAGGCTCACGCGCACCGGCGAGCTGAATCCGTTCCGGCATGGCATCGCCGAGATTCTGCGGCGCCATCCGGCGCCCGTCGTGCCGATGGCGCTGCGCGGCCTGTGGGGCAGCGTGTTCTCGCGTCACGAAGACGCGCAATGGCCGCGGCCGATCCGGCGCGGCGCGATGACGCGGCTGACGCTCGCGGTGGGCGAGCCGATCGCGCCGGAGGATGCGACGCCGCAGCATCTGCAGGAGGTGGTGTCGGCCTTGCGCGGGGCGCGCCGCTAGGGCGCGTCGGCGGGCGGCGCTGGCATAATGGCGGTTTCCCCCGACACTTTTTATCAGGTCGACGCTCATGTCCGGCAATACCCTTGGCACGCTCTTTACCGTCACGAACTTCGGCGAATCGCACGGTCCGGCGATCGGCTGCGTGATCGACGGCTGCCCGCCCGGCATGGCGCTCACCGAAGCCGACATCCAGATCGAGCTGGATCGCCGCCGCCCCGGCACGTCGCGGCACGTGACGCAGCGTCAGGAACCCGACCAGGTCGAGATTCTTTCCGGCGTGTTCGAAGGCGTGACCACGGGCACGCCCATCGCGCTCCTGATCCGCAATACCGACCAGCGCAGCAAGGACTACGGCAACATCGCGCAGAGCTTCCGTCCCGGTCATGCGGACTACACGTACCTGCAGAAATACGGCGTGCGCGACTATCGGGGCGGCGGCCGTTCGTCGGCGCGTCTCACTGCGCCGACCGTGGCCGCGGGCGCCGTCGCGAAGAAATGGTTGCGCGAGAAGTTCGGCCTCGAGACGCGCGGCTGCATGAGCGCGCTGGGCGAAGTGGCGATTCCGTTCGAAAGCTGGGAGCACGTGCGGGAGAACCCGTTCTTCTCGCCGAACGCGCAGATCGTGCCGCAGCTCGAGGAATACATGGACAACCTGCGCCGCGACGGCGATTCGGTTGGCGCGCGCATCGAGGTGGTGGCGAGCGGCGTGCCGGTGGGTCTCGGCGAGCCGCTGTACGACCGGCTCGACGCGGACATCGCCCACGCGATGATGGGCCTCAATGCCGTAAAGGCCGTGGAGATCGGCGCGGGCTTCGCGAGCGTCGCGCAACGCGGTTCGCAGCACGGCGACGAGATGTCGCCCGAAGGCTTCGCCACCAACAACGCCGGCGGCATTCTCGGCGGCATTTCAAGTGGGCAGGACATCACGGTGTCCATCGCGATCAAGCCGACGTCGAGCATCCGTACGCCGCGCCAGTCCATCGACAAGGACGGCGCGCCCGCCACCGTCGAAACCTTTGGCCGTCACGATCCGTGCGTCGGCATCCGCGCCACGCCGATTGCCGAAGCGCTGCTCGCGCTGGTGCTGATGGACCACGCGCTGCGGCATCGCGCGCAATGCGGCGACGTCGTGGTGGGCACGCCGAAGATCGCGGCTCAGGCGCCGTCGAAGTAGGCGGCAGGAGCGAACCTGAAATGAGAAACGGGCGCCATGGCGCCCGTTTTCTTTCGCTCGAACGATGCAGCCGGAACCCGGCCGCACGCCATCACATGTTCGGATAGTTCGGGCCGCCGCCGCCTTCCGGCGTGACCCACACGATGTTCTGCGTCGGATCCTTGATGTCGCACGTCTTGCAGTGCACGCAGTTCTGCGCGTTGATCTGCAGGCGTTCGTTGCCGTCGTCGCCCTTCACGAATTCATACACGGCCGCCGGACAGTAGCGGCTTTCCGGGCCCGCATAGGTGCGCAGGTTGACATCGACCGGCACCTTCGGGTCCTTGAGCGTCAGGTGCGCCGGCTGATTCTCCTCATGGTTCGTGTTCGAGATGAACACGGACGAGAGCCGGTCGAAGGTGAGCTTGCCGTCGGGCTTCGGATAGACGATTGGCTTGCACTGCGAAGCCGGCTTCAGCATCTCGTGATCCCAGTGCTGATGGTGCAGCGTCCAGGGCACGTTGCCGCCCATCACCTTCTGCTCCAGGCCCACCATGAAGGTGCCGAGGTACAGGCCCTTGCTCATCCACTGCTTGAAATTGCGCGCCCGATACAGCTCCGTCTTGAGCCACGAGCTCTCGAACGCTTCCGGATAGGCCGTGAGTTCGTCGTTCTGGCGGCCGGCCTGCACGGCGTCGAACGCGGCTTCGGCGGCCATCTTGCCGGACTTGATCGCCGCGTGGCTGCCCTTGATGCGCGAGGCGTTCAGGAAGCCGGCGTCATCGCCCGCCAGCGCGCCGCCCGGGAAGCTCAGCTTCGGCAGCGACATCAGCCCGCCCGCGGTGATCGCGCGCGCGCCGTAGGAAATGCGCTTGCCGCCTTCGAGGAACGCGCGGATCGACGGATGGGTCTTGTAGCGCTGGAATTCCTCGAACGGCGACAGATACGGATTCGAATACCCCAGCCCGACGACGAAGCCCACCACCACCTGGTTGTTGTCCATGTGATAGAGGAACGAGCCGCCGTAGGTGTCCGGTTCGAGCGGCCAGCCGGCCGTGTGGATCACGAGGCCGGGCTTGTGCTTGACCGGATCGATTTCCCACAGCTCCTTGATGCCGATGCCGTACACCTGCGGATCGGCATTGCGGTTCAGCTTGTACTTGTCGATCAGCTGGCGGCCGAGATGCCCGCGCGCGCCTTCGCAGAACAGCGTGTACTTCGCGTGCAGTTCCATGCCGAGCTGGAAGTTCTCGGTCGGCTGGCCGTCCTTGCCGACGCCCATGTTGCCCGTGACCACGCCGCGCACCGAACCGTCGTCCGCATACAGCACTTCGGCTGCCGGAAAGCCCGGAAAGATCTCGACGCCCAGCGCCTCGGCCTGCTGGCCCAGCCAGCGCGTGACGTTGGCGAGCGAAATCACGTAGTTGCCGTGATTCTTGAAGTTGTCGGGAAGCAGCCAGTTCGGCACCTGCTTCGCGTCGTTCTGGGACAGGAACAGGAAGCGGTCCTCGGTCACCTCGACGTCGAGCGGCGCGCCTTTTTCCTTCCAGTCGGGAATCAGTTCTGCAAGCCCGCGCGGGTCCATCACCGCCCCGGACAGGATGTGCGCACCGACCTCCGAGCCTTTCTCCAGCACGCACACGCCGATCTCGACGCCTTTTTCTTCCGCCAGTTGCTTTAACCGGATGGCCGCCGACAAACCGGCTGGCCCACCGCCGACGATCACGACGTCGTATTCCATCGATTCGCGGGGACCGTACTGCTCGATGAGGCTCGCCGGGGTCATCAATGCTCCTCTGTACTTTAGAATGCCCTTTCGGGTTCGGGGATCGCGTATTGTCGGGGAAGCTCAGGCAGCCCGCAACCGATGCTCGTTATATTCGCACGAACGTACTATTATGGCGGCGCCTGTGCCATCGGTGCCGACGCTGATGGCTTGCGGCGCACGCCCGGTGCGCCGTCGAGGCTGAATCCACCCTGGAAAAGGAAGCACAATGGGCCGTTCGATCAACCTGGAAGGCAAGGTCGCGCTGATTACCGGCGCGTCCAGTGGTTTGGGCAAACGTTTCGCGCAGGTGCTGTCGCAGGCGGGGGCCAAGGTGGTGCTCGCGAGCCGCCGCACGGAGCGGCTGAAGGAATTGCGCGCGGAGATCGAGGCGTCGGGCGGCGCGGCGCACGTGGTCTCGCTCGACGTGACGGATTACCAGAGCGTCAAGTCCGCCGTGGCGCATGCCGAGACGGAAGCCGGCACCATCGACATCCTGGTGAACAACTCGGGCGTCTCCACCACGCAGAAACTCACCGACGTCACGCCCGCCGACTTCGAATTCGTTTTCGGCACGAATGTGCGCGGAGCGTTCTTCGTCGCGCAGGAAGTGGCCAAGCGCATGATCATGCGCGGCAACGGCGCCGCGAAACCGGCGTACCGGATCATCAACATCGCCTCGGTGGCGGGGCTGCGGGTGTTTCCGCAGATCGGCGTCTATTCGATGAGCAAGGCCGCCGTCGTGCAGATGACGAAGTCCATGGCGCTCGAATGGGGCCGCCACGGCATCAATGTCAACGCCATCTGCCCGGGTTATATCGACACCGAGATCAATCACCACCACTGGAAGACCGAGCAGGGGCAGAAGCTCATGTCGATGCTGCCGCGCCGGCGCGTCGGCACGCCGAACGATCTCGACGGCCTGCTGCTCCTGCTGGCCGCCGACGAATCGCAGTTCATGAACGGCGCCGTGATTTCCGCGGACGACGGTTTCTCGGTCTGAGCGCGGCCCTTCCACTTTCAGTCAACCAGGCCGTCATACGGCAACAGGTAACGCAGTCAATGAGCAGCGAGCAAAGCTTCCGCACCGTCATCGAATTACCCATGCCGATCCGCTGGGGCGACATGGACGCCTTCGGGCACGTCAACAACACCGTCTATTTCCGCTACATGGAGCAGGTGCGGATTTCTTGGTTCGAGCAACTGGGCATCGTGGGCGGCCACGGCGCGGGGCAGGGGCCGGTGATCGTGAACGCGTCGATGGAATTTCTCCGGCAACTGCACTATCCCGGCGACGTGATCGGCCGGATGTCGGTCGGCCAGCCGGGACGCAGCAGCTTCGACACGCATTTCGAGCTGGTGCGCGCCGATGCGCCCGACACGCTGGTCGCGCGCGGTGCGGCGAAGATCGTGTGGATCGAGTACGCGGCGGGCAAGTCGGCGCCGCTGCCGGAGGCGCTGCGCCGCGTGATCGAGACGGGTGTGTCCGTCGCGCTGTGAGTCCGTGGGTCAGGTGCCGAGCAGCCGTTGGAGCAATTCGGTGGCGTTGCCGGTGTCGTACTTGCGCATGAGTCGCGCGCGATAGATGTCGACGGTGCGCGGGCTGATGTCGAGCACGCGGCCGATCTGCTTGCTGGTCTTGCCGGTCACGAGCTGCGCGGCGATCTCCCGTTCGCGCGGCGTCAGTTCGATGGCGACCCGCCGCGTCGCGCTCAGGTCCTCGAAGGTCCAGACGCCGGCTGCGTGCGGCGTGGCGCGGTCGAGCGCGCGGCCGGTCACGTGGCACCAGAAGAGCTCGCCATTGTTGCGCTTCATGATGCGGTCGTCGCTGTAGGTGCCTTCCTTGCTGATGTGCGCGGCGATCCGCTCGCCGATCCGCGCGAATTCGTCCGGCGACGGATACAGCACCTCGAACGACTGGCCGATGAGCGCCTCGCGCGCAAAGCCGAAGATCGCGCAGAGCTGCGCGTTGCAGTCCTCGATCGCGCGCTCGCGCGAGAGCACGAGCCCGACGGGCGCGAGATGAAACGCGGTTTGATAGTCCAGTGCAGGCATGTGATCCGGGCGCCCGGGCGCTTGGCGCGGCGCGGCTGACGGGGCCGGGAACCAAACGCGCGCGGGCAATGACTTATGTATTTTTGCGTATTGTGCCGGATCAGCCGGGCAGCGTACTCTTTCGCCACGCTTCTGCCTCGCCAGCAGGCCGTCCGCGCGTCGGGTGACAGCGTCGTGACGGTTCACAAGCCGACGGATCAAGGCCGGTGCAAAACCGCTCAACAGCCGTTTCTCAGTTGGTTTCACACATGGAAGGGACACACAGATGAACAAGGTCTATCCCAGCGCGAAAGCCGCGCTCGAGGACATCGTCAAGGACGGGCAGACATTCGCCGTCGGCGGTTTCGGGCTGTGCGGCATTCCCGAGGCGCTGATCGCCGCATTGCGCGACACCGGCGTGAAGGGCATCACCTGCATCAGCAATAACGCGGGCGTCGACGGCTTCGGTCTCGGGCAACTGCTCGAAACTCGCCAGGTCAAGAAGATGATTTCTTCCTACGTCGGCGAGAACAAGGAGTTCGAACGGCAATACCTGGCCGGCGAACTCGAACTCGAATTCACGCCGCAGGGCACGCTGGCCGAAAAGCTGCGCGCGGGCGGCGCGGGTATCCCGGCCTTCTTCACCAACACCGGCTTCGGCACCGTGATCGCGGAAGGCAAGGAAACGCGCCAGTTCGGCGAGAACCACTACGTGCTCGAACATTCGCTGACGGCGGATGTCGCGCTCGTGAAGGCGTGGAAGGCCGACAAGTCCGGCAACCTGATCTACCGCCGCACGGCGCGCAACTTCAACCCGATGTGCGCGATGGCCGGCAAGATCACGGTGGTGGAAGTGGAAGAGATCGTCGAGGTGGGCGAGCTCGATCCGGACGCCATCCACACGCCCGGCATCTTCGTGCAGCGCCTCGTGCTGAACGCACAGCCCGAGAAGCGCATCGAACAACGCATCGTCCGCGCGAAAGGAGATTAATCATGGCTTGGACTCGTGACCAGATGGCCGCGCGCGCGGCGCAGGAACTGCAGGACGGCTTCTACGTGAACCTGGGCATCGGCCTGCCGACGCTCGTCGCCAATCACGTGCCGGACGGCATGGAAGTGTGGCTGCAATCGGAGAACGGCTTGCTGGGCATCGGCCCGTCGCCGTATGAAGACGAAGTGGACGCCGACCTCATCAACGCCGGCAAGCAGACCGTGACCACCTTGCCGGGCTCGTCGATTTTTTCGTCGGCGGATTCGTTCGCGATGATTCGCGGCGGCCACATCAACCTGGCGATCCTGGGCGCCATGCAGATCAGCAAGAAGGGCGACCTGGCCAACTGGATGATCCCCGGCAAGATGATCAAGGGCATGGGCGGCGCGATGGACCTGGTCGCCGGCGTCAAGAAGGTGGTCGTGCTGATGGAGCACGTCGCCAAGGGCGACCAGCACAAGATCCTCGAAGAATGCTCGTTGCCGCTGACGGGCGTGGGCGTCGTGGACCGCATCATCACGGATCTCGGCGTGATCGACGTCACGGAGAACGGACTGCGGCTGGTCGAGCTTGCGGACGGCGTGTCGGTTGAGGAAATCCAGCAGAAGACGGGTGCGCCGCTGGATGTCTCGGGCGTGAAGTGACGCGCGGGCAAGCGGTTTAAGCGCCGGATCTCGAACGGGCGCGGCTTTCGGGCTGCGCCCGTTTTGCTTTTCGCGCCGATGGTTCGTTCAGGGTCGTCCGTTCGGCCAGCGGGATTCCGGAGGACGCCACGCGCCGTACAATCGTTGCAATCCAAGTCACCAACCGCAATCTCATTCGCGAGGACCGCTTCATGACCGCACCGATCGTCGTCGAACCCGTTCACCCGGAGCTGGGCGAGCCGCGCCAGCGCTTCGTGCAATGCGCGAGTCCGGGCGGGCTGCATCGCGTGGCGTACACGGAATGGGGCGATCCGTCGAACCCGCGCGTGCTGCTCTGCGTGCATGGCCTCACGCGCTCGGGGCGCGACTTCGACAAGCTCGCGAAGGCGTTCGCCCATGAGTATCGGGTCGTGTGTCCGGATGTCGTCGGGCGCGGGCTCTCAGGCTGGCTGGCGGATCCGCGTTACTACGGCGTGCCGCAATACGTCGCGGACATGGTCACGCTGATCGCGCGGCTCAACGTGGAGACGGTGGACTGGTTCGGCACGTCGATGGGCGGACTGATCGGCATGGCGCTCGGCGGACTGCCGGACTCGCCCATCCGCAAGCTGCTCCTGAACGATGTCGGGCCGCATATCGAGCCGGTCGCGCTCGGAAGGATCGGCGAATATCTGGGCAAGCCGGCGCGCTTTGCTTCCCTCGAAGAGGGCGTGCGGCGCGCGGCGGAACTCGCGGCGAGCTTCGGGCCGCTCAGCGACGCGGAATGGACCAGCATCAACACGCCGCTGCTGCGCGAGCGCGACGGCGCGTGGACCTTCCACTACGACCCGGCCATTGCCACGCCGTTCGCGTCGGTGACCGAGGAGCAGGCCGCCGCGTATGAGGCGTTCCTGTGGCATTCGGTAGCGTGCATCGCCTCGCCGGTTTTGGTCGTACGCGGCGAGACTTCTGATCTGCTGTCGCGCGAAACCGTCGAGCGGATGGTGAAGACGGGGCAAGCGGTGACGAGCGTCGAGATTCCCGGCGTGGGCCACGCGCCGGCGTTTCTTGCCGACGATCAAATCGCCATTGCCAAAGGGTTCTTTCTGGGCGATAGCGGCAGCGGGGCATAATATCGGGCTTGGCCGAAGCCGCACAGCTTCATCGATCCCATCTCCATCAACCATCGTCAGGAACCCATCATGGCAGTCATTCGTCATCACGTCGGCCCGCGTCTGTCCGAAACCGCCATTCATAACGGTACGGTCTATCTCGCCGGCCAGATCGCCGAGGACACGGACCAGGACATCACCGGCCAGACGCGTGAGGTGCTCGGCCACATCGACCGTCTGCTGGAAGAGGCCAACAGCGACAAGGCGCATTTGCTGTCGGTGCAGATCTATATCTCCGATCTCGTGCACTTCGCCGGCATGAACGCGGTGTGGGATGCGTGGGTTGCCGACGGCAACGCGCCGCCGCGCGCCACCGTCGAGGCCAAGTTGGCCAATCCGGCGTGCCTCGTCGAAGTCGTCGTGGTCGCGGCGCAGCGCACCTGAACCTTCGTATCGGCTGAAGCAGTCGCATTTCCCGCATGAGCGAGACCGCCGTTCCCACCGAGACCTGGCCCGAGCCGTCGATCGACGACGCGCTCGCGTTCGTGCACGAGCACGCGCGGGACGCCCGGCTGTCGACGGGCGAACTGCTCGCGGAGCACGCGGTGGGCACCGCACGCATCATGCAGACGCTCAATGTCGATGCGCACGCGGTCGCGGCGGCGGCGCTGTTCGCGCTGGCGCCGCATCTGGACGATCCCGAGAAGCTCATCACCGAGCGCTTCGGTCCGGAAGTGCAGCGTCTCGTCGGCGATGTCCGAAAGCTGTTGCGGCTCGGTTCCGTCAGCTCGCGCGCCACGCTGGCCGAGTTTCCCGATACCCGCGACGCACAGGCGGCCCGCCGCGCGCAGGTCGAGTCGCTGCGCAAGATGCTGCTGGCATTCGCGCAGGACATTCGCGTGGTGCTGATCCGGCTGGCGTCGCGGGTGCAGACCTTGCGCTTTCATGCCGCGCACAAGATCGATCCGCCGCCGGACGTGCCGCGCGAAACCCTCGAGATCTACGCGCCGCTCGCCAACCGGCTTGGCATCTGGCAACTGAAGTGGGAGCTGGAAGACCTCTCGTTCCGCTTCCAGGATCCGGTCACGTACAAGCGTATCGCGAAGCTGCTCGACGAAAAGCGCGTCGAACGCGAAAGCTATGTGACCGAGGCGATCGCGCGCCTGCAGCGCGAGCTGGACACCGCGCACATCAAGGCTGAAGTGAGCGGCCGGCCGAAGCACATCTACAGCATCTGGAAGAAGATGCGCGGCAAGCATCTCGACTTCTCGGAGCTGAACGACGTGCGCGCGTTTCGCGTGATCGTCGGCGACATCAAGGATTGCTACACCGTGCTCGGCATCGTGCATAACCTGTGGCAGCCGGTTCCGCGCGAGTTCGACGACTACATTTCCCGGCCCAAGCCGAACGGCTACAAGTCGCTGCACACGGTCGTGATCGGCGACGACGGGCGGGCCTTCGAAGTGCAGATCCGCACGCAGGAAATGCATCAGTTCGCCGAGTACGGCGTGGCGGCGCACTGGCGCTACAAGGAAGCGGGCGCGCGCGGTTACGCGGGGCAGGTGACCGCGAGCGAGAAATACGACGAGAAGATCGCGTGGCTGCGTCAGCTGCTGGCCTGGAAGGACGACGTGGAAGGCGAGGGCGACGGCGATGCGGAAGCGGAAAAGCGCGGCTGGCAGCATCTGCGCGACGCCACGCTCGACGACGACCACATTTACGTGCTGACGCCGCAGGCCCGCGTGATCGCGCTGCCGCACGGCGCGACGCCTGTCGATTTCGCTTATCACCTGCACAGCGAGCTGGGGCATCGTTGTCGTGGCGCACGTGTCGACGGCGCAATGGTGCCGCTCAATACGCAGCTGCAAAACGGCCAGACAGTCGAGATCGTCGCGGTGAAGGAGGGCGGCCCCTCGCGCGACTGGCTCAACCCGCAGCTCGGCTATCTGCACAGCCCGCGGGCGCGGCAGAAGGTGCGCTCGTGGTTCCTTGCGGCGGATGCGGCGGAGACCATCGCGGCGGGCCGGACGATCGTTGAAAAGACACTGCAGCGAGAAGGCAAGACGTCCGTCAGCCTCGATCAACTCGCCACGAAGCTCGGCTTCAAGACGCCGGAGGAGTTGTACGCGGTCGTCGGCAAGGACGAGTTCAGCCTGCGCAACATCGAGCAGGCGCTCTCCGACGCGCCGCCGCCCGAGCCCGAACCGGAAGCGCCCGAGCAGTTCGAGAAGCGCAGCAGCGGGCAGAGCGTGGCTCATGGCGCGTCGACGGGCGTGCTCGTCGTCGGCGTCGATGCCTTGCTGACGCAATTGGCGCGCTGCTGCCGGCCCGCGCCGCCGGACCCGATCGCCGGATTCGTGACGCGCGGCAAAGGCATGTCGGTCCATCGCACCGACTGCACGACCTTCAAGCGCATGGCGCAGCGCTCGCCGGAGCGCGTGCTGCATACGACCTGGTCGGCGGAGGTGATGAACGGGCGCGGCTCGTCGGTTTATCCGGTGGATCTGTCGGTGGAGTCGACCGACCGGCAAGGCTTGCTGCGGGATATCTCGGAAGTGTTCGCGCGCGAGAAGATCAACGTGATCGGCGTGAAGAGCCAGAGCCGCCGCAATGTCGCGTACATGCAGTTCACGGTGGAAGTGTCGAGCGCGGCACAGATCCAGCGCGCCTGCACGTTGCTGGGCGAAGTGCCGGGCGTGATCCGGGCGTCGCGGCGGGCGTGAGTGCCGTCTCAGTGAATTCCGCCTGACTTGCCGCAGCGGAATTCACCGAAAGATCCGCGGTTCGGCGAATAAACTTGAAGTTTCTCCGGACAAACCCTTGCCAAGGTTCGAAATACTCCATATAATCTCACTTCTTTCAGGCTCGTAGCTCAGCTGGTTAGAGCACCACCTTGACATGGTGGGGGTCGTTGGTTCGAGTCCAATCGAGCCTACCAACGAAAAAGAAGGCTTGCGGACTCCGGTCCGCGGGTTTTCAAACCGCGAAGGGCGTCTGAATGGCGCTCAGTGCAAAAGGCGAATGAAAATGGCACGTCGAACGTTGACCGAAACAGTTTCGGAGCGACGCTAGTCGAGGACCTAATTCGCCTTCTGCCAAATTGTTTCGCGGTCAGTGTGAAAAGTGAATGCGGCCCCTCGATAGCGGGGCCGCATTTTTTTTGTCTCCCGATTTCTCAACGTGAGATCGCGAGGCAAGCCTCAAACGACATCGCCCGGCGTGCGCCGGCGTTCTGGAGAACGATATGGTTTCGGTACGTTTGCCTGATGGGTCGGTCCGTCAATACGACCACCCGGTGACCGTCGCGGAAGTCGCGGCATCGATCGGTGCGGGCCTCGCCAAGGCCGCGCTCGCCGGCAAGCTCAACGGCGAACTCGTCGATACCTCCTTCCTGATCGACCGCGACGCGTCGCTTGCCATCGTCACCGACAAGGACCCGGAAGGCGTCGATGTCGTGCGCCACTCTACCGCGCACTTGCTGGCGTATGCGGTGAAGGACCTGTTCCCCGAGGCGCAGGTGACCATCGGACCGGTCATCGACAACGGCTTCTACTACGACTTCTCCTACAGCCGGCCGTTTACCCCCGAAGATCTCGAAAAGATCGAAAAGCGCATGCAGGAACTCGTCAAGAAGGACGAGCCGGTGTCGCGCCGCGTGGTGTCGCGCAACGAGGCCGTCGAGTACTTCAAGAGCATCGGCGAGAAGTACAAGGCCGAGATCATCGAGTCGATCCCTGAAAGCGACGAAATCAAGCTGTATTCGCACGGCGGTTTCACCGACCTGTGCCGCGGGCCGCACGTGCCGTCCACCGGCAAGCTCAAGGTCTTCAAGCTGATGAAGCTTGCGGGCGCCTACTGGCGTGGCGACTCGAAGAACGAGCAGCTGCAGCGCATCTACGGCACCGCCTGGACCAAAAAGGAAGACCAGGAAGCCTATCTGCACATGCTGGAAGAAGCCGAGAAGCGCGATCACCGCAAGCTCGGCAAGCAACTCGACCTGTTCCATCTGCAGGACGAGGCGCCCGGCATGGTGTTCTGGCATCCGAAGGGCTGGTCGCTGTGGCAGCAGGTCGAGCAATACATGCGCCGTCGTGTGAACGAGGCCGGCTATCTCGAGATCAAGACCCCGATGGTCATGGACCGTTCGCTGTGGGAAGCCTCGGGTCACTGGCAGAACTATCGTGAAAACATGTTCACGACCGAGTCGGAAAAGCGCGACTACGCCATCAAGCCGATGAACTGCCCGGGTCACGTGCAGGTGTTCAATCACGGCCTGCGCTCGTACCGCGATCTGCCGTTGCGCTATGCGGAGTTCGGATCGTGCCACCGCAACGAGCCGTCGGGCGCGCTGCACGGCCTGATGCGCGTGCGCGGCTTCGTTCAGGACGATGCGCACATCTTCTGTACCGAAGATCAATTCATCGCGGAGTCCATCGCGTTCAACACGCTGGCCATGAGCGTGTACAAGGATTTCGGCTTCGATCACATCGCCATCAAGCTGTCGCTGCGCCCTGAACAGCGCGCGGGCAGCGATGAAACCTGGGATCGCGCGGAGCAAGGTCTGCGCGAGGCACTGACCGCATGCGGTCTGGAATGGGAAGAGCTCGAAGGCGAGGGCGCGTTCTACGGTCCGAAGATCGAGTACCACATCAAGGATGCGCTGGGCCGTTCGTGGCAATGCGGCACCCTGCAGCTCGACATGGTGTTGCCGGAGCGTCTGGGCGCCGAATATGTCGCCGAGGACAACAGCCGCCGGCGTCCGGTGATGCTCCATCGTGCAATCGTCGGGTCAATGGAGCGTTTCCTCGGGATTCTGATCGAACACCACGCCGGCGCCATGCCGCCGTGGCTCGCGCCGACGCAGGCAGTCGTGCTCAATATTGCCGAAAGTCAGGCAGAATATGCCGCGAATCTGACCCAATCGTTGCAAAAACAAGGGCTTAGAGTCGAGTGCGATTTGCGCAATGAGAAGATTAGCTATAAAATACGCGAGCACACGCTGCAGAAGGTGCCGTATTTGCTGGTTGTCGGTGACAAGGAGCGTGAGGCGCAAACCGTAGCCGTGCGTGCTCGTGGCGGTGTCGATCTGGGCGTGATGCCGGTCGACGCATTTCTGGAGCGTCTGCAGCAGGATGTGCGGGCGTTCAGGTAAGTCACTCGCAGCGCGGCTTGTTTTTTAATTTTTAGAGGAAACGTAACATCGCTACTGATAAGTCGTCACATCGCATCAACGGTGAAATTACCGCACCGGAAGTGCGCTTGGTCGGAGTGGACAACGAGCCGCTCGGAATCGTGAAACTGGCCGAGGCGTTCCGTCAATCGGAACAGCTCGATGTCGATCTCGTCGAAATCGCGCCGCAGGCTTCTCCGCCTGTCTGCCGTTTGATGGATTACGGCAAGTTCAAATACTCGGAAGCGAAGAAGCAACACGAGGCGAAGCTCAAGCAGAAGATCGTGCAGGTGAAGGAAGTCAAATTCCGCCCCGGCACGGATGACGGTGACTACAACGTCAAGCTGCGCAACCTCACCCGCTTCCTCGAAGACGGCGACAAGACGAAAATCACATTGCGTTTCCGCGGTCGTGAAATGGCGCACCAGGAAATCGGCATGCGCATGCTGGAACGGTTGAAGTCGGATCTCGACGAATTCGGCCAGGTCGAGCAGATGCCGAAGATGGAAGGGCGTCAGATGATCATGGTGCTGGCCCCGAAGAAGAAGGGCAAGTAACCTCAAGCAACAAGCAATGGATCGCGCGCCGTCGAATGGCGGTCGGTGCGGCATTGCCGGCAGTTTCAGGCCGGCGTCATCTCGGTGACGCCGGTCATGCAAAGCGGCGACTCTTTACCGAGTCGTCTGCAAACAAGTGGCGCGTGGGTTTCGAAGGGCGGGAAGGGGTCTTGGCCAGCATGGACGGATCAGCCGCACACCCATGACCATCTAATAAACTGGAGTAGTTTCATGCCGAAGATGAAGACCAAGAAGAGCGCTGCAAAGCGCTTCGTGGTGCGTCCGGGCGGTACCGTCAAGCGCGGTCAAGCGTTCAAGCGCCACATTCTTACCAAGAAAACCACCAAGAACAAACGCCATCTGCGTGGCGCCACGGCCGTTCATGATTCCGATCTGAACTCCGTCCGCGCAATGCTGCCGTTCGCCTAACCTCAACTTAACTTAAGGAGCGCAACATGCCTCGAGTAAAACGTGGGGTTACCGCACGGGCCCGTCACAAGAAGATCATCCGTCTGGCCAAGGGTTACCGCGGCCGTCGCAATAACGTCTATCGCATCGCCAAGCAGGCGGTCA
This sequence comes from Caballeronia sp. LZ032, assembly GCF_031451315.1. Lineage (NCBI taxonomy): Bacteria > Pseudomonadati > Pseudomonadota > Betaproteobacteria > Burkholderiales > Burkholderiaceae > Caballeronia > Caballeronia sp. LZ032. Next base: position 1,101,743 of record NZ_JARUXP010000001.1, read on the forward strand.
TGCGCGCTGGCCAATACGCCTACCGCGACCGCCGCAACAAGAAGCGTGTGTTCCGCGCACTGTGGATCACGCGTATCAACGCGGCGGTGCGTCAGCATGACATGACCTACAGCGTGTTCATCAACGGCCTGAAGAAGGCGTCGATCGAACTCGACCGCAAGGTGCTGGCTGACATGGCTGTGTTCGACAAGGCTGCTTTTGCTGCGATCGTGAAGCAGGTGAAAGCCGCCGTTGCAGCCTAATTGCGAAATTAGTACTGCGTGGTTCGCCTTCTCGTCGCCGGGTTGTTGACGGCGGCGCGAAGGCAGAAAACGGGGCTCTCACCGAGCCCCGTTTTTGTTGGTCGGACGGTTTTGCACATCGCATGCGCGCGTATCGGCGTGGATGAGCAAAACCGAACCTCTGTTTGAACTTCGACGTTAAGAAGATGGGATCAATGGATCTGGATCAGATTGTCGCGGACGCGAAAAGCGCCTTTGAACACGCCACCGACGCCAACACGCTCGAAAACGAGAAAGCGCGCTTTCTCGGCAAGTCGGGCGCGCTGACCGACTTGCTGAAGGGTCTGGGCAAGCTCGATCCCGAAGCGAAGAAGACCGAAGGCGCGCGCATCAACCAGGCAAAGCAGCAAGTCGAAGCCGCGCTGAACGCCCGCCGCCAGGCGCTGGCCGACGCGTTGCTCAACCAGCGTCTTGCGGCAGAAGCCATCGACGTCACGTTGCCCGGCCGCGGCGCCGGCGCCGGCACGCTGCATCCGGTGATGCGCACGTGGGAGCGCGTCGAGCAGGTGTTCCGCTCGATCGGCTTCGACGTCGCCGACGGTCCCGAGATCGAAACCGACTGGTACAACTTCACCGCGTTGAACAGCCCGGAAAACCATCCGGCGCGCTCGATGCAGGACACGTTCTATGTCGACGGCCAGGATGCCGACGGCCGGCCGCTCCTGCTGCGCACGCACACGAGCCCGATGCAGGTGCGTTACGCGCGCATGAACAAGCCGCCCATCAAGGTGATCGTGCCGGGTCGCACCTACCGCGTGGACAGCGACGCCACGCACTCGCCGATGTTCAACCAGGTCGAAGGCCTGTGGATCGAAGAGAACATCAGCTTCGCCGACCTGAAGGGCGCCTACACCGATTTCCTGAAGAAGTTCTTCGAGCGCGACGACATTCTCGTGCGCTTCCGTCCGTCGTATTTTCCGTTCACGGAGCCGTCGGCCGAGATCGACATGATGTTCGAGCACGGCAAGAACGCGGGCAAATGGCTGGAAATCTCCGGCTCGGGCCAGGTGCATCCCACCGTCATCCGCAACATGGGCCTCGATCCGGAGCGCTATATCGGCTTTGCGTTCGGCAGCGGCCTCGAGCGCCTGACGATGCTGCGCTACGGCGTGCAGGACCTGCGTCTGTTCTTCGAGAACGACCTGCGTTTCCTGCGCCAGTTCGCCTGAAGCACGCACGGCCCGCGACGTCCGGCTGCTCGCACCCGCCGAAGCCGGACCCGAGACTCCAAACATTTCGAACGTAAACATCCATGCAATTCCCAGAATCCTGGCTCCGCAGTTTCGTCGATCCGCAGCTCTCCACCGACGAACTCGCGCACGCGCTGACCATGGCCGGCCTTGAAGTCGAAGACCTGCGGCCGGTTGCGCCGCCCACCACGAAGATCGTCGTGGGCCAGGTGCTCGAAGTCGCGAAGCATCCGAACGCGGACAAGCTCAACGTCTGCCAGGTCGATGCCGGCACGGGCGAGCAGCTGAACATCGTGTGCGGCGCGCCGAACGTGGCGCCGGGCATCAAGGTGCCGGTTGCGCTGATGGGCGCCGTGCTGCCGCCGGCCGAAGCGGGCGGCGAGCCGTTCGTGATCAAGCCCGCGAAGCTGCGCGGCGTCGATAGCCAGGGCATGCTGTGCTCGGCGCGCGAACTGAAGCTGTCGGAAGATCACAGCGGCCTGCTGATCCTGCCCGCCGATGCACAAGTCGGCCAGGACATCCGCGAGGCGCTCAATCTCGACGACACGGTCTTCGAGATCAAGCTCACGCCCAACAAGGCGGATTGCCTGTCGGTGTATGGCGTCGCGCGCGAAACGGCCGCGATCACCGGCGCGCCGCTGAAGGCGCTCGAGGTGCCGGCAGTCGAAGCCACGCTCGACGAAAAGCTGCCCGTGAAAATCCTCGCGCCTGACCTGTGCGGCCGCTTCTCCGGCCGCGTGATTCGCGGCGTGAACGCGCATGCGAAGACGCCGCAATGGATGGTCGAGCGGCTCGAACGCGCGGGCCAGCGCAGCATTTCCGCGCTCGTCGACATCTCGAACTACGTGATGCTCGAGCTCGGGCGTCCGTCGCACGTGTTCGATCTCGACAAGATCCATGGCGCGATCGAAGTGCGCTGGGGCAAGCAGGGCGAGTCGCTGAAGCTCTTGAACGGCAACACCGTCGAGCTCGATGAAACCGTCGGCGTGATCGCCGATGACCGTCATGTCGAAAGCCTCGCGGGCATCATGGGCGGCGACAGCACGGCGGTGTCGCTGGATACCACGAACATCTATCTCGAAGCCGCGTTCTGGTGGCCCGACGCCATTCGCGGCCGCGCGCGCAAGTACAACTTCTCGACCGATGCCGCGCATCGCTTCGAGCGCGGCGTCGATTATTCGACGACCGTCGAGCACATCGAAATCATCTCGCGCCTGATTCTGGACATCTGCGGCGGCGCGGCGGGTCCGGTCGACGACCAGATCGTCAACGTGCCCGAACGCAATCCGGTGGCGATGCGCGTGTCGCGCGCGCATCGCATCATTGGCGTGGAGATCGGCGCCGGGGAGATCGCGCAGATCTTCACGCGCCTGAACCTCGCGTTCGAGCGCGACGGCGATACCTTCAAGGTCACGCCGCCGCCGTATCGCTTCGACATCGAGATCGAGGAAGACCTGATCGAAGAAGTCGCGCGCATCTATGGTTTCGAAAAGATTCCGGCGCGTCCGCCGGTCGCGCACAGCGAAATGCGCCGCACCGACGAGACCCGCCGTTCGATCCACGTGCTGCGTCACGCGGTCGCCGCGCGCGATTACTCGGAGACGGTGAACTTCAGTTTCGTCGATGCCGAGTGGGAGAAGGACTTCGCTGGCAACGATCAGCCCATCAAGCTGCTGAACCCGATCGCGAGCCAGCTCTCGGTCATGCGCACGACGCTGTTCGGCAGCCTGATCGAAGTGCTGCGTCATAACCTGAACCGTCGCGCCGAGCGTATCCGCGTGTTCGAGGCGGGCCGCGTGTTTCATCGCGACGCGTCCGTGCAGGCAGGCGAACTCAGCGTGCAAGGCTATGCGCAGCCGAAGATGATCGGCGGCCTCGCATATGGCCCGGTCATCGAGGAGCAATGGGGCGCGGCTACGCGCAACGTCGACTTCTTCGACGTCAAGGGCGACGTCGAGGCGCTGTTCGCGCCGGTCGTGCCGCGTTTCGTGAAGGCCGAACATCCGGCGCTGCATCCGGGACGCAGCGCGCGTATCGAGGTGGCGGGGCGCGCGGTGGGCTGGATCGGCGAATTGCATCCGCGCTGGCTGCAAAAGTATGACCTTCCGCATGCGCCGGTCGTCTTCGAAGTCGATGCCGAAGCGTTGATGGAACGCGCGCTGCCGGCGACGTCCGAGGTGTCGAAATTCCCTCCGGTGCGACGCGATATCGCGGTCGTCGTGGATCAGGACGTGCCGGTTCGGGCGCTGCTCGACGAGCTCGAAAACGCCCGTTCGGAACCCGCCTGCAGGCACGTCACGAGGGTTGCGCTTTTCGACGAATTTCGTCCAAAATCAAATACTTCCGGAGGGTTGGGCGCGCACGAGAAAAGTCTTGCCTTCCGTGTAACGTTGCAAGATACTGGCGGCACGCTTCAGGACGAAACAGTCGATACGGCCATCAAAACCCTGGTGGATCGTCTGACTCGAGTACACGGCGCGCGATTGCGCGGATAGCCTTCCTCTGGAGTCGGCCCATCCGCACAACGCCCAAGGTCTCAAGCGTGTTACGCGCCGTTTTACCGATATGAACCAAATGAACTCGAGTGATTTCGAAGCCCTTCTTTCGGCGCAGCGCAGCGCCATGACCCGAGATATCCCGACCTCGAGCGCGCCCGGCGACACGCCGACGCTCACGAAAGCCGAACTGGCGGAGATGCTGTTCGACCACGTCGGCTTGAACAAGCGCGAGGCGAAAGACATGGTCGAAGCTTTCTTCGAAGTCATTCGCGACGCGCTGGAGAGCGGCGAGAGCGTCAAGCTCTCCGGCTTCGGCAATTTTCAGTTGCGCGACAAGCCGCAGCGTCCCGGGCGTAATCCGAAGACCGGCGAGGCCATTCCCATTGCGGCGCGGCGAGTCGTCACGTTTCATGCAAGTCAGAAGCTGAAGGCGCTGGTTGAAACGGGAGCGGAGACGGATCTCGCACGCTGATTCCTGATTCACGGAAGGCATGCGGCATGATCCGCGCTTTCCGCTGCTGCTGACCACCGCGCTTCAATCGACATCAATAACCACGATGGTTGATCGACGATGGAAAAAGTCGTCTTGCCTCCTATCCCGGCCAAGCGTTATTTCACGATTGGCGAAGTGAGCGAACTGTGCGGCGTCAAGCCGCACGTGCTGCGCTATTGGGAACAGGAGTTCACGCAGCTGAGACCGGTGAAGCGGCGCGGCAACCGCCGCTACTATCAGCATCACGAGGTTCTGCTGATCCGGCGCATCCGTGACCTGCTGTACGAGCAGGGCTTCACGATCAATGGCGCCCGCAATCGCCTCGACTCGCAAGGCCGTGCAAGCGCCGACGAAGCTGAAGCCGAGGGCATGCCGGGCGATCCGCAAGCAGCGCAGGGATCGGTGGATGTCGATCAGTTGCGCAAGGAGATTCTTAAGGTGATCGATTTGCTGGGCGGCTGAAGGCCGTCTCCGGATGATCGATGTGCCTGGGTGATGCAGGTAGCGCAATGCCGCGATTCGTCGCGGCATTTTTTTGTCTGCGCAAAAAGCATTGGCGCAGTTGTGCGGCCGAGTTCATGCGCTGCATGCCGCACACCGGCTCAGTACGATACGCCTGCTTGTCCCCGTCTCGTCCTATCGATTCAGGAGGCTTTATGCGAGTACTGCTCGTTGGCGCAACCGGTCTGCTGGGCACTGAAATCAAACGACTCCTCGAACACCGGCACGAAGTGATCACCGCGAGCCGCAAGGGCTCCGACGTGGCTGTGGATCTGTCGGACAAGGCGAGCATCGTCGCCCTGTACGAGCGAGTGGGGATGGTTGGTGCAGTGGTGTGTGTCGGCGGAGCAGCGAAGTTCAAGCCCCTCGATGCGCTGGACGAATCGGACTATGCCTTCAGCCTCGCCAACAAACTGATGGGTCAGGTGAACCTCGTGCGCTGCGCCAGCGGACATGTGGAGACCGGCGGCTCGATCACGCTGACGAGCGGCACACTGGCGCAGGAACCGATGGTCGGCGCGGCTGCGGTGAGCATCGTCAATGCGGGGCTGGAGGGTTTCGTGCGGGTCGCGGCGCTGGAACTGCAAGGCACCTTGCGCGTGAATGTAGTGAGTCCGGGATGGGTTGCGGAGACGCTCGAATCGATGGGCAAGGATCCGTCGCAGGGCATTGCCGCCGCGGAGGTTGCAAAGGTCTATCAGCGCGCCATCGATGAGGCCATCACCGGGCAGACGCTCCTCGCCGCCAGGAGCTAGGACTTGAGGGCGGCGCGCAGGCGTCGCTTCGGGCGAAGCGCGGCGCGAGTGGCTGAAGGGGCGGGCGCTTTGACGTCGACCGAGCAATAAACAATGCTCGGTCCGACGCCCGACGGCGGATAGATGCGCCAGTCGTCATCGCCGTGATGGAAGAAGTAGAGCGCGTATCGACCGCCGGGCTTGGGCGCGCTCAGACACACGTAGCGGCTGCCGCCGGGATAGATGCGCCCGTAGCGGGCAACGCGCGCGTGACTCGTGGAATCGAACCATTTCGAGACTTCCTCGCGCAAACGGGAGAAAGGTCGATCTGACGAAATGCGCCCGGATTGCATGGGCGTGGATACGGTCGAGGGCATGGCGCGCCAATCCTTATGCGTCACGTTAAGACTAGAGCTTAAATAGCTGATTGACAAGTCATTTTTCGTGCTTAACGTATGAGCATTAAGCGTTGAAGCAATCACCTTCGACAGTCGCCAAAAGGCTTTCGACTGTCAGACGCTGAAGCCCATCATCGCGCCGGTGCTGGAGAGGGCCTCCTCTTCCGCGCGGGCCTTGAGCATGGCGTCGGCCAGACGGTAGTAAAACTGCGCGCGCTCTTCGAGAAACTCGGAGGAGGCATCGTTTGACAAGAAGTCATCTGCCATGTCGCCCGCCAGGGCCTGACCGGCGAAATAGTCCCGGAGCGACATCCCGAAATTCGTATTGCCGGGAAATGCGCGCGGGTTGTTGAGCTTGTTATACGCCATCGTTCTTGCTCGCCGTGTGTACGTAACGGTTCTTCAAATTCCCAAGCGGGTTCTTTTCAAGCTTGATTGGAGCGGCAAAGAAAAAGGCTCTCTGGTCGAGACCAGAGAGCCTTTCTTGTACTGGTCGGGGCGAGAGGATTTGAACCTCCGACCACCTGCACCCCATGCAGGTACGCTACCAGGCTGCGCTACGCCCCGATTGCCTTTGCGAAAGGTCTGGCGTTGCCGTCTGACCCTTCGCCACGATCCCGAACTGCGCTGTGAGGCAGCAGGGTGTGTAGCAAAGAACGGCGATTGTAGCGTGGCGGCGGGCCGGCCGCAAGCGCGCCGGCCCTATGTGCCGCCAGCTAATTACTGTCTTGCGCCAACGAAGAGCACGCCCGCTTTCGTCGGTGACTGAAGCGTCTGAAGTTCAGCACGCATGGTCGTTCCAGTCATGATCGCAACACCCGATGCAGTGGTGTTCGGATAGGCGCAGTTGTCAGCACCGAAGCGAATCGTCAGGTCGTAGACGTTGCCCGACGCATGCGGCTTGATGGACCCGGTGAAATTGCAACTCGTGCCCGTACCCGTGATCGAACCGGTGGCGTCTGCCGTAAGCGTGACGTTTGTGTCGTTGCCGCCGTTGGTCACGCTTTCTCCCTTGAAGATACCTGTGACCGTGGCCTGCATGGGTACGGTGTCGTAGCTCGGATCGTAGGTGCCCGCGAAGGTGGTCTTCGCTCCGTTTGCGTAGAGGAGCGTGGTGTTGAGGAGGGCTTTCGCGGAATAAGCGCCAGAGAGCGTGACTGCGTTACTGCCTTGACCCTCGAGGTTGTAGTCGATGCCGCTGCCATTTGACAACTTGCCGTTGCTCGACGTGACCGCTCCAATCACCCCGCCCGCGATGAAGTTCGTATTGCCAGCGACGGAGTAGATCGAATACAGGCGCCCGTCGTCGAGAATGAGCACGGAGGCTTGCCGGTTGCTGTCTGTTTTACCCGAGTAAAGCCCTGCCGCAGACGCCGTGGAAACGGGCGTCGACGGCCCGTTGTCGCTTCCACCGCCGCCGCATGCGGTCAGGATGATCGCGGCCGAAGCGGCGGCGATAGGTGCATGTCGTCTCATTGGATGTCTCTGTTGTAGATGCGAAACTTGCCTCAGGAAAACGGGCTCAACGCGCACAGACAGTCACCGTACAAGACCCCTACAGCCGCAACTCCGACCGCGTATAAGCCGACGTCTGAATCTGCACGACATCGCGCTGCTTGCACTGCGCGCGTCGCTCCACCGGACATTTCGCGCAAGCCCTCGCACTCCCGCCCGCACGACATCGCGCGAATCGCTGACGCCTTCGGAACCGCACCGCCAGCGCCAGTGCGATCGTCAACTGGATCAGATAAGTCACAGCGCGTTCACCCCATTCGTTCCGGGACGCATAGCGCTCATACTCCGTGCGCTCGTAGAAGCTGGCCGAAGCAAAGATCATCGTGAGGGCGAAGTCCAGCAGCATGGCCAGACCACACAGTGCAAAGAAGAACAGCGCGCCGTTCCATCGCGGGACGCCGCAAGCTGCATTGACCGTACGGCACACGAATATCACGAACGCCAGCAGGCATAGCCCGAGCGCCAGGGGAAGCCAGGGAAAAACCATGTCGCGCAAACCTCGTGACAGACGAAGTGAGGGAAAGTCCCGGCGACGCGCGAGATCGCGACACACCTGCGACACACCACATCGCGCGCACGCTTCGGGAAGCGGCGCGATGATGGCACGCCGTCCCTCAAGCACGAATACGAGTAATCCTAATAAGGCAGACGATCGCTGAGCGCGTCGGAGAGGAAATCGATGAAGGTGCGCACTTTGCTTGTCATGAACTTGCGGCTGGTGTACACCGCGTACACCGATGGCGCGAACGCTGAATAGTCCGGCAACACGCGCAGCAGCGTTTCGGATGCGAATTCCGGTTCCGCGATCCACGCCGGAAAGTAGGCGAGCCCGAGCCCGGCGCGCACGAGTTGCAGCGCCATCGCGGTGTCGTTGGTCTTGAGCACGGCCTGATGCTTCACGGTGAACGCGCCGTCCGGTCCGGTCAGCGTCACCGATTCGATATTGGTGTAAGTCGGCAACACCAGTCGGTGCCGGGCGAGATCGTCCGGATGGCGCGGCTGGCCGTGCCGCTCCAGATAGCCACGCGCGCCCGCGAGCAGGAAAGGCATCCTGCACAGCGGCCGCACGATCAGCGAAGGCGAGGGATCGGAGGTCGCGCGCAAGGCCATGTCGTAGCCTTCCTCGACCAGATCGACGAAGCGGTTCTCCAGCCGCACGTCCACCAGCACGCCGGGATAGCGCGCCTGATAGGCCACCACGAGTTCAGCGAACGTGGGATTGGCGAACCAGCCCGGCGCGGTCACCTTGAGCACGCCCTGCGGCTGCGCCGTCTGCGCGCCGACGGCCGCCTCGGCGGCCTGCAGGATATCGAGCGCCTCGCTGCATTGCTCGAAATACACACTGCCGGCTTCCGTGAGACTGAGATGGCGCGTGGTCCGGTTCAGGAGACGCACGCGCAACTGCCGCTCCAGATTCGCGACATGCTTGCTGGTCATGGCGGTCGACATGTCGAGGCGCTCGGCGGCCTTCACGAAGCTGCCCGCCTCGACGACCTCGCGAAACACCCGCAGACTGGTCAGCGCATCCATCGATCATTTCCCGCCGGGCAATAAAACTGCGATGTTAGCGGGATTCATCGCCCGCGAGGTGAAGCTCACTTCGGCCATTCGTCGAGCTCGTCGTTGAACAGCGCGGCCACGACACCGCGCAGCCATTTCGTGCGCGCGTCGTTATGGAACTTGCGATGCCAGTGCTGCTTGAGATCGAAGCGCGGCAGCGCGAGCGGCGGTTCGGCGAGCGTGATCGATGCGTGTTCGGCGACGTACGCGAAGCCGATCGCATGCGGCACCGTGGCGATCAGGTCGGTGCGCGACAGGATGAACGGCAGGCTCATGAAGTGCGGCGTTTCGAGTACGGCGCGGCGGCGCACGCGTTCGCGGTCGAGATGATTCTCGAGGATTTCCTGGCTGCGGCCTTCCGCGCGCACCACCGCGTGTCCGCAGGCGAGAAAGCGTTCCAGCGTCAGCGGTTCGCGTGCAAACGGATGATCGCGCCGCATCAGGCAGATGAACCGGTGTGAAAAGAGCCGCTGCTGGAAGAAGTTGTTGCCGCGCAGATCCGGAAAGTAACCGATGGCCAGATCGATTTCACCGGCTTCGAGCCCGCGTCCGACATCGCCATGCGAAGCCGACACCGAGCGCAGATTCGCATTCGGCGCCTGTTGCGCGAACGCCTGCAGAAGCCGCGGAAGGAACACGATCTCGCCGACGTCCGACAGCGCGATCGAAAAGGTTTCCGAGCTCGTGGACGGATCGAAATGCTGCCGGTCGAGCATGCCGCGCTCGATGCGGGCGAGCGCCTCGCGCGCGGCGGGCACCAGCGCGAGCGTGCGTGGCGTCGGCTCCATGCCGCGTGCGGTGCGCACGAACAGCGGGTCGTTGAAATACTCGCGCAGCCGCGCCAGCGCCGTCGATACACGCGGCTGGCTCACGCCGAGCCGCTCGGCGGCGCGGCTTACGTTGCGCGTCTCCTCGATGGCGACGAGGTACGGGATCAGGTTCAGATCGAGATCGTTCATGGCGCTCACTGCGTCCAATGCTTCAACCTGCGGAAAAAACCATCAGCCGCGCCGCGCGACCATGTCCGACACGCGCTGCGCGGCATCCATCAAGGGCTCGAGAAAGGCCTTCACCATCTGCTTCGCGCTCTTGCGCTGGGCATTGCCGCTGATGTTGAGCGCCGCGATCACCCGGCCTTGCCGGTCGCGGATCGGCGCCGACATCGAAATCAGTCCTTCTTCCAGTTCCTGATCGACGATGGCCCAGCCTTGCGCGCGCACGACCGCAATGGCTTCCTTCAGCGCAGCGCGGTCGACGATCGTGCGCGGCGTGCGCGCCACCAGCGGATTGGCATCGAGGATGGCGTCGAGGCTGGCTTCGTCGAGCGCGGCGAGGAGGACCCGGCCCATCGACGTGCAGAACGCGGGCAGCCGGCTGCCGATGGATAGGTTCTGCGTGATGATCTTGTGCGTCGGTACCCGCAGCACATAGACGATCTCCGCGCCGTTCAGCACGGCCGCCGAACAGCTCTCGTGCACCTGTCCGACCAGATCTTCCATGACCGGTTCGGCGAGATTCCAGAACGGCATCGACGTCAGGTACGCGAAGCCCAAGTCGAGTATTTTTGGCGTAAGTTGGAACAGGCGGCCGTCCGCCTCGACATAACCGAGCGCCTGCAAGGTGAGCAGGATGCGGCGCGCGCCGGCGCGCGTGAGCCCGGTGGCCGCGGCGACGTCGGTGAGGGTCTGGGCGGGCCGGCTGGCGTCGAAGGAACGGATCACCGACAGCCCGCGCGCGAAGGACTGCACATACGCGTCGCCGGGACGCGACTGTGCATCCGGTGCATCCGGCGCATGTGTCGTGTCGATCTCGCGAGCGGCTGAGGCTGAGGGTTTCATAGGCATGATCCAGGTGGCGCGAAGCAGCGGCAGCTCCGTGAAAACCCGCACTTCGACAGTGCTTCGTTGACACGGCAACAAACGCGGGACTACCATGCCGATGTTCGCTAAACGAATCCATGTTCGCATATCGAACATTCGCTGACAAGCTGATTCGCGAGTCAGCTGCAAGTCTGATTTCGAGCAGATAAACCCTGGAACGGGACGGATGCCTGCGGCGACCTCGGGCGTCCAGACTGGAGAAGAACGGCAATGATCAACAAGATTTTCGATTCGCTCGCCTCGGCCGTGGCCGACGTCCACGACGGCGCGACCATCATGATCGGCGGTTTCGGTACGGCGGGCATGCCGTCCGAGCTGATCGACGCGCTCATCGAGCAGGGCGCGCGCGATCTCACGATCGTCAACAACAACGCCGGCAATGGCGACATCGGCCTGGCCGCGCTGTTGAAGGCGAAGCGCGTGCGCAAGATCATCTGCTCGTTCCCGCGCCAGACCGATTCGCACGTGTTCGACGCGCTGTATCGCGCGGGCGAGATCGAGCTCGAACTCGTGCCGCAGGGCAATCTGGCCGAGCGCATCCGCGCGGCGGGCGCGGGCATCGGCGGATTCTTCACGCCGACGGGCTACGGCACCAAGCTCGCGGAAGGCCGCGAAACGCGCGAGATCGACGGCAAGCACTACGTGCTGGAGTCGCCGCTGCATGCGGACTTCGCGCTGGTGAAGGCATTCAAGGGCGACCGCTGGGGCAATCTGGTGTATCGCAAGACGGCGCGCAACTTCGGCCCGATCATGGCGAGCGCCGCGAAGACGGCCATCGTCCAGGTGTCGAAGGTCGTGCCGCTGGGCGAACTGGACCCCGAGAATATCGTGACGCCGGGCATTTTCGTGCAGCGCGTGGTGGAAGTGCCGCAAGCGGTGCATCAAGCCGAACTCGCTGCCTGAATGAACGTTGAGGAAGGATTTAGCCATGAAGAAACTCACTCGTGACGAAATGGCCCGGCGCGTGGCCGCGGACATTCCCGAAGGCGCCTACGTGAACCTGGGCATCGGCGTGCCGACGCTCGTCGCCAACCACCTCGCGGCGGACCGCGAGATCTTCCTGCACAGCGAAAACGGCCTGCTCGGCATGGGCCCGGCGCCGGCCAAGGGCGAGGAAGACGACGAACTCATCAACGCCGGCAAGCAGCACGTCACGCTGCTCACGGGCGGCGCCTATTTCCATCACGCGGATTCGTTCGCGATGATGCGCGGCGGCCATCTCGACTTCTGCGTGCTCGGCGCGTTCCAGGTGTCGGCGGACGGCGATCTCGCGAACTGGCACACTGGCGCGCCGGATGCGATTCCAGCGGTCGGCGGCGCGATGGATCTCGCAATTGGCGCAAAGCAGGTCTACGTGATGATGGAACTGCTGACCAAGCAGGGCGAAAGCAAGCTGGTTGCGCAATGCTCGTATCCGGTGACGGGCGTGCAGTGTGTGGATCGCGTGTACACGGACCTCGCCGTGTTCGACGTCACGCCGCAAGGCTTCGTCGTGCGGGAAATGCTGGAAGGCCTGTCGTTCGATGAGCTGCAGAAGCTCGCGCAGGTGCCGCTGCAATATGCCCCGCTGAGCGAAGCCGCCTGAACGGCATACCGAGCCCGAGCCGAAGCCCGAGCCGAAGCCCGAGCCCGAGCCTGAGCCTGAGCCTGAGAGACACAAGACAATACTGGAGCCAAGCAATGAAAGAAGCCTTCGTATGTGATGCGATCCGCACGCCGATCGGCCGTTACGGCGGCGCACTCTCGTCAGTGCGCGCCGACGATCTCGGCGCCGTGCCGCTGCGCGCGCTCATCGAACGCAACAAGGACGTGGACTGGGACGCGGTCGAGGAAGTGATCTACGGCTGCGCCAACCAGGCGGGCGAAGACAACCGCAACGTCGCGCGCATGTCGGCGTTGCTGGCGGGCCTGCCGGTCGGCACGCCGGGCTCGACCGTCAACCGCCTGTGCGGCTCCGGGATGGACGCGGTCGGCATTGCCGCGCGCGCGATCAAGGCGGGCGAAGCCACGCTGATGATCGCGGGCGGCGTGGAAAGCATGAGCCGCGCGCCGTTCGTGATGGGCAAGGCGACGAGCGCGTTCTCGCGCGCCGCCGAGATCCATGACACGACCATCGGCTGGCGCTTCGTCAATCCGCTGATGAAGAAGCAATATGGCGTCGATTCGATGCCGGAAACCGCCGAAAACGTCGCCGACGACTACAAGGTGAGCCGCGCCGATCAGGACGCGTTCGCGCTGCGCTCGCAGCAGAAGGCGGCCCGCGCGCAGCAGGACGGCACGCTGGCGCAGGAGATCGTCGCGGTGACGATCGCGCAGAAGAAGGGCGACCCGCTGGTCGTCGGGCGCGATGAACACCCGCGCGAAACCACGCTTGAGGCGCTGGCGAAGCTGAAGGGCGTCGTGCGGCCGGACGGTTCGGTGACGGCCGGCAATGCGTCGGGCGTGAACGACGGCGCGGTCGCCATGCTGATCGCCGACGAAGAAAGCGCGCAGCGTCACGGCCTCACGCCGCGCGCGCGCATTCTCGGCGTCGCCACGGCGGGCGTGCCGCCGCGCGTGATGGGCATCGGTCCGGCGCCGGCGTCGCAGAAGCTGCTGACGCGCCTCGGCATGAGCATCGACCAGATGGACGTGATCGAGCTGAACGAAGCGTTTGCCGCGCAAGGTCTCGCGACGCTGCGCATGCTCGGTGTGGCCGACGACGACGCCCGCGTCAACCCGAACGGCGGCGCCATCGCGCTGGGCCATCCGCTCGGCGCGTCGGGCGCGCGTCTCGTCACGACCGCGAGCTATCAGCTGCATCGCACCGGCGGTCGCTACGCGCTGTGCACGATGTGCATCGGCGTGGGCCAGGGCATCGCGATCGTCATCGAGCGCGTGTAAGCGCATGTTCGCAGCCACGGGACGTCTCACGGATCTGATCTGCGGCAGCGAGGCCGCCAACGCGCTCTGGTCGCCGCGCGCGACCGTGCAGGCGATGCTCGACGTCGAAGCCGCGCTCGCGCGTGCGTCGGCGTTGCATGGCGTGATTCCGGCGAGCGCCGTGGACGCGATCGTCGCCGCGTGCCAGGCCGACGAGATCGACGCGCAAGCCTTGATGAGCGGCGCGCAGGCGGGCGGCAATCTGGCCATTCCGCTCGTCAAGCAGTTGACGGCCGTGGTCAAGGCGCGCGACGCCGAGGCCGCGAAGTATGTGCACTGGGGCGCGACGAGCCAGGACATCATCGACACGGGACTGATGCTGCAACTGCGCGCCGCGCTCGATCAGCTCGATGCCGACCTGCGCACGCTCGCCACGGCGCTCGCCGCGCAGGCGCAGGCGCACCGCGCGACGCCGATGATCGGCCGCACGTGGCTGCAGCAGGCGCTGCCGATCACGCTCGGTCTCAAGTTCGCGCAATGGCTCGACGCCATCACGCGTCAGCGCGCGCGCCTGGGCGAGCTGAAAGCGCGCGCGCTGGTGCTGCAGTTCGGCGGCGCGGCGGGCACGCTCGCGAGTCTGCGCGACCACGCACTGCCGGTCGCGCAGTCGCTCGCGGACGATCTTCATCTGACGCTGCCGGTCCTGCCGTGGCATACGCAGCGCGACCGCATTGCGGAAGCCGCGGCCTGGTTCGGCATGCTGACGGGCACGCTCGGCAAGATCGCGCGCGACATCTCGCTGATGATGCAGACCGAGGTCGGCGAAGTCGCGGAGCCGGCGGCGGCGGGCAAGGGCGGTTCGTCGACGATGCCGCACAAGCGCAATCCGGTCGGCTGCGCGGCGGTGCTGACGGCCGCGACGCGCGCGCCGAATCTCGTCGCGACGATCTTCGCCGGCATGGTCCAGGAGCACGAACGCGCGCTCGGCGGCTGGCAGGCCGAATGGGAAGCGCTGCCCGACCTCGCGCGGCTCGCGGCGGGCGCGGTGGCGAATCTCAACGGCATCGTCGCGGGGCTGGAAGTGAACGCGGAACGGCTCGCGCAGAATCTCGATGCCACCCACGGCCTGGTGCTCGGCGAAGCGGTGATGCTGGCGCTGGGCGATGCCATCGGCCGGATGGAGGCGCACAAGCTGGTGGAAGGGGCATCGAAGGCGGCGGTCGCGAACGGCCGCCCGTTGCTCGAAGCACTCGCCGCCAACGAAACCGTGATGCGCCATCTGTCGCGCGCTCAACTCGAATCCTTGCTCGATCCGGCGAACTACGTCGGACAGGCGCAGTCGTTCGTCGATGCCGCCATCGCGAACGCCAACTTGAAAGAACCGAAAGAACAGGAGCGTCAAGACATGCCTCTTGCTGAAGTCAACGGAACCCGGCTGCACTATCGCGTCGATGCCACGGCGGGCGACAGCGCCCCGTGGCTCGTGCTGTCCAACTCGCTCGGCGCGGATGTGTCGATGTGGACGCCGAACATCGAGGCGTTCGCGCAGCATTACCGGGTCGTGCGCTATGACACGCGCGGCCACGGTCACTCGGACGTGCCGCCCGGGCCGTACACGATCGATCAGTTGATCGGCGACGTGATCGGCCTCATGGATCATCTGAAGATCGAGCGCGCGCACTACTGCGGCCTGTCGATGGGCGGCCTCACCGGCATCGGCCTCGCGGCGCGTCATCCAGAGCGCTTTGCGCGCGTCGTGTTGTCGAACACGGCCGCGCTGATCGGCTCGGACGCGGTGTGGACGCCGCGCGCCGCGAAAGCGCGCGAGCCGGGCGGCATGCCCGCGCTCACCGACGCCGTGATCGCACGCTGGTTCACCGCGCCGTTCATCGAGCGCGAGCCGCTTGCGCTCGCCAACATCCGCGATGTGTTCCGCCATACGTCGGGCGAAGGCTACGCGTCGAATTGCGAAGCGATCCGCGACGCCGACCTGCGTGACGAAGCGAAGACCATCTCGCTGCCGGTGCTGATGATCGCCGGTACGCACGATCTCTCGACGACCGCCGAGCAGGGCCGCGAGCTGGCGGGTTATATCCAAGGCGCGCGTTATCTCGAACTGGACGCGGCGCATTTGTCGAACATCGAAAAGCGCAACGAATACACCCGCGCCGTTCTCGACTTTCTTGGAGCATGAGCATGACCGATGACGAACGCTACGAAGCCGGGATGAAGGTACGCCGCGCGGTGTTGTCCGACGCGCACGTGGACCGGTCGCTTGCGAACCGCACCGAACTCACGACCGATTTCCAGAACTTCATCACGCGTTATGCATGGGGCGAGATCTGGACGCGCGACGGCCTGCCGCGGCACACGCGCAGCCTCATCACGATTGCGATGATGGTCGCGCTGAATCGCAGCGAGGAACTCGCGCTGCATCTGCGCGCCGCGAAGAACAACGGCGTGACGCAGGACGAGATCAAGGAAGTGCTGTTGCAGACGGCCGTGTATTGCGGTGTGCCGGCAGCTAACTCGGCGTATCACCTGGCGCAGAAAATCTTCGACGAAGAGAAGCAGAAGCAGGCCTAGCCGCGCGCGCGTTCTCGAAGCAGATATCGAAGCGGATCCTGAAGCTGTCCCGGCGCAAACCGGGACGGCTTTTTTCATGCGCGGTTCAGAACGCGTAGTAAGGACCGGCGCCGGCCGGCGTCGCGCGTTCCTGGAACGCCGTGAAGACGCGCCGGCCGAAGAAGAACGGCAAGCCCCAGGCGAAGCCACTGTTCGACGGCCCCGCGAGATTGTCGAAGGCGTAATTGCCGCTGCCGAACAGGCTCGTCGAGGACGCGACGCTGAAATTCACCGTGCTTTGCGCGCCCGCCGGCGAGCGGATCGTCGCGCTGAGCGACTGCGTCGTCGCCGGACAGAACCATGCGCCGCAGCGGGCGAGTGTCGTCGAGGGAAAGAACAGGCCGTTCGAACCGCTGTCGATGTAACTCGCGCCATAGGTCGTGCCGCCGAAATCCGTCGACACGTAGGCGCTCGACGCATTCGCGGCGAGCACCGTGGCCGAGCCGAGCGCATTGTTCGCCTGCGAGCCGATGCCGAAGGTCAGCGTGCCGTTGACGCTGAAGGCGCCGTTATCCGGCACGTCGGGCAGTTCGATCACGACGCCGTTGTTGTCGGTGGCGAAGTTCGCGACCGGATTCGTCACCTGCTGCGCGACCGCGAGCGGGCTTGCGGCGCACGCGCCCGACGTGCACTGGTAATACCAGCGCGGCATGGGCGCGCTGGCGCAGTTCGCGCCGCAATCGGCGACGAAAGGCCCGATGCCGAGAATGCCGTTGCCGCGCAGCGTGGTTGCGTTGAGCATCGACAGTCCCGACTGGTTGCAATCCTGCGCAACAGCGGGGACCGACGGGTCGGCGATGATCTGCACCGACGTCGAGGCCGCCAGCTGGCCCGCGAGCCGGATGTCGGCCTGGCGCACCGCGCCCCACGTGTAGCCGGAACCGAACACGGCGCATTCCGCCATCGCCGAGCCGGACGTGCTGCCCGCGACGGGCGGCAGCGCCATCGTCGGATCGAGCGCGGAGGCCAGGACACGCAGACCGTGCGATCCGGTATCGACCTGAATGCCGTCGATGGTCTGGCAGGTGTTCGTGCCCGGCACGCAGAGCGTCACGCTGGTTTGCAGCATGTTGCGCGTGTCGGTGGAGGTGCGGGACACGGTGACGGGCTGCACGTTGGGCAACGACGATTGCACGACGGCCGTGCTCGCCGCGTCCGGCGCGCTTGCCTGTGCGGGTGCAGCCGAAGATGCGGGTGGCGCGGGTTGGGCGGTGGCGGTCCCGCGGGCGCTGGCCCCCCCCGCCGCGCCATCTCCTCCGCCACCGCCGCCGCAGGCAACCAGCAGCGAGCAGAGCGTCATGACGAGCAGCAGCGCGCAGGCTTCACGAAACGCTTCGAGGCAGGGCATGGCGGCCTCCTACTGAATGTCCGACGCGTTCACGCCGGGCGGCAGCGCGTTCGCGAGCCACGCGCGTCCGCTGAACTCGCGCAGGCGCATGTGGTTCTCGACGACCAGGTCTCCTGTCGCCACCTGCGCCGTGTGCAGTCCGAGCGCGCCCATCGATGCCAGCGCGCCTTCCCTGAACGTCTCAAAATGCGCGCCCAGGAGCGCCTGAATATCCGGCATCGCGGGCCCGCGCCAGGATACGGCGTAGACCGCGCCGTTTCCATCGACATACTCGCGGATGACGATTCCGTTCGCGTCGGTCGTTTCGCTGAAGGCCGGCAGGCCCGATTGCGCCCGCCGCATGACGGCGTCCGACGCTTCGTCCGACGCGCGCACCGTACCGCCGAGATGAGCCGTCGCGGTCGCCGTCAGCAGTAGAGAACATACCGCGAGCCCCCGCGCGATATTTTTAGGATGTCTGATCTTGGCCATCGAATCTCTCTCTCAGATTGGGAGTTTTCGTATTGTTTGAGAGGAGATTCTAGGGTTATGGTTAGCCTTCGCAATAGATGGCTGCTTTTGAACAGCTATACGCCGAATATTGCGCTCATCAAGAAAATCCAATATGAATCAGCGGGTTGGCGCGAACACGAACGGCAAACGCCGCCTCGATCAAACGTCATAAATTGTCATTTCTTGTCGGGTCGCTTTGGCAGCTCGTCCGAATGGTCCATCGGCGTCGGGCGTCGCAACGAAGGACCGAGATCGAATGCAACGCAGCTTGCCGACTCATGCCGCCGTGCCGGTCATGAGGGATATCCCGTGTTTTTGCACCAGCGCGCGCGGGATCGGTAAAATAACGGGTTGATCCACGGAAGAACGCCCGTGGCGTAGCGGAAGGACTTTCCAGACATGACAGATTTTCGTGTAACCAGGCGGGTAACCCAGCAGCTCACCACGCGGGCGGCCACGCGCATGGCTGCGCTGCTCGCGGTGGCAGGAATCGTGGCGGGATGCGGCTCGACCAATCCCAATGCGTTCAATTACAAGAGCGATCAGCGTTCGAAGCAGGTGTCTCTCGCCGTGCCGCCGAATCTGATCGACGAAGCATCCGACTCGCGCTCGCTGCCGCCGCAGGGCGGACAGGCCTCGCTCTCCGATCTCCAGCAAGTACAGAAAGTCGCCCCGAACGCGCCGACCGTCGTGCCGCCCGTCTCGGGCATGCACATCCAGCGGGACGGCGCCGAGCGCTGGCTCGTGGTCGACGGCAAGTCCCCTGATCAGGTGTGGCCGCAAATCCGTCGCTTCTGGCAGGAGCAGGGCTTCCTGCTGGTGGTGGATCAGCGCGACAAGGGCGTGATGGAAACGGACTGGAACGAAACCCATCCGCAGATTTCCGACGGCCTGATTCGCGACACGCTCGCCAAGGCCACCGGCAATTCGTATGTCACGGCCGAGCGCAACAAGTACCGGACGCGTCTCGAAAAAGCGCCGGACGGCGGCACCTACGTGTTCGTCAGTCAAAAGGGCATGCGTGAGGCGCTCACCGGCGTCAACAACGATTCGAGCCAGTGGCAGGCGCGTCCCAACGATCCCGCGCTCGAGAACGAATATCTGAAGCGGTTGATGTCCTCGCTGGCGTTGTCCGACCAGCGCGCGGCTTCAGGCGGCGCGACTTCGCTGGATACGCCGGCCGCCGTCGGCGCGGCAGGTGCAAGCGCGCAAGCTGCGAAGGGCGGCGATGCCAAGGCGGCTTCGGTCGCGGCACAGAACGTCGCGAATGCCGGCAACACGCCGATCCGCAACGAAGTCGTGCCCGAGGCCGATACCTCGCAAATCACCTTGCCGGAAGCCTACGATCGCGCGTGGCTGCGCGTGGGCACCGCGCTCGATCGCGCGAACTTCACCGTGGATGACCGGGATCGCGCCAAGGGCATGTACTACGTGCGCTACGTCGATCCGACCGACAAGACGTCGGCGGAGCAGGGCTTCTGGAGCCAGGTGTTCCACGGCCGCAAGGAAATGAAGGCCAAGCAGTATCAGGTCAACGTGCGGGCCGTGACGGAAGCGCAGACGCGCGTCGCGATTGTCGATGACAAGGGCAATCCGGATTCGTCGCCGCAAGCGCGTCAGATCATGGCGCTCCTCGCCGGGCAGATCAGCTGATCTCTCCCGCAAGACGCTGCTCTTCGCGACGCCTCCTCCGGGAGGCGTTTTTGTTTGCATCGCTCGCGAAGATTCCAGCAAAAGCGGTCATCGCATGCTCGTTTCGTAATGCGCGCTAATGCGAAACTCGCCTTCGATATGCGCAGACAATTCTTTCGATCAGGAAATGTGCGCAAAAGCTTATAAAGAATAGGCCCATGGATAGTACATTGCATCAATGGCGCGAATCGCCGCTTGAACTTCTTCGACAAGCGAGTCATCCCGCGCAATGCACCAGACATGCCGAACATTGGCTCGCCATGCAGCGAGCCCCGATGGCCCCGTCGCCTATCCTCGTAGGGCGACGGTTTTTGCCCGCGTTTCCACCGAAACGCGGGCTTTTTCTTTGTGGCTTGCGCCTGTGGCGCGCTCATGTGATTCCGGCAGCGCATGACGCGGACGGTTATGCTCGTGCTTCGTCAATCAACGAGGACAGGAGAAGCTCATGTCGGAAGTCGCCGTTGTCGCGATATTTGTCGCGAAGCCGGGCAAGGAAGAGGAACTGAAGAAGGTGCTCGAAGCGAACGTCGAGCCGACGCGCAAGGAGCACGGCGCATTGCAATACGACCTGCATCGCGACAACGAGGAGCCGCGCCGCTTCATCTTCGTCGAGCGCTGGGAGAGCCAGGACGCGCTCGACGCACACGGACAGGCGCCGCACATCCAGGCATTCCGCGCGAAGGCGCCGGCGCTGTGCGAACACGGCGAAGTGCGCAAGGCGACGAAGCTCCTCTGAGCCCGCAGGAGCGGGACGTTGTCAGTGCGTTTCGTGCGGCACGTCGAGAATGAGGATGATGGTCCAGTCGGCGTCGCCTTCGTGATGGTACTGGCGTTCCGCGACGATGAACGGCTGCTGCTTGCCGTCCGGACCGAGAAAGAGCACGTCGCCTTCCATCGGCAGGCATTCGATGGGCGGCAGCGCCAGGTATGCGTCCTTGTTGGCGTTGCGCGGCATCAGTTTTTCGATCTTGCGCGATGCCGCTTCGGTCCATTCGATATCGAGCTGGATGTTGCTCATGCTGTCGTTCGCACGGTGAGTGCGCTCCACGGTTGAATCGTTGAAAAAGGCGATGCGCAATGTAGCACACGCCATGCTCGGTCCATCATGCGCCTCAAACGAAAAAACGGCCCGCAGGCCGTTTTTCTCGCACGCTGAAGCGTCGTTGCGGACGACGCGCTCAGATCTCCTCGTACAGCGGCAGCGTCAGAAACTCGGTGAAGTCGGCCGAGGTCGACATCTCCTCGAAGATCTTCGCCGCGCGTTCATACGGCTTCGTGTCCGCGCCCGTTGCGCCGACGCTCATTCTCACCTTCTCCAGCTCGTCGATGGTGATCTCGCGCACCAGCGCGGCCGTGACCTTGCGGCCGTCGTCGAGCGAGCCCTTGGGCGAGCGGATCCACTGCCACACTTGCGAGCGCGAGATCTCGGCGGTCGCGGCATCTTCCATCAGGTTGTGGATCGGCACGCAGCCATTGCCCGCGAGCCACGAACCGAGATAGTGGATGCCGACGTTCACATTGTTGCGCAGACCGGCTTCGGTGATCGGCGCTTCCGGACGGAAATCGAGCAGATCGTGCGCGGTAACCTGGACATCAGGGCGCTGCTTGCCGATCTGGTTCGGCTGATCGCCGAGCACGTCGACGAACGCTTTCATCGCGATCGGCACGAGGCCCGGATGCGCCACCCAGCCGCCGTCGTAGCCGTCGGTGGCGTCGCGCGTCTTGTCGGAGCGCACGCCGTCCATGGCGCGCTCGTTCGCCGCGGGATCGTTCTTGATCGGAATCAGCGCCGACATGCCGCCGATCGCCGGCGCATTGCGCTTGTGGCAGGTCTTCAGCAGTTCGAGCGCATAGGCGCGCATGAACGGCGAGGTCATCGTGATCTTCGCGCGGTCGGCGAGACAGAAGTCCGTGTCGTTCTTGAACTTCTTGATCGCCGAGAAGATGTAGTCCCAGCGGCCCGCGTTCAAGCCCGAGCTGTGCTCGCGCAGTTCGTAGAGGATCTCGTCCATTTCGAAGGCGGCGAGAATCGTCTCGACGAGCACGGTTGCGCGGATCGTGCCGCGCGGAATGGCGACCGCCTCCTGTGCCGCGACAAACACATCGTTCCACAGGCGCGCTTCGAGATGGCTCTCCATCTTCGGCAGATAGAAGTAAGGACCGCTGCCGCGCGCGATCAGCTCGTGCGCGTTGTGGAACAGATAGAGCGCGAAGTCGAACAGGCCGCCGGACACGCGCTGGCCGTCGACGGTCACGTGCTTTTCGTCGAGATGCCAGCCGCGCGGACGGACGATCAGCGTCGCGGTCCTGTCGTTGAGCGTGTACGACTTGCCGTTCTGCTGCAGCGAGATCGTGCGGCGCACCGCGTCGCGCAGATTGATCTGACCGACGATCTGGTTGTCCCAGTTCGGCGCGTTCGAATCCTCGAAGTCGGTCATGTACGAATCGGCGCCGGAATTGAGCGCGTTGATGATCATCTTGCGCTCGACCGGACCCGTGATCTCGACGCGGCGGCATTGCAGATCCTTCGGCAGCGGCGCGACGGTCCAGTCGCTCTCGCGGATCGAGCGCGTGGCGTCGAGGAAATCGGGGCGCTCGCCGGCGTCGAGGCGTTGGGTGCGCTCGACGCGTGCAGCGAGCAAGTGCTGGCGGCGCGGTTCGAACTGACGGTGCAGCGCCGCGACCAGTTCGAGCGCTTCGGGCGTCAGGATGGCCTGGTAGTCCGGCTTGATGTCGGCCGAGATGGCCATGCCCTTCGGCAGCGTGAGCGGATTCGAGATTGAGGTCATTGTTTTCTCCTTGGTCGGTCAGACGGTTTTGCTTGCTGGTTTTGCGTAGTGGCTTGCGTGGGATTGATGCGTGGCGACTCAGGCCGCGGACGAACGGCGCGCGCTGCCTGCCGTACTGCCCGCTGTGCGGCTGCGCTCTCGCGCGGGCGGGCGCACCGCGCTCGCTTCGACGAACGCGACGAGATCCGCCATGCCGCGCCCGCGTCCATGCGGCGCGACGCCGAGTTCTTCGGCCGCCAGCGCCGCGCGATTGATCCAGAAACTCGTGTAGCCGAACCAGGTCGCTCCCGCGACGTTCCAGCCGCTGCCCGAGACGAACACGATGTCGCGCGGCGGCGCGTCGAAGGCGCGCGTGCCGAGTGCATACGCGGCGGGGGCGGGCGGATAGGCGCGCGCGGCATCGACGGACAGCACGTGATCGAACAGGCCGCTCATGCCGGCGCTTTTCACGGCGACCTCGAGCATCGGGGCGCTGCCGTTCGAGAGGATCGCGAGCGGCAGGTTGAAGCGGTCGCGCAGCGCCGTGAGCGCCGGCACGATGTCGGGAAACGTCGAGAGGCACGCGTATTCGTCGAGCAGGCGCTTTTCGGCGGCGCGGGTCAGCGCGTCGGCGAGCGCGAGACGCGCGGCGGCGTGGCGCAGCGCATCGACGGTGATCTTCCAGAACGGCTCGTAGTGCGTGCCGGCCGGGTCGGCGAGCGTACGCAATTGGGTGTATTCGATCTGCTTGCGGCGCCATAGCCGCGACAGCGCGACGCCGCGTCCCGGGAACAGCTGTTCGGCGGCGGCGACGACCGAATGGACGTCGAAGAGGGTGCCGTAGGCATCGAAGATGACGGCGCGCGGAAGCCGGGGCATGTCGGGGAGAGACGGGGGTGTCGCGTTTGCGGTGAGTGTCGTTCTGGCCGACATAGCCGTGCGCTCCGTGTAGAGGTCGGGACCGATTTTATTCGTGATCCAGGTGATGGAAAAAGCACCGCAACATCACTTGATCTTTTACTTTTTAATACCTAATCTGTGTCCGGTCTCCCTGAATGACGACGAAAACGCATGGATCGGTTCAAGCAGATAGAAACCTTCGCCTCGGTGGCAGCGAGAGGCAGTCTCTCGGCGGCGGCGCAGGCGGAAGGCATCGCGCCGGCCGTGATCGGACGCCGGCTTGACGCGCTCGAAGAGCGTCTTGGCGTCAAGCTGCTGGTGCGCACCACGCGCAGGATCACGCTGACCTTCGAAGGTTCGGCGTTCCTGGAGGATTGCCAGCGCATCGTCAACGACATGCAGAACGCCGAGGCCAGCGTATCGGCGGGCGGCGTGAAGGCGAGCGGGCACTTGCGTGTGTCGGCGCCGGCGGGCTTCGGCCGGCGGCATGTCGCCTCGCTGGTGCCGCGCTTCACCGCGCAGCATCCGGATGTGTCGGTGAGCCTCGACCTGACCGACCGCATGGTCGATCTCGTCAATGAAGGTTTCGACTGCGCCGTGCGGCTCGGAGAATTGCCGGATTCGTCGCTGGTGTCGCTGAAGCTCGGCGAGAACCGGCGCGTGTGCGTCGCGTCGCCGGACTATCTGGCACGCCGCGGCACGCCCGCCGATCTCGCCGCGCTCGCCCAGCACAATTGTCTGGCGCTCGGGGCATCGGCGAATCAGCAGCGCGGCTGGGTGTTCCAGCAGGACGGCCGAGTCGTGACGATCAAGGTGTCGGGCACGATGGAATGTTCCGACGGCGCGGTCCTGCATGAATGGTGTCTGGAAGGCCGTGGACTGGCGTGGCGCTCGTGGTGGGAGGTCGGCGAGGACATCGGTGAAGGACGGCTCGTGAGCGTGCTCGAAGGCTTTGCTGCGCCGCCCATCGGCATTCACGCGGTGTTTCCGCAGCGCCGGCATCTGCCGCTGCGCGTGCGCCTTTTCCTCGATCTGCTCAAGCATACGTACAACGCTCCGGGATATTGGGGCGACGAGGCGTAGCAGGGACGTTCGCTCCGGCACGCCGGGCAGTGCGGCGCGAAACGTCTCGCCGCCGCGCGGCCCTGACTACAATGAAGCGTGCCCCGAGGTTCGAAGGAGGACGCCATGTTCAAGCACATCCTGGTGCCGACCGACGGCTCCGAGCTGTCGCAGAAGGCCATCGACGGCGCGATCGATCTCGCGCAATCCGTTGGCGCGCGCATCACGGCTTATGCGTGTCTGCCGCAATATCCGTATTCGCCGTTCGCGGATGTCGCCGTCGAGCCGCCCGACGATTTCCACGCCCGCGCCGAGAACGAAGCCCGCGAGCATCTGCATGCGGTCATGCGCGCCGCCGACGACGCCGGCGTGCCCTGCAACAGCGTCACGAGCATCGAGGCGGCGCCGTATATCGGCATCATCGAAGCGGCGGAGCAGAATGGCTGCGACGTCATCCTGATGGCGTCGCACGGACGCCGCGGGCTCGGCAGCCTGTTGATCGGCAGCGAGACGCAGCGCGTGCTCACGCACACCAAGATTCCTGTGATCGTGTATCGCTGAGAACCGGCCAGTGCGCAGCGGCCGCCGCCCGCTTTCGCGAGGACGGCGGCCGCCGCTTTCTTCACTACGCTCCCTGATTCAGCCTGTCACCGCGTGATGATCGACGCGAGGGTCAAGCCACCTTCTTGTCGAAGAACTGCTCGTCTTCCGTCGAGCCGTGCAGCGCGGTGGTCGATGCGTCGCGCTCGACCGTCTGCGTGACCGCGTCGAAATAGCCGGTGCCCACTTCGCGCTGATGCTTGACCGCCGTGAAGCCCTTGTCGGCGGCGGCGAACTCGGCCTGCTGCAGTTCGACGAACGCGCTCATCTGCGAACGGGCGTAGCCGTGCGCGAGGTTGAACATCGAGTAGTTCAGCGCGTGGAAGCCCGCGAGCGTGATGAACTGGAACTTGTAGCCCATCGCGCCGAGTTCGCGCTGGAACTTGGCGATGGTCGCGTCGTCGAGATTCTTCTTCCAGTTGAACGACGGCGAGCAGTTGTACGACAGCATCTTGCCCGGGAATTCCTTGTGGATCGCCTCGGCGAATTTCTTCGCGTATTCGAGGTCCGGCTTGCCCGTCTCGCACCACACGAGATCCGCGTAGGGCGCATAGGCGAGACCGCGCGACACCGCCTGCTCCAGGCCCGGCTTCGTGCGGAAGAAACCTTCCACGGTGCGCTCGCCGGTGAGGAACGGCTTGTCGTTGTCGTCGATGTCGGAGGTGACGAGATCGGCGGCTTCGGCGTCCGTGCGGGCGATCAGCAGCGTCGGCGTGCCGCAGACGTCGGCGGCGAGGCGCGCGGCCGTCAGCTTGGCGACGTTTTCGCGGGTCGGCACGAGCACCTTGCCGCCCATGTGGCCGCACTTCTTGACTGAAGCCAGCTGATCCTCGAAGTGCACGCCGGCCGCGCCGGCTTCGATCATCGCCTTCATCAGTTCGAACGCGTTGAGCACGCCGCCGAAGCCTGCTTCGGCGTCGGCCACGATCGGCGCGAAGTAGTCGAGGTAGCCTTCATCGCCGGGATTCTTGCCTTCCGACCACTGGATCTGGTCGGCGCGCGTGAGCGTGTTGTTGATGCGCTTGACGACGAGCGGCACCGAATTGGCCGGATACAACGACTGGTCGGGATACATTTCGCCCGCGACGTTGGCGTCGCCCGCCACCTGCCAACCCGACAGATAGATGGCCTTCAGGCCGGCCTTGACCTGCTGCATCGCCTGGTTGCCGGTCAGCGCGCCGAGCGCGTTGACGAACGGCTCTTCGTTGATCGACGCCCACAGCTTCTCCGCGCCACGCCGCGCGAGCGTGTGCTCCACCGGCACCGAGCCGCGCAGGCGCACGACGTCGTCCGCCGAGTAGCCACGCTTGATGCCCTTCCAGCGCGGGTCGCTTTCCCATTGCTGATGGAGTTGCTGAGCGAGTTGTTGACGTGAGGTCATTGCGTTTCTCCTTGAGATTGGAATGAACGGCGATTCGTGAAGCGGTGATTTTTCCTGGACTTGAGCTTGGTGCGCCGTATCGGGCGCTGTGTGTTTGCTCAACTCTTATATAAGAGTCTAGGCAAACGTCGCCGCGCGAAACACCCCTTGTGAGCAGAAATTGCGAATCTTTTTATTGTTTATAATCAGTAATTTAAGCTTGAGATTTCGTCATTCGGAATTGCATTTTCTATGTTGCAATGCGTAAATTTGTGCCGCGCAGCACATCTTTTGCGACACAAAAGGCCATTGCGCATCGTGAAATAAGGCGACAAGGCGAAAAAAAACCGATGCACGGGGCATCGGTTTTCTGGTGAAGCCGGAAGCGGCGCGTGGCCGCTTCCTGTCAGACGAGGGCTTAGCTGCCGCGGCGCGGTGCGCGCGGGCCGTCGTTGCGGCGTGCGCTGTAGCCGTCGCGCGAGCCATAGCCGCCTTCGCCGCGATTGCCGCCACGATAACCACCGTCGCTGTTGCCACCGCGATAGCCGCCTTCGCTGTTGCCACCGCGATAACCGCCTTCACGCGAGCCGGCATTCGGCTTGTTGCCGTAGCCGCTGGCGTTGCTCGGGCCGTAGCCTCGGCTGCTGCTGCTGCCGCCGCCATTGCCGAAGCGTCGGCCGCCACCGCCGTTGCCGCCCGGACGGCCGCGGCCGCCGCCGAACCCGCCCTTCGGCGGGCTCTTGCGCGGCTCGAAGCCGACCACGACATTCACCGGCAGCGGCGCACGCACGAAACGCTCGATGCGCTTGAGCGCGCCCATCTCGGCGTAATGCACGAGGCTGACGGCGGTGCCGCTGCGGCCCGCCCGGCCGGTGCGGCCGATGCGGTGCACGTAGTCTTCGGCAAACTTCGGCAGGTCGTAGTTGAAGACGTGCGTGATGCCCGGAATGTCGATGCCGCGAGCCGCGACGTCGGTCGCCACCAGCACGCGCACACGGCGCTCGCGCAGCGCGCGGATGGTGCGGTTGCGTGCGCCTTGCGGCAGGTCGCCGTGCAGCGCGGCAGATTCGAAGCCGGCGTCGGCGAGACGGTTGGCGATCAGGTCGGCGTCGCTCTTGGTCGCCGTGAAGACGATCGCCTGGTCCAGCGCGTCGTCGCGCAGCAGGTGGTCGAGCAGGCGGTCCTTGTGATCGCGGTCATCCACATAGTGCACGGTCTGCGCGATGTTGCTCTTCGCTTCGAGCTTCTGGACGATCTCGATGCGCTCCGGATCCTTCAGCAGGCGGCCGGTCAGCGAGCTGATCTTGCCGTCGATGGTCGCCGAGAAAAGCAGCGTCTGGCGCGAGGCCGGCGTGGCGTCGACGATCGTCTCGATGTCTTCGATGAAGCCCATGTCGAGCATGCGGTCGGCTTCGTCGAGCACGAGCATGTTCAGTTCGGACAGGTCGATACGGCCGCGCTCGAGGTGATCGATCAGGCGGCCCGGCGTGGCGACGAGAATCTCGGGGTTCTTCGCGAGCAGCATCAATTGCTGACCGTACGCGACACCGCCGAGGATGCTGACGGTACGCAGGCGGCGCAGGTGCTTGCCGTAGGTGGAAGCAGCGGTCGAGACTTGCATCGCGAGTTCGCGGGTCGGCGTCAGCACGAGCAGCTTCGGACGCGCGATCGGTTGCGGACGACGGCCGCGCGCGGCGTTCGGGTCACGCGGCGGGCGCGGTTGCTGGGCTTCCAGCTTTTGCATCTGCGAGAACTTCTCGATGGCGGGCAGCATGAACGCGGCCGTCTTGCCCGAACCGGTCGGGCTGGAGACGAGCAGGTCGCGGCCGGCGAGCGCGGCGGGAATCGCGCGCTGCTGCACGGGCGTCGGGCTGGCGTAGCCTGCGGCGGTCAATGCGGAGATGATGTCTTCCGAAAGACCGAGTGATTCGAAAGTGGAGCCGGTGGGCACGTCGGCTGCGGCGACGGGCGTGTCGGTGGTGGGGGTGAGGCCAATGTCTGCTGCGAGGTTGTCCAACGGGCTAGCGGTGAAGCTCGAAGTCATGTCGATCCTTGAAACGAGGAATAAGGCGTCGGCGCCAATCGGCATACCCAAGTCGTTGGATTCAGCGAGCGAAAAAACAGCGAGCAAATCGAAAAACGAAGGTCACTCACGCGAACGGGCGGCGAGTCTCTTTGTTAGAAGCTGTATCGGATACGGCAGGCCCGTTCGGCCGGAACCGAGCGATGGGCGCTGACGTCAGCCTGATGCATGACGGGCCGGGGACACTGACTGCGTGCAAAGCAACGCAAAACGGCCTAGCAGGGAGGGGACAGTTTCTAAACTGGATTGGAGCGAAACGCTACGATGTGCCTTGCTGCAAGAGGCCTGGCTGAAAAGCCGGGCAGCCGCCGCACGACACAGAAGCGCAAGTATATAGGAATTTGCTGCACCGCGCCAGATCATGACGCCGTTTTGGCGCATTCGCGCGCCAGGGACGGGCATGAGCAGATGCGGTGCGGTTCGTTTCGGGGAATGTTCGCGCCTGAATGACGCAGCGAGCCCCGCAGGCTCAGGTCGCTTCGCCGCGTTTCAACGATTCGACGAGTTCGACGTAGCGCGCCTTGGCTTCGTCGGCGGGCGTGCCTTTCAGCGCTTCCCACGCTTCGAACTTGAACTTGCCGGCGATATCGGTGAAGCCGGGCTTTTCGCCCTGGATGTCGCCGAGGCTGCCTTGCTTGAAGAGCGCATACAGGCGCAGCAGCGTGAGATTGCCGGGCCGCTCGGGCAACTCGGTGACGTCGGTTTGGGCCTGCGCGAATTGCTGCTCGATCTCGGTCATGCGTGCTCCATTCGGGTTGAAAAGGCTGCGGTCGATCTTAGCAAGCGCCACGCGCTTTGCCTGTCGAGGCTTTCTTCGAACCGGGCACGCCTTCCAGACGCGCGCGCCTCCTGTCGTAAGCGTCGATGGCGCGAAACCGGTGCAGGTGTCGCATTACAATACCGGCTATGACACGCACTGCCATGCCCACAGCCACACGCACAGTCCTGCTGGCTCTCGACACATCGACCGAGTTCTGCTCAGTCGCGCTGTTACTCGCCGATTCCGCTTCTCCTTCCC
The DNA here is from genome assembly GCF_031451315.1 of Caballeronia sp. LZ032. NCBI lineage: Bacteria > Pseudomonadati > Pseudomonadota > Betaproteobacteria > Burkholderiales > Burkholderiaceae > Caballeronia > Caballeronia sp. LZ032. The sequence goes on from NZ_JARUXP010000001.1 coordinate 1,131,603, forward strand.
CTGACACCGCCATCCCGTCCGTCGCGCCGCAGTATGTGAGCGGCGCGGTGCGCGCCTGGTTCCGCCACGAGGCCACCGGCGCGGTGTCCAGCACCCGCCTGCTGCCCGCGGTGCGCGAGCTGTTCGATGACGCGGGCCTCGCACTCGCCGATTGCGGCGCCATCGCGTTCGGCGCGGGTCCGGGGTCGTTCACCGGTCTGCGCACGGCAACGGGCGTCGCTCAGGGGCTGGCGTTCGGACTGAATGTGCCGGTGGTGCCGGTGAGCACGCTGCTCGCCTGCGCCGAAGCGGCGCGCCTGCACGATCCCGCCGCGCCGCAGCGCGTGCTCGCCGCGCTCGATGCGCGCATGGACGAGGTCTACTGGGCCGACTACGCCTACGACGCCGCGTCGGACGAGTGGCGCACGCTGCATCCGGCCGCGCTCGATGCGCCCGGCGCGCTCGCGCTGCCCGATGTGCCGTTCACGCTGGCCGGCAACGCCGCGGCGGCTTTTAGCGAGCGGCTGCCGGCGCTTGCCGCCGCCGCACACGTGGATCGCGAGGCGCTGCCGCATGCGTTGCCCGTCGCGCTGCTCGGCTTGCGGGCGTGGCGCGCGGGCCGTACCGTCGCACCCGAACACGCGGCGCCGGAATACGTGCGCGACAAGGTCGCGCAGACCACGGCCGAGCGCATGCGGGCCCGCGAGGAGGCGCTGCGGTGAGCGGCGTGCTGCTGGCGGACCGGTATCTCACGCCGATGACCGAAGCCGACCTCGACGAAGTCGCCGCGGTCGAGAAACTCGCCTATGAGTTTCCGTGGAGCCGCGGCAATTTCCAGGATTCCTTGCGCAATGGGTATTACGGCGTCTGCCTGCGGCATGTGACGGGCACGCTGATCGGCTATTGCGTGCTGATGCCGGTGGTCGACGAGATGCATCTGCTGAACCTGTGTGTCGCGCCGGCGGCGCAGCGCGCGGGCGCGGGGCTCACGCTGCTGCGCGAGGCGGTGCGCATCACGCGTTCTGAAAAGCTCGAAGGCGTGCTGCTCGAAGTGCGGCCGTCCAATCCGCGCGCCATCCAGCTATACGAACGCTTCGGCTTTACCGCCATCGGGCGCCGCAAGAACTATTACCCCGCGCGGCATCGCTCGCGCGAGGACGCAATCGTCATGCGTCTGTCGTTTTCGAAGGAGAGTGCGCATGGCGCTCGATGAATCGCTGATCGAAGAACTCGGAATCGGGCCGGTGTGGGTCCGGCGCGCGGCGGCCAAGGCGCCCGCAATGCAGGCGGACGCGCCCGAAGTGCAAGCAACGGCTGCGGGGGTTGCGGAAGCGCCGCCCGTCACGGATCGAAGGGAAGTGCATGCCGCATCGCCCTTGCCGGCCTCACGGCCCGAAGCCGCGCAACCGAAAGCCGAGCGGCCGGAAGCGCCGTCCGCTTCCGACCTCCCGCCGCTCGACGCCTACGACGATCTCCCCTGGACCGACGAAGCGCCCGCCGCCCCCGAACCCGCGCTGGCCGACGCCCCCGGCGACCTCGACATCGCCACGCTCGAATGGGATGCGCTCGCCGACCGTGTCTCGAACTGCCAGCGCTGCCGTTTGTGCGAGCGGCGCACGAACACGGTTTTCGGCGTCGGCGATCGCGAGGCGGACTGGATGCTGATCGGCGAGGCACCGGGCGAGAACGAGGACAAGCAGGGCGAGCCGTTCGTCGGCCAGGCGGGCAAGCTGCTCGACAACATGCTGCGCGCGCTCACGCTGTCGCGCGTGTCGAACGTCTATATCGCCAACGTCATCAAGTGCCGTCCGCCCGGCAACCGCAATCCCGAGCCTGATGAAGTCGCGCGCTGCGAGCCGTATCTGCAACGGCAGGTCGCCCTGGTGAAGCCGAAGGTGATCGTCGCGATGGGACGCTTCGCCGCGCAAAGTCTGCTCAAGAGCGATGCCAGCATTGCGTCGCTGCGCGGGCGCGTGCACGCGTATCAGGGCGTGCCGGTGATCGTCACGTATCACCCGGCCTATCTGCTGCGCAGTCTGCAGGACAAGTCGAAGGCCTGGGCCGATCTCTGTCTCGCGCGCGCGACCCATCGCGACGCGCTCACGGCGCTCGGCGTCCAGCCCGGCGCCGGGGAAGACGCGCGGCAAGCATCGGGGAAGGGCGGCCGCTGATGGCGGTCACGGCGAGCGAACTGACGCGCCTCGTCGAACGTTTCGACGACGTCACCGTGCGCGACCTCGCCTGGCTGCTGTTCGGGCCGGATCTGCTGAGCGGCGCGGACGCGGAACTGGCACAGCCGGTCGCGTCCTCCGCCGAATACGACGCGACGCTCGCCTGGCTCACGCAACTCGACACCGCGCCGCAGAGCCTGCATGAACACGCACGCGATCCGCGCTTCACCCGTCTCGGCATCTACGCGGAAAGTCTGCTGCGCTACTTTCTCGTTCATGGGCCGGCGGCGCGTCTCGTCGCGGCGAACGTGCCGGTACGGCGCCAGCGCCAGACCATCGGCGAATGCGACTTCCTGCTCGAAGGCGCCAATGGCGCGAAGCTGCACTGGGAATTGGCGGTGAAGTTCTATCTGCATATCGGCGACGGCTCGGGCGACCCCGCCTCTACCGCGCGGCTGTCCGATTATGTCGGCCCGAACCTGCAGGATCGCTTCGATCTCAAGCACGCGCGTCTGCTCACGCATCAGCTCGGGCTGACCGCGCGCGCCGAATTCGCGGCGCTCGGCTTCGACGGTCCCTGGCGGGCGCAATCCTTCATCAAGGGCCGGCTCTTCTATCATGGCCTGCATGCCGAGGCGGTCAGGCCTGCGTCGGAGATCGGCGCGAACCATGTGCGCGGCTGGTGGCTGACGGCGTCGGAATGGCGGGCGGCGCGTGCCGCGTCTTCGCACGGCGAACGCGCCTGGGTCGTGCAGCCGCGCATGGCGTGGCTCGCGTCGCGCCGGATCGATGCAGCGGCCGCCGACGCGCTCGTGGCCGAATCGGACGAAATCGCCCTGCGCCTCGCTCACGCGGCGACGCCGACGATGATCGCCACCTACGCGCGCAACGAGGCGAAAGACTGGGTCGAGGAATCGCGCGGCTTCATCGTGCCGGACGGATGGCCGGACGCCGCGCGCGCCTTCGCCCGACAGGCAGTCTGACGTCAATCAGGACGCGACTCACCACCAGCGAAAGAAATGATGCACCGGCCCGACACCGTGGCCCACGTCGAGTTGCCCGCTCGCCTCGATCGCGCCGGTCAGGTAGCGCTTGGCCTCCGAGGTGGCGCTCGCCAGATCGCCGCTGTGCGCCAGCAAGGCGGCGATCGCCGACGACAGCGTGCAGCCCGTGCCATGCGTGTTCCTGAGCGGCACGCGCACGCCGCCGAGCCGCAACGCGCCATGTTCCTCGATGAGCCAGTCCGGACTTTCCGTCGAGGCAAGATGGCCGCCTTTCATCAGCACGGCCTGCGCGCCGAGCGCGCGCAGCGCTTCGCCTTGACGGACCATCGCGTCTTCGTCGGCGGCGGATTCGGTGCCGAGCAGCGCGGCCGCTTCCGGCAGATTCGGCGTGACGAGCATCGCGAGCGGCAGCAGTTCGTCGCGCAACGCGGCGACGGCTTCCGGCGCCAGCAACGCATGATGGCTTTTCGAGATCATCACGGTATCGAGCACGACATGCTTCGGCCGGTAACGCCGCAGTGCGTCGGCGACCGCGCGCACGATGCCCGCGTTCGCCAGCATGCCGATCTTGACCGCGTCGATGCGGATGTCGTCGAACACGGCGTCCAGCTGCGCGCCGATGAACGACGGCTCAGGCGCATGGACCGCCGTGACGCCGCGCGTGTTCTGCGCGGTCAGCGCCGTGATGACGCTCGCGCCGTAGGCGCCGAGCGCGGAGAAGGCCTTGAGATCGGCCTGGATGCCCGCGCCGCCGCCCGAGTCGGAACCGGCGATCGTGAGCACGTTGGGAATGGTTTGCGTGGCGGACATGTCGGACATGGCGAATTCAGGTTGGAGCGCGGGCGATCGTCGCGCGCAGGGCCGCCGCGGCTGCACGCGGATCCGCGGCCCGGCAGAGCGCCGATACCACGGCCAGGCCGGCGGGCCGGGCGCGCAGCACGTCGGCGGCGTTGTGCGCCTGGATGCCGCCGATCGCCACAGTCGGAAAACGCGCGGCGGCGCGGATGGCCGCGAGGCCGTCGATGCCGCATGGCGTGGAAGCGTCGGTCTTGGTCGGCGTCGCGTAGACCGGCCCTGCGCCCAGGTAATCGATGACGCCGGCGAGCGCGTCGGCTGCGGCGGTCTCCTCGAGATTCGACACCGACAGCCCGATCAGCGCATCCGGCCCGAGCATGTCCCGAACGACGCCGGCCGGCAGGTCGCGCTGGCCGACATGCACGCCATCGGCGCCGGCGGCGAGCGCGACATCGACGTGATCGTTGATGACGAAGGGCACGCCGTGCGCGCGCGTCAGCGGCAGGATGTCTCGCGCGAGGTCGAACCACGCGCGCTTGTGCCACTCGGGCGCGCGCAGTTGCACGAGCGTGGCGCCGCCCTCGAGCGCCGCGCGCGCGACCTGCACAGCCGCGTCGTGGCCGCCGCACTGCACCGGATCGAGCACGAGGTACAGCGACAGGTCGAAGGCGGTGCGCATCGTCAGCTCACGACGACGTCGCGCTGCACGAGCGTCTGGCCGAACGCGGCCTGATCGAGCGATGCGAGCCGGTCCAGGTACGCGACCGCGAAGCTGCCGGGCAGGGCGGCGTCGCGCGCGGCGAGTTCGCCGGCGATGGTCGAATAGGCGACGGCGGCCACCGTCGCGGCCCAGAACTCACTGGCATCGGACGCCGTGCCGACGAACGCCGCGACCGTCGCCGAGAGCGCGCAGCCGACGCCCGTCACGCGCGTCATCAAGGGCGAGCCGTTCGAGAGCGCGATCACGCGGCGGCCATCGGTCACGTAGTCGGTCTGGCCCGTCACGGCAACCACCGCCCGTGTTTTGAGCGCGAGGATCTGGGCGGCATCGAGGGCGGCGTCGGTGGCCGCGGTGCTGTCGACGCCGCGTCCACTTGCCGCGCCGCCCGACAGGCTGATGATCTCGGAAGCGTTGCCGCGGATGACGGCAGGTCTGGCATCGAGCAGGTCGAGCGCGAAATCAGTGCGGAACGAGAGCGGCCCGACCGCGACGGGATCGAGGATCCACGGCGTGCGCGCGTCGTTGGCGGCGTGCACGGCGGCGCGGATCGCGCGCGTCTGGGGCACGTCGAGCGTGCCGAGATTGACCGACAGTGCCTGCGCGATGGGCGCGAATTCCGCGACTTCCTCGCGCGCGACGACCATCGCCGGAGCCGCGCCGAGCGCCAGCAGCACGTTGGCCGTGAAGTTGGTGACGACGAGATTGGTCAGGCAATGCACCAGCGGAGCGCGCTCGCGCACACGGGAAACGAAGGCGTAGAGGTCGGCGGCGAGCATGAGGTGATGTCGATGAAGCGGCGCGTCAGTGACGCATCAGTGCCGCGCCTCGCCGATCAGCGCGACTGAATCGAACGCGCGCTGGTTGGCCTGATGCCGGCGCATCACAAAATACATCATGAGGCAGACGAACGAGCCGAACATGACGATGACGAACTGGATCGGCATGTCGAGCCAGACGAGCACCGCGTACAGGCACAGCATGACGAGCACGGAGAGGTTCTCGTTGAAGTTCTGCACGGCGATGGAATGTCCCGCCGACAGCAGCACGTGCCCGCGATGCTGGAGCAGCGCGTTCATCGGCACGACAAAGAAGCCCGACAGTCCGCCGACCACCATCAGGAACAGATAGGCGATCAGCAGATAGCCCGGGAAGTGCAGCTTGCCGAAGTAGATGCCCCAATGCGCCGGAAACAGATGGCGGGTGTAGAACGCCATCACCATGACGGCGATGCCCATCATGATGCCGACCGGCAGCACCGAGAGCGAGCGCTTGAGCGGCACGCGGGCCGCCGCCAGCACGGCGCCGACGGCCACGCCGACCGCGATGACGGCCTGCAGGATGGCCGCCTGCGAAAGCGTCATGCCGAGCGAGACTTCGGCCCATTTCAGTACGATGAATTGCAGGGTGGCGCCCGCGCCCCAGAAGAGCGTCGTGACGGCCAGCGAAATCTGGCCGAGCTTGTCGCGCCAGAGGATGAGGAAGCAGTCGGCGAAATCGGTGATCAGCTTGAGCGGGCGCGTTTCCTGTTTCGGATAGCGCGCGCCGGTGTCGGGAATGCGCAGGTTGAACATCGCGGCGATCACGTACATCAGCATGATGACGAGCATCGCGGCTTCGGCGGGCGTATGGATGCGCGGAATGTGCAGCGACAGCAGATGACTCGCGATATGCGGACTGATGAGCGCGCCGCCCATCACGGTGCCGAGGATGATGGAGCCGACCGTCGTGCCTTCGATCCAGCCGTTCGCCGCCACGAGACGGTCGGGCGGCAGGAGCTCGGTGAGAATGCCGTACTTGGCGGGCGAGTAGGCGGCGGCGCCGAAGCCGACGATGCCGTACGCGAGCAGCGGATGCGCGCCGAACAGCATGGTGATGCAGCCGACCACCTTGATGGAATTGGTCACGAACATCACGTGACCCTTGGGCCGGGAATCCGCGAAGGCGCCGACGAAGGCCGCGAGCACCACGTACGAGAGGACGAAGAACAGCTTGAGCAGCGGCGTCATCCAGTTCGGGGCGTGAAGATCTTTCAGCAGTGCAATGGCAGCGATCAGTAGAGCGTTGTCGGCCAGCGATGAGAAAAACTGCGCGGCCATGATGGTGTAAAAACCTTTTTTCATCTGATCCGAAGCTTTCCTCACTGCGGGTGATCCGCCCCGGGCACGTCGTGTGTGACCGGGCTTATGCCTTTCGAAATGGGTTGTGCGCACGGCTTTATAACACGAAAATAGATGCATTCTGACTAGCAGTAATCTCGATGACGTGCGAAATGGCACGCCCGTCCCGAAGATTCGTCATAACTTACTGATTCGCAAGGCGCCTGAGCGGCGCAGCGGGATGCATCCCGCTGGCGTATGCTCGCCGTTCCGGCCGCCTTCATTGCCTTTCAACCAGACACTCATGCCGCGCCCCCTATCCGCAACCATCCACACCGCCGCACTCGCCAACAATCTCGCCATTGCCCGGAAGTTCGCGCCGAAATCCAAGATCTGGGCCGTCGTCAAGGCCAATGCGTATGGCCATGGTCTTGCCCGGGCGTTCCCGGGATTGCGCGCGACGGACGGCTTTGGGCTTCTCGACCTCGAAGAAGCCGCGAAGTTGCGTGAATTGGGCTGGGCGGGGCCGATTCTTTTGCTCGAAGGCTTTTTCCGCCCGACTGACATCGACGTCATCGACCGCTACAGCCTGACCACCGCCATTCATTGCGACGAGCAATTGCGCATGCTGGAAATGGCGCGGCTTTCGAAGCCCGTCAACGTCCAGTTGAAGATGAACAGCGGCATGAACCGCCTGGGCTACCGGCCGGAGAAGTATCGCGCGGCGTGGGAGCGGGCGCGGGCGTGCCAGGGCATCGGCCAGATCACGCTGATGACCCATTTCTCCGATGCCGACGGCCCGCGCGGCATCACTCATCAGCTCGAGGCCTTCGAGCGCGGCGCCGAGGGTATTGCCGGCGCGCGCAGCCTCTCCAATTCGGCGGCCCTGCTGTGGCATGAAGGCGCGCATTTCGACTGGGTGCGGCCGGGCATCATGCTGTACGGCGCTTCGCCGTCGGGCGTGACCGCGGATATTGCCGCCATCGGACTCAAGCCCGCCATGACGCTGCAATCCGAGCTGATCGCCGTGCAGACGGTCGATGCGGGCAGCAGCATCGGCTATGGCTCGACCTTCACGGCGGGGCAGTCGATGCGCGTCGGCGTGGTCGCGTGCGGTTACGCGGACGGCTATCCGCGCGTGGCGCCGGAAGGCACGCCGGTGATCGTCGACGGCGTGCGCACGAAGCTCGTCGGCCGCGTCTCGATGGACATGCTCACCGTCGATCTCACGCCGTGCCCGAACGCGGGCATCGGTTCGCGCGTCGAACTGTGGGGCTCGCACTTGCCGGTCGATGACGTCGCGGCCGCGGCGGGTACGGTCGGCTATGAACTCATGTGCGCGATCGCGCAGCGCGTGCCGGTGCGCGCGGAGTGACGCGCCTCCGACAGGCAATCCGAACGACTCTAGAACAAGGCAAGGCATTACGTGGCAAAAGCAGCAAAGGCGAAGACGCTTTATACGTGTAGCGAATGCGGCGGACAATCGCCAAAGTGGACGGGCCAGTGCGCCGCGTGCGGGGCGTGGAACACGCTGGTGGAGACGGTGGAGCAGGCGCCCTCGGCGCATCGCTTCCAGGCGCTGGCGAAGAGTTCGGCGGTGCGCAAGCTGGCGGACATCGAGGCCGCCGACGTGCCGCGTTTCACCACCGGCGTCGGTGAATTCGACCGCGTGCTGGGCGGCGGTCTGGTGCCGGGCGGCGTCGTATTGATTGGCGGCGATCCGGGCATCGGCAAGTCCACGCTGTTGCTGCAATCGCTTGCCGAGATCGCGCGCGAACGGCCCGCGCTGTATGTGAGCGGCGAGGAATCCGGCGCGCAGATCGCGTTGCGGGCGCAGCGGCTGGGGCTGATCGGCGGTTCGAGCGGTGTGGGCGACCTCGCGCTGCTCGCGGAAATCCAGCTCGAAAAGATCCAGGCGACCATCGACGAGCAGCGGCCCGAAGTCGCCGTGATCGACTCCATCCAGACCATCTACTCCGAAGCGCTGACCTCGGCGCCCGGTTCGGTCGCGCAGGTGCGCGAGTGCGCGGCGCAACTGACGCGCATCGCGAAGCAGACCGGCACGGCGATCATCATGGTCGGCCACGTGACCAAGGAAGGCAGTCTCGCGGGGCCGCGCGTGCTGGAGCATATCGTCGATACCGTGCTGTACTTCGAGGGCGACACGCACTCGTCGTTCAGGCTCGTGCGCGCGTTCAAGAACCGCTTCGGCGCGGTCAACGAACTCGGCGTGTTCGCGATGACGGAAAAGGGTTTGCGCGGCGTCGCCAATCCGTCGGCGCTGTTTCTCTCGCAGCACGAGCAGAGCGTCTCGGGTTCGTGCGTGCTGGTGACGCAGGAAGGCTCGCGGCCCTTGCTGGTGGAAGTGCAGGCGCTGGTCGATACCGCCCATGTTCCCAATCCGCGCCGTCTTGCCGTCGGCCTGGAGCAGAACCGTCTGGCGCTGTTGCTCGCGGTGCTGCACCGGCACGCGGGCATTGCGTGCTTCGACCAGGACGTGTTCCTCAATGCGGTCGGCGGGGTCAAGATCACCGAACCCGCGGCCGATCTGGCCGTGCTGCTCGCCATTCACTCGTCGCTGCGCAACAAGCCGCTGCCCAAGGGGCTCATCACCTTTGGCGAGGTCGGACTGGCCGGCGAGATCCGGCCGTCGCCGCGCGGCCAGGACCGTCTGAAGGAAGCTGCCAAGCTCGGGTTTTCGGTCGCGCTGATTCCGAAGGCGAATGCGCCGAAACAGGCGATCGACGGACTCAAGGTCGTGGCTGTGGACCGCATCGAGGAAGCGATAGACCGGGTGCGCGATCTCGAATAGGACGTTCGCGTAGCGCGCGCCGTGCGGCAGGGAAACCTGCAATGATCGGGCCCCTCGTAACGCGTCGTAAAATTATCGTTGCGCAATGTAACCCAATCGAAGCGCGCTTTTCTTATCCTTCCAGAGCTACGGACCCGGCAACCTCGCTCACGCCTCTCAAGAAGCGAGGTGACTGGAAGGATCGAGAGGACCACGCTTTGAAACACCTGAAATCTACCCGGCCGAAGCCCGCGTTCCATCTGCGCGGTTGCCGTGTCTCCGCGCCGCTGCAGCAGCCGTGGGGCAGCGGCTGCAGGATCGTGGAATGGATCGACGAGAACGGCCAGATTTCGCGCCGCGCCGTTGCCGCCGACGTCACCGAAGACGAAGTGGTCGCCACCATCCGCAAGCATGTGACCGGCCGCAAGCACGTGCTGGTGGATGACGAACGCGAGCCGCGCCAGGTTCTGCCTCGCCGCTAGTCTGGCGTCTGGCGTGCTTGCGCTGTAAAGAGAGGATGCATGGCCGCTTCGGCGGGGGTGAGCACCGGCGCGACGCAGCAATCGAGCGGCTCCAGCAACGCCATCCATTCGTCTCGCGTGCGCTCGCGAAAGCATGCCGCGAGTTCCGCCGACAGTTGCGCCGCATCCACGCCGCCGATAGCCTGCCCGAGACTCCAGTGACGGCCGGCCCAGTCCGGGCGGCCGAGCGCTTCGCACAGCGTTCGCCAGAACTTCAACTCGAGCGCGCCGACGGCAATGAAGCGTTCATCGCGCGTGCGATACACGTCGTAACAGGGCACGCCACCGTTCAGCAAACCCGCGCCGGCGCGCGTGACCGAGGGGTCTTCATTGGCGAGCGCGATGTGGGCCATCACGTTGTGGGCGTGCATCGCGTGCGTCATCGATATATCGATGCGCCTTCCCGCGCCGCCGCGCGCCACCTGCCACGCTGCCGCGAGCATTTCCGTCACTGCCGTCAACGCGCCGCCGAGCAGGTCGGCCAGCTGGAAATTCGGTGCGATGGGCGTGCCGTCGCGGGCGGCTAGCTGATCGAGCACGCCCGCGTAGGCGATGTAGTTCAGGTCGTGACCGGCCTTGTGCGCAAACGGTCCCTCGGCGCCGAAGCCCGTGATCGCGCAATAGACGAGCTTCGGATTGGCCTCGCGCAGCACCTCGTCACCCACACCCAGCCGCGCCATGACCGCTGGGCGGAAGCTTTCCACCAGAATGTCCGCGTCGCGCGCCAGTTCGATCAGCCGGGCGCGACCTTCCGGCGTTTTCAGATCCAGCGTGACCTGCCGTTTGCCGCGATTGACGATGCGATAGAACGCGCTCGGCACGCCGCGCGCGCGGTCGGCCGGGCTTTGCAGCATCGTGCGCGCATAGTCGCCGTCGCCCGGCGGTTCGATCTTGAGGACGTCGGCGCCGAGTTCCGCCAGCCGCAGCGTGGCGACGGGTCCGGGCAGAAGCCGCGTCAGGTCGAGGACGCGCAGGCCGGTGAGTGCAGGCGTCACGTGGCGGGTCTCCTCATCAGCCGATCTGCTCCAGTTCCTCGTGCGTGTCGAGCCATTCCATTTCGAGCGTTTCGAGACGCGCACCGACTTCGCCCTGACGACGGAGCGTCTCGGTCAGCCGGGTCTTCAAGGCCGTGTCATAGCTCGCGGGATCGGCGACGAACGCATCGAGTTCGGCTTTCTCGGCGTTGAGCGTGTCCATTTCCTTTTCGATCTTCTTGATGCGCGTCTGCAGCGGCTTCTTCAGATGCGCAAGCTTCTGCCGCTCCTGCGCGTCCTGCCGACGCTGTTCGCGCCGGTTCACGCCGCTGTCCTGCGCCTCGCCCGCCGCCGCCGCGCCCGCTTCCCGAGCCGCCGCGCGCGTTTCGGCGGCATGTTGCAGCAGCCAGTCGCGGTAGTCGTCGAGGTCGCCGTCGAACGGATGAAGCCGATGTTTCGCGACCAGCATGAAGGTGTCCGTGGTCGCGCGCAGCAGATGGCGGTCGTGCGACACCAGGATCAGCGTGCCTTCGAACTGCGCGAGCGCCATGGTCAGCGCATGACGGGTTTCGAGGTCGAGGTGATTGGTCGGTTCGTCGAGCAGCAGCAGGTTCGGCTTTTGCCAGATGATCAGCGCCAGCGCCAGCCGCGCTTTCTCGCCGCCGGAGAAGGGCGCGATTTTCGCCGTGGCCATGTCGCCGGAGAAGTTGAAGCTGCCGAGGAAATCGCGCAATTCCTGTTCGCGCGCGTCGGGGGCGAGGCGCGCGAGATGCTGGAGCGGCGAATCGTCGGGACGCAGGGTTTCCAGCTGATGCTGCGCAAAATAGCCGATCTGCAGACCGCGCCCCTGGCGCACGTCGCCCGACAACGGCGCGAGCGTGTGCGCCAGGGTCTTGATGAGCGTGGACTTGCCCTGGCCGTTGGCGCCGAGCAGGCCGATGCGCTGGCCGTTCTGGATGGACAGCGACACGCCCTCGACAATCGGAATCTCGCCGCCTTCCTCACTGTGATAGCCGCAGCGCACGTCCTCCATGACCATCATCGGATTGGGCGCCGCGTCGGGTTCGCGGAACTCGAACGTGAACGGCGAACTCGCGTGCGCCGGCGCGATCAGCTCCATCTTTTCGAGCGCCTTCACTCGGCTCTGCGCCTGCTTGGCCTTGGTGGCCTTCGCCTTGAAGCGGTTGATGAAGCTTTGCAGGTGCGCGACCGTCTTCTGCTGCTTCTCATAGGCGCTCTGCTGCAGCGCGATCTGCTGGGCGCGCAGCACTTCGAACTGGCTGTAGTTGCCGCCGTAGCGCTTGACCTGACGATTTTCCAGATGCAGCGTGACGTTGCAGACTGCATCGAGAAACTCGCGGTCGTGCGAAATCACGACCAGCGTGCCCGGATAGCGCGCGAGCCAGTCTTCCAGCCAGACAATGGCGTCCAGATCCAGGTGATTGGTCGGTTCGTCGAGCAGCAGGAGGTCCGACGGGCACATCAGCGCCTGGGCGAGATTCAGCCGCATGCGCCAGCCGCCCGAAAAGCTGGAAACGGGCTCACGCGTTTGCTCCAGCGTGAAGCCGAGGCCCAGCAGCAAGGTTTCGGCGCGAGCGGGGGCGGTGTAGCCGTCGGCATCCGCGAAGGCGGCGTGCGCTTCGGCTTCGGCGGCGCCGTCGTGCGCGGCGGAGGCAGCCGCGATGCGGGCTTCGATGTCCCGCAGGCGGGTATCGCCGTCCAACGTGTACTCGAGCGCGCTGCGGTGTACGGCGGGCGTTTCCTGCGCGACATGGGCAATGCGCCACGACGGCGGCATGGAAAAGTCGCCGCCGTCCGCGTGCAGTTCCCCGCGCAGCACGGAGAAGAGCGTGGACTTGCCTGCGCCATTGGCGCCGACGAGACCGGCTTTTTCGCCCGGATTGAGCGTGAAGCTGGTGTCTTCGAAAAGCGGCTTGGTGCCGCGCGACAGGCTGAACTGGTTGAAGCGGATCACGTGCGTAGGGCGGCGAAGGGGGCGCGGCTTGAAGAGAAAGCGCTATTTTAGACCGGACCGATCGCGCCACAGGGGTCGTCCGTTCGGCCGATGGCAGGCATTCGCGCGGCGGGTTAGCATCCCGGGACTTTCATCGAATGCGCATAGCGCGCCTTTCAGGAGCAGGATCATGAGCGAATCCATGAGCACACCCGGCACGGACATCTACGGTTTCTCGGCCGAAACCCTCGGCGGCGGCACCGTCACCCTGGACCAGTACCGGGACAAGGTGCTGCTGATCGTCAACACGGCGAGCGAATGCGGCTTCACGCCGCAATACAAGGGCTTGCAGGCGGTCTATCAGCAGCTCGCCGCGCGCGGCTTCGAGGTGCTGGGCTTTCCCTGCAACCAGTTCGGCAAGCAGGAGCCCGGCGACGCCGCGCAGATCGGTGCGTTCTGCGAGCAGAACTACGGCGTCACCTTCCCGATGTTCGCGAAGATCGACGTGAACGGCGCGAACGCCCATCCGCTCTTCAAGTACCTGAAGGACAAGGAACCCGGGCTGCTCGGCATCGAGGCCATCAAATGGAATTTCACGAAGTTCCTCGTGGACCGCAACGGCGCCGTGGTCAAGCGCTATGCGCCTCAGACCAAGCCCGAGGCGATCGTCGAGGACATCGAAAAGCTGCTCTGAGGCTTCAGAGGATCGGCGAGAACAGCCGCGCCACGTGCATCGCCATGCGCCGCCAGAACACGGCGCCGCGATAATCGTTCGTGTCGATCTCGACGGAATGCGCGAAATCGGCATCCAGCATCGCTTCCACTTCGGCTGCGAAAGCGCGGTCCACGGTGAGCACCGTGATTTCGAAGTTCAGGCGGAACGAACGGTTGTCGAGGTTCGCGCTGCCCACGGACGCGGCCGTGTCGTCCACGAGCACCACTTTCTGATGCAGGAAGCCCGGCTGGTAGCGGAAGATGCGCACGCCCGCCTGCACGAGGTCGTAGGCGAAGAGTTTCGACGCCGCGAACACCACGTGATGATCGCGCCGGCTCGGAATCAGGATGCGCACGTCCACGCCGCGCAGCACCGCGAGACGAAGCGCGGAAAACACGGCTTCGTCGGGAATCAGATAGGGCGAAGTGATCCAGATGCGCTCGCGCGCCGCATTGATCGCTTCCACGAAGAACAGCGAGCAGGTTTCCTGCTTGTCGGCGGGGCCGCTCGACAGCACCATGCAATGCATGTTCTCGTCCGAATGCGGTGCGGGACCGAGTTCGGGCAGGCGCTGCGTGGCCCAGTACCAGTCCTCGGTGAAGACGAACTGGATGCTGGCGATGGCCGGTCCGCGCACTTCCACATGGGTGTCGCGCCAGGGCGAGAGACGCGGATTGCCGCCGAGATACTCGACGCCCACGTTGTGACCGCCAACGAACGCGCGCTTGCCGTCCACCACCACGATCTTGCGGTGATTGCGGAAGTTGATCTGAAAGCGGTGGACGAACTTGCGCTTGGCCGCGAACGGATGGATTTCCACGCCGCCCGCGCGCAGTGCGTTCACGTAGCGATGCGGCAGGTCGAAGCTGCCGACGCTGTCATACAGGAAGTACACGCGCACGCCTGCCTGCGCCCGGCGGATGAGCGCGTCCTTCAGCATCTCGCCGAGGGCGTCGTCGCGCACGATGAAGAACTGCACGACCACGTAGTGCTCGGCGGTGGCAATGGCGTCGAGGATCGCGGCGAAGGTGGCGTCGCCGTTCACCAGCACGCGCACCGAATTGCCGCGCAGGAACGGCATGCCGGACAGGCGCTGCAGCGTGCGGATGGTCGGGTTGCCGAGATAGGCGGCCGGTCCCGGCGCCAGTTCGCCGCGCGCGCCTGAAGAATCCAGAGCGGGCAGGGTGTCGGGCGCATCGCTGCGTGCGCCGGAATCCCATTCGGCGGGTTTCGAGCGGCTGCGCAGGATATCGAGTTCGAGGCGGCGCTCGTCGATATAGCCGGCGAACTTGCTGCGGCCGAGGAACAGGTAGGGGATGAGCGTGAAGTAAGGCATCGCGACCAGCGACACGGCCCACGCCACCGCGCCTTGCGAGGTGCGCGTATGAATCACGGCATGGATCGCGGCGATCACGCCCAGCACGTGCGCGGCGATCACCAGCGTGCCTATGTGGAGCCAGTCCGATGCTTGCATAGACGCGAAACGGGAGAGGAAAAAGGGTAGGCTGACGGCGATTCGCCATCTTACCCAAGCCTTCCGCGCGAAGTGTCAGCAATCGTTGCAGCGGGGCGCCGCGCAGTGTCGCGAAGTCGTGCCGCGACGCCCGGTCGTGCGGTCTCAGGCCGGCAAGTCGGCGGCCTGGATCAGGAACACGTTGTCGTCGCCGGCGCTGGTCGAGAGCCAGACGAGGTCGAGGCCGCCCAGCGCCGCTTCCACATTTGCCCGCTCGTTGCCGATCTCGACCACCAGCACGCCGTCTTCGGTCAGCCACTTGCCCGCTTCGCGCACGATGCGCCGCACCACATCCATGCCGTCCGCACCGCCCGCCAGCGCCAGTTCCGGCTCGTGCTGGTATTCGCGCGGCAGCGCCTGCATCGACTCGGCGTTGACGTAGGGCGGGTTCGAGAGGATCACCTCGTAGCGCGTGGTCGGCAGCGGCGCGTAGAGGTCGCCTTCGTACAGGGTCACGCGCGCGTCGAGTCCATAGTCGTCGACGTTGCGGCGCGCCACCGCGAGCGCGTCCGCGGAAATGTCGACGGCATCGACATCGGCATGGTCGAACGCGTGCGCCGCGAGAATCGCGAGGCAGCCCGAGCCGGTGCAGAGTTCGAGCACGCGCGTCACCTGATCGGGGTCCGCCACGTAGGGTTGCAGGCCGTCCTGCAGCAATTCGCCGATGAACGAGCGCGGCACGATCACGCGCTCGTCCACGTAGAAGCGGTTGCCGTGCATCCACGCTTCCTGCGTGATGTAGGCAGCGGGCACGCGCTCGGTCGCGCGGCGTTCGATCACCTTCATCACGGCGTCGATTTCATGGTCGAGCAGGCGCGCGTCGAGGAACGGGTCGAGCGTGTCGAGCGGCAGATGCAGCGTATGCAGGATCAGATAGGCGGCTTCGTCGTAGGCATTGGTCGTGCCATGGCCGAACGAGAGTCCGGCTTGCGTGAAACGCGAGACGCCGAAGCGCAGCAGGTCGCGCACGGTCGTGAAGGGTAGCGCCATGGAAGGCTCCTGTTTGTTGTCGGACTGGATTGAGCGGACCGTTTCAGGCGATGAGCCGTTCCAGCACGCGGCGGTACACGTTTTTCAACGGCTCGATGAAGCGCACTTCCACATGCTCGTCGATCTTGTGGATGGTGCCGTTCGGCGGGCCGAATTCCACGACCTGATCGCAGATTTGCGCAATGAAGCGTCCATCCGACGTCCCGCCGGTCGTCGACAGCTCGGTGCGCACGCCGGTTTCGTCGTGGATGGCCTGCTCCAGCGCGTCGGACAGCGCGCCGCGCGGCGTCAGGAAGGGCAGGCCGCTGACGGTCCACGTCAGGTCGTAGTCGAGGCCGTGCCGGTCGAGGATCGCGTGGACGCGGGCCTGCAGTCCTTCCACCGTGCTCGCCGTCGAGAAGCGGAAGTTGAACATCAGGTCCGCGAGGCCGGGAATGATGTTGGTGGCGCCGGTGCCGGAGTGCAGGTTGGACACCTGCCAGGTGGTCGGCGGGAAGTATTCGTTGCCGTCGTCCCATTTTTCCGCGACGAGTTCCGTCAGCGCCGGGGCCAGCAGATGTACCGGATTCTTCGCCAGATGCGGATAGGCAATATGCCCCTGCACACCCTTGACGATGAGCTTGCCGCTCATCGAGCCGCGCCGGCCGTTCTTGACCATGTCGCCGAGCGTCGCGCTCGACGTCGGCTCGCCGACGATGCAGTAGTCGAGCCGCGTGCCGCGCGCCATCAGTGCTTCGACGACCTTGATGGTGCCGTCGGTGGCGGGGCCTTCCTCGTCGCTGGTGATCAGGAACGCGAGCGTGCCGCGATGCTGCGGATGCTGCGCGACGAACTCTTCGCTCGACACGACGAACGCCGCCAGCGACGCCTTCATGTCCGCCGCGCCGCGGCCGTAGAGCTTGCCGTCGCGGTGGGTCGGCGTGAAGGGCGGCGAGGTCCACTGTTCGAGCGGGCCGGTGGGCACGACATCGGTGTGGCCCGCGAAGGCGAGCAGCTTGCCGGACGGGTCCGTGCCGCGCTTCACGGCCCACAGGTTGGTGACGCCGCCCGATTCGATCGTTTCGCAGTCGAAGCCGAGCGCGGCGAGCCGCTCGATCATCAGCGCCTGACAGGCCTGGTCGTCGGGCGTGACGGAGGCGCGCTCGATCAGCGCTTCGGTGAGGGAAAGGGTGCCGGACATGGTGAATTCACGTAGGTGCGATGAAAAATGCCGGCGCGCGGGCCGGCACTCGAAGCAAGCGGGCGATGACCGTAAGAGGCACAGTCATCGCGGGGACTCAGGCGAAGAGCGTGTCGTACTGCTCGGCGGAAAAACCGAGCGTCTTCACGCGCCCGTTCACGACGATTACCGGCCGCTTGATGATGGACGGCTTGTGGATCATCAGTGCAATGGCGCCGGCCGTGGTGCCGGCCTCGGCCTTGTGGACCTCCGACAAACCGCGCCAGGTGGTGCCGCGCTTGTTGATGAGTTGGTCCAGCGGCACGTCCTTGAGCCAGTCCTGGATCAGCTTGTCATTCACGCCGGCCTTCTTGAAGTCGTGGAACTCGAACGGCACGCCGTGCTCTTCCAGCCACACGCGCGCTTTCTTCACGGTGTCGCAGTTCGGAATGCCGTAGACGACGGTGGTTGGAGTCGAGCCGCGGGCCACGTTCAGTCGCCTCGCAGCAGTTCGTTCAGGCCGACCTTGGCGCGCGTCTTGGCGTCCACCTTTTTGACGATCACGGCGCAGTACAGGCTGTGCGAACCGTCCTTCGACGGCAGGTTGCCCGCCACCACCACCGAGCCCGCCGGGATGCGGCCGTAGCTGACTTCACCGGTTTCGCGGTCGTAGATCTTGGTGGATTGACCGAGGTACACGCCCATCGAGATGACCGAGTTTTCTTCGACGATCACGCCTTCCACCACTTCCGAGCGCGCGCCGATGAAGCAGTTGTCCTCGATGATGACCGGGTTCGCCTGCAGCGGCTCCAGCACGCCGCCGATGCCCACGCCGCCCGACAGGTGCACGTTCTTGCCGATCTGCGCGCACGAGCCGACGGTGGCCCAGGTATCGACCATCGTGCCTTCGTCGACGTAGGCGCCGATGTTGGTGTACGACGGCATCAGCACGACGTTCTTCGCGATGAACGAGCCGCGGCGCGCGATGGCCGGCGGCACGACGCGGAAGCCGCCTGCCGCGAAGTCTTCCGCGGTGTAGTTCGCGAACTTCGAGGGCACCTTGTCGTAGAACTGCGAGTAGCCGCCGGCGGGCATCGGCGCGTTGTCTTCGAGGCGGAACGACAGCAGCACGGCCTTCTTGAGCCACTGGTTCACGGTCCACTCGCCGTCGCGCTTTTCAGCGACGCGCATGTGACCCTTGTCCAGTTGTTCGATGGCGTGCGCGACGGCTTCGCGGACTTCGGCGGGCGCGGCCTTGGGCGAGAGCTCGGCGCGGTTGTCCCAGGCGGTATCGATGATGCTCTGAAGTTGTTGCGACATAGTAGGGTTCGAGGATGGGTAATCGGGCCGGCTGGCGATGGGTCCGTGAGACTCAGTTCTTCAAGCTCAGGACGCGAGCGAGCGGCAGAATTCGACGATGCGGCGTGCGCCTTCGACACATTCCCCGGTTTCGGCCACCAGCGCGATGCGCACGAAGCCGACGCCGGGATTCGTGCCATGCGCCGCGCGAGCGAGGAAGGAGCCCGGCAGAACGGTCACATTATAGTCGGCGTACAGGCGCGCCGCGAACTCGGTATCCGTCAGGCCAGTGCGTTCGACGTTCGCCCAGAGATAGAACGCGGCGTCCGGCAGGCGCACGTCGAGCACCTCGGCGAGCATCGGCGTGACGGTCGTGAACTTCTCCACATACTTCGCGCGGTTTTCGCGCACGTGCGTTTCGTCTTGCCAGGCGGCGATGCTCGCGCGCTGGAACATCGTCGACAAGGCCGCGCCGTGATACGTGCGATACAGCAGGAAGTCCTTCAGGATCGCTGCGTCGCCGGCGACGAAGCCCGAGCGCATGCCCGGCACGTTCGAGCGTTTCGACAGGCTCGACAGCATGACCAGACGCTCGAAGCCGCGGCCGAGCAGGCGGGCTGCTTCCAGGCCGCCGAGCGGGGGCTGCGCTTCGTCGAAGTAGATCTCCGAGTAGCACTCATCCGAGGCGATCACGAAACCATGTTTGTCCGAGAGCGCGAACAGTTCGCGCCAGTTGTCGAGCGTGAGCACCGCGCCGGTCGGGTTGCCCGGCGAGCACACGTAGAGCAGTTGCGTGCGGGCCCAGATGTCTTCCGGGACAGCGGAGTAATCGCAGGCGAAGTTGCGCGCCGGATCGCTGTTGACGAAGTAGGGCTCGGCGCCAGCGAGCAGCGCGGCGCCTTCGTAGATTTGATAGAACGGGTTCGGACAGAGTACGATGGGCGGCGCTTCGGCCATGCCCGCGCTGCGGCTGTCGATCACGGTCTGCGCGAGCGAGAACAGCGCTTCGCGGGAACCCGATACAGGCAGCACTTCGGTCGCCGGATTCACTTTCTCGAGGCCGTAGCGCTGCATGACCCATGCCGCGATCGCCTTGCGCAATGGCTCGCTGCCGAGCGTCGCCGGGTAGGATGCGAGGCCGTCGAGGGCGGCGATCACCGCGTCGCGGACGAGCGGCGGCGTCGGATGCTTGGGTTCGCCGATGCCGAAGCCGATCGGCGTGAATCCGGCGCGCGGTTCGATGCCTTCGAAAAGCGCCCGAAGCTTTTCGAACGGATAGGGCTGAAGTGTCTTGAGAAGTGGATTCACGGCGTGATCGATAAGCAGGGGTCGACGCGCGAGCGGCATCCGAAGGGCATCGAACGGAACGAGACAGACACTCGCCACCGAGTGCTTTGAACGCGCGCGCAAGGCAAGCTGAAGATTATAGCGCGGGGCCGTATGCGTGAAACGGCCGGCGGTCCGCCGCCTCAAGAGGCTGAACCATCAAACCGGAGACAGTAGTGAAGAAGCACACCATGACCGGCGCGCCGCAATGACCGGCAGTCTGCGCAATGCATGGCCCACGTTCGCGATCATGCTCGGCGCGTCCGTCTGGGGACTCGTCTGGTATCCGATGCGCATGCTCGCCGCCATGGGCTTCACCGGCACCGCCGCGAGCGCCACCACCAGCGCCGCCGCCTGTCTGTTCGTGCTGCTGGTCCGGCGCCGCTCGATCAGCACGCTGTCCTGGCACTGGCTGCTGGTCGCGCTCGGGCTGGCGTCGGGCGTGACCAACCTGGGCTTCGTGTGGGGCGCCATCCACGGCCAGGTGATGCGCGTGCTGCTGCTGTTCTATCTGACACCCGCGTGGACCGCGGTCTTCGCGCACTTCATCCTCAGGGAACGCCTGACGCGCGCCGATGCGTGCCTGTCGCTGCTCTCGCTCGCAGGCGCGGTGACGATGCTCTGGTCGCCCGAGCTGGGGCTTCCGCTGCCCGCCAGCCTCGCCGAGTGGGCAGGGCTGATGGGCGGCATGGGTTTCGCGATGAGCAACGTGCTGATCGTCAAGGTCTCGCGCACGCTGCCCGCCATGAAGGCCGAGATGCGCACCGCCGTGATCTTCGGCGGCGCGGCCTTGCTCGCGTCCCTCGCCACGCTGTTCGAGCCGATGCCCGCGCCGCCCGCCGCCGCGCTTTGGCCGATGGTCGCGTGCATCGTGATCGGGCTCGGCATCGTGCTCGCGGGCAACAACATGATCGTGCAGCTCGGGCTCGCGCGCGTGCCGCCGAATCGCGCGTCCATCATCATGCTGTTCGAACTCGTGGTGACGGCGCTGTCGTCCTGGCTCTTCGCGGGCGAGGTGCCCGGTCCGCGCGAATGGGCGGGCGGTGCGTGCATCGTCGCGGCGTGCGTGCTGTCGGCGTGGGTGCACCGGCGGCGCGTGCCGCCCAGCGTGCCGCGATCGTCGGATTCACCGCGTTCGCCGCACGCGTCCGAGGCGTCCGGCGCGAGCGAACACGCGCCGGAAAGCAAAAAGAAATCGGTTCGCGCGATGGTATGATGGTGTCCGCTTCGCCGGGCCCGGGCGCAGATCCATGCAGCGTACCGGCCCATGACGATCGACGGGCCGCACTGCGGCCTGTCTGCCATTCATCCTCCGTCTCATTCAAAACAGCGATATCGCCGTGCGTCTGACCTCGATAAAACTCGCTGGCTTCAAGTCCTTCGTCGATCCCACGCATTTTCAGGTCCCCGGCCAGCTGGTCGGCGTCGTCGGGCCGAATGGCTGTGGCAAGTCCAACATCATCGATGCCGTGCGCTGGGTGCTCGGCGAATCGCGCGCCTCGGAGCTGCGCGGCGAATCGATGCAGGACGTGATCTTCAACGGCTCGACGGCGCGCAAGCCCGGCAGCCGGGCAAGCGTCGAACTCATTTTCGATAATGCCGACGGCCGCGCCGCCGGCCAATGGAGCAGCTACGGCGAGATCGCGGTCAAGCGCGTGCTCACGCGCGACGGCACCTCCAGCTACTACATCAACAATCTGCCGGCGCGCCGCCGCGACATCCAGGACATCTTCCTCGGCACGGGCCTGGGTCCGCGCGCGTACGCGATCATCGGGCAGGGCATGATCTCGCGGATCATCGAAGCCAAGCCGGAAGAGTTGCGCGTGTTCCTCGAGGAAGCCGCGGGCGTCTCGAAGTACAAGGAGCGCCGCCGCGAAACCGAGAACCGCCTGCACGATACGCGCGAGAACCTGACGCGCGTCGAGGATATCGTTCGCGAACTGGGCGCCAATCTCGAGAAGCTCGAGGCGCAGGCCGTCGTCGCGACGAAGTACAAGGCCTTGCAGGCCGAAGGCGAAGAGAAGCAGCGTCTGCTGTGGCTCTTGCGCAAGAAGGAAGCGGGCAACGAGGCCGAGCGCCAGCAGCGCGCGATCCGCGAGGCGCAGGTCGAGCTCGAAGCCCAGACGGCGCGTCTGCGCGAAGTCGAGGCGCAGCTGGAAACGCTGCGCGTCGCGCACTACAGCGCCAGCGATTCGATGCAGGGCGCGCAGGGCGCGCTCTATGAGGCGAATGCCGAAGTGAGCCGGCTGGAAGCGGAGATCCGCTTCATCGTCGAGTCGCGCAACCGGGTGCAGGCGCAGATCGCCGCGCTTACCGCGCAGCGCGAACAATGGCAGGTTCAGGCGCTGAAGGCGCGCGACGAAATCGATACGGCGACCGAAGCACTGGCCGAGGGCGAGGAAAAGGCGGCCATCGCGCAGGAAAGCGCCGCGACGAAACACGATGAACTGCCCGCGCTCGAAGCCCGCTGGCGCGACGCGCAGACGCAGTTGAACGAGGAGCGTGCGGGCATCGCGCGGGCGGAGCAGGCGCTCAAGCTCGAAGCCGCCCATCAGCGCAACGCGGACCAGCAGCTGCAGCAGTTGCAGCAGCGCCAGGAACGTCTGAAGAACGAGGCGAGCGGCCTCGACGCACCGGATGAAGCGCAGCTCGAAGAGTTGCGCATGCAACTGGCCGAGAACGAAGAAATTCTCGCGGAAGCCCAGGCGCGTCTCACGGACGCGCAGGAAACCGTGCCGCGTCTGGACGCTGAACGCCGCGCCGCGCAGGAACGCGTGCAGAAGGAAAGCGCGCAGATTCATCAGCTCGAAGCGCGTCTCGCGGCATTGAAGCAGCTTCAGGAAAGCGTGCAGACCGAAGGCAAGGTCCAGCCGTGGCTCGACAAGCACGAGCTCGGCGCGCTGCCGCGTCTGTGGAAGAAGCTGCATGTCGAGGCGGGCTGGGAAGCCGCGCTCGAATCCGTGCTGCGCGAACGCCTGGCTGCGCTCGAGGTGTCGAACCTGGACTGGATCAAGGCCTTCGCCACCGACGCGCCGCCGGCCAAGCTCGCATTTTATTCGCCGCCCGTCGCGGGCAAGCCGGTCGAGACGCCGCAGGGCTTGCGGCCGCTGCTGTCGCTGGTGCGCATCGACGATCCGGGCCTGCGTGCCGTGCTCAACGAATGGCTTGCCGCGACCTTCGTCGCCGACGACCTCGCGCAGGCGCTGGCCCAGCGTCAGCAACTGCCCGATGGCGGCGCATTCGTCGTGAAGGCGGGGCACGTGGTGACGCGCGTGGGCGTGCAGCTCTATGCGTCGGACTCCGAGCAGTCGGGCATGCTCGCGCGGGCACAGGAAATCGAGAATCTGACCAGGCAGGTACGCGCGCAGGCGCTCTTGTCGGACGAAGCGAAGTCCAACGCCGTGCGTGCCGATGCCGCCCATACGCAGGCCTCGCAGACGCTTGCCGAAGCCCGCGCCGCCGCCGAGCGCGCCACCCAGCGCGTCCATGCACTGCAGCTCGACGTGCTGAAGCTCGCGCAGGCGCATGAGCGCTATACGCAGCGCAACACGCAGATCGGCGAGGAACTGGAAGAGATCGCCGCGCAGGTCGAAGAGCAGCGTGCGTTGCGCGCCGAGTCCGAAGCCGCGTTCGAGCGTCACGACGGCGAGATCGCCCAGTTGCAGGCGCGCTTCGAGGACAACCAGCTTGCGTTCGAAACCCTCGACGAACAGCTCACGGCCGCGCGCCAGGAACTGCGCGAGCTGGAACGCGCCGCGAGCGATGCCGGTTTTGCCGTGCGCGGCCTGTCCGCAAAGATCGACGAGTACCGGCGCAACATCGACACCGCGCACGACCAGAGCGAGCAGATCGCGGCCACGCTGGAAGACGCCCGCGCCGAGCTCGAGACCATCAACGAGCAGACCGCGCAAACCGGCCTGCACGACGCGCTGGAAGTGCGCGGCGCGCGCGAGGAAGCGCTGCATGCGGCGCGCATCGAACTGGACGACCTGACCGCGCGCCTGCGCCAGTGCGACGAACAGCGTCTGCTGGCCGAGCGCTCGCTGCAGCCGCTGCGCGACCGCATCAACGAATTGCAGTTGAAGGAACAGGCGGCGCGCATCAGCGGCGAGCAGTTCGTCGAGCAGTTGCAGGCGGCGGGCGTCGACGAAGCCGAGCTCGCACAGAAGCTCGCGCCGGACATGAAGCCGTCGTATCTGCAGGGCGAGGTCACGCGCCTGAACAACGCGATCCTCGCGCTGGGTCCGGTCAACATGGCCGCGCTGGAAGAACTCGCCTCGGCGACCGAGCGCAAGCACTTCCTGGACGCCCAGTCGGCCGACCTGACCGGCGCCATCAACACGCTCGAAGATGCAATCCAGAAGATCGACCAGGAAACCCGCGCGCTGCTGCAAGGCACCTTCGATGAAGTGAACCGTCACTTCGGCGAACTGTTCCCGCGGCTGTTCGGCGGCGGGCAGGCGAGGCTCATCATGACCGGCGACGAAATTCTCGACGCCGGCGTGCAGGTGATGGCGCAGCCGCCCGGCAAGAAGAATTCGACCATTCACTTGCTGTCGGGCGGCGAGAAGGCGTTGACCGCAACCGCGCTCGTGTTCGCGATGTTCCAGCTGAATCCGGCACCGTTCTGTCTGCTCGACGAAGTGGACGCGCCGCTCGACGACGCCAACACCGAACGCTTTGCGAACCTGGTGCGCGCGATGGCGGTCAAGACGCAGTTCCTGTTCATCTCGCACAACAAGATCGCGATGGAAATGGCGCAGCAGTTGATCGGCGTGACGATGCAGGAGCAGGGCGTGTCGCGCATCGTCGCGGTGGACATGGAATCGGCGGCGGGTTTCGCGCAGAACGGCTGAAGGTCTCGCGGTTCGCGACACTGTTTCACTGAGTCATGGGTTGATTGGGCCGGACGATGATCCGGCGGCGTGCGCAAAGGCGCGGAGTGGCGCGCATCGGCCAGGCGGCGGCGACAAGCCGGAACGCGGTGCGATGCGGGCGACAGATCGCGCGGCGCTTCGTAACGTAAAAGAATGATGGAGCCTGCATGGATGAGTTGACGCTCGGTTTGATTGGAGCCGGTGCCGTGGTGGTGGGCGGCGTGGTGGTGTACAACGCGTGGCAGAACGCCAAGGTGCGGCGCAAGATGCCGCGCCCGATGCCGGACGAAGCCGCCGACGCGCTCGCGCGCCAGGACGCTGACGACGAGCAGCCGTTCATCGAGCCGGTGCGCCAGCCGCGCCGCGAGCCGGCCGCCGGAGACGGCGCCGCCGAGCGTGATTCGCGCGTCGAGCCGAGCTTCGGCACGGCGCAGGCCACGCAGGCAGCCTCGACGCCGCCTGTTGTGCCGGTTCCGCCGGCTGACACGGCCGTCGATCTCCAGGCCGAAGCGACGGCGCCGAACGGCGCAGCCGAAATCTCTGGCGATGACGCCGACGAAACCCGCGCCGAGCCGGTGATGCCTGCCGCGACCACGCATTCGTCGGCGCTGCCGGCGGTCGTGGATCGCCGCATCGATTGCGTCGTGCCTATCCGTCTTGCCGCGCCGGTCGCGGGCGACCGCGTGATTCCGCTGGCGCAGCGTCTGCGCCGCGCGGGCACGAAGCCCGTCACGATCGAAGGCAAGCCCGAAGGCGACAGCGCGTGGGAACTGCCGCGCAACGGCGGGCGCTATGAGGAACTGCGCGCGGCGGCGCAACTGGCGAATCGCAGCGGGCCGCTGAATGAACTGGAATTCTCGGAATTCGTGACGGGCGTGCAGCGTCTGGCCGACGCGCTCGACGGTGCGCCCGAATTCCCCGACATGATGGAAACGGTCGGCATGGCGCGCGAGCTGGACGGCTTCGCCGCGCAATGCGACGCGCAACTGTCGATCAACATTCTCTCCGACGGCGCGCCGTGGTCCGCCAACTACGTGCAGGCGGTGGCGTCGCAGGACGGCCTGCTGCTGTCGCGCGACGGCACGCGCTTCGTCAAGCTCGACGCGAAGCAGAACCCGGTGTTCATGCTGCTGTTCGGCGACACCAACTTCCTGCGCGACGACCTCACCTACAAGGGCGGCCAGATGATCACGCTGGTGCTCGACGTGCCGGTCGCCGACGAAGACATCCTGCCGTTCCGCCTCATGTGCGATTACGCGAAGTCGCTGTCGGAGCGCATCGGCGCGCGCGTCGTCGACGATCAGCGCCGGCCGCTGCCGGAGTCCGCGCTGCTCGCCATCGAGAAGCAGTTGATGACGCTGTATGCCAAGCTGGAGCAGGCGGGCATGCCGGCCGGATCGCCGGCGACGCGGCGTTTGTTCAGCCAGTAAGCGCAAGGGTTGCACGCGCTGTTCCGGCAGTGAAGACCGCGCCCCGACCGGGGCGCTTTCTTTTGCCTGCTTATCCTGTGCAATGGCGTGTCGAGCCGCATGTGCTGGCCGTTCGGCCGATGCCCCGATTGTCCGATCTTCTGCGACAATCGAACGACTGCCTGTCGGGTTGCAGGATCGCAATCACGGACAGGCGCGATCGATCTCAATCATTCCACAAGCATGTCCGCAAAAACCAAAGCCGAGTCCGCCGCCAGCCGCAAGTCGGGCGCCGCCGTGCCCAGCGCCGATCATCCGGCCGAACGCGCCGCCTGGCTGCGCTCGGAACTGGAGCGCGCGAACTACGCCTATTACGTGCTGGATCAGCCGGACCTGCCCGACGCCGAATACGACACGCTGTTCAAGGAACTGCAGGGCATCGAGAGCGCGCATCCGGACCTGGTCACGCCGGAGTCGCCCACCCAGCGGGTCGGCGGCGAAGTGGCCGAAGGCTTTACGCCGGTCGTGCATGACGTGCCCATGCTGTCGCTCAACAACGGGTTCGCGGACGAGGACATCGCCGCCTTCGACAAGCGCGTGTCCGACGCGCTGGACCAGGCGCCCGTGGACTATGCGTGCGAACTGAAGTTCGACGGCCTCGCCATCTCGCTGCGCTACGAGGACGGCCGCTTCGTGCAGGCGGCCACGCGCGGCGACGGCGCGACCGGCGAGGACGTCACGGCCAACGTCCGCACCATCCGTTCGATCCCGCTCACGCTGAAGGGCAAGCATGTGCCCAAACGGCTGGACGTCCGCGGCGAAGTGCTGATGTTCAAGCGCGACTTCGAGCGCCTGAACCAGCGGCAGCGCGATGCCGGGCAGCGTGAGTTCGCGAATCCGCGCAATGCGGCAGCGGGCGGCCTGCGCCAGCTCGACTCGAAGATGACCGCGCAGCGCTCGCTGTCGTTCTTCGCGTACGGCATCGGCGTGCTGGACGGCGCCGAGATGCCGGCCACGCACACCGGCCTGCTCGACTGGTACAAGGACATGGGCTTGCCCGTGAACGCGGAGCGCGCCGTGGTGCAAGGCGCGGACGGCCTGCTCGGCTTCTTCCGCAAGGTGGGCGAGAAGCGCGACAAGCTGCCGTACGACATCGACGGCGTCGTCTACAAGGTCGACCGGCGCGACCAGCAGGAACAACTGGGCTTCGTGTCGCGCGCGCCGCGCTTCGCGCTCGCCCACAAGTTTCCCGCGCAGGAAGCGCTGACGCAGCTCGTCGGCATCGACGTGCAGGTCGGCCGCACCGGCGCCATCACGCCGGTCGCGCGGCTCGCGCCGGTGTTCGTCGGCGGCGCGACGGTCACGAATGCCACGCTGCACAACGAGGACGAAGTGCGGCGCAAGGACATCCGCATCGGCGATACCGTCACCGTGCGGCGCGCGGGCGACGTGATTCCCGAGGTCGTCGGGGCTATTCTCGATCGGCGTCCCGCTGATGCGCGCGAGTTCGTCATGCCCACGGAATGTCCGGTATGCGGCTCGAAGATCGAACGCCTGCCAGACGAAGCCATTGCACGCTGCACCGGCGGGCTGTTCTGCCCGGCGCAGCGCAAGCAGGCGTTGTGGCACTTCGCGCAGCGCAGGGCGCTCGACATCGACGGACTCGGGGAAAAGATCATCGACCAGCTGGTCGAAGAGAATCTCGTGCGCACGCCCGCCGACCTCTTCAACCTCGGCTTCTCGACGCTCGCGGCGCTCGACCGTTTCGCCGACAAATCCGCGCAGAACCTGCTCGACTCGCTTGAGAAAGCGCGCAACACGACGCTCGCGCGCTTCATCTATGCGCTGGGGATCCGGCACGTCGGCGAATCGACTGCGAAGGATCTCGCGAAGCACTTCGGGTCGCTGGACCCGATCATGAAGGCAACGGTCGAAGAGCTGCTCGAAGTGAACGATGTCGGCCCGATCGTGGCCGAGGCCATCCACAACTTCTTCAGCGAGGCGCACAACCAGCATGTGATCGAACAGTTGCGTCTGAAGGTGTCGTGGCCCGAAGGTCCGCCCGCACCGAAGGCGCCGCAGGGCGTGCTGGCGGGCAAGACCGTCGTGCTGACGGGCACGCTGCCCACGCTCTCGCGTGAAGAAGCCAAGGAAATACTGGAGAACGCCGGGGCGAAAGTCGCCGGATCAGTATCGAAGAAAACCGACTATGTCGTGGCGGGCGCGGAAGCCGGCAGCAAGCTTGCAAAAGCGGAGGAACTCGGCGTTCCGGTGCTCGACGAAGACGGTATGCGCAAGCTCTTGGAAGGAGCCATTCAATGATTCGCGAAATTTTGAAGATGGGCGATCCGCGCTTGTTGCGGATCGCGCAGCCGGTCGAGCACTTCGACACGCCGGAACTGCACGCGCTCGTGCAGGACATGTTCGACACGATGCGCGACGCCAACGGGGCAGGACTGGCCGCGCCGCAAATCGGTGTCGATCTGCAGGTGGTGATCTTCGGCTTCGGCCACAACGAGCGTTATCCCGACGCGCCTTCGGTACCCGAGACGGTGCTGATCAATCCGATCATCTCGCCGAACGGGCATGACATGGAGGAGGGCTGGGAAGGATGCCTGTCCTTGCCGGGGCTGCGCGGCGTGGTGCAGCGCTTCTCGATGATCCGCTATCAGGGCTTCGACCAATATGGCAATGCCATCGAGCGGCTTGCCGAGGGGTTTCATGCGCGCGTCGTGCAGCATGAGTGCGATCACCTGATCGGCAAGCTCTATCCGATGCGCATCACCGACTTCTCGAAGTTCGGCTTCACCGAAGTGCTGTTCCCCGGACTGGATCCGGCCCACGACGACTGACGCCGGGCCGGCGGCATGCGCTGGCTGCATGCGCCGCCCGGGCCTGGAAGGACGCTGGACGGGAGGCCGCTTCACACAACGCGGCCTTGCGTTCAGGCGAGGGTTTTGGAAATGCCGGAGATGTCCGGCTGACGGAACAGCGCGACGTGTTCGGGATTGGCGGTGGCTTGGAGGCGGCCATCGGGCAGGCGTGCGATCACCATTTCACCGACGCCCGGACTCATCACGACGACTTCGTCGCGCAGGGCGAGCAGGGCTTCGAGCCGTCGTCGGCCGCTGACGATTTCGAGGCCGGTTCCGGTTTCCCGCACGATGATTTCAACTGACATGGCCATTCTCCTTCGATGCCGTTCAATGCTTGCCGCCGTTCATCTGGCCGGCGCGGCCATGCGCGTCGCGCCCTGGCCTGCCAGATGTAACGGATCGATGATTCATTTTCTTTAACCAAAAAGCGGTCAAAAAAGAAAAGGCACGATCCGCGATGGATCGTGCCTTTCAGAGCGGTAAAAGTGGCGTGTACGCCACGCGCCGGGCAGGTCCCGACGCGCGGCGTTCAGAAGGATTCGTTGGGTCCGAGATAGCGCCACTGTCCCGGCGGCAGGTTGCCGAGCGTGACGCCGCCCATGCGGATGCGCTTCAGCCCGACCACTTCCAGCCCCACGAGCTCGCACATCCGGCGAATCTGCCGCTTCTTGCCTTCGCGCAGCACGAAGCGCAGTTGCTCGCCGTTCTGCCAGCTGACCTGGGCGGTCTTGAGCGGCACGCCGTCGAGTTCGAGGCCGTGGCGCAGCAGCGCGAGTTGTTCCGCGGGCAGATGCTTGTCGACATCGACGGTATGGTCGCCGAGCCGCACGCGCACCAGATATTCCTTGTCCACTTCCGAATGACCGCCGATCAGCTGCTTCGCGATGCGGCCGTCCTGGGTCAGCACCAGCAGGCCGGTGGAATCGATGTCGAGCCGTCCGGCCGGCGCGAGCGTGCGCAAGTGGCTGGGCGCAAAGCGGATGCCAGCGCGATCCTCTTCCCAGCGATTGGCCGGGGTGATCAGCGTGACGGCCGGCTCGTAGCCATCTTCCGCCTGACCCGACACATAGCCGACCGGCTTGTGCAGAAGGATGGTCACCCGTTGCGACTGCGCCGAGCGCGCTGCGGGCAGCACGTCGATTTCCGCCGTCGGACGGATGCGCGTGCCGAGCGTATCGATCACTTCGCCATCGACGAGGACCCAGCCTTTCTCGATCCATTCGTCGGCTTCGCGGCGCGAGCAGAGACCGAGTTCCGACATGACCTTCGAGAGACGCACGAGGCCGTCGTGGTGGTCGTGATCGCGATGCTTCGGTGCGGATTCGGCGGCGGCCGGCTGGCGCGTGTCGGTGTGACTTGCGCGCGCGGGTGCGCGACTCTCCGTGTTCTTGCGCGGGGCCGGGCCGGAGCGCGCATCGGCGCCGAACGACTTGCGCGGGCCGCGCTCGCGGTCGCCGAAGGACGGACGCGTGTCGTCGCCGCGTGGCTTGAATGTGCGACGCTCTTCATCGCCCGCAGGACGCTCGCCACGCGCAGGCGGGCGGCCTTCGAACGATTTGCGCGGGCCGCGTTCGCGGTCACCGAACGCAGGACGCGAATCGTCGCCACGCGGCTTGAATGTGCGACGCTCTTCATCGCCCGCAGGACGCTCGCCACGCGCAGGCGGGCGGCCTTCGAACGATTTGCGCGGGCCGCGTTCGCGGTCACCG
>NZ_JARUXP010000001.1:1162581-1207961 GCF_031451315.1 Caballeronia sp. LZ032
AACGCAGGACGCGAATCGTCGCCACGCGGCTTGAAAGGACGACGCTCGTCACCGCCCGCAGGACGTTCGCCACGGGCAGGCGGGCGACCTTCGAACGATTCGCGCGGGCCGCGTTCGCCGAACGCCGGACGCGAATCATCACCACGCGGCTTGAACGTGCGACGCTCGTCACCACCCGCAGCACGTTCGCCACGCGCAGGCGGGCGACCTTCAAACGACTTGCGCGGACCGCGCTCGCGGTCACCAAATGGCGGGCGCGAATCATCGCCACGCGGCTTGAACGGACGACGCTCGTCGCCACCCGCAGGACGCTCGCCACGCGCAGGCGGGCGACCTTCAAACGACTTGCGCGGACCACGTTCACGCTCACCAAACGTCGGACGCGAATCATCGCCACGCGGCTTGAACGGACGACGCTCGTCACCGCCCGCAGCACGCTCGCCACGCGCCGGCGGCCGGCCTTCGAACGATTTGCGCGGCGCGTCGCCGCGATGCTCCCCGGCCGACGGCTTCCCACGTGCAGGCCGCGCTTCATCCGGCACGGCGGGCCGCGCAGGCTTGCGCCCGGTGGAGGTGCCGGTCCGGACCGGCGAACGCGTGGCCGAGGTCGGACGCGGATGTTTGGCTGTCAGTTTGACGCGCATAAATTCTCAGGCTGCGATCGCGCGCAGCAGTTCGGTTTCGACCTGGATCTGGGTGCGGTTGTTCGACAGGCTCTTGCCGTCGATCAGGAACACGTCCTCGACGCGTTCGCCGAGCGTATTGATCCGCGCCGCCTGCACGCCGATCCGGTGTTGCGCGAGCACCCGCGCGATCGAATAAAGAAGGCCCTGCCGGTCGTTGGCGGACACGGACAGGATGTAGTACTGGCCGCGGTCGTCGGGACGCAGGTCCACGCGCGGCGTGATCGGAAACGTCCGCACGAGCCGCGAGACGCGGCCCTTCGACGGTTCCGGAAGAATGCGCTCGTCGGTCAGCAGCGTGCTCAGTTGCTGTTCGACGAGATTCGCGATGTCGCGATAGCTGCCATCGTGCTCAGGATGCGCGACCAGGAAGTTGTCGAGCGCGTAGCCATGGCGCGTCGTCGTGATGCGGGCATCGAGCACCGACAGGCCATTGCGGTCGAAATACCCGCAGATGCCGGCGAACAGATCCGGGCGATCCTGCACGTACACGAGCACTTGCAAGGCCGCGCCGATCGGCGAGGGCCGGGCGCGCACGATGGGCCGGTCGCTTTCGACGTGCCGGTAGAGCACACGCGTCTGCCAGGCGATATCGGCGGGATCGTGCCGCAGGAAGTAGCCGACGTCGAGCCGGTCCCACAGACGCTTCTGCGCGCCTTCGGGGACGGTTTCGAGCCGCAGCAGCGCGAGCGCCGCTTCCTGACGCGACTTCAGTTCCGAGTGCGCATCGGGCTCGGCGCCGCCGAGCACGGCTTGCGTCGCGCGGAACAGATCCTCGAGCAGCTTGCCCTTCCAGTTGTTCCAGACTTTCGGGCTGGTGCCGCGGATATCGGCGACGGTCAGCAGATAGAGCGCCGTCAGGCGCCGCTCGGTGCGCACGACCGAGGCAAAATGCTTGATGACCTCGAGATCGCTCGTGTCCTGTTTCTGCGCGACCTGGCTCATGGTCAGATGCTGCTGCACGAGCCACACGACCAGGTCCGTGTCTTCCTGGCCGAGCTCGTGTTCGCGACAGAAGCGGCGGGCGTCGGCCATGCCGAGCGTCGAGTGATCGCCGCCGCGTCCCTTGGCGATGTCGTGGAACAGCGCCGCGACATACAGCACCCACGGGCGCTCGAAGTTGCCCATCAACTGGCTGCAGAACGGGTACTCGTGCGCGTGTTCCGCGATCGCGAAGCGGCGCAGGTTGCGCAGCACCATCAGGATGTGCTGGTCGACCGTGTAGACGTGATAGAGGTCGTGCTGCATCTGTCCGACGATGCGCCGGAAATTGATCAGATAACGCCCCAGCACACTGGTCTGGTTCATCAGGCGGAAGGCGTGCGTGATGCCTTCGGGCTGCTTCAGGATCTCCATGAACAGCCGGCGGTTGTCCGGATCGCGCCGCCATGCGCGGTCCATCAGGTCGCGTGCGTTGTAGATCGCCCGCAGCGTGCGCGCCGAAAAGCCCTTCACGCCGCGCGTCTGCTCGTACAGCAGGAAGGCTTCAAGAATGGCGTGCGGTTCGTGTTCGAAGACATCGTCGCGGGCAATTTCCAGCATGCCCTGTTTCTCGACGAAGCGGCTGTTGAGCACGCGCGTGATGCCGCTCGTCGACGGAAACAGCTGCGCCTCGACGTTCTGGATCAGGATGGTCGCCAGTTGCGTCACGGCTTTCGCGGCCCAGTAATAGCGGCGCATCAGCTGTTCGCTCGCGCGCTTGGCGGCGGTCGCCTCGAAGCCGAAGCTCTCGGCCAGCGGCGTCTGCAGATCGAATACGAGGATGTCCTGGCGGCGCTTCGCGATCACATGCAGCCGTGCGCGCAGCGCCTTCAGAAAGCCCTCGTTGCGGCGCAGTTCGCGCGCTTCGCGCTCGGTGATGAGGCCGCGCGTGTCGAGTTCGCGCCAGTTGCTGCCGAAGCCCGCCGCGCGCGCGATCCACAGGATCAGTTGAAGGTCGCGCAGGCCGCCGGGGCTTTCCTTGATGTTCGGTTCGAGGCTGTACGGCGTGTCCTGGAACTTCGCGTGACGCTGGCGCATTTCCAGCACCTTCGCCTGGAAGAACGCACGCGGATCGAGCGTCTCGTGATAGCGCTCCGAAAAGCGCTGGTACAGGCGCGTGTCGCCGCAGATGCGCCGTGCCTCGAGCAGCGAGGTCTGCACGGTGATGTCGTTGGCGGCCTCCGCGATGCACTGCTCGACCGAGCGCACGCTGCTGCCGATGTCGAGCCCCAGATCCCACGCCATGCCGATGAAACGCTCGATCCGGCCGTTGAGCTCGGTGTCGGTGTCGGAGGCGCTGTCCGGCAGCAGCACCAGAATGTCGACGTCGGAGAACGGCGCAAGCTCGCCGCGTCCGTAGCCGCCCACCGCGACGAGCGCCGCGTTGTCCGGCATCGCGCAGGCGTGCCAGGCGCCTTTGAGGGCGTCGTCGGTGGCGCGTCCGAGCGCGTGCATCAGCGGCTCGACATTCGAGGTCGTCTGGAAGCGCTCGATGAGCGCTGCCTTCGCGGCCTTGTAGGCGGCGCGCAGGGTTTCACAGGGCGTGGCGACGGCGATGACGCTCATGGCTCGGATCGGCGGGCGGGAGAAGGGGCGGCGCTGCGCGGTGGCGGCGCGCGCCGGAGAGAGTGGAACGCGTTCAGGCGGTGGCCGCGATCAGCTGCGACGGCGCCTGCGTGCCGGCCGAAACCGTCAGCACGTCATAGCCGGTCGGCGTGACCAGCACGGTGTGCTCCCATTGCGCGGACAGGCTGCGGTCGCGCGTCTTGACGGTCCACTGGTCGGGCATCGTGCGGATTTCGCGGCGGCCGGCGTTGATCATCGGCTCGACGGTGAAGATCATGCCCGCCTGAAGTTCGATGCCGGTGCCCGGACGGCCGTAATGCAGCACTTGCGGCTCTTCATGGAAGACCTGGCCGATACCGTGGCCGCAGTATTCGCGCACGACGCTATACCCTTGCGACTCGGCGTGCTTCTGGATGGCCGCGCCGATATCGCCGAGATGCGCGCCAGGGCGCACCTGATCGATGCCGAGCCACATGCAGTCGAAGGTCGTCTGGACGAGGCGTTTCGCGAGGATCGAGCCCTCGCCGACGATGAACATCCGGCTCGTGTCGCCGAAATAGCCGTTCTTGATGACGGTGATGTCGATATTGAGCGCGTCGCCGTTCTTGAGCACCTTTTCACCGGGGATGCCGTGACAGATCACGTCGTTGACAGAGATGCAGGTGGCCTTCGGGTAGGGCGGGTAGCCGGGCGGCTGATAGTTGAGCGGCGCGGGAACGGTGCCTTGCTCCTTCAGCATGTACTCATGGCAAAGGCGGTCGAGTTCCTCGGTCGTCACGCCAGGCGCGATGTGCGGCGTGATGAAATCGAGCACTTCGCTGGCGAGCCGGCAGGCGACGCGCATCTGCGCGATATCGTGGTCGTTTTTCAGCGTAATGGACATGACTTGGCTCGGAAGGACGCGAGTGTACGTGTATTGACTTGCGTACGCGGATTTCGTACGTGTTCTGATGCAATTCAGGCGGCTGTAGCGCGCCAAAGCGGCATTATCGCACTTCAGGAAAGGTGCCGCACCCGGATACTTGGGGGCAGATGGCGCAGCGGCAAGGCGTCGGGGCCGGGTCGCCACGTCGAGTCGCCATGCCTTCGGCGCCTGACAGGCGGCTTGAGCCGATCAATCCTCACATGCTATACTCACGGGCTAAGTCTTGATCCACATCCATGGCAGCGTCACGGTTCTCCGGAACCATGCCAGCGGTAATGCAGCGATCAAGGCTTGGAGATCAGTTTCACCCCAGTTTCACCAGTCAAGTCAATCAAGTCGAATCGCAAGCCGGCGCACCCAGGGTGTCCGGCGCCCGTCAGGCGAATTTCGCCACCCGGACGCAGGATGCGGCAGCCGGCTTAAGACCCAACCCTCGCGGAGAATTTCATGGCAGTCACGATGCGTCAAATGTTGGAAGCCGGTGTCCACTTCGGTCACCAAACCCGCTTCTGGAATCCCAAGATGGCCCCGTACATCTTCGGTCATCGCAACAAGATTCACATCATCAACCTCGAAAAGACCCTGCCGCTCTACAACGACGCGCTGAAGTACGTGCGCCAGTTGGCAGCCAACCGCGGCACGATCCTTTTCGTCGGCACGAAGCGCCAGTCGCGCGACACCATCGCCCAGGAAGCAGCACGCGCCGGCATGCCGTTCGTCAATGCGCGCTGGCTCGGCGGCATGATGACCAACTTCAAGACCCTGAAAGTGTCGATCAAGCGCCTGAAGGACATGGAAGCGGCGCTGGAATCGGGTGAAACCGAGCGCATGAGCAAGAAGGAAGCCCTTTTGTTCGAACGCGAAATGGTCAAGCTGCAAAAGTCGATCGGCGGCGTGAAGGACATGGGCGGCATTCCGGACGCAATGTTCGTCATCGACGTCGGCTACCACAAGATTGCCGTGACCGAAGCCAAGAAGCTCGGCATTCCGGTCATCGCCGTGGTTGACACGAACCACTCGCCGGAAGGCATCGACTACGTGATCCCGGGTAACGACGACGCGTCGAAGGCCGTCGCGCTGTACGCCGAAGGCGTGGCCGACGCGATCCTCGAAGGCCGCGCGAACGCGGTGAACGACGTGGTCCAGGCCGTGCGCAGCGGCGAAGGCGACGAGTTCGTCGAGGTCAACGAACAGGCGTAATCGAGCCCTGTGGCCGACAAGAAAGGGGGCTTTGCGAAAGGCCCCTTTTTTTTAGCCGGGCCGCTGGACCTGCCTATTTTTCCTGCCGTGGGCGAGCCGTAAGGCCTGCGGCACGTATCAAACAGACTCAAGGAGCGAATGATGGCGGCAATTACCGCAAGCATGGTGGCAGAACTGCGCGCGAAGACCGACGCGCCGATGATGGAATGCAAGAAGGCGCTGACGGAAGCCGACGGCGACATGGCGCGCGCTGAAGAGCTGCTGCGCGTGAAGCTCGGCAACAAGGCGAGCAAGGCGGCATCGCGCGTGACGGCTGAAGGCATCGTCTCGGCGTTCGTCGACGGCAACGTGGGCGCGCTGGTCGAACTGAACTGCGAAACCGACTTCGTCGCGAAGAACGACGATTTCCTGGCCTTCGGCAAGACCATCGCCGAACTGGTCGCCAAGCAAAACCCGTCTGACGTGGCCGCGCTGTCGGCGCTGCCGCTCGAAAGCTCGACGGTCGACGCCGTGCGCCTCGCGCTGGTCGGCAAGATCGGCGAAAACCTCTCGATCCGCCGTTTCGTGCGTTTTGAATCCGCCAACAAGATTGCTTCGTACCTGCATGGCACGCGTATCGGCGTGCTGGTCGACTTCACGGGCGCGGACGAGCAAGTGGGCAAGGACGTCGCCATGCACGTCGCCGCGATGAAGCCGGTCTCGCTGTCGTCGGACGAAGTGCCGGCCGACCTGATCGCCAAGGAACGCAGCATCGCCGAGCAGAAGGCCGCCGAGTCGGGCAAGCCGGCTGAAATCGTCGCGAAGATGGTCGACGGTTCGGTCCAGAAGTACCTGAAGGAAGTCTCGCTGCTGAACCAGCCGTTCGTGAAGAACGACAAGCAGACCATCGAGCAGATGCTGAAGGCCAGCAACGCGTCGGTGCAGAAGTTCGCGCTGTTCGTGGTGGGCGAGGGCATCGAGAAACGTCAGGACGACTTCGCTGCCGAAGTCGCGGCGCAGGTTGCGGCGGCCAAGCAGTCGTAAGGCGGTGCTCTTAAGGCACTGATAAGGAGCATCTGCTGAAATAACGCGACCGTTCGTCGCGCGGGCTGGACCGGCGGCGGTTGCACCGCCGTCCACTTTCAGCGCTCCGGTTCGCATCGTGCGGCGGGCGCGGCAGATCAGGGTTAACCCTCGTCTTCCGCGCCCGCCGCCCGATCCGGGCCGCTTGCAGTAAATATTGTTTCACCCCTACAGTTCTACGTTGTTGCAACCCTCCTCGGCGCGATCGGAACCTCATATGCCCACAGCCTACAAACGCGTACTCCTCAAACTCTCCGGCGAAGCCCTGATGGGCGACGATGCCTTCGGCATCAATCGGGCAACAATCGAAAGGATGGTGGCGGACATCGCGGAGGTAGTGCGAATCGGGACCCAGCTGGCGGTGGTCATCGGCGGCGGCAACATCTTCCGCGGCGTCGCGGGCGGTGCGGCCGGCATGGACCGCGCCACGGCCGACTACATGGGCATGCTCGCCACGATGATGAACGCGCTGGCGCTGCAGGACGCGATGCGCCACGCCGGCATCGAAGCGCGCGTGCAGTCGGCGCTGCGCATGGACCAGGTGGTCGAGCCGTATATCCGCCCGCGCGCCATTCGCCAGCTCGAAGAAGGCAGGGTGGTGATCTTCGCGGCCGGCACGGGCAATCCGTTCTTCACGACGGACACGGCGGCGGCGCTGCGCGGTTCGGAAGTCGGCGCCGAAGTAGTGCTGAAAGCCACCAAGGTCGATGGCGTATACTCCGCCGACCCGAAGAAGGATCCGCATGCAACGCGCTACAGCACGATCAGCTTCGACGAAGCCATCGGCAAGAATCTGCAGGTGATGGACGCAACCGCCTTCGCGCTGTGCCGCGACCAGAAGCTGCCGATCCGCGTGTTCTCGATCACGAAGCCCGGTGCCCTCAAGCGCATCGTGCAGGGCGACGACGAAGGGACGCTCGTCCACGTGTAAACTCTCGCAATATCGGGCGCGGCGCGCGGTGGCTCGGGCCCTGCGCGCCAGGCGCCGCTATTGCAGGTAAAACTCAGGTTTGGAGGTTCAAATGAGTGTGGCTGACATCAAAAAGGGCGTCGACCAGAAGATGCAACGGTCGATCGAGGCATTCAAGGCCGATCTCGCGAAGATCCGTACGGGCCGTGCCCATACTGGCCTGCTCGACCATATCCAGGTCGACTACTACGGCTCGAACGTGCCCATCTCGCAAGTCGCGAACATGACGCTCGTCGATGCCCGCACCATCGGCGTTCAGCCGTGGGAAAAGAAGATGGTCCCGGTGGTCGAGAAGGCGATCCGCGAATCGGATCTCGGCCTGAATCCGGCGACGCAGGGCGACCTGATCCGCGTGCCGATGCCCGCGCTGACCGAAGAGCGCCGCCGCGAGCTGACGAAGGTCGTCAAGAGCGAAGGCGAAACCGCCAAGGTTGCGGTGCGCAACCTGCGTCGCGACGCGAACGACCAGCTCAAGAAGCTCGTCAAGGACAAGGAAATCTCCGAAGACGACGAGCGCCGCGCCAGCGACGAAGTCCAGAAGTTCACGGACAAGTTCGTCGCCGAGATCGACAAGCTCGTGCAGACCAAAGAAGCGGAAATCATGACGGTGTGAGGCCGCAGGAACGGTCCCGCCGGCCTCGGCGTCTTACATTGAGGCCGGCTCTCACTCCTTCAGATTTCAAGATTCAGCGGCCATGACCTATACCAGCTCTACCGTTACCGTGCCCGATGTCGCAGCCGTACCGCGTCACGTCGCGATCATCATGGACGGCAACGGCCGTTGGGCGACCGAGCGGCGCCTGCCGCGCGTCGCCGGTCACACGCGCGGCGTCGATGCGGTCCGCGCGACCGTCGAAAGCTGCGCGCTGCGCGGCGTCGAGTTCGTCACGCTGTTCGCGTTCAGTTCCGAGAACTGGCGCCGTCCGACCGACGAAGTCTCCTTCCTGATGCGTCTTTTCGTGACCGCGCTGGAGCGCGAGATCGGCAAGCTGCACGCGAACGGCATCCGCCTGCGCGTCGTCGGCGACACCTCGATGTTCAACGACCGCATCCGCGCGCTGATCCAGCGCGCCGAGACCAAGACGGCCCGCAACACCCGCCTCACGCTGACCATCGCCGCCAATTACGGCGGGCGCTGGGACATCATGCAGGCCACTAAAAAGCTCATTGCCGAATCGCTGGAGAGCGGCGTGCCCGCGCGCGTCGACGACGAAGCGTTCGCCCAGCATCTCGCCATGGCCTATGCGCCGGAGCCGGACCTGTTCATCCGCACCGGCGGCGAGCAGCGCATCAGCAACTTCCTGCTGTGGCAGCTCGCGTACACCGAGTTCCACTTCACGAATACCTACTGGCCCGATTTCGACGCCGCCGCGCTCGACCGCGCGATCGCCTCGTATGGCGGCCGCGAGCGCCGTTTCGGGCGCACCAGCGCGCAGGTCGAATCCCAATCGCAGAAGGCCGACACCCTTTCATGCTAAAGATCCGTGTCATCACGGCAATCGTTCTGCTGGCCATTCTCGTGCCGGTCACGCTGTATGCGCCGATCGGCGGATTCGCCACCCTGATCGGGTTCGTCGTGGTGTTCGCGGCGTGGGAGTGGGGGCGTCTCTTGAAGCTGAACGGCGCCGGGCCGGTCGCCTACGCGGTGGTCGCGGGTCTCGCGCTGATTTTCAGCGCCTGGCTCGGCGTGGCGGGCAGGCCGCTGTACCAGATGGCGGCCATCTTCTGGGTGCTCGCCGGGCCGTACGCGCTGATCCGCAAGCCCGCGCTCGCCGCCGGCGCCTGGCGCGCGTTCCTGCTGTTCGCCGGCATCGTCGTGTTCATCGCCTGCTGGCACGCCGTCGTCGACGCCCGTATCCGCGGCGTGGCCTTCGTGCTATCGCTTCTGCTAGTAGTCTGGCTGGCTGACATAGGCGCATACTTCGCCGGCAAAGCCATCGGCCGGCACAAGCTCGCCCCGTCGATCAGCCCCGGCAAGACCTGGGAAGGCGCCATCGGCGGCTGGCTGGCCGTTATCGTGATCGGCGCGCTCGCCGCCACCACCGGTTTTTGCGCGCCCACCGTATTCACGGCCTTCGCGGAGCGTCTCGGCTGGGACCGCGCGTTCGTCGCGCTCAGCGTGCTGGTCGCGTTCAGCGTGATCGGCGACTTGTTCGAGTCGCTCCTGAAGCGCCAGGCCGGCGTCAAGGATTCGAGCGGCCTGCTGCCGGGCCACGGCGGTGTGCTCGACCGCATCGACGCATTGTTGCCTGTTCTGCCGATCGCATTGCTCATGCTCGGCTAATCGGCTAGAGAAGAATTCATGCAAAAACGTCTCACATTGCTCGGCTCCACGGGCTCGATCGGCGATAGCACGCTCGACGTCGTGGCGCGGCACCCGGACCGTTTCTCGGTCCATGCGCTCACCGCGCACCGCAACGGCGACAAGCTCATCGCGCAGTGCCTCCGGTTCCAGCCCGAAGTGGCGGTCGTCGGCGACGCCGACACGGCCGCGCGCGTGGCGTCCGCCTTGCGCGCCGAGGGCTGCAGGACCGAGGTCACGCACGGTCCCGAGGCGCTGGTGGAAGTGGCCCGCGCGTCGC
The DNA here is from genome assembly GCF_031451315.1 of Caballeronia sp. LZ032. Classification (NCBI taxonomy): domain Bacteria; kingdom Pseudomonadati; phylum Pseudomonadota; class Betaproteobacteria; order Burkholderiales; family Burkholderiaceae; genus Caballeronia; species Caballeronia sp. LZ032. The sequence continues at coordinate 1,172,551 of NZ_JARUXP010000001.1, forward strand.
AGTGCGACACCGTGGTCGCGGCGATCGTCGGCGCGGCCGGCCTCGCGCCCACGCTCGCGGCGGCGCGCGCAGGCAAGCGCATCCTGCTGGCCAACAAGGAAGCGCTGGTGATGTCCGGCCAGATCTTCATGGATGCCGTGCGCGACAACGGCGCCATCCTGCTGCCGGTGGACAGCGAGCACAACGCCGTGTTCCAGTGCTTGCCGCCCTGCGCGGACAAGGAAGCCAAGCTGCACGGCGGCGTCTCGAAGATCATCCTGACGGCGTCGGGCGGTCCGTTCCGCACGCGCGAACCCGCATCGCTCGTCAACGTGACGCCGGAAGAAGCCGTCAAGCATCCGAATTGGGCGATGGGTCGCAAGATTTCCGTCGATTCGGCGACGATGATGAACAAGGGCCTCGAAGTGATCGAGGCGCACTGGCTGTTCGATCTTCCCGGCTCGCGCATCGAGGTGCTGATCCATCCGCAGAGCGTGATCCATTCGATGGTCTCCTACGCGGACGGCTCGGTGCTCGCGCAGCTCGGCAATCCGGACATGCGTACGCCCATCGCGCATGCGCTGGCGTATCCTGACCGGGTCGATTCGGGCGTCATGCCGCTCGATCTGGCGCAGATCGCCACGCTCACGTTCGAAAAGCCCGATTTCAAGCGTTTCCCGTGTCTCGCGCTGGCCATCGAGGCGCTGGAGGTGGGCGGCATCGCCAGCGCCGCGCTCAACGCAGCGAACGAGATCGCCGTGGAAGCGTTCCTCGAGCGCCGCATCGGCTTCATGGCGATCGGCGAGGTCGTGGAGCGCGTGCTGAATGCGCTGCCGAACACGAGCGCCGCGTCGCTGGACGACGTCCTCGCCGCCGACGCGAACGCACGCCGTCTTGCCTCCGGTTTCGTCGCAGAGCTCACCGCGAGCGCGCCAGGCGCCGAACCCATCGCCCATTGAGGCCGTCATGAACTTTCTGACCGAAATCGTCGCCTTCGTCGTCGCGATTGGCGTGCTCGTCGTTGTCCACGAATTCGGTCACTACAGCGTCGCGCGATGGTGCGGCGTGAAAGTGCTGCGCTTTTCCGTCGGCTTCGGCAAGCCGCTGGTGCAGTGGACCAGCAAGAAGACCGGCGTCGAGTGGACCATCGCCGCGCTGCCGCTGGGCGGCTACGTGAAGATGCTCGACGAGCGCGAGGTCGATCCCGACAGCGGCACGAAGATTCCCGCCGAAGACCTGCCGCGCGCGTTCAACCGCCAGAGCGTCGCCAAGCGCATCGCGATCGTCGCCGCAGGCCCGATCGCCAACTTCCTGCTGGCCATCGTGCTGTTTTCCGCGGTGTTTGCGGCCGGCGTCACCGAGCCCGCGGCCATCGTCTCGCAGCCGGCGCCGGACACCGCCGCCGCGCGCGCGGGCTTCGAGGGCGGCGAAACCGTGCTCGCGATGCGCGACGCGTCGGGCGGCGAGACTCACACGATCCGCTCCTGGTCCGACCTGCGCTGGAAACTGCTGGACGCCGCGTTCGATCATCGCCGCGTGGTGCTGTCGGCGAAAACGAAAGACGGCACCTTCGATTTCCCGGTGAGCGTCACGGGCATCACCGACGCCGACGCCGATCAGGATTTCATGGACAAGCTCGGCTTCACGCCGGGCGGCGGCACGCTGACGGTGGCGGCTGTGGAAGCGGGCAGCGCGGCGCAGAAGAGCGGGCTCAAGCCCGGCGACACGCTGCGCACCATCGACGGCCGCACGGTCGACAACGCCACTAGCTTCATCGATTACGTGAAGGCGCACGGCGGCAAGCCGGTGACGCTCGGCATCGAACGCAACGGCAAGCTCGATGCCGTCCAGATCACGCCCGATCTCAAGCACGACGCGACGACCGGCAAGGAGATCGGCCGGATCGGCGCGGCGCTCGGCAACGTGCTGCCTTCGGTCAACGTGCGTTATGGGCCGATCGAAAGCCTGCGTCTGGGCGTGAACCGCACCTGGGACATCAGCGCCTACTCGCTGCGCATGTTCGGGCGGATGATCGTCGGCGAGGCGTCGCTCAAGAACCTGTCGGGACCGGTCACCATCGCGGACTACGCGGGCAAGAGCGCGAGGCTGGGTTTGTCGGCGTTTTTGTCGTTTCTGGCGCTCGTCAGCATCAGCCTTGGAGTGTTGAACTTGTTACCGATTCCGGTATTGGACGGTGGGCATCTGTTATATTATTTGGTTGAGGCTGTCACCGGCAAAGCCGTATCCGATCGCTGGCAGCTGGTTCTGCAAAGGGCGGGCCTGGTCTGCATCGTCGCGCTCTCGATGATTGCGCTGTTCAACGACCTCGCTCGTCTGATTCGTTTCTGATCCACTTTGACAATTTCTGGCGGCGTCGCTCGGGCGACCGCTGGAACGAATGCAGCTTTAAATACTGGGGAAGCACGTTGTTCAAACCTCATCGCTTTGTTCCTAAGACGGCTGTGGCCGCGGCGCTCGCCGCGACGGGTATGGCGGCACACGCCACCACGCCGTTCGTCGTGCAGGATATTCGGATCGACGGTCTTCAGCGCATCGAACCGGGCTCCGTGTTCGCATACCTGCCGATCAAGCAAGGCGACACCTTCACCGACGACAAAGCCTCCGAAGCGATCCGCGCGCTCTACGCAACGGGCTTCTTCAACGACGTGCAGATCGCCACGGAAGGGAACGTGGTGGTCGTGCAGGTGCAGGAACGTCCGGCCATCTCGAGCATCGACTTCGCCGGCCTGCACGAATTCGACAAGGACAACCTGACGAAGGCGCTGCGCTCGGTGGGCTTGTCGCAGGGCCGTTCGTACGACAAGGCGCTGGTCGACAAGGCCGAGCAGGAACTGAAGCGGCAATACCTGACGCGCGGCTACTACGCGGCGGAAGTGACCACCACGGTGACGCCGGTGGACCGCAATCGCGTGGCCATCCTGTTCTCGGTGGCGGAAGGTCCGAGCGCGAAGATCCGCCAGATCAACTTCGTCGGCAACAAGGCGGTCAGTTCGAGCACGCTGCTGGGCGAAATGCAGCTCTCCACGCCGAACTGGTTCTCCTGGTACACGAAGAGCGACCTCTACGCGAAGGAAAAGCTCACGGGCGACCTCGAGAACGTGCGCTCGTACTACCTGAACCGCGGCTATCTCGAGTTCAGCATCGACTCGACGCAGGTGTCCATCTCGCCCGACAAGAAGGACATGTACCTGACGATCGCCGTGCATGAAGGCGAGCCCTACAAGATCAGCAGCGTCAAGCTGTCGGGCAATCTGCTCGACCGCGAAGCCGAGCTCAAGAAGCTCGTGAAGATCAAGCCGGGCGACCGCTTCTCGGCGGAGAAACTACAGGCCACCACGAAGTCGATCGTCGACAAGCTCGGCGAATACGGCTACGCGTTCGCGCAGGTCAACGCGCAGCCGGACATCGACCAGAAGGATCACACCGTCGCGCTGACGCTGCAGGTGGACCCGAGCCGCCGCGTGTACGTGCGGCGCGTAAACATCGTCGGCAACACCCGCACGCGCGACGAAGTGGTCCGCCGCGAAATGCGCCAGCTGGAAAGCTCGTGGTTCGATTCGAGCCGTCTCGCGCTCTCGAAGGACCGTATCAACCGTCTCGGCTACTTCACGGACGTGGACGTGGCCACGGTGCCGGTCGAAGGCACGAACGACCAGGTGGACGTGGACGTCAAGGTGGCCGAAAAGCCGACCGGCGCCATCACGCTGGGCGCGGGCTTCTCGTCGACGGACAAGGTGGTGCTGTCGGCGGGCGTCTCGCAGGACAACGTGTTCGGTTCCGGCACGAGCCTTTCGGTAAACGTGAACACCGCGAAGACCTACCGCACGCTGACGGTCACGCAGGTCGATCCGTACTTCACCATCGACGGCATCAAGCGCATTACCGACGCGTACTACCGTACTTACCAGCCGCTGTACTACTCGACCGATTCGAGCTTCCGGATCGTGACGATGGGCGCGGACACGAAGTTCGGCATTCCGTTCTCGGAGCAGGACACGGTGTTCTTCGGCGTCGGCGCCGAGCAGAACACCATGGACCTGGACGCCGCCACGCCTAAGGCCTACACGAACTACGTGAACGAGTTCGGCCGGGTGGTGAACAACTATCCGCTGACGGTGGGCTGGTCGCGCGACAATCGTGACAGCGCCCTCGTGCCGAGCCGCGGCTATTACCTGCAGTCGAACGCGGAATACGGCACGCCGATCGGCAACACCACTTACGCGAAGTTCGACGCGCAGTTCCAGTATTACTACTCGTTCGCGCGCGGCTTCGTGCTCGGCTTCAACTTGCAGGGCGGCTACGGCAAGGGGCTGGACGGCCAGACGTACCCGATCTTCAAGAACTACTACGCAGGCGGTATCGGTTCGGTGCGCGGCTACTCGCCGAGCTCGCTGGGTCCGCGCGACGCCACCACGAACGATCCGATCGGCGGCTCGCGCATGGCGGTCGGCAATATCGAGCTGACGTTCCCGCTGCCGGGCACGGGCTATGACCGTACGCTGCGCGTGTTCACCTTCCTCGATGCCGGTAACGTCTGGGGCGACCCGGGCCAGGGCGGCACGACCAGCGGCGCGAACGGCCTGCGCTACGGCTACGGTGTGGGTCTCGCGTGGATTTCGCCGATCGGCCCGCTCAAGCTGAGCCTGGGTTTCCCGCTGCAGAAGCATGAAGGCGATCAGTACCAGAAGTTCCAGTTCCAGATCGGTACGGCTTTCTAAGCGGCGTGTCGATGAACCCGAACTTCACTCAATTCGACGTAACGTGAGGAACACTTTGCGAACCGGTAAGCTTGCGAAACACAGGGCACTGGCGCTTGCGTTGTCGCTGGTTCTCGGCCTGGGCGCCGCCGCTGGCGCGAGCGCACAGGAAGCGCGCATCGCGGCGGTCAATTCGGACCGCATCCTGCGCGAATCGGCGGCGGCCAAGGCCGCCCAGTCGAAGCTGGAGCAGGAATTCGCCAAGCGCGATAAGGCGCTGCAGGACATGGCGCAGCGCCTGAAGGCGATGTCGGACAACATCGACAAGAACGGCGCGTCGATGGCCCCGGCCGACCGCGCCGCCCGCCAGCGCGACCTCGCGCAGACCGACGCGGATTTCCAGCGCAAGCAGCGCGAGTTCCGCGAAGACCTGAACCAGCGCCGCAATGAAGAACTCGCGGCCGTGCTGGACCGGGCCAACAAGGTCATCAAGCAGATCGCGGAACAGCAGCACTACGACCTGATCGTGCAGGAGGCGGTGTATGTCAGTCCGCGCATCGACATCACGGATCAGGTGCTGAAGGCGCTCGCGGCGAATTCGAACGGCACGGGCGCGAGCGGCACCAGCCCGAACTGACGAGGACTGAGAGGAGATGGCATCAGGCATGGCGATCACGCTCGACGAACTGGTGAAGCGCTTCGGCGGAGAAGTGGCCGGCAACGGGGCGCACCGCGTCGGGAGTCTCGCACCGCTCGACAAGGCGGATTCCACCCAGCTCGCGTTTCTCGCGAACCAGAAGTATCTTCCGCAGGTCGAGACGACCCAGGCGGGCGCCGTGCTGATTTCGCACGCCGATCTCGAGAAAGTGACGAATCGCGCGGGCAGTAATTTCATCGTCACGCCGAACCCCTACGCTTACTTCGCCCGCGTGGCGCAGGCCTTCATCGACCTGGCCACGCCGAAGGCCGTGCCCGGCGTGCATCCGAGCGCGTATGTCGATCCCGCCGCGCAGGTCGCGGCCAGCGCCGTGATCGGACCGCATGTGACGGTCGAGGCGGGCGCAGTGATCGGCGAGCGCGTGAAGCTCGATGCCGGCGTGACCGTCGGCCAGCGCGTCACGCTCGGCGACGACGTGCATCTGTATCCCCACGTCACCGTCTATCACGGCTGCACGCTCGGCGCGCGCGTGATCGTGCACGCGGGCGCGGTGATCGGCGCGGACGGCTTCGGCTTTGCCCCGGACTTCACCGGCGAAGGCGAGGCCCGCACCGGCAACTGGGTGAAGATTCCGCAGGTCGGCGCGGTGAAGATCGCGGCTGACGTCGAGATCGGCGCGAATACCACGATCGATCGCGGCGCGATGGCGGACACCGTCATCGAGGAATGCGTGAAGATCGACAATCTCGTGCAGATCGGCCATAACTGCCGCATCGGCGCGTACACGGTGATTGCCGGGTGCGCGGGCATCGCGGGCAGCACGAACATTGGCCGGCATTGCATGATCGGCGGCGCCGTGGGCATCGCGGGACATGTGACGCTCGCGGACTACGTGATCGTCACGGCGCAGTCGGGCGTCTCGAAGTCGCTGCTCAAGCCTGGCATGTACACGAGCGCCTTCCCGGCCGTGCCGCACGCGGACTGGAACAAGAGCGCCGCCATCATGCGCAATCTCGACAAGATGCGCGAGCGCATCAAGGCGCTGGAGAGCGCGCTCGCCGGCGCAGGCAAGCAGGGCGACGAGCGCGGCGCTTGAGCGAAGCAAGCGGCATCCCGCGGCGAACGTAACATTCGGCCGCGGCAGAATCGAAAAGCGGGCCGGTCCGAACCGCCGGACTGGACCCGGCAAGAGACACAGCAATCCGGGCGGGCGTCGCAGACGGCCCGCCATCCCATTTCCACGCGGGACCCGCGCGTGAGCAGAACGACCATGAGCACAGAAAAAATCAATCTCGACATCCACAAGATCCTTACGCTGCTGCCGCATCGCTACCCGATCCTGCTCGTGGACCGCGTGCTCGAACTCGAGCCGCACAAGAGCATCAAAGCGTTGAAGAACGTGACGATCAACGAGCCGTATTTCCAGGGCCACTTCCCGACGCGTCCGGTCATGCCGGGCGTGCTGATTCTCGAAGCGCTCGCGCAGACGGCGGCGCTGCTGACCTTCGCGGAAGAGCCGCACGATCCGACCAACACGCTGTACTACTTCGTCGGCATCGATGGCGCGCGTTTCAAGCGCGTGGTGGAACCGGGCGACCAGCTGATCCTCAACGTGACTTTCGAGCGCTACATGCGCGGCATCTGGAAGTTCAAGGCGCGCGCCGAAGTGGATGGCGTGACCGCCGCCGAAGCCGAACTCATGTGTACCGTGAAGACCACGGACGCCTGAGCGCACGGGCGTCATCCGCGTCAGAGAAACGAGCAGCACGAACAGCATAGGCGAACAGCGCATGAGCAAGATTCACCCCTCCGCGATCATCGAGCCGGGCGCTCAGCTCGACGAGTCCGTCGAGATCGGACCGTACGCGATCGTCGGCGCGCACGTCGTGATCGGCGCCGGCACGACGGTCGGCTCGCACAGCGTGATCGAAGGCCATACGACCATCGGCCGGGACAATCGCATCGGCCACTACGCGTCGATCGGCGGCCGTCCGCAGGACATGAAGTACAAGGGCGAGCCGACCCGTCTCGAAATCGGCGACCGCAACACCATCCGCGAATTCACGACGCTGCATACCGGCACGGTGCAGGACCAGAGCCTGACGTCCATCGGCAGCGACTGCTGGATCATGGCCTACGTGCACGTCGGCCATGACTGCCGGCTCGGCGACAACGTCATCATGTCGAGCAACGCGCAGCTGGCGGGCCACGTGATCGTCGGCGATCACGCGATCATCGGCGGCATGTCGGGCGTGCACCAGTTCGTGCGCATCGGCGCGCATTCGATGCTCGGTGGCGCGTCGGCGCTCGTGCAGGACGTGCCGCCGTTCGTGATCGCGGCGGGCAACAAGGCGGAGCCGCACGGCATCAACGTGGAAGGGCTGCGCCGCCGCGGCTTCACGCCGGACGCCATTTCGGCGCTGCGCTCGGCTTATCGCATCGTCTACAAGAGCGGCCTGTCGCTCGAGGAAGCCAAGTCGCAGCTCCAGGATCTCGGCGCCGCGGGCGGCGAGGGCGACGAGGTGGTCAAGGCCTTCGCCGGCTTCATCGCGGCCTCGCAGCGCGGCATCATCCGCTAGACCGCCGCCCGATGACCCCGTTCAACCTTCCGCCGCGCGTCGCGATGGTCGCCGGCGAGCCGTCCGGCGACCTGCTGGCGGCCTCGCTGCTCAAGGGCCTGAAGGGCGCGCTGCCGGAAGGCACGCGCTATAGCGGCATCGGCGGCCCGCGCATGACGGCCGAAGGCTTCGAAGCGCACTGGCCGATGGACAAGCTGACCGTGCGCGGCTATGTCGAAGCGCTGAAGCACATTCCCGAGATTCTGGGCATCCGCAACGAGATCCGCCGGCAACTGCTGGCGGAGCCGCCGTCGGTGTTCATCGGCGTGGATGCGCCCGATTTCAACTTCGGCCTGGAACAGCCGCTGCGCGAAGCCGGCATTCCCACCATTCACTTCGTTTGTCCGTCCATCTGGGCGTGGCGCGGCGGGCGCATCAAGAAGATCGTCAAGGCCGTCGATCACATGCTCTGCGTATTCCCGTTCGAAACGGCGCTGATGGAGAAGGCGGGCGTGGCGGCGAGCTACGTCGGCCATCCGCTCGCCGACGAGATCCCGCTCGAACCGGATACGCAGGGTGCGCGCCGAGAACTCGGCATCGCGACGGGCGGCCCGGTGATTGCCGTGCTGCCGGGCAGCCGGCGTTCGGAAATCGCGCTGATCGGCCCGACCTTCTTCGACGCAATGGAACTGATGCAGCAGCGCGAGCCGGGCGTGCGTTTCCTGATGCCGGCCGCGAATCCGGCGTTGCGCGAGTTGCTGCGGCCGCTCGTGGATGCGCATCCGAACCTTGCACTGACGATCACCGACGGCAACGCCCAGCGCGCGATGACCGCCGCCGACGCGATCCTCGTGAAGAGCGGCACGGTCACGCTCGAAGCCGCGCTGCTGAAGAAGCCGATGGTCATCTCGTACAAAGTGCCCTGGCTCACGGGCCAGATCATGAAGCGGCAGGGCTATCTGCCGTATGTGGGCCTGCCGAACATTCTTGCCGGACGCTTCGTCGTGCCGGAGTTGTTGCAGCATTTCGCGACGCCCGAGGCGCTCGCGGACGCGACGCTGAAACAGTTGAACGACGACGCGAACCGCCGTACGCTGACGGACATCTTCACCGAGATGCACATCGCGCTGCGCCAGGATACGTCGCAGAAGGCGGCACAGGCCGTGGCGCGGGTGCTCGACACGCGGAGACCCCGGTAATGGCGTCAAGGCAACTCACCCAGCCCGGCCTCGATTTCAGTTCCCCGCTCGACATCATCTGCGGCGTCGACGAAGCGGGTCGTGGTCCGCTGGCCGGACCGGTGGTCGCGGCGGCGGTGATCTTCGATCCCGCTAAACCACGCATCAACGGGCTCGACGACTCGAAGGCGCTGAGCGCGAAGCGTCGCGAGGAACTGTACGAGAAGATCGTCGACCGGGCGCTGGCGTATTGCATTGCGTCGGCGAGCGTCGATGAAATCGACACCATCAACATCCTGCATGCGTCCATGCTCGCGATGAAGCGCGCGGTGGAAGGGTTGTCCGTCGCTCCGACGCTCGTGAAGGTGGACGGCAACCGTTGCCCGACGCTCTCGATCCGCGCGGAAGCGGTCATCGGCGGCGACGCGCTCATCAAGCAGATCTCGGCGGCGTCCATCCTTGCGAAGGTCACGCGCGACCGCATGCTGGTCGAGCTGCACGACGTCCATCCGATGTATGGCTTCAACGTGCATTCGGGTTACGGCACGCCGCAGCATCTGAAGGCGCTGCGCGAACACGGGCCGTGCGTGCATCATCGGCGTTCGTTCGCGCCGGTTCGCGAGGCGCATGCACGCTTCGGCTCGGTGCTGCCCGAAATCGCACCGGAAGTGCTCGAAGTCACCGCAGCCGCGCAAGACGATTCGGACATGTTGGCCTTCTGAGCGGCATCTTTCGACACCACGTGAAATCCATCACCTCGCGGGACAATCCGCTCTACAAGCGCATCAAGGCGCTCGCCGGCTCGACGGCGCAGCAGCGCCGCAGCGGCCACGCGCTGCTGGAAGGCCTGCATCTCGCGTCCGCCTATCTCGATGCCGCCGGGCAACCGGAAACCTGCATCGTGACCGAGGGCGCGCTCACGCACGAGGAAGCGCGGCGGATCGTCGCGCGCATCGAGGAAAAGCGGGTGATGGTGCTGCCGGATGCGCTGTTCGGCCAGCTGTCGAGCGTCGTGCATGGCGTCGGCATGCTGTTGCTGGTCGAGAAGCTCGACGCCGAACTGCCCGTGCGGGTCGCCGAAACCTGCGTGGTCCTCGATGGCGTGCAGGACGCCGGCAATGTCGGCTCGATCCTGCGCAGCGCGGCGGCGGCCGGCATCACGCGCGTGTTCTGCGCGCCGGGGACGGCGTACGCGTGGTCGTCGAAGGTGCTGCGCTCGGGCATGGGCGCGCATTTCCTGCTGGATATTTTCGAGGACGTCGAACCGGACGGGCTGATCGCGCGGCTCGACGCGCCCGTGACGATCACGGACTCCCACGGCGCCGTGGCGCTGTACGACTGCGACCTGTCCGGCGCGCTGGCGTGGGTGTTCGGCAATGAAGGGGCGGGCGTGTCGCAGGTCTGGCGCGATGCCGTCACGCATCGCGTGACGATTCCGCAGCCGGGCGGCATGGAGTCGCTGAATGTGGCGGCTGCGGCGGCGATCTGTCTGTTCGAGCAGTGCCGCCAGCAGCGTTGAACCGGCGCCTTCGCGTCAGTAGTAGGAAGGCCGCTCGGGCTTCACTTCCTGCAGGATCGTCGTGGCGATTTCCTCGATCGACTTGTGCGTCGACGACAGCCACTTCACGCCCTCGCGCTTCATCATCATCTCCGCTTCGTTGATCTCGTAGCGGCAGTTCTCCAGCGCGGCGTACTTGCTGCCCGGTCGCCGCTCGTTGCGGATCTCGGAGAGCCGTTGCGGATCGATCGACAGCCCGAACATCTTCTCGCGATGTTCCAGCAGCGGCGTCGGCAGCTTGCCGCGCTCGAAGTCTTCCGGAATCAGCGGATAGTTTGCTGCCTTCACACCGTATTGCATCGCCAGATAGAGGCTGGTCGGCGTCTTGCCGCTGCGCGATACGCCCACGAGGATCACGTCGGCATCGGCGAGATTGCGGTTGGACTGGCCGTCGTCGTGCGCGAGCGAGAAGTTGATGGCCTCGATGCGGTTCTTGTATTCCTCGGTATCGGCGTTCTGGTGCACGCGGCCCATGGCGTGCGTGGACTTGATTTCCAGTTCCTGTTCGAGCGGCTCGATGAAGGTCTGGAACATGTCGAGCACGAGCGCGTTGCAGCCCTTGACGACTTCGTTCGACGCACTGTCCACCAGCGTGGTGAACACGATGGGCCGGCGGCCGTCCAGCGCGACGGTCTCGTTGATCTTCTCGACGGTCGCGTAGGCCTTGTCGATCGAATCGACGAAAGGCACGCGCACGAGCCGGAATTTCTGGTCGAACTGGGCGAGGATCGAATGCGCGAAGGTTTCGGCAGTGATCCCGGTACCGTCGGAAACGATGAATACGGAAGGCGGCATCGGCGGAAAGAGAAAACGAAAAGGAAAAGGATGAAAGCGGGCGGCAGCGGTGGCGCGAAAGCACGGACGCCGGAAAAACCTGTGTTATGGTAACTGACCGCCGGCGAAGAGAAAAACGAGTGCAGAGCGGGCGCCTGGGTGTGGGATGCCCCACGAACAGGCCCGAAACACCTCGATTTTGCCGTTGAACCCCTGCCCGATCGAAACAATTTTGAAATGCAGCAAGGTAGAATAGCGGCAACCTGTTCGATAAGCAATTGCGGACAAACTGAAGCGGATTTTCGTCAAATCGCGGTCGTTTCGTGGCTTTTGTAACGTGTAGCAGGGTAAATCCACGGTCTCGAGCAAGTTTCCGACGTTTCGCTTCTTTTTGACCACGCCCCGGTATTCACCGGTATCAAGCGGCGTGGCTCCCCCGAAGGCTTATCAAACAGGTTGTACGAGATGCGGCGGGCGCTTCCAATGAGCGCCGCCGCATATGAGCCCACTCGTGCGATCGAGAATTCCATCCACCTTAGGGGCTTGTATGAGTAACGCAGTCAATGTCGCGAAAGATGTCGCAAAGGATCAGGCGTATGTAGTTCCCTTCGAGCAGTTGCGAATGACCGACGTGGAAATCGTCGGTGGCAAGAATGCGTCGCTCGGCGAGATGATCAGCCAGCTTTCCGAAGCCGGCGTTCGCGTGCCCACGGGCTTCGCCACCACGGCCCTCGCATTTCGCGACTTCCTCCAGCACAACACCCTGACGGACCGCATCGCGAAGCGTCTCGAAACCTTCGACGTCGACGACGTCAAGGCGCTTGCCGAAGCCGGCAAGGAAATCCGTCAATGGATCGTCGACGCACCGCTGCAGCCGCGTCTCGAAGAAGAAATCCGCCGTGGTTTCGAGGTCCTGCAAAACAGCTCGCCCGAAGAGCTGTCGTTCGCCGTGCGTTCGTCCGCGACCGCGGAAGACTTGCCCGACGCCTCCTTCGCGGGCCAGCAGGAAAGCTATCTGAACGTGGTCGGCGTCGAGGACGTGCTCGATCGCATGAAGCACGTGTTCGCCTCGCTGTACAACGACCGCGCCATCTCGTATCGCGTCCACAAGGGCTTCACGCATGCTGAAGTCGCGTTGTCGGCGGGCGTGCAGCGCATGGTGCGCTCGGACGTCGGCGCGGCCGGCGTGATGTTCACCATCGACACCGAATCGGGCTTCAAGGAAACCGTCTTCATCACGTCGAGCTACGGCCTGGGCGAAACCGTCGTGCAGGGCGCGGTGAATCCGGACGAATTCCACGTCTTCAAGACCACGCTCGAACAGAACAAGTATCCGATCATCCGGCGCTCCATCGGCTCCAAGCTCATCAAGATGGAATTCACGAAGCCGGGCGAGCCGGGCCGCGTGAAGACGGTCGACGTGCCGCACGAGCAGCGCAACCGCTTCTCGATCACCGACGAAGACGTGATCGAACTCGCGAAGTACGCGGTCATCATCGAGAAGCACTATCAGCGTCCGATGGACATCGAGTGGGGCAAGGACGGCCGCGACGGCAAGCTGTTCATCCTCCAGGCGCGTCCGGAAACCGTGAAGAGCCAGGCGTCCGGCAAGGCCGAGATGCGCTTCAAGCTGAAAGGCCAGTCGAACGTGCTGACCACCGGCCGCGCGATCGGCCAGAAGATCGGCGCGGGTCCGGTGCGCGTCATCCATGACCCGTCGGAGATGGAACGCGTGCAGCCGGGCGACGTGCTGGTCGCCGACATGACCGACCCGAACTGGGAGCCGGTGATGAAGCGCGCATCGGCCATCGTGACGAATCGCGGCGGGCGTACTTGCCACGCAGCCATCATCGCGCGTGAGCTGGGCGTGCCGGCAGTGGTCGGCTGCGGCGACGCAACGGACATCCTGAAGGACGGCGCGCTCGTCACGGTGTCGTGCGCGGAAGGCGACGAAGGCAAGATCTACGACGGCCTGCTCGAAACCGAAGTGACCGAAGTCCAGCGCGGCGAACTGCCGGCCATTCCGGTCAAGATCATGATGAACGTCGGCAATCCGCAACTCGCGTTCGACTTCGCCCAGTTGCCGAACGCGGGCGTGGGCCTGGCGCGCCTCGAGTTCATCATCAACAACAACATCGGCGTCCATCCGAAGGCGATCCTCGAGTACCCGAACGTCGACGCGGACCTGAAGAAGGCGGTGGAGAGCGTGGCGCGCGGTCATGCATCGCCGCGTGCGTTCTATGTCGACAAGCTGACGGAAGGCATCGCCACGATCGCGGCGGCGTTCTATCCGAAGCCGGTGATCGTGCGCCTGTCCGACTTCAAGTCGAACGAGTACAAGAAGCTGATCGGCGGTTCGCGTTATGAGCCGGACGAAGAGAACCCGATGCTCGGTTTCCGCGGCGCGTCGCGCTATATCGCGGAAGACTTCGCCGAGGCGTTCCACATGGAATGCGTCGCGCTGAAGAAGGTGCGCGAGGAGATGGGTCTCGACAACGTCCAGATCATGGTGCCGTTCGTGCGGACCCTGAAGCAGGCGGACCGCGTGATCGAGCTGCTGGCGAAGTTCGGCCTGAAGAGCGGGACGAACGGCCTCAAGCTCGTGATGATGTGCGAAGTACCGTCCAACGCGATCCTCGCCGAGCAGTTCCTGGAGCGCTTCGACGGCTTCTCGATCGGCTCGAACGACCTGACGCAGCTGACGCTCGGCCTCGACCGCGACTCCGGCATGGAACTGCTCGCCGCGGACTTCGACGAACGCGACGAAGCCGTTCAGTTCATGCTCAAGCGCGCAATCGAAACGTGCCTGAAGCTGAACAAGTATGTCGGTATTTGCGGACAAGGCCCGTCGGATCATCCGGACCTCGCCGTGTGGCTGGCGGAACTGGGCATCGAATCGATGTCGCTGAACCCGGACACGATCATCGACACCTGGCAGCAGCTGGCGAAGACCTTGTCGAAATAAGCAAAATCCGCCTTTCCCGATGCTTTCGGAAAGGCGCGAGCGTGCTATAAAAACACCCCGGACATCCTCCGGGGTGTTTGCATTTGGAGGCGGGCATGGCTGCGAGCGGACTGTTCTGGTGGGTGTCGGCGGGGGTGCTGATCGTGTTCGAGCTGTTCACTGGCACGTTCTATCTGCTGATGGTGGCGCTCGGCTTTCTCGCGGGCGGCGTGGCGCATGTGCTGGGCGCGCAGCCGCACGTGCAGTTCGTCGTGGCGGCGCTGGTCGCCCTGATCGCGGTGGTGGCGCTGCGGCGCTCGCGCTTCGGCAACTGGAAGCGGCGCGACGCGTCGCGCGATGCCGGCGTGAATCTCGATATCGGCGCCACCGTGGAAGTGGACCAATGGCGCGACGGCCGCGCGCGCACGATGTATCGCGGCGCGCAATGGGATGTCGAACTCGCGCCGGGCGAGGCCGAAGGCGCGCGCTGGTATCGCATCACCGCGCTCGACGGCAACCGGCTCGTGGTCGTCGCGCGCCGCTGAAGACACAAGACAACACAACTGCGAGGAGTAGCAAAGATGGACGTCACCATCGTCGGGGCCATTCTGCTCGTGATCGTCATCGTGATCGCGGCGCAAACCATCAAGATCGTGCCGCAGCAGCATGCGTGGGTGCTCGAGCGGCTCGGCCGCTATCACTCGACGCTCACGCCGGGCCTCAACATCGTGCTGCCGTTCATCGACCGGGTGGCCTACAAGCACGTGCTCAAGGAAATTCCGCTGGAAGTGCCGAGCCAGGTCTGCATCACGCGCGACAACACGCAGTTGCAGGTGGACGGCGTGCTGTACTTCCAGGTCACGGACGCGATGAAGGCGTCGTACGGTTCGAGCAACTTCGTGTTCGCCATCACGCAGCTCTCGCAGACCACCTTGCGTTCCGTGATCGGCAAGCTGGAACTCGACAAGACCTTCGAGGAGCGCGACTTCATCAATCACAGCATCGTCAATGCGCTGGACGACGCCGCGTCGAACTGGGGCGTGAAGGTGCTGCGCTACGAGATCAAGGATCTGACGCCGCCTAAGGAAATTCTCCACGCGATGCAGGCGCAGATCACCGCCGAGCGCGAGAAGCGCGCACTGATCGCCGCGTCCGAAGGTCGCAAGCAGGAGCAGATCAATCTGGCCGCGGGCGCGCGTGAGGCGGCTATCCAGAAGTCCGAAGGCGAACGGCAGGCCGCGATCAACCAGGCGCAGGGCGAGGCGTCGGCCATTCTCGCGGTTGCCGAGGCGAACGCGCAGGCCATCGAAAAGATCGGCACCGCCATTCAGACCGTGGGCGGCATGGAGGCGGTGAACCTCAAGATCGCCGAGCAGTACGTCAGCGCGTTCGGCAATATCGCGAAGGCCGGCAACACGCTGATCGTGCCGGGCAATCTCTCGGACATGAGTTCGTTGATCGCGTCGGCGTTGACGATCGTGAAGGGCGAGGGCGGCGGCAGCGTGATCCGCAAGGGCTGAAAAACAGGGCGCTGCAAGAGCGCCCTGTTTGCCTTATTTCGTGGCCGAACGCATCAGCCGTGCGCGCTCGCGATCCCAGTCGCGTTTCTTTTCGGTCTCGCGCTTGTCGTGCAGCTTCTTGCCCTTGGCGAGGCCAATCTCGCATTTCACGCGGCCTTCCTTGTAGTGGAAGTTGAGCGGCACGAGTGTGTGGCCGCGCTGCTCGACCTTGCCGATGAGCTTGTCGATCTGGTCGCGATGCAGCAGCAGCTTGCGCGTGCGCACCGGGTCGAGGTTCGCGAACTTCGAGGCCTCGGGCAGCGGACTGATATGCGTGCCGATCAGAAAGAGCTCGCCTGCCTTGATGACGACGTAGCCTTCCTTGATCTGCCCGCGGCCCGCACGCAGCGCCTTGACTTCCCAGCCTTCGAGCACGAGACCGGCCTCGTAGCGTTCCTCGATGAAGTAATCGAAGAAGGCTTTTCTGTTGTCGATGATGCTCATGAATGGAAAGTGCTCAACTCGTTTAAAATCACGATTTTAGCAGCGCGCCGGCACGCGAATGTTCTGATGCCGTGTTCTCTTGCGCGTTGCCGCCCAATTCAGCCTTCGCTGCGCCCTATATGGCAGATGTCCAGAAAACCGTGTTGATCCGCCATTCGGCGGAGGAAATGTTCGACCTCGTCACCGATGTCGCCGACTATCCCAATTTCCTGCCCTGGTGCGGCGGCGTCGAGATAGGCCGCCATGACGAGAACGGCATGGAAGCCAAGATCGACATCAGCTTCAAGGGCATCAAGCAGCATTTCGCCACGCGCAACACGCAGAAACGGCCGACCAGTATCGATATGGAGTTTCTGAGCGGCCCTTTCAAGAAGTTCACCGGCTATTGGCGCTTCACGCCGCTGCGGGCCGATGCGTGCAAGATCGAGTTCGCACTGCACTACGAGTTTTCCAATGTGATTCTGGAAAAGCTCATCGGGCCGGTGTTCAGTCATATCGCCAATACCTTCGTCGATTCCTTCGTGAAGCGTGCGGACCAGCGCTACGGCAAGCCATGATGGAGATCGACGTGTGCTACGGCCTGCCCGACGGCGCCAGCTTCCTCGCGCAGGTCACGCTGCAGGACGGCGCGAGCGTGCGCGAGGCCATCGAGGCGAGCGGCGTGCTGCGCGTGCATCAGGACATCGACCTGAGCCGGCAGAAGGTCGGCGTGTTCGGCAAGCTCAGTACGCTCGATGCCGTGCTCAGCGCGTTCGATCGCGTGGAGATCTATCGGCCGCTGACGGTGGATCCGAAGACGGCTCGCCTGCGCCGCGTCGAAAAAGCGCGGCGTGCGGGATCGATCGAAGGGCGCAAGTGGCAGTCGAAGGATGTGCGCTGAGCGTTGACTCGTTTCAATGTGCCGGGACTTCCCGTGTGGAAACCGCCGGCCGCACCGTATGCTGCCTCACGGACCAGCTGACGCCCGCGAGCAGCAGCACCACCGCCAGCACTTCGGGCGTGCGCGGCCAACGGCCGTCGTAGATAAAGGCATAGAGCAGCGCGAAGAGCGTCTCGAACGCGATCATCTGACCGGACAGCGTGAGCGGCAGGCGCTTCGCCGCCGCATTCCACAGCATGTTGCCGAGCCATGAACCGCCGGTTGCGAGCGCAATGCTCACGATCCAGAAGAGATGCCAGCGTTCGGGCGCGACAGCGGCCTGGACGGTGCCTGCGGGCAGCATCCAGGCGATCACGCCGAGCACCGCACCCAGCAATCCCGTCACGATGCCCCACAGCACGGACCACTCGCTGCCGTCGAAGTGATCGTTCGCCTGAAGATAGCGGGCGTTGACCACCGCGTACCAGGTCCAGGCGGCCAGCGCGCCGACGGCGCAGGCAAGGCCCGCGAGGCGCGTGAGAATGCTCGCGTGGGACACGGCCCCGGACACGCCGAGCAGATCGCGGAACACATCGAGGTTGATGCAGGCGATGCCCGCCACCACGAGCAGCAGCGGACCGGCGAGCCGCTTGAGGTCGATTGCGCCATGATCGCGCCGGCCGGCGAGCGTGACGGTGACCGGCAGGATCCCGACGATCAGCGAGGCCGGCGCCACGCCCACGAGCTGCACGGCGCTCGCGAGCAGCATGTAGTAGAGCAGGTTGCCGACCAGCGCGAGCCGGGCGAGGGCGACGAAGTCGGCGCGCGTGAGCTTCCTGAGCAAACCGCGGGCGATGGGCAGCGCCGCCGCGAGCGACACCGCGCCGTACATCAGATAGCGGCCGATGCTGAGCGTGAGCGGCGAAAAGTCGGGCAGAATGCGCGGCGCCAGAAAGATGAAACCCCAGATCGCGCCCGCCGACATTCCGTACATCACACCGCGCTGCATTGCCCGAGTCGCCGTCCGCATCCTGAAGAAGGCGCGAAGCGTAGCATGCGCGCCCCGCGCGCGGTTCGCGAAGACGATCCCGCACGCGGCGCGGCGCAGGCCCGGTTTTTGTCCGACGAGCGGCCTAACTTGCTGTTCGGACAGTGAAAACCCGGAGAACTATCGGTATAATCTGCTTTTGCGCCCATAGGATTTGCCATGCGTCTGATCCAGAAAGCACTCACGTTCGATGACGTGCTCCTCGTGCCCGCCTTCTCCAGCGTTCTCCCGCGCGACACCAGTCTGAAATCCCAGCTGACTCGCAACATCTCCCTGAACATGCCTCTCGTGTCCGCCGCCATGGACACGGTCACCGAAGGCCGGCTCGCCATTGCCATGGCGCAGCTGGGCGGCATCGGCATCGTCCACAAGAACCTCACCGCCAAGGAACAGGCGCGCGAAGTCGCCAAGGTGAAGCGTTTCGAGTCCGGCGTCGTACGCGATCCGATCACCGTGCCGCCGCAAATGCGCGTGCGCGACGTCATCGCGCTGACGCAGCAACATGGCATCTCGGGCTTTCCGGTAGTCGAGGGCGCGCAGCTGATCGGCATCGTGACAAACCGGGACTTGCGCTTCGAAGAACGCATAGACGAGCCGGTGCGCACCATCATGACGCCGCGCGAGCGGCTCGTGACGGTCAAGGAAGGCACCTCGCTCGCCGAGGCCAAGGCGCTGATGCACAGCCACCGCCTGGAGCGCGTGCTGGTCGTCAACGACGCGTTCGAACTGCGCGGCCTGATGACCGTGAAGGACATCACGAAGCAGACCGAGAATCCGGACGCGTGCAAGGACGAAGACGGCAAGCTGCGCGTGGGCGCGGCGGTGGGCGTCGGTCCGGACAATGAAGAACGCGTCGATGCGCTGGCGCAGGCGGGCGTCGACGTGATCGTCGTCGATACCGCGCACGGTCACAGCCAGGGCGTGCTGGAGCGCGTGCGCTGGGTCAAGCAGAACTATCCGCATGTGCAGGTGATCGGCGGCAATATCGCAACGGCGGCGGCCGCCAAGGCGCTTGTCGAGTACGGCGCGGACGCGGTCA
The DNA here is from genome assembly GCF_031451315.1 of Caballeronia sp. LZ032. Taxonomy (NCBI): domain Bacteria; kingdom Pseudomonadati; phylum Pseudomonadota; class Betaproteobacteria; order Burkholderiales; family Burkholderiaceae; genus Caballeronia; species Caballeronia sp. LZ032. Next base: position 1,191,867 of record NZ_JARUXP010000001.1, read on the forward strand.
AGGTCGGCATCGGCCCGGGCTCGATCTGCACGACGCGGATCGTCGCGGGCGTCGGCGTGCCGCAGATCACGGCCATCGCCAATGTGTCGGAAGCGCTGCGCGGCAGCGGCGTGCCGGTCATCGCGGACGGCGGCGTGCGCTTCTCGGGCGACGTCTCCAAGGCGCTGGCAGCGGGCGCGAACGTCGTCATGATGGGCAGCATGCTGGCGGGCACCGAGGAATCCCCGGGCGACGTCTTCCTGTATCAGGGCCGTCAGTACAAGGCGTATCGCGGCATGGGTTCGGTCGGCGCGATGAAGGACGGCGCGGCGGACCGCTACTTCCAGGACAATTCGGCGAACATCGACAAGCTCGTGCCGGAAGGCATCGAAGGCCGCGTGGCCTACAAGGGCTCGGTCAACGCCATCCTGTTCCAGATTGTCGGCGGCGTGCGCGCGAGCATGGGCTATTGCGGTTGCAGCACCATCACGGAAATGCACGAGAAGGCGGAGTTCGTGCAGATCACCGCGGCGGGCATGCGCGAATCGCATGTGCACGACGTGCAGATCACGAAGGAAGCGCCCAACTATCACGTCGATTGAGCGTCGCCGTTCCGTGGCCTCGCGCTTGTTCGTCAACTGACCTGGACTGCCCATGAAACCGTTGCTGCGCGTCGTACTGGTCATCAATGCCCTGATCTTCCTGGCGTTCGGCCTGTTGTTCCTGCTGACGCCATGGGCGGGCCTGTACGGCGCGTTGCAGCTCGACGCCATCCGCGTGCAGCCCGCATTTGCCGGGCAGTTGCTCGGGGTGGCGCTGATCGGCCTCGCATGGCTCGCGTTCCACGCGGCCGTCGACGGCGCGTTGACCGCGCGGGCGGCGCGCGTTTCGGGGCACGTGCAGTGGCTGTCGGGCGTCGTGGTGCTGGTCTGGCTGCTCGGATTGAAGATGCCGCAGGTCGACAGCTTCGGACAGATGAGCGCGGCGGTGGTCGGTGTCGTGCTCGTGGTGCTCGGGTTCGGCAGCGTGAGGCTGTCGTCGGCGGTGCGCCGGCGCGAGCGGGCCGCACAGGCGGGCGCCGCTTCGGCGCAACGTGCCGAGAAGCGGGCGGCGAAAACACGCGACGAGGTCGTGACGCCCGTGGCGCCGGTTCCCGTTGCGGTACCGCCGGATACGGCAGTGCGCCCTTCGGCGCGGGCGCCCGAGGCGACCGGCATCGATCCCGTCAGTGGCCGCACGGTGGAGCCGTCGGGCCGTCCGCTCGATGGCGGCGCCGTGGATCCCGCGACCGGCGCGACACTCGATCCCGTCACGGGCCGCAAGCTCGATCCGGTCAGCGGACACGAGATCGACGCTGCGACCGGAAGGCGCATCGAGCCGGAGATCAGCGGCGGGATCGATCCGGCGACTGGCCGGCGGCTGGATCCGCTTGATCCACGTGATCCGCGTGATCCGCGTGATCCGCTCGTTCCGCGCACGGGTCCGGCAAGCGGAGCGCCGCGCTGAACGCGCGCACTTCCCGGGCCGGCGCCGTCGCGAAGCAGGCGGGGCGCGGGTGGCAACAGGACATACCAGCACGGTCGGCCAGGGCGCCGGCCGTCGATTCATTTGCGAACACTTCGCTGGCGGCGCGCGCACGAGGGCGGGCCGGCAGCATCGACAACCATCGTTCTTTTAGCCTTTGGCCGCAGCCATGCACGACAAAATCCTGATTCTCGATTTCGGCTCTCAAGTCACCCAGCTGATCGCGCGGCGTATCCGCGAATCGCACGTCTACTCGGAGATTCATCCGTACGACGTCGATGAAACCTTCATCCGCGAATTCGCACCGAAGGGCATCATTTTGTCGGGCGGCCCGAATTCGGTTACCGAGGCGAAGTCGCCGCGCGCGCCGCAGATCGTCTTCGATCTGGGCGTGCCGGTGCTCGGCATCTGCTATGGCATGCAGACCATGGCAGATCAACTGGGCGGCAAGGTCGAGCTCGGCAATGTGCGCGAGTTCGGCTATGCGGAAGTGCAGGCGCTGAACCACACGGGCTTCCTCGAAGGCATCGAGGACTTCAAGGCCGAGAAGGGCGACTCCATGCTGAAGGTGTGGATGAGCCACGGCGACAAGGTCGTGGATCTGCCGGCGGGTTTCAAGCTGATGGCCTCGACGCCGTCATGCCCGATCGCCGCCATGGCCGACGACGACCGCCGCTTTTACGGCCTGCAATGGCATCCGGAAGTGACGCACACGGTGCAGGGCCGCGCGATGCTCGACCGCTTCGTGCTGGAGCTGTGCGGCGCGAATCCCGACTGGGAGATGGGGCATTACATCGACGAAGCGGTCGAGAAGATTCGCGCGCAGGTGGGCAACGAGAAGGTGATTCTCGGGCTGTCGGGCGGCGTGGATTCATCGGTGGCGGCGGCGCTGCTGCATCGCGCGATCGGCGACCAGCTGACCTGCGTGTTCGTCGATCATGGCCTGCTGCGCCAGAACGAGGCCGAGCAGGTGATGTCGACGTTCGCGGATCACCTCGGCGTGAAGGTCATCCACGTCGATGCCAGCGAAGTCTTCCTGCAGAAGCTCGCCGGCGTGACGGACCCGGAGGCGAAGCGCAAGATCATCGGCGCGGAGTTCGTCGAAGTGTTTCACGCGGAATCCGACAAGCTCACCGATGCACGCTGGCTCGCGCAGGGCACGATCTATCCGGACGTGATCGAATCTGCGGGCAAGGGCAAGAAGGGCGCGCACACCATCAAGAGCCACCACAACGTCGGCGGCTTGCCGGAGACGCTGAACCTCAAGTTGCTCGAGCCGCTGCGCGAACTGTTCAAGGACGAAGTGCGCGAACTCGGCGTGAGGCTCGGTCTGCCGCCCGCGATGGTGTATCGCCATCCGTTCCCGGGTCCGGGTCTGGGTGTGCGCATTCTCGGCGAGGTGAAGCGGGAGTTCGCGGATCTGCTGCGCCGCGCGGATGCGATTTTTATCGAGACGCTTCGGACGACCATCGACAAGGAAACGGGCAAGTCGTGGTACGACCTGACGAGCCAGGCGTTTGCGGTGTTCCTGCCGGTGAAGAGCGTCGGCGTGATGGGCGATGGACGCACGTATGAGTATGTGGTCGCGCTGCGTGCCGTGCAGACGCTGGATTTCATGACCGCGCACTGGGCGCATCTGCCGCATGAACTGCTCGGGCATGTGAGCAATCGCATCATCAATGAGGTGCGGGGGATCAATCGCGTGGTGTACGACATTTCGGGGAAGCCGCCGGCGACGATCGAGTGGGAGTAATTTAGGATCCTCTGCAGTGGTCTGCAGAGGTCCGTCGATTCCCCGATTTCCCGCACAAGATCAAGGGTTTATCGACTATTTTGGTCCGCTGCCGTCCGTCGGCAGCGTTACGTCGCCGACGGCATGAGCGACGGTATAGCATCTTTCTCTGCAGACGATCCATTTTGATACCGTCACGGCGCGTGACGGTATCAAACACGGTATCAGTTCACGGAGTATTGCATGCTTACGGACCTCGAATTGCGGGCGCTCAAGCCAACTGGCAGGATATACAAGGTCGCTGACCAGCGCGGCCTGTACGTGGCTGTTACCTCGTCCGGAGCGGTGAGTTTCCGCTTCGACTATCGTCTGAATGGTCGCCGGGAGACCCTGGTCATTGGCCGCTACGATCCCGGGCTGCCAGCACGCGGCGCACGCGCTGCCGACGACCTTTCCTGTGGCATGTCGATGCGTCTTGCGGAAGCGAGGCTGCTCCTTGAACGAGCGCGTCGGGAAGTTGAACAGGGCATCAGTCCGTCGAGAAGCAAGGTTGAAAAGCGTGTGGAAGCGGCCGAAGCGATGACGTTCGGGAAGTGGGCCGAAAAATACTTCGCGGAAGCCACGCTCGCGGCGTCGACCCGCGCGATGAGGAAGTCCGTCTACGACCGGAATCTTGCAACGGAGTTCGGGCGGCTGAAGCTCGAAGAGATCACACCTTCAAGACTCCTAATGAGGTGTGAGAAGATCAAGGAGCGGGGCGCGGCTGCACCTGCCGTTCAGGCACGCGACATCGTCCTCCAGGTCTATCGTTTTGTGCAGGCAAGAGGGCTGAAGGTAGCCAATCCTGCAGAAGACATACGGCCCTCTGCCATCGCTACTTTCAAACCGCGAGACCGGGCACTGACACCCGGGGAAATCCACGTGTTTTTCAAAGGGTTGGAGCGGACAGCCACCTTGCCAACGTTGCGTCTGGCCATCAAGTTCATGTTGCTGACAATGGTGCGCAAGTCAGAATTTATTCTCGCCAACTGGAGCGAGGTAGATTTTAATACAGCGATCTGGACTATCCCGAAAGACCGCATGAAGGCAGGTCGTGCGCACAACGTCTATCTGAGCCAGCAAGCTCTGGACATACTGGTCACCTTCAAGACTTGCTTTGGCGCGAGTGCGTTTTTGCATCCCGGCCGATATGAGACTGAATTACCGATAAGTGCCGCCACCCTAAATCGTGTGATCGACAGTACGGTCAAACTGGTCCGTGAGAGCGGGGAGCCAGACTTCGAATCCTTCTCGGTGCATGACCTGCGAAGAACGGCGAGCACGCAACTGCATGAGGCCGGGTTCAACAGCGACTGGATAGAGAAATGTCTGGCGCACGAACAGCGTGGGGTACGCGCGGTGTACAACAAGGCTGAATATGCCGAGCAGCGAAGGACGATGCTACAGACTTGGGCTGATATGCTTGAGGGGTGGATAGCGAAGAACCCCGAAACTGATAGCGCCGCTAAGGTATCCCTACCAAAAGTGCTCCAAAACGGGAGCTTGGAGCGACAATACTAATCGAGAAATTTTGATTTGCTTTGTGGTCTTCAGCGCATCTCGACACATACCCCCTCTGCCGATTGGGATGGACTTTGCTCCCACGTTTTCCCAATACGACGGATGGCACTCGCGGGACCAGCGGAGGAATTTTTCACTCGACCAAGCTAATTCGCGCATGCTGTGCGGCCTAACGTGAATAACATTGCTGGATGCAAGTGGTCAATTCATCCAGCGCAGCCGACAGATCGCTCAGATCCATATGGGCGTATCCAAGCAAAAAACCATTCGACTCTTCCATAGCTGAACTTGCAAATTCCCGCACTTCGTTGAAGACGATGCCGCGTAAATTCAAGGCCTTTCGCAATTCGAGATCGAATGCCCGCTCACGGCCGGCCACAACAACGTGCAACCCCCCTTCATCGCCTCTCAATTCGATTTCGCTGACGTATTCGGCCAAGCGTCCGCGGACCAAGTCGCGCATCGCGCCATAGTGGCGTCGTACTCTGCGCAGATGCTTGTCGAGCTCTCCTGAGACCAAGAGGGTCTCGATAATTTTCTGGACCGGCCAGGAGACATGGACACGTTCGCGTTCGATGTGTGCGGCCAGGGCGGTTGCTGCAGCCTTTGGCGCTGCGATAAAGCCGAGCCGCAGGGAGGGGCTGACTGCTTTCGCAAACGTGCTCAGGAGTAGCGTGTTTTCTGGTGCGCTCGCAAACAACGGCGGATAACGCGTGCCTGCGTAATGGAATTCGCAGTCGTACTCGTTCTCGACAATCATTGTCCCGTGTGTGCGAGCTAGGTCAATGAGCGAACGACGCCGAGGTCCGGACAGACGACCGCCAAGCGGGTATTGGTGCGCTGGCGTCACGTGTACCAACGCTGGAGTTGTCGGCGACTCAATGATCCGTTCAACCAACATTCCTTCGTCATCGACGGGCACGTGGTGCAGCGTCGCTCCTGAGCGCGCGAATGCCCAGTTGGCCCCTAGATATCCAGGGTCTTCGACCGCACACATGTCGCCATCGCGCAAGAATGTGCGCGATACGAGATGTAGTGCTTGCCCAGTTCCGTGGGTAACGACAATCTGATTGGGATCGACCGACACCGAACGATGTTCATGCAGCCAGTACGCAATGGTATGGCGTAATCCTGGTTCTCCGCGTGGGTCGCCATATCCTGCCGGTGGAAGATGCCGCCCGGCTTCGCGGCATGCGTTGCGCCATGCCTCCAACGGCAGTGCCCGCACATTGACCTGTCCAAGACGCCAGTCGAATGCGGCGACCGGTTGCGGCGGCGCATCGTTGTTCTCATTATCGATACGTCGCAAAACAGACGATTGCCCGATGACTTCCTCTCGACGGGGAGCGGTAAAACCTCTGCTCGCGGCCACGAAGGTCCCACTTCGGCCGCGTCCTTCCAGGACGCCATCGGCAATCAATTCGTCATAAGCCTCTACTACGCAATTACGCGCGATACCCAGTTGCTGCGCTAGGTCGCGTGTCGGTGGCAGGCGAGTTCCGCATGGCAGGACCGCGTTGTCGATCCGTTCCCGTAATTGTCTGATGATTTGACGGAACACCGGTCCGCTTGCATACCGGTCGATCTCAAGGTCGACTAAGGCAGGATGGGATTGTTTCGATACGGATGAGCGAACCATAGACACCGTGAAATTCCATTTTTTTGGTTCTTAAAAAATACATGAAAAACGTCAAAATTCAAGAACCAAAAACAGCGCGGAACTTCCATGCGTATTCGCATCATCACTGACGACTTCACGAGTGCCCTCGACGGCACTGCCTGTTTTGCCGAGCGCGGTTGGAATACGGCTGCGCTACTGCGGCCGGAAGATACAGAAAATGTTACGGCGACCGCAGTCGTCAGCCTAGACACGGACACGCGCGAACGCGTCGCTGCTGGCGACCCGGTAGCAGATGCCGCGCGTGCCTGGTGCCATGCTGATGTGCTCGTGCTGCAGTTCGACTCGACGTTGCGTGGGCACGTCGCCAAAGACTGTGTGAGCGCCCGCGCCGCATCTGGCCGCCGCAAGTTGCTGATCGCGCCGGCTTTCCCGTCGGCCGGACGGACGACGGAGGCTGGCCGTGTACTTGTCGACGGCGTTCCCGTACATAAAACCGCATTCGGGCGAGACCCGACCTTGCCGGTTCTGGAGTCCAGCGTGCCTGCGTTGTTTCTCGCGCAGGGTTTGCCGGTTGTCATCGCACGAGACGCAGCGCAAGCGAAAGTCCTGCTCGAAGAGCACGACGCCGTTGTGATGGATACGCGTGCCGAGGATGATCTCGATGCATTGGTCGGCTTGTTCGCCGGCTCACGAGACTTGCTGCTCGCCGGTTCCACCGGATTGCTGCGCGCGCTCGCCCGCGCGCTGTCGCAGCCCGAACCGATTCCTCAACTTGCGGGCTTGTCCTGCGGTGCGCCTTGGCTGGTTGTCGGCAGCCTCAATCCGAGTTCGCGTCGCCAACTGATCGTGGCACGCGAGAGCCGCCGGATCAACGTGCTGGCTACCGGGAGTGATCGCCTGCCCGGCGCTGCTTTAGCCGAAGCGGCACTGCGCGACTTGGTGACGCAGGTCACCAACCTCATAGCCAGCGGAGCATGCGACGGCCTTGTCGTAACGGGTGGTGAAACAGCCAGACGCATCGTCGACTCACTGCCTGCCGTATCGCTGCGCGTACATCGCGAAATCCTGCCAGGCGTGCCGCTTATCGAGGTTCGCAGCTCGAAAGGCAGCTTCCCGATGATTACGAAGGCCGGTGGTTTTGGCGGCGACGACGCGCTGCTCATCTGCCTCGACGCATTGACTGGAGCAAGAGTATGAAACAGAAACTGATCGCCGTGACGACGGGCGACGCGGCCGGCATTGGGCCCGAAATCGTCGTCAAGACATTCTCGAACGCCGCGTTTATCGCCGACTATCCGTCATTCGCCGTCGGCGATGCCGGAGTGCTGCGGCGCGCGGCGGCCGCGCTCGGTTTGCCACTCAAAGTCCGCGAGACGGATTCGGTTTCGGGCATCGCGCTGCGCCCGGGGACGCTCGACGTGCTGCGCGTGCCGGGTGCCGAGCCGTTGCCTGCCGACCTGCCGCTGGGTGTAATCAATGCACTGGCCGGCGAAGCGGCATTTGGTGCTATCCGCACGGCGATTGATCTAGCGATCAAGCGCGAGATAGCAGGCATCTGCACCGCACCGATTCACAAGGAGGCGCTTGCTGCTGCCTCCGTTCCTTATCCGGGTCACACGGAGATGCTCGCGGATCTTTCCGGCACGCGAGACTACGCGATGATGCTCGTGAACCCTACGTTACGCACGATTCTTGTGACGGTTCACTGCTCAATGCGCGACGCGATTTCAAAGCTGTCCGTCGAGACCGAATTGCGCATCATCCGACTCGCGCATCGTGCGATGACGGAACTCGGCATCGAGAACCCGCGTGTTGCCGTGGCGGGCCTGAATCCTCATGCCGGCGAGGGTGGTCTGTTTGGTCGGGAGGACCTCGACATCGTCGCGCCGGCCATCCAGCGCGCCCAGGCGGAAGGCATCGATGCAAGCGGCCCGTGGCCAGGCGACACGGTGTTCATGAACGCGCGCCGCGGCCGCTTCGACATCGTGGTGGCGCAGTACCACGACCAGGGGCTCATTCCGGTCAAGCTGGCCGGCGTCGAGGACGGCGTGAACATCACTGTCGGCCTGCCTTTCGTGCGAACGAGCCCGGACCACGGCACGGCGTTCGATATCGCTGGCAAAGGTATTGCCGACCCGGCCAGTTTGCAGGTCGCATTGCAAACAGCCCATCAATTCGCCCGTTCCCGGGTGTGAGCCATTTATATTTTCAAGGAGTCTAACGTGTCCTCCCATTTCATTCTGATGCTGACGGAGAACGATGCTACCGTCCCCGATGCACTGGCAGTCTACGACAGCCTGCGTGACAGCCCTGTTCACTTTGTCGGCTTCAAGGATATCGGTCTGCCGGTCGCGTCGCTCAAGCAACTGGCTCAACGCATCCGGGCCGACGGTCGCAAGGTGATGCTCGAAGTCGTCGCGACGAGCCGTCAAAGCGAACTCGAATCGATCCAGGCTGCGCTCGACATCGGCGTTGACTATCTGCTAGGTGGACGCCACGTCGAAGACGCGCTCACCATGCTCAAAGGTTCGTCGATCCAGTATTTCCCGTTTGCCGGCCGCACGGTCGGACACCCGACGGTACTCGAGGGTACGATGGACGAGATCGTCGAGGATGCTCGCCGCATCGCGGCCATGCCTGGTGTGCACGGTCTCGATCTACTCGCATACCGCTTCGCGGGTGAAGGCGATCCGGCCGAACTGACACGGCGCGTCACGGAAGCCGTGCCGGTCCCCGTCATCGCGGCTGGCAGCATCGACGGCGAAGTGCGCGTCAAGGCTATGATTGACGCGAGGACCTGGGGTTTCACTGTCGGCAGCGCATTGTTTCAGGGTACGTTCGTCAAGCGCCTCCTGCCGGCGCAGATCGACACCATTTTCCAGATCGAAGGAGTGACGGCATGAAGCTCAACAAGGTTAATGTTACGGCAGCATTCTCGGCTTTCAGCGAATACTGGTCGCCCAGGATCGGTGGCGACATCAATGATTCACAGATTAAGTTCGCGAAATTCAGCGGGACGTTCAACTGGCATCATCACGATCACGAGGACGAGCTGTTCTTCGTGGTAAAGGGCACGCTGCGCATGAAGCTGCATGCGGAAAATGGTGGCGATATTCTGATCGAAGAGGGTGAATACCTGATCGTGCCGAAGGGTACCGAGCACTGCCCGGAAGCCGTGACGGACGAAGTGCATTGCCTGTTGCTCGAGCCGAAGACGACGGTCAATACCGGCAATGTCGTCAACGAGCGCACGCGCACGAACCTCGAGCGGATCTGAAGCGGATGGCGCTCGACCTCTGGGCACTCCTGGGGCAGTTGCATGAGTGCCGGTTCGTGGACCTGACCCACGCGTTCGACGCGTCGATTCCGCACTCGCCGTTCTTCGAGCCTGAGACGCGTACGGTCCTGTACGACCACGCGCCGGCGCGTGGATCGATGGGGCAGGGGTTTCTTGCGCATCGCTACAGCTTTGTCGGCCAGTGGGGCACGCATGTCGATCCGGGCGCGCACTTCGTGGCGGGCCGCCGGTTTCTCGACGAGATACCGGTGAGCGAGATGATCCTGCCACTGGTCGTCATCGACATCCGCGAGCAGGTAATCGCCAATGCGGACTATCGTTTGTCGACCGACGACATACTGCGTTGGGAAGCGCGCAATGGTCCGATACCACGCGGCGCGTTTGTCGCCAAGCATAGCGGCTGGGCGTCTCGCTGGCCGGATCGCGAGAAAATGTCGAATCGCGACCCTGAAGGTGTGGCACATTTCCCCGGCTGGACGCTCGAAGCGCTGCGTTGCATCTTCGAGGAACGTGGTGCGACGGCTTGCGGGCATGAGACGCTGGACACCGACGGCGGTCTCGCGATCAGTCGCGGTGATGGCTCGCTCGAACGCTATGTGCTCGACCAGGATCGTTGGCAGATCGAGTTGCTGGCCAATCTCGATGCGATGCCCGAAGCGGGGGCGCTTATCGTCGCGACTTGGCCAAAGCCGAAGCGTGGTTCCGGATTTCCGGCGCGTGTTTTTGCGATTGTGCCGTAACCGTAATACGTTGCCCTCTATCGGCGCGTTCTTGTCGGCCGCGCCGCCCCTTCAGCGATCGCTTCGGACGGGCGGTGCGTACGCTTACCAGTGCTTCCATGTCTCGTGTTTTCTGGTACAGGGCAATTTTCTCGACGATGTAGGCTTCGCTTTGGCGTAGTTCGTCGATCTTGCCTCTGACTTCCTGCAGTCGCTCCTCCAGAATACCTATCGTTTCTTCGAGCGAGAAGGTGTTGGCCTCATAGGCCTGCATCAGCGGACCAATGTCCTTGAGGGCGAATCCGAGACGCTGTGCGTTGCGGACCTTGATGATCACATCCAGTGCATCGGCGCCATATTCCCGATAGGTGCGGCTTCCCGCCTGCCGCGCGGTCGATCGGATCAGACCCACTTCCTCGTAATGACGGATGCCGTCCTTGGACAGGCCCGATAGCTTTGCCAGCTCGCTGATCAGCACGGGATCATCCTCCTTTCTTTCGTGAGCCAAACGACTACTTGACTGTGGGGTTTCCCCACAGTTTATAAACAACGACTACCGTTCAGTCAACGAAAAGGCAAACATGGCTATCTGCGCGCATCCCCCTGTTGCTCTGGTCACTGGGGCTTCTTCCGGTATTGGTAAAAGCATTGCCTTGGCGCTTCTGAAAGAAGGTTACATCGTCTACGGTGCGGCACGACGTGCTGATCAGTTGGCTCCGATCCAGGCCGCAGGCGGTCGTGTTCTCTACATGGACATCACGGATAAAGCCGCGGTGGATGCCGGGGTGGCGCAGGTACTAAACGAGCAACCCCGCATCGACGTGTTGATCAATGCCGCAGGATATGGCCAATATGGCGCGCTCGAAGACATACCGATGGACGACGCACATCGGCAATTCGACGTGAATGTATTCGGTACGGCCCGATTGATCCAGAAGGTATTGCCAAAGATGAGGGAGCAGGCGGCCAGCAAGATCGTTAACGTAACGTCGGTCGGCGGAAAGATCTATACGCCGATGGGGGGCTGGTATCACGCCTCGAAATTTGCCCTGGAAGGGTACAGCGATGTGCTGAGGCTGGAAACCAGGCCTTTCGGCATCGACGTCATCGTGATCGAGCCCGGGATCATTGCAACAGGGTAGGGCGATATCGCTATCGCGGAAGCGCAGCGTCTCTCGGGCACGGGCCCATATATCAAGCTCCTTAGACAATACGTCGAAGTCCAGCGCCAATCGAAGGGCTCGTCGCCAGAGGCGATCGCTAAACTGACGCTCAAGGCATTGAAGGCATCGCGTCCGAGAGCGCGCTATCACGCGGGTGCAATGGCTGGCCCGATTTTATTTCTACGATGGCTGCTTTCGGATGCCATGTTCGACCGTTTGGTCACGATGTCTTTTCGGTGATCGATCCATACACTGTCGTACGGCAGTAGATATCCCGGGCGAATTCCGATCATCCAAAAGTGCACCGAAAAGCTTATGCTTTGGATCTTTTCCAATGATTAAGGCTAACGAAAATCGATCCTGACGCAACGCGAAGTTTGGGCGGAGACGCCGAGATTCACACGTTGCCATACAACACCTCTTCGGGATCAAGCTATGTCAACGGAATCATTTGGCTATAAGCAGGAACTGAAACGCACGCTTGGGTTTGTCGACCTCGTTATCTACGGTGTGATCTTCATGATACCGATCGCACCGTTTGCGATCTACGGCTACGTTGCGGATGCAGCAGGCGGGATGGTTGCCTTGGCGTATGTGATTGGGATGGTCGCCATGTTGTTCACTGCGCTGAGCTACAAAGTCCTGTCCGAGGATTTCCCGATTGCGGGGTCAGCTTATGCATACGCGCAACGAGGCATAGGCGAGACAGCGGGTTTCTTCACCGGGTGGATGCTCATCCTGGACTATCTACTGATTCCCGCGCTGACATATGTGGTCGCAGCTTCCGCGCTTTCGTCGCTGTTTCCGCTTTTACCCAAGTGGCTCTGGATTGTTGCTTTCTTACTCATTGGCACCGTCACCAACTATGTTGGCGTGCAGGTGACAGCGGCGGCCAACAGGCTGTTCCTAATTGCCCAGATCCTCGTATTGATCATCTTTTGCGTATGTGGACTGTACTCGCTGTATCACGGCGAGGGTGCAGGGCGCCTCACGCTGAATCCGCTGTTTCAGCCTGCGTCTTTCAAGCCGATCATGATTTTCTCGGCAGTGTCCGTGTGCGCCTTGTCTTTCCTTGGATTTGACGGCATTTCCATGCTCGCTGAAGAGGTCCGAGGCAACAGTACAAAGACCGTTGGAAATGCGACGGTCGTGTCCCTGCTATGTGTGGGCGCGTTGTTTGTACTGCAGACATGGATCGCAGCAGACCTGGCCGCCGGGCTCAAATTCAAGTCTTTGGATACTGCGTTCTATGAAATCGCCGAGGTAGCAGGAGGCAAGCCGTTGTCTTTGCTCACTGCTTGGTCCACGGCGCTGACCTTCGGGGTCTCTTGTTCTATCGCTTCCCAGACAGCTATTGCTCGCCTGCTTTATTCCATGGCGCGTGATCGAAAGTTGCCGCTCGTATTGGCTAGAGTCCATTCGGCGTTCAAGACGCCTCATGTCAGCCTGGTGTCGGTCTCGATTGTTTCACTGGGATTGTCGCTGGGATTTCTCGATCACCTGGATACTCTAACGAACTTCGTGAATTTCGGCGCACTCAGTGGCTTCATGATGTTGCATGTCGCGGTTATTTCACACTTCATTTTCCGGAAACGCTCGCGGTCATTCCTCAAACATCTTTTGTCCCCGGCGATAGGTTTTGTGATTCTCGCCTACGTGCTCTACTCGATGGGCATGGCCACATGGGAGTTGGGCGTGGCATGGTGCGGTTTCGGTATCGTCTATTACTTCATTCTGAAGAAAATCTTTCATCGAAATATGGTACTCGACGTCTGACAAATCTTTATGCGGAATTGGAAAAAAACGCACTCATCACGGAGCACTTGGTGGAGGTGTGGGTTTGCGATCCACCGTCAATCAAGCGTTGCTACGTGCAAGCGATTTATGCCTGAGGACATTCCGCTGCGTTCACCGTCGAGGCCGCATATTCGTCAAGCAAATGAGCATCGCGCGCGGTTACGGTCGGTAAGTACTGGCGCAAGAACTCAATCCACGTTCGTATTCTCGCATCGATGTACTTTCGTGAAGGATGAAGCGCGTAGATGTTCATTTTCTGCAGTACATATTGCGATAGAACGCGAACGAGGCTTCCGTCCAATAGACCATCAAGCGCCAGGTACACTGGTACCGTGCCTATACCCATGCTTGAGCGCACCGCTAGTGCAACTGCTTCACCTGTGTTCAATTCTACTGAACCTGAAATTTTGACTGCTTCGCTTCCCTTGTCGCTTTCAAGCAACCACTCGTACGCGGGAAACGCGGGCGTGTGGAGAATAAGACACTCATGCTGAGCGAGTTCATTCAGATTACCTGGCATACCTCGTTCCAGCACGTATGTAGGCGACGCGCAGAGAACGCTGAATGAGGAGCCCAACAAGTGCGAGACAAGGTCGGAGTCGGGGAGGACGGACGAGGTTGATACGATGGCAATATCAATGCCCTCTTCATAGAGTTCTGGAACGCGTTGAGATAGGGTGAGGTCAGCAACGACTTCGGGGTAAGACGTCCGATACGCCTTAATTGCAGGCAGAATATAGCGCAGCCCAAATCCTGCGAAGCTGTGAATGTGCAATTTTCCTGTAGGCCGCTGCTGAGCGTCGCTGGCTTCCTCCTCAGCTCTCTCGATGTCCGCAAGAATTTGTTTGCATCGCTCAAGGTAGATTTCACCCGCCGGTGTAAGCGCAAGTTTTCGAGTAGAACGATTCAGCAACCTAGTGCGCAACCGTCCCTCAAGTTCTGTTATCGCCCTTGACATGGCTCCCGGACTTGTGTTGAAGGTCTCTGCCGCGCGTGTAAACGCCCCGCATTCCACGATGCGTACAAAGACGCGCATCTGACTGACTGTATCCATCTTATTCCCGCTCTTTGGTCAACGCCACGTTGCTGGCATGCTCATATAACCATGTAACTGCTGGTTTTCCGTTCCCTGCCGAGCCACGGGAGGAGGAGATCGATCCGAGTCGGACGTAACCTCCATCCTGATTTCGAGAAGGCGCAGATCTTGCGGCTAAGGTATTGTTTACATCAAGGTAATTCGCCTTGCGGCCCGCATACTTTTGAGCAAGACCATTGTCGAACTAGATACCGGTCGCGAGAGCGGGCTCATTCAGACGTGTTCGGCTATGCCGCCCGATTCTTTAGTGCAGCCGCCGGAACGCGACGCCCGGATACAAGTGTCCGGTTAAGGGTTGAATTGGCTCGATAAGCTCAACCTAGCATCGCAGAGTGGAGTAATTGGTAAACGGAAGAACTCGGTATTTACAGGTGAGGAAATTGTACGAGCGCACGCTTTTTTAGAACAGTAACTTTCTGACAAGGGATTCTTTCGAAAGTTGGTAATAGTTCGATCGTTGCGTTCGCTGGAGATACGTAGCGGAAGCCGTTCCTTGATGTTTGATCCAATTTCAGTACGGATTGCGTCATGCTCTTTTGATCGAAACATAGACGATGAAAGTGCCGCTTATAGCGCGACCGATTTCGCGTGACCAGTGCTCGGCCATCTACCAGGAAGGCGTGCTAAGTGGCACGGATCTCCCGCCGATCTTGTTAAACTATCTAGCAACAGTCCCGAATCTGCATAGCCGGCCGCTCGGGTGCCGGTGGAAAGATGCACCAGTTTCCATCGGAGTGACGATAAAAGAACATTGCCTTCGATCCTGTTCCATTCTCAGCGACAACGCAAACGTAACGCCCAATCCTGGATCGTCCGTAGTGGCTGACTCTGAACCCTCGCTCAGGATTGGGCGACAACCAGTTCTCGACCATTGCTTTCAACGACCGTCCTATTCTTTCCATTGAACTTCTCCATCTAACTTAACGTCATGGCGCTGATTTGAAACGGTTTCTCACCAGCTCGTTTAGTGGAGGTTTCTGCGCCCTTGGCGGGACCGTTAGGAGCAGTTGGGTACCTTTGGAGGGTGGGGTGTGGCACCTGTCACAGAGCAGCTCAGCGGTCGAGTGACACTTCGCGGCTATCTATCTCGCGTAAAGCGCTCGAATGCTGGCCATTTCGTGATTTGGCTCCTTCTGGTACCCATCGTCGCGGCGGTGCTGAACGGGGCTACCTTGATACCTCCTCCAGCGAGATTCCCCTTGTTTCCTGTCCAAGCACGGCAATGGTGATGGCCGAGATCAGAAAACACACTGCACCCATTGCGAATATGCCCCCTTGCCCGGTTACCGGAAGTGCGACGCCGATTGCATACGGGCCGATAATCGATCCCAACCGCCCGATCGACGACGCCATACCTGCGCCGGTCGCTCGCGCACGAGTCGGATAGAGTTCCGGCGTATAGGCGTAGATCACGCACCACATGCCAAAGAAGAAAAACTGCATGGCGAGGCCAGCTGCAACGACTGCACCGATCGGCATTTTCAGGGCCGCGCATTGACCATAGATAGTCGGACCTGCAAAATTGGGTTTTGTTCGTGGACGCCTCGGGGCATTCATCAGGTGGCCTTGTACTTTTCGAACTCAGGCAGTTGTAGGAGGTGCGAGC